>SGYL01000001.1 GCA_004213885.1 Alphaproteobacteria bacterium
AGATGGTTGGTTTGAAAAGGACCTCGAAGAAGTATGGATGAGCCACGGTGATCATGTAAGTGAAATGGCACCTGACTTTAAAGTTTTAGCAACTTCAAAAAATGCACCTTTTGCGATGGTTGCTGATAAAAAAAGAAATTTTTATGGTGTTCAATTTCATCCTGAGGTTCATCATACTCCAAAAGGAAAAGTTTTATTTGATAATTTTTTAAAAATCTCAGGCTTCAAACGTGATTGGACAATGCAATCATTTTATGAAGATGCAATTAAAAATATCAGAAAAGAGATTGGTAACAATAAAGTCATTTGCGCACTATCAGGTGGAGTTGATAGTTCTGTGACGGCAATCCTTTTACACAAGGCTATTGGTAATAATTTAACCTGTATTTTTGTTAATCATGGATTGCTTAGGAAAAACGAGCATTCAGAAGTTTTAAAAATGTTCAGAGATAATTATAAAATACCTCTTATTTACGCTAATGAAAGCAACCTTTTTTTAGATAAATTAAAAGGTGTTACAAGTCCAGAAAAGAAAAGAAAAATAATTGGAAATTTATTTATAAAAGTTTTTCAAAAACATGCAAAAAAAATGGATAACATAAAGTTTTTAGCTCAAGGTACATTATACCCTGATGTAATAGAGAGTGTTTCTGTTAATGATGGTCCCTCTGTTACTATAAAATCACATCATAATGTTGGTGGTTTACCTAAAAGAATGGGTTTGAAATTAATTGAGCCTTTAAGAAATCTTTTTAAAGATGAAGTTAGAAAATTAGGAAATGAATTAAACTTACCTAAAACATTTATAAATCGACATCCATTTCCAGGACCTGGATTAGCTATAAGATGTCCAGGAGAAGTGACAATTAAAAAAGTTAAAATTTTACAAAACATTGATGAAATCTTCATCGACCAAATCAAGAAATATAACTTTTATGACGAAATTTGGCAGGCTTTTTCAGTATTATTACCAACAAGGTCTGTTGGCGTGATGGGAGATAAAAGAACTTATGACTATGCTTGTGTGTTGAGAGCCGTAACTTCTGTAGATGGAATGACAGCTGATTATTTTAAATTTGATCAAAGTTTTCTTTCTGATACATCAACAAGAATTATCAATGAGGTTAGTGGTGTTAATAGGGTAACTTATGACATTACTTCAAAACCACCTGGCACAATTGAGTGGGAGTAGTACTTGTTTCTTAACCCTTGATAACATTGAGTTCACACTAAAAAAAAATTTAAAAATATTAAACATTTTTTTTTATTAAGTATTTTTGAATACCTTCAAATACTAATTCTTGATTTTGATTAATTATTGTTGCTTTCATTTCAATTATACCCGTAGTTTTTTGAGAAACTAAATTAATGATTTCAAGTTCTGGATATAAAGTATCATTTTTGTATACTGGCTTTAGAAATTTGCCATTAATTTCAATCATTCCTAATAAACTTTGTCTAACCTCTGATGGAAAACTTCCTGCACCAGCAGCTGTTTGAGACATAACTTGGATACCATGAGCCAGCATATCTTTATGACCTTTTTGTTTACAAAATTCTACATCATAGTGAATTGGGTCATTGTCTCCTGAAACACCCTGAAACATTGAAAAAATACCGCTTGTTTGAGTCCTTGAAGGAAGTATATACTTGTCTCCAAGATTAAAATCTTCAAAATATTTATTTTTGATCATATCAAAGCAGTTAATTTAAGAATTAAAAATTTATTAATTAGTATCATTTTTTGTAATTGAGAATTTTTTCATTTTCTCAATTAGGGTAGTTCTTCTTAGCTTTAAAATGTCTGCTGCGTTGGCAATTTTTCCATTAGTCTTTTCTAAAGCTGCTTCAATTAATATTATCTCAATATCTTGTAAATGACGTCGAATATCAATTTCGTCATAGAAAGTAAACCAATCTTTATAATTATTTGGATGAGGAAGATTATTAACATTAGTTTCTTCATCACCGTTGTCATCAAATTCAACTTCATCCATTAACTCTGATGTTACATCCCAAATCTCATTTTGTTCTTCAATTGTGTTTGGAGCTTTCAACCTTAAGAGGTTTTCAGTAACATTTGTACTTGTAACATCTTGACCCTGAAAAAGTATACATGCTCTTTCAATTAAATTTTTTAATTCTCTTACGTTACCAGGCCAATTATGTCTTGTAAGTGCTGTGATTGCTTCAGTTGTAAATTTTGGCTTAAATTCATCTTCGGTATCTACTTTTTTTAGCAAATTTAATACTAAGTCAGGTATATCATCTCTTCTTTCAGCTAGTGATGGTACCTGTATAGGTAAAACATTTATTCTAAAGAAAAGATCAGCTCTAAATTCCCCACTTTCAACTTTTTTTTCTAAATCTCTATGAGTTGCACATATAAGTCTAAGATCAATTTTAATATCTGTAGATCCTCCAACTCTTTGAATTGTTTTATTTTCAATTGCTCTTAATAATTTTGCTTGGAGCGCCAAGGGCATATCACCTATCTCGTCGAGGAACATTGAACCACCGCTTGATTGTTCAAATTTACCTTTTCTTAGTTTATCAGCTCCAGTAAATGATCCTTTTTCATGTCCAAATAGTTCTGATTCCAATAACTCTGAAGGAATGGCTGCGCAATTGACTGTTATTAAAGGTCCATTTCTTGGCGAAGAGTTGTGAATTGCTCTTGCAATCACGTCTTTACCAGTTCCAGTTTCTCCAAGTATTAAAGCGGTACTGTTCGTTTTGGATATCATTTGAATTAATTTTATTAATTCATCAGTTTGTTTGCTTTTACCAGAAATTAAATTTCTGATGTTAAAGTTGTTACTCTTTTGGGTTTTATGGTCTGATATTTTTGTGACAGATGCCATTTAAGTGTCAAAATTTTGTATTTTGTTATTATTAATTATATAATGTCATAAAACTGACTCAATAAAAAGGCTTTTTTAAAATATTTTTCCTTAGATATTCAAGTCTATAATTTAAATTTTTGTAAATTTCTGTTTTGGCAAACTTCTTGCTTCTGAGTTTGTATTAAGGAGTTATTTATGAATCATGTAATAATTATAGGTAAAAATTTAAATATATTTGAAGATTTAAGTAATTTTTTTGAAAACAGAAATATATCAATAATTAAACCAAATGAAAATAATGATTTACCAAACCTTTCAGGAGTAGCCTTGAGTGGCTTAAATATTGAAACAATTATTTGTTCTACAGAATATGAAAAACATTTAGGTGGCCAAGAAAAATTACTAGCTTTTGCAAGAGAAAACAAAATAAAAAAAATTATTATTATTTCAGAAGATAAAAATATAAAAGATTACACTATTATAAATGAATTAGGTGGAGCACTAAAGAGATTAACGTTTAATGATATTTATAATAAAATAACAAAAGAGATAATTTTTCATTGTTGTGTAACAGATAATTCTTATTCAGCAGGTGATGAAAAGACCTTTGAACTGCTTAGTTTATCTAGAAGAGTAGCATTAACTGATGTCACTGTATTTATTAATGGCCCAACTGGTTCTGGCAAAGAAGTTCTAGCAAATTATTTACATGAATATTCACCAAGAAAAAATGAACCCTTTGTTGCGGTTAATTGTGCTGCAATTCCAGAAAACATGTTAGAGGCAATTCTTTTTGGCCATGAAAAGGGTGCTTTTACAGGAGCCTCGTATGCAAATAAGGGGATTTTCAGGGCTGCTGAAAAAGGTACTTTGTTATTAGATGAAATTTCTGAGATGCCTTTATCTTTGCAAGCAAAATTATTACGTGTTTTACAAGAAAAAAAGGTAACTCCTGTTGGAGGCCAAAGGGATATTGAAATTGATGTAAGAGTTTTAGCTACTTCTAATAGAGATATGGTAACTGAGGTAAAGCAATCTAGATTTAGAGAAGATTTATATTACAGATTAAATGTGTTTCCTCTTCAAACAAAAAATTTAAAAGATAGAAAGGATGATATTTTCCCTATAGCTTTAAAAATTTTAGAGAAACATTGTAAAGAAAAGCAAATACCAATAATTTCTTCCGAAGCACAAGAAGTTATTCTTAATCACGATTGGCCAGGTAATGTAAGAGAATTAGAAAACACATTACAGAGAGCACTTGTATTATGCGAAGGCGATAAGATAACAAAAACTTCAATTATGATTGACAAATCTCTTAACAATATGTCCTCAGATGGTCAGGTTGAGAGTTTTATTGATAGATATAATTATGCATAAAGTAGTTAGTTAAAAAGGATTTAAAATGTCTAAAATAAATGGAAATATAATACAAAACAACTTAAGAGCAGATGTTTTAAATAAGGCAACAAAAGTATTAGATAACAAAAGTTCTGTCGACTTCAGTTCAAAAATTCACGACGCAATAAAAGAAGTTGCAGACTCTCAAACTAAAGCTAATCAAATTACTAAAGATTATGAATTAGGAAAAGAAACTGATCTTACAAAAGTTGTCATGCAACAACAAGTAGCAAATATTGCTTTTCAATTAACATTAAATGTAAGAAATAAAGTTTTAAGTTCATACAAAGATATTATGAACATGCCAGTATAAATAATAGATAAAGGATAAAATTATGGCTGAAGCAACAGGAACAGAGATAACAAATACGAATACAGGAATTCTATCAAGAATCTCTGGAATATTTTCTAATGTTAAAAAATTAAGATCAGATCCAGCAGTTCAGAAATCAGTTCCTCTAGCTTTTGGAATAATTGTGACTTTTGTCGGAATCATTGCTTTTTATTTAATGCAAAAGCCTGAAATGACAACTTTATTTTCTTCTTTACCAGAAAACGAAAAATCTGCAGTTTTTGACGCACTAAAACAAAATGGTGTAGATGTTTCATTAAATTCTGCAACTGGAGAAGTTATTGTTCCAGTCGGTGATTATCATAATGCAAAAATGTTATTAGCATCACAAGGGTTACCTTCTTCTGTACCAGATGGTTATTCTTCTTTAAATGAAATGCCAATGGGAACAAGTAGGTCAGTGGAAGCAGTAAAAATTAAACAAACTCTTGAAGCTGAGTTATCAAAGTCATTAAATTTCATTTCTGGCATTTCATCTGCAAGAGTTCATCTCGCAATCCCAGAAAAAACTGTTTTTGCTCGTGAAACTGCTTTACCTTCTGCCTCAGTTTTTGTTAGATTGGCATCAGGACGCTCATTAGGAAGGCAACAAGTTCAATCTATTGTTCATTTAGTATCCTCATCAGTACCAAATCTACCATCTGAGAATGTTACTGTAATTGATCAATTTGGTGAATTATTATCAAAGCCAAAAACAGATAGTAGTATTTCTGCATCGGAAGAACAAATAATTCAACAAATGAAGCTAGGTGAAATTTATAGATCGAAAGTTATTTCTCTTTTAACACCAATGATAGGTGCTGGAAATGTGAAAGCAGAAATAAATGTGGATATGAATTTTACAAAAAAAGAGATTACCGAAGAGTTAGTTGATCCAGAAGGCAATGCTATAAGAAGTGAACAAAATACTTTAGATGAATCAGGAGACGCTGAAGCTCAAGGAATTCCGGGTGCATTGGCAAATCAGCCACCACTTAAACCAGATTTAAAACAAGATTCTCCGAATGCCAAAGGTGGAATAGGTAATATAAAGTCAAGAAGTCAATCTACAGTTAAAAATTATGAAGTAAGCAAAAAAATTGAAACAACGTTACCTCAAGTTGGTAAAGTGACAAAAATAAAAGCTGCAGTTGTTATAAGAGAAAATAAAATAACTTCAGAAGATGGAACTGTTTCATTTGAAAAAGTTGATCCAAAAAGATTAGAAGAAATAAAGATGCTAGTAATGGAAACACTCGGTTTCGATGAAAATAGAGGTGATAGTGTAACTGTAAAAAGTAGTCCTTTTGTAGACACATTAGAACCTATTTCTATTCCTTGGTATGAAAGTGGAACATTCAAAGAATTATCCAAACAACTTGGTATGATATTAATATTTGCTATAATTACATTTGGAGCTTTATTACCCTTATTAAGAAGAGTAATAGTTCCTGCATCATTTTCTTCGGGGGCTCCTGTAATTAGTGATGGTGATTTTGAAGAAGAGTTAGATAAAGTTGAAGTTCAAGAAGGTGATACTTTGGAAGATATAAAAGCAAAGTTAAAACCAAAAAAACAGGCAATATCAGCAGAGATGTTGGATACCGCAAACACTTATGATGATAAAGTGGCTGTTATTAGAATGATTGTAGGAGATCAAGCTGGTAGGGTATCAAATGTATTTAAAAATATGATGAAAGAACAACCAATAGACAATTAAAACATAATAAGAGATAGGATATAAAATGGCTGAACAAGTATCTACAACTGAAGATATAAATGATCTATATGATAGTTTAACTGGGACTCAAAAATGTGCAATTTTGATGATGTTGCTTGGAGAAGATGAAGCTGCAGAAATAATGAAAAATCTCTCTCCAAAAGAAGTTCAAACTTTGGGTAGTGCTATGTACTCAGTGCAAGGTTTGCCTCAAGAAACTGTTAACTTGGTTCTTGATGAATTTTTAGCAATTATAAAAGGGCAAACAAGTTTAGGTATTGAAGGAACAAGTTATATTAAAAACGTTTTAACAAAAGCGCTTGGAGAAGATAAGGCTGAAAGTGTTTTGGGAAGAATTACACCACAGGATAGTGTTAAAGCTATTGAAATTTTAGAATGGTTAGATGCAAGGTCAATTGCAGAATTGATTTTGGAAGAACACCCACAAATTATAGCATTGATTATTTCTTATTTAGAGCCTGGTATTGCCGCTGATGTATTAAATCTTTTACCAGAAAATATTCAATCAGACATTGTTAAAAGAATAGCCACACTTCAAACCATTCAACCTGAGGCTTTGTCAGAGTTAAATCGAGTAATGCAAAAAGTATTTTCATCAAATGCAAGTTTAAGAGCTAGTAAAGTTGGAGGAGTACAAGCAGCAGCCAAAATTATGAACTTCTGTAAGCAAGATATGGAAGGAAGAATAATGAAAGATATATTAAAAGCTGACAAAGCATTAATGCAGGGAATTCAAGATAATATGTTTGTTTTTGAAACATTATTACTTTCAGATGATAAATCTCTTCAAACTCTTTTAAGAGCGGTTGATGATGAATTAATTATTTTAGCTCTTAAAGGTGCTGATGATGAGCTTAGATCAAAATTATTTGGTTGTATGTCTCAAAGAGCTGCAGCAAATATACAAGATGAAATGGAAGCATTAGGGCCTGTAAGATTAACAGAAGTTCAGGAAGCTCAAAAACAAATAATTGCTATAGCGAGAAGAATGTCTGATGAAGGGTCAATTGTTCTTGCCGGTCGTGGTGGTGATGATTTTGTATAAAATTTAAAAGAGTAATGTTATGGTAAATATAAACCAGAGTGAAGATAAGAATGAGGAGTTAAAACTTTCTCCTTTAGGAATTGATGAGATTAATTCTGTTATTAAATCATTTAAAAATTCAACATTTAATCAAGAAGAATTATATAAAAAAGATGAAAAAAACTTTGTAAAAAAAACATTATTTGATTTAGCAAAAGAATCTGAAAGAATTTTATCGGAAGAAAGCCAAAGTAAAACTGATATCTCAAGTGAAGAAAATGTTGGCATAAGTGAAGAGATTGTTAAAGACATTAATCAAAATGATAAACCTGAAAATATTCATTCTATTAACGATTTAGATGAAAACAATAATAAGGAAAAAGAAGAAGAACATATTAATAGAGCAATCGATGAAACCATAAAATCAGATGAAGTTTCAGAAGAAAAAATTAGTGATGAACATAAAAAATCAGATGAAGTTTCAGAAGAAAAGGTTAATTATAAACAAGAAAAATCAGACGAAGATTTAGATGAAAATATCAATAAAAATGTAAAGGAACTAAACGAAAAAAATCCTGACACTAATTCTGCTGAAACAAATAAAATTGAATATGAAGAAAAAACACTTGAAGCATTAGACTCAGTTCGTGAAGCTGTAACAAAATCTTTAGAAGAAAATGTTGAAACCCAAAATGTAGAAATTAAAAATAATACAGATGACTCAAAAAATAATTCTAATGAAGTTATTTCTGAAATTAGTTTAATTAATAATCTATTTAAAAATATTAGAGAAATAAGCAATGAAGAAATTGAAAATGTAGTTAAGTCAAAAGTCATAGAATTAGCCGAAGATGTAATTGGTTACCAAATAGAAAAATTTCCTGACAAGTTTTTAAAAAAAATTAAAAATAGTATTAATGAGATAAAAAGTATTAATAACGATATTAAAATTTATCTTAATGATGAAGACTTGAAGCTATTAAATAAATTTATAGAAAATAATAAATCAGAAATTACTTTTAAATTGGAATTGGATTCTTCTTTAGGCAGAGGTGACTTTACAATAGATATTGGTGGAGTGATTCAGGCAATAAAGTATAAAAAAGTAATAGAGTAAATTATGAATTTTACGTCCATCATTTCAGAAAAAATTAACAACATATCTGTTGAAAAGAATATAATTCATATTGGAGAGGTAAAAAAATTTGATGGTAATATCGTTTATACAGACCCTTTTCCAGCTCCAATTGGAAGTTTGTGCTTAATACATGATTGTCATAAAAACAAAATCATGTCCGAAGTTATTAGTTTTGATGAAAAATATAATATGCTTGCCGTATTAGGGCAAAATCCAAATTTAATTATAGGTTGTAAAGTACAGTTAATAGATGATGGAAAAAACATTAATATTGATGAAAGGATTTTAGGACGGATTACAGATGCATTTGGTAATCCATTAGACGATAAACCTTTAGATAAAATGAAAGAGGAGTGGCCCTTAATGGGGAAGTCTATGAATCCTCTTAAAAGAAAGCCAGTAACAAAACCTTTAGATGTAGGAATAAAAATTATCAATTCACTTTTAACAGTAGGGCAAGGTCAAAGATTAGGTATTATTGCAGGTTCAGGAGTAGGAAAATCCATTTTAATAAAAATGATGTGTCAATTTACCAATGCAGATGTAGTTGTTCTAGGTTTAATTGGTGAACGTGCAAGAGAAGTTGGAGTAATGGTGCAAAGTCTTTTTAATAATGAAAACGAAAATAATATTACAGTTGTTGCTGTTCCTGCAGATCAATCACCACTTTTAAGGGTAAGAGGTGCTAATAGAGCAACTGCGATAGCCGAATATTTTAGAAGTAAAAATAAAAATGTTTTATTAATCATGGATAGTTTGACTAGAATAGCCCATGCAAAAAGAGAAATTGGTCTTTCTTTAGGAGAACAACCAACGTCAAAAGGTTATCCTTCATCAGTTATTTCAATGATACCTAATCTAATTGAAAGAACTGGAAACTCAGATACTACTAATGGAAGTATTACAGCTTTTTATACTGTTTTAGCAGATGCAGACGATCATAATGATCCTGTAGTTGATACTGCAAGGGCCATTTTAGATGGTCATATTTTGTTAAGTAGAAATAATGCACAAATGGGAATTTATCCTGCGGTAGACATAACAAACTCAGTTAGTCGTGTAATGAATGAAATTATTAAACAAGATCATTTAGAGATAGCACAAAAATTTAGAGCTCATGTTTCTTCTTATATTGAAAATAAAGATCTTATGATGATGGGTGGATATGTTCAAGGAAAGGATACATTGCTTGATGAGGCAATTACACTTTGGCCAAAAATTATTGATTTTATATCCCAAAAAGAAAATGAAAAAATTAACTACAGTGAATGCATATCAAAACTATTGAAGCTATATAATGGATAAAATAAAAAAAGAAATAAAGTTATTCAGACTTCTTGAAAAATTAAAAAAAAGGGATCTATATAATCATCTTAATAATGTAAATTTACTAAATGAAGAATTAGATAAAACTAATCAATTATTGTCTAAAATTAATAATATTATTCAAGAAAACACTGAAAAAACTGATAATCATATACTGGGTGCAACTTTTAAAAACAAGAGCAAAGTTGTAAATGTTATGAGTAAACAAAAATACATTGCAGAAAATAAAAAAGGTTTTTTATTAGAACAAAAAAATAAAACTGATTTAGAAATTGCAAAAATTTTCATCCAAAAAGATAAGATAGAAAAAAAAGTCCATAACAAGAAAATAGAATTTAGTGAGTTTCAAGATTTAAAATTTGAAATAACAAATAGAAATTTTAAAAAAAATTAATTGTGGCATTTAATTTGCATTTTTCTTTGTTGTTAAAGGTCAATTATGGATAAAATTAGTACACAAAAATTTAATGTTAATGTTAAAAACAGTGATATGTCAAAATCTGATGACGTGTTAGGGGCTTTATTTTCTATGCCGATGATAGCTGATGAGAAAAAAGTTAAAGGAAAAATAATTGATGAATTTATTGTAAACCCTTCAATTGAAAAAGTATTAAATTCTAAGAAATCATCTAAATCTTTAGGTAAGTTAGAGATTATGTATAAAGAATTTTTTTCTGGAAATTCAAAAAAACAAGCTAATGGCTTAATGTTTAAAAATGATCAGGTTTTTGATTTTAATTCAACAAAAATTCCAAACGTTTTAAGCCTAGATTTAAAACTAGATAAGTTATCAAAAATCAATCATGCAAACAATGATGGCACTAAAGATTTAGATTTAAAAATTAATGCAAGCGATGAAAATGAAAAGCGACTTCTAAAGGCTTCAGAAAAAATTAATTTAGCAATTAGTCCTCATAATAATTTTGTAAACAAAAACAATGTGAAAAAGAGTATTTCAAATAAAAACAATTTAAATGATATTTTTGCTAAGCTTGATCATTTGAAAGAAGATATAAAGTCCAATAACTTTGAAAATAAAATAATGTTCTATGAAAATGAAATTACTTACAAACAACTAAAAGTTAATAGTGAAACTAATAGTTTTGCAAATAATATTGATCAAATGAACAAAGTTGAAAATTTTAATTTGAGAAATAATTTCAGTCAGAATCAATTTAATGGGGATAAAAATTTGAATTTTGTTCTAGATCAAATGATTGAAGAATTAGATATGTCAAAACTTGGTTGGACAGAAAAATTAATTTTGAGAATTGAAAAAGGTTTTAAAGAAGATGAAAATCATATTGAAATGGCTTTAAAGCCAAAAGAGTTAGGTAATTTAAAAATTAATTTAAAAATAAAAGATAAAAGTGCAAATGTCATCATAAAAGTTGAAAATGCAGCTAGTATGGTAGCTTTACAATCAAATGAGGGTTTGTTAGTTAAGAGTCTATCAGAACAAGGTTTTATATTAGAAAAAATCAATTTTGAAAATTCATTAATGAGTTCAAATAAAGAAAATAAAAATTCATCCGAAAATAATAAAGATAATAATTTTAATAAAGATGAGGCTACAATCTTAGATGATGAAGAACATTATAAAGATGACAATTTAAATTACTTAATTAATATTAACGCTTAAAAGTGAGATAAAAAATGGCTGAAGTTAAAGAAGAAGAACAACAAAAAAAAGGTGGAATTTTAAAAATTATTCTTTTTGTGATTGGTGGGATACTTTTGATTATTCTAGGCCTAGGAATTGGGTATTTTATTTTTGGTGGAGAACCAGAACAGGATCCTTCTCAAGAAGTTAATCAAATTATTGAAGGAGAGCCAAAGGTAAAAGATGATCAGAATAAAGATAAAAATACTGATGAAACTAATGAGGAGGGAATAATCACAAAAAATGTAAAAACAGTTCCAGATGTTGATGCTTATGAAACAACATATTTTGAATTTCCTGGTGACTTCACTACAAATTTGAAAAATAGTAAGAAGTTTTTACAAATTAGTGTTGGTGTTTCAACTCAATATGACGAAAAAGTAATTGAGATGGTTGACCAGCATCAGTTAGCCTTAAGATCTGTTATTTTATCAGTTATTAGTGATTTTTCTGAAGAAGGAATATTAGGAAGTGAAGGTAAAAATGCCCTTTCTGAAAAGTTACTTAAGGAAATGAATGCTAAACTTGAATCTCTAAAAGAATTTCCAGGGATTGAAGGTGTTTATTTTACAAGTTTTGTAGTACAGTAGGATTTTAAATGTCGAATACGTCAAGGAAATTATCATCAGAAGAAGTTTCAGCCTTAATGGAAGGTTTGAAGTCTGGTGAAATTAATTCTGGTGATGGTCTGAATAATGACATAGAGGTAACATCTTTTACTTTTGGATCTGATAATCTAGAATTAATGGGTGATTATTACGCTTTAAGGTTAATAAATGAACGATTTGCAAGAATGGTAAGAGCGATATTTTTGCCAATGTTAAGGTTACAACCTAAAATTAACCCTTTTCCACCTGAAGTAAAAACTTATGATGAATATAGTGCGGGTCTAGAGAATTTTATGAGTTTAACAACATCTCGCATAGAAGAATTAAAAGGATCTATGCTATTAGTAATGGATCCTTCATTTATCAGTACATTAACAAATTGTTATTATGGAGGAAAACTAGCAAGTCTTCCTTTAAAAAAAGCTGAGTTTACAGCAACAGAAGAAAGAATAATAGAGATAGTTAGCGATGGAATTGGCAGAGCTTTAGAAAATGCTTGGAAAGATTTAATGCCAATTTCAATCAAAAATGTTGGTAGAGAAATAAACCCTCAATTTGCGACCTTGGTTGAGTCTTCAGATTCGGTAATAATATGTTCATTTGTTATTCAATTACCAAACGTAGATTCTGCGTCATTTGATGTCATATATCCATTACAAACGCTCAAACCAATTGCCTCGCTTTTGAGATCTAGAGTCAATACAGATGTAGTTGAAGATGACAAAACTTGGAGAGAAAGATTACAAAACTCTGTTTTAAATGTACCTTTACCTGTTTCTGCTATTTTGAGTGAACCCAAAGTAAAAGTTTCTCAAATGGTTAATTTTAAAAAAGGTGATTTACTGCAATTAGGTCCTGTTGAAGGTGTTGATTTTCTAGTCGATAAAAAAATATTATTTAAAGCAGAAATTGGCGAGTCAAATGGACAAGCCGCAATAAGTCTTAAAAACAGAATTTCTTAAGGGAGAAAATATGGCTGAATTAGATCAAGAAAATAATATTGAGACACAAAGTGATCAATCTGAAGTTAGTATTGATAACTTAAAAGTCTTGGAAAATATTGAGGTAAAACTTACTGTGGAAGTTGGGTCATCTCAATTAAAAATACGTGATCTTTTAAGGCTGAATGAAGGTTCTGTTGTTGAGCTAGAAAGATTAGCTGGAGATCCCTTAGATATTCTTGCTAATGGTGTCCAAATTGCAAGAGGTGAAGTGGTTATGGTTGGAGAGCGATTTGGAGTAAGGTTTACAGAAGTTTCTAATCCTCAAGACACTGTTAAAAAATTATAAATCAAAATTTTGACAAATTTTATTCAATTATTTCAGTAATTTACATAATTTAGTCATTGGCACTATTCTTGCTTACCTTAAATGTGAGGTAAGTTATGAATGAAAGTATTTTAAATCCATATACAATAATAATTGTTTTAAGCTTTTTGGCTGTTTTTGTTTTGGTAGCTTTTTTTATTAGAAAAAAAAGTAGTTCACTCAAGAAAATAATTAATAACAAAAAAATTAATGTTATTGAGTATTCACCAATAAGAGGTGGATATTCTGCAATAATTTTTTCAGTAGAGAAAGAAAAGTTTTTTTTCGTCGGTCATAAATCAGGTTATTCAAATCTTGCACAAATTTTAACATCACAAGAAGAAAAAGTTCAAAAAACTACAAATGATGTAAACGAGCTTAACGAAAATAATAAAATTTTTAATACTTCTATAGAAAAAGAAAAAACACCTATTTCTTCTAAGATTGAAACAAAAAAGCCTTTACAACAAGTTAATATATCAGATCTTCTTGCATTACATAAAAAGAGTTAATAATGAAAAAGTATTCGAAAAATTTAATAAATTTGCCTTTAAAATTTTTAATAATTCTTGCATTTATAATTTTTTGTACTAGCAATCCTGTGTTTGCAAATGAATTGCTTAATGGGTTACCTGCTTTAAATGTAAATACTAATGGAGATAAAACAGAATATTCATTACCACTCCAAATTCTAATACTTATGGGTGCATTAACAATTTTGCCCTCTTTAGTTTTAGGCATGACAAGCTTTACTAGAATCATAATAGTAATGTCAATTTTAAGACAAGCTCTAGGAACACAACAAACACCGCCTAATCAAGTAATTATTGCAATTTCTTTGTTTTTAACTTTTTTTATAATGAGTCCAACCTTAACAAAAATTTATAATGAAGCAGCAACACCATATATGAATAATGAAGTTACTGCACAAGAAGCTGTCGATAATGCAAGTAAGAGCATTAAAAACTTTATGGTGAAAAATACAAGAAAAACTGATCTTCTGATGTTTTCTGACCTGGCAGGCATTGAAAAAAAATTTGAAACTAATGAAGAGATACCCTTCCGAATAGTATTACCAGCCTTCATGACAAGTGAATTGAAAACTGCATTTCAAATTGGATTTTTAATATTTCTACCTTTTTTAGTTATCGATATGGTTATTTCTTCCATATTGATGTCATTAGGTATGATGATGCTTTCGCCAATGCTAATTTCATTGCCATTTAAATTATTACTTTTTGTTTTAGTTGATGGATGGGCGATGACAGTTGGTTCATTAGTAAGTACTTTTTCAGTAGGGGGGTAATATGACTTTTGATGAAAATGTCTCAATGCTTAGTTTAGCGTTTTATAAAGTGATTATGATTTGTGGCCCTATATTAGGTTTGGCTTTAGCAATAGGTTTGCTTATTGGCATATTTCAGGCAGCCACATCAATTAATGAAATGACACTAAGTTTTGTACCAAAAGTAATTGTTGTTCTAATAGGAATTGCATTTTTAGGAAATTTTTTTATGGTTGGATTATCAGATTATTTTTCTTTTATATTTGATCAAATTTCAGGTGTTGGAATTTAAAAAGTATAATTATGAATGCATTAGTTTTTCCAGGAATTGATTTAACAAATTTATACCAGTTAGTTCTAACTTTTTTTTTCTCTTCTCTAAGAATTAGCGCATTGTTAATAAGTATGCCTTTTTTTTCAACAAGTTTTATTCCTCTTCAAGTAAGAATTGTTTTATCGATGTGTATAACATTTTTTATTTTTCAAACTATAACATTACCTAATTTAATGGAAATTAGCATTTTCAGTATATTTATAATTATTCTCGCTGAGATTGGCTTAGGTTTATCAGTTGGCTTTATTTTAAATATTCTCTTTTCAGCTGCCTCTGTAAGTGGAGAAAAAATTGCATCTACTGCCGGATTATCTATGGCTAATATGGTTGACCCACAGTCTGGAGGTCAAACTTTAGTAATTAGTACAGTTTTATCTTTATTTCTTATTAGCATTTTTTTATCTCTTGATGGACATTTATTTGTAATAAAAATGATAATTGAAAGTTATAATTATCTACCAATTGGTGAATCTCTAAATTTCAGGGAAGTAAGTAATGCAGGAATTTTTGCATTTGGAAGAATGTTATATTTAGGAAGTTTGATTATGTTGCCTGTTGTGGGAGGAATGTTATTAATAAATCTAGCTGGTGGAATAATAACAAGATCTGCACCAACTTTAAATTTGTTCTCATTTATTTTTCCAATAACTTTAATAGGTGTATTTATTTTTCTCTATTTAGCTTTAGGAACCATAGCCAATGCTTTTTCAGACTTAGTTGGTATTAGTATAAATTTAATTGATAATGTATTGCATTCAAAAGAGTATAAATAATGGCTGAAGAACAAGATTCCCAAGAAAAAACGGAAGAACCCACCCAACGAAAAATTGATAAATCAATTGAAGATGGTCAATTTCTTACTTCCAAAGAGATGTTTGTTTTTACATCTGTTTTTATAGGGTTATTTACATTAGTTTTTATTTCTTCATTGTTTCCAAATTTTATGTCGATGTGGAAAAGTTTTTTTATATTTTCATTAGAAGAATTAGATTACCAAAAACCTTATTTAGGGATATTAAAATTAATTAAAATAATAATTATTTTAACTTTATTAATTGGGTTCCCATTATTGATAACTTCAATAATTACTCAATTTTGTGTCGGAAGTGGAATCCATTTTTCACCTAAAGCCTTCAGTTTTAAAGGTAATAAAATTAATCCTCTTACTGGACTAAAAAGAATGTTTTCAATGCAAAGTTTAATTGAATTAATAAAGTCAATATTAAAGGTATCCCTTTTAGGTGGAATTTCAGGTGTTATTATATATTTTGATTTAATTAATATAATTCATTTATCAGAAAGAAGTCTTTATCAAGCACTAAAAGGATATGTTATATTATTTCCGAAATTGACTATATATTTATTAATCGCTTTAGCTGTTATAGCAATGATTGATTTTATTTGGCAAAAACATTCTCATAATGAAAAATTAAAAATGTCTATAAAAGAAATCAAAGATGAAATGAAAGATACTGATGGTTCACCTGAAGTTAAACAAAAAATTAGAAAATTACAAAATGAAATTTCTCAGCGAGCAAGTCAACAGAGTTCTGCTTTAGAAGATGTAAAAGATGCATCAGTTGTCATAACAAACCCAACTCATTTTGCTGTAGCATTAAAGTATGAAGTAGGAGAAGAGGGAGCTCCTAAAATTTTAGCAATGGGAAGAGGCTTAATGGCGGAAAAAATCATGAAATTAGCCGATGAAAAAAATATAAATATTTTTAGTAGCCCATTATTGGCTAGAGCTCTATACTTTACTGGTCAAATAGGAAAAGAAATATCTGAAGATCTTTATGCAAGTGTTGCAGCTATACTGGCTTATATATTTAAAATTGAAAAAGGTGAATTTTTAGAAAAACCTGAAATTGAAATACCAAGTGATTTACAATTTGATGAGTTTGGTAATAAAAAAGTAGAGGATATTTAATGAAAAAGAGAAAAGGTTTTGGACAGTTAATTATTACTTTTGCCTTTGTATATTCAGCTTTACTTTGTCACTTTCATGCCAGTGAACTTAAAGAAAATGGAGATTTATATACGGCTTTATTGTATTGGTTCTTTGGTTTAACTGCATTAGCGGGTGCATTTAGATTTAAAATTGCAGGATTTATAGAAAAACTAATTGGTAAAAATAATGAGTAAAAAAGTATTTTGTCATGGTTGTAAATATTTTTTTATAACACACAGGATTAAAAGACCCTGGGGCTGTAAAAAGTTTGGTTTTATTTCAAAAATTCTTCCTTCTTTAGAAGTTTCTATGACAACTGGTATGGAATGTGCATATAGAATAAAGAGCAATTTTAAAAATAGAGGTTTAAAATGAATGATAAAGTTGATGCCGTACAAGAAAGTATCAAGCTAGCTCTAGATGCAGCTGACGCAGCAACCGATGTGACTTCAGAATATAATACTGTGAGGAAGCAACATAAAAATTTGGAGGATAAAGTGAAACAAATTCATAAATATACAACAGTCGTTTTCGTTTCATCAATAGTTTCAGGAATTTTTGTTGTAATTGTATCAGCTTTTTTGTTTATGCAGGGCTCTAGTAAATTAGATACTATGACTGAAACAAGTAGAGAAGCATTGGTTGTGTTTGCAGAAAATGTAGACAGTGTAAATAAATCACTTGAAAGTCTGAATAAAGCTATAAATAAACAAGATGAATTTTTAGCAGTAAATAAAAAAGTTATAACTACTATGAATAAAATGGAAAAGAAAATTACGGAGTCAAATAAGCTGACAGCAGCAGAACTTAGGATAATATCAAACTCCTTGGTTAGTGAATTAGATACATTTTCTAAAAATTCTGTTAAAAATAATAATGAATTAAAAAAAACATTGGCTAATTTTGCATCACAAAGCTCTAAAGCTTTAAAAAAATCAATGGAATCAATGAGTAAAAATCCAATTTATAATAAAATAATTGCAAATCAATCAATGCAATCTCAGCAGATAAATGCATTAATCAAAAAGAACAATAGTCTTGTAAGTAAAATGAAAGACAAGGCTGCTATGATTAAATACCCTTAAATTATAAATTAAAATAACATCATGGAAAATAGCAAAACATCAAATTCTATTAACGAAGAGCTAAATGAGTTAAGTAGAAAATTTTTGAAAATTACAAATGTAAAGATCTTTTCTAATGCATATAATCTTAGGTTAAAAGAAGATGATATTATAGTAGGTTTTAATGGTGAATATTTTAACTCATCATATGAAGATCTTAAAAAAGTGCTTGATGCAGATGAAGAAGAAAAAATTCTTACAATTTTTAGACAAGGGGTATGTTTTAATATTACTACAAAATCATCTTTAGGTATTTCATGTGAAGAAATAGATGAAACCCATATCAAAGAATTTTCTAATACTGACATCAAAAATCATTTTGAAAAAAATAAAATTTACAAACAGTTTGAGGTATATAAAAATTTTAGAAAAAATGGTTTTGTATTAGATCTTGAACTTTCGATATTAGCGAGTATAGCACCTCCATTATGGATGTTATATCATAGATTATGGATAAATTTTTCTTACACAATAATCTTTTTAGTTATAATGTTTTTGGTTTCCCCGTGGTTATTTTGTATATCCTGGGTATTAAAGTCTTGGTACTACGGATTAAATCAAATAAATGTATTAAGAAATTTTTATAATAATAAAGATTATAGATTATTTTTAATTCTAACTTCTTTAAATGAAGAAGAAGCTCAAACAATATCTAGAAAATTAGATCCAAAAATTGATTTTGATTACTCTTATCTTGAGCCACCTGTTCGTGATGAAGATAGTTTAAATACTTTATAATTTTATCTAAATATTATGAATTTAAATTTAACTTATAGATTAGTTATTTTGATTTTCTACTTCTTTAACTATTTCTTTTTGTTTTAAGTTTTCGTTTAATTTCAAGTATAAATTAACTTTTTTAATAAATATTTCATCATCTTTTTCAGTAGATTGAAAATAATTACCTAATATCTGCTTACGTTTTAAAACACCAAGAAATTTTCCTTCACTTTCAACTTTTAAATGCGTATTATCAATTTTTTTTGTTGCTAAAGTAGCAATTTTAGCTTCAATAAATTCATTTTGTACAGCTGCTCTAATTCTTAAGCCTGTATTAGTTTTAATTTTGGTTAATCTCATTACTAAACTATTTGTTCTTCTAATTAAGTCATCGCCTATTTCTTCCAATTGCATTCTAGAAGGAGGTGGTACTTTTACTGAAAGAAATTGTGAATTTTCTTCTTTTAATTTAGCAGGAAAGCCCGCTTCTTTTATTGTGGTTATTACTGTTTCTAAATTATCTCTACTATAAACCATCACTTCTAAATTAAGAGGATCATTAGGAGCTTCTATATTTGCGATATCAGCTAGCCTTCTTTTTCTTCCATCTATCATCACATATATACTATTAAACACTGCAATATTGGCATCTTCAGACTTTATTTCAGTAATTAAATCAGCGAAATCCTCGATAGCTTTAGAAAAGTTAGATATTGCTTCTGTAGAATAACTTTCTAAATTTTCAGGAGTTAAACTTTGTTCTGCCATATAATAATATTGAAATTAATATTTAATTTCTATTTCAATCCTTCTATTTTTTGATCTACCCGCTGCATCATTATTTGAAGCCAATGGTTTTGACTCACCATAGCTTATTGCCATGAGGCGATCTAAAGGTATATCTCCAGATTTTGATATCGATTGGACTACACTTGATGCTCTTGCAGCAGCTAAATCCCAATTATCTCTATATTGTCCACCAAATATTAAAGGGACATTGTCAGTATGACCTGATACGTTAATTTGTCCTGATCCTTTTTCACTAACTTTAGCAATTTTTCCCATTATTTTTTTTGCATTTTCTGTTAGTTCTGCAGATCCAGATCTAAATGCTCCAGCTGAACCAACGGTGATAATAACTCTGTCTTTTTCTCTTTTTACATCAGTTAAACCCTGTCCAATTTCTTGTTTTAAAGCTACTTTGAATTCATCTTCGGCACTTTTTGCTTTAATTTTAGTTTCTTCAGTTTTTCTTTTTTCTTCTTTTTCTTCTTTATTAATTTTTTCTATTTTATCTATTAATGCTTTGTTATTTTCACTAGCCATTGCTATAGCTTTGATCTCATTGTTTATCCCGCCAATTAATACATCTGTGTCATAATTTCCAGATTTATTCCTAGCATCTTCTATCGCTGTAATAGTTTTTGAGACAACATCTTTTATATCTTTACTCTTTTCATTATTTATTTTGACAACTACTTTATCGTTAATGACTTCTGTAGAAACACTTTTATCTAAATCAATTGATTTAAGAGCCTCTTCTAGCTTTTTTGCTTTTTCAATACTTTCTGAACTGGATTTTGAACTCTCTCTTTTATCCTCTTCAGACTTAAGGTCTAAATTTTTTTGTTCTGTATTTGTAGATTGTTGTGTCATATTTTTTGTTACTGAAGGATCAGGAGAGGGGCTAAAATTTAAAGCCAATACTGTTGTTCCTCTAGGTTGCTCTACGACGGGGACCACCCTTTGAATACCAAAAGCGTTTTTTAAGCTACCACTAATTTGTTTAAATTTTGGTACATTAAATTCAGCAAATGAAAGAATAAGAACAAAAAATGCCATCAATAATGTTGCCATATCAGCAAAAGTAGCCATCCATGCAGGAGCACCTGGTGGAGGGCATTTAGGACATTCTTCTTCTTCTTGCTCTTCTACATTAGGGTTTTCTTGTGCTTCAGCCATGTAAATACCTTTTTAAGCAGCTTCCTCTATTTTAGCTTGTAGTTTAGGGGGTAAATTAGCTATGAGTTGATCAGTAATGTTTCTAGGACTTTCACCTCTTGAAATATATTTTAATCCCATAACAACCATTTCTCTATATAATGCTTCATGTGCAGAGTAATTCTCTAATTTTGTGACGATAGGCATAAAAATACAATTAGCAATCATCGCACCATAAAGTGTTGTTAAAAGTGCAACAGCCATTGCAGGTCCAATTGCTTTAGGATCAGCCATGTTTCCTAACATTGCAACTAAACCAATTAGAGTTCCAATCATACCCATTGCTGGAGCCAAGTCTACCCATGCTTGGAAAACACTTTTCATATTATCATGGCGTCTAATCATACCTTTAACTTCTCTATTTAATTGTTCTGTTAATTTTGTTTCATCAGCTCCATCAACTAGCATTTGAAGTCCTTTTTCAAAAAATTTATCTGGCACCTCTTGGCCTTCTAGAGCCATCATTCCGTCTTTTCTTGCTATTCCTGCTAATTCTGTAATCCTTGTTATCAATTCATCATGTTTTTTTGCACCTGGTAGAAAGACTTTTGCCAAAGTTCCAAATGATGCCAGGAAATCTGGTAATGTAGATCTATACATAACCGCAAAAAATGTTCCACCGATTACAATTAACATTGAAGGGGTATCTATAAATGGACCAATTCCTCCTGATGAAACCATTGCACCAGCTATCATTCCTAGTGTTCCAACTAAACCAATTAAAGATGCTATATCCATTTTTTATTCCTCATTAAATATAAAAAACATGATTTTAGGCATAAATTCTGCAAGAATAAGACCAAAATCAAAAAGATTAAAAAAAACATTAAGGTTATTATATGTGTAGAATGCTTTCTAGTAAATTTATAAAACTTATTATAGGAATATTTTTTTTATTTTTAACCCCTAAACTTGTTATAGCATCTGAATATATACCAAGAGGGTACTTTGTTATTGATTTGAAAAATAAAATCGAATGGATGACGTGTCCGGTAGGCATGGTTTGGAATAAAAACACTTGTAATGGAATAGCTAAAAAATATGAACTGAAATTTTTGCCAGATATTATTAATATAGCTAACAAACAATTGGAAGGTAGTTGGAGATTACCTACAAGAAAAGAATTAGAAAGTTTAATATGCGTTAAATGTGAAAAAGTTAAAATTAATTTAAAAATATTTCCAAAAACACCTCCAGAACCTTTTTGGACAAAAGATAAAAACTACTGGCAACCAAAATTTAATTGGATAGTTAATTTCTTAAACGGAAATACATTTGGTCGTTATCCAGGATACAAACCTAATTACATACGGTTGGTGAGAGATAGAAATTAATTTTTTTTATCTTTGAAATACTCAAAAATTTTGTAAATCGTTATTAAAATACCTGAAACTAAAATAACATAAGCTGCATTTTCTGGAGTTATGAATTTAAGATAATGTAATTTGTCTTTTTGAATTAAAGCTAACAATATAAGCAAAAAAACTGATAATAAGAATATTCTTATTATTTTACATATTTTGCATGATGTCGAAAAAAACATTAAAATTTGCTTGTCAACTTAATGACTCTTCTAAAATTAAATAAAGACCAATAATCAAACATTAATATCATATTATATTAAATTTAACAGCTGATATAGTTTTTAATTGTCAAATTTCTGTCTTTAAAAACATGTCAAATTAAAGTTTTGATTTTTTAAACAAATTTTTCTTTGATGAACAAAATACATAGGAGATTTGTAATGAAAATTAATCAACAGTTAAAAATAAAGCAAAATCAGTCTATTGTAATGACTCCACAATTACAACAAGCAATTAAGCTTTTACAACTTACAAATATTGAATTAGCCGAATATGTAGAAAATGCTAAATTAGAAAATCCATTTATAAAAGAAGATCTTAATATTAAAAAGATAGAAATAAATGAACAAAAAACTTCTGACGTATTAGAAAATACTAAACAAAATGAGGATCCATTAAAGATTAATAGTGATTTAGAAATGAATAATTCTTTTGATACGCATATTTCAGAGAGATCTTTTGAAAAAGATAATACAACAATTAAAAATAATTTTGAAAACAAAAATACCTTTTTATCTGAAGTAATTGAAAATACTGTATCAAATAAAATTTCTTTAAAAGAATATCTGACTAATCAAATAACGCTCTCCTTTGAAAAAAAAGATCAATCTGTTGCAATTTCTCTAATTGATTACTTGCATCCAAGTGGTTGGTTAATCCATCCAGTTGAGGATATTGCTGAGGAATTAAACAAACCTGTGAATTACATTGAAGAAATAATACAACATTTACAATCCCTCGAGCCAATTGGGATATTTGCAAAAAATTTATCAGAATGTCTCAAGATACAACTCAAAGAAAAAGGTGTTTTAAATGAAACATATCAAGTTTTGATAGATAACTTAACGTTAATAACAAAGGGTAAAATTAAAACTCTTACAAAATTATGTAAAATAGAAAATGACAAAATTATTCAAATGATCAACATAATCAAAACATTAAATCCTAAGCCAGCAGAAAATTTTATTGATGAACCATTAAGTATCTCTGAGCCGGATATTATCGTATCAAAAACTAATAAAGGTTGGAAAATTGATTTAAATAGATCAACTCTTCCAACAATAGATTTAGATGAAGATTATATAAGTGAGATATCTAATTTAAATCTTGGGGGAGATGATAATGAGTTTACAGCAAATAAAATTGGGGAAGCGAAATGGCTTCAAAAAGCTGTTGATCAAAGGAATAAAACTATATTAAAAGTTGCTTCAGTAATTTTACAAAAACAAATTAGTTTTTTTAAGCATGGATTAAGTCACATGAAGCCTCTAATTTTAAAAGATGTTGCGGATGCTATAGGTATGCATGAAAGTACAGTTTCAAGGGTAACAAATAGTAAATTGATTTTAACTGATTGGGGATTATTATCTCTTAAAGAATTTTTTTCTGCAGCTATTCCAAGTTCTGAAGAAAGTGATAAGCATGCAGCTTCAGCCGTAAGGGAAGCGTTAAAGAAGTTAATTTCTACAGAAGTTTCAAGCAAACCTCTCAGCGATGAAAAGATTGCAGATGTTTTATCTAATCAGGGGATAGACGTAGCTAGGAGAACTGTAGCTAAATATAGAGACATGTTGAGTATTCCTTCAAGCGCAGAAAGAAAAAGACGATCGAAATTGAACAAATTATTATCTACTGGTTGAAACTAAATTAGCTAAAACTTTTAATGGGATAATTTTCTTTTGATAAACTTTGTTATTTTTATTAAATATTTTTAAGTTAATTTTGAGATCGGCAAGATCATTATTTTTTAAATCATCATTTCTTTTATGCAACTTCATTATAATACCCCTTTATTCTAGAGAGTTGCATTTTATATGCCAAATTAATTTGTATCTGCAATTGATTTTAGACTATTTCTACTTAATAATTTCCTGCCAATTGAAAAGTAAATAGCAGGATCTTTTGACTTCCCATTAACGGATATTTCATAATGTAAATGAGCACCATCTACTCTGCCAGTTCTTCCCATTTTACCAATAACTTGACCTTCAGAAACAATTTGACCTTTCTTGACTAGTATTTTAGCAAGGTGTCCATAAGTAGTTTTAATTCCGTAGTTATGTCGAATTCTAATAACTTTGCCAAATGAGCCATGGTACCCAGCAAAAGTTACAACCCCATCCGCTGATACCTTTATATTTTCCTGCCATGTACCAGCTAAATCAATACCATGATGGAAACGCCATTTTTTTGTCACTGGATGTTTTCTTTTTCCATACTTACTAGTTACATAATAATGTTCCATAGGTGGTTTTAAAGGTATAAATTCTAATGCATTTTTATAAATAGCTAGTAAATCTAATCGTTCTCTGAAAGCTATTAAAAATTTTTCAGCGTCTTCTTGATAATCTAGTTCTTTATTGATTAAGTTTCTAACTTTTTGAACTCTATTGTCTTTTAATTCTAAATCAAGTTTATCAAATACTTGTTCTAAATTAGATAATTCATTATCTAAAGATGAAATGAATCTGAAGTTGGATGCTCTTTCATCAAGTTTGGGAGGCGATATATAAAAAGCATTATCATTGTCTACATCTTTTAAATTCATGTTATTATTTGGTTCATTTTTCTTAAATACTTTGGTATCAGAGTTATTTAAATTTGGAAAAATTTTTGAATTAGAGGCAAGTTTTGTATTTTGTTCCTCGATTATATTTGATTTATCTAATTTATCTGTATAAATTTTTTCTTTAATTAAATATTCTGAGTTTTTAACTAATTTGGTATTAAAATTAATTTCATTTGTTTGTTCAGGTAAGCTAATATTGGTTTCAAGACCAATTTTATTATCATTAGATTTTGTCTCATCTATATTTATTTCATTTAAAACAGACTTTGATTCTACTTCGTTTGATTTATCCTCTTTAATATTTGTTGGCAAGTTAGCTGATGCTTCGGTAATGATATCTTTTTGTGCAACGTCAATAGCCGATGAGATGCCAACAACCGAATAGTAAACAATGCTTGATACTCCAACCACAATAGTTAAAGCTAGAGAAACGTAGTGAGAAAGTTTAAAGTGTATTTCTATAGGGCCACGTCTAGTAAAGATCAAAAATCTTCGTTCTGATAATAGTCCAACCTTTGGCTTTGTGAAAAGATCTCCAAATCTAATACCCTTTTTAACAGATGGAAATTTTTTAGACAGTTTTTTTATTGTTGAATTATTCAGTTTTTACTCCAATACATTCAATAGTAGCATAAATATACCTATATTTGAAAACACCTGTAATAGCATTAGAAATACTAAAACTTTAGAAGAAATTGGGTTTTTAACTGATAATTGAACCGAAGGAAATTCTTTACTATTTTGAGTTAAAGTTTTTGATTTTGATAAGTCATTGTTATAACTAGATTTAATTTCTTCTTTTTGTTGATTGTTGAATTCATTTTCTAATTTAGTAATTCTTTTTTTTTCTTCATAATTAACATTTTTTTCAAGATTGGGTTCATCATGAATATCACTTTTATTATCATCTTCAAATTTGATTCGCATCTTTTCTATTCTTTCGCGAATATCAATTACTTGTTCTGCCATATTAATAATCCTATATATTATTGATACTTGGCTTGTTTATTGCACTATTTATACCAAAATTGATTGAATTATAATAAAAACAGATATAGTTTATTATAAATTCAATTTATTATATATTATAAACCTTTATTTAAATTAGGAAAAGTAAAATGGCAAATAAAACTGACGGCGAAGTAGAAAAATCAATTATATCTTCAGATATGAAGATAAAGGGTAAAATTACGGCTTCTGGAGGGCTTGTCTTGCTTGGAAATGTTGTGGGAGATATTAAATGCAATAGTCTATCTATAGAAGAAACTGGAGTTCTTAAAGGAAATATTGATGCAGAGTTAGTTTCGATAGCTGGTAAATTTGATGGCCAAGTTTTATCTGAAGTGGTTTCAATTCGTTCAACAGGTTCTGTAACTGGTGAAGTCTCATACGATAATATTTCTATCGATGAAGGTGCCAAAGTTGAAGCGCAATTAGGAAAAAAGAAACAATAAATAAAATAAATTTTAGTTAATAGGTGTAGTTATGGCAGAAAAACAAGCAGTTTTAGGAAATGGAGCAAAATTTACAGGAAAAATTAATAATTCTAAGTCAATAGAAATTAATGGCTCTGTACAAGCAGATTTGGTTACTGAAAAAGTAACTATTGGATCTACAGGTAATTTTAAGGGTGCAGTTAAATCTGATCTAGTTGTTATTGCTGGAGAATATGAAGGAAAAATGAAAGCTGACAGCATTTGGCTAACAGAAAGTTCTCGAATAAGTGGTGAAATACATTATAAATCTTTGCAAATGGATAGAGGTGCAGCTTTGAATTGTCGTGTGGTTCATAATTGGGATAAAAAAGAACAAGCTAAAAAGCAAGAACCAGCTGAAGAAACGCAAAACGTTAAAGAAGAATAAAATATTATTCTTAATGATTAAAAATTATTTTAATAGGTGAAAAATGAGTGAAACAACATATATATCAGAAGAATTAATTATGGAAGGTACATTAGACTCCTCCGGCTCAGCAGTTGTTATTGCTGGAAGGTTTAAAGGGGAATTAAGAGCCAAAGATGTACTATTAGAATCAAATAGTGTTTTTGATGGTAATTTAATCGCAGATAAAGTTACTTTGGGAGGACTTGTTAAGGGAGAAGTTGCCGCAAATATTCTTAATGTTTCAAGTAGTGCTAGAGTTGAAGGAAACTTAAAAACAAATTCTTTATCAATTGATCTAGGTGCAGAGGTTGCAGGTAATATTAGTAGGATTTCTTAAGTCAAGTTTTACAAGCGGTCTCAATACAATCTTGAAAAAATTGAATTGTATCTTCTTTGCCAATTATCTTAGTTAATTTCATAGCTGCATATCGACCCGAAGAAAGGCTTACAGCAAGCTCATTATTTTCAGTGATTGAGTAATTGTTAAGCTTTTCTTCAATTTCATCTCTAATTCTACACAACTTGATTTTTGTTATTAACTGTTCATCATATTTATCTTTGAGATGATCATTTAAATTAATTACATTTGCCATTTTAATCTCCCAGTATATAAAATAAATACGACAAAAAATTTAAAATTTAAATAAAAAATTAAGATGAAATTTAAAGTTTATAAAAATGAAAAGCAATTGAGCAATGAAGAATTCTATTTTAATGATCAAAAAACAATTTTCATTTTTCATGGTCTTTTTGGTAGAGCAAAAAATTGGCACTCTATCGCCTTAAGAATAAGTTCAATATTTGATGGTACTATAATAGTTTTTGATTTAAGAAATCATGGAGAAAATAATCCATCAACTGAGATTTCTTATTCAATAATGGTTAATGATGTGTATGAATTTATTAAGGAAAAAGATATTAACAAATTTTCAATTATAGGTCATTCAATGGGTGGAAAATTAGGTATGTTATTTACACTTTTATATCCACAATTTGTAAAACAATTATTCGTAGTAGATATTGCACCGGTTGATTATCCAAGAGAAGACATTGAAATAGTTGATCATCTTTTAAAGATAGATATTAAAAAGTGTAAAAGTAGAAAAGATGTTGATATGCAATTATCTAATTATATCAATGATAAAGAATTAAGATCATTTTTATTACAAAATTTAAATTTTAATAATGGGATATATTCTTGGTCATTAGATTTAAATACAATTAAAATTGGAATGAAATATTTAAGAGGTTTCCCAATTGACTTGATTTCAAACGTATCTCATATCGATACCTTGTGTATTTTTGGAGAAAATAGTCCTTATATAAATAAAAAATACAAAGATAAATTCAAAAAATTATTTACAAATCTTAAATTTTTTAAAATTGAAGATGCTGGTCACTGGTTACATGTAGAGAAACCACAAGAATTTATTAAGATAATTTCAAAAAAATTAATTTAATTTAATTATTAATTACAATATAAGAATACACATGGATAAAAATAAAATTTATTTATTGCGTTTAAACTGTAAGGATCAAGTTGGTATCGTCTCGAAGATATCAACTCTTTTGGCGAATAAAAACTGTAATATTATTGAATCTAAACAGTTTACTGATCAGGATACAAATAGCTTTTTTATCAGACAAAGTTTTCAACTGCCAAATGAATTAAGCATAGAAACTATTAACAATGAATTTAAAAGTTTATCAAATATTTTAAATGCTAATTATGAAATTAGACATATACATAAAACACTTAAAACTCTTATTTTGGCATCAAAACTTGATCATTGTCTAATCGAACTTATTAATAAAACAAAAAATAATAACTTAAATTTATCGATTGAAGCAGTTATATCAAACCATAATGATTTAAAAAAAATAACTTCGTTAGAAAATTTACCTTTTTATCACTTTCCAATTAATAATGATAAGTTGAAGCAGGAGAAACGAATCATTGAATTTATAGATGAAAAAAAAATTGATATTATAATTCTAGCTAGATACATGCAAATTTTGTCTAGAAATTTTGTTGATCAATTTTATGGAAAAATTATAAATATCCATCACAGTTTTTTACCAAGTTTTAAAGGTGCAAAACCTTACCATCAAGCTTTTGAACGAGGAGTTAAAATAATTGGAGCAACAGCTCATTTTGTTAATCAAAATTTAGATGAGGGACCTATAATTGAACAAGATGTTGAAAAAGTTGATCATGAACTAAGTCCAAGTGATTTAGTAACAATTGGAAAAGATATTGAGGCAAGAGTTTTGTATAAAGCTATAAAAAACTTTAGTGAGGGTAGAGTTTTTTTAAATGGGAAAAAAACTATTGTGTTTAAAGGAGACAAAATTTTATGAATGATATTTTAAGAGATATTGTCATTATCGGCACAGGTTCTGCTGGACTTACTGCTGGAATTTATGCAGCTAGAGCAAATTTAAAACCTCTAATTTTGGAAGGTCTTCAACCAGGTGGACAATTAACTATTACAACTGATGTTGAAAATTATCCTGGGTTCTCTGATGTTGTTCAAGGTCCTTGGCTTATGGATCAAATGAAATCACAAGCTTTAAACGTAGGTGCAGAAATAATAAACGAACTAGTTACGAGTGTAGACTTTACTGAGAAATTAAAAATAATTAAATGTGATAGTGGCAAAATCATTAAAACAAAATCTGTCATAATTTGTACTGGAGCACAAGCTCGTTGGCTTGGAATAGAGAGTGAAAAAAAATTTAATGGTAGAGGTGTCTCTGCTTGTGCAACTTGTGACGGTTTTTTTTATAGAAATAAGAATGTTGCAGTTATTGGTGGTGGAAACACAGCTGTTGAAGAGGCATTATATCTATCTAAAATATGTTCAAAAGTAATTTTAATTCATAGAAGAGATAATTTGAGAGCTGAAAAAATATTGCAAGATAGAGTTTTTTCTAGAGAGAATATCGATTTTTTGTGGAATTATGTAGTCGAAGATTTTATTGGAAATGATAAAGGCTTAAATTGTTTGAACTTAATATCTACTAAAGACAACTCAAAAAAAAGTATTAATGTAGATGGAGCATTTGTAGCTATTGGTCATGTTCCTTCTACTGCATGTTTTACAAATCAAATTCTTTTAGACAAAGAAGGGTATATTGAAGTTACAGAAAAGGGGTCTACCTTAACAAATATTAAAGGTGTATTTGCTGCTGGTGATTGTGTTGACAAAATATATAGACAAGCCATTACAGCTGCAGGCATGGGTTGCATGGCTGCTTTAGATGCTGAAAAATGGTTGCAAGAATCTTAATTTATTTTAAACAAAGCTTCATTAAATCATATATAATATTTGCAGACAAATAATCATAAGCATGAAAATTTTCTATTGGAGCATATTCAACATAATCGATTCCTATAATTTTTTTGTTTTCGATTAATTTTTCTAAAATTAAAAAAGTTTCATTGTAATATAATCCATTTGGAACTGGTGTTCCAGTCGCAGGCATTATAGATGGATCTAAGCAATCTGAATCAAATGTGATGTAAATATTTTTTGGAAAGTTTTTGGGTAATCTAATATTCGGATTTTTTCTGTAGTCTTCTATGCTTTTGTAATTAATATTGAATTCATCTCTTAATTTAATCTCTTCATCAGATTGAGCTCTAACACCAAATTGAAATATTGGAATATTTTCTTTATGTATTTTATACATCACAGTTGCATGAGAATTCACACTTCCATTATATGTTTTTCTTAAATCAGCATGAGCATCAAATTGTATTATGCCAAAATCTTGATTAATGTTATTAAATTTTTTTTTAAATCCCTTTATAACACCAAATGTCAAACTGTGTTCGCCGCCAATACAAACAGGAATTTTATCTTTTTTTAAAATATCAAAAATTAAATTCTCTATATTTTGAAATATTGAGTTGAAATTTAATGAACAATCAAATGCATCATGTGTATATATACCAAAATCACATGGGCTATTGTGATTTCTTTCAAGCTGATTACTGGCATTAATTATAATTTCTGGAGCTTTAGATGTCCCTGTGCCGTAAGATACAGTTTTTTCTAAAGGTATAGGTAAAATGTGAAATTTAGAAAAATTGAAACTTTTTTCTTTTACAGATAATTCTTCTCCCAAAAATAAATTTTTTTTTAAATTTAACATTTTAATTTCTTGTTTCAAAATCTTTGAAATGAAAAGATTTGATTATTTTAAAATCATTATTATCACTATTCCATAATACAACTTCAGGATGGTTAATCCCATTAAAAAAATTAGTTTTCACTAATGTATAATGCGCTTGATCCAAGAATACAACTTTATCTCCTATATTAGGATTTTTTAAAAAATAATATTCTCCAATAATATCTCCAGCTAAACAACTTGGTCCACCTAAAACAACTTTTTTTCCTTTAACTGGTTCATTCATTAATGTTGGTCTATATGGAGCTTCGATTACGTCTGGCATGTGACAAACAGGACTTATATCTGTGATGCCAATATTTGGAATTTTGTTATTATCTCCTTGAATGTAATCTAAAATTTCACCAACCAAAATACCTGATTCAAAAACAACAGCTTCGCCAGGTTCTAATATAATTTGACAATTTGTTTTTGCTTTTAATTCTAAAAGAAAATTAGTTAGTTTAGTTAATTTATAATCTGATCTGGTTATGTGGTGTCCACCTCCTAAATTGATCCATTCTAAGTTTTTAACTACATTTTTTAAATAAGGCCAAATCTTATTCCATGTATTTTCTAAAGCATCAAAATTTTGTTCGCATAAAGAGTGAAAATGAATTCCTTTAATATAGGTAAAGTCAATTTTATCTAATTGATTTATATGAATGCCTAGACGAGAATTTAAATTTGAAGAATTATACTTAGAAACATCAACTTCAGAATATAAAGGGTTTATTCTAACGCCAATATCTATGTTTTTATTTACACATAATTTTTTGTATTTGTTGATCTGTGAAATAGAATTAAAAGTCACGTGTTGTGAACATTTTAAAATTTCATCAAATTCAGATTCTTTAAATGCAGGTGAATAAGTACTAATTAAACCTCCAAAGTATTTTTTACCAAGTTTTGCTTCATTTAAACCGGATGCACAAACACCATCTAGCACATTTGAAATAATAGGAAGTAAACTTTTAAGAGAAAATGCTTTTAATGCTAAAAGAATTTTAACGTTCGTATCAGTTTTTAATTTATGAAATATTTCTAAATTATCATTAATAACCTTAGTATCAATTACATAACTAGGAGAAGAAATTTTAGATAAATCAAGGTTTTTAAAATATTTTTTATTGACTTTAACGGTTTTAAGCATTTTAGAAGTTTACAGGTTTATCTAATTCAACAACTTTGTTTGGTAGTCCATATAGTTTTAAAGCATCTATAAATGGATCAGGGTCAAATTGTTCTAAATTCCAAACACCAGGTTTAAACCATGTTTTATTTAATATTAATAAAGATCCAATCATTGCTGGAACACCAGTTGTATAAGAAACAGCTTGACTTTCCACTTCTTCAAAACATTTCTTATGATCACAAACATTATAACAGTAAATTGTTTTAATTTTTTTATTTTTTAGACCACTAATTATTGTTCCTATGCAAGTTTTACCTTTTGTATTTTCCCCTAAAGATTTTGGATCTGGTAAAACTTCTTTTAAGAACTCAAGTGGTATAATGTCCATATTTTTGAATTTTATTGGTTTGATAGAAGTTAGACCAACATTTTGTAAAACATTTAAGTAATTCAAGTATTGATCTCCAAATGTCATCCAAAATCTTGCTTGTTTTAAATCTCTAAAATTTTTTACTAAACTTTCAAGTTCTTCGTGGTACATAAGATACATGTTTCTTTTACCAACCTCTGGAAAATCAAATTCAATTTTTTTAGATAATGGATCACCAGTTATCCATTTTCCATTTTTATAAAATTTACTTTTTTGTGTAATTTCTCTTATATTTATTTCTGGATTAAAATTAGTTGCAAAATGTTGACCATGATCTCCACCATTGCAATCTAAAATATCTAAATAGTGAATTTCATCCAAATAATGTTTTTTAATATAAGCTGTATAAACATTTGTAACTCCTGGATCAAAACCAGAACCAAGTAGTCCCATCAAATTTTTTTCTTTAAATTTATTATTTAATTCCCATTGCCATTTGTATTCGAACTTTGCTTCATCTCTGGGTTCATAGTTAGCAGTATCTAAATAATTAACATTTTTATTTAAACAAGCTTGCATTATATTTAGATCCTGGTAAGGCAAGGCCAAATTTACAACTAGTTCAGGAGTGTATTTTGATATAATCTTTGATGTTTCAGAAATATTATCTGCATCCAATTCTTCGATATTAATATCAAGATTATATTTTTTTTTTATTTGTTTTTGAATTTTTTTACAATTATCAATTGTCCTACTTGCCAAAGTTATTTCTTTAAAATTATTTGATAATTGAGCCATTTTATGAATTGCTACAGAAGAAACTCCACCTGCACCGATGATAAGGATTTTACTCACAACCACCTCGATTAATTTTCAAAATAAGTATAACCATCTATAGACGCTTTAAAATTTTTTAACAATTGATTTTTTTCATTATTACTGATTAGGTTTTTTTTGTAGAATCTATTAGTTTTTTCAGAAAATATTTTTAAAACTTCACTTGATGAATATTCAACATAACTCAAAACTTGAGAAATTTTATCTCCAATTTGTTCATGTACAATTTTGAATTTACCATTATCTTCTAATTTTACTGTTGATATATTTGTGTCACCGAATAAATTATGAAGATCTCCTAGAGTTTCTTGGTAAGCACCAATAAAAAAAACACCTAAATAATATTCTTCATTTTTTTTTATCTCATGTATTGGTAATGTATCTTTTATTCCGTCATTTAAGACAAACTTTGCAATCATACCGTCACTATCACAAGTAATATCATTAAGAATGACACGTTTATTTGGTTTACGATTTAGTTTTTGAATTGGTGCTATTGGATGTAACTGATCTATTGCCCACATATCAGGTAAACTTTGAAATAATGAAAAATTCCCATGATATATATCAGCTAAATTATTCAATTTGTTTGATATCGGATTAGAATTTAATTTTTTTTCTTCTACAAATGCTTTAATTTTATTTAAAACAAATAAATATGTTTTTTCAATTTTAGAAATTTCTGACAAATTTATTTGGCCATTCCTAAATAAAACTCTCAATTCGTCTCTATAATAATTAAGATCATTAAAACATTCTTGTATTCTATTTTCATTAATGTAATTTAAGATTTGTATCATATAAGATAAATAGATATGGTCTTTTTTATTTAAGATTGGGCATGACTTTACATCAAAAATAGTTGTATCTAAGATATTGAAAACTAAAATAGAGCTTGGAGCTACTGTTGCTCTTCCAGATTCTGTTATTACTATAGGATGATTAATTTTTGCTTTGTCGAATTCAAGTTTGAGAGTTTCAACTATGTTAATACAATATTCTTCCATTGAGTAATTAATAGAATGAAATTTTGATTTGTTTTCGCCGGTATAATCAACACCAAGACCTCCACCCAAATCTATAAATTTCAATGGTGCTCCGAAATTAGAAATTTCAACAAAAAATCTACAAGCTTCTTGAGTATATTTCCTTATTTCTATGATATCTGGTACTTGACTACCTAGGTGAGAATGTTGAAGAATTAAGCAATCTAATAATTGATTTTTTTTTAATTTATTAAGAGCTTCTGTGATTTTATCTACGGGAAGCCCAAAAGCACTTCTATCACCACTTGATTGAGACCATTTTCCACTTATTAAATTTGTTAGCTTAATTCTTACACCTAATAAAGGTTTAATTTTAAGTGAATTAGATATTTTGATAATCAAATCTAGTTCTTTAAGACTTTCAATTACAAGTATAGTTTTGATATCAATTTTGTTTGAAAGTAATGATAACTTTACAAATTCTTCATCTTTTGTTCCATTGCAAACAATTAGCGCATTTTTAGTTAAGTTTTGACTTAAAGCTATTAGTAATTCAGCTTTTGAACCAACTTCTAATCCAGAATTAAATTTTTTACTGTATTTGACTACGTTTTTTATAACTTGAGATTGTTGATTAACTTTTATTGGATAAATACTCTTAAATTTATTTTTATATCCAATGGTTTTAATAGAGTTATTAAAATTTTCATTAATTTCTTTAATCATAAACTCTAAATAATTAGCAACACGAATGATATAAGGAGGGGATAGTTTTTGGTTTAGTTTCTTTACAATTTTAGTAAGGTCAATAGGGTTGCTTTGTTTTTTTAGAGGATTTAATAAACCTAGATTTCCATTTTCTAGTATTTTGAAGAAACCTTTACCCCATTTTTCTATGCCATAAATATCATTTGTCATAATCGCTTTATTAGAGGTAAAAATAATTTATTCAAGTAAATTTTAATAATTATTGAAACATCTAATTCATCGATATATATACTAACTATGACCATTTCCAATGATGTATATAAAAAGCCAATTGATTACGAACCATCCTCCTCTGAAGTCATTTATTTTGGCATGGGATGTTTTTGGGGAGCAGAAAAGCTTTTTTGGAACAGAAATGGCATTCATGTAACAGCTGTCGGCTATTCCGCTGGTAATACAAAAGACCCAACATATAAAGATATATGTTATGGAGAAACTTATCATGCTGAAGTAGTTAAGCTTGTATACGATCCATATAAAATAGACACTTTTCAGCTTCTTAAAATTTTTTGGGAGGGGCATAATCCAACTCAAGGGATGAGACAAGGTAATGACATTGGAACTCAATATAGATCTATTATAATAACTACAAATGAAAAACAATTTGAATTAGCTAAATCAACAAAGAACAAATATGAAGAATTATTAAAAAAAAATGGGTTTGCTAAAATAACAACAGAGATACAAAATTTTAAAAATTTTTATTACGCTGAAGAATATCATCAACAATATCTTTTAAAAAATCCAAATGGCTATTGTGGTATTGGTGGGTGTAATGTCACTTACAATAATTGATCTTGACCTTCACTTATATTTATTATATTGAATTCAATGAGGTTATTATGAAAGTAGTTAGTTCACTAAAAACACTTAAAGTTAGAGATAGAAATTGCCAAGTTGTAAGACGAAGAGGTAGACTTTACGTTATAAATAAAAAAAACCCTAGGTTTAAAGCTAGACAAGGCTAAATTAATTTAATGAATCATAAAAAATGCTACAATTTTCAAGACTTCAGGAGCCTTGCAAAATCTAAGCTACCCTCTCCTATATTTAATTATATAGATGGAGCAGCAGATGATGAAGTCACATTCCGACGAAACACATCATCATTTGATGATGTCAGTTTAATACCTAGTGTACTACGTGGTGTAAAAGATGTTGATATTTCTACTACAATTTTTGGAAAAAAACTTGAGATGCCAGTATATTGTTCTCCAACAGCTGTGCAAAGATTATTTCATTATGAAGGCGAGAGGGCTGTTGCAAAAGCGGCTGATAAATTTGGAACAATGTTTGGTGTATCTTCGCTTGGAACAGTAAGTGTTGAAGAAGTATCGAAAATTTCGTCATCTCCAAAAATGTTTCAATTTTATTTTCATAAAGATAGAGGTCTTAACAATAGTATGTTAGAAAGAGCAAAGGCAGCTAAATTTGATGTTCTAGCTCTAACAGTTGACACTATCACTGGAGGAAATAGAGAAAGAGATTTAAGAACAGGGTTTGTCATTCCACCACGTTTTACTTTAAATAGCTTGTTGGAATTTATTTTAAAGCCTTATTGGGGTATCAATTATATAACAAGTCCTAAATTTGAACTTCCTCACTTGCAAGATTATGTTGGGGCAGGTACTTCTGCAATGACATCAATTGGTGACTATTTTACAAACATGCTTGATCAATCAATGAGTTGGAAGGATGCTGAAGATCTTGGAAAAAAATGGGGTGGACATTTTGCACTTAAAGGTGTTGTTAGCGTTGAAGATGCTAAAAGAGCCATTGATATAGGTTGCACAGGAGTAATTGTATCAAATCATGGTGGAAGACAACTTGATGGCTCCGTTTCACCGTTTGATCAATTAGCAAAAATTGTTGATGCAGTTGGAGATAAAATTGATGTTATTTGTGAAGGTGGAATTCAAAGAGGAACACATATACTAAAAGCTCTTTCTATGGGTGCTAAAGCCTGTGCAGGTGGAAGGCTTTATTTGTATGCATTAGCTTCTGCAGGTGAGAAAGGTGTTGAAAGAGCACTTGGCTTATTAAAAGAAGAAATTATTAGGGATATGAAATTAATGGGATGCACCTCAATCGATCAATTGAATAGATCAAATTTACATTATACTTAAAATTATTTAAAAAAATCATTGCCTTTATTATCAATGACCATGAATGCAGGAAAATTTTCAACCTCTATTTTCCAAACTGCTTCCATTCCTAATTCAGGATATTCTAAAACTGATACCTTTTTAATTGAATTTTGAGCAACATTAGCTGCGACTCCTCCAATTGAACCTAGATAAAAACCTCCAAATTCTTTGCATGAATCAACAACTATTTGTGATCTGTTTCCTTTTGCGAGCATAACCATTGATCCTCCAAATTTTTGAAATTTTGGCACATAACTGTCCATTCTTCCGGCTGTTGTAGGGCCAAATGAACCTGAAGGTAGACCTTTTGGCTTTTTTGCAGGTCCTGCATAATAGACTGGATATTTTTTAAAATATTCTGGAAGATTATTATTTTTATCTAAATATTCTAAAATTTTTGCATGAGCTATATCTCTTGCTACTATTAGAGGGCCAGTAAGGCTTAACCTTGTTTTAACTTTACATTTATTTAATTGATTTAAGATTTTATCCATCCCACTTGTTAGGTCAATATGAATTATTTCTTCATCTAAACTTTCTTCAATTTCAGGTAAATATTTGGCTGGATTTGTCTCAAGCTTCTCTAAAAAAATTCCTTTTGAATTTATCTTTCCAAATATTTGTCGATCTGCTGAACAAGAAACTCCTATACCAACTGGCATAGATGCTCCATGCCTAGGTAATCTAATGACCCTTACATCATGACAATAATATTTGCCACCAAATTGTGCGCCGATTCCCATTTCTTGGGTCATTTTTAAAATAATTTCTTCCCATTCTTTATCTCTAAAAGCATGACCTGTTTTTTCATCTCCTCTTATTGGGAGTTCATCTAGATATTTTGTTGATGCTAGTTTTACAGTTTTTAAATTTAATTCAGCGGATGTTCCTCCAATAACAATTGCTAAATGATAAGGTGGACAAGCGGCGGTCCCAAGAGAAATGATAATCTCATATAAAAATTTTTTTAAATCTTTTGGATTTAAAATTGCTTTTGTTTGTTGATATAAAAAGCTTTTATTTGCTGAACCACCTCCTTTTTGAATAAAAGTAAATTTATACTCATCACCCTCAGCGGCGTATAAATTAATTTCTCCAGGTAAATTGTTGTTAGTATTTTTTTCTTCGAACATTGAAATTGGAGCAAGTTGAGAAAATCTAAGGTTATTTTTTTGATAACTATTATATATACCTCTTGATAATTCTTTTTCTTCATTAAAATCTGTAAATATGTTTTTCCCTCTGTACCCATTAATTATTGCCGTCCCAGTATCTTGACACATAGGTAAAACTCCGGATGCAGAAATATTTGCATTTTTTAACATTGTTAGTGCAACAAAATGATCATTTTTAGATGCCTCTTTATCATCCAGAATTTTTTTTAGTAATTTAAGGTGTGAACTTCTGTAAAAATGGGAAATTTTGTAAAACGCATTTTCAGTTATTATTTTTAGTGCTTCAGGTTGAATTAATAAAATATTTTTATTTTGGAAAGCTTTGAAGCTTACATGATCGCTTTCTATTAATTCATATTCAGTATTATCATTAGTTATAGGAAACATTGTTGAAAAAGCAAAACTCATAATAAATTCCTTTTGATTTTAATCTTCTTTTTTAGATCTAAATGCATCCAATGAGAATATTTCAGCGTTAAATTTTTGCTTTTTATCTTCATTGGATTTATGTGATGATATTTTTTTTTCTTTTTTTTTATTTTCTGTTAGAAAATCTTTTTTAAATTGTAAACTAAAGCCGACTGATGGATCTGAAAAAGATGTGATAGAATTAAATGGAACAGAAATATTTTTTTTCTTTCCACTAAAAGAGAGAACAACTGAAAATTTATGATCATCAATAATGAGATCCCAGAACTGATGTTGCAAAATAATCTTAATTTCATTATCTTCTCCAGCCTTCAATTCAGACGGTACTTTTACTCCATCATGTGTCGAATCAAATGAAATATAAAAATGATGATCACCTGGAAGTCCTTCCTCATTAACTAATTCTAATGATTTCTTGACAACTAATCTTAGTGTTTCTTCAACTATTTGATCATAATCAATGTTTTTTTTAACTATTTTATCCATTTCAAACTCAAAAAAAAATTGTATTTTTATTATATTTTATGAGAAAGAATTTTTACAGATAAATTTAAAAAAAAAGGCAAGACCTAAGTCTTGCCCTTGAGTTTCTGTTGCCAGGCAGTTCAACCCCGCCGATCCTTGCTAGAGGATAGGACTTTAATTTCGGTTACTTTAGCTGCTAAGCAGCTGCTGCAACCGGAGCGTAGTTGTCGTTTGCAACTATTAAATAGCCCGATATCGGTGGTACAATGCCGAGTAAAAGTTTTATTTTTATCACACACGTCGATCCTATTTCACCCCCTTAATATTTTTTGGTGGAGGTGCCGGGTACTGCCCCCGGGTCCGCAGAGCTTATTTTATAAAATGTTTATTACTATAGTCATTTAAGACTTAATAAATATATATTAATTTCAAAAATTATTAAAGAGCAATGACAATTAAAATACTTTTTGTTATTAATATTTAGAGGTTAAAATGATACAATACTTAGATTTACTAAAAAATGTTTTTGATAATGGTATAATAAAAAAAGATAGAACTGGTGTTGGAACAAAATCACTTTTCGGGTGGCAAATGAGATTTGATTTAAGTAAAGGTTTCCCTCTTTTAACTACAAAAAAACTTCACATTAAGTCAATTGTTCATGAACTTTTATGGTTTGTTAAAGGAGATACAAATATAAAATATTTGAATGATAATAATGTACATATTTGGGACGAATGGGCAGATGATAATGGTAATTTAGGTCCAGTTTATGGAAAGCAATGGCGTTCATGGGAGAATAATGGAGTTGAAATTGACCAGTTAAAAAATGCAATTGAATTAATTAAAAATGACCCAAGTTCAAGAAGAATCATTGTTTCGTCGTGGAATCCAGCAGATGTTTCAAGAATGGCTTTACCTCCTTGTCATTGCTTGTTTCAATTTCATGTAATAGACAATAAACTTTCTTGCCAACTTTACCAAAGAAGTGCAGATATTTTTTTAGGAGTTCCATTCAATATAGCTTCATATGCTCTTCTTACTCATATGATAGCTGATTTAACAAATTTAAATGTTGGATTTTTTGTACATACGCTTGGTGATGCACACCTATATCTAAATCACCAAGATCAAGCTAAAGAGCAATTAACTAGAAAACCGAAAGATTTACCTAAACTTGTTATTAATAAAAAAAGAAAAAATATTGATGAGTTTGAATTTGATGATTTTACATTTCAAAATTATTCACCAGATGCACACATTAAAGCTCCAATAGCAGTTTAATTGCGTGGAAACGATTGAAAAAAATAAATTTCGTATAGTTACAATTGTTGCTGTCTCTAAGGATTTTATAATTGGTGACGGTAATCAAATGTTATGGCATTTACCAAATGATTTAAAAAGATTGAAATCTATAACTTATGATAATCCATTAATAATGGGAAGAAAAACTTTTGATAGTATTGGCAAACCTTTACCAGGAAGAGCAAATATTATTTTAACTAATAAAAAAAATCTTAAAGATGACATTAACTTAGGAAAATATTTTGTACAAAATTTTGAAGACGCAGTAATAAAAGCCAATGATTGGATTAATAAAAAGTTTAAAAAAGATGAACATAGTACAAAAAAAATTTTTATTTTTGGGGGAGGTGAAATATATAAATTAGCTTTAAATTTTTGTAGTCAAATTGAACTTACTCTAGTCGATATTAATTTAAAAAAAGGAGTTACCTTTCCTTTTATCGATGAGAAAAAATGGAAAAAAAAATTGGTTCAGAAAGTTGAGGGAAATGAAAGTTATCCACCTCATTCTTTTTGGGTTTATAAAAGAAAATAAATTAAATTTTGATTTTTTTTTGAATTTTTTGGCTTATATCAAAGAAAGATTTGAAAATTACATCATCTTTTTTTTGTTTTATGATTGGGTGTTGAGTATCATATTTTTTAATTAAATTTTCACTAATTGGTAATTCCCCAAGTACCTCCAAGTCTAAGTTATTAGCTAGTTTAAGGCTTGATTTTTTCCCAAAAATATAATGTTTTTTTTCACATTCATCACATATATAGTAACTCATATTTTCAATTAAACCTAGAATTGGTAGATTAACTTTTCTAAACATATTTATACCTCTTTTAACGTCTAATAACGATAATTCTTGAGGTGTAGTTATTATTAATGCACCACTAACATCAATTTTTTGAGAAATTGTTAATTGTACATCTCCAGTTCCTGGAGGAGTATCAATGATTAAAATATCTAACTCTCCCCAGGCTACATCTTTCAGTAATTGTGTGACTGCCTTGATGACCATGGGCCCTCTCCATATATTAGCTGTTTCTTCCGGTACTAAATAACCAATTGACATTGTTTTAAGACCATTAACCTCAATTGGTAAGAAGTTCTTATTTTCAATTTTGGGTTCTTTATTTGTATTTAGTAATTTAGGTAAACTAGGACCATATATATCAGCATCTAATAAACCTACTTTGAATTTAAAATGCTGAAAAGTTAATGCTAAGTTGAGAGCAAATGTTGATTTTCCAACACCACCTTTACCACTTGCTACAAGTATTACGTGTTTAGCAAATTTTGGTATTTTTAAAAATTTGTTAATATTATCATTTTCCATAATATCATCATATAGATAATATTATTGAAAAATAAATTTATAATTTTAATTTTTAAAAAAATAAAAGATTAAGGTTGAAATTTTTTTATTGAAACAAATATCTATGACATATATATATTTCGGGTGTAATCATGAACAACAACAATTCAGGCCCTTGGGGCAACAATGATAATAATCAAAGTCCTTGGGGAAGAAGACCTAACAACCAAACACCTCCTGACGTGGATGAAATTATCAAAAATAGTAAAGACAAATTCAAAAAATTCGTGCCATCAAATTTTGGTGGAGGTAAAGGCTTATCTATAATATTTCTCATATTAATAGCACTATGGCTTGCATCTGGTATTTACAGAGTAAACCCACAAGAACAAGGTGTAGTTTTAAGGTTTGGTGAATTTGTTAGGACAACCCAACCTGGTCTTCATTATCATTTGCCTTCACCCATAGAAAAAGTAATTACACCGGATGTAACCAGAGAAAACAAAATAGAGATAGGATATAGAGGTTTCGGTGGTGGTACTGCAAATAGAAGAGATGTTCCCGATGAGTCAAAAATGATAACTGGTGACGAAAATAATATTGATATTGATTTTGTGGTTTTTTGGAAAATATCTGATGCTGGTAAATACTTATTTAATCTACAAGATCCCCCTGAAACAGTTAAAGTTGCTGCTCAATCGATAATGAGAGATATAATTGGTCAAACTAAGATACAAACAGCATTAACAGGTGGCCGTCAAAACATTCAGTTAACAGCCAAAACCTTATTACAGGACTTATTAAACCAATATGAAGCTGGTGTTGAAATAAGAGATGTCCAACTACTTTCAGTGGACCCACCACAAGAAGTTATTGATGCTTTTAATGATGTGCAAAGAGCTAGGCAAGATAGAGACACACTAATAAATGAAGCTGAAGCTATAAGAAACGATATTGTTCCAAGAGCTAGAGGAGAAGCAGCACAAATGATTAATGAGTCACAAGCATATGAAAGTCAGGTAGTAAATAGAGCTAAAGGTGATGCTGATAGATTTATTTCAGTTTATGAAAGCTATAAAATTAATCCAGACGTGACCACATCTAGAATTTATTTGGAAACAATGGAGAAAGTTTTAGTAAATGTTAACAAAATTATCATGGATAAATCTGCAAGTTCTTCTGGTATTGTTCCTTATTTACCCATTGATAAATTACAAAATAAAGGATCGAAATAATGTCTAATATCAAAATTTTATCTTACACAGTTGGTATAATTGTATTATTTATTTTGTATAGTTCATTCTTTACTGTTGATCAAACCAAACAAGCAATAGTTTTACAATTTGGTGAACCAAAAAGAGTTATTACAAAACCAGGCTTAAATTTTAAGATCCCCTTTATACAAGAAGTTACACTCTTTGAAAAAAGAGTTCTTTCACTAGTTTCTAGCGATTCTGAAGAAGTAATTCTTTCAGATCAAAAAAGATTAGAAGTTGACACCTATTCAAGATTTAAAATTATCGATCCATTACTATTTTTTCAAACTGTTCGAAATGAGAATGGAGCAAGACAGAGACTAGAATCTATAATTGATTCATCTGTTAGACGTGTTTTTGGTAAACTTGAATTAATATCAATTTTGTCTGATGCTAGACAAAAAATTGTAGATGATATTGGTTTAGAGGTAAATGATATTATTAAAAGACTAGGTATGGAAATAATTGATGTTCGAATTAGAAGAGCTGATTATCCTGAAGCAACAAGTCAAAATATATTTAACAGAATGAGATCTGAAAGAGAACAAGAAGCTAAAGAGTTTAGAGCACAAGGGGCTGAAGAGGCTCAAAAGATAAGATCTGATGCTGAAAAACAAAAAACAATTTTGCTTGCAGAGGCTCAAAGGAAAGCTGAAGCAATTAGGGGTAATGGTGATGGAGAGGCTATTAAAATATATGCAGACGCCTTTGGAAGAGATTCAAAATTTTTTAAATTTTACCGCTCTATGCAAGCATATGAAAAAACTTTTGTCGATAAAGACACTACTATGATTTTGTCACCTGAAAGTGAATTTTTTAATTTCTTTTCAGATAAAAAAGGGAATTAAGCCTTCTTCTTTTTACCATATTTATGACATTTTTATCTAGTCTATATAAATTTATTTTTTTGAGGAATATGTATGATTATTGATTGTAAATTTAAAATTATTATAACTACTGTTATTTTACTATTTTCATCTTCTTTAAGTTTCGCAAAAAAAGCTCCAGATAGTTTTGCTAATTTAGCTGAAATTTTAAGTCCGTCAGTAGTTAATATTTCAACAACTACAATTATAGAAGATAGAAAAAATAATCTACCAACTTTCCCTCCTGGGTCACCATTTGAAGAATTTTTTAAACAATTTCAAGAGCCTAACCAAGGTAAAAGAAGAGCCCAATCTCTTGGTTCAGGTTTTATTATTGATAAAAAAGGTTATATCATCACTAACAATCACGTAATTGATAATGCCGAAAAAATCAAAGTTATACTTCATGATGATCAATCTTTTGAAGCCGAGGTTGTAGGAAAAGACCCTAAAACAGACGTTGCATTACTAAAAATTAATCCAAAAAATACTAAATTAAAAGCTGTAGAATTTGGTGACTCAAATAATTTAAGAGTAGGTGATTGGGTCATGGCTATCGGTAATCCTTTTGGTTTTGGAGGTACAGTGACAGCTGGAATTGTATCTGCAAGAGGAAGAAACATAGGAGGGTCATACGATGATTATATTCAAACTGACGCCTCAATAAATAGAGGGAATTCAGGTGGACCTTTATTTGATATGAAAGGTAATGTTGTAGGCATAAACACTGCAATATTTTCTCAATCAGGTGGATCTGTGGGCATAGGTTTTGCTGTATCATCCAATTTAGCAAAACAAGTTTCAGATCAACTAAGAAAATATGGTCGTACAAAGCGAGGTTGGTTAGGCGTTTTAATTCAACAAATAACAAAAGAGATAGCAGAATCTTTAGGTTTGAAAAATACTCATGGAGCACTGGTATCATCAGCAACCGAAAATGGTCCAGCATATAAGGCTGGTATAAAGTCTGGTGATGTTATTTTAAAATTTAATGGTATTAAAATAAAAAATATGAATGAACTACCTAAAGTTGTAGCAGGAACACCTGTTGGAAATTCTGTAAAGGTTGAAATTTGGAGAAATGGTAAAATAAAGACTTTAAATGTAAAGTTAGGTGAATTAGAGTTGGCTGAAAATAATAATCTAATTGATAATAAGCAAAACAAAGGTCTAACTAAAGCATTTCCTAAAATAGGTTTTGAAATAAAACAATTAGACGATCAAGATATTAAAAAGTATAAATTAAAGGATTTTACTAAAGGTATTATTATTTCTAATGTTAAAAGTAATAGTAAAGCCTCTAAAAGTGGCCTTAGGGAAGGTATGATTATAGTAAGAGTGGGGCAATCCGAAGTTTCAGATTTAAGTGTAATAACTGATGCTATAGAAAAGGCAAAAAAACAAAAAAGAAATGCACTATTAATGCTAGTTAATTTTGAAGGCGCAGATAGGTTTGTTGCTGTTGAAATATTTTAAAACTAAATTTGATAATCTTGTAAATATAGAATCCCTTTCAAATTTGTATGATTGAAAACAACATCTGCTACATTGTTTAGTATTTGCTTTCCTTTATATGATACACCAATGCCTGTTAGTTTTATTAAATTAACATCATTGGCTCCATCACCTACTGAAATTACATCATTTAGTGTAAAATTAAGCTTTTTTAAATAACTTTTAGTAATATCTAATTTTGCATTTTTATCTAAAATTGGGCTTTGTACACATCCATTAAGTACAATTTTGCCATCTTTTTTTTTATATAAAAAATTATTACAGTGGTAATAATCAAATCCGATTTTTTTTGCTATATAGCTTACCGAAGGAGAAAATCCACCTGAAATAAGTACAGTTATACATGAATTAGCTTTCATCTTTTCAACTAGTTCTATTGCACCATCATTGATTTGAATTTTATTATTTAACTTGAAAATATTTTCTAAAGGATAGCTATTTAATAGATTTATTCTCTGTACAAGTGCATCTTTAAAATCTAATTCACCTCTCATAGCTCTTTTTGTAATATTTTTTATTTCATTACCTATTCCAGCATCTTCAGCTATTTCGTCTAGGCTTTCTTCCTCAATAATGGTGCTATCCATATCGCAGATTAAAATTCTCTTTTTTCGTGGAGATGAAATATTTAAAAAATTTATATCAATTGGTAAATTTTTAAAAATATCTTCAATTTTTTTTTTTACATTATTATTAAATTCTTCTAGACACCATTCATAAAAATCATTTTTTACAATCTCTCTATTTGAAAATTCAATATTTTGATTACTTAAAATCAAATTAATTTGATTAATCAGAACATTATCAATTTTAAAATTTGATGAGTTTGATATAAATAAATAATTAGTCATTATAATTTTTAAAATATTACATTTGATATGTCCATAATTCAATTAATAGAAAGTAAAATTTTAGATTCAAGTTTTGATGAAACTCCAATTATAATAATTTCTGGCCCAACAGGAATAGGTAAGTCAAATTTAGCTTTATCTTTAGCCAAAAAAATAAATGGGGTTATAATTAATGCAGACTCAATGCAGATATATAAAGAGTTAAAAATAATATCATCTCAACCAAGTAATAGAGATAAAAAATTAGTTTCTCACGAATTATATAGCATAAGATCAATTTGCCAAAGTTTTTCAGTTATGGATTGGTTGGAACTAGTTGAAAAAAAACTTGATGAAATTTTTAATATAAATAAGATACCTATTATAGTTGGAGGGACTGGTTTATATATTAAATCAGCAATAAATGGAATATCAAAAATACCAAAGGTTGATAAGGAAGTTTTAGATAATTGTTTAAAACTTTTTGAAAAAATTGGAATAATTGAATTTAAAAAATTAGTAAAAAAAATAGATGAAAATTTTATTACTAAAAATATTGATAAACAAAGATTGATCAGGGCTTATTCAGTCTATTTACAAACTGGTAAAGCTATTTCAGAATGGCATAAAAGTTCTGAAGTTAATAAAATATATAATACTTTTTTTTCAATCTTGTTAGAACAGGAAAGAGAAAAAAATTATAAAAATTGTGAAAATAGATTTGACGAATTTATTGACAAAGGGGCTATCGAAGAGGTGAGATCTGTAAAAGAAAAAAATTTTGATAGATCTCTACCAGGATTTAAATGTTTAGGAGTTAATTGGATTATAAAATATTTAGATAAGGAAATTTCTCTTAATGATGCAATTGTATTGAGTAAACGCGATACTAGAAGATATGTAAAAAGACAATTGACTTGGTTTAGACATAATTTTAAGCCAGATCTAATTTTAAGAATATAGATGTCAAACAATAATATATTGACCAAATTAATAAACAAAGTTATTTAATATTGTAGATAATTATGTTAAATAAAAGTATGAATGGTGCCGAAGCGCTTATAAAAGCACTAATTGAAAATGATGTAGATACTGTATTTGGTTACCCAGGAGGAGCCGTATTACCAGTATACGACGCTATTTTTAAAAATAATCGAATAAAACATATTTTAGTAAGACATGAGCAAGCTGCAGTTCATGCTGCCGAGGGTTTTGCAAGATCTACAGGAAAGGTTGGGTGTGTATTAGTAACTTCTGGTCCGGGCGCAACGAACGCCATAACGGGACTAACTGATGCATTAATGGACTCTGTACCATTGGTGTGCATTACTGGGCAAGTGCCAACACATTTGATAGGAACTGATGCCTTCCAAGAAGCAGATACGACAGGAATTTCTAGGCCAGCAACTAAGCATAATTATCTTGTAAAAAAACCAAAAGATTTATGCAAAGTAGTTCATGAAGCATTTGAAATTGCAAGTACGGGTAGACCTGGTCCAGTTCTAATTGATTTACCAAAAGATATTCAACTTTCAGAAGTGAAATATGAAAAAAAAACTGTAGTAACTAGTAAAAAAATTATTATAAACCAATCTGTAAAAAGTAGTGAAATAAAAAAAATAGTTGATTTAATTTTAAGTTCAAAAAAACCAATTTTTTATGGTGGTGGAGGCATTATAAATTCTGGAATGGAAGCGTCACAATATTTAAATAAAATTATAAATTTATTAAGTGCTCCTGTTACACTTACTTTAATGGGGCTTGGAGCTATTGCTCATGACAATAAAAACTTTCTTGGAATGTTGGGTATGCACGGAACTTATGAGGCTAATTTAGCTATGCATCATTGTGACTTGATGATCAATGTTGGTGCTAGATTTGATGATAGAGTTACTGGTAGATTAGATGCTTTTTCACCAAATTCAAAAAAAATTCATATAGATATCGACCCTTCTTCGATTAATAAAATAGTTCAAGTTGATTTACCTATTATCGGAGATGTAAAAGTTGTTTTAAAAGAAATTTATAAAGAGCTTAAAAAAAGAAATTTAAAAACATTTTCTTGTAAAAGTTGGTGGTCAGAAATTAATAAATGGAAAGAAAAAAAATCTCTTTCATATTCAACTGATGAAGTAATCATTAAACCTCAATATGCTATTGAAAAACTATATAAATTAACAAAATCAGCTGATCCTTTTGTAACTACTGAGGTCGGTCAACATCAAATGTGGGCAGCACAATATTTTGGTTTTTCAAAACCTAATCATTGGATGACATCTGGAGGTTTAGGAACTATGGGGTATGGTCTGCCAGCTTCAATCGGAGTTCAAATAGCAAATCCAAAATCTTTAGTTATAGATATAGCCGGAGAAGCGTCATTTTTGATGAACATGCAAGAATTATCTACTATCGTACAATATAATCTACCAATTAAGATATTTATTATTAATAATCAATGGATGGGCATGGTAAGACAATGGCAAGAGTTAATTCATGGATCTAGATATAGTGAGAGCTATACAGATTCTTTGCCGGATTTCATAAAACTAGCTGATAGTTTCGGCATTAAAGGAATTAGAGCTGAAAAGATGAATGAGCTGCAAAGTGTTATCTATCAAATGTTGGAGCATAATGGTCCAGTGTTAGCAGATATATGCGTTGCAAAAGAAGAAAATTGTTTTCCAATGATACCATCTGGATCTGCTCATTATGATATGATTTTAAATAAAGAAGACAAAAAGAAACAAAAAGTTTCATCGGATGGATTGGCTCTTGTATAATCATGTCAATATATGAAAAATTAAATATACAAGAGAAAGAAAGTATAAGAACTCTGACAGTTGTTGTAAATAATGAGCCTGGAACTTTAGCAAGAGTGATTGGTTTATTTTCTGGAAGAGGATATAATATTGAAAGTTTAACTGTTACTGAAATTGATAATAAAAGAAATCTCTCTAGAATTTCTATTGTAACTAAAGGTACTAGTAACACTATAGAACAAATTAAATCACAATTATCAAGACTTATACCAGTTCATCTTGTAAGAGATTTGACACTTGAAGGTCCATTCATAAAAAGTGAATTAGCTTTGGTAAAAGTTGTTTCTTCTGGTTTAGATAGAGTGGAAGCTTTAAGAATTGCAGATACTTTTAGAGCAAAAACTCTCGACGTTACATTAAAAAGTTTTGTTTTTGAATTAACAGGAAAACCTAATAAAATAGACGCATTTGTGGACTTAATGAAATCTCTTGGTGACATTGAAATTTCACGTACTGGTGTTTCCGCGATGTCTAGGGGATATAAAACTGAAACTAAAATTATAAATAAAATTTTTGAATAAATTAATAAGGAGTTTGTATGAGAGTTTATTATGATAGAGATGCTGACATTGGTTTAATTAAATCAAAGAAAGTTCTTGTTATTGGGTATGGAAGTCAAGGTCATGCTCATGCAGCTAATTTGAGAGATAGTGGTGTTAAAGACGTAGCAATTGCTTTAAAAAAAGGATCACAATCTATCGACAAAGCAAAAAAAGCTGGCTTTGATGTTAAAGAAGTTTCTGATGGTGCAAAATGGGCTGACGTAATAATGATGGCTACCCCTGATGAACTTCAAGCTGATATTTATAACGAAAGCTTAAAAGAAAACATGAGAGCAGGATCAGCTATTGCATTTGCTCATGGTTTAAATGTTCATTTTAATTTGATTGAACCTAGAGATGATATTGACGTATTTATGGTTGCACCAAAAGGTCCAGGACATACAGTTAGATCTGAATATTTGCGTGGTGGCGGAGTGCCTTGTCTAATCGCAATAAATAAAAATTCAACAGGAAATGCTCATGATATTGGATTATCTTATGCTTGTGCAATAGGTGGCGGAAGATCTGGTGTGATTGAAACCACCTTTAAAGAAGAATGTGAAACTGACTTATTTGGAGAACAAGTTGTTTTATGTGGTGGGTTAGTTGAATTAATAAGATCTGGGTTTGAAACATTAGTTGAAGCTGGTTATGCACCTGAAATGGCTTATTTTGAATGTTTACATGAAGTTAAACTAATTGTAGATCTTATCTATGAAGGAGGTATAGCTAATATGAATTATTCAATTAGTAATACAGCTGAATATGGTGAATATGTAACTGGACCTAGAATTATCAACTCTGATACAAAAAAAGAAATGAAAAAAGTATTAGATGATATTCAATCTGGAAAATTTACTAGAGATTGGATGCTTGAAAATAAAGTTAATCAGACAAGTTTCAAATCTACCAGAAGAAGAACTTCTCAACATCAAATTGAAGAGATTGGTTCTAAGCTTAGGGGTATGATGCCTTGGATTACTGAAAATAGACTTGTTGATAAAGATAAAAATTAATTTATATTATGTTAAGATTTTTATAAAGAAAGGTAATATTTAAATGATAGGTTCTTTTAAAGGTATTTTTTCAGCTGATTTGGCCATTGATCTTGGTACAGCAAACACACTCGTTTATGTTAAAGGAAAAGGTATTTTACTTAATGAGCCTTCAGTTGTAGCAATAACCGAAATAAAAGGTAAAAATCATGTTCTTGCAGTTGGTGAAGAAGCAAAAACAATGTTAGGAAAAACACCTGGAAATATTAGGGCTATTAGACCAATGGCTGATGGAGTTATTGCTGATTTTGATGTGGCTGAAGAGATGATTAAACATTTCATAAAAAAAGTTAATAACTCTATCCTAAGTCCACAAGTTGTTGTTTGTGTTCCATCTGGAGCTACTGCTGTAGAGAGACGTGCAATTCAAGAATCAGCTGAAGCTGCTGGTGCAAGAAGAGTTTATTTAATAGAAGAACCTATGGCAGCGGCAATTGGCGCTAATTTACCTGTAACTGAGGCTTCTGGGTCAATGGTTGTAGATATTGGTGGAGGAACTACTGAGGTAGCAATCCTATCTTTGGGAAATATCGTATATGCTAGATCTGTAAGGGTTGGAGGCGATAAATTTGACGAGGCAATAGTTGGATTTATAAGAAGACACCATAATTTATTAATTGGAGAAATGACAGCTGAAAGAATTAAAAAGGGTATTGCTATTGCTAAAGTACCTAAAGATGGTGTTGGAGCTACTATTGAGGTAAGAGGAAGGGACTTAGTTAATGGTGTCCCTAAAGAGATTGAGATTAATCAAGCTCAAATTTGCGAAGCTCTAGCTGAACCAGTAGGTCAGATAATTGAAGCAACTAAAACAGCGTTAGAACAAACTCCTCCAGAACTTGCTGCTGATATTGTTGAACGAGGAATTGTTTTGACTGGTGGAGGAGCGTTATTAAATGAATTAGATACAACTTTAAGAGACGCAACTGGTTTACCAGTTGTTATTGCAGAAGACCCTTTGACTTGTGTAGTTATGGGAACTGGTAGATGCCTTGATGAAATGAAATCTCTAAAAAACGTATTAATAGGCGCTTAGTTATTTGATTTATGATTACATATACTTTGTATGCTTTTTGAAAAAAGTAAATTATATAAAAACAAACTATTTAATTCATTATTAATTTTAATCTGCTTAATTTTAATATTTATAGGCAAGTTAGATTTAATCGCTCTTAGAAATTTATCTTCTTTTTTAACTGACTTTTTTTCTCCAATTTCTAATTTCGTAAGCAAACCAGCATTAGAATTAGAGAATGTTATAAAAGATGTTCAATCTGCAACGTTTCTAAGGGATGAAAATATAAAACTTAAAAGTGAAAATCGTAGACTTAAGATTATTGAAACAAAATTAGCAAATACAGAAAGTGAGTTAATTGAATTAAAAAAATTATTAAATTTTAAAATTAATCGAAATAAAATTATTTTTACTGGAAGAGTATTAAATATTTCTGGAGGAACTTTTGCAAAGACTATGGTTATCAATGGAGGTAGTGTAGATGGCATAAAAAAAGGACAACCAGTAATTTCATCTTTAGGTTTAGTAGGCTCTGTAATAAGTGTTGGACCATCTTCAAGTAGAGTATTATTAACAATTGATATAAATTCTATGATACCCTCATATTTAACTCAAAGTGGTTGGCCAGCTATTGCTCAAGGTGAAAATGGAAAATTATTAAAATTAAGATTTTTATCTTCAGAAGCTAAACCTATTATTGGAGAAATTATAGAAACTTCCGGACATGGTGGTGTTTTCCCATCTGGTGTAAATGTTGGAAAAATAATATCCATGTCAAATGGAAATTATTATGTCCAGCCACTTCCTAACCCACAAAAATTAAGATTTGTTTCTATAATCTCTAATAGTGATTTAGAGAATAGAAAAAAATCTAAAGGATTTGCACCTCTTCAAGAAAATCAAAACAAAATAAATTTGAAAGGTTTTAATAAATTTAGTAATTAAATTTATCTCAATGGAAAAGTATAACTCAGAATTTTTTTTTAATAATCTAATTTTTACCCTGATTATTTTAGTTGCTTCTTTTTTACAAATTTCTTTAAATTTTCTATCATTCTTTGTAATCTCGCAGCCATATATTTTAGCTATAGTTTTATTTCTTACTATAAGAAGAGTAAATTATGAATTATCTAGTATTCTAATAATTTTGTATGGACTACTATATGATCTTATAACAGGAGGACTAATAGGAATTCATTCTTTGCTTTTTTTATTTTTGAAGTTGTTTACATTAAATTTAAGTATAAGTAATAAGATCTTAAAAAAATATGGTGAATGGTTTTTATTTTCTTTTTCGTATATCATAAGTTTATTAATTATGAAGGTCATTTTTGTAATCGTAAATTTTAAATTTCCTGATATTTATGCAGTTATGTTTAATATTGGAACAACTCTTTTACTTTTTCCAGTAATTTTATTTTTAATTGATGTACCAAAAATAGTTTTAAAAGTATTTGTAAGTAAATGAAAAATCTAAATTTAAAAAAAAATATTGAAAGAAGATTTTTTTTATTATCTGCCTTAAAAGGGATTTCTTTTGGAGTCCTGTCATGGAGGTTATTTGACCTTCAAATAATCGAAAATAAAAAGTATGATAAATTATCTAAAAACAATCAGTTTAATTTTAGTTTAGTTGTTCCAGAAAGAGGTGAAATTTATGATAGAAAAGGTAGAGTTTTAGCAGCAAATAGAGATGCTTTTAGTTTATACATAAAATCATCTCAAAATTTAAATTTAAAGAAAATTTTAGATAAGCTTTTATTGATTACAAATCTTAACAAAGAAGATGTAAATAATTTTAAAAACAGATATAAAAATTTAAAAAAAAATAATGTTAATGTATTTATTACAGATAATCTTTCTCAAAGAGATATTTCTAAAATAGCTGTAAGATTACATGAGTTTCCAGAGGTAAATTTTTTAATGACTAAAAAAAGGGTTTATCCTCAAGGAACAATAACAAGTCATTTAATAGGGTATACTGGAAAATTGACTGAACAAGATTTAAAAAAAAATAAAAATCTAATAAATTTTTCTAATTTACGAATTGGAAAATATGGTTTAGAGAAATTTTTTGATAATAAGCTGAGAGGTGAATTTGGAAGAAGAAGAGAAGAAGTTAATGCCAGAGGAAAAATTATAACTTCTAATTTGTATGAAAAACCTAATGCTGGAAAAAATTTAAATCTTAGTATTGATTTAAATATTCAATCATATGCATTAACTAGACTTCAAAACCTTAATTCAAAAAAATCAAAATTCAATGAACCAGAAACAGGTTCTGTAGTGGTAATGGATGTAAACACAGGAGAACTAGTATGTTGTGTCTCATCACCAAATTTTAATCCAAATATTTTCACTAGAGGCATCAAATCTAAAGAATGGAAATCCTTAATTAATAATAAAAAGGCACCTCTTCTTAATAGAGCTGTTTCTGGCCTCTACTCACCTGGTTCTACAATCAAAATGGCTGTGGCACTTGCTGCTTTAGAAAATGGTATAATTGGTTATGATAAAAAGTTTTTTTGCAACGGAGTTAAAGAATATGGTGATATGAAATTTCATTGCTGGCATAAATATGGACATGGAAATATAAATTTGTCACAAGCAATAGAAAGATCATGTGATGTGTTTTTCTATGAACTTGGATTAAAAGTAGGTATTGAAAAAATTGGTTTAATGCTTAAAAAACTTGGTTTAGATGGAAATATTAATTTAGAGTTAAATGAACTTCGAAAAGGTTTAGTTCCCTCTAAGAAATGGAAGTTAAATGTTAAAGGAACACGCTGGACTCCTGGAGAAACTATTAATGCTTCTATCGGTCAAGGTTATATGCTTAGTAATCCTATTGAGTTAGCTACAATGGTTTCTAGAATAGCAAATTCAGAATTGTCAGTTGAACCAACATTATTATCTGGTAAAACAAAAAAATTTGCAAAATTAGATATAAATAAGAATCATTTAAATTATATTAAAAGTGCAATGTCAAATGTAGTCAATAGTGAATTGGGTACAGCATACAAATCTAAGTTAAAAATAAAAAATTTTAAAATGGCAGGGAAAACAGGAACTGTACAGGTTGTAAGAATTTCTGAAGATGAAAGGGAAAAAGGAATTATTAAAAATAAAGATCGTGAATGGAAAAAACGTGATCACGCCTTATTTGTAGGTTATGCACCATTAGAAAAACCTAAATATTCAATTTGTGTCATTGTTGAGCATGGGGGAAGTGGCTCTACTGTCGCTGCACCTGTTGCAAAAGATATAATGGAAAAATTATTAGTTTGAATAAGGTTAGAAATGTTTTCTTATAATAACAAGTTTTACAAACCTGACAGTATTTTGAAAAAACTCCTTAAAATGGATTGGATACTATTATTTTTGGTTTTAATTGTATGTATAATAGGTATTGGTGCGCTTTATTCAGCAGGAGATGGCAGTTTAAATCCGTGGGCAATTAATCATATATATAAAATTATTTTGGGTTTTTTAATAATATTTATTTTAAGTCAGTTTAATATTAATTTTATAATGAATTTTTCAGTCGTTTTATATGTATTTTGTATTTTATGTTTAATCTATGTTATTTATTTTGGAGTTGGAGATGTAAAAAGATGGATTAATCTTAAATATTTTTTTTTTCAACCATCAGAATTAGCGAAAATATCTATAATTTTATTGTTAGCAAAGTTTTTTACATATTATCCAAATAATTCAAAAAATTATTTATATAACATTTTTGCAATTTTTTTAGTTCTTACACCTGGGTTTTTAATTGTTAATCAACCAGATCTTGGTACTGGCTCTATGTTAATATTACTTGGTTTTGCTATAATTTTTGTAAATGGTTTATCATGGAATATTATTTTCTCAATAGTACTAGTATCTTTAATTTCTCTTCCTATACTATGGCAAAACTTATTTGAATATCAAAAATATAGAATTTTAGTTTTTTTAAACCCTGAATTAGATACTCTTGGGAAAGGTTACCAGATAATGCAATCAAAAATTGCAATAGGTTCTGGAGGAATGTTTGGTAAAGGATTTTTAACTGGAAGTCAAAGTAGACTAGATTTTTTACCAGAAAAACATACCGATTTTGTATTTACTTTAATTTCAGAAGAAATGGGTTTTGTTGGTTCTATGTTAGTATTAACATTGTATTTTGTTATTAATATTATTTTGATAAAAGAATTTTTGAAAGAGGAAAATGTTACTAATAAAATTTTAATTTTTGGGGTTTTATTTTTAATTTTTTTGTATGTTTTTTTTAATATTGGTATGGTAACTGGTTTAATACCTGTAGTAGGAGCTCCACTTCCTTTCATAAGCAATGGGGGAACTTCTCTTATAACAATCTTCATTGGATTAGGTGTAATTCAAAGCATAAGAGTTAGTAGAAATGTTTAGATTTTTTAAAATTAAAAAATGGTTGTTATGGTCATGGTTAGGATCATTTTTAATTTTATTTTCATTATGGATTCAAGTTAAAATTGACGTGAAAATAAATGAGTGGTTTGGAAAGTTTTATGATATGATACAAAAAGCATTAGGTTCGCCTAATTCTATAACTATCGAAGAATATTGGGATAGTTTATTTTCTTTTATTAGTTTAGCAGGAATGTATGTGGGCTTGTATGTAATAATAAGTTTTTTTACAGCTCATTATTTATTTAGGTGGAGAACAGCAATGGTTGAATGGTATCATTCTGTATATAATACTGCTAGGAATATTGAAGGAGCCGCCCAAAGGGTTCAAGAAGATACTGTTAAATTTGCAAGAATAATGGAATCACTTGGTACAAGCTTAGTGGAGTCTATAATGGTTTTAATTCAGTTTATACCAATCTTGTTTGGATTATCTTTAGGAATTCCAATTTATTTTTTTGGTGATTGGCAATATGGATTAATTACTGGTGCACTTGTATGGACTATTGGAGGAACAATTTTTTTAATTGGACTTGGCTGGATATTAAGGTTAGTAGGGGTTGAATATGATTTGCAAAAAAAAGAAGCAGCATACAGAAAAATTTTAGTTATTGCAGAAGATGATAAGTATGTTCGACCAAAAAGTATAGATGAATTGTTTAGTGATGTTAAACAAATACATTTTCTAAGTTATTTGAGATACCTTTATTTTAATATTGGTAGAATGGCTTATTTACAAGCTAATGTATTAAGTGCGTATGTTTTTCTTGCGCCAGCTATTGTTGCTGGTGTTGTAACTTTAGGAGTTATGCAACAAATAATTAGAGCATTTGGTAGAGTTGAGGGATCAATGCAGTACTTATTAAAGGCATGGCCTACAATTATAGAATTAGCAAGTGTTTATAAAAGACTTAGAGAATTTGAAAAACAGATAATATTAAGTGGTGGAGATAACAAAGCTCTCATAGAAAATGAAAAATCTTAATTTTTCGATTGGAATTTTAAGTTGGAAGGGTTATGCAAGCCTTTACAATTCATTAAAAAGTTATGAAGAAAATGGATTAAATTCTTTAACACATTATAAATTCATTTGTTTACCTGAATATAATAATGAAGGAATAAAAATCTGCAAAAACTTTGGATATAAACCTATTTTATTTAAAAAGAATATTGGTATCTTAAATGGGTTTAAAAATTTAGCATTAAACATGCCTGAGGGACCTTTATTACTTTTAGAAAATGACTTGCCTTTAGTTGCGAATGGTAAGATAACTTATACTTTACTTAAACAGTCACTTGAACATTTGTACAAATATAAAGCAGCGCAAGTTAGATTAAGAAGTATTAAAGATCCCGGCAAACCTTTCCATGCTATAAACAAATATAAAGAATATTGGGGTTTTGGAACTATAAAAAAAATAAAAAGATTGCTAAGGCCAAACAAAGCAAAAAAGTTAATTGGCACAGGAATATATAATGAAAAAGATCCACATATAAAATTTCCTAAATATATATCAAAATTAGAAAATAATTCTTATTTAATTACGTCTGAAATTATGAATTGGTCAAACTTAGCAATTATGGTTGATAGAAATTTCTTTTTAAAAGTAATTATCGAAGAGGCTGAAATTACTGATAGTAACAAAAAAATAAATGGATTTAAAAATATTGAAATTGAGCTAAATAAGAAGTGGTGGAGAGATAAAAGATGGAATTTGATTATAACAAATGGCTTATTCAAACATTTAAGAGTTGATGATAGAGGATACTAATTTTTTTTCTTAGTAATTGATCTATCTTTTTTATTAACTTGTCTTTCCCTTCCAATTGCAAGATCACCATGATCAACATCCTCAGTAATGACTGAACCAGCTCCAATAGTACTATTATTACCAATTTTTAAGGGTGCAACCATAGTTGAGTTTGAACCAACAAAAGCATTAGAACCAATAAAAGTTTTATTCTTTTTATGACCATCGTAATTACATGTGATTGATCCTGCGCCTATGTTAGTAGATTTTCCAATTGAAGTATCACCTATATATGAAAGATGGTTAATTTTAACTTCTTTTTCTGAAATTACATTCTTTAATTCTACAAAATTTCCAATTTTATTTTTTTCATTTAAAACAGTATTACCTCTTATTCTTGCAAAAGGACCTATTGACACATTTTTTTTTATATAGCAGTTTTCTAAATGACAAAATGACAAAATATTTGATCCACTGTCAATTTTAACGCCTTCACCAATAAATACATTGGGAAAGATTGTCACATCTTTTTTAATAATAGTATCATAAGAAAAGTAATTAGTTTCAGGATCAATTAATGTTACTCCCTTATTAAGAAAAAAATGTCTTAGTTTTGTTTGAATAATTTTTTCAGCTAAAGCTAGATCTTCTCTAGAATTCACTCCTAGTATTTCTTGTTCATCAATATGAATTAGATCTATTTGAAGATTATTTTTATAAGCTATTTCCACAACTTCCGTTAAATAATATTCTTTTGACATATTATCGGGTTTAATCTTTGATAGTAAATTGAACATTATGTCGCTATTAAAAGCCATTATTCCACCATTACACAAAAGTGAATTTAATTTTCCATTTCTATCTTCAGTAATTTTTACTGGTTTACCATTTTGAGATAAAATAATTTTTCCATATGAGTTCTTACGATTATTTTTAAAGGAGGTTAATGCAATATCATTACCTTGTTCAATAGAGTTAATGAGTTTTTTTATGGTTTTTTTTGTGATAAAAGGAGTATCAGCAAAGCATATAACAATCACACCTTTGAAATTTTTCAGTTCTTTTTTTGTTTGAATGACTGCATTACCTGTGCCTAATTGATCATTTTGAATGACAATTTGATTAGTTTTAGAATATTCTGAGTAATTAATATTTTTAGACGTTACTATTATTTTTTTATTTATTTTAATTGAATTGTGAGTGTTAAGAACCCAATCAATAAGTTTTAAGTTTGCAACTTTATGAAATGGTTTAGGAGTAATTGACTTCATCCTAGAACCTTTTCCTGCTCCAAGTATAACTGTACAAACATTCATTATTTATTTATATATTTTAATAACAAAAATTCAAATTTATTATGTAAATGGGTAATATTTATGTGTGGTATAGTTGGTATCGTTGGAAAATTAAATGCGTGCAAAAGTGCTTTAAATGTTTTGAAAAACCTAGAGTACCGAGGGTATGATTCTGCTGGATTAGCTTATTTAGAAAAGAACCACATAAATACAATAAAAGCTTTAGGAAAATTAAATAAATTAAAGTCAAAATTTGAATTTTTGGAAAAAGATATAAAAGATATTTCAATTGCAATAGGCCATACTCGCTGGGCAACTCATGGAAAAGTTTTGTTGGAGAACACACATCCAATTTTATCTGAAAATGTAGCTGTAGTTCATAACGGTATTATTGAAAACCATGATCAAATCCGTTTAGAATTAAAAGAAAAAAATGTTGTTTTTGAAACATCAACTGATACGGAGGTAATTCCGCATTTATTAAGTATTTCAATGAAAAAGACTAATAATTTCTTTGATGCTTGTGTTTCAGTAGTAAAAAAAATTGAAGGAGCATATGCCTTTGCTGCTATTCATAGTTTAAAGGAAGAGATTTTTGTTGCTCGAAAAACATCACCTTTAGTTCTAGGATTAGGTAAAGGTTATAATATTGTAGGCTCTGATGCTCAGTCCATTTCACATATGGTCAATGAAGTGATTTATTTAAACGACGGTGATTATGCTATTTTAAACAAAACAAATTTCCAAATTTATGATTTTAATAATAACGAAGTTGAAAGAGAAAAGATAAACATTAAATCAAATTTAAATTTCTTAAATAAAGATGGTTATAAACATTTTATGGAAAAAGAAATCCATGAACAGCCTAATGTGTTAATTAACACTATTGGTAGTTTAGTAAGAGAAGAAAATGACTTAAATATTTTTCCAGAAAAAATGAATATACAAAAAAACTTTGGCATCACAATTTGTGCAGCTGGAACTAGTCACTATGCTGCTATGGTTGGAAAATATTGGATTGAAAAATTTTCATCTATTCCAGTAAATGTAGAACTTTCATCTGAATACAGGTATAGAAACCCTGCTACAGCAATGTATTCATGTATGATAGTTATTTCTCAATCAGGGGAGAGTATTGATACTTTAATGGCTATGAGAGAAGCAAAAAGATTAAATTTGACAACAACAGCAATAACAAATGTAGAAAATAGTTCAATTGATAGAGAAGCTGATTACTCTATTTTGACCCATGTTGGACCTGAAGTTGGGGTTGCAAGCACAAAATCTTTTACCTCTCAGTTAATAGTTTTGTTATCTATTGCAATGAAAATTGGAATGTATAATCAAAAAATTACTTCAGAAAAATATCAGAGTTTTATCCAAAATTTAAAATTAGTACCAAACTTTTTATCTAAAATTTTGTCACTTAATGAAGAATTTATTAACTTAGCTCAATCTATAAAAAATAGCCAAAATATTCTCTATCTTGGTAGAGGTATACTTTACCCCTTGGCACTAGAAGGAGCATTAAAACTTAAAGAATTAAGCTATATACACTCTGAGGGTTTTGCCGCTGGCGAGATGAAACATGGACCAATAGCACTGATTGAAGAAGGTTTACCAATTATAATGTTTTTAACATCTGATGGGATAGAAGAAAAATCAATTTCTAATCTTCAAGAGGCATTAGCAAGAGGGGGGGAAGTATTTTTGATTTCGGATAAAAAAAATATAAATAAAATATCTTTTATTGAAAATAAAGTTTTAATTCCATCTTTTCAAGATACTTGGAATGATGTTTTTTCTCCAATTTTTATGTCAATACCAGCTCAATTAATCGCTTATCATGTTGCTAGGGAAAGGGGAACTGATGTTGACCAACCAAGAAATTTAGCAAAGTCTGTTACAGTCGAATAAATTCAGACGTATTTATCAAACGTTTTAAAAATTTGAAAACAAATTTTTTTAATAAATCAATTTGAGTTTGATACGTATCCTTTATGAATAGTTGTTTGATGATTATTTTTTCTCATATCAATTATTTTATTTATTGGTCTAATTTCATTCAAAAAAGCTATTAAGTTAGCTTCATCTTCTTTTGATCTTTTCTTACCTAATATTGTTTTAAAATTCTCAATTGATCCAAAATTTTCTTTAATGGTGAAATCATCAATATTGTATTGTTTAAAATTCCTATTTATATGATTTTCAACTAATGTTATTTTAACAGACATATTTTCTCCTATCACATTCTTATAAAGAATGTAATAACATTGGGAAAACTAAAGTTTTTAAATTAGTATGTAATCTACTAATTGAATAAAATTTAATCAGGAGTTTAAAATTTTGTTTAAACTCTAAACATAATTTTTATTGTTTTATAAACGAAAATTAAAATCTATGGAATAAGGGACAATTTATGGGATTTATGAGCCAAAGGTATGTACCTCATTGTTGTTTAGTATATCTAACAGAAAAACAAAAATATCTTACAAAAATTATTAAATGTGATGAAGAATTGATTTTAAAAGATATAGGAAGCATTGATATTTTTAAGGAGAAAATTGTAAAAGGTGAATTTTTGGAAAATGATATTTTTCTATATGAAAGAAGTAAAAATGGTAGTGAAGTTTATGTTTGGGAATGTGAACCAATGAAAAAAGATAAATTTTTTAATTATATTTACGAAGAAAAACCAATAGATATTTTTTTTGGCATAGGTGAAGGAAAAGTTTATGTAGAAGAGGGTAGATTTAATTCTGAAGATGAAGGTAAAAAAAAACTTTTAGATGATAATGGTTACTTAATTGATAATCCAAATTATAGATTTAAAGAGTTTGAAAAAAATCACGAGCTATTTAGATTTTGCAAATTAGGGTGAAAAAATTGAAATTATATAAAATTTATATTAACCTTCCTTCTGAAGCGTTTGAAATGTATTATTCTAATGGTCTCTTAAATATCAAATAATTATTATTAATCCCATCATTTAAACCTTGTCCAACAAATTCCCAACCTTCTTGACCAGGTTTATTGATATCTTTTTCAAATTTTTCATCTCTTACCCCTTTGAAAAATCCTTTGTAGTCGTCTCTAGCTGCCTTAAATGTTTTATATTCCCATCTCTGCATTAAAAATCTCCATTTAAATTTATTTAAGTCTATAAAATTATATTTAATTTTTAAAAATAAATAAATATTAAGTGTGATTAAATTTAATTAAAATGAATTTTTTTTAAAAAATGTAATACTTTATAATTAAAAGCTTTTGGGTTCTCTATATTAGTAAGATGACCAGCTTCTTTAATTATTGAAAATTCACTATTTTGAATTAATTTGTGAATTTCTAATGCCATAGATGGTGGTGTTAATGTATCCTTTTCTCCAACTAAAATTAAAGTTGGAACAGCAATTTTTGGAAAGATATGGTCATGAAAAGTAGACATAGAAGTGTCTATAGTTTTTAAATAGCTCTCTTTGTGTAATTTACTCATAGAACTAACTAATTCTTCAATAGCTACTTTATTATTTAAATTACCTACTAAGGACTTTGTTACTGGGAGGGCAATATCTTTAGGTTGTAATCCTTCCAAAAGAGGTTTTTTTCTACTATTAATAAATTTGTCAATTTCATCCTTTTCTAAATTTCCAAGGCCGAAATGAGTATCACATAACACCATAGATTTAACTTTTTCAGGATGTTTTTCATAAAATAAACATGCAATTTGCCCACCCATAGACAAACCGATGATATGTGCTTTATTTCTATCAAAATATTTATAGATACTTAGTAGATCATTTATGACATCATCGAAAAAAAGTTCACCTTTATAATCTTCACTTTCACCATAACCACGGGTGTCCCAAGCAACACACAAAAAATGTTTTGATAATATAGGAAAATTTAAATCCCAATTATCTTTATTCCCACCTATTCCATGTAAAAAAATTAGCATATCGCCTGTCCCATCATGTTTAATGCTTATTTTAGGTTTATTAGATACAAAAGTTTTTTCCATAAATTATTAAACATCTTTTTAATTTCAAATTATTAAAAAACTATATATTATAACTATAAATTTTTATAAAATTAAAATGAATTTATTTAAATTAAGCAGAATCATATCTTTAGTGAGTTTTTTTTGTATAATAATATCATTTTACTTATTAATTTTTGAAAAAAAAAGTGCCACAGCAGATGAATTAGTTTTAGTCGTATTAGTATCAGTTGTATATTTGGTGCCAATTTTGATTTTTAATTATATTTGTTTTAGAGAAATTACTTTCTGGATAAAAAAGACTAGAGACTAATAGTATTTAAATACATTTTAATTTTTTTTTCATAAGAAAAACATGAATTATTTTTAAACTTTTGAAAATATTTTTCCGTTTCACCTTGAATTTCATAGTTAATAAAATCTACACAGCTTTTTATATAATTATTTATTTCAATAAGTAAAATTTTATTTATACCATCAATTGTTTCATTATTTGTGAGTTTAATCAATTGCAACAATTCATTTTCTGCAAAGGTATTAAAAACAAAACTCAATTGTAAATAAGTATCTTCATACATATAATCGTGGGGAATTTCTTCGTTCCATATTTCGTTAGGTAATGTCCAATTTTGATTTAAATTAAATTTTAGAAGTTTAAGTTTTAATTCTTGAAAAGTATCTATCATGTAATATTCAAAATCATGGGGAATAAATTCCCCATATTAATTTTAAGTTTGCACTTTCCTATATTTGACTATAGGAAGTGGTAACTAATAAAATTATATTAGACATAGACCACCTCCTTTCTAAAGTTAAATTATTTTAGAGACTAAAATAATAAATATTAACTTAAATCTAAGATTATAAAATGACAAGAATATTAATATATTTTAAGAATAAAAATAAATTAAGTATTTATTTACTTTTAATTTTAATTGATGATTTCAAATTCAAATTAAGTAAATTTTATAAGAAGTTTAAGGTAAATTTATTTAAGTCTTTGTATTAGATTAAATATAGCTGTTTCTTTTTTTTTGAATTCTTTATTTATATTATTTTAAAATTTCCTTTTGTTTTTCTTCTAAAATTTTTTTTGTAATTAATCCTTCTTTATATAATTTTTTTAGTTTATTAAGTTCTTTTTAATTTTATTATCAGTCGGATTTTTTTCTTTAATTATAGTTTTATTGTGATTTTTGTTTATAAAATTTACAACTATTACAATTACAGAAATTATAATTATTCCAAAGAATAAAAAACCAAAAATTTCTGTCATGAGAAAATTTAAAATTCTATAAAGTGCATGTCATGTCTTGTCCACAGCATAAAGGTGATTTAATTTTTCCATGCCCATTTGGACATTTTGATATTTGCACTGAACCATTTTCAATTTCCAGCGTATCATTTAACAGCTTTTCATCACATTTTCCGCATGTGGCATTAACAGACATTCCACATTTATTACATTCATAAGTTGCCATAATTAACTCCTTAACAATATCTTATATAAAAAATTGTATTTTTTAAGTTAAAATTGTAAATTTAATAAATAATTTTATATATAGGATCACTTATTAGTGAATTTTTTGAATTAAGAATATACCGAGTTTATCCAGGAAAAATGATTGAATGGTTGGAACTAATGGAGAATATTATCATTCCATTTCAAGTTTCTAAAGGAATGATAATACATGGTAGTTTTACAGAAAATAGTTTTGATAGATTTCATTTAAGTAATGGAAAACGTGAAATGGAGACTTTAGAAGATAGAAATCTATACATATGGATCAGAAGATTTAAAAATTTAGATCATAAACAAAAATTGTATAAAGATGTTTATGAAAGTGATGAATGGATAAATAACATTGCTCCAAAAGTTGAAAAACTAATTGATAGGAATACTATAGTTGTACATAACGTATCACCAACTGCATCATCAATAATGAAATAATTAAAATAAAGAATTTAACCCATAATCTCCTAAGTTTTTAAGACTTAAAGTTAAAAAGATGGAATTTTCTGGTAGGATATCTCGGTCGGGTGCTCCATCTTTATTTTTATAACTAAGTTTTAATGATAGACAATCTTGGAACATATATTCACCAACATAATCTAAAAGAATTTCTTCTTCGATTAATTCTGCATCATTGTTATTCAAATCATATTTATTAGTATAACTTAATTTCCAGTTATCTATTTTTTTACCAATAGAGAATTGAATTTCTTCTCTATCAGAATTATCACTCATCAAATTATTATTTACAGACCTATGAATTAAATTATAGTAAAAATTCGAATACTCTCCAGATAACTCTAAATTTGTATAGTTGGTTTCTAAGTTATGATGATCGAAAAGTGCGTTATAAGATAAATTAAATTCTTTAGAGCTCATCCATTGGATTTCAGTGATAAAGTCTGATTGTCTATTAGAAGTAGTATCTATAATATTTTGGTTTGTTCCACCAATTTTCTGACTTTGCCCAAAGAAAAGCGAAAAAGATCCAATATCTGTATCGAGATCATTATCAATACCAAAGTTTAATCTTTGATTTGTTTGGATGTTATCTCTACCTTGGTATTGATTGATTAAGAATAAATTAGCATGGTCAACTCTAAAATCTGAAGAGTCACGATTAGGAACATCATTTTTTCTATTTGTACTATGCATTGAAACGATTTGTACCTTTGGTGTCATTAACAAATCATGTTGACCAATATTAAAAATAAAATCTTTTTTTGATAGAACACTTACACCTAATGACAATCTGTCCAGATATTTATTATTATTAGTATCTGAAGATGGTCTATTATTAATAGCATAAAGATCAAGTCCTGTTTCTGCACTTAACATTAAATCTATAAATTTATTATTAACTTTATGTTCTAATATTCCAGAGCCTGACCATCTTTGAATATCATAGCCTTCATCATCCTTGATTTCATGAGCATTTAAAGAAATTTCAGAGTTAATGTTTTTATCGTTTAAAAATATTTTATGTTTTATAGATGGTTGAAGGTTTGGTTGATTGTTTTTTGTATCAACTTCTAGGTTTTTATATTTATACCATTCAATTTCAGAAAAGGAATTATTTGAAATTTTATTTGTTTTTATAAAATTTTTATAACTTGTCGAATCGTCGAAATTATATCTCCTCATAAAAGTATCTTGATCTGAATATTTCCCTGAAGCATTAATGTTCCAATTACTTTCAAGTTTACCATCAAAATATAAATTTCCTGAAAAAACTTTATCTTCATCTTCGTTACTAGTATCTACTTGACCTTGAAATAAATTTGTTTCTAAGAAACCAGATGGATATTTTTTTCTAACATTTAATTGGTTTATATATCCATTTTTTCCTTTAAAGTGATTTGTAAAAGTAGAGTCCCAACTTTCATCTTCAGTTGTGAAATAATATGGTATTGTTGATTCTAGACCATTTCTATTTGAATAACCAATTGAAGGCACAAGAAAACCACTTTTTCTTCTAACTGACGGATCAGGAGTACTCAAATAAGGAATATAAAAAAGAGGATAATCCATAATTTTTAAAACAACATTTTTAAAATAAATCATTTTTTCTAATTTATCGTGAGTTATTTCACTTGTGTTAAGTTGCCAAACTGGTTTTTCTCCATTTTTAAAATCACAATTACATGGAGTATATTCACCATTAAAAAATACAAATCTGTCTGATGTTTTTGAGAGTTTTGAAGCTTTTAATTTTGAATTATCTTTAAATTTAGTAAACAAAGTTAAAGCTAATATATCTTTAAATTCATTTGTTAAAATTATTTCTGATGTCTCAATAATTGTTCCGTCATTGCTAATAATTGATATATTTCCAGATGCTGTTGCTTTGTCTAAAGATTTATCATATTTGACTTTGTCTGCTTTAATTGTTTCTTTTTTAGATTTAATTACCACATTTCCTTTAGCAATCATTAAATTTTTATTCTCATCAACCTCTAGACTATCGCTAGTAAATTCAACATTATTATTGGTATTATCTTGGGAATAAGAAGACACTGAAAAAAGAAAAAGAGATAATATTAAAATTATAAATTTCATTTAGTTATAATAGCTAATATTTAAAATAATGAACACTTTATATTAGAATTTTCCCTGGGTTCATAATATTTTTTGGATCAATCATATTTTTTATATTTTTCATTAAATCATATGCTACTGGGTCTTTAAAAAATCTTAGATTATCTTTTTTTAATTGTCCAATGCCATGTTCTGCAGAAAAAGATCCATTTAATTTTTCAATAATTTTATAGATGTTTTCAGTTATATTTTGTGATTGGTTTTCAAATCCATCATCTCCTTTGCCATTCCCAAATATATTGTAATGCAAGTTTCCATCCCCCAAATGACCAAAGAAAATTGTTCTTGTATTTTTTATTTTTGTGGAGATCATTTTTTGAGTTTCTTGATGAAATTTTTCTATATTATTTATTGGCAAAGAAATATCATGTTTAAGACATTTTTTGGCATGAGAATTTATTAATTCTTTTTTTTCATTTTCAGCGGCATTTTCTCTAATTTCCCATAATTTATTTCTTTCTAAGTCATTTTTACAAATTATTGCATCCTCAATCCATTCTTCATCTAATGCTTTTGATAGAAGATGTTCAAGTTTTTCGTGCAGAAATGTTGTCCCTTCGTTATTGACCAAAGTATCATTTGTAGATGTTGTTGTTAATTCTAACAAAACGCCCATTTCGGGCATTTTGTTAAATGGAAGTGACAAGTTTTTTGTATTATTTGATGCCACTTCCCAAAAAACTTTTGGCATAAGTTCAAACGCTTCCAGTTCGTTTTTTAATTCTTGTTCAAAAAGGTTCAAAAGTTTTATTGCATTATTTATTGAGAGCGTTTCAACAAAAGAAGTAATACTTAATTTTGATTTTGGAAATAATTTCATGGTAGCAGCTGTAATTATTCCAAGAGTTCCTTCAGCGCCAATAAAAATATTTTTCAAATCGTAACCAGTGTTATCTTTTTTAAGTATTTTTAACAAGTCCATTATATCACCGTTAGGTAAAACAACTTCTAAACCTAAACATAGATCTCTTGTGTTGCCATATTTTAAGACATTTATACCCCCAGCATTTGTAGATAAGTTTCCACCAATTGTACATGAGCCTTTAGCTCCTAAACTAAGTGGGAAAAAAAGACCATTCTTTTCAACTTGTTCATGAATGATACTTAAAATAACTCCTGGTTCTAAAGTTATTGTCATTGATTCTTTATCTATAGCAATAATATTATTCATTTTTTCAGTACTTATAATAATTGAAAAAGAATTTTTAAGAGGGGTTGCACCACCACAAAGGCTTGTATTTCCTCCTTGGGGAACAATTGAAATTTCATTATCATTAGCAAACTTTAAAATCTTTGATACTTCATATTTATCATGAGGTTTTAAAATTGCTATTGCATCTCCAATATACTGTTCTCTCCAATCTTTGGTATATTTAAGATGATCTTCAATATCAAAAATAGGTTTAGATTTTAAATTCAAAGAAGTTATTATTTTTTTATAATCATTCATTAAAAGATGCTCTTTTTAATCTATCATTTAAAGCCTTTCCAATTCCTATGCTTGGAATAGGTAAAACTTGAATAAATTTTAAGTCTAATTTATCTAAATACCTTAACCCTTCATAAAGTAAATGGGAAGCCTCAAATAAATTTTCAGATAAGCTTAAATTGAAAATATGTTTACAATTTTTAAAAGCTATTGGAAGTTTGCCAAAACTTAAACAAGCTGAACCAGTTATATATTTTTTTTGGTTTAATAAAACTTTAGTTTTAGGAGCATAATGTTTTTGTAACATGCCAGGCGATATTAATTCATCTGAGAAATTTTTATTTGTTACTTTAATACCCAAAACGTCTTCTATGTTTTTTAGTGTAATAAATCCCTCTCTTAAAATTACAGGAAGTTCATTTCTACAATCCAAAACTGATGATTCAATACCAACTTCACACCCATTAAAATCTAAAATATCAGAAATTTCCCAAGTTGGGCCATGTAATTTTTTAAAGTCTTGTTTCACATGTTCAGCAGAAGTTGGGCTAATGCCTCCAGATTTATTTGCACTAGGCGCTAAAATAGGGAGTTCACATTTTGATATTAAGTCTAAAGCTACTGGATGAGAAGGAATTCTTACTGCAAGTGTATTTTTTCCTCTTGATAAAGTTTTTGAAAATCGATTTTTTTCATTAACATTTAGAACCATTGTTAAAGGACCAGGCCAAAAATTAGCAGCGAGTCTATTAGCTAGATCTGTAAAAATTACATATTTTTTTACTTGCTCTAGGGAAGAAAAATGTGCAATTAGTGGATTGTTTTGTGGTCTATTTTTTGCTGCATAAATTGCAGAGATAGCGTTTTCACTAGTGCCGATGGCTCCCAATCCAAAAACTGTTTCAGTAGGGAAAACAACAAGTTTTCCATTTTTTAAGGAGCTTGATGCAGTTTCAATTCTTTTTAAATAAAACTTATAATCTTCAATATTTTCTAAAAAATATTTGGATAATGGAAAGTTTTTATAATTACTAAAAGCTATGAAGTTATCATTTTTAAAATGATTTTTCCCATAATATAATTCTAATCCGTTAATAGTAAAAATATTACCGCCACTTGCTTTTAAAATACTATGTCCTGCAGCTGTGTCCCACTCCATTGTTGGTATCGATCTTGGGTAAATATCATACTTACCCTCCGCAAGATAACAAAATTTAAGACTTGATCCTATATGTGAAATTTTTAATGGATTAATCACATTTAGCCAATTTTTTATACCTGATTTTAAGTTTGTAGAACTACAAATCATATTGAGTTTATTGTAATTTATAGTTTTAGGTTGTAATTCTTTAGCATCTAAAATGTTATATGTTTTTTTAATTTTATATGCTTTATTATTGTTGTTAAACCAAACAGAAGAAGTTGTTGGTTGACATATAATTCCAAAAACAGGTTTGTTATTTGATATTAATGCAAAATTAATTGTAAAAAAACCACTTTTAGTTATGAATTCTTTAGTCCCATCTATAGGATCAATAAGCCAATATTTAGTCATATCAACTTCATTTAAATTAGTTATGTTTTCCTCAGATATTATTTTATCATTAGGAAACATTTCAGAAAGTTTATTAGTTGCGATTCTACTAATTTCTAAATCAGCTTTTGTTACAGGTGAGTTATCATCTTTAATAGATACTTCAAGTTTTTTTTGTTTATAAAAAGTTAATGCAACAGCACTGCATTCTTCAATTATTTTGATAATGTTTTTGATTTCTTCGTATTTAATCATTTTTTTTACTGTAGTAATGCCATAACAACAAAGCAGCAGACCCCCTAAAAGGTCTCCATTTTTCTGCTATATTATTTGCTTCATTTTCATCAGGCCTTAAATCTAAATTTTTTAAACTTTTAATGGCTTCTTGAACGGCTAAATCACCACCGGGCCAAGCATCACAATCTTCTAATACAAATAATTGATAATTATTAATTGTCCATTTGCCAATACCTTTAATTTTTATAAGAGAATTATATACAACATCTGAAGATGATTTTTTAAACTCATTTAAGTTAATTTTTTTTTCATTAATATTTTTTGCTAAGTCTTTAATGTATATAATTTTTCTAAATGATAAACCTAGATTTTTTAAATATTTGTTATCAGTGTTCAAAAAGTTTTTATCTGTAGTGATCTTTTTTTCTTTAAGTTTTTGATATATACTTTCAGCTGCTTTTCTAGAAATTTGTTGGCCAATTATTATTCTCATTAAAGTTTCAAAAGTGTTACTTTCCTTTCGTGAATCTGGGAGGTTGTGTGTGTTAATTATATATTTCAAGTCGTTATCTAATTCACTTAGTTCTTTAAAACTATTTAAAATTTTTAGGGACCAGTTTTTTTTCATTTTTTTTATATATTAGTTTCAAAATCTATTTAATAATAAACTATGATTTGGGATTTAAACATTAGAATTTTCCATTTAATGTTAATCATAACAATAATTATATCAATAATATCAGGAAAATTTTCTTATTTCTATATTCATGAAATTTCAGGAATAACTTTATTTTTTTTAATTTTATATAGAATTTATTGGGGTTTTTTTGGTGGCTATTATTCAAAGTTTAAAAATTTTAATTTTAACAAGAATTCTTTATTCAATTATTTTAAAAATAAAGAGAAAAAATATTTTGGACATAATCCACTTGGTTCATTATCTATATTTTCAATTTTTGTATTAATTTTATTAACATCTTTGTCTGGTATGTTTTCTTCAGATGATATTTTTTATGATGGGCCATTTGTAAAATTGGCACCTCAATTAGTTGGAATTTTTACAAATATTCATGATATTTTGCATTATTTTTTATACTTATTAATAATTCTTCATTTAAGTGCTGTAAGTTATTATCAATTTTTTTTAAAAGAAAAAATAATTAATCAAATGATTGATGGAAAATCTAAGGATAAAAATTTTATACAAAAAGATCATCCATCAAAAAAAAATGGTTATGCGTTATTATTTCTAATTTTAATTTTTATTGGGCCATCTATTTTTTACTATTTAACCAATATCTGGAATTAAATTTACGCTTTCAATACCGTAAATAGCAGCACTTTCATCATTATCAGATGTATCTCCAGATATTCCTATAGACCCAATGATGTCCTTATTATTGTTTCTGATCAAAATACCTCCTGGTACTGGAACTAAGTTTCCATCTGTCAAAGCATTTACAGCATTGATAAAATAAGCTTGTTGTTCTGCTCTATTAAATAAAGCTCTTGAACCCATCCCCATCTGAAATGCTCCATTTGCTTTTCCATAAGCAATGCTAAACCTTAATGGACTTGTCCCATCTTCTGCTACACATGCTTTTACAGCACCTCTGTTGTCAAGAACTACAACCATTAATGGATTAAGTTTTAATTCACGACCTTTCTCAAATGATTTTTCAATTATTTTTTGTGCTGTGGTTTTATCTATGTTATTCATCTTAACTCCTAAAGTAACAATTGTTATATGATAAGGTTTAGTAAAAGATTATGTCATTAAATCAAAATTTACAAAATTATCTAAATACAAATAACTTTACACTAGATAAATACATCATTTCAACTTTTTACAAATTTTTAGTATTAGAAAATTATAAAGAATTAAAAATTAAATTTGATAAATCTTTAAGTAAAACAAATATAAAAGGCACAATATTATTAGCAAAGGAGGGGGTTAATGGAACTATTGCTGGTTCAGAAAGTGATCTAAAAAAATTTTTTATATATATAGATAAATTTAGTCAATTTAAGGACATTACTCCAAAATTTTCTTCTAGTAATAAAAATCCTTTTTTGAGAATGAAAGTAAGAATCAAAAAAGAAATAGTCACAATTGGTATACCTGAAGTAAGTCCATCTAATCTAGTAGGGAAATATTTAAATGTAGAAGAATGGAATGAGTTTTTAAATGAGAGTGATAGTATGATAATAGATACTAGAAATAATTATGAAGTATCCATTGGAACTTTCAAAAACAGTATTAACCCTAAAATTAAATCTTTTAGAGATTTTCCAAAGTGGGTTCAAAAAAATTTAATTGATAAAAAAATTTCAAAAAAATCAAAAATTGGAATGTTCTGTACAGGTGGTATTCGTTGTGAAAAATCCACATCATACTTGAAACAACTTGGGTTTGAAAATGTTTTTCATTTGGATGGAGGAATTTTAAAATATTTAGAAAATGTTAAATCTGATGAAAATGAATGGAAGGGTGAATGCTTTGTTTTTGATTATCGTGTTTCTTTAAATGATTCACTGGAAAAGGGCGAATATGATATGTGTTATGCTTGTAGAATGCCATTGAGTAAGGAAAATAAAAAAAACAAACATTTTTTAAAAGGTCAAAGTTGTGAATATTGTTATGACCAAACAACAATTAAACAAAAAAAGAGATTTAATGAAAGAGAAAAGCAAATAAAGTTATTAAAAGTTAAGAATTTAAAACATTTAGGTCCTAAGGATTAGATAAATTCTATTTTATCAAACCACCAACTGATAATTCATTGAGATTAGAATTTTTAAAATTAATATTACATAGAATACGCCACAATACCCAGTCCAAACCATTTTCTTTTGGAGATTTTGCACAACTTGGCATGCCAATAATATAAATATCTTTATTAGTGGATTTAAATTTAGATAATAACAATAAATTTCCTGGTTCAACAGGAATGCCAAATCTGATTATTTTTGCTCCACTTTTTGAAATGGCCTTTGGGATTACATCTTTAATGTGCGTTATAGCATGTGGACCAATGATTAAAATAATATCAACATTTCGATTTATGCAAATTTGTATTTTATTACATAAAATATTTTCTTTATGAGGGATTGTAATCTCTTCGATTTTTTTTATACCACATAATTCCAATCGTTTTTGCGTAACATTTCTAGACTTAACTATGAGTTTTTCATTAATTTTATTATCAAATGTTTGAATTAAAGTGATACTTTTCTTTTGGAAAGGTGCCACTCTAAAAGAGTCTTTTAGTCTTAAACTATTTTTTTGTAAGAGTTTTTTATCAATTCCATAAGGTATTACTTTGGCTGTAATCAGTTCTTGGTATTGTTTAACTTTAGAAAATGGTCTTATTGCACTTATGGCAATTTTTGAATTATTATTCAATTTTATTAAATTGTTTGCGTTATAAATAAATAATCCTGATTTAGTACTGTAAATATTACTTCTTCCAGTATTAAGATTTTTATAATTTAAATTATTTAATTTATTTCTACATATACTTCTAGCTATTAGATCTGATGCTTTATTTTCATCAAAATCATTTTCACTAAGTAAAAAACCACTAATTTGTTTAAAACCATTTCTTATAAGAATATTCTTAATTTGTTGGTTAATTTTAGTTCCTTTAGAAAGCTTAACTTTTTTTCCATTGTTAATAACAAAAATATTTTCTGGTAATATGTAACCAACACATTTTTGTATATGAACAGTTTTAAATATCATTTAAGTAATATCTCAATATTTGGTCATAATATATATGATAAATTACTTGACGTAAATCTTAGTTAGTTATATCACGAATATATATTAATGGGGCTGTAGCTCAGTTGGGAGAGCGGGTGCTTTGCAAGCATCAGGTCGTCGGTTCGATCCCGTCCAGCTCCACCATTAATTATATTTAGTAGAGAGAAAAAAATGGCTGTTCCTAAAAGTAAAATAACTAAGTCAAGACGTGGAATGAGAAGATCTCATGATGCTATTGATAATGATACGTATGTTGAAAATAAGGACACTGGTGAGTTACATCGTCCTCATCACATTGATTTAAAAACAGGTATGTATAATGGGAAACAGATATTAAAAATCAAAACAAAAAATTAATATTTTCTTCAATTTAATATTATTAAAATATTTCCTTTTGATATTTGATATTAGGTGACGGGTATGAGTGATAAAAAAAAAGTTTCCAAAAATCCAATGTTTAACATTGGTGATATTGTTAAACATAGAATATATCCATTTAGAGGTGTTATTGTTGATGTTGACCCAGTGTTTTCAAATACAGAAGAGTGGTATCAATCAATTCCAGCAGATTTAAGACCTTCAAAGAAACAACCATTTTATCATTTAATGGCGGAAAATTCTGAAACATTTTATTCTGCGTATGTTTCTCAACAAAATATTATTATGGATAGTGATAATGGTCCAGTTGATCATCCTGATCTTGAACAAATGTTTAGTGGGATTCAAAAAGGTAAATATTTATTAAAGCCTCAGGTTAGGAATTAATAATTTATTAAATGTTCTTTAATTAATGTTATATAATACTATATATATCAATATAGATATAATGAAATCAGCAATATTTTCAAATAAGGTATTTTAAAGTGGTAGCAACAACTGAAACTATTAATCAAGTAAAATCAACTACAGATAAATATAAATACGGATTTTCCACTAAGATTGAAGTTGATAAGGCTCCAAAAGGACTCAATGAAGATATTATAAGATTTATTTCTCAAAAAAAAGACGAACCAAAATGGATGTTAGATTGGAGATTAGAAGCTTTTAAAAAATGGAAAAGTATGGAAAAACCTAATTGGGCAAAAGTTTCTTTCCCAGATATAGATTTTCAAGATATTTATTACTATGCTGCTCCAAAAGCCAAAAAAAAGTTAAATAGTTTAGAGGAAGTTGATCCTGAACTATTAAAAACATATGAAAAATTAGGAATTCCGTTAAATGAACAAAAAATGTTAGCTGGTGTTGCGGTTGATGCTGTTTTTGATTCTGTTTCTGTGGCTACAACTTTTAGAGAAAAGCTTTCAGAAGTTGGAGTGATTTTTTGTCCAATTTCCGAAGCAATAAAAAATCATCCAGATTTGGTAAAGAAATATATTGGTTCTGTAGTACCAGTAACTGATAATTATTACACAGCACTTAATTCTGCAGTTTTTACTGATGGTTCATTTGTATATATTCCAAATGGAGTTAAATGTCCTATGGAGTTATCTACTTATTTTAGGATTAATGAAAAAAATACTGGTCAATTTGAAAGAACATTAATAGTTGTTGAGGATGAAGGTTATGTATCTTATTTGGAAGGATGTACAGCTCCACAAAGAGATGAAAATCAATTGCATGCTGCTGTAGTCGAACTAGTTGCTATGAACAAATCACAGATAAAGTACTCAACTGTACAAAATTGGTACCCAGGAGATGAACAAGGTAAAGGTGGAATATATAATTTTGTTACTAAAAGAGGTAAATGTTTAGGTGAAAATTCTAAGATATCTTGGACACAAGTTGAGACAGGTTCTTCAATTACGTGGAAGTACCCATCTTGCATTCTTATGGGGGATAACTCAATTGGAGAATTTTATTCAGTAGCAATTACTAATAATGCTCAACAGGCGGATACCGGTACTAAAATGATACATATTGGTAAAAACACAAAATCTACAATTATTTCAAAAGGTATTTCAGCAGGAAAGTCACAAAATACATACAGAGGACAAGTTCAAATACAAAAAGGTGCTTACAATGCACGCAATTTTACTCAGTGCGATTCTTTACTCATTGGTGACACCTGTTCAGCACATACAGTACCTTATATTAATCAACATTTATCAAATGCTAAGGTTGAGCATGAGGCAACCACTTCAAAAATATCAGAAGACCAACTGTTTTATTGTATGCAAAGGGGGCTAGATGCCGAACAAGCAACTTCTATGATTGTTAATGGATTTTGTAAAGAAGTCATGAAAGAACTTCCTATGGAATTTGCTGTTGAGGCTCAAAAATTAATAGGTATTAGTCTAGAAGGTTCAGTAGGATAAAGCCTTATGCCTATACTTAAGATTAAAAATGCTGAATTAAGCATTAATAATAAAAAGATATTAAAAGGATTATCATTAAACGTAAATGAGGGAGAAACTCATGCGATTATGGGTCCAAACGGATCTGGAAAAAGTACGCTTTCATATATGTTAGCCGGAAGAGATGGTTATGAATTAGATAATGGAAGCATTTCATTTGATAATACTGATCTTACTCAACTTTCACCAGATGAAAGATCAAATTTAGGGCTTTTTTTAGCTTTCCAATATCCAGTAGAACTACCTGGTGTATCAAGCACAAATTTTTTAAGAGAAATTTTTAACTCTAGAAAAAAATATTTAGGTGAAAATGAATTATCACATCTTGATTTTATAAAGCATTTAAGAAAAGTTGCTGAAAATCTTAGTATTAAAGATGAAATGTTAAAAAGATATGTAAATTTCGGCTTTTCTGGTGGAGAGAAAAAAAGATTTGAAATACTTCAGATGGCTCTTTTAAATCCAAAAATATCTGTTCTAGATGAGACTGATTCTGGTTTAGACGTAGACGCACTAAAAATAGTTTCTGAAGGTGTTAATAACTTAAAAGATAAAAAAAATGCTGTAGTTGTAATCACTCATTATCAAAGATTATTGGATTATATAAAACCAGACATTGTCCATATAATGTCAGACGGTAAAATTATTAAATCTGGAGATGCAGACCTAGCTTTGTACGTAGAAAAAAATGGTTATTCTGAGATTTTGAATGAAAAAAGCTAGAAATGACCAATTCTTTTCAAATTTAGAAAAATTTGTTAATAAAGTTTATCCAAATCAACTTCAAAGACAACCTTATTTGAGTTTAAAGTCTTGGCCTTCTCCAAGAGATGAAGCTTGGAAATTTAGCCGATTAGGTAAGCTAGCTAGAAAAAATATTTTACCACTAAATTTGGAAAATCAACAAGATTTCAGTATTAATAAATTAATAAAAGATTCTATATCTTTAGTTTTTGTTAATGGAAAATTTGAAAAAAAATTATCAGATAAATTACTTTCAGAAATTGTAATTGAAGAAGTTCAAATAGAAGATTTTAAAGAGATAATTAATAAGTTTGATAACTTATCTGTAAAAAATCATCCAACATTAAATTCTACCCTTTCATGTTCTCAGAAGTTTTTTAAAATTAAATTTAAAAATGATATAAAGTTTTATAAACCAATTGAAATTTTTAATTTAGGAGGAAGTGAAAACACTTCAATACATCCTTTTATTTTTATTCATTTAGAAAAAAATGCAGATGTTCAAGTTTTTCAACATTACTCAACCTATGCCGGATTATTAGCTCCTTTTGAAATTATAAATTTATCAGAAAACTCAAATTTAGAAATTATTAAAATATATGATGATAAAATAAATTCACATAATCTATCATTGACACTTTCTGTAATAAAGGAAGAAGCTAATTTAAGAAGTTTTGCACTTATTAAAGGTGGTGAATTCACTAGATCGGAAATGCATACTTTGTTAGAAGGGGAATACTCAAATGCAGATATTAATGGCATTTATTTATCATCGGGAAGTCAGCATCATGATTTAACTTCATGTGTTTATCATAATGTACCTAATTGCAAATCTTCTCAAATTGTTAAAGGTGTACTAGGAGAAGAATCAACTGCAGTCTTTCAAGGGAAAGTCAGAGTTGAAAAACTTGCACAGAAAACTGAAGCTAAACAAATGAGTAGGGCTATTATGTTATCAGATAAAGCTGTATCTAATTCTAAGCCTGAACTTGAAATTTATGCAGATGATGTGATATGTGGGCATGGAGCAACAGTTGGCGAATTAGATGAAGATCAAATTTTTTATCTTTCAAGTAGAGGTATATCAAAACAAAAAGCTAAAGTTATTCTTATAGATGCATTTTTAAATGAGATGATTTCTTTATCAATTAGTGATAAATTTCATGACATAATTTATAATGAAACTAAAACTAAAATTAATAAATTATTAGCTAATGAATATGAATGATATACATAAGAATTTTGATACACAAAAAATTATTAATGAATTTCCAGCATTAAAACAAAAAGTTTGGGATAAATCATTAGTATATTTAGATTCAGCAGCATCAATGCAAAAGCCAAAAGATGTTATTGATGTAATTAATAATAACTACTCTAAGGAATATTCGAATGTACACAGAGGATTACATTTTTTATCAGAAAAAGCCACAGAGAGTTATGAAGAAGCCAGACGAAAAGTTGCAAAATTTATAAACGCAGATGAAAAAGAGATTATCTTTACGTCAGGTGCAACTGCATCAATAAACCTAGTTGCTTATAGTTGGGGGATGGAAAATCTAAGTCCTAATGATGAAATAATTTTAACAATTGCAGAGCATCATGCTAATTTTGTACCTTGGCAATATATTGCTGGAATAAAAAAAGCTAACATAAAGGTTGCTTATTTTGATCCTGATAAAGATTTTGATATAAATATAATTAAATCACTTATATCAGATAAAACTAAAGTCATAACTTTTCCTCACGTTTCAAATGTTTTAGGGACAATATTTCCAATTAAAGAAATTTGTGATTTAGCCAAATCTGTTAATGCTATTTCTTTGGTAGATGGATGCCAGGGAATAAATCACTTCCCTGTTGATGTTAAAAATATTGGTTGTGATTTTTATTGTTTTTCTGGACATAAATTATATGGACCAACTGGAATTGGTATTCTCTATGGAAATTATAAATTACTAGAAAACATGCCTCCTTTTTTATGTGGGGGTGATATGATTGACGTAGTAAGCATTGACAAAACTACTTTTGCGGACCCACCTCTAAAATTTGAAGCTGGGACCCCTCCTATTGTTCAAGCAATTGCATTAGGAAAAGCTATTGATTGGATTAATAAATATGGAATTGAAAATATTGGTAATCATGAACAAAAATTGATTTCTTATGCATATGATAAACTCCAAAAAATAGATGGTGTAAATATTTTCGGAAAAAATAAGAATAAAGCAGGGGTAATATCCTTTACAATGGACTGTGCACATTCTCATGACATTGCTACAATAATTGATAGAGAAGGTGTGGCCGTTAGAGCTGGTCATCATTGTGCACAACCACTTTTAGATCATTTTAATTTAAGTTCTACAACTAGAGCATCAGTTGGAGCTTATTCTACATATGAAGATTTTGATAGATTAGTATTATCTTTGGAAAAAGTTAAGAAGATTTTTAAATGATGAATAAAGATACAAAAACGCTTTATGATTTTATACCAAACTACCCAAAAGGTTCAACAAAACCATTTATTGTAAAGTTAGGGAGTAAAAATACTTTTGACAAAATTTCAATATGTGAAAATGATATAATTTCTAATTTAACAAATGTTTATGATCCAGAGATACCAGTCAATATTTATGATTTAGGTCTTATATATGACATAAATATATCAAAAGGTAATAATGTGTTTATAAAAATGTCTTTAACATCACCTGGGTGTCCTGTTGCAGGTGAATTACCAAAACAGGTTGCAGATGAGTTGACTAAAATTAAAAATATAGGTCTAATTGAAGTAGAGCTTGTGTGGGATCCACCATGGACAAAAGAAAGAATGAGCGAGGACGCTAAATTAGCGTTAGATATATAAATGGAAAATAACAAACAAATTTTGACTATTACGGACGCTGCATTAAATAGGGTCAAATTCCTCATGAAAAAAACAGGCAATGATATCGTTGGATTAAGAGTTGGTATTAAAACAGCTGGTTGTTCAGGTTTGAAATATAATATTGAGTACGCTAAAGAAGTAAAACCATTTGAAGAAAAAGTAATTGTTGATGACGTACTTATTTTAGTAGATCCTGCAGCAACAATGTTTTTAATTGGATCAAAAATGGATTATAAAGAAAGTAAATTTAGTTCAGGCTTCGAATTCGAAAATCCAAATGAAATTTCGAGATGCGGATGTGGTGAAAGTTTCACAGTATCAAACTCTTAATTTTCAATGAAAAAAAATGTTAATGAAACAATAAATCCAAGTACATTGGATTTTCTTTCTATATTCAAACAACTTTATGACTTTGTTATTCCAAAAGGTAATATTGAAATTCCAGTTCGAATCTTTATAGCTGTTTTTTTTCTTTTTTTGGGAACATTAACTAATATATTGATTCCATTTTTATATGGATATTCTGTTGATTTAGTAAATAAAAAAGAATTTTCAAACTTTTATTTTATAATTGTATTAATTGGTTGTTATGGTTTTGCTCGCTTTGCCAAGGTGTTTTTTGATGAAGCTAAACAATTTGTTTTCATAAAAGTTGCTCAAAAATCTGTAAGAGCTGCGGCATTATTTGCCTTTCAACATCTGCATAACTTATCTTTAAATTTTCACCTTAATAGAAAAACAGGAGGATTATCTAGAGCTCTCGATAGAGGTGCTAAAGGAATAGAGCTTTTATTAAGATTCAGTATTTTTGAAGTTATCCCTGTTGTTTTAGAGGTGATAATGGTAGGCGTGGTACTCTGGACAACGTTTGGTTTTTTTTATTGTGCTGCTACATTGTTAACTGTTTTTCTTTACGGTGTTTTCACCTTTAAACTGACTGAATGGAGAATCTTAATCAGAAAAAAAATGAATGAATCTGATGAAAATGCAGGAACCAAAATGGTTGATAGTTTACTTAATTATGAAACAGTGAAATATTTTAATTCTGAAATTAAAGAAATAAATTCTTATAACAATGCTCTCAAAGATTATGAAGACAAAGCTGTAAAAACAAGATTGTCACTTACAGCGGTAAATCTAGGACAAGGTTTAATTATTTCTTTAGGTTTATTTTCCATTATGTCTATGGCTGCATATGATATTTACCATGAAAAAATGAGCCTTGGTGATTTTGTTGTCGTAAACACATTCTTGCTTCAATTATATGTTCCATTAGAATTCTTAGGATATGTTTATAGGGAGATAAGACAATCAATTTTTGATATGAAAAAAATGTTTGAATTAATGAATGAAAAGTTAGATATATTTGATCAAGATAATGCCAAAAATTTTAAATTTCATAATGGTGAAATAAACATTTCAAACTTAGGTTTCAACTATAATTCCAGAAATATCATTAAAAATTTAAATCTTGAAATAGAAGGAGGTAAAAGTACAGCAATTGTCGGACCAACAGGTTGTGGAAAATCTACTTTAACTAAGTTACTTTTTAGATTTTATGATCCTCATAAAGGTGAAATTTCAATAGATAATCAAAAATTAAAAGATTGTAAAATGGACTCTATAAGATCAATTATTGGTGTTGTTCCTCAAGATACCATCATGTTTAATAATACAATAGGTTATAATCTTTCTTATGGAAACCCAAACGCCTCTATAAAAGAAATCAGAAAAGTAGTTGAACTTTGTAATTTAGATGACTTTATTGAATCTTTAGATTTAAAATATGAAACTATTGTTGGTGAAAGAGGTTTAAAATTATCAGGTGGAGAAAAGCAAAGGATAGCAATCGCTAGAATGATGTTAAAAAAACCAAAAATTTTAATTTTAGATGAAGCAACGTCAGCTCTTGATTCTAAAACAGAGAAATTAGTTGTGGACTCAATAGATGGATATTTTAAAAATAGTACAAAAATTATAATTGCTCATAGATTAACGACCATTCGTAACTCTGATAAGATCGTAGTTATGTCTAAAGGAAAAATAATTGAACAAGGAAAACACAGTAATTTGATAAAAAATAAAGGATTATATTATGAAATGTGGAACAAGCAAAAAGAGATAAAAAAACAAGTTAATCTAGTCAATTAAAAATTGTTCTTTTAAATGTCTGTTTTCCATATTATCTTCAGGATCGTGTAAAAGTTTTATATTAATATCTTTTCTCAATTTAATTATTACTTTTTTAATGTTTTTAACTTCTTCTGAATCTGCACTAGCATTAACTGGTCTATATTCTGGATTTTTTATTGTAAATGTTACAATTGAACTATTATTTAGTAAAGCCCCTTGCCAATTTCTTGGCCTGAACGGACTTATTGGCGTTAATGCAAGTATATCGGATTTAAGTGGTATAATTGGCCCTTTTGCAGAGTAATTATAAGCTGTTGACCCTACTGGAGTAGAAACTAAAATTCCATCACAATATAAATCTCTTAGTCTTTCCACTCCATCAACTGAAATAGAAATAATTGAGCTTTGATTTGTATTTCTAAACAATGAAATTTCATTTATTCCAAGAAATGTTTGTTTTTTTCCTTTATGATCAAAACACTCCATCTCGAGAGGATGGACATTTAATTGACTGGCTTTATTAATTCTCTTAATCAAATTTGTTTTATTAATTTTATTCATCAAGAAACCAATATGACCTTTATTTAAACCAAAAACAGAAGAGTTATTTTTAATTGCCAGTCTTAAAGCTTTTAACATTTCTCCGTCACCACCTATTGCCACAATTACATCTGCTTCTCTCAAATTAGCTTGATTGTAAAGTTCACAATATTTAGATTTAAGAGAGAGAGCTTCTTTACTATTCGATGATGTGAAGTGTATTTTCATTGTCATATCAATAAATTAATTATATACATAGTTAATCAAAAAAAGGCCAATAAGTGCAAATAAAAGAAACATTTCTAAATTTAACAAAAACTTATAAAAATGCAATTGATAGACTCGAAAAACTTTTTGATCCAGAATTTGAAAAAACTGTAAAGTTAATTAATTCTTCAGATGGTCATATTGTTGTTTGTGGAATGGGAAAATCTGGGTTAGTTGGAAGAAAAATTTCTGCTACTTTAGCATCAACTGGAACGCCAAGTTATTTCTTGCATCCTGGTGAGGCCATCCATGGCGATTTAGGTATAGTTCAATCAAAAAGCATTATTATTTTAATATCATATTCAGGTGAAACTGATGAGATTTTAGCACTTTTACCTGCATTAAAGAGATTGAAAGTTAAAATAATTGCAATGACAGGTGAATTAAATTCTAATCTAGCAAAAAATTCAGACATTGTTTTAAACATATCTGTAGATAAAGAAGCTTGTCCATTAAATTTGGCTCCAACTACATCAACTTTAACAACTTTAATAATTGGTGATGCTTTAGCTGTTTCTTTAATGAATTTAAAAAACTTTAAACAAGAGGATTTTGCATTAACTCATCCTGGTGGATCTTTGGGTAGAAGATTGTTATTGAGTGTTAAGGATGAAATGATTACTCAAAATTTACCTTTTGTGAACAATAATGGAACTATGAAAGAAGTTGTTCTAAAAATGACAGAAAGTAGATTAGGATTAGCATTAATTGGATATGAAGAAAAACTTGAAGGCATTATTACAGATGGTGACCTTAGAAGATCTTTATTAATGTCAGATGATTTTACTAAAATAGAAATAAAAGATATTTTGAATAAATCACCTATGACGGCATATGAGAATGATAACTTACAAGTTGCTCACGAGAGAATGAAAGAGGCCAGATTACAATCATTAGTTGTAAAAAATAATGATGAAAAGATAGTTGGTGTAATTCAAATATTTAAATAGACAATGAATATAGATCAATTTGATTTTAATCTTCCAGAAGATTTAATTGCTCAACAACCAGTAAACCCAAGACATAATTCAAAATTATTATCTTGTATTAACTCAGAATTAGGTGATTTTCATTTTTATGATTTACCAAATCTTCTAGGTCCTGGTGATGTAATAGTTGTAAATGACACAAAAGTTTTAAAAGCTAAATTAATCGGTTTAGTTAATGAAAAAAAACTTAGTTTTAATCTTCATATGAAAAATAGTGAAGATCAATGGTATGCCTTTTGTAAACCAGCAAAGAAGTGTATGAAAAATGATGAGGTATATTTCTCTAAATCTTTTAAAGCAATAATTTTAGAAAAAAAAGATCATGGAGAAGTGCTATTAAAGTTTAATTTTTCTGGTAATGAGTTGCTAGACAAAATTTTTAAATATGGAATCACCCCATTACCGCCATATATAAAAAATGAAAATTTAGAAAATGAAAAACATTATCAAACATTTTTTGCAAAAAAGATAGGTGCTGTTGCTGCCCCTACAGCTGGGCTGCATTTTACTAAAGAAATAATTAATACTTTAATTAAGAAAAAAGTTTTGATTACTTCTATAACTTTGCACGTTGGTGCAGGTACTTTTCTTCCAGTTAAAACTCAAAATATAAATGATCATAAAATGCATTTTGAATCTTTTGAAATTTCACAAAATACAGTAAATATTTTAAAAAATGCAAAACTAAATGGAAAAAAAATAATTGCTGTTGGAACAACTGTAATGCGAACATTGGAAGCAACTTTTTTAAAGTTCAATGAAATAAAAAGTTGTTCTGATAAGACGGATATATATATTAAACCAGGATTTAAATTTAATGTTGTAGACTACTTACTAACAAATTTTCACTTACCAAAATCTACTTTATTAATTTTAATCTCAGCCTTTTCTGGAGAAGAGGAGGTGAAAAAAATTTATGATCATGCAATCAATAAATTGTATAGATTTTATTCTTATGGAGATTGTTGTTTGCTGAAGAGAAAAGGTAATGTCAATAAAATTTGATTTTTCATTAATTGCTGAAGATAGTAAAGCAAGAGCAGGATTACTTAAGACAGCCCATGGTGATATTGAAACACCAATTTTTATGCCAGTAGGTACTTTAGGTACAGTAAAAGCTATGCATTTAAAAGATGTTTTAGAATTAGGTTCGCAAATTATTTTGGGTAATACTTACCATCTTTATTTAAGACCTGGTCAAGAAGTTATAAAAAAGTTTGGTAGTTTAAGATCATTTATTAATTGGGAAAAACCAATATTGACCGATTCAGGGGGGTTTCAAATTATGAGTCTCTCTAAATTAACAAAGGTAACTAATAAAGGGGTTTATTTTCAATCTCATTTAGATGGGAAAAAAATATTTTTAACCCCTGAAATTAGTACTCAATTTCAACATGTTTTAGGTTCAACAATTACAATGCAATTAGATGAATGTATTAAATATCCTGCATTGAGAGCAGATGCTGAAAATTCGACTAATTTATCTATTGAATGGGCAAAAAGATCAAGAGAAGCCTTTGTTAATAGACCTGGTTACGGACAATTTGGAATTGTTCAAGGATCAGATTTTGAGGACTTAAGAGAAACTTCATGTAATGAATTAACAAAAATTGATTTTGAAGGTTACGCAATTGGAGGTCTCGCAGTTGGAGAACCTCAAGATGTAATGTTTGATATAATTATTAAAACAGAAAAAAAATTACCAAAACATAAACCAAGATATTTAATGGGAGTAGGTAAACCGGATGACATTATCGGTGCTATAAAAAGAGGTGTTGATATGTTTGATTGTGTTCTTCCAACACGATCAGGCAGAACTGGACAAGCTTTTACTTCTTTAGGTCCTATTAATATTAAAAATGCAAAATATAAATTTGATGAAAATCAATTAGATCAAGATTGTTTTTGTTATACATGTAAAAATTTTTCAAATGCATATATCCATCATCTAATTAAATCAAAAGAAATTTTAGGAGCATCTTTATTAACTTGGCATAATTTATCGTTTTATATGAACCTTGTTAAAAGAGCTAGGGAAAGCATTATAAGTAATAGTTTCAAAGAATTTGAAAAAATTTTTTTAAAAAAATACAATTTTAAAAGTAATGAATAATAAAAAGCAAAATAATGAAGAAATTAAGACAAAAATTAATTTATTATCAAAATCTTTTGGTTTTGATGTCTGCAAAATAACTAAACCTGAAATTCCAAATGAAATTCAAAAAAATTTTCAAAAATTTTTAAAAAGCAAATTATATGGTGAAATGGATTGGTTGAAAAAAACAGAATATAGAAGAAAGTCACCAATTAATTTATGGCCTGAAGCAAAATCAGCAATTGTATTAGGTTTAAACTATGGGCCTAAAGATGATCCGCTTTTAAAAAATAAAAAGAATAACCTAGGTAATATTTCTGTTTACGCCAATGGAGAGGATTATCATAAAGTATTTAAAGGAAAATTAAAAAGGTTCGCTAGTAAATTATTTCCAATTTTAAATAAAGATAAAATTTTAGATTTAAAGGTATTTGTTGACACAGCTCCATTATTAGAAAAACCTCTTGCTCAATTAGCAGGTTTAGGTTGGCAAGGAAAACACACAAACTTAGTGTCAAAAGAATTTGGTTCGTGGTTATTTTTAGGAGTTGTACTTTTAAATAAAGACATACCAGTTGATTTGCCTGAAAATGATCATTGTGGTTCATGTAATGCTTGCTTAGATATTTGTCCTACAGAAGCCTTCATAGACCCTTATGAAATTGATCCTAGAAAATGTATTTCTTATCTTACGATTGAATATTCTGGGAAAATATCAGAAATATTTATGAAAAAGATGGGCAATAGGATTTATGGGTGTGATGATTGTTTAGCAATATGTCCTTGGAATAAATTTGCTAAATTATCATCTGAAATTAAGTTTTATGAAATTGATAAAGAGTTTAGTTTAGATATACTTTTAACTTTAGATGAATTTAGTTTTAAAAAAAAGTTTGCAAAATCACCAATTAAAAGAATTGGAAGAGAACGATTTATTAGAAATTGTTGTATTGCAGCAGGCAATAGTAAAAATAAGATTTATAAAAAACAACTCAAATATTTGTTGGATAATGAAAAATCAGAAATCATTTTACATGCAGCTAATTGGGCAAATAATAGGTTAGTTTAGTTTAAGACAAAGCATCATTTCCTGTTTCACCAGTTCTGATTCTAGTGGCGCTTTTGATATCAAATACAAAGATTTTTCCATCGCCGATTTGACCAGTGTTTGCGCTCTTGTTTAAGGTTTCTAAAACTTTCTCCTCTAATTCATCTGGAACAGCTAATTCAATTTTTAGCTTTGGTACAAAAGAAACGCTATACTCGGTTCCTCTGTAAATTTCAGTTTGGCCTCTTTGTCTACCAAAACCTCTTACTTCTGAAGCTGTTAACCCTTCAACTCCAATTTGAGTTAAAGCTTTTCGAACATCATCAAGTTTAAAAGGTTTAATAATAGCAATAAAATATTTCACAATTTGATTGTATTTTAAAAATATATAATAACAATAGTTTTTTAGATGTTTTGGAGATTGAAATGACATATGACATAAAACAAACAATAGCGCCGAAGGGATATTTAAGAGTTGGAATTAACATGAGTAATTTTTTACTTGTTGTGGGTAAAAATGAAGATGGTGATCCAATTGGTGTATCACCTGATATTGCAAAATTAATTGCCAAAAAAATTGATGTTAAATGTAAATTTATTTTATTTGAAAGACCAGGACAGTTAGCTGATGCTGTAAATGATGATGTTTGGGATATAGGTAATATCGCTTTTGAACCCGAAAGAGGTAATTCAATAGATTTTTGTAATCCATATATTTTAATAGATGCAAATTTCTTAGTTAAAAATGAATCTGGTCTTCTTACAAATCAGGATATTGACAAAAAAGAAAATACCATTGTTGTTGCAGATAGAAGCGCTTATGATTTATGGCTCAAATCAAATTTTAAATTTTCTAAAATTGTTAGAGTTAAAATGATTGACGATTCACATGCTTATTATAGGACTGGTAAAGCAAATGTGTTAGCTGGTTTAAGACCAAAGTTAATTGATGAAATGCAATTGAAAAATAATGACAGGATTATTAATGAACCATTTACATATATAAAGCAATCGGTTGGGTTTAAAAAGAATTATCCTGAAGTTATTGAATTTATTAATTCAATAATATTTGAAGCTATAGAGGATGGATATATTAAAAATTCTTTACAAAAGCATAATGTAGATAAAAAATTAAGTATTCCAAAATCAAATTAATTTTGATGACCGTAAAACCTTTTTTTTATCTTTTAATAACAATTTTAGTCTGGGGATCATCTTTCCCAGCAATGTCATACCTTTTAAAAGATTTAAACCCTATGGAGCTGGCTTTAGGTAGATTTTTATTACCTAGTATTTTGGGGTTATTATACTTGTTTAAAACAAAGTTAAATATTTCAATAAGAGATTATCTTCGTTTTTTTTTTGCAGGCTTTTTTGGAATATTTTTATATAATTTTTTTTTAAATACCGGACAAACTTCAATTAGCGCAGGGGCAAGTAGTTTCATAGTTAATTGTAATCCACTTTTTGCATTTTTAATTGGTTTCTATGTATTAAAACAAAAGATAAAAGCTTACTACTGGGTTGGTATTATTATATGTATTGTAGGTGTGTTTATAATTTCATTAGAAAGACAATTAAACACTATTCTGAATAAGGGTGCATTTTTAATATTTTTTGCTGCTTTTTTGACTGCAAGTTATTTTCATATTGTAAAACCATTAATTGACAAATATGGTGTTGCTATTTCATTGTCTTTAACTCTAGTTTTTGGAACAATTCCAATGTTATTCTGGTTCAATTCAACTTTAAACTCGGTCAGTGTTTTAGATGAAAAGAGTATATTTGCTCTTGTTTGGTTAACTTTATTTCCAACACTTTTAGGTTACTATACTTGGACATGTTCAATTGGTTATTTTGGTGCAAATAAAGCATCGTTTTTTTTATTTTTGATACCTGTTTTTTCAATAATAATTGATTATTTATTTCTTGAAAATCTGCCAAGTTTAACAACTTTATGGGGGGGGGCTTTAATTATATCAAGTGTATCCGTAATACTTTATTTAAATTTTAAATAAAAAATTATATCTTTTATGGAGCGGGTAGCGAGAATCGAACTCGCGTCATCAGCTTGGAAGGCTGAGGTCTTACCACTACACAATACCCGCATGTATTGGTAATATACAATCTTTTTAAAAAATGTAAATATTGGTTTAATCAAATTAAGATTAATTCCATCCTTTAATATTATTTTGAATTAATTTAGATAATAATGAAATACCTTCTTCCCCATCATTTAAGCAATTTATATACTTTAAATCTTTTCCACCATGCTCTTGAAAAGTTTCCAAAGCTTCATTTTTAATTTCATCAAGTGTTTCCAAACAGTCTGTAACGAAACCAGGAGAAATTATACTAATTTTTTTTGTGCCATTTTTGGCAAGTTCTATTAAGGTTTCATCAGTATAAGGTTTTAACCACTCTTCAGGGCCAAATCTAGATTGAAAAGAAACAGTAAATTTATTATCTGGCCATTTAAGTTTTTCTTTTATTAATCTTCCAGTTTTTTGGCAATGACAATGGTAAGGATCACCTAATAATAAATATCTACGAGGAACACCATGAAAAGAAACCATAAGATGTTCAGGTTTTCCTGTTTTTTTAAATGACTTCTTAATTGAATTTACAATATTAGTAATATATTTATTATCATCAAACCAAGGGGCTATAGTTCTAATGGATGGTTGCCATCTTTTTTTTAATAGCCATTTAAACACTTCATCTTGTACTGATGCCGTGGTACTTGCGGAGTACTGAGGATAAAGCGGCAAAATCAATAATTTAGAACAACCTTTTTTAAATAGAAGTTCAAGTTTTTCATCTATTGATGGTTTACCATATCTCATCGAATAATCAAATATTAGTGTATCATTTGATTTAAATTTATCTTGTATTTTTTTTAATTGGCTTTCTGTGATGTATCTAAGTGGTGACCCTTTTTTTTCATCCCAAATTCGTTTATAAGCTTTACCAGATTTTTGAGGTCTGAAGGCTAAGATAGGTCCATTTAAGATTAACCACCAAAGTGGTTTAAAAACATCTATTACACGTCTATCGCTTAGAAATTGTTTAAGGTATTTTCTCATTGACCAATAATCAGTGTTTTCAGGTGTACCCAAGTTTATTAAAAGGATACCTATTTTATCAAACTTTGTTTTTATATGATCTGAGGGTTTCTGTATCATTTCATTTACACGACATTAATAATGGTTTTTGTGAAATTAAATTTTCTAAATGTTTCTTTTAAACTATCAACTAAATCTAACATCATCTTTTTATTATGAAATGGTCCTGGTGTAACTCTTAATCTCTCTTCTCCTTTTTTTACAGTTGGGTAGTTAATTGGTTGAATATAATGACCATAGTTATCAAGTAAGTGTTTACTTATTTCATTACATAATTCAGCATCTCTAATCATCACTGGGATAATATGGGTTGTATTTTTAAGTATCTCTATATCATGTTTTAAAAGTTCGTTTTTTAAAAATTTAACGTTTTCTTGCTGTTTGATTCTTAATTCACTGTTAGATTTAAGATATTCAATAGATGCTCTTGCACTTTCAGCCACTAATGGAGGTAACGAAGTGGTGAAGATAAAGCCACTTGCTGTAGATCTAATAGCATCACAGACAAGATCATCAGATGCTATATAGCCTCCTATTGTTCCAAAAGCCTTGGCAAGTGTTCCTTGAATAATATCAATGTCATTTTGCAAATTAAATTTTTCTGAAATTCCTGCACCTGTTTTTCCGTACATGCCAACTGCATGAACTTCATCAACATAAGTGAAAGCATTATATTTTTTGGATAAATTAACTATACCAGCTAAGTCTCCTATACTTCCATCCATTGAATAAATAGATTCAAATATAATTATTTTAGGACGATTAATATCTACTAAAGATAATTTATTTTCTAAGTCAATCATGTCATTATGTTTAAAAATATATTTTTCACATTTATTTTTTTTTATTCCAGAAATGATTGATGCATGGTTTTTTTCATCAGAAAATATAATCGAATCCTTAAATATAGTTGTCAATGCACCGATTGTACTTTCATTTGCTACATATCCAGATGTAAAAACCAACGCTTTTTGTTTACAATGTAAATTAGCTAAATCATCTTCTAATTTAACTATAGGCGAATGTGTTCCAGATATATTTCTTGTTCCTCCTGAACCAATTCCATAATTATTTAGACATTCCTTTGCTCTTTTTATGGATAATGTATTTCTACTCATTCCCAGATAATCATTTGAACACCAAATGAGTATATCTTTAAATTTATTTTTATAAGCTTTTTTGGCAAGTGGAAAAGAATCATCTTTCTTAATTTCATTAAAAATTCTATATCTGTTTTCTTTTTTTATTTTTGTCAATTCATTAGCAAGTAAATTTTTATATAGTTGTTTATTCATAAAAGTTGTCTTTGTTGATTATTTATTTGGCATCTCTTAGTATAATTATTTTTTTTTAAAAAATATGTTGAACTTTCATAGGTTTCATTATAAGCCTACATACAATTTATATAAGGTGTTTTTAAATGAATTCTATAGATAAAAATAAAATAAATAATGAAACTTCAAATAAGTCTGGCATTCAAGGATCTAGAATTGTATTACCTGAAAATTATGTGCCTACAGACATTGAAGAATATATGAATGAAAATCATTTAGAGTTTTTTAGACAAAAACTTTTAATTTGGAAAAAAGAGTTATTAAATGAGGCTTCAGATACTAAAGATGATCTATCTGAAGATGGATTGCAGAGACCTGATATTGCTGATAGAGCCCAAGTTGAAAGTAATGCTGCTATTCAATTACGTACAAGAGATAGAGAAAGAAAATTAATCAGTAAAATTGACTCTGCTTTGAGAAGAATCGATTTAGGTACATACGGTTATTGTGAAGAAACAGATGAGCCTATTGGTATTAAAAGATTAATCGCAAGGCCAATAGCATCTTTATGTTTGGATGCTCAAGAAAGGCACGAAAAAATGGAAAGAATACATAAAGACGATTAAAAAGAACAAAATGTGAACATTTGTTGACATAAGAACAAAACATGAATATTATATTCTTATAAATTTTTTAGGAGTATAAAAATGAATGCTGAGGTACTTGACTTTTCCATGGATAATGAGAATAAAAATTTAGCACTAGAAGGTGCTATTTCACAAATTGAAAAGAACTTTGGTAAAGGTTCTGTAATGAAATTAGGAGAAAATGATCAAAATATTGATATTCAATCAATTTCTACAGGATCACTTGGGTTAGACATTGCTCTTGGAATAGGCGGTTTTCCAAAAGGTAGGATAATTGAAATTTATGGTCCAGAAAGTTCTGGTAAGACGACTTTAGCTCTTCATGCTATTGCTGAAGCACAAAAGCAAGGTGGTTCCTGTGCTTTCGTAGATGCAGAACATGCCTTAGATCCCGTTTATGCTAAAAAATTAGGTGTGAATATTGATGAATTACTTATTTCACAACCAGATGCTGGTGAACAAGCATTAGAGATTGCTGATACATTAGTTAGATCAGGTGCTATATCAGTAATGGTTATAGACTCAGTTGCTGCTTTAGTACCACGAGCTGAATTAGAGGGAGACATGGGAGATACACATGTTGGGCTTCAAGCTCGATTAATGAGTCAAGCATTACGAAAACTTACTTCATCAATATCTAAATCTAATTGTCTAGTTATATTCATAAATCAAATCAGGTTAAAGATTGGAGTTATGTTTGGAAGTCCTGAAACTACGGCAGGTGGAAATGCTCTAAAATTTTATTCATCTGTAAGACTTGATATAAGAAGAATTGGAGCTATAAAAGATAAGGATGAAATAGTTGGAAATCAAACAAGAGTCAAAGTTGTTAAAAACAAAGTTGCACCTCCTTTTAGAACTGTAGAATTTGATATTATGTACGGAGAGGGAATTTCAAAACATGGAGAACTTATAGATTTAGGTGTTGCAGCAGATATTATTGATAAGGCAGGTGCTTGGTTCTCTTACAATGATCAAAGAATTGGTCAAGGTAAGGAAAATGCAAAAAAGTATTTAAAAGATAATCCAGATACTGCATTGGAAATAGAAAATAAAATTAGAAGTAATTCTGGATTAGTTGATAATATTATGATGAACCCAGAGGTTTCTGAAGAAAAAAATACAGAAGAGTAATTTTTTATTATTTAAACTTGCTTTAATATTAACAAAATAATTAAATATATTTTTTAATTGGTTTTGTTATGAAAAATATGAATCTTTCAGAAATAAGAAATACTTTTATAGAGTATTTTAAGAAAAATAATCATAAAGAAATTAAATCTAGTAATTTAGTACCTGATAACGATCCAACTTTATTATTTACGAATTCAGGTATGGTCCAATTTAAAAATATTTTCACTGGAGTAGAAAAAAGAGAATATGATAAAGCTGTTACTTCTCAAAAATGTCTAAGAGCGGGTGGAAAGCATAATGATTTAGAGAATGTAGGACATACAGCACGTCATCACACATTTTTTGAAATGCTAGGAAACTTTTCATTTGGGGATTATTTTAAGGAAAAAGCAATACATCAATCATGGGATTTACTTACTAAAGTATTTGAAATTCCTAAAAATAAATTATTAGTAACTATATTTCATGAAGATGAAGAAGCTGAACGTCTATGGAAAAAAATTGGTAATCTTGACGAAAGCAAAATTATTAAAATTAAAACAAGTGATAATTTTTGGAGTATGGGTGATACTGGACCATGTGGCCCATGCTCAGAAATTTTCTTTGATCATGGTGAAAGTGTTAAAGGCGGCCCACCTGGGTCAAAGGATGAGGATGGAGATAGGTTTATAGAAATTTGGAATCTTGTTTTTATGCAATTTGAGCAAATTGATGCTAAGACAAGAGTAAATTTACCAAAACCTAGCATAGATACAGGGATGGGTTTAGAAAGAATATCAGCTTTACTACAAGGTACACATGATAACTATGAAACAGACTTATTTAAAAATCTAATTAAAGCATCATCCGAAGTCACTAAGTCTAAGGTTACGATAAATAACGCTGCTTCGCATAGAGTAATAGCAGATCACATTAGATCAAGTGTATTTTTAATCTCTGAAGGAGTACTTCCTAGCAATGATGGAAGAGGTTATGTGCTAAGAAGAATATTGAGAAGAGCTATTAGACATTCAAATATCTTAGGTTACCAAAAACCATTTATGAATGAATTATCTGATTACCTTGTAGATGAAATGGGTATCGCATATCCTGAGTTATATGAAAATAAAGATTTTGTTAAAAATATTATTCTGAATGAAGAACTAAAATTTAGAGAAACTTTAGATAGAGGTTTAGAAATATTAAATAGTGAGATGTTACAAAAAAATAATAAAAAAATATTTTCAGGTAAAAAAGCTTTCGAATTATATGACACATATGGTTTTCCATTAGACTTAACTCAAGACGTTTTAAAAGGTCATGGATGGAAAGTAGATGAAGAAAACTTTGAAATAGAAATGAAAAAACAAAAAAGTAGAGCAAGAGCAGCATGGACTGGATCAGGAGATAATGAAATAAGTTCAGAGATAATAAAGATATTAAATGATTACTCATCAACGAAATTTATTGGTTATAAAAATTTAAAATGTGAAGGAAAATGTTTGAATATCATAAAAAATAATAAAATTTCTAATAGTTTACAAGAATCTGAAAAAGGAGACATAATTTTTGAAACTACTGTATTTTATGCTGAAAGTGGTGGTCAGAAAGGAGACACTGGTTATATTAATTCTAAAAATGCAAAGATAAAAGTTTTAGATTGTAAAAAAATTAATGTATCAGATAAAATTATGTTTTTGCATAAAGTAGAAGTAATAAAGGGCTGCATAAATACAGATGATGTATTTAATTTAGAAGTAGATACAGAAAACAGAAAAGAAATTTCTTCCCATCATACCTCTACACATCTTCTTCACGAAGCTCTTAGAGAGGAGTTTGGGACAAATGTTAAACAAAAAGGATCATTAGTTAGCAATGAAAAATTAAGATTTGATTTTAATTTAAATCATCCAATTCAATCAAATATTTTAAAAAAGATAGAAGATGTTGTTAATCAAAAAATATATCAAAATGACAAAGTAAATACTGAAATTATGGATCAAAAGTCAGCAATGGAAAAAGGTGCTATAGCTCTTTTTGGTGAAAAATATGGAGATGAAGTTAGAGTTGTTTCTATGGGAAAATCAATAACAAAAAAAAGAATGGCGTGGTCAGTTGAATTATGTGGTGGCACTCATTTAAAATCAGTTGGTGAAGCTATCAGATTTAAAATTATTGGGGAAAGTGGAGTAGCATCTGGGGTAAGGAGAATTGAAGCTGTTACAAGAAAAAGTGCAATGTTGTATTATGAGGATAAAAATGAAATTATTAAAACAATTACATTAAAATTAAATATAAATTCATCAAATATAATAACAAAAATTGACCAATTAATAGAAGAAAATACAAAATTAAAAAAAATAAAAAAAGAGGTAAAGTCTGATGAAAATGACTTTCTAGTGAACTCAGAGATTATAAATGGTTTTAAATTTTTTTCAGTTGTTAGTGAAGAATTACAACCTAAAGAATTAAGATCTTATGCTGAAAAAATGTTAAAAAAAAATAAGTTAGATGTTGTTTGTATAATTTCAACAATTAATGAAAAGGTTTCTTGTGTTGTAAATATAAAAAAAGAAATAACAAATAAATTAAATGCAGTAGAATTAGTTAATTTAATTTCTACTAAAGTTGATGGTAAGCCAGGAGGAGGAAGACCAGATATGGCTCAGTCTGGTGGACAAAATGTTAAAGGTGTACAAAACGCAATCAACCAACTAAAAAAATATTTGATTAATAAATAACATAATGAATTCAATAAATAAAAATATTTTACAAATTAAAGAAACTCCAATTATGGAAATTGCAAACTATGGTAGAAATTTTACAAAGGAAACTGGAAAAGTAGTTTATCCAGCTTGGTTTGGAGAAGGTAACATTTCAACAGACAAATTAATTTATAATGAAACAATTAATGCACTTAAAGCAGGTGAAACTTTTTATACTTATCAGAATGGAATTCCTGAGGTTAGGGAAGAAATATCCAAATATATGAATGATATGTTTGATGTTAAAACATCACCTTATCAACATTCTATAGTAAATGGTGGTATGCTTGGCATTAAAATTTGCTGTGAAATAATTCTTGAAAAGGGTGATGAAGTTGTAATAGTTGGCCCAGTTTGGCCGAATATTAGATCATCTGTAGTTCTAAGAGAAGCTGTAATAAATGAAGTTAGTTTAGATTTTGATCAAACATGGACTTTAGATCTAAATAAACTTTTAAATGCGATTACTGATAAAACAAAATTAGTTTTTATAAATAGTCCAAATAATCCAACAGGGTGGATGCTTAATTCAAGTGAACAACAAATTATTTTAGATCACGTGAGAAAGAAAAATTGTTGGTTATTAGCAGATGAAGTTTATCATAGAATTGTCTACAAAGGTAATGCATCTTCAAGTTTTTTATCTTTAAGTGAACCAGAAGATAAATTATTAGTTATAAATTCATCTTCTAAAAGTTTTAATATGACAGGATGGAGAGTAGGTTGGATTACACATCCTGAACATTTAGGTGAGCATATAGCGAAATTGGTTCAGATATCTACAACAGGAGTCCCAGAATTTATACAAAAGGGTTTTATAGAGGCATTAAAAAATCATGAGTTTTTAGTTGCAGATGTTATGAAGAATCTTCATGTTTCTAGAGATTTTGTTTATAACAAAATGAAACATTGGACTAAATTAAAAATAAATAAACCAGTTTCAGCTTTTTATTTTTTCTTTAAAGCAAATGATGCTAAAGATTCTATTAGTTTTTGTAAAAATCTTATTAAAAAAACTCAAGTTGGTTTGGCTCCAGGAGTTGCATTTGGAAAAACTGGAGATAACTTTTTACGTCTTTGTTTTGCTGCAGATGTTAAATTTCTTAAAAATATTTTAAATAGATTAGAAGAAGAGTTTAATTAAACTACCAATGAGTAATATTTTCTTTGAGTAATTTATAACCTTCAATAAAACCTGGTCTTGTATCACCATAAATATCATCAAACTTTTTTAAAGTTATATCGAACCATTCTGTAAGTTCTTGGTTGTTAGGATTTGCATCCAAATATGCATCTCTTATTAAAACAAAATGAATTCTTGGGTCATAGGGTTGCTTTGTTCCTCCCATGCTTTCATCTCCATCTAATAGTCGTAGTAACATTGCATCAGCTGAACCAAGTGTTTGTTCATGTATTGGCGGACCATCCATTCTGTGCATCACTGAAGTCATGTCTCTTCCATTACCAGTTGTGTAACCTAATTCATTCCATAATGTATTCATTTTTTTATCATGATTAATATGATTTAGAATGATATCACCAAATCGTCTTAATGGATCTGATATATCTGCGAGAAGGTCAGTCAGTCTATCTCCGTCTAAGTCAGTTGCTAAAACTACACATTCTTTCTTTTCGATCAAATCCCACACCAAAAGACCATAATTTGTATCAGATATATGTTGTTCGATTTGTCCAGTCCAATTTTCCATTCCTGATTTAAAATCTTTAGGAAGTAAATTTATAATTTTATTGATACTCTCTTTATGCTCTTCATATGCATTAACTGCCCATTTTCTACCTATTTTAAATTTTGTACCTTCAAGCAACCAAGTTATAATTCCCGCATTAATGCCATCTTCCATTGCCTGAGTTGGTTTAAACGCAATTCTACCAAGCTTACCAGTTTCACTAATCATTTTTAAAAAAAGCCTTCCTGCATAAGCCATTTGTATTCCAGGTGTATTCATTTCTGAATGAATAATGCCTGTATCTTTGCTAACTTCAAACTTTTGCTTATTTTGAGAATATGGTAGACAAGGCATACATCTTACAACGGTGATTGGGCCATATGGTCTAACATTACAGTATACACCTGCTTGTGTTCTTAAAGGAGCATTGCCAGACTTTCCCATCACAACTACTCTAGATCCATTTTTATCATTGACATAAGCATCACCTGCGGTAGACCATTTTATTGATGTCATAGGCATATTTCCAAACCAACTCAAGGGCTCTAAATTTTTGTCATGTCTAATTTGAGACCACATTGGAACTGCGTAAAATGGTAAATTTAAAATATCAATTGCTGCAATTGTACCTAAAAGAGCATAAGCATCAGTTAATGAATGTGCTATTGGATTAATATTTTTATCAAAGTTTCCACCTTCCCAAACTATAGCATTTGGATATCCTTTTGGTCTTATATCAGATGACTTATATAACGAAGATATTAATTTTAAAAGATCATTTCCATCAGCCTCTGTTTTGGCAATATTTAATAAATCAAGCATATTCATCCCTTACAATTCAAGTAATTATAAAATAAGGTATAGACTATTAAAAAAAATTTTCAAAAACTTTTTAATAAAGTTTTTAATTTATTTAAATCATTTAATTCAATTAAATCTGAATAAAAATTATCATTCATAAATTTTTCTTTTTTCATCTTTTCAAGAAGCTTAATTAAGAAATCCCAATAATTTTTGTAGTTAAATATAATTATTTTTTTTTCTTTTATTTGTTTTAACTGAATAAGTGTTAATACTTCAACGCATTCATCGAGAGTACCAATGCCGCCAGGTAAAATTATAAACAAAGACGCTTTTTTATACATTATTGCCTTTCGAGATCGCATTGTAGTTGTAAATCTTGTATTGATACCATCCAAAGGTTTTTCAACTCTAGCAAGAAAGTTTGGCATTACACCAAATACTTTAGCTCCAGATTGCTTGGCAGATTTTGCGCACGCTCCCATGAGTCCAGTACTACCAGCACCATAAATTAGATTGAAATTATTTTCTCCAATTATTTTCCCAATTTTTTCTGCTAGAGTAATGAAGTCAGATGAAGATCCTGAAGAAGCTCCACAAAATACACAAATATTTTTTTTTACCATTTTTTAAGTCTTTGATTTAAATTTGTAGTGATGTTAAATTATATAATTATTTTATAAAGAAAGATAAATATTTTGTCTAAAATTACATACTTACTTTTTTTAGGAACTTTTTTAGCTGTTGGGGCTATAACTTATAACATTTATCAACCAACAAATATTCAAGAAAAAAAAATAGATGTACCAGTAGTTAATAAAATTAAAGAAGCAAAACCTCTAATAGAAGAGGATAAAAAAGTAGACAATCTTAAAAGTGAAAAAATTTTAAACATACAAACAATCCGTGTAAATCCTGGTGGTGATGTTCTAATAGCTGGAAAAACGGTACCTAATTCAGAGTTGAATGTAATTTCAAATGGAAAAACAATCGCTAAAACTTTATCAGATAATGTTGGAGAATTTGTAATTGTTACTGAAAATCCACTTAGTATTGGAGATCATATTTTAGCTTTTAAAATAACTTCATCTGAAAAAAAAATTATAATTTCAAATGACGCAATAGCAATTAAAATTGATAATAATAAAGAGACAGTTCCAATAGTAGCTATTATTGATACAGATGGTGTTAAAGCTACTAAAATAATTCAGTCTCCAAAATTAAACAAAAAGAAACAAAAACTAAAATTAATTTCCCAAAACTCTGTAAGTAATTTAAATCCAGAAATTTCAATCTTATCGCTTACAAATGATTTAGAATTAAATCAATTGCAAATATCGGGTTATTCCATAAAAGGTGTTAAGGTAGAAGCAAGAATATTAGGGGGCAAAGTATTTAGTGGATCAATTCTAGATAATGCTTGGAATATTACATTGCCAAATTCCTTAATATCTGGTGAACAAGTTTTAATAGCAAATCTCATTGATAAAGAAGGTAAAATTGTTGCAAAAGATCAAATCAACATTTATGGAGAAATTCTAAAAAATGCTGTAAACAAAACTCTTTTAGTCGTTCAAAAAGGAGACGCATTGTGGAAAATTGCTTATCAAAGGTTGGGTGGTGGGGAAAAATACGTAGATATTATTAAATTAAATAAAAACAAAATAAATAATCCAGATTTAATTTTCCCAAAACAATTATTCATATTACCTTAAAAAAAATATGTTAGACCAAAAGTTGAATTTTTTTTTAAAACCAGTTTTAACCAAATTTGCGAGTGTTCTCCTAAAATATCAAATTTCACCAAATCAAATTACGTTATTTAGTTTCATTTTAGGTGTTTTTTGTTTTATTTTTTTATCTTTAGGAATGATATACATTGCTTTAATTTTTTTCATATTAAATAGATTTTTTGATGGTATTGATGGAACTTTGGCTAGGTTAAAAAAACCAACAGATCTAGGTGGTTTTTACGATATAGTTTCTGATTTTTTAATTTATGCTTTGTTACCTTTTGGCTTTATTTTATTTGATAATGATAATTTCCTTTCAATGTCATTATTACTAACATCCTTTATAGGAACATGTGCCACTTTTTTAACAACAGCTTGGATTTTTGAAAAAAAAAAAATTAAAATTGAACAACATTCAAAAAAATCATTTTTTTACAGCGAAGGTCTTGTTGAGGGAACAGAAACTATTATTTTATTTATATTAATGTTTGTATTTTATGAAGTAGCAAGTTTTATAGCTTGGATATTTGCATTGTTATGTTTTTTAACTGCAATAATTAGAGTAGTTAAAGTTAGTAAAATATTAAATTCATTAAATTAAATTAAAGTACTAGTATATTGTAAATTTATGTAATTTTCTATATGGATTAAAAATGAATAAAAATAAATTATCTCAAGATCAATATTATATTACTCAACAACATGGAACCGAACCACCTTTTTCAGGTGAATATTTACATAATAAAGAAAAGGGTATTTATAAATGTGTTTGTTGTGATTCTAATTTGTTCTCAAGCGATACAAAGTATGAATCTCATTCTGGGTGGCCTTCATTCTTTGACACATTTGATTTAAATGCTGTAAGCTCTTCTAAAGATGAGACACTTGGAATGGTTAGAACTGAAGTACATTGCACTAAATGTAAAGCTCATTTAGGCCATGTTTTCCCAGATGGACCAAAACCAACTGGTTTAAGATATTGTATAAATTCTTTAGCTTTAAATTTTAGTAAAGAAAAATTAAAATGAAAGCTAATACTAAAATTTTTGGTTGTATAGCTGATCCTATTAATCATGTAAAAGCACCAACACTTTTTACAAAAATATTTCAAGAACAAAAAGTAAATGCAATAATGATCCCAATAAATGTAAGTAATGATAATTTAGAAAATTTTTTTTCTGGGATTAAGAGTATTAAAAATTTTGCTGGCATGACTGTAACAATACCTCATAAAACTAATGTTCTTAAATATTGTGATCATCTAGAAAATGAAGCAATAGATACACAATCAGTTAATTGGATCAAAATTGAAAATGAAAAACTTATTGGAACGAATTTTGATGGTATAGGTTTTGTAAATGGTTTAAAAAACAAAAATTTAATCGTAGAAAATAAAAATTTTGCAATTTTTGGAATTGGCGGAGCTGGTACATCTATTTGTTACTCTTTAATAAAAGCTAAAGCAAGTAGATTAAAGCTGATTAACAGGAATACTTCTAAACTAAATTTATTAGTTAACAAACTTGAAAATCTAAAATCTAATACAGAAATTTTAATTGATGATTTTAAAGACTATGATATTTCAGAATATGATTATGTTATAAATGCAACTAGTCTAGGCCTTAAAGACAATAAAGATTTAATTTTTGATGTAAAAAAAACAAGAACTAATTGTACTATTATTGATATTGTCATGGATCCTGAAGAAACAGTTCTAATTAAAGAAGCAATTAAATATAAAAGAAATTATCACTTAGGAAAAAATATGTTAGTGTCACAAATTAAATTAGCTGGAAATTTTTTCAATTTATGGTAAGAAAATTACATGACAAAAAAAAATACATGGGATGATTTAAAACTTAAAAATTTAGAAGATTTATGGAACCAAGGCCATCCAATTTCTAAAATTGGTGAGATGCTTGGCGTTTCACGAAATTCTGTTGCTGGCAAAGCGCATAGAATGGGTTTGGCCAAAAGAACCTCACCTATATCCTCAGAAAAAAAACAAAGTGTAACTGGTGTAAAAGATGATGAAATTTCTAATAAAATTATACCTTTAAAAATTAAGTTAAGAGAAGTGCAGTGGTCTAGAACAAAATGTTGTTGGCCAGAAGGGGATACAAAGCAAAATGACTTTAAGTTTTGTGGTCAAGAAATTTTTCCTGGTAGACCATATTGTGATAAACATTCATTATTGGCTTACACTAATACTCGAGAAAATTCTTAATAATTGAGTGATAAAAAAAACAAACAAATAATAAAAAGAAAATCATTCAAACCTTTAGAATGGGTTTCTAAATCTATTTTTTTAAATTTAAAAATTTATGATGATTTTACTATTGTTGATTCAAAACTTTTTTTTGATAAAAGTAGGATTTCTAAAAAAGGTAATATTTTATTAAATGGTAATAATTTAAATACATTAAAATTTAAAGTCATATATGTTTTTAAAAATAAAATAAACAAGGTAAAAAATCTAAATCCTAATTCAGATTATCTTGTTATAAAAGTTCCAACTGATTGCGTAAAATTAATTATAAAAAGTACAGTTAAATTAAACCCAAAAATAAATACTTCTCTAGAAGGTTTTTATGAGTCAAACCATATGTTTTGCACTCAATGTGAACCAGAAGGATTTAGAAAGATAACATGGTTTACAGATAGGCCTGATAATTTATCAATATTTAAAGTAAGGATAGAGGCAAAAAATTCATATAATAACTTATTATCTAATGGAAATTTGGTAAGAAGTGGTAACATTAAAAATTATAATAGAAAATATGTTATTTGGAATGATCCTTTCCCTAAACCTAGTTACTTATTTGCTCTTGTTGTTGGTAATTTAGAGGTCTTAAAAGATTATTTTATTACTAAAGATAAAAAGAAAGTATCTTTAGAAATCTTTACAGAAATGGGTCAGAGTAGAAATGCTCGATATGCTATGGAGTCACTAAAAAAAGCAATGAAGTGGGACGAAGATAATTATGATCTTATATATGATTTAGAAAGGTTTATGATCGTAGCTGTTAGTCATTTCAATATGGGCGCTATGGAAAATAAAGGATTAAATATTTTCAACTCAAAATTTATACTCTCTGATGAGAATAAAACAACAGACCAAGACTTAAAAAATATTGAAAGTATAATAGCGCATGAGTATTTCCATAATTGGACAGGCAATAGAGTAACTTGTAGAGATTGGTTTCAATTAACTTTTAAAGAGGGTTTGACAGTATTTAGAGATCAACAATTTTCTTCAGATATGCAAAATCCAATCGAAAAAAGAATTAAAGATATTTTATTTTTAAGAGATTTTCAATTTGCAGAAGATCAAGGACCAAATAGACATTCTATAAGACCTGATCAATACTTAGAAATTAATAATTTTTATACTGCAACTGTATATGAAAAGGGTGCAGAGTTTATTAGAATGTTATCAAATTATATCGGAGAAAAAAAATTCAAAAAAAGTACAAATTATTTTTTAAAAAACTATGACGGTAAAGCAGTAACATGTGAAGAATTTTTAGATTGTATTCAAAAGTTCTCTAAAACCGATGTAGGGAAATTTTCAAAATGGTATGATCAAAAAGGAATAATAAGTTTAATTGTAAGAAGGAAATATCATAAAAATCAAGGGTTAGAATTAATAATCAACCAAAAAAATAAATTTTGCAGATCTGTTGTTCCAATACCTATAAAAATCAGCTTTTTTGATCAAGAAGGAAATAAAATTAAATTTCAATTGTTAAATAAATATAGAGATGAACATGATTTAATTATTGAAAATAAAGAAGAGAAAATTATATTTCCTGAAATAAATCATCAAGTTATACCATCCTTATTAAGAGATTATTCAGCACCAGTAAATTTAAAAACTGATTTAAGTGTCTCTGAGAACATTCATTTATTGAAATTTGATGATAATCTTTTTAAGAAATGGGATATTTGTCAAAATCTTCATTTAAGTTTATTAAAAAAAAATAATTTGAAACTTTTTTCTAATTCTATTAAACAAATTCTAAATGATAAAACTATTGATAATTCAATTATATCTTTAATATTAACACTTCCTTCTTACAAAACTTATCAAAATACTTTATCAAATTATGACCCTCTTGATTTATACAAATTGAGAAATAATTATCTAATTAAATTTTATAAAAATTTTGAGGATGAGTTATATTATTTATTTAAAAACTCACTTGAAAAATTTTATACAAATAATGATTTAAAAATCAGATCATTATTGAAAGTTCTTTTAGAAGCTTTATGCGCATTAGATAATGAATTTGCTAAAAACATTGCTGAAAATTTTTGTGGTTCTAAGATTATGGAAATAAAAATAATGGGTTTGATATCTTCTATTAAGTATAATAATTCTAATAGTATTAAACTGTTAACAAAATTTTATAATGAATTTAAAAATGATAAAATAGTTTTAGAAAAATGGTTTTTGATAAAATCTTCATATAATAATTTATATTTTGATGGTATTAATTCAATCAAAGATATTTTAAAAAATAAAAACTTTGAATATAAAAATCCAAATTTTGTTAGAGCTATTCTTGGTGGGTTTCAAAATAATAATATTGAATTATTTCATGCGAAAGATAATAGTGGTTATAAATTTGTTACAGATCAAATTATTTTAATTGATAAAATAAATCCCCAGACTGCTGCAAGGATAATTACGCCTATGACAAATATATCAAAATTTAATAATAATACAAAAAATAGAATTAAAAAATACCTTAATCTAATTTTAAAATCTAATCCATCTACCGATGTATTTGAGATAATTTCAAAGTCTTTAAATTAAAAATCAATGTTATTAATTACATTTGCATTATTTTTTATAAATTCGTATCTAAGTTCTGGTTTTTTTCCCATTAAAATCATAACTAATTCGTCTATTTCTTTTCTTTGATCACCTTCGTAAATATCTTTTTTTGGAAGATTTACCTTAATTAAAGTTCTTGTTTTTGCATTCATAGTTGTTTCTTTTAATTGATTTGGTGGCATTTCTCCTAAGCCTTTAAATCTACTAATTATTCCTTTTCCATTGAAATATTTTTTGTCAATCTCATCTTTTTCCATTTCATTTTGAGCATAATAAGATTTATCTGCTCTAGATATTCTAAATAATGGTGGTTTTGCAATATATAAGTGACCATTTTCAATTAATTTTGGAAAGTTCTTATAAAAATAAGTTAGTAATAAAGCTGCAATATGTGATCCGTCAACATCTGCATCAGTCATAATAATTATTTTGTTATATCTTAAATCATTAATATCTATTTTGTTTTTCGAAAATCCTAAAGCCAGAATTAAATTATTTAATTCTTGATTTTGATTAAGTTTTTCATCGCTTGCACTTGCTACATTTAATATTTTACCTCTTAATGGCAAAACAGCTTGAGTAATTCTGTCCCTTGCTTGTTTAGCAGATCCTCCTGCACTATCTCCTTCCACAATAAAAAGTTCATTTAACTCAATTTCCTTTGAAGAACAATCTGCAAGTTTACCTGGTAACTTATTTTTTTTTGTTTTTATTTTTTTCTGGGCATCTAATTCTTTTCTTTTAAGTTTTCTGTCATTCAAATTAGATATAACTTTGTCAATGATATAAGATGATATTTTTTTATTGTTGATTAACCAATTTTCAATTTTAACTTTTATGGGATTTTCAATAATTTTATTTAAATCATCATTAACTAACTTTTCTTTTGTTTGACCTTGAAATTGTGGATTTTTTAAAAAAATTGATAAAATAATTCCAATATTTTTATAAATATCCTCAAAAATAATTTCATTGAATTTTTTAAAACCACATAATTCTGAATAGTTTCTAATTGACTTCAATAAAGCTGATTTAAAACTACTTTCATGACTTCCACCATAGGGTGTGGGTACTGTATTACAAAATGATTCAATGAAATTAACATTATCTTCATCAAACCAACTAATTGCGAATTCTAAATTTTCGTCATCAATTTGTATTTTATCATAATATTGTGTGCCAAATAATAGGGGTATATTTGTTATTTTATCTGTCAACATTTGTTGAATGCCATTTTCAAAATAAAAAACATGGTCATTTGGTATTTTTTCATCATTTATAATTGCGTCATTACATTTCCAACGTATTTTTACTCCAGGAGATAGGTAGGCCTTATTTTTAATAATTGAAAATAAATTTTTTGGTGAGAAAAAAACATTTTCTCCAAAAATATCTTTATCTGGTGTAAAGAGAACTTTTGTACCATTCGTTTTAGTAGTCTCTGAAACTTTTAAAAGTTTTGTTATAGGTGAACCTTTTGAATATTCTTGCCTATATATTTTTTTTTCTCTGATTACTTCAATAACAAATTTATCAGATAAAGCATTTACAACTGATGCTCCAACACCATGCAATCCTCCAGAGGTTTGGTAATTTTCAGAATTAAATTTTCCTCCAGAATGTAATGTTGTTAGTATAATTTCAAGTGCACTTTTATTTTTAAATTTAGGGTGTGGATCTATCGGAATTCCTCTGCCATTATCTGTAATTTGAACTGTATTATCATTTAACAATTCGACTTCAATATTGGTTGCAAAATTATTTATGACTTCATCAATAGAATTATCAAGAATTTCAACTACTAGATGATGGATAGCTTTGGAATCAATTCCACCTATATACATTCCTGGTCTTTTCCTTACTGGTTCAAGACCTTCTAGTATTTCAATGTTTTCTGAGGAATATTTATTAATACTTTTGTTTTTTGGCATATCTACATATAGTAATATTTATTTATGTATAACTATATGTAGATATTTAATAAAATAGATTATAAAATCAAGTTTTAACTTGAGTAATACATTTTAAATTCAACAGGATGAGGTGAATGTTCGAAATTGATCACTTCTTCCATTTTTAAATCAATGTATGCTTCAATTTGATCTTCTGTAAATACATTACCTTGCGTTAAAAAACTCATATCATTCCTTAATGCTTCTGTTGCTTCTCTCAATGAGGCACAAACTGTTGGTATGTTTTGAAGCTCATTTTCTGGAAGCTCATATAAGTCTTTATCCATTGGGTCACCAGGATGAATTTTGTTTTTAATACCATCTAAACCTGCCATTAACATTGCTGAGAAAGCAAGGTATGGGTTTGCAGTCGCATCTGGGAAGCGTACTTCAACTCTTTTTCCATTTGGACTATCTACAAATGGTATTCTACATGAGGCAGATCTATTTCTTGCTGAGTAAGCTAGCAAAACTGGAGCTTCAAACCCAGGTATTAGTCTTTTATATGAATTAGTAGAGGGGTTTGAAAAACAGTTTATTGCTTTTGCATGTTTAATTATGCCACCAATATAATAAAGACAAGTTTCTGAAAGTCCAGAATACTGATCACCAGCAAAAACAGGTTTTCCATCTTTCCAAATAGATTGATGGGTATGCATCCCAGTACCATTATCACCAGCAACAGGCTTTGGCATAAATGTAGCCGTTTGTCCAAAAGAATGTGCAACATTGTGAACTGCGTATTTATAAAGTTGGACATTATCTGCGGTAGAAATTAAGGTGCCAAATTTAATACCTAATTCATGCTGAGAGGGAGCCACTTCATGATGATGTTTTTCCATTGGCACTCCCATTTCAGTAAGAGATAAAACCATTTCGCTTCTGAGGTCTTGCCCTGAATCAACTGGGGGTACTGGAAAATAACCTCCTTTGATGCCAGGACGATGTCCCATATTACCTTCTTCATAATTTTTGCCAGTATTGTAAGGCCCTTCACTGCTATCAATTTTATAAAAAGATGAGTTCATTTCAGCCTCATACCTGACATCATCAAATACAAAAAACTCAGGTTCAGGTCCAAAATATGCTGTATCACCAATACCCATACCTTCCATGTATTTAAGTGCTTGTTTTGCAGTAGATCTAGGATCTCTTTCATATGGTTGACCAGAAATTGGATCTAAAACATCACAGAATATTGCTAATGTTGGTTGTGAGTAAAATGGATCGACAACAGATCTAGAACAATCTGGCATTAATTTCATATCAGATTCATTGATAGCTTTCCATCCTGCAATAGATGAGCCATCAAACATGAAGCCTTCTGCTAAAGAATCTTCATCAATTGTACTTACATGTTGGGATACATGTTGCATTTTTCCTCTTGGATCAGTAAAACGCAAATCTACAAATTGTATTTCTTTTTCTTTTATCGTTTTTAAAATATTTTGAACATTAGACATTTATCACTCCTTATTTAAATTGCATCTATTCCTGTTTCACCAGTTCTAATTCTTATTGATTGTTCGATGTTAGTTACAAATATTTTGCCATCTCCTATTCTGCCCGTTTTAGCTGAATTTTCTATACAATTTAAAGCTTCTTCTAGTAGATCATCATCGATAACTATTTCAATTTTAACTTTTGGAAGAAAATCAACTACATATTCAGCACCTCTATAAAGCTCTGTATGTCCTTTTTGTCTTCCGAAACCCTTGGCTTCGTAAACAGTTAGACCTTGAATGCCTATATCAGCAAGAGCATTTTTTACCTCTTCCAGTTTAAAAGGTTTAATAATAGCTTCTATTTTTTTCATATTACCTCACACGAATAGTCTATATATTAAGCAAAAATGATTTAAAGTGTTTATTGTCAAATATTAATTTATGAAAAATAAATGCCTAAATTTTAAGCTAATTTATAGTTTAGATAATAATAAAGACAATTTTTCAATAGCTCTTTTTATCGATTCTTCAGAGCTGGCGCATGAAAAACGTAAATATCCTTCACCAAATTCACCAAAAGAAGTACCAGCAATGGCCGCAATTCCTGTTTCGTTCAATAGTTTATTTTGAAAACTTAACGAACTTAAATTTAATTCTGATATATTTGGGAAACAATAAAAGGCACCTTGTGGGTCATTACAAGAAATTAAATCTAACTTATTTAATTGTTCAAACATAATTTTTGATCTTTTTTTAAATGCATTATTCATTATAGTTACGCAATCTTGTGGGCCATTTAAAGCTTCTAAAGCGGCATATTGTGCGCTTGCATTTACACATGAGTGAATATTTACAGCGAGTTTGTCTGCTGCATCAATAAGTGTATCTGGAAAAACTCCATAACCTAATCTCCAACCTGTCATGGCATATGTTTTTGACCAGCCATTTAATATTATTAATCTATCTCTAATAGAAGGATAATTTAAAAGAGAAGTGAAAAGTGTCTCTCCAAAACAAAATTGATCATAAATCTCATCACTCATTAACATTGTATTGGGATGATTTTCTAAACCCTTTATTAATTTATCTATTTCATCTTTCGGAATAATTCCCCCAGTTGGGTTACTAGGACTATTAATAATTATAAGTGAAGTTTTTTTTGTTAATTTATTTAGTATATCATCAGCTAAGAAGGAAAACCCAATATTTTCTTTCAAGCGGTATGGGACAGGTTTTGCGCCAGAAAATCTTATGGCTGATTCATATATTGGAAACCCAGGATTTGGGTACAAAATTTCTCTATCACAATCCCCAAGAAGCATTGATGAGAAGAAAATTATAACTTTTCCTCCGGGAACGATCAAAATATTATCTGGTGATATTTCAACATTGTGTCTTCTAAAAATATCTGAACAAACAGCCTCTCTTAATTTTGGAATTCCAGAAGCTTGGGTATAACCATGATGACCATCTCTTAATGCTTTTATTCCAGCTTCTACGATATGTTCTGGTGTTAAAAAGTCAGGTTGCCCTATGCCAAGATTTATTATTTCTTTGCCTTGCTCGGCAAGTTTATTAGCTTTTGCTAAAACTGAAAATGCAGTTTCTGTACCTAAATTTAAGCTTCTATTTGTTATCATCTTTAAACATTACAACATTTACATACAAATAAAAAAAACAAAAGTTTTTTATATTATTTGTACATATAGTTTGATTTCAGATCAGTCTTACTTTATTAAAGAAAATGATATGGCGAGTGTAGCTCAGCTGGTTAGAGCGCTAGACTGTGACTCTTGAGGCCGCCGGTTCAATTCCGGTCACTCGCCCCAATTTAATATTGATTATTTTGACATATACATATATTAGATAGTTATTAAGTGCGGGCGTGGCGGAACTGGTAGACGCGCATGGTTTAGGTTCATGTACTGTAAGGTGTGGGGGTTCAAGTCCCTCCGCCCGCACCATAAATTAAATTCAGGAAGTTGAGATGGAAATAAAAGAAATAAAAACCACTGGGTTAAAAAGAGAGTTTGAGATTACGATTACTAATAAATCAATTGATCAACTTGTTCAAAACAAAATTTCAGAGCTTGCTCCCAAAGCTAGTATACCAGGTTTCAGGATAGGAAAAGTTCCTCATAACATTATTAAAATGAGATTTGGAAAACAAATTTTTGGTGAGGTAGTTAATGAAAGTTTAAACAATGCCTCAAAGAAAATTGTTGATGACTTTAAAATTAATGCTGCAACGCAACCTAAGATGGATATCAAGTCACTTGATGAAGGAAAAGATATTAAAGTGAATTATTCAGTTGAAGTGATGCCAGATTTCAAAGTCCCTGATTTAACAAAATTAAAAATTACTCGTCCAATTGTAAAAGTCGAAGAAAAACAAGTTGAAGAGTCAATAGAAAGGATTGCGAAACAAAACTCAAAGACTCAAAAAGTTGATAAAGATAGAAAGACTAAATTAAACGATACAGTTGTTATCGATTTTGAAGGAAAAATAAATAATCAAGTTTTTGAAGGAGGTGCTGCAAAAGGCCATCATTTAAAGATTGGGTCTAATTCTTTTATACCTGGTTTTGAGGATAAATTAATTGGTAAAAATTCAGGCCAAAATTTTGATATAGACCTAAACTTTCCAGATACTTATCAGGCTAAAGAATTAGCAGGAAAAAAAGTTGTTTTCAATGTAACTGTTAATGAAATAAGAGAAGACATAAAAACAGAAATTAATGATGATTTTGCTAAATCACTAGGTTTAGAAAATTTAGCATCCTTAAAGAAAAGTGTCAAAGAACAGATTGTCAATCAACATTCAATTCAAACTAGATCTAAGATGAAAAGAGAAATATTAGATTTGTTAGCTGATTCACTAGACTTTGAACTTCCAAATACACTTGTTGAAGATGAATACCAAAGTGTTTGCATGGCTATGAAACCAAATCAAGAGCCTCTTAATGTTAAGAAAGAGAAAGCTTATGATGAAGGCATGTCTAAGACTGAAAAAGATGACGCATTAACCATTTCAAAAAGAAGAGTAAGATTAGGGTTAATACTTGCAGAGATCGGAAGACTTAATAATATTAAAGTTGAAGAAAAAGATACTCAAAACGCAATGATGCAAGAATTACAAAGATATCCTGGAAGAGAAAAAGAAATCTTAGATTATTTCAAGAAAAATCCAGATGCTCAAAATCAACTTTCTGGGCCAGTTTTTGAAGATAAAATTATTGATTTTATTGTCGAATTAGCAGAAGTTAAGGAGAAAGTTGTTAATGTAGATGATCTTTATAAGGAAGATAATGTTGATATAAAAGATGAATTAACAAAAGAGAAAAATAATAATTCAAAACCTAAAGTTTTAAAAAAAAAATAAATTAGTAAAGGAAGTTTTAATGAGTAAATTTGATATAAATGTTGGTAACGCTTTGTCGGCACTTGTGCCTATGGTTGTAGAGCAAACTAATAGGGGTGAAAGATCTTATGACATTTATTCTAGGCTTCTTAAAGAAAGAATAATTTTTCTTATTGGACCTATAGATGATAATATTGCTTCTTTGGTGTGTGCTCAATTATTATTTTTAGAAGCAGAAAATCCTTCCAAGGATATTTCAATGTATATCAATTCTCCTGGAGGTGTAGTAACATCAGGTTTATCAATCTATGATACAATGGAATATATAAAGCCAGATGTTTGTACAGTTTGTTTTGGTCAAGCAGCAAGTATGGGTTCGCTTTTATTGACAGCAGGTTCTAAAAATAAAAGATTTTGTTTGCCTAATTCAAGAATAATGACACATCAGCCTTCGGGAGGTTTTCAAGGTCAAGCAGCTGATATTGAAATTCATGCTAAAGAAATAATGAACTTAAGAAGTCGATTAAATCAAATCTATGTGAAACATAGTGGCAAGAAACTTGCAGACATAGAAAGTTTAATGGATAGAGATACTTTTATATCACCTGAGGATGCTGTTAAATTAGGACTTATTGATAAGGTTGTAAACAAGAGAGACGAAGTAAACAAATGATAAAATTGTTGTTGCAATTCTAAATGAAATAAACAAAAGTTAAGTATGAGTAAAGTCGATAAAAATAATTCTACACTATATTGTTCATTTTGTGGTAAGAGCCAACATGAAGTTAAAAAACTTATTGCAGGACCTACTGTTTTTATATGTGATGAATGTGTTGAACTTTGTATGGATATTATTAAAGAAGAGCATAAACAAAATTCATCTAAAGGATCTAGGGGAGTTCCTACACCTTCAGAGATTTTTAAAGTTCTTGATGAATATGTGATTGGACAATCAAGTGCAAAAAAAGTTTTATCTGTCTCTGTTCATAATCACTACAAAAGACTGAATTCATCAAACGAAATTGATGATGTAGAAATATCTAAATCAAACATTTTGTTAGTTGGTCCAACTGGATGTGGAAAAACATTGTTAGCTCAAACTTTGGCTAAAATAATTGATGTACCATTTACAATTGCAGATGCTACTACTTTGACAGAAGCAGGTTATGTTGGAGAAGACGTTGAAAATATAATATTAAAGTTACTTCAAGCTTCTGATTATAATGTAGAGCGAGCTCAAAAAGGTATTGTGTACATAGATGAGGTTGATAAAATTTCTCGTAAATCAGAAAATCCATCCATAACTAGAGATGTAAGTGGTGAAGGTGTACAACAAGCATTGTTAAAAATTATGGAAGGGACAATAGCTTCTGTGCCACCTCAAGGTGGAAGAAAGCATCCACAACAAGATTTTTTACAGGTTGACACAACAAACATTCTATTTATATGTGGTGGAGCATTTGCAGGTATTGATAAAATAATCACTGATAGAAGTAAAAACTCATCTATGGGTTTTGAAGCTGAAATAAAAGACAAAGATGAAAGACTTTCTAGTGAGATATTAAAAGAAATTCGTCCAACAGATCTTGTTAAATATGGACTTATACCAGAATTTGTTGGTAGATTGCCAGTCTTGGCAACCTTAGAGGACCTAGATGAGGATGCATTAGTTAAAATATTAACTGAACCCAAAAATGCTTTAACAAAACAGTACAAGAAACTTTTTCAAATGGAAAATACAAAGCTAGATTTTAGAAAAGAGGCTTTAACTGCAATAGCAAAAAAAGCTATAGAGCTTGATACTGGTGCACGTGGTTTAAGATCTATTATTGAAAAAATGTTAATGGATACTATGTTTGAATTACCATCTCAATCAAATATCGATGAAGTTGTTATTAATGAAGATGTTGTCATTAAAGATAAAAAACCAATAACTGTTCATTCTAAAAATAAAAAAAGTATATCACAAACAATTTCATAAAAATCTTTTCAGATAAAATACTTGAATTTAATTTGTTGAGGCATATTTTATAATTATGAATGAGCCTGTATTACCTTTAAGAGATATAGTTGTATTCCCTCAAATGATTGTTCCTTTATTTGTTGGAAGAAGAAAATCTGTTAAAGCTTTAGAAACAGCTATGTCTCATAATAAGGATATAGTTTTAGTTACTCAAAAAGTTGCAAAAGTTGAAGATCCCAAGCCCAAAGATCTCTATTCAATAGGAACAATATGCAAAATTCTTCAACTGTTAAAGCTTCCTGATGGAACTTTGAAAGTTCTTGTTGAAGGGAAAAAAAGAGTTGAAATTGATTTTTTACCAGAAACTAATAACATAAACCATTTAAATTGTAATTTTAAAATTCTACCAAACTTAGGATTATCTAAAGTTGATATTACAAAAATTAACGTTCTTCACACTGTATTTGAAGATTATTTAAATCTTAATAAAAAAACTAATAATGAAATCATAAATTTAATAACTGATATAAAAGATCCATCTAAATTATGTGATACTATAATTTCACACTTGACACTCACAATAGATGAAAAGCAAGAATTTTTGAAATTAAATAATGTTTCTTTTAGAATTGATAAACTAATTTCAAAACTAGAAAATGAAGTTGATAGTCTTCAAATTGATAAAAAAGTTAGAAATAGAGTTAAAACGCAAATGGAAAAAACTCAAAGAGAATATTATTTAAATGAACAATTAAAGGCAATACAAAAAGAACTTGGAAATGATGAAGACGGTAAAGATGAATTTCAAGAGATTAAAGAGAAAATTAATAAAGCTAAGCTTTCAAAAAATGCACTAGAAAAAGTTAATTCAGAATTCAAAAAACTAAAAAACATGAGTCCAATGAGTGCTGAATCTGGAGTTGTAAGAAGTTATATTGATTGGATACTTGGCCTTCCCTGGAAAAAACTTTCTAAAATTAATTATGATTTATCTTTAGCAAAGAAAATTCTTGATGAAGATCATTATGGATTAAAAAAAGTTAAAGAAAGAATATTAGAGTTTTTGGTAGTTCAAAAAAGATCAAAATATTTGAAAGGACCTATTCTATGTTTAGTAGGGCCACCTGGTGTCGGCAAAACATCGTTAGGCAAATCCATTGCTAAAGCTACGGGTAGAACTTATTTAAGAATGGCATTAGGTGGCGTAAGAGATGAAGCCGAAGTTAGAGGTCATAGAAGAACATATATAGGATCTTTGCCAGGCAAAATTATTCAGGGATTAAAAAAATCTAAATTTAATAATCCTCTATTTCTTTTAGATGAAATTGATAAGATTGGTTCAGATTATAGAGGTGACCCTTCTTCAGCCTTACTAGAAGTATTAGATCCTGAGCAAAATAATAGTTTTCAAGATCATTATTTAGAAATTGATTATGATTTGTCAAAAACAATGTTTATAACAACTGCTAACACTCTTAATATTCCTGATGCACTTTTAGATCGTATGGAAATAATTAGATTACCTGGCTATACAGAAAATGAAAAACTACAAATAGCCAAAAGCCATTTAATATCAAAGTTAATAAAAGAGAATAATGTTAAAGATGGTGAGATATTTATATCCGATGAAATTTTAAAAGAAATAATTCAAAAATATACAAAAGAAGCTGGTGTTAGATCACTTGAAAGAGAAATTTCAAAATTAATAAGAAAAATTATTACGGATATTGAAATTAATGGAAGTAAACCAAAAAAAATAGATCATAAAAGTCTGTTAGAGTATCTTGGCCCAGCAAAATATAGTAGATTAGGCAAAGAAAATATAAATTTAGTAGGTGTAACAAACGGTTTAGCTTGGACACAAGTTGGTGGTGAAATTCTTTCTATTGAAGTAGTAAAAGTGCCTGGTAAAGGTAGGTTTTCATCAACTGGTAAACTTGGCGATGTGATGAAAGAATCTATTAAAGCAGCTGAATTTTATATTAAATCTAATTACTTAAAATTAGGAATCGAACAAAAAATCATTAATAGCTTTGATATCCATGTTCATGTACCTGAAGGTGCTACACCTAAAGATGGACCCTCAGCTGGAGTTGCTATGATTTCCAGTATCGTATCTGCATTCACTGATAATAAAGTTAGATGTGATGTAGCCATGACTGGTGAAATAACTTTAAAAGGAAAAGTTCTTCCTATAGGTGGACTTAAAGAAAAATTGTTAGCTGCAATACAAAATGGAATTAAAAAAGTATTAATTCCGCATGATAATAAAAAAGATCTTATTGAAATTGAAAAAGAAATCTTAAATAAAATAAATATAAAGACTGTAGAATATGTAGACGAAATATTATCAGAAACATTAGAAAATAAAATTGAATCATTAATCGACGTCAAGCCAGAAATTGGTCCAGAAATTAAGAATGACCAAATAGAGCCATCCACACAGACACATTAAAAATTATTTATTTGCAATTACTTCATTTCTTAAGGTAATATGTATTGTTTTTATTATTTATTGGAGGTTTGCATGAATAAAAATGAATTAATCACTAGTGTATCTGAAGCATCGGGTTTGTCAAAATCAGATGCAAGCAAAGCCGTTGACGGTGTGATAGGTGCAATCACAGGTGCTTTAAAATCAGGAGGTGATGTAAGAATTGTTGGTTTTGGGACATTTTCAGTAGCCCACAGAAAAGCAACAACTGGCCGTAATCCTAGAACTGGTGAACCAATTCAAATTAAAGCTTCTAAAATGCCGAAATTTAAACCTGGAACTCCACTTAAGGAAGCAGTGAATTAATAACTTTTTTTAAAATTAAAGTAGCTATTAATAGCTACTTTAATTTTTATATCTAAACAAATCAAATTAAGATTTTAATTATTTAAATTGCCATTAATACTAACTTTTTATTTGACAACTAATTATATATTAATAGTTTAGTTTCAAGGGCGGTTAGCTCAGTTGGTAGAGCATCTCGTTTACACCGAGAATGTCGGGAGTTCGAGCCTCTCACCGCCCACCAATAATTAACCTACAAAAGCTTTTTCTAAAACAAATGTGTCAGGTCTATTTGTAGCTCCTTCTTGAAATCCTTTTTCGATAAGTAGATTTTTTAATTCATTGTTAAAGTCTAAAGATCCACAAATCATTGCACAATCAGTTGAGAAATTTAGATCATCTAATTTTAAGTCAATATAGAATGATTTATTTTGAATGTTATTTGTAATTCTTCCAGTATATTCTGATTTTTCTTGAGTTGTCGATTTGTAATATATTAATTTGTCTTCAATAAAACTTTTTAACATTTCATTATTAATGCATTCATTAATTATTTTTTCACTATAATGTAACTCATTTTTGAATCTACAGGTGTGAGTTACTATAATTTTTTCAAATTTATCATATGTTTCGGGATCTCTTATAATTGAAGAGAAAGGAGCAAACCCAGTACCTGTTGAAAAAAGAAAAAGTCTTTTTCCAGGTTTTAATGCGTCTAAAATTAATGTTCCAGTAGATTTAGACATTAATATAATTTCATCATTAATTTTAATATTTTTTAATTTAGATGTTAATGGACCATTTTCTACTATTATTGAATAAAATTCTAACTTTTCATCCCAACTTGGGGAACAAATTGAGTAAGCTCTTAAAATAGGTTTATCACTATTTGGTAGTCCAATCATTACAAATTCTCCAGATTTAAATTTAAAATCTTTTGGTCTTTCAATTTGAAATGAAAATAAAGTATCAGTCCAATGTGTTATTGATAAAACTTTTAGTAAAAATTTGCTCATAATTTTAATTCTTTTTTTAATAATGAATTTAAAAATTTATCAACCTTTGGATGAATGAACTTATAACCTAAATCATCGCTCAATCTATTGCTATATACTTTTTTTGACACTTGATAAAAGGACTTAATATTTTTCTTTATTGATTTATTGTCATAACTAATCTTTGTTGGTTTAGGTATAGAGAATTTTTTGCTTAATTTATCAATAAGATCAAAATTATCAATAAAAAAACTATCAGTTGCATTTATTATACCATCAATATTTTTAGCTTTTATGATACTAAAAATTATTCCTACGAGATCTTCTATATGAATTCTATTAGTGAAGTGATTTTTTTTAAAAATAATTTTATGATCACCCTTTAAGAATTTTGTTAAAATGTTACTTGAATTACTATAGATACCACCCGATCTAATAATAACAGTTTTGTCACTTATATTCTGCCACTGTTTCTCAATTGATAATCTCCTAATTCCAAGTTCTGTTGTTGGCTTAGCTATTGTCAATTCATCTACATTTCCACTTTGGTAAACAGATGTTGATGAAATATATATGATCCTAGAAAATGAATTTAAGTTTGATATTGGTATATTTTTTAATATAAAATCTTCACCTTTTTCGTTAGGTGGTACAGTAGAAATTAATATTGAATCAGAAAGATTTAATTTATTTTTAAAAAAATCTATTTTTAAAAATTCATAATTTAAAAAGTTACGAGTATTTCTAGAAACAATCTTAAAATTTATATTTTTATCATTTGAAAGTTTTTTTGCTAGCTCTTTACTAACTTGACCAAAGCCAAAAATAAAAATTGTCATAATTTTATTTACTTTTTAAATCTTATATATTTATAATTAACTAATGTATAGGTGCTTTGAACTTATGTTCAAGCTTAAAATGGGAAATTGGTAATGTCATTGACGAAGCCAATACTGTACCCGCAACTGTATGTGAAGCGTTAAAACAAAAACCACTGAGCAATCGGGAAGGTGTTTTAACTGGATCACAAGTCAGGAGACCTGCCTTACATTGTCGCTTATTAAATTGTCGGGATAACAATTTATGCGTAGATATCGTTTAGCGACGTCAAACATGATTGAGCTAGGAGGTATTAATGTTCAAATACATTTTCTTAATTTTTATTTTTATTTTTACAAATTTCAATGTTTATTCAAAAAGCTCTGATGAAAACCTAATTAACATAAGGGTTACTCCTAGTAGAATTGACAAAGGTATAATAGGTGCAAATACAAAAATTATTACGCAAAAGGATATTAATAAAAAATCATACAGTGATTTAAATGATATATTATCTCGCGAAAGCGGAATTCAGCTAGAAAGTCTATATGGTGGAATTGATGGTGCAAAGTCATCTGTTAAATTAAGAGGATTTGGAGAATATGCATCAAGAAATGTTTTATTTTTATTAAATGGAAGAAGATTTACAGATATTACTCTAGGAAAAGTAAATTTGGCAAGAATACCAATCAATACTATAAAAAGAATTGAAATAATTAAGGGTGGTGTTGCTTCCACATTGTTTGGTGACGGCGCATCAGGTGGTGCAGTAAATATTATTACTGATGCAAAATTTTTCTTTAAAAATAAAGTTGACGTAATTGCTGGATCTGGATCACTCAATAGTAATAAACAGTCAGTAATATTTAACCAAAATTACAAAGACTTATACTTGAATGGAAATTTTATAAGCTCAAAAAGTGATGGTTACAGAGATAATAACGAATATGATTTTAAAAATGAAAAATTTTCTGTTACTAAAATTTTTGATTTATATAATCTTTTTACTATTGAAGTGGAAACAGCAAACCAAAAAGTACGTTTACCTGGGGGTTTGTCGTTAACAGATTATTATTTAAATCCAAAAAAAACAAATAAACCAACTGAATATGCAAATGAGAATATTAGAAATATTGGTTTAACGTTTGAAAAAAAAATAAATAGTAATCATTTTTTTAAGTCAGATTTATATCTAGAGGATAAAAAACAACAAACTTTTCAAGCTCTATTTGGGAATGATTACATGATAAATTATGGTATAAATTCTTATAATTTAAAAAATGAATTACAAATTCCATATAAGCTTTTAAATAAAAGGATAGTTTCTAAATTAGGCTTAGACATTAATAAAGCATTTTATAAAAAAAAGCAGATTATACCTTCTACTTACTTTAATACAGTCAATCAATTGATATTAGAACCCTGGATTAGTTCAAATTTAGCGTTTAATAAAACTTTAAAATTTAATTTAGGATATAGATTTCATAATTATAAATTAAATGTTTATGACAAAACTAATGAAAGAAACAAATTATTAGATAAAAATCAAACTTCTAATGCATGGTCAATAGGGGTAACAAATCGCATAAATAATAGTTCTTCAATTTTTGGTAATTTATCAAATTCTTACAGGGCGCCTAGAGTTGATGAAATTGTTAATACTAGTGCTACTCCAACAGTAAATCATATACTTCATCAAAGGTCTGAAGAATTAGAACTAGGTCTAAAACAAAACTTTAAAACATTAGATTCAAAATTATCAATTTTTAGAAAAAATATAAAAAATCAAATTTATATGAATCCATCTACATTCAAAAATGAAAACTATGATCCTTCTACACATGAAGGCATAGATTTTGAAGTTAATAAAAAGTTTTTTGAAGATAAAATTAACGTATCATTCAACTTTTCATTAAATGATTCTTATTTTAGTGAAGGAAACTTTAAAAATAAAAAAGTCCCAAATGTAGCAAAATTTACTTCAAATGGGCAAGTTGAATATAACCTAGATCCTGATTTAAAAATATATTTAGATCATAAATATGTTGGTAATAAGTTTGAGCTTGGTGATGAAGCTAATACAAAATCAAAAAAAGCAAAGTCATATTCAATTTTTAATCTTGGAATCAATGGAATTTATAGTGGCTTCGACACAAAACTAAATATCACAAATGTTTTTGACAAAAAATATTATGATTTCAAAACATATGGTCAAGTCTATCCTTTACCAGGGAGAGGAGTTATGTTAACTCTTAAAAAGGAATTTTAATATGAAGAATGTAATTTTAATTTTTTTATGTATTTTATCTATAATATTTTTTTCTAGAGTTTTACCGCACCTTCCAAATTTTACTCCAGTTATTTCATTAGCCATATATTCGTCATTTTTCTTGAAACGACTAGGTATGATTTCATTTTTAATTTCATATTTATTTGTAGATATGTATTTAGGGCTCAATTCAATTTTGATTTGGACGTGGGGTTCTTTTTTAATTATTTTATATTTATCAAATTTTATAAAAAATATAAATCATAGAATTTTAGCAATATTTTCTATGCCAACAATCTTCTTTTTGATAACAAATTTTGGTGTTTGGACTACCGGATATTATGATTTAACTTTTCAGGGTTTATTAAAATGCTACACTATGGCTTTACCATTTTATGCAAATACATTAGTAAGTACAGCTTTCTTTAGTTTGTTAATTGAATTTATAATTTTATTTAAAAAAAGAATTTTCCAAACTTAATTTATTAAATTTCTTTTTCTTGACCTTGAAACAACTTATATATATTTTCAAACTAATTAACGGGGGTGTAGCTCAGTTTGGTTAGAGCGCCGGCCTGTCACGCCGGAGGCCGCGGGTTCGAGTCCCGTCACTCCCGCCATTAATTGAATTACTATATTTAATAAGTCTTATTTTTAACATAATAATTCATTCTGTCTTTAGAACTAACTTTAAAGTCAATTTTTTTTCCATCTCTCAATACTATAACATCAATCAAAGCTTCACTTTTGCCAATATTCCATAAATATAAATAAAAATTTTGCAAACTTTTTATCAAATTTCCATTTATTGATACTATAACATCATTTTTTTTTATTCCTGCAATATCAGATGGTCCATCTATACTTACTCTCGATACAATAATTTTGCCCTTGTTTTCAATTGGTGATAAGCCGATATAGGGTTTTAAATCTGACTTTCTATGTCCATATTTTTTTAAATCTTTAAGTATTGGCTTTAATAGGTTCACAGGTACAAACATATTGCCAGGTGAAAAAATACCAGGGCTTGTCGCATCTCTAATGAAAAGTGAACCTATTCCTAAAATTTCACCCTTTATATTTGTTAATGCTGAACCTGCCCATGATTGATTTGTTGGAAAAGTATAAATTGGATTTTCTAAATAATATTCCCACCAGCCAAAAAAAGGTCTTCTAGATACTAATTTTACTTCAGAACCTGGCCCTTGTTTTTGAGAAGGAAGAATAAAAAGTTTTTCATCTATATCAATTTTATCTGAGTTACCAATTTTTAAAGGCTTTAATGCTGTTGGTATTATTGGAGATACAATGCCAAATCCAGTAATAGGGTCGTATCCAGTTAATTTTCCAGGAATTTTTTTTTCATTAAATAAACCAATTGTTATTTCCTTAGCCTCCAAAACAAGATAGCCAATTGTTAGTATATTTTTACTATCAATTACAACTCCGCTGCCTTCACGAAATTTTCCTAATGTATTCGATGTTCTAGCTTCTTCTGGAATTTTTGCTTCAATATTAACAATTGATTCAAAAATTTTTTTTAACATTTGTTTCTGGTTTATTGAATTTTCTGCTGATGTAAAAAAAGGGAAAAATAAAAATATTACAAAACATAATAATTTTAAATTAATAAGGTTGAGTTTTAAAATCATATTTTCCTTTAAAAGAGCTAAATTAATAATAGTTCAAATTTATATTTTCAAGCAAGTTATTTGAACTTAATAATATAATCTAATATAGTTTTTAAAATATGATCTTATTAACTGATTGAGGATTAAAATGAATGAAAATGCATCATTATTTTTTGTAGATAGACATGTTGATAGTCATATAAAGGAAAAAAAAGCTTTTATAGAGTATGGTTCTAATCAAAAGTTCATTACTTATGCTGATTTGCATGAACAATCTTCAAAATTAAGACACTTCTTTTCAAAATTTAAAATAAACCGTGAGGATAGGGTTATAATTTTAATGCAAGATGTTATTTCCTATCCAATTATTTTTTGGGGATGTTTAAAATCAGGAGTTGTTCCCGTATTGCTTAATACTTTATTATCTTCGGAGGTCGTTAATGATATAATAAATAATAGTAGAGCTAAAGCGGTATTTATATCATCTGGATTGTTAAGTTCCTTTGAAAATTCAGTAAAAAAAAATATTAATATAAAACACGTTATTGAAGTTGGTACAAGGAAATCTAATAATATAAATTTTGAAGAGGAAATTCAAAAATGTTCCTTTCAAGATACTATAAAGTGTAGCAAAGATGAAATAGCATTCTGGTTATATTCTTCTGGTTCTACAGGTCAGCCAAAAGGTGTTAAACATGTCCATGGAAGTCTTGAATATACTTATAAAACTTATGGTAAACAAGTTTTAAAAATTCACCAAAATGACATTATTTTTTCTGTAGCAAAATTATTTTTTGCTTATGGATTAGGAAATGCTATGACCTTCCCTATGTCAGTTGGTGCCACTACTATTTTACTTCCTGAAAGACCGACGCCAGAAGTTGTTTCTACATTATTAAATAAATTTGATGTAACAACTTTTTTTGCAGTTCCTACTATATTTTCAGCCATTTTAGATTTTACAACATCAAATAACTTTGATGGATTTAAAAATTTAAAACTTTCTGTTTCAGCTGGGGAGGCATTACCGGAAAATATTGGTAAAAAGTGGCATGAATTAACCTCAACGCATATTTTAGATGGGATTGGGTCAACAGAAATGTTGCATATATTTTTATCTAATAAAGTTGATGATATTGAGTATGGAACAACTGGTATAGCTGTTCCAGGCTATGAGTTAAGATTATTAGATGAAAATAACAACATAATTGAAAACGATGAAATTGGAGAGTTACTTGTAAAAGGAGAAAGTTCTGCAGATGGTTATTGGAATATGAGAAATAAGAGCAGAAAAACATTTGAAGGTGAATGGACAAGAACTGGGGACAAATATATTAGAAATAAAAACGGTAAGTACGTATATTGTGGTAGAACAGATGATATGTTTAAAGTAAGTGGGATATGGGTTTCACCTTTTGAAGTTGAGCAAGCTATTCTAAATCATGATGAAGTTTTAGAATCTGCAGTGGTGCCAGAAATTGATCATGAAGGTCTTGTAAAATCAAAAGCTTTTATAATTCTCAAAACAGAACAAAACCAAAAAGAAAAATTAAAAGAAATTGAAAAAACAATAAAAGAGATTGTAAAAGAAAAAATTGGTTTATGGAAATATCCAAGATCTATTGAGTTTGTAAAAACATTGCCTAAAACTGCTACAGGTAAAATTCAAAGATTTAAATTAAGAAAATAATGAAAAAAAATAATTATTTTCAAAATGTTTTTGATCAACAATTAGAAGTTTTATTAATAGGTGAATTCGAAAATAATACCCCAACAATTGTGCTTTTGCATGAGGGTTTAGGATCATTAGAAATGTGGAAAGATATTCCTGAGAGATTATTTAAGGAGTTAGGTTTAAATATTTTTGTTTACTCCAGAGCAGGATATGGAAAATCATCAACTATAAATTTGCCAAGACCTATAAATTATATGAATTTAGAGGCAGAAAAATATCTTCCTAAATTGTTGTCAGAATTTAATTTAAATAAAGTATTCCTATTAGGTCATAGTGATGGCGCAACAATTGCAGCAATTAACTCCACTTTAGACAATAATAATTATGACATTTTGGGGACAATCCTAATTGCACCGCATTTCTTTATTGAAGAAATGAATATTGTGTCAATTAGAGAAATTAGAAATATTTATGAAGATAATTTAAAGAAAAAATTATCAAAATATCATAACAATCCAGATATAGCATTTTATGGATGGAATGATGTATGGTTGGATGATAAATTCAAAAATTGGAATATTACCAATATTTTAAAAAACATAAAAATTCCAATTTTAGCAATTCAAGGTAAAGATGATCCATATGGAACCTTATCTCAAATTGAAATTTTAGAAGAAAATTTAAAAGGTAAATTAAAAAAGTTAATTTTGAATAATTGCGGGCATAATCCTTTGATTGACAAACAAAAAGAGTCTATAAATAAAATTAAAGAATTTATCAACCAAATTGAAATTAAATAAGGCTAATTGTCATTTATGAAAAAAATTGATTTTAATGTTAACCCAAAAAGTTATAAGCATTGGAAAATTGAAATAGAAAAGAACATTTGTAATTTAATTTTTAATGTTGATGAAGATAAAGGATTGATAGGAGATTATAAGTTAAAATTAAATAGCTATGATCTTGGTGTTGACATTGAATTATATGATGTTCTACAAAGACTTAGATTTGAATATCCATTTGTGAATTTAATTATAATTAAATCAGGTAATGAACGGGCTTTCTCTGCAGGAGCAAATATTAAAATGTTAGCTGAGGCTTCTCATGCTCACAAGGTAAACTTTTGTAAATATACCAATGAAACTAGAAATTTTATAGAGTCTTCATTACTAGAGTCAGGACAATATTTTATTTGCTCGATTGAAGGTGTTTGTGCAGGAGGAGGGTATGAATTAGCACTATCTTGTGATCATATTTTGCTCTTAGACGATGGTTCATCTAGCGTGTCTTTACCTGAGGTTCCTTTATTAGCTGTTTTACCTGGAACAGGTGGGTTAACAAGAGTAACTGATAAAAGAAAAGTAAGAAAAGATTTAGCTGACGTTTTTTGTACTATGGAAGAGGGTGTAAAGGCGCAAAAAGCACAAGAATGGAAATTAGTAGATACAATAACTAAAAAATCAAATTATAATGAGACTTTAACAAAAATAATTGAACAAAATGTTAAGAATGATAATTCCTCTAAAAAGGGAATTATATTGAATGAAATAAACAAACAAATTATAAACGAGGATCATATCAAGTACACTACAGTAGAATTGTTAATAGATAGATCAAAGAAGAATGCAAAAATTGTAATAAAATCACCTGAACTGTTAAAAATAGATGATGAAAATGACATTATAAAACAAGGAGATCAATTTTGGCTTCTTAGATGCGCAAGAGAATTAGATGATATTTTGTTACATTTAAGGTTTAATGAGTTAGATCTTGGTGTAATTATTTTTTCTTCTCAAGGTTCTGTAGCTGATATTCTTTTTTATGATAATCTTTTACATGAATATAGCTCTAATTGGTTTATTAAAGAAATTAAACATTTGTGGAACAGGACTTTAAAGAGAATAGATTTAACATCTAGGTCATTAGTAACATTAATAGAGCCAGGGTCGTGTTTTGGTGGATTTTTATCTGAGATAATATTTGCCTCAGATAGAGCATATATGGCAGAGGGCGTTTTCGACGATAGCAACGACCCAGAGGCTAAAATTGCTTTATCAAAATCAAACTTTAATTTTTTTAAAATGTCTAATGGTATAACAAGATTAGAAACAAGATTTTTAAATGAATCAGAAAAAATAAAAGAGCTAGAAAATGAGATTTGCAAAGAATTGGATAGTCAAATGGCTGTAAATATGGGATTAGTAACTTTTAGTTTTGATGATATTGATTGGGAAGATGAAGTACGAATCTTTTTAGAAGAAAGATCAAGTTTTTCACCAGATAGTATGACAGGACTGGAAGCAAATCTTAGATTTGCGGGACCAGAAACAATGGAAACTAAAATTTTTGGAAGGTTAACAGCATGGCAAAATTGGATTTTTCAAAGGCCTAACGCGGTTGGTGAAGAAGGTGCACTAAAAAAATATGGGTCTGGTAATAGAAGTAAATTTAATTGGGAAAGAGTTTAGAAGAGGATATTTATGTTAGACAATATTAAAGTAGAATACGACACAATGATACCAAATAATGTTGGTTTATCATCTGATAAAAAAGTTCTAAAAGCACTTGAAAGGTGGCACCCAGGTTATATTAACTGGTGGAAAGATTTAGGACCTGTTGGCTTCCAAGAAAGTTTAGTTTATTTAAGGACAGCTATTAGTGTTGATAGAGAAGGATGGGCTAAATTTGATTATGTAAAAATGCCTAATTATAGATGGGGGATTTTATTAGCACCTGAAAAGCAAGGAAGAACAATTCCATGTGGTGAACATTTTGGTGAACCAGCTTGGCAAGAGGTCCCAGGTGAATACAGATCAATGTTGAGAAGACTTATTGTTATTCAAGGAGATACTGAGCCCGCATCAATTGAACAACAAAGACATCTAGGTAAAACAGCTCCATCATTATATGACATGAGAAATCTCTTTCAGGTGAATGTTGAAGAAGGAAGACATTTATGGGCGATGGTTTATTTATTACAAAAATATTTTGGTTCTGATGGTAGAGAAGAAGCTAATGAACTTTTAAAAAGACAATCTGGATCAGAGGATGCGCCCAGAATGTTGGGAGCATTTAATGAGGTTACTCCGGATTGGCTGTCTTTTTTTATGTTTACATCATTTACTGATAGAGACGGAAAAATGCAATTGGAAGCTTTAGCCCAGTCAGGTTTTGATCCACTTTCTAGAACATGCCGTTTTATGCTTACTGAAGAAGCACACCATATGTTCGTAGGTGAAAATGGAGTTAGAAGAGTAATTAAGAAAACCTGTGAAGAAATGGTAAAAGCAGGTATTTCAGATCCATTTGAAATAGAAAAGATAAGAAAATTAGGTGTAATTGATTTGCCAACAATACAAAAAAAGATAAATTTACATTTTACATTGTCACTTGATTTATTTGGCTCAGAAATTTCAACTAATGCTGCTAACGCTTTTACTGCTGGAGTGAAAGGAAGATTTTGGGAAACAAAAATTAAAGACGATCATCAATTACAAAATGATACATATCCAATATTAGAGTTTGAAAATAATAAAATTGTAAAGAAAGATGCGCCTGCTTTGTTAGCGTTAAATATGAGATTAAGAGATGATTATATTAAGGATTCTTCTGTAGGTATTAAAAGATGGAACAGAACAATAGAATCATTCAATATTGATTTTAAAGTAAAATTGCCACATGAAGGTTTTAATAGAAAAATTGGAACATTTACAAATGCTTTTATTGACCCTGATGGGAATATATTAGATTCAAAAATGTGGGATAAAAATTTTAATAACTTTTTACCATCTAATGAAGATAATTTATTTATAGAGTCTTTAATGGTTCCTGAGCACGAGCCAGGGAGATACTCTTCGTGGATTGCTGCACCTGATCAAGGGATAGATAATAAATCAGGAGACTTTGAATATGTTAAAGTTCATGATGCTTAGTAAGCTATTAATTTTAACTTTCTAATTAAAATTGTAGCTAATATTGGTAAAGTTAAAGTTAATAATAAAACAGTAAGTAACAAAATTCCTAGGTCTGAATAATCTGCTTGAGTTGTTATCTCACCAGTTTTTGATTTTACTTCTCTAGTGACTACAAATATTTGATTAAGATATTTTGTTCCTAAATTACTTGCTGAAAGTGCCAGATTCGTAAAACTAGCTAAAACAGCAAAAAAAGTTGCTTTTAAATGACTTGGAGCAGATTGTGCTATCCATGCTAGAATGGGTATCATTGAGACTTGTCCAAGAGGACTTTCTAAAGCTGTATTAAATATTGCAATGAATCTCGCATCAACAATGCCATTTGTTATTTTTGAAGTTATTTCGTGTATTCCATAAAACATAGCCAAAGAAGGTAGTAGAAAAATAGATCCTGCTATTGATAGAATTATAATGAGCTTGCTCATAGAGGCGTTTTCCATAAGTGGTCTAAGAACAAATATTCCAACAATTGTTAGCATAGAAGCAATTAATCCTAAGAGAGATAAGAATTCTTGATCAAATTTAAGCACGTCAATTTCAAACCATGACGCTCCTTGTCCTACACCTGGCATTGCTCTAAATACAAAAATGATAATTGCTGTACCTATTAACATTCTTTTCGAAACTACATCTAATTGATTGGATAGTGTTTTTAAAAGATAAACAATTATTAAAAAAGATCCGATAAAGACAATTTCTTGAGAAAATGGAATTTTAGAAATGCCAATAGATAATGTAAAAATAACAAATATAATAGATCCAGTAATTATAGATTTATTAGGTTTAGTAGTTTTTAAAACGGGATAAATTAAATTAAATGCTTTTTCAAAAGCTAGCCCGTTTTTAATAAGTTTGTTTAATCTAGATTTTGAACTAACATAAGAAAAAAAGACTCCCATTATTGATATAATTGGAACAATTAAAGAATATAAATAAATCTTTCCATAGGTAACGATTTTTTCGTTATCTGACATTTCAGAAGAATCGGAAAACATTATAAGGTTTATAAATGAAACAATTAAAGTTCCTGATATTATAGAAACTCTTCCTAAAAGTTGCATTACAACATTTAAAGATTTTAAGGTTTTGAAATCTATCTCATTTCCTTTTTCATCAGTTTTTGGAATTGCTTCTACAGTTAACGCATCTGCAACTACATCTTGGAGAACAAAGCCAATTGGAGCTAGTAAGGTTGAAATTATGAACCAAGTTTCTGCATTTAATACACTTATCATTTCTTCTTTATGTGCGATTAAAAAATACATTATCAAACTGCTTATTGCCATTATCAATGCACCAAAAAAAACTAAAATGGATTTAAATTTCCAAATTAAATCTACAATATGTCCTAAGGGCATTTTTAATACCCATGGCAGACCAGCCCAGAAGCCTAAGCCTGCTAAAAAAGCAGCAGAAAGGTCTAGATATTCCTTTACAAAAAATAAACCAACAATATTTGTTAATCCTGAAACGCCTGCTGCTAAATAAATCATTAATGGCGGTAGAAAGGAAAGTCTAAATGAAGAAATTATATTAAATGGGTTATACATTTTTATTTATTAATTATATTTTTAAAGTACTATAAATTAATCTAATGAAATAATTATAATAAGAAAACATGAAATTAAAGTTACATCATATTAATCTTTCCTCGAATAATGTAAAAAAAATGAATGAGTTTTATAAGCAAGTATTATTTTTAGATACGGAAACTAATGATCTTCCACTACTTGAGAGAAAAAAAGGTTATTCTGGAGAAGTAGAATTTGTAACAGATGGAAATATTCAAACCCACTTAGCTGAAAAAGATTTAGATGTTAATTTTAAAACAGGGCACTCAATAAATCCTCTTGAAAGAGGCCATATTGCCTATAGAACAGATGATTTAGAGGAATTCAAAAAACATCTCGAAAATAAAGGAATTAAGTATTCTGACTGGGGAGAAACAGCAGTTGCAGGGTGGAAACAGATTTTTTTTTATGATCCTGATGGAAACATTATAGAGGTTCATGAAAAAGAAACTTTGTAACTTGAGATTTCTTTGAAAAAACCTAATATTCTATTAATTTCAGTTTTAATAGCCATGCCTATTATGGGCATGACTATGATTTCTCCTTCATTACCATTAATTAAAGGAGACTTAAATTCAAGTTTTTCTGATACTCAAATGGTTCTAAGTATCTATTTTTTATTTTTAGCTATAGGTCAATTATTTGCAGGACCACTATCAGACAGATTTGGAAGAAAGCCTTTAGTGATTTATGGATCTTTAATTTTCTCTATTTCTTCATTAGCATGTTCATTTTCTAATGAGATTACGATTTTGATTTTTTTAAGAGCTATTCAAGGCATTGGAGCAGCAGCTTGTTTTGCTGTGGGTAGAAACATAATTAGTGATAGTTTCAATAGATCTGAGGCCGCTTCAAAAATGTCAACTGTAACTGCTTATATGGTTGTTTTACCAATTCTATGTTTTGTTTTTGGTGGAATATTTGCTGAATATTTTGGATGGCATTCAAATTTTATTGCCCTATTTTTAATTGGTATAATAATTTATTTACTTCTAAAATTTTACCTTCAAGAGTCATTAAAAGTAATGTCTAAAGATATTTCAATCTTAAGAATATTAGAAAATTACAAAAACATATTTAAAAATAAGTGGTTTATTTGTTTTTCTATTGTTGGCGGTATGCAAACAGGAATGTATTATTCAATGAATGGGTTCATGCCATATGAATATTTAAGATTAGGTGCAACTGCATCTGAATTTGGCTTGTGGTTTTCATTAACATCTGTTGGTTATATTTTTGGAAATTTAATTAATAGTAAATACACTATTAAAATTGGTTTAGAAAAAATGTGTTTATATGGCACAATATTAAGCCTTATTTTTATTCTAACTTTAATAATTTTAAATTTAATTGAAACTCAATCTATTTTTTTTCTGACTTTCATTTGTTTGTTTATAGGATTTTCTCATGGATTTGTTGTAGCTAATGCAATGATAGGTGCCATTAATTCTGTAACTGAAAATCAAGGAGCTTCTAGTGGATTAATGGGTGCTTTACAAGTTGGTTTTGGAGGTTTGGCAGGATATTTAATTATATATTTTGGAGGTGCAAATATATTTTTAATAAGTTTAATTGGAATATTGATAATGTCGACAATCTCAATTTTTTCTTCTATTATTGTAAATATAATTAAAAAGTAATTAAGGTTGTTATGAAAGTAAAACAGATTCATAAAAATATTGGTGTTTCAATTGAAGGTATAGACCTTTCAGGCATAGATAATAACGTTTTTCAGCAAATCAAAGATTTATGGTTAAAACATTTAATTATAATCTTTCCGAATCAAAATATTTCTGATGAAGAACATATTAAATTTGGAAAAAAATTTGGTGAACTTGAAGTTCATCCTTCTTTATCCCATAGATCCTCAAAAAATCCTGAAATATATCGTGTATCAAACGTAGATGAAAATGGAAAAATTATCCCAAATAAAGAAACTTCTTGGCAATATTTAAAGCAATCTTGGTTATGGCACACAGATAGTTCTTTTAGAAAAATTCCAAGTAATGGTTCAATTTTACATGGTATTTCTACAACAAATGAAGGTGGTAATACTTTATTTGCAAATATGTATAAAGCTTATGAGGATTTAGAGGATACTTTAAAAGAAGAAATTAAAAATCTTAGAGTAGTACATGATCATGAATATATAATAAATTTGTCAAAAGAGTTAAGTACGCGAAAAAATAAAGGTAATTACGACAAACTTGATCCCGTAATACACCCATTAGTTAGAAGGCATCCCATAACTAAAAAACCAAGCCTTTTTCTTTCCCCACATACAATGGTTAAAATTATAGATTATGATTACGATAAAGGAAGAGAATTATTAGAAAAATTAACAAAGCATTCTATTCAATCAAAATATGTCTATGAGCATATATGGAATAATGATGATATTGTAATGTGGGATAATAGATGTACGATGCATTCAGTAAAGCCCTTTGATAATAATATTATAAAGAGAATAATGCATAGGGTTACTCTAGTTGGTGATAAAGAACCATTAATGGCTTAGTTATTCTATGAATGAACAAAACATTCCAATAATTGACGCACATCAACACTTTTGGGATTTAGATAAAAATTATTACCCTTTTTTGGCAGATCATTATGAAGAAAATTTCTTTTTGGGTGATTACAGTAATTTAAAAAAAAATTATCTCCCAGAACATTACATGAAAGATGCAATCAATCATAACATAATTGGAACAATTCATTGTGAAGCCGAGTGGGATAGATCAGATCAAGTAGGTGAGACTAAATGGCTTAAAAGTATAAAAGATAAACATAATTTACCTACTGCTGTTGTTGCTCACGCTTGGTTTCATACTAAAAATGCTGAAGAAGTTATTGAAAAACAGGCATCTTTTAAGTTTGTTAAAGGAATTAGATCTAAGCCCATTGTAAAAAATAAAGAAAGTGACAGTTATGATAATTATGTTGGAACTATGCAAGATCAAAAATGGAGAGATGGTTTAAAACTTTTAGAAAAATATAATTTGAATTATGATTTAAGAATCCCATCTTGGCACCTAATTGAGTCATTACAAGTTATTAGACTTATTCCGAATGTAAAAGTCATCATTAATCATGCAGGTTTTCCATGGGATCGAAGTAAAGATGGAATCCTGAAATGGAAAAATTCTCTAAAAATTCTAGCAAATGAAGGAAATGTATATATCAAACTATCTGAATTTGGCGTTAAAAACCAATATTGGAATTATGAGGAGAATAGAAGAATTATATTAGATATAATTGATATTTTTTCTCCATCTAGATGTATGTTTGCAAGTAATTTTCCAGTTTCAAGTTTAAAAATTAGCTTTGATGATCTTTATAATAATTATAACAAAATTGTAAAAAATTTTTCTCTTAATGAAAAAAAAGATCTTTTTTACAATACAGCATTAAATGTTTATAAATTAGATATAAAAATTGAGGAGTAAAAACTCCTCAACTCAAGGTCATATATTGATTAAGACATTTGAAGCCGTAAGAGTTCCATATTCACTTGCCTCACTGACAATTTTTTGAAATTCTTCTGACATCCCTACTCTATCAATAATTTCACCCATAGAGGCAATTGATGAATAATAATAAACAACAAAAAGTGTGTTCATTTTATCAGCAATGATAGGTCGAAGTGCTAACATTTTTGAATCTTCCTTTTGTACTATTTCTTCAACTTTAGATAATAGCTCTATTGCTTTAGGCATAGATTTTCTTTCCATATCATATTCTCTTAGTAATAAAACATTATGATCTGGTGAAGGAGATCCATAAACGCCTGTATAAATTTCAGGCCCAATAAGTGTAGCGGCGGGACTGTCTTCTCTTTCTTTCATTAAAGCAACCATCTCAGGATCTTTTGAATATGATTCAAATGATTTAGTTGCTTCACTCATATTGTCATATATTGTTGTTAACTGAATTGCACCATTAAGCGATCCACCTATAAATTTTGCAGCTCTTGCTTTAGCTCCAGCTTTTATAACTAAGTCTCTAAATCTTGAAACTCTTGACAAAACCACATCAGATTTACCTGGAAATGGTTTCGCGATTCTTCTTGATACTATTGCCATTTTTTTCTCCTCTGTTAGATTAAAGTTCATAACTTTAAGTTTTAAAATCGGTTTTAATCAATGTAATAAACTTTATTTAAGAATAATCTCTGACAAAAAGTATTATATGGCTAAAAATTATACAAAAATTATCAACTCACTTCCTAGCTCTGTTCCTTTTGTGGGGCCTGAAACACAGGAAAGGCTCTTAGATAAACAATTTGATTCTCGTATAGGTGCAAATGAGAGTGTTTTTGGTCCATCACCTAAAGCATTAAAAGTTATAAAAGATGAGGCCAGTTCTCTTTGGATGTATGGAGACCCGGAGAATTTTGATCTTAAAATTGAAATAGCAAAAAAACATAATATAAAGTCAGAAAATATTGTGGTGGGTGAGGGAATAGATGGTCTTTTAGGATATCTTGTCAGAATGTTAGTTGAGCCAAATGATAACGTAGTTACAACTGATGGATCTTATCCTACCTTTAATTATCATGTAAATGGATATGCAGGCCTTTTGAAAAAAATTCCGTTTAAAGAGGATTTTGAGGACTTAGCTTCTTTATCTTCTTTTTCAAAGAAACTTCGTCCAAAAATTGTTTATGTATCTAATCCAAATAATCCTATGGGTACATTTAATAACAAAAATGAAATTCAAGCTTTTATTAATGAAGTACCAGATGACACAATAATATGTCTTGATGAGGCTTATGCAGATTTTGTTCCTGACGATGAATTAATTGATATAAATGTAAATCAAGAAAATTTAGTAAGAATGAGAACTTTTTCAAAAGCTTATGGATTAGCAGGTGCTAGAATTGGCTATGGAATTGGACATGAAAATTTGATAAAAAACTTTGATAAAATTAGAAACCATTTTGGTATGAATAGAATTTCTCAATTTGCAGCCATAGAATCGTTAAAAGACCATAATCACTTAAAAGATGTAATTTCTAGAGTTAAAAATTCTTTAAAAAAAATAGAAGTAATTGCAATTAAAAATAATTGTAAATTTGTAAAAAGTTCTACTAATTTTCTTGCTATTGATTGTGGTTATGATGGTCTTTTTGCAAAGAAAGTTTTAGATAATCTAATATCAAATGGTATATTTGTAAGAATGCCTTTTACTAGTCCTGAAAACCGTTGTATAAGAGTATCTGCAGGTACAGATGAGGATATAAATTTATTTGAGGAGAGATTTCCTAAAGCTCTTAAGCAAGCTAAAGATTTTTTTAATTATTAATATTATGGAGAGATAAAATGTTACAAGATTACCCAAATACGCAGCTATTTATTAATGGTGAATGGCAAAATTCAAAATCAAATGAAACATTAGAGATTATAAATCCAGCTACTGAAGAGGTGATTGGAAAACTGTCTCATGCTAGAAAAGAAGATTTGGATGTAGCTCTTAATGCTGCTGAAAATGCTTTTAATGAATGGAAAAACGTTTCAGCTTATGAGAGATCAAAAATAATGAGAAAAGCTGCTGACATATTTAGATCAAGAGCTGATTATATAGCTAAATTAATGACTATTGAACAAGGTAAACCATTATTTGAAGCTAAAATTGAAACCTTAGGAGCAGCTGACTCTATAGAATGGTATGCGGAAGAAGGAAGAAGGGCATACGGACGAATTATTCCAGCAAGAGCTTCTGGTGTTTATCAATTTGTTTTTAAAGAGCCAGTAGGAGTTGTTGCAGCTTTTACACCATGGAATTTTCCATTAAATCAAGTTGTTAAAAAAATAGCAGCCGCTTTTGCTGCTGGATGTACTGCGATCGTAAAAGGACCTGAAGAAACACCAGCAAGTGTTGCTGAATTAATTAAAGCATTTGATGAAGCAGGAATGCCAAAAGGATCTATAAATCTTGTTTTTGGAATTCCTTCTGAAATATCAGAGTATTTAATTCCACATCCAATTGTGAAAAAAGTTACTTTTACTGGTTCTACTGCTGTAGGAAAGCAGTTAGCATCATTAGCAGGTAAATATATGAAACGTGTGACTATGGAATTAGGTGGTCATTCTCCAGCTATTGTTTGTGGAGATGCAGATATTGATACAGCTGTCAAAATATTAAGTGCTAATAAATTTAGAAATGCAGGTCAAGTATGTATATCTCCAACAAGGTTTTTAGTCCACGACTCTGTTTATGATAAATTTGTTGATGGTTTTGTTAAATCAGCTGAATCACTAAAAGTTGGAAACGGTCTAGAGGATGGTGTTAAAATGGGACCACTGGCCCATGACAGAAGATTAACTGCCATTGAAGGGTTTGTATCTGATGCAGTTGAAAAAGGTGCTAAAATTTTAACAGGAGGAAAGAGAAAAGGTAATAAAGGTTACTTTTTTGAACCAACTGTTATGACAAATGTTAGCAAAGATGCCAGAATTATGAGTGAAGAGCCATTTGGTCCTTTAGCTCCAATTTCTTCATTTAGCAATATGGACGAAGTCATTGAAGAAGCTAACAGATTAGATTATGGTCTCGCCGCTTATGCTTACACTAATTCAGCTAAAACTGCTCAAGATTTAGGTGCTGGAATTGAAAGTGGGATGGTATCAATAAATCATCATGGATTAGGGTTAGTAGATACACCTTTTGGAGGTGTTAAGGATTCAGGATATGGATCTGAAGGCGGACCAGAAGGACTAGAAGCCTACATGACAACTAAGTTTGTATCTCAAGTAGGGCTATAATTTAAAATAGGAAAAAATAATGAGTTCATGGGTTGCTCTAGATTGGGGTACGACTAATTTTAGAGCATACCTAATGAATAATGATGATATTATTGACCAAATTTCGACACAAGAGGGTATGAAATTTGTAAATCAAAATGATTTTGAAAAAATACTTATTAGAAATATATCAGCTTGGTATCAAAAATTTAATTTTAAAGTTGTTATAGCTAGCGGCATGGTAGGAGCGAAACAAGGCTGGATTGAAGTACCATATATAGAGTGTCCTTGTGATTTAAGTAATCTTAATTTTAAAACTTTAAATATACTAGGTAATGTAAAAGTACATATATTATCTGGGATATCTCAGTTAAAGCCTGCAGATGTTATAAGAGGTGAAGAAACTCAAATAGCAGGTTTTCTTTTAAATAATACTGATTTCAAAGGATCTATATGTTTGCCGGGAACTCATAGTAAGTGGGTTAATGTAGACAGTTATAAAATTAAAAATTTTTCTACATTTTTAACTGGAGAGCTATATGAAATAGTCAAAAATTATTCTATTTTAAAACATAGCGTAAGAACTAATGAATTTGTGGCTGAAATTATCAAATCAGCTGCGAATTTAATTTTTGAGAATCCATCTTTAATTTCAAATAAGTTATTTGAGATAAGAGCAGAGAATTTATTAAAAAACTCTAATCAAATTTTAAATAATTCAAAATTAGTGGGTTATTTATTGGGAATTGAATTGTCTGGTAGTAGAAACTATTGGGAAGATAAAGATTTAATTATCATTGGATCATCTAATTTGAATAATTATTATGAATTAATTTTAAATGAAAGATCTAATACAGTTAGATTGTACAATTCAAATGATATGGTCTTGCAAGGTTTATCTAGTTTTAAGAAAAGTTTAAATTTATGAAATATTCTCCATTAATTGCTATTTTGAGAGGTGTAACTCCTGATAAAATTTTAAATATAGCTGAGGTGTTAATTGAAAATGGAATTAATATAATTGAAGTTCCCTTAAATTCTCCTGATCCTCTAAAAAGTATACAATTATTGGTCGATAAGTATTCTGATAAGGCCCTTTTAGGGGCAGGCACAGTATTGAAAACGTCAGAAGTAAATAATGTCTTTAATACAGGTGCAAAGTTAATTGTTTCTCCTAACACTGATTATCAAGTAATCCAAGAAACAAAGAAATTAAAAATGGTAAGTATACCTGGTTGTTTTACAGTTTCAGAGGCATTAATTGCTATTAAATCTGGAGCAGATGCTTTAAAATTATTTCCTGCGTCTACTCTTGGTCCAAATACATTTAATGCCATTAATCAAGTATTACCAAAAAAAACAAAATGTTTTGCAGTTGGTGGAATTAATTCTGATAATATGAAAGAGTGGGTCGATTTTAAAATTACAGGATTTGGTATTGGCTCAAATATTTATAATCCTAAAATGAGTTTATATGAGATTAAAAATAAAGTTGAAACCTTTATGAAAATATATCAATATACATTAGGTAAAGGTTTAAAACAAATATCATTATAAATTCAATAATGTATGCAAGAACAATCAAAATAAATTTTAAAGACAAAATGTCAAAAGACATGTTTGTAAATTTTACAGATAATAAAGCTGACGCGGAAGGCATCAATAACGGTACATTGCTTAAGTTTATTTTTGAAAATTCTGATACATCAGCAACATTAGTTTTGTTATTTCCAGATTTTCAAACATTTAAAAAAGATCATGATAATTTAGCTGGTCCAATTATTGAATCTTTAAAAAAACAAGAATTAAAAATACAATTAGAAGATGGACCAATTGTTGGATCAACGGCAGTCAAACAAAATTTTTTAAATGTTTTAAAAAATAATGCGACTTTTTATCAATAAATAATTTTATTCACTTGATTTGTTTTTTTTAAAATGCTAAAGGTTTCCTAGTAAACTATTACCTAGTAAACTAAATTATGGACGAAGACTATAAAAATAATATTGGTTTCCTAATTCATGATGTTGCTCGTCTTATGAGAAACCTTTTTGATAAAAGAATGTCAGAACTTGGGTTAACTAGGTCTCAATGGTGGGTTTTAAATTATTTGTATTTCAATGAAGGGATCAATCAATCGGACTTTTCAAAATTATTAGATTTAGAAAAAGCTCCATTAAGTAGATTGTTAGATAGAATGGAAAAAAAAGGTTGGATAGTGAGAAAGAATGATAAAGTTGATAAAAGAATTAAAACTGTTTTTTTATCAAAAAAAATAAAGCCAATTATTGTTAAAATGAGAGATAAGGCTCAACTAACTAGGCAAGAGGCTCTATCAAATTTAAGTTATATAGAAGATCAAAATCTTAGACATTATCTTAAAAGAATAAAAGAAACATTAATCAATAAGAGTTAAGTTAATGTTTTTAAAAATGATAAAATCAAGAACATTTTTGTTAGTTGTGATACCAATTGTTTTGATGTGGATAATATTAGGTTATTATTATTCACTCGGTAAGTTAATTAAAACTGATAATGCTTATGTAAAGGCTCCTATAATTCCGGTTCAAAGTGAAGTTTCTGGTAAAATAAAAGAAGTTTTAATTAGAAATAACCAATTTGTTAAGAAAGATCAAATTCTATTAATTATAGATGCCGAAAATTTATCAATTAAACTGATTGAAAATGAACAAATTCTTAAATCAATTGAAGAAGAAATTAAATCAAAAAAATCAAAATTAAATGAAATAGATGAAGAAATATTAATAGCTCAAGAGGATATTAGATATAGAAGCAATGAAGAAAAAAGAATAAAAAATTTGATAAATAACAAAATCAAAATTGCTAGAAGTGAAGTTAATTTTTTTAAATTAGAATATGATAGACAATTGATGTTGAGCAAAAAAGGGTTTGGTATTAAAAAACATCTCGAAGATGCAAAATTCAAATTAGATAAAGCCAAAACAAATCTTATTTCATTAAATTTAAATAAGGAAACTGATGAAGCGAAGTTCTATAAAAAAATTGCAATTAAACAACTGAATTTATTGATTAAGAAAAAAGAAACTATATTAACAACATTAGGTGGTAAAAGGAATATTGTTGTACAAAATCATCCTCTTTATTTAAAGCAAAAAGCAGTTATAAATGGTATTAAATTAAATATTAGAAAATCAACTATTAAAGCTGGCAAAGCTGGATTTGTAGCTAATATGAACCTTGAAAAAGGTGAGGTGGTAAGGCAAGGTCAAAAACTTTTTGTAGTTGTTCAACAAGACAAAATTTATGTAGAGGCAAACTTTAAAGAAACTCAAATAACTAATTTTAAAATAGGTCAGAAAGGAAAATTTATTCCAGACTCCTTTCCAAATCTAGAATTTCAAACTGAAATTGAAAGTTTAAGTCCTGCAACTGGTTCAGAGTTTGCAATTTTACCTGCTCAAAATGCATCTGGTAATTGGGTTAAGGTTGTTCAAAGAGTTCCTATTATTTTGAAAATTAATGGAGTTTCAAATTTAAATAATGTGAATTCAAAATTAAAAGTTGGAATGACAGTTTCTGTTGTTATAAATACTGAGTTTAAGAAAGATATTCCAATTATTATAAGACCTATTTCAAATTTATTTTATAAATTTCAAACATTATAATTGATGTATTTTTCTGAATCAGACAAATACTTTAAATGGTTTATCCTTTTGACAGGATCATTTGTTACAATGCTATATGGGATGGCTGTCTTTATTGCAACTATTGCTCTTCCCGATATGATGGGCGCTTTATCAGCAACTCAAGATCAAATTACTTGGTCTGTGACTGGTAATATAGTTGCTACAGCTATATTTACACCGTTTGCTGGTTGGTTATCCAATAGGGTTGAAATTAGATATATATTAATAATTAGCGTTATTGGTTTTACTCTTTCATCTGTTTATTGCGGATATTCATCTTCTCTTGAAGAAATAGTTGTTGCTAGATTTTTGCAAGGTGCTTTTGCTGCTCCACTTCCTCCTTTATCACAGACATTAATATTAGGTGCATTTCCAATTAATCAGAGAAATTTGGCTATGTCAGTATGGGGAATGGCAAACATATTAGGGCTAGTCATTGCTCCAATGATAGGTGGGTTTTTAGGAGAATTACTTGAATGGAGATGGATATTTTATTCATTAATACCTTTTGGATTTGTTGCATTTGCTTTAGTGTATTTTATTATTCCTTTTTATAAAAACACCTCTTCCAGTTCCTTTGATTGGATAGGCTTTTTATCAATATCATTATGTGTTGGCACTCTTCAAGTCATGTTTGATAGAGGTGAAAGAAATGGATGGTTTGAGAGTAATGAAACTTTATTTCAATTAGCTATAGCTCTTATTACATTTTATATTTTTATAGTTCATAGCATAACCTATAAAGGACCATTTATAAATTTAAAGATTTTTAAAGATTGGAATTATTCACTTGGTTTGATTTTAATTTTTTTCTTCGGAATGTTAAACTTTGTTCCTATGATAATTTTTCCTCCACTTTTACAGGAATTACGAGGTTATCCACAATCGATTATAGGGCTTTTAATTGGTGTTAGAGGAATAGGAGCTTTTTTTGGATTTGGATTAATGGCATTTGCTACAAGACTTGATCCAAGAATTTCTTTAGCAATAGCATTTTCATTACAAGGATTTTCAGGTTTATATATGGCCTCCTTTAATATAGACATGACGTTTTCCCAGGTTGCTTGGGCTGGGATAATTCAAGGTATGGGTGTTGGAATGGCATGGGTTCCAATAAGTGTTTTTACATTTTCTACTTTAGATAAAACTTATTTTGGTGAAGCAACAGCAATGTATCATTTGATAAGGAATGTTGCTTCTAGTTTTTTTATTTCTATTACGGTCGCAGTTGTTTTACACACTGGTCAAATAAGTTTTGGCAACCTAAGTTCATTAGTATCAGACTGGAATCTTGGTTTAGCATTAAATTTTAAAGATCAATTTATAGAAAATTTTGATGAGGTGACAATTAAGAATTTAACTAGCGAAGTTAATAGACAAAGTTTAATGATTGGGTATATTAATTCATTTAAGTTATTTGCAATTGTAAGTTTTATAACAATACCATTTTTATTTTTAATAAGAGGTCAAAAATAATGAAAGAAATAATACTTTTTGATGGTGGAATGGGTCAAGAACTAGTTAAACGAAATTCATCAACCAATGATCCTTTATGGTCAGCTAGAGTTCTTCTAGATAATTTTAAATTAGTAAAAAATTTACATATCGAATTTATAAATTCTGGAAGCTCAGTAATCACTACTAATTCATATTCCTGTACGCCTCAAAGGTTAAAGAGGTTTAATCTTGAAAACGAATTTAAGAATTTACAAAGATTAGCAATTACAGCTGCAAAAGAAGCTGTCATGGAATCTGGTTCAAATAGTGATGTTAAAATAGCAGGATGTTTTTCTCCTTTGCCAGGAAGTTATTTTAAGGATAAATCAATTAGTAAACAAGAAATGATAGAAACTTATTTTTCAATAGGAGAACTTCAAAAAGATGATGTTGATTTTTTCATTATTGAAACAATGTCTTCAATCGATGAAACAGTTAATGCAGTTGAAGCACTATCTAATTTTAATAAAAAAATCATATTATGTTTTTGTTTATCAGAAGGTGATGGCACAAAATTATTTTCTGGAGAGGACTTAAAAGAAGCCTGTGATTCTATCCAAATTGATAAAATAAATGGACTATGTTTGAATTGTTCGCAAATTGAAGATATTTCACAAGGTTTAGATATATTAAAAAAATATAATTTACCTTATGGAGCTTTTCCAAATAATTTTCAATCAGTGAAACCACTTAAACTTGGAATGTCAGTTGACAACATAAAAAAAAGAAATGATATTTTAATTGATGACTTTGTAAATTATGCAATTACCTGGTTAAATAGTGGGTGTACAATTTTAGGTGGTTGTTGTGAAATTACACCAAACTATATAAATGGATTAAACAATTATTTTATGAATAATAAATATAAGAAAATAAATTTATTAAATTAGGGTGTTATATGGATTTTAAAGGATCAAAAGAATATGTCTCAACAGATGACTTATCTATAGCGGTGAATGCAGCCATAAATTTAGAAAAACCTTTGCTAGTAAAAGGTGAACCAGGTACTGGGAAAACTGAGTTAGCAAGACAGATTGGTAAAAGTTTAAATTTAGAAATAATTGAATGGAATATAAAATCAACTACAAAAGCTCAACAAGGTTTGTATGAATATGATGCAGTAACAAGGTTAAGAGATAGTCAGTTATTTAAAGACAAAATTGATGATATCTCAAGATATATAAAAAAAGGTAAGTTATGGCAATCATTTGAAAGTAACAAAAGAGTTGTTTTATTAATTGATGAAATTGATAAAGCAGATATTGAATTTCCTAATGATCTTTTACAAGAGTTAGACAAAATGGAGTTTCATATTTATGAAACAGGAGAAACTATAAAAGCAAAGAAGAGACCAATAGTTATAATAACTTCGAATAATGAAAAAGATTTACCAGAGGCTTTTTTAAGAAGATGTTTTTTTCATTATATAAACTTTCCAAATATTCAAACTTTAAAAAAAATAGTGAATGTTCATTATCCTGACATTAAAAAAAATTTATTAGATAATGCTTTAAAAATATTTTTTGAAATAAGAGAGATTAAAGGATTGAAAAAAAAACCTTCAACCTCAGAAGCATTAGATTGGATAAAATTATTGTTAATTGAAGATATGAATCCATTAGAATTAAAAAAAGATTCTAAGGATTTATTGCCAAAATTACATGGTGCTCTTATAAAAAATGAACAAGATATTCATCTTTTTGAAAAATTAGTTTTTATGTCAAGAGGACAGAATTAGAATGTTTTTAGATTTTTTTTTAGATTTAAAAAAAGTCAAAATACCAGTTTCTTTAAATGAATATTTTAATTTCTTGGAAGCATTAAAACAAGGCTTATCTCTTTTTGATCTTAATTCTTTTTATTATTTAGCTCGTTCTAGTCTTATTAAAGATGAAAAATTAATTGATCGTTTTGATTTGGTTTTTTCAAAGTATTTTAATGGTCTAGATGATATTCAACTCGATGATATTTTAAAACATTTAAAAGTACCTCAACAATGGATTGATAAATTAATTGAAAGAAATTTTACTAAAGATGAATTAAAAAAAATTAAATCATTGGGTGGTTTAGATAAATTAATGGAAGAACTTAAAAAGAGAATAGAAGAGCAAAAGAAAAGACATCAAGGTGGAAGTAAATGGATAGGAACTTCTGGTACATCTCCTTTTGGTGCATATGGATACAACCCTGAAGGATTTAGAATTGGTCAAAATGAAAGAGGTCAAGGTAAAGCTGTAAAGGTTTGGGATAAAAGAGAATTTAGAGATTTTGATGACAAAAAAGAAATTGATATAAGAGGAATGCAAGTAGCTCTAAAAAAACTTAGACAATGGTCTAGGACAGGTTTTTCTGAAGAGTTAGATATAAATGATACAATATCATATACAGCAAAAAATGGATTTTTAGATGTAAAAACTAAACCAGAAAAAGAAAATTCTATAAAAATCCTTCTTTTTTTGGATGTTGGAGGTTCTATGGATGAGCATGTATATAAAGTTGAAAGTTTATTTTCAGCTGCTAAAAGTTCATTTAAGCATTTAAAACACTTTTATTTTCATAATTGTTTATATGAGGGCGTTTGGAAAAATAATTCCAGAAGATGGTCTGAACAATTTGAAACTTTTGAAATTTTAAGGACATATGGTGAAGATTATAAATGCATATTTGTTGGTGACGCATCTATGAGTCCTTTCGAAATTATGGTACCTGGAGGCGGAAATGAACATTACAATGAAGAAGCTGGTCACGTTTGGTTAGAAAGAGTAACAAATAAATGGAGTTCTCATTTGTGGATTAACCCAACACCGCAAAAATATTGGAGTTATTCTCATACAACCCAAATCATTAAACAGATTTTTGATAATAAAATGGTTCCACTTACAATAGAAGGACTTGTTGAAGGAACAAAAATTTTATCTAGAAAATATTAATTTATGTCTTCCAATAAAGTTAAGGGTTTTAATGGTCCATATGAAGCTCCTATAAGGCTTCCATCAAGAAAAGTTTTAAAATCTTGGATTGACTATAACGGACATATGAATGTTGCTTACTACACAATGGCAATAGACAAATCAATTGATTATTTTCTAGATGAAATCTTGGGAATTGGTGAAACACACGCTAAAAGAAATGATCAAGGCCCCTTTGTTGTTCAAGCAAATTTTACCTATTTGAATGAAATGGTATATAAACAAAAATTCTTTGTTCAATGTTCACTTATTAACTTCGACGAAAAAAAAATGCATTTGTTTTTGGAAATTATTTCTTTGGGTAATAATGAAGTTATGGCATTTTCTGAACAATTATTATTAAATGTAAATTTGAAAAAAAGAAAAACAGAAAATTATCCTAAATGGGCTTTGAAGAGATTATCTCAATTAAAGAAGGATCATAAAGAGATTCAGTTTCCAAATAACATAGGTCTCTCAATAAAAATTAAAAATCCTAATCTTTAGCGTCTTTTATTGATAAATAGGTTGTTGAAATTAGAATAATTATTCCGCCAATAATTACAAATATATCTAATTTTTCATCGAACAACATTATGCCAGCTATTACAGACCAGACTAGCTGAAGAAAAGTAAATGGTTGAATTATAGTCATTGATGTAGCTTTTATTGCCATCGTCATAGTCAAATGTCCAATCGTAGCAATTATAGAAATCAAAATAATAATTGAAATTTGATCTGTATTTAATTCAACCCAATGAATTAAAGCTAAAGGCGTAAGAAAGATTGTAGTAAATAATGATAGAAATCCTACAATCTCTAGAGAACTTTTTGTATTCGCTAAATACTTGACCATTAAATAAGAAAAAGAAAAAACAAATGCTGCTAGGAGCATTGAATATTGTCCTAACTTAATTTCTTGAAAACCAGGTCTTAAAATTATCATTGCTCCAATAAAAGATAAGGTAATAGCGAATGCCCGAAATCCTTTCATGTTTTCCTTAAAGAATATAATTGCACCAAAGCATACAAATATAGGAGTTAAATATCCTATAGCAGTTACTTCAGCTATAGTTATTACTGTCATCGAATAAAACCAAAGACTTACTCCAATAGCGTGGAAAAAACTTCTTAGGATAAATTTATTAATTAGTTTAATTTGAATATCTCTAAAACTATTTATTATTATCGGTAGTAAAAAAATGGTACCAAATAAATATCTCAAAAATGCTGTCTGAGATGATGGAATTTTTTCACCAAGAATTTTAACAAATATTGTTACTCCAACAAAAAATATTGTTGTGACAATCATCCAAAAAATACCAATCAAAGATGATTTTTCTCTAAGTTTATTTAACATTATTAACATGTTAAATGAATAAAATTTAAAAATATATAAATAAAAAATTAATTAGATAAAATTTAATTTTTTGAAGACTTTGATAATTTCAATTGTGATTTAGTCATTAAAACTATTCCATTATTCTTATTTTTCAAATCACATAAATTAAAAACTTTATCAAAGATTTTTTCTTTTTGTTTATCATCAGCAACTATAGTTACAATTGCAGCTTCACCAAAAGTACCGAATTGTTTATCTTCAAAAAGATCATCAGATCTTCCAGCGGCATTTAATATTTGTAAAACACCTGGTGTACTATTCATTTCTTCAAGAATTTTTTGACCATAATCTTTTTCTACAAGTGCTATTATTTCAACAGTCATAATTATCTCTTCATTTTAAATTTTTAATAACTGTGTCTGGAATATACGTAGCTACTTTGTCTAACTCTGATAAATACATAATTCCTTTTCCAGGTTTGTCTAAATCACCTGCAAGATACATAGCTTCAAATACTATTTCAGATTGTTCTTCTGAAACTATAACTCTTATAATTTCTTTTTGTTCATCAATAGTAACACCCAGTAATCCCAACTTTTCTCTGATACCAGTACCTCGAGCATAATTTATGGTAGCTCCTTGTGCACCACTATTTTTAGCAGCTTCTAACACTTTTTCTGCTGATCCCATCTCTACAATACATGTAATCAAACATGCGTTAGTAAGATAAGTTATATTACGTTCACTCATATTAAAGCTCCTTTTCGGTAACAAGGTTTGGGTCAATTGAGTCTGATTCATCCTCGTTTTGTGCAAATTTGTTTTTTATTTGTATTATTATTCCCATTGTAAGTACTGCTATAATAGGACATATACTTGCTAATGATAATATTCCAAAACCTTCTATTGCAGATACTGCGTTTCCAAGACCTAATCCCATTGCAAGAACAAGAGGGACTGTAACAGGTCCAGTTGTAACACCAGCACTATCCCATCCTACGTTTACAAATTCTTCAGATGAAAAGAAAGTTAATATCAAACCGATCGCATATAATGGTAAAAGTAAAGTAGCAAGATCTATAGAAAAGATTAACTTGGCAATTCCTAAAGATATACCAGTTGCTACACCAATAGAAACACTATACATAAGCATTGATTTTTTGAAGGCACCATTTGTTAAGTTCTGTACTGTAATACCAAGAGCATTTAATGCTGGTTCAGCTAAAGTTGCTCCAAATCCTAGCAAGAATGCAAATATTATCACAATTACAAAACCTACAATTTCAGAATATATTGGAGATACATCACTTATCGGGATATTCATAAATGCTGCTGGTAAAATACTTCCTGCTTGTGTGCCAATTGCACCTAACCCATATGTCAAACCAACATTAAAAATACACATACCAATGATGGATAAAACTAAGCCATAAATCGTTATTAGTCTATTTGGCAAACTACTTTTTAAAACTATAAAAAGTACAAACATTAAAAATATTACTAATGGAAGGATTGCTCTTACTCCTAATATAATTTCAACAAATGGGGTTTGATCCAATATTGATTGGTCTGTTACTACAACATTAGACATGTTTTTAGCAGATTCTATGATTTGCTCTGGAGAAATTGAAAAAGATACAAATAAAGCTAAAATTAAAACGGCCATAATTGGGAATAATGATGCCATAGTAACCACACCAAACCCTGAGAGTGAGGAATCACCTTTTCCAGCTGCATTTGCTATACCAATTCCAAGAGACAATACCAATGGGACTGTAACTGGACCAGTTGTAACAGCACCACAATCCCAGGCTAATCCCAAAATTGATCTAAGGTTTGGGTCAAACCATGCAAATATTGTTAATATAATAACTGGTGCTATTGTTATGTAAATTAAAGGTTTAAGTGACCAACCTTTCACAAATCTGATGGTTCCAATAATGGCTGCTATACCAACACCAGCTCCAACCATTAATACTAAAGGTAACGTCCAATTATTAAGAATTTCATATAGATATGGTGCTTTATTTACATCAACTGAGGACCCAAATGCTTGCAAAGCACCAATTGCTGGTTCAGCAAATGTAACACCAACACCAAGTATTCCAATAATTATTAAAACAAGGATCATGCTTGCTTTTTTTGGCAAATTATCACCAATTATTGTTCCAAAGGGCATCAATCCAGTGCTCAAGCCTTCCATAAAAACTGCAAGTCCTAAAATTACTGCAATTAAACCTCCAAGCAATGCAAGAAAATCCTGAACTGGATATTGTAAAACAAAAAATTGAAACAATACTAGATATAACGCTAAAGGAATAACTGCTTTCATCTGTTCATATATTCGTGAAGTACAATAAGGTTTTATTAGATTAAATGCTTGTTGACCGGTAACTTTAATCTTTTTATTATCGGAACTATTTTTGGTTAATAAATTATAACTTATGCTTTTGTGTTTAAAATGAACACTATTAATATAATCTGAATATTTCATAATAATCTTCTAATTAGTTTATGACAGGTGATTTTATTAGATTTTAAAAAAAATACAACTTTAGAAATTTTTATTAGTTACATCCCTTGATAATTTGGTCCTCCGCCCCCTTGAGGTGAAACCCAATTTATATTTTGAGTAGGATCTTTAATATCACATGTTTTGCAATGAACACAATTTTGTGCATTGATCTGTAATTGTTTAATATTATCTTTCTCAACAATTTCATAAACACCTGCTGGGCAATATCTAGTTTCGGGATTATCATATTTTTCTAAATTTACTTTAATTGGCACAGATGCATCTTTAAGTTGAAGATGACAAGGTTGATCTTCCTCATGATTTGTTCCTGAAAATGAAACGTTAGTTAATCTATCAAAACTAATAATTCCATCTGGTTTAGGATAATTTATAGGGCTATATTTTTCTTTATTTTCTAATGCTTTATGATCACTATGTCCATGTTTTATAGTCCATGGAGCTTTACCTCTGAATAAATAAGTATCAATAGCACTATAGGCTAATGCTTTCCAAAATCCCCACTTGAAAGAAGGTCTAATATTTCTTACTGAATAAAGCTCTTTATAAAGCCAACTATCTTTTATATTTTTAGAAAATTCTTTAAGTTCCTTTTCTTTTTCAATGTTTTCAATAATAGTGTGTGCTGCAATTATCCCAGACTTAATGGCTAAATGAGTACCTTTAATTTTTGGAACATTTAAAAAACCTGCTTCACAACCTACTAGTAATCCACCTGGAAACGTTAATTTTGGCAATGATTGTATTCCCCCTTCGTTTAAGGCTCTTGCACCATAGCTAATTCTCCTTCCATTCTTTAAATGTTTAATAATTTCAGGATGATGTTTAAATTGTTGAAATTCTTCGTAGGGGGATAAGTAAGGATTTTTATAATCTAATCCAACAACAAATCCGATTGAAACTAAGTTTTTATCAAAATGATACAAAAAGGAACCACCGTATGTATCACTGCTTAAAGGCCAACCAGTAGTATGAACTATTTCACCAGCATTATGATTTTTAGGATCAATTTCCCAAAGTTCTTTTATTCCTATTGCATATGTTTGATCTTGATTATTTTTATTTAAATCAAATTTATTCATTAAAATTTTTCCTAGGTGACCTCTACAACCCTCTGAAAAAATGGTTTGTTTAGCTAACAATTCTATGCCTTGTTCATAGTTTGGTCCTTTAGTTCCATCTTTTAAAATTCCCATATCATTTGTTGCAACTCCTGATACACTTCCATCAGAGTTAAAAATTATTTCACTAGCTGCAAATCCTGGATAAATTTCAACTCCTAAATTTTCAGCATATTGACCTAGCCAAGAACATAATTTTCCAAGACTAATTATAAAATTTCCATGATTATTCATTTGAGGAGGGGTAGGTAATTTATATGATTTATCTTTTGTTAAGTATAAAAAACTATCCTTTTTGGCTTTAGTTTTTAGAGGAATATCTGTTTCTTCCCAATTAGGTATCAATTCAGATAAACTTTTTGTTTCAATTACTGCGCCTGATAGAATATGTGATCCTATCTCAGACCCTTTTTCAAGAATACAAACAGAAATATCTTTACTTTTTTCTTTACTGAGTTGTTTTAATTTTATAGCAGTTGCTAATCCTGATGGTCCTCCGCCAACTATAACAACATCATATTCCATTTTTTCTCGATCACTCATTAGTTTTCCTAAATTTGTTGAAATTTATATTATATTAACTATTAATAATATATATTATCTAAAATTCAATGAGAGTTATTAAAAATATAGAGAGTTTTATGGATCCACTGATAGGTATTATTATACTAGCTATTTATCCTATTGTTTTGGTAGGTGCTTTAGTCTTATTTGGAAAATATTCAAAAAATCCAGAATAGGATATTAAAAATTTTTTATTGATTTAAAAAATGCTTCAAATGGCATTTTTACACATGTATGTCTATTTTTAATATCTTGTATTGGTGAAAATATTTTTAATTCTTCTGGCAATTCATAAGGGTAGTTGTCATGAATTTTAGAAAGCCATTTATTAAAATGTTCCATGAAATCATTTGTTGGTAATTTTTTATTAGAAAAATAATTCACAACAAGTCCTGCTGAAGCTTCACATAAAGCACAACCTTTAACTTTTGCAGATAGGTTTTTAATACTATTATTTATAATATTAATTCTGACCTCAACCAAATCACCGCAAAGAGGATTTTTAACCTCTTTAGAAAAATTAAAGTCATTTATTTCTAAGCTTTTTCTGTTAATAGAGGCTAATTCTAAAATTTTTTTATGATAAATTGTTAAATCGTTCAATTTTGATTAAACAGTAGCCAGACTACTGATCCTATAGAAATGGCATAAAAAAGATATATTAACAAGTGAGCTTTATTATAAATATTTTCTTCAGGAACACCTTTTGGTAATTTTTTCTTACTCATTTAATCTCCTCTTCAATTTGTGTTGTTCCATCTACAATTTTTACAAAATTATCAAAAAATTTTCCAGCTAATTTTTTTGATGTTGAATCAATTAATCTTGAGCCCAATTGTGCTAATTTTCCTCCAATCTGAGCTTCAACAGAATATTTTAAAACAGTTGAATTTTCTTGTTTTTCTAAAACAATATTTGCACTTCCTTTAGCAAATCCTGCAGCACCACCTTTACCGCTACCTGAAATAGTATAACCCTCGTAAACTTTTATATTTGAAAGTTTGACTTCTCCATTAAATTTTGCTGAAACAGGACCTATTTTAATGGTGACTGTAGCTTTGAATTCATTATCATTTTCTTTAGTTAATTCTGTACATCCTGGAATAGAATTTTTAAGAACAAGAGGATCATTTAACTTGTTCCATACATTCTCAACATTTGTTGGTAGAGTATATTCACCATTCATTTTCATCTTCTACTCTCCCTCGATTTACTATATGTGTATAAAAATCAGTATAAAAACAATTATTCCAAAAATTTGTAATATAATTTGTGCATCAAAACCGGCTTCTCTGTCGATAATCTTATTTTCAAACATTATATCATGAAAAAAGTTTTTAATAGTAGTCAAACTCTTAAAACAATTTAATGAAAATTTTTCATTAAATACTTTTAACCCATTAACAACATTTGATATTACAGCTGGGAACATTCTTCTATAAAACCAATCACTATTTAATACTGTAGAATTGAGTTCAGGTGGATAAATCTTAAAATGCCATAAACATATAAAAGCAAAAGCTGCGAATGTTAAAAGTTGTAATTGAGATATAACATGACTGAAGTCATAAGGTTGATAATCCACTGAATAAGGGAGTATCTGATAAAAAATAGATGGGAAAACTCCGATTAATATACATAATACTGAGCCAATCACCATTGCAACAATCATATTTAAAGGAGCTTCTTTAGGTTTATGCCCAGACTGATGTGCGAAGAAAGCAAAGAATGGTATTTTTATTCCAGAATGATGTAATACACCAGCTGATGCAAACAAAAGCATAAAATAAATAAATGATAAGCCCTCATATCCTAATGATGACATGATAAGAGATTTTGCAACAAAACCACTAAAAAGTGGGAATGCAGAAATTGAAATTGCTCCGATTATGGAGCAAACGGCAGTTATAGGCATATACTTAAATAACCCTCCTAATTCAGAGGCCTTACAAGTTCCTACTCTATATAAGACAGCACCCATACTCATAAATAGAAGGCCTTTATAAATTATATGTGCAAATGCATGTGCTACAGCTCCATTAATAGCCAACTCTGTGCCAATCCCAACTGCAACAACCATAAAACCAAGTTGGTTGTTTAAGCTGTAAGCTAATACTCGTCTCAGATCATTTTCAATTACAGCAAAAAATATTGGAAAAAATGTCATTAAAGCACCAATGTAAATAAGTATATCTGTTCCTGCAAATGACCTTGCTAAAGCATAAATTGCTAGTTTCGTAGTAAATGATGACAAGGCAACAGTTCCGACTTCACTTGCTTCAGGATATGTATCTTGAAGCCATCCGTTAAGAAACGGAAACGCAGCTTTAATTCCAAATGCTAAGAAAATTAAAAGACCTGATGTGTCATCTATTGACATTTGACCTAATAACGCGTTTCCATTTGAGTATAAAAATAAAACAGCTCCAGCAAGTAAAAACATTCCTGAACCTACTTGAATTACAATATATCTAAAAGCAGCTCTGTAGGCTCTGGTAGTATTGCCCCCTAAAATTAAAAAAACTGAAGTAAATGCAGTAGCTTCCCACCAAAAGAATAATGTAAATAAATCTCCAGCATGCAATGCTGCAATAGCTGCACCCGCATAACTTATGACAGCGACATTTTCTTTCCAATCATCTTTATGAGCTCCGTAAATAATTGTGATAAATGCAGCTATATGGAAAACAATCGCAAAAGGAAGTGATAAGTTATCAGAGTGATTGATTATAAAATTATAGTCTAAAACATTTATTGTTAAATGTGTTCCAAATCCATTAAATAAAGAAAAAGCAGATAAGAGCACTAAAAAAATCATATAAACTTGTCTACCAAGTTTAGGAAGGAAGGGGATTAAAAATGCCCCGATAAACATTATAAATCCAGGAGGTAAAGAATTAATCATAATAATCCTCATCTCTCATAAATATTGATCTTAAAGCCACACCTATTTTGAAAATTACAATACATGAAATATATCCAAAAAGTGCAGGGAAAAATAAAAATTCTTCAATTTTAAATTCGCCGTGTCTATGACCAGCAAATTCAAGGAGTAATAATATAATGCATATAAATAAGACTGCAGAGTTAATTTTACCGAATTTTTTAATTAATTTTGAAAAAAACATTATTGGTTTCCAGATATTAGGTTAGTTATGTGTTTAAGTGGTTCGATATAAATAAATAACACAATCGTTAACATTGCAGCAAAAAAAGTTGGATATACTATTAAAGGATGTTTAGTTACTTGTATATTGGTTCTTTTTGGTTGAAAAAATGCCTTAGCAGGTATTTCTAACAAATAATAAACATTCAGCAAAGTTGAAATTGCGAGTATATAAATAACTAATAAATAGTCCTTTTCTACAGAACCCAACATTAAGTAAAATTTACTCCAAGATCCGCCCATTGGTGGTACACCAATAATTGATAAAGAACCTATGAAAAAAGCTATAAATGTTAAAGGCATAGATTTTCCCATTCCATTTAAATCTGAGATTTTAGATAAATGTGTTGCAACATAGATTGAACCTGCTGCAAAAAATAATGTAATTTTACCAACAGCGTGCATTACAATATGAATTGCCGCACCTTGTACCGCAATATTTGTAGCAATAGCTCCACCTAAAACTATATATGATAACTGACTTATTGTAGAATAAGCTAGTCTAGCTTTTAAATCATCTTTAGTAAGTGCAATACAACTTGATATTAGTAAAGTTATACTCGAAACCCATATTAACCACACAGCACCACTAGTTTCAGTTAGAAAATCAATTCCAAACACATACGTTATGACCACTAACATGGAAAATACACCAGCTTTTACAACAGCAACTGCATGCAATAATGCTGATACAGGGGTTGGTGCTACCATGGCAGCTGGTAACCATTTATGAAAAGGCATTAATGCCGCTTTTCCAATTCCAAAAGCAAATAAAGCTAATAGAAATGGAACATATTCATTTGAAATATTACCTTTTAAAACTCCATTTGGTGCAAAGTCTAAACTACCAGTTAGCACCCAAACAATAATTATGGCTGGAAGCAAAAAAACAATTGAGGTCCCAACTAAAATACCCATGTAAATTCTCCCAGCCTGCTTAGCCGCATTATTTTGTTTGTGAGCAACAAGTGGATAGGTAGAAAAAGTTAAAATTTCATAAAAGATAAATAATGTTAAAAGATTACCTGAATAGGCAATACAAATTGCAGCAAAAATAGCTATTGAATAAAAAGTAAAAAATCTTGTTTGATTTTTTTCTTTATTACCTCTCATATATCCAATTGTATAAATTGAAGCTAAAATCCATAAGCCAGAGGCCACAAGTCCAAAAATTACACCTAAACCAGTTATCTTAAATGAAATAGATAATGTTTCGTTTATTTGAAAAAATGTGTAACTAAGTATTTCACCATTTAAGTAAAGTGACGCAATATTAAGAGAACTATAGAAAGTAATAATTCCACCAATTGGTCCTAAACTATCTCTTAAATTGGGGTTTGATGATAATAAAGGAGTTATAAAGAAGGCAATTAGAGGCGTTAAAATTGATAAATATATATAAAATTCATTAGCCATTATTTTATTCCACTTATTAATGCATCAGAAGCAATAAAGCTATTATCAATGATTAAATCTGCGTCTATACCAAAATAAATATTTAAGAAAGAAATAATTAAAAGTGGTATATAAATTTCAGGTAATTCTTTAATTTTTTCAGACTTTGAATTTGTTTTATTATACCAAAGACCTTCGATCAGTTTCCATATGTAGATTAATGACAAAGCTGAACTAACTAAAATTAAAAAAGGAAGCCATATTCCTTCACTCATAAAGGCTGCTTTAATTAAATAGAGTTTAGATATAAATCCAACTGTGAGTGGCAACCCTGCTAAACTTAGAGCACAAATGACAAAAGCAAAAAAAGTAATTGGAACTTGCCTTCCTAGACCGGTGATAGAATTAACATCAATTCGTTTTAAGGTATAATATCCCATAGCCACAACTGACATAAATAAACCAGCTTTTATAAGAGCATGGTTAATTAGATGAATGAAACCTGAAGCAATTCCAGGGCTGGTTGCTAAAGAAATTCCAAGAACAATATAGCCTATTTGGGCGACTGAAGAATGTGCCAAAAGTTTTTTTACATCTTTTTCAAATATTGCCATAATGGTTCCTGCAAACATTGCTAAAATTGCTAGATATAATAAAACATATCTGAGGCTTTCAAATGTATATATTTCATATGAAGGTCCAAAAATTGTGTATGAAATTCTAACTAGGATATAAATTGAAACTTTTGTAGCTGTCGCAGCTAACAAAACAGAAACTGGTGATGGTGCATAAGCATATGCATTTGGCAACCATATATGTAAAGGAAAAACTGCTGCTTTAACCATTATACCTAACATCATAAATGTGAAAGCAACTATAACAGATTTGTTTAGTCCAAGAGCAGGAATTTTCTGAGCTAAATCACTCATGTTAAGTGTGCCTGTTACGCCATATAACAATCCAACTCCAATAACATAAAACGTTGCGCCGACTGCACCTAAAATTAAATAATTATATCCTGCAATTAGAGCTTTTCTATCCATCTTTGAACCTAAAGCAACAAGAGCTACTGCGGATAGTGACGAAATTTCAAGAAAAACAAAAAGGTTAAAAGCATCAGCAGTTGTTATAAGACCCATTAAACCAGCTATTGTTAATAACCATAAACTATAAGTTTTAGAAACAAGGTTTCTATCAATTTCTAAAATGAAAAAATTATGAGCATATAATGTGGCTATAAAACCAATTACTGAAACGATAATAATTGGAATTATACTTACTTTATCAATAACATATTCTATGCCAAGTGGTGGTGGCCAATTACCTAAATAGTATGAAATATTACTATTATTTGAAAGTTCGAAGCAAAGAAGAATTGAAAATATCATTGTTAGAAAAGATGCAAAAGTAGAGAGGATCCACGCTAATCTGTTGTTAGATAGAACCGCAACTATTAATGAAAACATCAAAGGTGTTATAACAATAAGTATGGGTAAATTTTTAATTATAAATGTCATGATACTTATTTTTTAACTTCGTGATATTTTTTATGATATTCGACTAAATCTGATGCAGAAATTTCATTTTCATTAATACTTCCATATGCTTTATTTATCCTAACTGTCAATGCTAGACCAAGTGCAGTTGTGGCAACACCTACAACAATTGCTGTAAGAATAAGAACATGTGGCAAGGGATTTGAATATATTTCATTTACATTATCAGTTAAAATTGGTGCTGTGCCTCCAGCGATTTTTCCAAAAGTTATATACAAAAGAAAAACAGATGTTTGGAAGAGAGCTAGACCAACAATTTTTTTTAAAAGGCTCTTTTTAGAAATGACAATATATAGTCCAATCATCATTAAAATGAATACTATCCAATAATTCCAAACACCAAAAATCTGATCAATCATTATTTTTCTTTCCAAAATTAAAATTTGCAAATGAATAAAATAAAGAAATCATCACATTACATACAGTAAGACCAACTCCAAATTCAACAAGTAAAATCCCTATATGTTGGCCAGCTTCTTTTGATGAACCTAAAACATCATAACTGAGATACGGATCACCCAGAATTAATCCAACTATTCCAACAAACCCATAAAGAAAGGCTCCTAGTGCAAGTAAAAAGAAATTAAGTTTTGGTGGCATTATCACTTTGCAATCTTCAACACTAAAAACCATTGCATACAATATAAAAGCTGCTGCAACAATAACTCCAGCTTGAAATCCTCCTCCTGGACCAAAATCACCATGAAATTGGACATATAAACCAAATAAAATAATTGGAGTAAATAGTACTTTTGTACAAACTTTTAAAATAATATTGTCCATTTACTTGTTTTTCCTAGGATTTGGTTTGGATGAATTTGAAACTTTATCATATAATAATACTAATACAGCAATACCAGCAGTATATATAACAACAGTTTCACCAAAAGTATCATATCCTCTATAGCTTGCTAGGATAGAAGTTACCACATTTGGTATTCCTATATGGTTTCGAGATCCTTCAATAAAGTCTTGCGCGAGGTGTTGATGAACAGGATTTTCTAATTGACCAACGAGTGGTAAATCATAACTTGCCCAAATTAATAATCCTGCAACTAAAGTACATGTGCATATTGCATAAATATGCTTAATATTAAATTTTTCTTCTGTTTCTTCTTTTGGAAGATTACTTAAAGCTGCTAAAAATAATATTGTTGAAATACCTGCACCAACAGATGCTTCTGTAAAGGCAACATCTACAGCATCCAAACTTACAAACATCAAAGCTGCAACTAAGGAGTATGTTCCTGCTAATAAAATCGTAGATATAACTTTACGAGTATTAATTATAAAGACTGCTATTGTTAACATTAAAGTAACTAAAAATGCGTTTATTATAATTTCGCCTATCATAATGTTTTACCTTTTGTCTTTCCTACAGGAATAACACCTTTTTTTCTAGCAAGGTTTGCTGTTACATGACCTGTTATCGGACTTGTGAAAAATATAAATATTCCTATAAATACTAATTTTGCAGTAATTAATGAAAAACCACTTTGTAAAATCATTCCTAATATTATAAACGAAGCCCCAGCCGTATCAATCATACCCGCAGCATGTATTCGAGAAAAAACATCGGGCAATCGTATTAGACCTATAGATCCTGTTAAGATAAAAAAAGCTCCTAATATAAAAGATATTATGGATATAATTTCAATTGAAACATCTAACATTTATTTGTCTCCAAGAGTTCCTTTATCAAAAAGTTTTAAGACAGCAACTGTTCCAATAAAATTAATGAGCGCATAGACTATAGAAATATCTATAAATTCAGGTCTGCCCATATAAAAGCCATGAACAGAGATTGCCAAAACTATTATAGTGCCAATACTGTTTGCAGCTAAAATTCTGTCAAAAGTAGTTTTCCCAATAATCAAACGAACTAAAATTAATAAAAATGAAATGCCAAGGGCAATCAAAACAGCTAAAAACATCATTTACTCTTTTCTAACCAAGTTACCATTTTATCCATATCAGAACTTCTAACGTCGTCACCAAAATCTTTGGTTAATGCATGAACTTCGAATATATCATTTTTTATTTGTGTGGTTACAGTCCCAGGTGTAAGCGTGATAGAATTTGCGTAAGTTACTTTCCCTTCGTTTGTTTTTTGAGAAGCTTTAACAGAAAATAATTCTGGTTCCTCGGATTTCATAATTATGACTTTAGCTGTTTGAATATTAGATTTAAGTATTTCTTTGATTAACCATAATGTGTATTGAATTAATCGAGGGAAAAAATAAATAGGTAAGGTTTCATTATCAAGAAATTTACCTTTGATTGTCAGATAGACACATAATATGCACGAAATTACTCCTAAAGACAAAATTAAAGGAGTGTAGTATCCTGACATCAATAGCCAAAACCCAAATAAAACTATAAATAATGTAACACTTTTTGCATTGATCATATTAGGAAACAATATAATCACGGTTTTATAAATAATTCAATATTCTGCTTTTTTTTGATAATATTTTTTTTAAGTAAAAAGTCTTGAAAGATTTTATAAGATTCTAGGTCATACGCATTTGGCCTTAATGCAAATCTTCTAACAGTATCTTTATAAGCTCGTTTATTTAGCTCATCATTCAAACCTTTTTTATAGTTTGAAAAATCTATCCACGTTTTATTAGGGTTATTAACTATATTTATAGTAGCTTTTTGAACAGCATTAAGAAATTTTTTGAATTTTATTTCATTTCTATCATTTTTATTAATTATATAAATTAATTCCTCGTAGTGAGGTACACCATGTTCTTCAGGATAAAATGCTTTACCTGGACGTTTTACTATATCCATCTGATTAAGTTCAAAATTCCTAAATGCACCAATAACAGCATCCACCTTTTTTGCGATTAAGGATGGTGATAAAGAAAAATTTATATTAATTAATTCTACATCTGACAATTTTAAATTATACTTTTCAAACATTCCTGATAATAAGGCGTCTTCAAAACCACCAACAGAAAAACCAATTTTTTTATTTTTCAAATCTTTTATAGATTTAATTGGTCCGTCTTTTAGAACAACTAGACTGTTTAAAGGAGTACTCACTAAAGATCCTAATCTAACTATTGGTAAGTTCTGATCAATCTGTAAATGAAATTGAGGTTGATATGAAACTGCAATATCAATTTTACCTGTTGCAACCTGTTTAGGTGGGTCATTTGGGTCAGCAGGTTCGATGATTTTAACCTTTAAATCTTCATCTTTAAAATATCCATACTTTTCCGCTATTACTATTGGTGCATGATCTGGATTAATAAACCAGTCTAATCCGAGCATTATATTTTTCTCTGAACTTAAAGAAATTGATGAAATAAAAAAAATTTTTAAAAAAAATAAAATATATATATGCATAACTCCCTCCGCTAGCATTATCTAGATCAGGTTAAAGGGTATATCTCAGCAAAAAGCACCCCTGTAAAACCAAATAATACATTTAAAAAATTTTAAGTAAATTAAATTTTGAAAACCTTTTTATATTTATTATCTATTGTATGGATCACTTACTCTAATGATGTCATCTTCGCCAAAATATGCTCCTAATTGAACTTCAATAACAATGAGACTTTCTTTAGTATCATTTCCAAGAGAATGTGTAGCCCCAAGAGGTATATCAATTGATTCGCCTTTTTTTAAAATAATACTTTTATTATTAAGATTTACACTTGCTTTTCCGTCAACAACTACCCAATGCTCAGATCTTTTTTTATGATATTGAAGTGATAGATATTGGCCAGGATTAACAGTTAATTTTTTTACTTTGCAGATTTTAGAATCTAAAATATTTTCAAATTTTCCCCATGGTCGATTTTCAAAAGTATGTTCACTAGCACTTGAATGCCCAATTTTTTTAATTTCTTCTAAAATGTCTTTAACATTTTCTTCAAATCCTTTTTTTACAACCAATGTTGCATCGTCATCATCAATAATCATTAAATCTTCTAAGCCAATACCAGCTACAACCCTATCATTTGAATAAATAAATGTATTTTTGCTATCTAATAAAAAATTTTTATTATTTTTATTTTGATTCTTAGAAATATATTTTGATAACTCACCCCAGTTGCCTAAATCACTCCAATCACTCTCAAATGCTAAAAGAGAAATATCTTTTTCAAATTCCATTATTGCGTAGTCTAAGGAGATGGAAGGAATTTTTTTTAAGTATTTGTTAAGCAAAATTTTTTCATCGTAATGTATTATTTTGTTATTCCAACATTCATTTGCAAATTTAACTAATTCAGGTTGAAATTTCTGAAAGCTATCTAAACATTTTTTTGCGCTAACTAAGAAAATTCCAGAATTCCAAAAATAATTTTTATCACTTAAATATTGTATTGCTTTTTTCTTATTTGGTTTTTCAACAAATTCTTCAACAATTAAAATTTTATCTTTTACACTGGTTGTTTTTATATAACCGTAACCTGTAGCCGGCTCAGTAGGTTTAATTCCAAAAGTAACCCATTTACCATTACAAGCTTCAGGGATTCCAGAATTAACTAAATTACAAAAATAAGTGCTATCATTAATCCAATGATCTGATGGCATTATACACAAAACATCATCAGGATCAGATGCTAATGATGAAAAAAAGACTGCTGCTGCTGTATTACGACCAGTTTCTTCAAGAATATATTCTGCAGAAATATTTAATTTCTGTGCTTCATTTCGACAAAGAAATCCGTGTTGTCGATTTGAAACTATAAGAATTTTGTTTTTATTATTTAATTTTTTAATTCTATTTATTGTTTTGTAAAAAAGATTTTGATTATCATTAAAATTTATAAATTGTTTAGGAAGTGAAGAACGACTTGAAGGCCAAAGCCTTGTTCCAGAACCTCCAGAGAGGATTACAGGTTTAATTTTCATTGTTAAAAAACTTTATTTTTTAATATTCAATTTTAATTATTAAATTTAATTATATAAAATAGGTTATATTATTATTATAAATTAATCATAATAAAATCTCATCTTATCTTTAATTTCTATTTTTCCCACCAAATCGATTTTTTGAGTATTAAATCAATTATATGATAAAGTGAGATTGTTATAATTATTAATACAAATAAAGCTGCAAACATATTATCAATTTGTAATCTAGCATTACTGTAAATCATATAAGAACCTAAGCCTTGGCTTCCTCCTATCCATTCTCCAACTACTGCACCAATTGGAGCAAAACAAGCTCCAACTCTTATCCCGGAAAATAATCCTGGGAGTGCATTTGGTAATTTAATTAAACTAAAAATTTGTAATTTAGAAAAACCTAAGGTTTGGCCAGCATGAATAAATTCTCTTGGAATTTTGTTAAGGGCATCTGAAAAATTGGAAGCAATCGGAAAAAAAACAATAATAGTGCCTATTACAATCTTACTTGAAATTCCATAACCAAACCATAAAACTAATATAGGTGCTAATGCAAAAACAGGAATTGATTGACTTGCTAACAATATTGGCATTATCCATCTCTTTAATGTTTCAGAAACAGATATTAAGATAGCAAAAAAACTTCCTATAATAATTCCAAATAATAAAGATAAAATAATTTCTAATAATGTAATAGAAGAATGATTTAAAATTTCAAAAAAGTTATTAAATAAAGCAATTGCTACCAGTTTGGGAGAAGGTAGTATAAAAGAAGGTAAATCGAATATTAAACAAATGACATGCCATATTAAAACAATGATTGTAAATGTAATGAATGCTCTAAACATAATTATAAATAGCATACTAAAATGAAAAATTTCGTTTTTTCTAGTAAAATTTTCAAAGGATCAAGGTACGGTGAAGGGCACCCACTTAATATAGATAGAGTTTGGCCAAGTCTAGAAATACTCAAAATTATGAATTGGGTATCAGATGATCAAATAATTTTTAATGAAACCGCTACAATTGAAGAGTTAACATTATTTCATGATATAGATTATTTGGAAGCATTGAAAAAAGCTGAAATGTCACAAAACTTATCTGAAATAGAAAAGAAAAAATTTAAAATTGGTGTTGGAGTAAATCCTATTTTCAAAGAAGTGTTTTCAAGACCAGCTGCAGCGGCAAAGTCGTCAATGACAGCAATACAGTTTTTAGCTGAAAACAAAGCAAATAAAATTTTAAATTTTTCAGGTGGCACTCATCATGGAAGGCAATCATTTGCCTCAGGGTTTTGTTTTTTAAATGATTGTGTTTTAGCTATCTTAAAAGCAAAAAAATTAAATTTTAAAAATATTTTGTATATCGATATCGATGCTCATCATTGTGATGCAGTGCAGGATCATTTTGAAAATGATGATACTGTCAATCTCATTTCCGTGCATGAACAAGATAAATGGCCAAGGACAGGAAAAGTTAATGAAAGTGCTATTTCAAATATAATGAATATTCCTGTGCCTCAAAATTTCAATGATAATGAAATGTTATTTGTAGTTGATAAATTAATTTTACCTTATGCAAAAAATTTAAATCCAGATTTAGTTATTGTTCAAGCTGGAACAGATTGTCTAGAGGATGATCCTCAGTCAAATATGATTTTATCTAATTTTGCTTATTGGCAGAGTATTTCAAAACTTAAAGATATTTCTATGAAAACATTAATTCTTGGTGGTGGTGGTTATAATCCTTATATAACAGCAAAAGCGTGGGCAGGAAATTGGCTTGTGCTTAATTCTAAAGAAAAATTACTAGAAACAACTCTTAGTGAGGAATGTCAAAATTTGTTAAAATCATTATCTTGGAAAAATTCAAGAGTTAGAAATGGTATACCAAAGAGATGGTTAGATAATTGGTTAGATGATAAAAAATCTTCGTTTGTCAGAGATGAAATTAAAAAGCTTGTTGATGAAGTTAAAAAAATTAAAAAATTATAAATTTTTATTTTTTATTAATTTTATAATTTTAAGTATTTTTTTTACTCATAATGTAACAGCATGTTCTGATATAAAATTTGCTAAAAAAGATATATTTATAGAAAGTCATAATAATAATCAAAAAATTAAATTTAAGGTTGAAATAGCTGATACAGATTTGAAAAGAAAAACAGGTCTTCAATGTAGAACAAAAATGGAATTAAATGAGGGCATGTTATTCATTTGGAAAACAGAAGATTTTAGAAATTTTTGGATGAAAAATACTTTTATTCCACTTGACATTATTTTCATAAATAAAGCCTATAAAATTGTTGATATTTTTTACAATGCAAAACCATATAGCTTAAAATCAATCTCAAGTAAGAAAAAAGCAAAATATGTTTTAGAATTAAATGAAGGAGTATTTGATACGTATAGATTTGATTTAAAAGACAGAATAATTGTAAATAAATAAAAAAAATGTTTTAAATTTTTTTTTTTTGCACTAAAAGATCAATAACGGGGCGTAGCGCAGTCTGGTAGCGCATCTGGTTTGGGACCAGAGGGTCGGGAGTTCGAATCTCTCCGCCCCGACCAACAAAAATAATGTAATAAATCTTTTTAACTCATAAAAGAGATAAGACTTTACTTTAATCATTTATGTAATTTATTTTTTGTTTTTAACAATTTTTTAACAAAATTGTGATTCTTATCACTTTTCGAAAGAAGAAAAAAAACGTATAGTTAAATATGTCATATTGGTTAACCACAATTGATGAACGTTATGGGGGGTATGACACTCAAAATCCTATAAATTACTATGATGCTCCTTCGTATATTAACGACATATATGTGTTAGCAAGTAATTCCTATGGTTACGGTTACTTAGGGGCAAATGCCTATGCGGTTCCATCAAATGATACGGATGTATATTCTCTTGGTTTGCTATATCCAGGAACATACGTCGTAGATGTTGACGAATATAGATGGGATTTTACTGATTATTCTAGTTTTGGTTTTGTAAGTGAATTTTCTGTTACTGATTCTCTTGGTATAATTAAAGGGTCTTCTTATAGTAGTTTTAACGATATAACATTTAATGTGACTAGCACTGATTTTTATTATGTGCACTTAACTACATCTCCTCTAAGTAGTGGAGTACAATATTCAGTTCTCTATAGCCCAATACTTTCAAACTCACCAGCTATTGGGAGTAGTCCAATAATATATGAAGATCTTTCTGATGGTCTATATAGAGTTGGCGAAAATGTAAGTGCTGATTTGTTAATTATGGATGCAGATGGATATAATGTGGATAATATTATTACAACATGGTATCTCCAAAAAAATGGCGAAGTGTTAAGTATTGGAACTGGCTCTCAACTTGAAATCCCATCTGGGGCTGAAGGTGGCCAAATAGGTTTTGATGTAATGTTTTTTGATTACAGCGGAAATTTAGAGTACCTAGGCCCTTATTTTTCAAGTTCAAATGTTGCCTCAGAAATGACTAATAATATTGCAGAAGGAATTAATCCTGTAATAACACAATCGCTAATAGACGGCAAATATTCCGTTGGTGAGATTGTAACTGGTGAACTTTCTATAAATGATGCCGATGGTTTTGACATGTCGAATGTAGTCACTACATGGTTTTTAGATAAAGACGGTATACAGACAACATTAGGAGTAAGTGACCAATTAATTATTCCTGAAAATGCTGAAGGTGGAATTATTGGTTTCAGTAAGTCATTCACAGATGCTCAAGGAAATAATGAGACACTAGGGCCTTATTATTCATCAACTCAAGTCACTAGTGAGATCCAAATTACAAAGACAAATATTCAACTAAGCGATTATTCAAATGATTATGATGTTCAAGTACTTCTTGAGAGCGATCCATTTCAGTACAAATGGGGTGGAAATTTAGGAACTGCCTCAAATTTGACCTATAGTTTTTCTAATCACAATACATTTGTTTTAGATCAGAGTTATACTAATTCTATTAATACCTACACTTCTCTATTAGATTCTGGGTACACCGCTGAAAGTATCTTTAGTGACCCAAATTATCAATTTAAAAATTTTACTGATACCAGTAAGGATATTATTAGAGATGCTTTTGATAAATGGACAAACGGAACTGGTGTTGAATTTGTTGAAATTGATGAAACTACCGGGAATTATGGGGATATTCGTTTGTTTGTTCAAGATTTCTCAGCCTGGAGCAGCATTGATTCAATATATGATAGTTCAGCTGGATTTTCATACATGCCAGGTATTGACACAGAGTATGATGCACTAGATGGAGATGTTTTTTTAGATGAAACTTACATTAATGATCAAAACTTTTTATCACATTTGATTATGCATGAATTAGGGCATTCTTTGGGTATGGCTCATCCTCATGACGGATATTTAGCTATAACAGGAGACAACTCGTCTATTTATAATGATCCTAGTGATATTAAAGAATATCAGACAGTAATGTCTTATGATCAAACTTATAAATTGTCAGATGGGTTAATGCCTCTAGATATTAAGGCAGCAGAATATTTGTACGGTGGCAACACAAACGCTAACTTAGATGATAACAATTATTTATATAATCAAAGTGATTTAATTTTTCGTGATTCAATTATTGATAGGGGGGGTGATGATACACTTGATTTTTCAGCTTTAAGTCAAGGTGCTTATATAAATTTATCACCAGACTCATGGTCATCAATGCAATTTTCAGGAGATCAATCTCAATGGCTTTCAGAAGAGAATTGGGTTTATGAGAAAGGTGATATTTACATTTCCGAAAACACTATTATAGAAAACATAATTGGTACTAATTCAGTTGACATTATTTATGATAATGATTCAGTTAATAATATTAACGCAGGATTAGGTTCAGATATTATTTACCACCATGGAAATGCAGATTTTATTGATGGTGGTGATGCAATAGATACTTTGCATCTTGTTAACAAATCATTTTCAGACATAACAGGTATATCAATTAATAATGAAAGTCATATAATTCATTTTAACGATTATGATATAAATGTAGCTAATATTGAAAATATATACGATAATAATGCCTCTAGCAGAGTTTTTTCTGAATTAGCTTCAGAATATTTAAATACAATTCCTTCTTTTACACCAAATGATACAACAGATACTATTAATGGAGTTGAATACTTTACATTTCCAGACACGTTAGCTCTTGGCTCAGTGATTGGTATTGTTTCATCAGTTGATAATGAAAATGATCCAGTTTTTTACACTATAACAGGAGGCAATGATCAACAATATTTTGAAATTGAAACCATTAATAATGAAAATGGTTATTTGGGATTGATAAAAACAAAAAGTGATAATCCAATTAATTATGACGTTTTAAAAAGTCTAAATGGTATAATTTCACCTGATCATAATGATACAATGTATGTTCCTTTTGAGATAGAAATTTCAGTTTCAGATTACATTGGTTCTACATCACAATTATTTAATGCTGCTCTATTTCAATCAAATACACCACCAATTATAACAAGTCCATTAAATATAAGTTTTGATGAAAACTTACCTATTAATACTGTCGTTTATGACGCAGAAGCAACCGACGCTAATAATGATAATATTACTTATTCACTTGGGACAGGTGGAGATTCTAATTTACTTCGTATAGATTCTGATGATGGAGAAGTAAGGTTAATAACTTCAGCAGATTTTGAAACAAAATCATCTTATACTTTTGAAGTGATAGCATCAGATGGTGAATTATCGAGTTCACAGACAGTTATAGTCAACATAAATAACCTTCAAGAAACTCCAACAATAACAAGTTCTCAAATATCAACCGTTAATGAGAATGTAGCTATTGGTTCAGTCGTTCACAATGTTCAAGCAACTGATCCTGAAGGAGTATCAGTAATCTATTCACTTGGAGTTAGTGGAGATTCAAATTTGTTCAATATAGATGCTAGTTCTGGTGAAGTAATATTTCTAAGGTCTCCAGATTTTGAAACAAAATCTTCTTATACTTTTGAAGTGATAGCATCAGATGGTGAATTATCGAGTTCACAGTCTGTGACTTTAAATGTTGTAGATGAGTTTGATGGTAGAATTTTTGATCAAACGGATAACTACTACGAAATCAATGTTAACCAAACCTCGACTGTTTATGGGCTATATGACGGTAATGATGGTTACGACCAGATAAATTTTGTTGTAGATAATGGTGAGACAAACGGTACAAGGGTAGATTTTACAGCAGGCATTCAAAGTGAATTAAATTCAGCATTTGTTTCATCATATGGAGTAGATGCAGGATCAGTAGGTTTTGAGATTAATGACTTTGAGAAATTATCTTTAACTGATGAAACTGATTATATGATTATCACCGATGCAGTGGGCATTAATCTAACAGACCAATTTAATACAGAATATTTTACAACTTCTCAATCAGTTTTAACCATAGATCCAGGCGAGGCTGGTACTGGTACAGATCGCTTAGATGTCGATAAAGATAGTCAAATCCATTTATCCTATGAGTCATTAAATTCAACTACTGGAATTAATGTAAATGTATCAGAAGCCACGGCAACAGTGACAGGTGTTGATGTTAACACTTTTGTAGATGGGTTAATTGGTACAGGCCAAGTTATTGACCGTTTAACAACTACGAATTTATCTGACACAGTTGCGAACAATTCTTCTTTAGGGATGGTTGTTGATTTAGGTGGATCTATTAATGCAGAGGCTGACAGATTTACTGGCTCCATCGATCCTGATGCAATTGATGTTTTAGATGCCAGAGAAGCTTATAATTTAGACTTTAGTTCCGCTTCCGATACAGTTAATTACGATGTTCGAGTTTTAGGAACTAATCAGTCTAACGAGCAGAAGTTAAAAGCAGAGCTTAAACTGATCGATATGATTATGGTTCGTGACGTTGCTGCTTATGGCATAACAGATGTTGATTTTTATGTTGATCTATCTGACATCTACGGCACACAGCAGATACAAGGTCTTGGCGCAGGATCAAGTGACACGTATGGAGAAGGTTATGATGTTCAGACTAGTGCAAAGGTAAGTGTCTTTGGCGATGAGAATGATCTTCGTGTTTACTATGATGGAAGACATACAGACTTTGTTGATACAGGCGATATTATCGACACGACATTGCAGGGTCAATGGTCGATGGTTGATGGTGCTGTATCGAATGGTGCAGATTGGGAGCAGCAAGTTGCTGACAGTAATCCAACAGGTGGTGAAGGATCATTCTTCATTGTTGTGGGCGGTAAAAAGATAGCTGTTACGCATGTTGATGGTGAGTGGGTTGCTGATAACACTTCTTTAAGTATAGCCCAGAATGTGACATCAGATACTCTTACGAAGAACTTAGGTGCAATGAGTGAACAGCAATTTATCGCCTCTATTGCTGATCGATATGGTTTACCTGATTTAACGGACCCATATGATTATTCATTTACTAATGCAATTTACCTGAACGGAACTGAACAACAAATCAATGATGTATTAGGAAGCACAGATGGTTCACTAACTTCTGAAAAGTCATTTAACTTTGGCTTTTATACAAAGGTTAATATTGGTGATGCAGTAGTTAATCTTAAGATCAGCCAAAGTGAAACTAATCCCCAGCAATTTAATTTGAACTGGGATGATGTAGACCTCATTGTTGAAACATTTTACAACCGTGTTGAAACTGTTGGCGAAGGTGTAAGTGCAGGTGGCGCGGCTGCAAACTTTGTTAAAGTTGATAATGCCAATGACATTGCCATGGGTAATGGTGGTAATGATACTTATGTTATTGGAAGCAATGATGTAGGAAAAGTTGCTGGTGGTACAGCCCTTGAGTATGGTGATGTATCAAGTACAGGAGGCTTACTTAACTCAGAAAGTGACTCAGTTAACTTTGCAGATATTGAGAGTATCACAGAATTAGACTTTGTAAGAGGTAAAGACAGAAACGAGCGTGCCGATAGTTCATTATTCATTAGTGAAGATGGAGGAAGTGATGCGACCGTTCTCTTTGATAACTTTAACCCCTACTTAGACTTTAGACGCATTGAGTACTTAACCATTGATGATGCGGGTAATAACAATGAGATCTTTGAGATATCTGTGGATGGCAATGGTGGTACAGATGGAACAGGAAAAGACCTTGCTTGGAATAATGAGATAGTTGTTGCGAATAATCAAGGTGACACGATTTATGCTGATGGTGGAACAGACGTACTTGTAGGTGGTCAAGGTGCTGATACATTTGATTTAAGTAATGTATTAGACGGATCAACAGTTTATATTGAGAATTTTACAGCTAATGACAATGCAATATTGAAAGAAGGATCAAGCACATCATCAAATACAAACACAAGTGATGGTGTAATTTATGTCAGTGCTAATAATGGAGCTGAAAGTTATTACATCTATACAGATGCAGATGATGAACAACTTGTTCTGGATAATATGACGCTTGCAGGTGGTTAATTCTTAAAACTCTTTTCCTATACCAATGTTAAAGTTTGATTCATTAATAATTAAATTAGTACCAAAAGGTTTTCCATTATAATGAGATAAACTTTGTTCAGTAAAAATATAATTATTCGATCCAAAAAATTTTCTTAGGCCAATTCCTAGGGTAATTCCACCAATATAAAAATCATTTGATTTATTTTTAATTTTTGTTCTTCCTTTAGATGTTGATTCAGTTGCGTAATCTAAATTTGCATGACCTAATTTTAATCCTGTAAAAAAATAGTTTTTAAAATTGTTATATTTTTTTCTCATAAAAATTCTATCTATCTCTAGTGATTTAATTTTCATTGAGCCATATGCAGAGGTTAAATAATCATTGGTCGTTGAGAATATTTTTTCAATTTCTTCAAGGGCAAAGTCAGAATATTTTGTTCCTTCTTTGTAACTTAATACCCATCCTCTTTTAGAAATATTCCCAAGACTTGCTGATATTCCATATTCTTCACCTTCAAGAGGTAAAATATTTTTAAAAATTAACTCACCGTCATAATCATTTTCTGAAACGTCGGACACACCTTTGGGTGTTGCAATATTGGTTTGTTTGTAAAACTGAACAAATTTATGCTTTTTATCATTAAAATCTGACTTTTTATTTTCTTGGTTGAAAGGAGATGGATTTAGATCATATGTGATGCCTATATTAAAACCTGATGAAAGACTTGATAAACCTGTGTTGGTTTTTTTAGTAGTAGAAAATTTCTATAGGCTTTTGTATTCAATGATAAATTATTAGTAATTTTAAATTTATCTTTTAATTCAACACCTAATTCGTACTGTTTTTGTGTTAGTGATATATCTTCATCGTGTGTGATCCAATCAATTTTCAAATCATTTTTATAAGATATTTTTTGAACAATAGAATTAATTTTTAAAGAAATATATGACTTTAAATCATCCTCAGAAGTTTGCCATTTTTTTCCCAATGAAATCAGATCCTTTTTAATTTTGATTGATGTTTCTAATTTTAAATTGTCAAAAGGTGCTGCAGGCAATCCTTTGAATTTCCCATTTAAATAGCCAGATAATTCAAGGTTCCCAATTTCAATTGTATAGGGTTTATTATTGTAAGTTACACCAATGCTAAAAGTTTCACCTTTCCCAGAAACAGAAGTATTTCCTCTAAGTGTTGATATAATTAACTTATTTGTTTTAGAATTTTTAGGCCCTTGAATTATGTTGTGTTCATATGATTTATTGATTGAAATATCAGTTATTTTAAAAAAATTATTTGATGTGGACTGTTTTCTCAAAAATTGATTTGATTTTTTTTGATTTTGTTCATTTACAATATTTTTTTTATTTTTAATTTCTGAGGTATTATTTGAAATAACCTTGTTATTAGTTTCAAACTGCCAAATAACTTCTGCATTAGATTGATATGTTAATATGAAAGGAAATAAAATATAAAAAAATGAATTAATTTTAATCATTTTTTTTTTTATCATTATTCCATTATACTATATAATATAGAATAATATTATAGAATATTATAGATCTTTATAAATAATTATCTGACAAATCTAAACAAAAGAATATAATTAAATTTTAAACATTTTTTTCTTTTAAATGTGATTTGAATCACTTTTATTTTTTTTTAAAATAGTATATTATGAAATGTTTTTATGTTTAACTTGTTAATAAACTAGGTGCATATATTATGGCTGTCATTTCTGATTTTAGTGTTCAATTAGTTGACGAAGGTGATGAAGTTGATATTTTAAATAATATTGAAAATATTCAATTTGGAACTGTAACAACTTCTCATAGCTTGAATGTTGATGAAAATATTGATGTAAATTATCTTGTTTACACTGCAATTCCTTCTGATAATCTAGTAACTCCAAACTCATACACATTATCTGGCAATGATGCATCATTGTTAAATGTTAATGAAAATGGTGAAGTTCGATTTAATGTATCACCTGATTTTGAGGCTAAGGATAATTATAATTTTGAAATCTTAGTATCTGATGGTCTTTATAATGAAATGCAAAATATTTCAATTAATATTAATGATATTATTGATGCAGATGGATTTAACCTTGGAAGTGGCCATAATCATATTGATTTAAATGTAACGGGATCAAATACTTTGACAGGATTGTTTGACGGTGGTGATGGATATGATAGTCTTAATTTAATTGGTAGGGCAGATCTAACCACTCAAAACTTTTCATCTGCTGGTAGTATTCCGTTTAATCCTTCAGAGAATGGAACGATAATTGAATTGAATTCTTCCGATGTAACTGGTGTTAATGCTGGATTATATCATATTTTCACACCTGATTGGATTACTAATAATTATAATAATCATAATCTTAATTCACAACCAAGTCACACTGATGTAATTATACTGAAACCAGTGACTTTGGACTTATCAACAACAAGTGATTTAACTGATTATACCCCTTTAGGTGTATCTACAATATTATTATCTTATGATCAAAAAATAGAGTTGGCAACAGGCAATGGTTCTAGTAGCGAAAACAATTTTGTAATAACCAATGCTCATTTGTCAACCGGCGGAAATTTATCCAATTATTATACTGGAATTCATATTGAAAAGAATGGAGTTCTTATAGATTTTACCGCAGGTATACAAGATGAATTAAATTCAGCTTTTGTAACATCATTTGGTGGAGAAAATGGTGCTGTTGGTTTTGAGATTAATAATTTTGAGAAATTATCTTTAACTGATCAAGCTGATTTTGCGATTATAACAGAGCATGTTGGATTAGGTGTACAGAATATTGATGATGCTTATTATTTTACCACTTCTCAATCAACAATGACGATAGATCCTGGTGGTTCTGGAAGTGGCGTTGATCTTTTACGTGTCAATTCAGATAGTCAAATAAAATTATCTTACTATGATTCTTTTGATTATGATTCCGGTAATGGGTCAGGTGTTGATGTTTATTTGGATGATACCAGTGTATCAGTTAGTGGTAATACTATTAGTACTGAGATATTAAAAACAGGAGGAACAGGGTTAATAGTTGACAGTTTAGAAACTACAGGAACATCAGATTATGTTGATAATTATGATAGTTCATTGGGTGTTGTTGTAGATCTAGGTGGTTCATATGATGACGCTGATACTTTTGTAGGATCAAATAATGCTGCAGCGATAGATGTTTTGGATGCAAGATATGCTAATCAATTAGAATTTGAAAAATTATCTTCTAGCATAAAAGTAACAGGCGATAACGAATTAAATAATTCTTCAATTGTAAATGCAGAACTGTCTGACGTAGAAATTATTATGGTTCGTGATCAAGAGTTAACAGGTCTTTCTGGTACTGATCATGATCAAATATCAGATGAATTTAGTACAGCCGATGTTGATTTCTATGTTGATTTGAGCGATGTGTATGGTCAACAACAAATAAATGGTTTAGGTGAAGGAACAGTTGATACCTATGGAGAAGGTTATGATGTTCAGACCAGTGCACAAGTGAATGTTTTTGGTGATAAAGAAAATGTTCGTGTTTATTATGATGGAAAGCACTCTGACTTTAAAGATACTGGTGATGTAATTGATACAAGTATTGAAGGCAAATGGAAAATGATTAATGGTGACACGTCTAATGGCTCTACTTGGGCTGATGAAGTGGCAGCAAGCAATCCTAATGGAGGGGAAGGTTCTTTCTTTATTGTTGTTAATGGTAAGAAGATAGCCGTTAAACATGCAGATGGTGAATGGAAAGCTGACAACTCATCCTTAAGCATTGCTCAAAATGTGTCATCAGAAACAATTGCAAAGAACTTAGGTGTAATGAGTGAACAACAATTTATTGCTTCTATAGCTGATCGTTATGGTCTTCCTGAGTTGAGTGATCTAATGGATTACTCATATTCAAATGCAATATATTTGAATGCAACCGAACAACAAATCAATGAAGTTCTAGGTAGTGATGGTTCTTTAACTTCAGAAAAAGCATTTAATTTTGGTTTTTATACGAAGGTTAATATTGGTGATGCAGTAGTTAATCTTAAGATCAGTCAGAGTGATGCTGATCCACAGCAATTTAATTTGAACTGGGATGATGTTGATCTCATGGTAGAGAGTTTTTACAACCGTGTTGAAACAGTTGGCGAAGGCGTAAGTGCAGGTGGTAAGGCTGCTAACTTTGTTAAAGTTGATAATGCTAAGGACATTGCCATGGGTAATGGTGGTGATGACACTTATGTTATTGGAAGCAATAATGCTGGTGGAAAGGTTGCTGGTGGTACAGCCCTTGAATATGGCGATGTATCAAGTACAGGTGGCTTACTGAACTCAGAAGGTGACTCAGTTAACTTTGCTGGCATTGATAGTATCACTGAACTTGACTTTGTAAGAGGTAAAGACAGAAACGAGCGTGCCGATAGTTCACTATTTATCAGTGAAAAGAATGGAAGTGATGCAACAGTTCTCTTTGACAATTATAATGAATATTTAGATTTTAGACGTATTGAGTTTTTAACTATTGATGATGCAGGTAATAATAATGAGATCTTTGAGATATCTGTTGATGGCAATGGTGGTACAGATGACACTGGAAAAGACCTTGCATGGGATAACGAAATAGTTATCGCGGATAATCAAGGTGATACCATTTATGCTGATGGTGGGACAGACATTCTTGTAGGTGGTCAAGGCGATGATACATTTGATTTAAGAAATGTACTCGATGGCACAGTTGCTGATACATCTTCTTCTCATGTTTATATAAAAAATATATCTGGAAGTGATAATATAATTACAAATGCTGGTGACGATTTCTCAGGTAACACTGACTTAACAGACGGTGTTATCGATGTTCAAACATCTAGTGGTGGGGTTTATCATTTGTATACAGATGACGAAGATACATTAATGAATTATCTTGAAGCACAAAGTCTTTAATAACTATTTGATAATTAGTTAATTATTTTGAAAAAAAGCCGTTTTATACTAATATAATTAAAGTAGTTACAATGTATTAAAATGATAATAAATAAATTAAAAATATTAATAATTTTTTTTTCTTTTTTTATTACTTTTAAAAATGCATACTCCAATAATTTTGAAATTTTGAAATTTTCGGGCGATGTTCAAGTATCCTCAGACAATAAAAATTGGAAAAAAGTTGATAAACCTCAAAAATTAAATAATGGATTTTGGATTAAAACAGGAAGAGATGCCAAAATCACATTACTTTTACCTAACAGAACTCAAACTATAATTGGTAAAAATTCGACTATACAGTTGAACCACGAGAAAAAAACGTCACAAACTAAAGTTAAATTAAATATGGGTAAGATTTGGTCTAAGACAAATAAAAAACCTGTAAAAATTCAGATTAAAACACCTAATGCAGTTGCTTCGATTAGAGGAACAGAATGGGTTTTTGATGTAAGTAAAAATCAAAAATCTTCCATTGCTGTAATGGAAGGTATTGTTGAATTAGCTAATAATTCTGGGGAAAAAAAATCTGTTGAAAAAGACCAACTAGCATTAGTTGATAAAAGTGGTAACATTAAAGTTAATAAATTATTAAACCCTGGAGAGTATCTTCAGTTTGTATTCAGGTATGAGACTGAACCTTTTGCCTATTTTCCAAAGTCATTGTTTCAAAACGATAAACAATATTTTGAATTTATTAATAAATTGAGAAATGTAAAATCAGATAATAAAAATTGTTCGTTATCAAATGATTTTTCTTACAAAAGTATATCTCAAAACGTTGAAAATTTTAATGTTGACTGTATTAAGACTGTAAATCCAGAAAATTTTAACAACTCAGCATTTAAAGATTGGTTGTATCTTGTTCAAGCAGAAATTAATTTCTCTCAAGGAAATGATTTACAAGGCAAGAAGTTAATTAATAAGGTTTCCAGCAAACAAGGAAAACTTTATGTGGAATCTAAATATTTGTTTTCACTGGGTGAATATAAGCAAGCAGAAAGAAAGTTAAATTTTTTAAAAGTTTTAAAACCAAAAATTTCTCGTTCTAGTGTTTATAATCTTTTAGGAACAATAAGCGAAGCAAAAGGTGATAGTAATCAAGCCTTATCTTTTTATAAATCTGCTAATAATGAAAATAAAAATTGGCGATCTCCATATTTAAGCATGGCAAAAATTCATTTGAATCTATCAAATTTTGATAAAGCACTTTACCTATTAGATCAAGCTAAAAATCTTTCGTCTAGCAACAATAACTATAATGCCGTTAAAAGTCAGTATTTTAGCTATAGAAATCAAATTGAAAGAGCAAAAAAAATTGGGCTTAATACTCTAGAAGTTGCGCCAAATAATTTAGAACTTTTAGTAGCACAAGGAATAATTGAACTTAAGGATGGTAATAGTGAAAATGCAATAGATTATTTTTCAAAAGCAACTGCAATTGAAAGAAATTATGCTAAGGCTTATTCATTTATGGCAGTTGCTCATCTTCACTCAGGTGAAATTAAACAAGCAATAACGCAGTTAGAAAGAGCTATAAAATTAGATAAATTAGATCCTTTACCACACATTATAGCATCACAAATATTTTCCTCTGAATTAGATGCTAAGTCTGCTCTTTACCATGCACAAATGGCTATTAAGAAATCAAAATCCTCAGACACTTATGCTCAATTGGCAAATGATCAGCAGGGAGGAGCTAACATTGGGAGAAGATATCTTGAAGTTGGTCTTCCAGACTTTGCACGTAAGTCTTCATTAAAAACAAAAAATATAAAATGGGCTGGTAGCTCACTTTTTAGAGCATCAACTGCAAATAGTGATGTTGAAAAAAATTCAAATTATATCAGAGGTTTTACACTTGATAGTCAGACATTTGGCTCAAAAAGGAATGTTCCGGATGTCATTTCAAGACCAGGAGAAAATGGTTATAAAGAATATAGACTAGGTTTAGGTGAAAAAAAATCTGATTTTGGTTATAAATTTGGGAAAAACGGAAAATTAATAGATGGTGAAGTTGAGAAAAGTTATTTATATGATGTAGGTTTTTTTGGAGTTCAAAGCGAACCTCACCATGCCCCAGACAATGTTGATGAATCCTATTTTGCTTTGGGTTTTTTAGGTTATGGGCAAAGAACAGATTTTGATAAAAATTTTTTTATTACAGCAAATGTAATTCCTTTCCATACAAATAGTTCTTATCCTGTTGATGACATTACACTTAGAGTTGATGTAGGGCATTCAATGAGAACTGATGGTTCTGCAATGATTTATACTATTGCTACTGAAACAGGGAATGCAGATATTGAAAGAAAAGTATCTGGAGGTTGTAGAAGTAAGGATAAAGTCAAGACCTCAGCGCTTGAATTTGGTTTTGGAAATTTGAACCAATCGTCAGCAATTGGAGAACTTTCATGGTCATTTGATACTGCTTTGAGAACAGGTGAATCTGATTATAATGTCAATGGAAGTTCTTCAACATGTAAAGATCTAACGTCATTAGTTGGAGGAAATTACCAAAATAGAGAGGAAACACTTGACAATCTTGAGTATGATTTTTTAGGTACTTTACAATCAAATAACATTAAAATTAACAACAATTTAGGCTTAATAAGTTACAGGGTTAGAACAGGATATTATCATCATCAATTCGACCAAAATATAATAGCAGATAATGTTTCAAGAAAAGATTTTAGATCTGATAGGCATAAATTTTTTATAAGACCTAGCATTGGATACTCCTATGAAAAAAATAAAAATTCTTTAAGTTTTGCTGCAATATCAGATTATCATCCTTTAAGACAGGCACCAATATTAGCAGATGATGTTGCTGGCATTTCCACTCATTATGAATTTATGAATCCTGGTGCTAAAATTGATCAATTTTCTTTAAAATTTTCGCATGCGCCTGATAATAATAACCTTTTCACTTTAACTGCAGAATCATTTGAAGTAGAAAATAATCCTATTTATCTTTTATTTAGAGAACAATGGAATGCAGATTTATTATCCAATTTTACACTAAATAAATTTTATAATCCAAATAAGGACATTCTCTTTAAAGACCATAATGATTTTGCGAAGGCCAAATTTGAAAGAATCTCATTTGCTTTTGAAAAAGTTCTTGGAGATAATATTACCTTTAGAACAGGTGCTGAATTATGGGATGCAGATGAAAAAGATCATTCTAAGTTTGATGAAAGCAGTGCATTAGGAAGTGTTGATGGTGTCCCAGAACGTATAGGATTTGTTGGTATTACAAAAATTTCTTCTGACTACACAATTGCAACTAGAATAAGAAGAAAAGAAAATATTTATGATAAAGATGACAATTTATATAAAGATAAAAATATGGTTGAATTAAATTACACTACCCCAGCTTTTTATGGTGATTTAGTGCTTGATCTATCTGGGGAAATAGATCATTTCGATTCCCTTAAAACAATATTAATGTACAGGACTTATTTTTGAATAAATTTGGAAAACAAACATTAGTATCATTAATTACTGGAACAATTTCTTTATTTTTAACTTATTTTTTGTTTATGGGGTCATTAGAGCGACTAAATATAGACGTTTTAAATTTTTTTTTTCCTTCAGAGGCAAGCACTAGTGATGTAGTTGTAGTAGGGATAGATGAAGAATCTTTTTCTGCTTTTGATAAACAGTGGCCATGGCCTAGAGAATTTCATGCAGCTCTCGTAGACAGGTTGGTAGAAGAAGGTGCTGAAAAAATAATTTTTGATGTGATTTTTTCAGAACCTTCTAATCAAGATTCAGACGAAGCTTTTGCAACTTCAATAAGGAATGCTGGGAATGTGACTTTAGGATCAGACATCTCAGAAACAAAGGGTGGCTTTATATCGGGTGTAATTGAAACAAGACCCCTAAAAATATTTGAAGATGCTGGTGCAAAAGTAGGTTTGGCTGGCGTTGATATGGATAATGATTTAGTAGTTCGTTATATTCCAAGTTATGAGAACACCCTATCCAGTGTGAATACTGAGTTTAATAAAACTCCATTGGATAGAAGTAAAATTATAAAATATGCAGGTCCTGATCATTTTTTTAAATATATAAGTTATTATCAGTTTTTTGTAGAAGATGGCATTGAAAAAAATTCTTTAAAAGGAAAAACTGTTTTAATAGGACTTGATTTAAAAGCGAATCCAGATGTTCAAGGCGGTAAAACAGATACTTTTCCAACACCTTACACACGATTTAATTCTAGGGTTTCACCTGGAGTAGAAATTCACGCAAATATATATCATAACCTAGTAAACCAAAATTGGGTTGATAATCCTTCATTGTCACATAAAGCAATAATTTTTGGAATAATGTTTCTTATTTCTCTTTTTGGAACAGCTAATTTTAAGCCATTACGTTCTTTTGGAATTGGAATGGGTGCTCATTTAGTAGGTTTTTCAATTTGTATTTGGAGCTGGGGTGAGGGGTATTTTCTATCAATTTTTCTTTGTTTCCCAACTTTTTTGTTAATGTATGGTGCATCTAGTGTTCATGCATTTATGACTGAAGGAAAACAAAAAAGAATGATCAAAGGAGCATTTGCTCAGTATTTAGCTCCAGATATGGTTGACGCTTTGATAGCTGATCCAGAAAAACTGCAACTAGGTGGTGAAAAAAGAATCATGACTATTATGTTTTGTGATGTAAGGGGCTTTACAGCAATTTCAGAGGCATTAAAAAGTACTCCTGAAATTTTGACTGAAGTAATAAATACTCTTTTAACTGAATTAAGTGAGGATATTTTAAATTGTGGAGGTACTATAGATAAGTACATGGGAGATTGTATAATGGCATTTTGGAATGCTCCCATTGAAAACCCAAAACATGCCGAATTAGCTGTAGATGCTGCTAAGAGAATGATGAAGACCATTTATAAAGTTAACGATAAAATTCAATCTGAAAGACCTGGTATTCCACCATTAAGGATTGGTATTGGAATAGGAACAGGGGAGTGTGTTGTTGGTAATATGGGATCTAACCAACGTTTTGATTACACTGTTTTAGGTGATATTGTTAATCTGTCTTCTAGACTAGAGGGGCAAACCAAAGGATACGGTGTTTCAACTATTTTATGTAAAAATACTGCCGCTAAAGTTACTAGTTTAAAAAATGAAGTTTTAGAAATTGATAAAATTAAAGTTAAAGGAAAAACAGAACCAGAAACAATTTTTGGTCTTTTAGAAAATCCTTCTTCCAAAGAGAGTATTAAAAAAGTTAAAGAGTATTTAGTAAATTTTAGAAATGGTGAACTTGAAAAAGCCGAACAAAATTTGAAATCTATTCCAAAAGTAAACGATTCTCTTTATAATTTTTCTGAATTGATGTTATCTAGGTTAAATGACTTAAAAAGTAAAGGTCTTCCAAAAGATTGGGATGGAGTTTATACAGCTGAAACTAAATAAAATTTTAATTATCTCACCAAACTTGTGATGTATGTCACTGACATATATGTATTGTTAATTATAGTATAAAATGGTAAAATTTACTATAACTCGAGTATAAAAAATGGATGGATCAGTAAATACATCGCCATTAAAAAAAATTAGTTCAAATGCTTTAAAAAAAATTAGTGAAAATGAACTAAAAATAACACTTTTGTCTACTGTAAGCTTGTTAGCTTTAACAGGTTGTGGTGGTGGTGGTGGTGGTGGAATTTTTGCTACATCTGGTGCTGGAGGTGCCGCTGGGGGAGCTCTTCTTGGAGGTATGTTGCTCAAAGGACCTATTTCAGGTGCTAGAGTTTTTCAAGATTTAAACTTTAACAATCAATATGACCCAGGTGAACCAACGGCATTTACAAATCCTGATGGATCATATTCTTTGTCGGCAGCTAATAGAACTGCCCCTATTATAACTGTTGGAGGTATTGACACAACTACTGGTGCAGATGCAGGTGTTTTTAAATTTGATTCAAGTGAAGATATTTCAACTGTAACACCGGTTTCAGTTGTTGTTTCTCAGTTAGATCCACTTATCGACCAAAATACAGCTTTTGCAAAATTTTCAGGATTAGGTTCACCTGTTAATTTTAGTGATTATAACCCTATTCAAACTGCAGCAGATGCTGGTGGTGCTAACAGTGATGCAGCTATTGTGGATGCGGTTGGTGCACAAATGCAATCAACTATAAATGGGTTATCTACTCTTTTAGCAGAAATATCTTCAATTGCTTCTCAAAATTCGTATCAAGATGCTGTTGATGCTATAGTTGCTGAAATTAATTCTGGAAGTAGTGTAGATTTTGAAAACCCAGCTCATTTAGTCTCTATTTTTAATAGAACAGGCTTATCTGGCTCAGAATTTTCACCCGTTGTTACAAGTGTAACAAATGCAATTGCAGAAGTTAATAAGCAATTATATACGATGTTTACTCAAGATAGTGGAGATTTTCTTGATGCAGATGCAAGAGGTATTGCCCTATTAGCACAAACAGATTTAGTTGATGCAATTTCTAATTTGGCTTCAAGTCCAGTAGATGACGCTGCGAGTGCTCTAGAGGCTCAGTTTTCTGCAGTTAATGTAACATCACTAGCAGCTGAATTAGCTAACCAAGTTCCAGAATATGATCCAGTAACGGGTGCTGCAAGTATTATTGCCTCTATGGATCGAGTTAAAGGAGAAATTGGTTCTACTGTTACATCAAGTAATTTAATTTCTAACGATGTTGTGGTTTCAGGAACCGCACCTCTTGTTGCAGTAGGATTATCCACCTCAAAGACGGGGGAAGACATAGATTTAAATGCTCCTTTTACAAAAGATATTGGAAAAATTACAGATCATGGATTTTCAACAGGTCAAAAAGTAACTGGTGGCGGAACAGACTATTATCTCGCAAAACTTGATGATGATCATTTTGTTCTTGCAACTTCTTCTTCAAATGCCGAAGCAGTTAGCATTCAGACTGCAACTTATAATGAAACCAATAATTCATACTCATTAGAAGGCAATGCCTTTGTCAATGGTGATGAGATTACATTATTTGATAGTGAAAACGGAATTGGTGACAGTTATCAAATTAATGTTGCAGGGGATCAGTTTTCTTTGCAAGGCAATCCTTCTATTGTAAATGATGGCGCCAATATTTCATTTGTTAAAACTTCGAGTTTATATCAATCAGATAATGCTACCCCAAGTTTAACTTATAAAAAATTTCTTTTATCAAAAACTGATGGTAACAACATAGTTGCAACATTAAATCCTGATGATGGAACGGTTAGCATTGATATACCTAATGGCACAAATCCTGGAACTTACACATTTTTTTATCAAGTCACAGATCAAGAGGGCAAGGTCGCAGTTGGTCCGATTAATGTTGATGTTCCTGTTAAAAAGCCAACACTAACTATAACTGACAATATAACTGATATACCAGAACAGAAAGATGGTAATTATCTTGAAATTGATATTGGTCAATATATAGATTTTGATCTAAGTGGTTCTTCTGTTGCTAACCTATCTTTTCGAGGATTTAATCAATCTGATTTATATCAGGTTTCAGGTGTCTCAATTGATAATAACATAGGTTTGTTTTTTAAATCAGAAGATACTTCACCGCCAACCTTAACAATGCTTGATGACTCTAAAGATAGGCAGATTTCTATTACGAATGAAAGTGATGATAAGACGAGTGTAAAGGATAATCTTGTATTAAGGCTCGATAAGGATTTTATTGGAACAATCGATTTAAATGCATTTATTACAGTTACAAATAACAATAAATTTTCAAGTGCAACGGATGTTTTGAAATTTAATGTAAGTCCTGTTGCAGATACTCCTGTAATCACACTTACAGATAGATCAACCATAGATGGAGTGGATGTAGAGGGTCTTGAAGATTTACCTATCAGAATTTTCAAAACAGAAAATGGTGACAATATATTGTCTCTTAGCTCTGGGGACTTAAAAAATACTGAAACTTTGAGCTTAATTGTTAAGAAAAATATTGTTTTGTCTGATGGAAGTATTGTTTCAGGAAACTATTTAGATGCTGAAACTTTATCTAATATTGGAGAAGCAATTCAATATGATTTTGGATCAGGTCTTGAGGATGCTTTAGAATTTAATCAGTCTCAGTTTGATAATCTTTCTGTTAAATTACATGCTCATTATGAAGGAAATGCAACTTTAAAAGCTGTAACAAAATCAACTCATGAATCATCTGAGGCTTTTTCAACAATTCAAGACATTGTTGTAAAAGCTCTTCCTGCAATAGATGACATTTCGATTACAGTTGATAATCCTGCTGCTGGAGTAGAGGATACTAGTTTTTATATAAATCTTACTGCAAATCAAGTTGATGTTGGCGAGGATTTAAGGGTATTTATTGGTAATTTTGAAAGACAAGATTCTTCTGGTAATTGGGTTGCTGTTGATCCATCTGATATTGGTGGAATTTCAGGTTTTAGACCAAGTGTATTTGCCACTTATTCAAATAATTTCTTTATGTTTTCATCATTGCCTGGAGATGATGGAAATCCTGTTTCTTTACAGAGTGGAGTTGATTTAAGTTTTGAGTTTTTACCCTTAACGGATTTTAATGGAGATTTAAGATATCAGGTATTTTCTAGAACGATTGAATCGGATGGTGTGTCTAAAGATACTTCCGTAGTCACAAAAATTCAAAATTTTGATCCTAGGTCTGAAGATCCTAATGTCGAATTGGGTGGTAATCTGACAACAAATGAATATCAAGGACAAAGTGATTATGTTTCGCAAAAATTAGGAATAGGAGACCTTCAAGTTGATCAAGCTGATAGCTTAGAAAAAATGAGAGCAACAATTAAATTTTATAATAATACCGAATTTGAGTCTGATCCAACTTCAGCAACTTTAATTTCTTCTGCTGGAAATTATGTAACGTTAGATACATCCTTAGTACCGGATAATTTAATATCAAACTTAACTATAGATAATTCTACACCTGGTCAATTTATAATTGATGTTACTCCTACAACTAGTGGGGGTGTCGTTACAACCTCTTCTGTCGATAATCTTAAAACAATTATGTCAAATTTAGGTATTCTTCCACCAGAAGATTATTCAACAAATAGTGGGGATGATATTAGGGTAGAAATTCAGATTCAAGCGAAAGAACCAGGTGCTGAATTTAGTGCTCCAAGTGGTGGAGATTTTACTTTAATTGTAAATCCAGTTGCCTCAAAACCAACAGTAACCGATGCAAATTCTGGTACAAGAGCCGGTTTAGAAGATACATTAACTAAAATTAGTGAAGGTATTACTTTTACAGTTGATGATCTTGATGGTTCTGAAACTATTGTTGCAGTAAATATTTCAGGTGTAAGTACAGGTTATGCTTTAGTTGACAGTTCTAATAACGCTATCGGTGTATCTGATGGTGCTGGCACCGTTACTCTAACAAATATTAGTTTAGTATCAGGAACAACAAATCAGTATGAACTCTCAAGTGATGTTTATCTTAGAGCGCCAAATGATGAAAGTGGAAATATCTCTTTGTCAGTTTCAGCTATAGCAAAAGAAAATAATTCAGGAGCTACATTTGTTAGTGACACTTCATCAATTAATGTGACAATATCACCTGTTGCCGATAAACCATCAGTTTCAGTTCCTTCAAGTTCTTCATCCTCGCCAATTAAAATCGGTGAATATGTCGACGGCTCTACATATGCAAATACGTCAGATTATATAAAATTAACAACCTCAATTTCAGAATTGAATTCTGCTGAGGTAATGGAAGGTATTTTTAGGTTTAAGCAAAGTGAAGACGGTAATAGTGCAACTTTTTTATTAAACAATGGATCTTCTCCGACTGCTGTGAGTTCAGATCATGTAAATTACAAAGCCGGTTATGATACTTATGTTTTATCTGAAAATGATGTAAAAAATTTACTTGCTGGAGCTTCGTTTAGACCACCCGAGGGTGTAATTAATAAAGATAATGATCCTTTTTATGATGCAACATATATTGTTGAAGTTATTGGTCGATCTACTGATGGTTCTGATGTAGGAGAAACTGAACAGAATATAACTTTTCAAATAGCTGCTGTAGCAAAAGCTCCAATAATTAAAAATGAAAGTGGGCAAACTCTTGACACTTCTTTTGTTATTGGAGATGTTATTAAAACTGGAGATAATTCCCATAAAATGAAAATCTCATTAGATGTTCAAGCGTCTGGAGATGAGCAAATAACACTTTTAATGACGAATTTACCTTCAAGTCTCTCAGAGTATCTTTCCTTTGAAAATGCGCAAGGAACTGCAATTGGTGCAAAAAATGCAGATGGCTCAGTTTATGTATTAACAATGGACCAATTAGAAGTTGATGGCAATGCAGGTATATCTTCATCTACAGAATTCTTTTATCTTGTTCTATCTTCAGGAGCTCAAATCACGGATTTAAATACTAGCTATACATTTACAGGAAATTTAAGTGAAGTTGGAAATAGTTCGGGGTTTCAAGTTGATAATGGTATAATAAAAAATTCTGTGGGGACGCCACTCCAGCAAAAGTCAATATCAGTTGATCTGACAGGTTTTGCATTAGATACAGTAGGAGGTACTACTGCCTCAAAAGGGTTAACTGGGTCAGGTGATATTTATTACCTTCAAGGTGATCCACTTGTCATCGATTTTAATGGTGGATCTCTAGATGATTCAAATTTTACTTCATTAGCAAACGCCCTAGATGTAAATATGGATGGCACACTTGACACAGTGTACATGCCAAATTCTAACACTGGTTTATTAATTTATGATAAAGACGGTGATCAATTTTCGTCATATGTAAATCAAGACTCTTCTAGGTTGAACCTAAAAGATCATATTTTTTCTGAGTTTTTTAAATTTGGAAATGTTCAAGGTACATCCTCATTAGATTCTATATCATTACTAGATGAAGACAATAACAACATTATCAATAATCAAGATACTAATAATTTTGGGAAAATCTTTGTATGGAGAGATAGTGATGTAGATGGAGTATTAGATTCAGGTGAATTTACTGCACTTGCATCTGATGCAAGTGTTGATCTTAATAATACTACATCGGTTAATCAAGGGGCTGCTGGTAATTCTGCATATATTCTTCAATCTGCTCAGATAGATTTAGGAACGTCTGGTGGTGGCATTAAAGATCTTTATGAAGTAAGTCTTGAAAATACAATTACAACTCCAACAAATGCCCCAAGTTGGGAAGGTAAAGACGTTTCATTTGTTACAGCACGTGAAGGAGGAACTACCTTAAAACATGTTCAATTTAATGAAGGTTTAACAGATGGCACAGAAACTCTTCATCTTAATTTATCTTCTGGATCGGATTTAACATCATCACACGTAACATTAATAACTATTAGAGGTTTACCTAATACATTGTCGTTAAATAAAGGATCAAAGCTTGAAAATGGGGATTGGTTGCTTCTAGAAGAGGATATTCCTGTTGAAAGTGGAGATAGTGATTTAAAAATTATCGCTCAAGATTTAAATTTTTCTGGCTCCTTTAGTCTGTCTGCATGGTCTGTAACCTCTGAACCTTTATCTGGGGAATCAACTGTTTCAAAACCAGTTTATTTAGTTGGAAATATTTTACCTGTTGCTGATGACCCTAATTTATTTGTTCAAACAGACGGTGTCATTGGAGAGGAAGATGATACAGGTATCCCTGTTACAATTCGTTATGAACTTAGTGATAACAGCGAAACAGTAGATATCAAACTAGAGATTGAAAAAACTCATGTTACATCACCTACAGGTGGTGCTAATCTAAAATTCACTTATGATGGTGGAGAAATTACTCTAGGTAATATGACTGATAATGATAATACTTATTCATATATATTTGATGATATATCATCTGCAAATGACCCTAAAATCACTTCTTTAAAAATTGTTCCTGCCAAAGATTACTTTTCTACAGCAGAAAATCCTCTTTTATTAAAAGTATCTGCAATCGTTACTGATGGAGCAGTTGAAGGAAGTCCTGTTGAAAAAACAATCAATGTTGTAATTGAAGAAAGAGCTGATCCTGTAGAAATTTCCTTTGATAGTTTTAGTGATTCACAAGTTAATACTATTAATCAAGAAGACGATACCGAGGTTATATCAGCTGAGAGAAATTCATCTACATCTGACACCTTAGAAATAGATACTTATGAAAAAATTGCTAGTGATATAGGAATAGTAATTTTAAAAACAGATCAGGATGGTAATTATGACATTTTAAATAAATCTTCTGATGGATCAAATTTACTAAACACAGAAATACAAAGTATAAAATTTGAAATTACAGGAGTAACTGAAGGCTCAAATGATTCCGCATTAATTAGTCAATTTATTTTACAGGTAGATGATAATTCTTTTGTGCCAAAGGTCGAGGCAGATAATGGTTTAGAAACATTTACATTTAGTGTTCCATCTCTAGAAGCAGGTAAGTCAATAAAACTTATTACTCCAGAAAATTTCGATGATAATATCTCTTTTAAAATTTATTCAGTTGTCTCAGCAAATGGTGATACTGCATTAAGTCAACCTATTAATTTAAATGTTGATATTTTTTCAGATGGTTCTCCTGCTGATGTATCTGTTTCACCTTCTACTGCAATAGAAGATGGACCGGCATTTAGATTGCCACTTACTGTTACACTTAAGGATAATAGCGAAAATATTACCTCACTAAAATTAGATTCATCACAATTGAATGAAATTTTGTACCTTACAAGATTACAAAATTTAATCTTAGAAGAAGATGGAACATCAATTGATGGAATAATTTTTGCAAATAATTTTATTTCTTCCCCTGAACTCACAATTCGATTTTCAAACAATTTCAAATCAAGTCTTGAAACAGTAAGTTTGGAACAGCAAATTAAAACAGAATTTGAAAATGGAAATGATATTTCTACGAAAGTTTCAAATATAGAAAATTTACTTCAAAGCTTTGGTTTAAGTGAAAACACGCATTGGAACTTTTTTGCAAAAGGTCAATCTCTAGATAGTGATGGGGTTGAAGAAACAAATTTTGAACAATTAAATTTTCAAGGTGGTGATTTTTTACTTTCATCTTCATCTAATAACTTAGAAAAAAATGAATTTGTTGAAAATACAATAGATAGTTCGGTTATATCTAAGGTAGGTAATATATTTACGATTGATATAGAACAACTTGCTACAGATATATCTCCAGTTGATGCGTCATCAGAGACGCTCAAGCAGGCTCAAATATGGATTTCTGGTAAATTAGGTGGAAAAGTAACTTCTGATACAACAAGTGGATTTGATGTAAATGTGACGGTTATTACAGAAGATGCTGATAATAAAGATTCAAGTTCAACTGATCCTAATTTTGGTGCAGGATTATTTGACACTAGGGAGTTACTTGGGAAAACAGAACAAGTCTTAAAAGTAACATTTGTAGAAACTAATGATTTACCAGTTGTTACAAATGTTGATAATGATGTGACTTATCATGAAGGTGGAGATCATGTATTGCTTCTGACGCAAGCAGGATTTTCTGATGAAGATAATACAAACTTTAATGGTGGTACTATTTCAGCAAAATTAATTTCTCCTGAGATAGGAGATAATATTTTTGTTTTTAATAGTGCTTCTATTAGTTTATCTGGAACTGGCGAATTGTCAGATAGTCAGCCAACAGTTGGTGTTTTAGATAGTAGTAACGTAGTTATTGGACAGCTTCAAAAATCTTTTTCTGAAGATGGAAATGATGTAATTGGGTTTAATCTCACATTAAATGAAGAAGCTGATGCTAGTGATATTGAAGCAATTCTTCATGCTATTGGCTATTCTAATTCTGGATCAATTTTAGAAACAAGAGATGTCCCTTATGAGATTTCAATTGAAGATGGTTCTGGTCCTGATATTGATGGTAACCCAAGTACAAAAATTTTGGGTAATATAATAACAGCTAATCCACAACCTATTGGAACATATGTTGAGGGTGATGAATTAGCTCAAAATGAAGTTGCACCAACTACTATTAATTTATTTGAAACAATTGATATAAGTGATAATGGATTTGCGCCTGATTCAATACAATTGAAAATAAATAATTTTATCTCAGGTGATATAATTGGGACAACAAGTACACTTGTAACATCATCTTATGACGCAGATACTGGAATTCTGTCTATTACTTCAAATGTATCTAGTGAAAATAATAATGAAAAAACAGCGTCATTTCATGATGCAATAAATAAAACATTTTATTCTTCAGAAAATGATAATCCAACACAATTATATATAAATAATGATCATAGTATCATATCAAATGATAGAACTATTCAGGTTGTATCAATTGATAATTCAACAACCACTACAGTCGATGAAGGACGTGTTATCGGCACTTTTAAAGTTGAATTTACCCCAAAAGATGACTTGCCTGAATTAATTGTAAATGATTTTAATCGTGTCCAGTTATCTGCTGACACAAATGATGAAGGGTTAAGTCAATTAAAAGTACAATCAACTCAGTTATTGCCAAACACTCTTTTTGATCAAGTTGAGACAGATGCTCTAGATATCACTAAATTTGGTAAAACTGGGTCGGGGTTAATTTTTGATCCTGATAGCATGATTAATGAGATAACAATTGAAATTACATCCATTGATCCACTAAGTTTAAATGCTGCAAAAAGCCAAGATAAGTTAATGTTTAAATCATCTTCTGACGCTGGATTTAAAGTTGAAGGTGTGGATGGGACGTCAGTTCTAAAAATAAATCTTTCTGATGAAATAATTGAAAGTCAAACTAACGCTGATAATCAAGCAATGGTAGAGACAGCATTAAGAAATATTTATTATGAAAATAATGAACCTTTGTCACAGGTTATAACCGGATTTAGAGATTTAAAGATTACATTTAAAGATACAGATGATGTTACCTCGGTAATGTATGATAGTGCAAATATATCTGAGCATCAAAAAGTCATTCAAGTTGGGTCAGGTGATGTTGGAAATGGTAATGTATTACCATCAATATCAGGTATTGAATCGCCAGCAAGTTTTCATGAAGGTACAGAACATATTTTCCTTGTTTCTGAAGGTCAAATCAATGACCAGAATGATTCAATTTTTCCAGGTGGAGTTGTAAAAGTTTCACTTAATTCTCCTTTTGAGGGAGAGCAAATAAAACTTATTAGTAATGAAACAATTACAATTAAGGACAACAAATTTGTAAATACATCTGATAACACAATAGAATATGGTCATTTTTATAATAAAATTTCTAACGAAAGTGTTTATAACTTTACATCAGAACAACTTCAAGCAATCACTAATGATGGTATATTATTAAATGAAGGGCTTTACTCTATTGTTCAAGATACTCAGAATACACATTTCTATCTTCAAGAAATTGAAACCAATAATGGAACCTTTAATCCTGTTACAGATAGCTATCTGATAAAATTATCAAAAAATTACCAGTCACAATCAACTATAGATAGTTTCATATCTTCTGAAGGACTGACAACTGAAGGAGATTATCATAGATTAGAAATGCTAATTAATTTTTCAACTGCAAGTTCTGAAGAAAGCTTAAATGTTGTTGGAATAAATGAAGTTCAGGCTATTTTGAGGACTATTGGTTATACTGTAAATAACATTTCAGATGAATTTAATATTGGTACAACTAATTATGACATTTCAATTCATGATGGTTTTGGAATGGATGTTTCTGGAGAACTCTTTAATCATTTTAGTGGCCAGGTTATAAGAACATCTCAGGAAAATGATATCGAATTTATAGAAGGTTCTGAATTTGCTATAGAGGATTTTTCTTCATCTGAGGTTGGCCTATTTAATAAGATTAGTTTAATTGGAAGTGGATTTCCTGAGACAATAGAGGTAGTAATAACTGATGTAAGAAGTGGAGATATTTTAAGAACAAATTCTTCTAATGTTGAACAAAATTATAATAGTGAAAATGGCATTTTAAGTTTAACAAATCCAGAAGGCACAGATAATTCTTCTAAATTACAATCATTTGAGGAAGCACTTAACAATATTTTTTACACAAGTAAAAATGAAAACCCTACTTTTGAACTTACTGATATTGAAAGATCAACTGATCCAGAACGTTTAATTGAGATTAGAATTTTAAATAGTGACAAAACTAATGATATAAATGAAGCTCGAACTGTTTCAAAAATAAAAGTTAATTTAACTTCTCAAAATGATGATCCTGTAATTGTAGTTAATGATTTTAATCGTGTTCAGTTGTTACCAGTTACTGAAGAAGATGGGTCAACACAATTAAAGGCACAGTCAACATTTTTGTTACCAGTTTCTCTTGATGATCAGCCTGAAATAGATGCTTTAGGGGCTTCACTATATGGCGAGAGTTCATCTGGATTGATTTTTGATCCTGATAGTATGATAAGCCAAATAACAATTGAGATAACATCGCCTGACCTATCAACATTAGATGTTGCTAGAAATCAAGATAAATTAATATTTGACCCATCTCATGAAAATGGTTTTGTTCTTGAGGGTGAAGAGGGTACTTCAATACTATCATTAACCCTATCGCAGGATATTATTGAAAATCAAACGAATGCTGATAATCAAGCAATGGTAGAAGAAGCATTAAGAAGTATTAAATATGAAAATGATCAACCTTTGTCTGAGATAATTAGTGGATTTAGAGATGTTAAAATTACATTTAAAGATAGCAATGATGTTGTGACAGTACCTTATGATTGTAGTGCCCAGCCTGAACTTGCAAAAGTTTTAATAGGAAAAGCTTTTGAACCAGGAGATACACATAATAGCTTAAATATTCCTATATCAGAAAATCAGATAAATTCCGATCAAATGATGGCTAACATCCAATTTAAAATTATTACAGAATCTGGAGTTGAAGATAGAAAAGATGAATTATTTATAATTGATGAAAATGATAATATCATTGACACTATCAATTACGTAGGTACATCATCGGATGGTTTTGCTCAATATGAGTGGAAACCAAATGTTTCACTAACAAATAACGATATAATAGGAATATTAAAAAACAAGATTGCTTTTGGCGGTGAATTTTTTACCCAATCAGGATTGAGAACAATTCAAGTTGAAATTTTTGATCAAAACGGAGTATCAATTGGTCCTGCAGGTTTGAAAACTGCAATTTTTGTTCAACCCCATGACAGAAATTCTGTTTCAGGAACTGAAAGTGGAGATGTTGTTGACAGACTTGATATTGCTGATGATTCCAATGAAAGAGATGTTGTAGATTACAGTAAGTTTAATCAAAACTTTCCTCTCACTATTAATTTAGAGACTGGCACGACCTCTTATCAATTGAGTGATGGATCAACGAATCAGGTTCAAGTTCAAGGATTTGATAATGTTGTTGGGTCAGATGCAGACGATATATTTATAGCTTCATCAACAGGGGGTGCAAATCATTTTGCAGGAGGAATAGGTGATGACCAATATAGTGGAAGTGCAAAAGATTTTATAAATTACAGCCTTGAGGATGCTTATAGTGAGAGTGATAGTGTAAAATCTGGAATTAATGCTGATTTGACCACGGGTATAATAATTGACACTTATGGCGACACTGACAACATTGATGCTTCAAATCCAGTAACAAATATTGTTGGATCAAAACACAATGATATTATCATTGATTCAGATGCAGATAATATTATTTTGGGTGGATATGGTGAAGACAGAATAATTTCTTCTGGAGGAAATGATTCTTTAAAAGGTGGTCTTGGAGATGATTTGATTGAAGTTGGTGCAGGCGATGATGTCATTTATGGGGATGATGAAATATCTTCTGGTGGTAAAGATACTTTTATTTTCAAAGGTCAATTTGGCAATGACATTATTAGAGATTTTGAAGTTAATAATGATAAAGTAATTTTAGAAGTTAATGAAAATGATAGTATTACTTTAGAAGGCATTGATACAAATTCTGTCAAAATTAAGAAAACAAATACTCAAGATAATTTTTTAACACTTAATTCAACTGCAGGTATCATAACTGCGTCAACTTTAGCTTTGGCAACTTCTGAAGTTATGGGACTAACTACCTTAACCAGTGTCAATGCCAATTTAGATGGTAATGATGATATAATTGATTTTTCAAGAATAACTGACACATCGCTTACATTCGATTTAGATAATCAAACATTTACAAATGCAGCAAATGAACAATTTGTGTTTGATGGCTATGAAAATATAATTGGTGGAAGTAATGCTGATATTATTTTTCATTCAGAAAACGATGTGTCTGGTTCAAGTTATGGCCTTGTTGGTGGTCAAGGGACAGATTATATCTTAGCCTTAAACTCAGACGTAATTCGTTATGACCTTGAAGAAAAATATCGAACCTCATCAGAAAATGTATATGGTGTTCAAGTAAATTTATCAAATGTATTAAATCAACCATCAAAAGACACTTATGGTAATGATGATTATTTAATCGCTGATAATGTTTATGGAACATCTTTATCTGATTTAATTACTGGAAATGAAAATAATAATATTATTCATGGTTATGGCGGGAATGATAATCTATCTGGTCTTGGTGGAGATGATGTCATTGTTGGAGGATTAGGTTCAGATTTTATAGATGGTGGAACTGGAAATGATGTCCTTACTGGTGATGATGGTTATATTCAAAATACAGATTTTTTTCTTTTTAAAGGATTAGCTACAGATATTTCAAGTTTTGGTAACGACATAGTTACTGATTTTGAAGCTGGAATTGATTATGCAAGGATATATTTAAGCAATGATGACGAATTAGTTAATGATACTTCGTACACTTCTGGAACAAAGATTTCTACAGGTTCAAGTACAATTGAGTTTGAGTGGTCCAGATATGAACAATTTGATAGATATGAGGAGTTAATGGTGTCTATACAAGAGGTCAGATTGTTAGAAGGTTCATTAGAAAACTTAAGCGGCACAAAAGCTGCTCAAGGTGTTGATGATGTTGTTCAGTTGTCAAAACTTGGAACAGAAAATCAAGATGGTTATATTATTGATGTAGGTTTCCAACAAATGATTTCATTAAGTAATGATAGTGAATCATATCAATTATTTGGTATGGAAAATTATGATAATTTTATTGGGAGTACTGGTAATGACATTATTATTGGTGCAGGAAATGATAGTTCTGGATTAGCTGGTGGCCAAGGTGATGATGTTATTTATGGAAGTTCTCTAGATTATCTTGCATATGATTTGGAAGAAGAATTAATCAATGAAGAAGTAATTGGTGCTCAACTCAATAAAATTAATAATCATGTTAAAGTAAATCTTGGTGATGGAGACGTTCAACTTGGTGATATTTTAATTGATGCTAGAACAGCAGACGATATTTGGGGATCAAAAGATACTATTGTTGGTGTTGAAAACGTAACAACTACTTCAGGTGACGACATTGTTTTTGGTTCAGAAAATTCTAATACTATTATGACAAGTGATGGTGCTGATTATGTTGATGGTGGCGGTGGAGATGACATAATTTATGGTGGTGCAGGAGATGATACTTTAGATGGTGGTGACGGACAAGATACATTTGTTTTCCTTGCATCAGATTATAAATATGGAGTTAATGCTCAAGATACAATTTTAAATTTCAATAAAGATGAGGACTCCTTAAGTTTTGATGATTTAGGAATGGGTGAAGTCTCTATATCATATTTTGAAGATGATCAAAGTTTAGCAGATACAGTAATATCATTTAATAACAATCCTGATTGGGGTTCAATTGTACTTGTTGATGTTGGCAAATTAAATGAAAACGAAATCAATATAAACACTGACGCTGTTGTGGGTGGAATTGGTTAATATTGTAAAAACATATTAAGATACTATAATTACCAAATGCTAAAGTACATTTTCCTTTTTTTTATTTTTTCGAGTCAAAGTTTTGCACAAGTAAATTGGTCATTCGAAACAGAGAAAAACAAGTCACCTTTATTAGGGTTAGATCAAAAAGGTTCAACAAATGTAACTGTAAAAAAAAATGATGGTAAACTTAAACTTTTGATACCTTCAATTAAAATAGATAATTCATCTAAATCAAAAGTAACTATAGATGGTTCATCAGTACAAAACAAATCTCAGAAAAAGATTGAAAATAAAAATAACATTGTCAACCACAACCCTAAAAATAATGAATTTATTGATAAGAAAATGGTCGAAAGTAAAGTTGAGGGGGGTAAACAAAACATACCCCCAATTAGTTTAGATAATTCATCTAAATCAAAAGTAACTGTAGAAGATTTGTCAGACCAAAAAAAATCTAAGAAACAGATAGAAAATAACAATAAAATTGTTGAACAAAATCTTAAAAAAATTGATGCTATGGATAAAAAAATAGCAGAAGGTAAAAATAAAAGTGGCAAATCAAATTTAACTAAAAATGAAAATATAAGTAAAGCTGATATTGTTGATACGAGTTTTAAGAAAAAAGCTCTTAACTTCAAGAATTTAATGAGGGAAACGCTCTCTGCTCAGGATGCAGTTTTTGAGGCAGTTAAAAATATAATTAGTGAACAGAAAACAAGAAAAGTTGTTGAAGGTGATTATCTTCCATACGTAGATACTGAAATTGAAGGTGAGTATCACATATTTGATAATTTTAGAGAAGTGCCACCTTTAGATGAATTTGACTTTAATCTGGAAAGTAATTGGAAAGTTTTCGATTTTGGTCGAAAGAGTATGAAATACAATTCTGCTGATTTATCAATTAATTTAGCAAGGAATAACCTAGATATTGTTCACAATAGTGAATTAGCAAGATTATTGAAAATTTATCTGGATAATGCACATCAAATTAGAAAACTTAAACTTATTGATGAATACGAAAAAATACTTCTTATTTTAGAAAAAGATATAGAAAATCGTATAAAAGGAGGCGTTGGTACAATATTAGAGAAAAATCAATTTGATCAAACGTTAACAACGTTATCGTTAAGGAAAATGGATGCTAATAAATTATATCAATCTGCAAAAACGGACTATCAATTATATTTTACATACAGATTTAATGATAAATTATTACCTGAAATAGACGTCTTTAGAAAACAGATGGAAACTATACTTAAAAAGGTTTTTGAGATTAAACACTTAACTCCAGATGAAAAAAAACTGAAATTAGAAATCAGGAAAGCTTTTCTAGAGAAAAAAATTTATGAGTCTGAATATTATCCAGATATAACTGTTGGTTTAAAGTTAAAGAAATATGATCTTTATGATAATGACCCTGATTTTGAAATTTTAGGACTTTTGACAAGTAAAATGAATTTATTTGATGGATTTAAAAGACATTACTCTGCTGAAAGTAAATTTGAAGAAATATCAGGTTTAAATGCTAAGCTTAGACTTACAACATTACAAAAAGAACAAAGAATTATGAGATATGAAATTGAGTATGATAATCTGACTAATGAAACAAAAACAGAGAATGAAAAAAAACTTAAAATTCAAAAAGATTTCAACATAGCAAAAGATATGACTGATTTAAAAATTTTAACTTTTGGAGAAAGAATAAAATTTGCCACTGACATACTAACATCTGAGCTTAAAATTTTAGAGAATTATTTTCAGAAATATGAGATACTAGTTGATATTATGAAGTTAAAAGGTGGCTTTACTGACATGTTTGATTTAAAAACATTAAGAACGAAGAGTAGCTTGTAATGGAACATTGGTTTTGGAAATATGCCTTTGAAAATAAGAATGTATATATACAAGCTGGTATAGCAACGTTACTTGTGAATTTATTTGCTCTAGTCATTGGCTTTTTTGTCATGGTTGTCTATGACAGGATTATTCCAAGTAATGCTCTTACATCACTTGTAGGTTTGTTTGTAGGTGCATCTGTAATCATTCTTCTAAGATATGCTCTGGAATTATTAAAAACATATTTTTTAGACTATGCAGGACAGACGATTGAAAGAAAAACATCTGAAAGCGTTTTTGATAAAATTATGCGCTATGATTTACTTCGTGCTCCTAAGTCAAATGGTTCTGTTGCTGCCTTAGTTAAAGATTTTGAAACATTTCAGCAGTTTTTTACTTCAGTCACAATTTTATTATTAATTGATATTCCTTTTATGTTTTTGTTTCTTTATGTCATTTATGCAATAGGTGGTCCCTTAGTTTATGTTCCTTTAATCATAATTCCTTTAGTTGCTTTTGTTGGTCTTGTCATTCAACCATTTTTAAAAAAAATGGCAAAGAGTTCGCTTGATGGTGGAGAGGCAAAACAAACGGTCTTACTTGAAACTTTACAAAATATTGAGACAGTTAAATCAATTTCTGGAGCTGATAAATTAAGAAAAAGATGGCTTCAAGCTGTTGATAAGCAAGCAGATGTTAATGTTAAAACAAAGTTTTATAATCAAATAGCAACAAGTTTTTCTTCATCAGCATTAATGTTTAATCAAATAATGATAGTCTCCTATGGAGTTCTTCTTATTGGAGATGGAGCCCTGTCTATGGGAGGATTAATAGGTGCAATGATCATTTCTGGAAGAGCACTTGCACCTGTCGGGCAAATCTCACAAGTTTTAGGAAGACTTAACGTTTCAATGGAATGCTATAGAAGAATCGATGAATTTATGAATGTCACAAATAGAGAAGAAATCGCAAATGAATATGTTAAAAGATCAGAACTTAAAGGGCCAATTAGTACTAAGAATTTAACATTTAGGTATCCTGAAAGCCAAGTTAAACTATTTGATAATTTAACTCTTGAAATTAAAGAAGGTGAAAAAGTTGCTGTATTAGGAAAAATAGGTTCAGGAAAAAGTTCACTTGTAAGAATATTGTTGGGGTTATATTTGGCCGATGATGGGTTAGTAATGGTTGGTGGAACGAATGTAAACCAGATAAGACCAGAGGATATGAGAAAAAATTTTGGGGTTGTCCATCAAAATGTTTCGTTATTTTCAGGAACTGTACGTGATAACATTACGCTTGGTGTTGATGAGTTTGACGATGATTTATTGGTTAAAGTATCTGAAATTTCAGGAGTTATGGATTGGCTTGGTAAATTACCTAATGGATTTGATTATAAATTAAGCGAGGGTGGTAAAGAGTTATCCGGTGGTCAGAAACAGACTGTAGCCTTGGCAAGAGCATTGATGAGAAAACCACATTATCTTTTATTTGATGAACCAACTGCAAACATGGATACTGGGACAGAACAACAAGTGTTAATGGGTTTGAAAAAACATTTATCTGATGAAACGGTTTTGATTGTTACACATAGAATGGCACCTTTATCACTTGTTGATCGTATTATAGTTTTAGATAGTGGAAGAGTAGCTGTAGATGGCCCTAAAGATTTAGTTATTCAGAAATTACAAGCAAAACAAACAGCATAGATGAACACCTACGTAAAAAACACTGCCTTATTGGGCATACTAACTGTATTCACATTATTTATAATTATATGGGCCAATCTTGTTGAGCTTGATGAGATGTCAAGGGTTCAAGGTAAAATCATCCCTTCATCAAAAGAAAAAGTCATTCAATCAGAATTTAACGGAAGACTTGTTAAAATTAACGTTAAAGTTGGAGATAAGCTTAAAAAAGGAGAAGAAATTGCAAGAGTATCAGATGAAGAAATCATAGCCGATCAAAAATCTTATAATGAAGATTTTTTAAGATCTATTGCATCGATCAAAAGAATTGAAGCTATGAGAGATTTAGATATACCTACTTTTAACAGTTCATTTGTGAAAGAGGAATTAAAGGGAAGAGCCGATATAGCGCTAGAACAAGTGGAAATAGCTAGAACGTCTTTAAATTCATATAAAGAAGAAGTAAAATTAATAAAAAATCAAAGGGATCAAATAGTTCAACAAATAAAAGACCTTAAATCAGAATTAATATCAGTAGTAGAAACAGTTCGACTTGTAGACGATGAAAAAAAAATCATCGAACCTATGGTAAAAAAGGGATATGAGCCAAGATTGAGATTAGTGCAAATTTTGCAAAAACTTCAGGATACAAAAGCAAGAGAAACAAAGTTATTTAATCAAATAAAGCTCTTAGAACTGAGTGATGAAGAATTAGATACCAAATTAAAAAAAATGAAATCTGATTTTTTAAATAATCTTGCTGTTGAAATTTCTGAACAGCAAGCAAGTAAGATGAAATCAGAGGCATCTTTAACTAAGGTTAATAGAAGAATTGGTGCATCAAGTATTGTATCTCCTGATGATGGAATTATTACTAGCTTGGATGTTACTACACCTGGTCAGGTCATCGGATCTGGTCAAATTTTAGCAACATTAGTGCCTATTACTGATGAATTAATAATTGAAGCTCAGTTGCCTCCAGCAGATATCAACTATATCTCTCTAGAGCAAAAAGCAAATATTATGATAACTGCCTATGATGTAAGAACTTATGGAAAATTAATTGGAGAAGTTTCAAAGATCGGAGCTAATACAATCACTAATGAACAGGATGGTATGAGTTATTATCCGATTGAAATAATTATTAGAGATAAAACATTTGATATGGCTAAGGATACTGAAGCTGAATTTATTCCAGGGATGGAGGCAAGTGTAGAATTAGTAGGTGAAAAAAGATCTATCGCTGCTTATTTAACAAAACCTTTCTCTCAATTTAAAAGCGAAGCATTTCGAGAAAAATAGAAAATTAAACTTATTGTTTGTTTAGATATAGTTATGTATAATATTTAATATGTTAATTAAATTAATTTAGAATATGGAATATAATTTAACTGATTTTTATTTATTTAAAAATTGTCAAAAGAAACTTCTCGATGAAATTGCTGAAAATATAAATATTCGACATGCTATATCAGGTGAAATTATCTTTAGTCAAGGAGATATTCCTAAGAATTTATACATTGTTTTAGATGGCAGTTTATATGTAACTGAATTTACTGAAGATGGCAAAGCCGTAGCTCATGATTTAATTTCAAAAGGTGATTGTTTTGGAGAAATTGCTATCATCGATCAAAAACTAAGATCTGCATCAATTTTATGTGCTGAAAATGTGAAATTAGGTATTTTATCATCACATTTTGCACAAAATGTTTTATTAAAAGATATAAATGTTTGTACTAATTTGCTTCAAAGATTTACTTACATTATTAGAAAGATGAATACTCAAGTGTTTAATTTAATTACTGCTAGTGCAAAAAAAAGACTACTTTTTCATATTTCATATTTATCTGAAAGTAGAAACGATAATCCAGGTAAAAAATTTTTAGATAAATCACTTTCACATGCAGACCTTGCATCGCTTTCAGGTATGACAAGAGAAACGGTCTCAAGAATTATCTCTGAATTAAGAAATGAAGGATTTATATCAAATAATTCAGATGGTGAAATAGAGATAATAATTAAAAAGTTATCGGAAAATGCCTTGCCAAAATAAATATTAATTTTTTTTATAAATTTGTGATCTTTATCACTTACAACCTTACAGTAACAAATAAAGTAGTAGTTGATTTTTAATAATATATTTGAGATAATTATACATTAATTTTAATAGGAGTTTTTTATGCCACTCTCATCTTCAATGTTACAAGTTTATTTTGGTTCTGATATATCAGCAATGATTAGTTCTCCTAATATAAGCCCAGGAGATTACTACGGTTTGGTTGCTAGCCCCAGCGGATCAATTATCATAGTCGAAATGAACGACGCAGGTGGTTGGAGTATAGGAAATGAAATAACTAACTTTACGTTAAACGATTCGCCTGCAAATATCATTAATAACCTTTACGTTGCTCCTATTCACTCAGAGGCTTTTTCCTCAGATATGTTATCTGGTAATTCAGGAGGTGGTGATAACTCAAATCAAAGTGGTGCTTCAGAAATTTTTGCATCTGATCAATTAGAAAATAGCATTGGCATTTCTCGAGATGATAACATTGCTATGGATACTGCACAATATTACAGCATAAGTCCAACTGGAGATGGAACTGGTTTTGATCTACAAGCATGGGCCCAAAATAGTGGTGTTTGGGAAACTGTAGGAGATCCAGTAGCAGGAATTTCATCATACACGTCTGAAGCTGATATGATGCAAGCTTTTATATCTAATAATGTTCAACCAGAACATACAGTTCACATGAATTCAGATATGCCAGCTAATCTCTATAGTGGTAGTGATTTAACTTCTGCTGGATTTTCTACAATTCTTGGTTCAGATTATATTCAGAGCAGTAGTTACAAATTATATGCAGTTATTCAATCTACTCCTGAACATGGCGTTCCTATGACACAATTAATTCCATACATTCAGGATTTGACCTCAAGCAATTGGGTTATGAGTAATTACGATCATCCTATTTATGTAAATGGAAATATAGGGAGTTTGAATGGCCTAGAAGTTGCCACAGGAGATCAGCCAGGACAAATACCACAGATAATTTTTAGTGGTTATAGCCTTCAAAGTATTTTTTCAGAAATACCATCTGATGATAGTGGTTACTACGCAGTTAGCCAAAGTCATAACGGTTATTTTCAATTACAACCACTTAAATATGCAGATTTTGGGACTGGTTACGAAGCTGACGGTGCTGCTATGATTACTTCATTGAGTTTTGATCCAAGCGCACTTAGCAGTGCATCTAGTCCAATGGGGTCTTGGACGCCTCCAGCTTCTGTATCAAATGATGGTAATCAAGGTGATCAAAGTGATAACCAGGGTGATCAAAGTGATAACAACCAGGGTGATCAAAGTGATAACCAAGATGGTGGTTCTGAAACATCTATACCTGCGCATACACTAAGTGCTGACATGATGGGGCTTACTAATGGCGAAACATACGTGATTACAGGTGATTATAGCAGTGGAGTAACTGCTAAGCTTGTTACTGGTGATGGCTCTGAAGGTTATCCATATGTAATAGATGACACCAACCCAATAACATTAAACTTTGCTTCAGAAGCTGATGTTCAAACTTTTTATACTCAATTAGGTTCTCCTGACATTAATATTCCAACAGCTCCGGCTAATCAAGGTGATCAAAGTGATAACAACCAGGGTGATCAAAGTGATAACAACCAGGGTGATCAAAGTGATAACAACCAGGGTGATCAAAGTGATAACCAAGATGGTGGTTTAGCTATTTTTGGAAAAGTTTATCAAATTGACACAATGACGCATTTTGAATCCTTAATTGGTTCAGGACATGGATTAACAGGTGGTATGACTGTTACATTTATGCCTAGTGAAAGTGGCAGTAATATTGTAGTTCAAAGAGTTATGGATAATGATCACGGAAATGGAAAAACTAATGACTATGTGCCTGAAAATACATTTTCTCCTGTTGTATTAAAATCGACATATAGTACTGAAACAAACTTAGAAACTTATTTAAGTGATAATGGAATTGTTTCAATTGGAACTATGTTGAAAAGAGTTGAAGGATCTAATCCTGATAACAGATTAGAAATAAATGACTCTGATTTTGAAGGCCCAGCCGATAGTAAAACTGTTTGGAGCATTGACGAAGAGGCTTTTTTAAAACAGGCTATGGATGGTGTTAAACTACCAGATGTAGATGGGAATTGGACGGCAAGTTATGATAGTGCAACAGATATAGCGACTTTTACTAAAGTTGTAGAAGTTAATGGTGTTTTTGTTCCTGATTCTAGCCATAATCCTATAGTTTTTTCTGCTCCAACAAGTGGGCATATTAGAGATATAGCTATGAAGATAAGTGGTGAAATGACTCCAGATGGTCCATTTAATGATATTGTAAATGGGAGTACTCCGGTAGGTTCAATAGAAATGCAAAAGCAGTCGCCAATTGAGCATTTGTCAGTTGATATAGCCATACCTTTAAGTGACAAGTTTGATTTTGGTGATGGTTATGACAATAGATCCAGCTCTGGTGTTCAAATTAACTCACTTGCGTTTGTTCCAGGGGATAAATTTTATATTTTTGATGAAGCATTTATCTCCTTTGAGAATAACTTTGAAAATGATTTAGATAAACTTTCCTTTAAGTTTACAGGTGGTCGCATAGAAGATGGTTCGCATGGTGGTGCAGCTGATAATGTTAGCCAGCCAATTTACTATAATTTAGTTGGTAATTTTGGTAATTTGCATTCTGATGGATTTTTAAATCTTTACGCAGCTGACGATTACATTGATGGTTTAGATGGTAGTTTTAACGGTTCATATAATGTTGGCGAAGAAATTACATATAACACAAATAATGGCACAACGATTGTTAATGGTAACGAGGTGCCAATAGCATTGAGATTAGGAGCGCCTAACCCAACAGCAAGTAATAACGGAGATATGGATGAAACAATCATACCTGGTGGAAGTAACGGCGTTAATCTAGGATTAGGCAATGATTATGGCATTATGGGTGTATCTGATATTTCATCATATACTGGTCATTATCAAGGGGGTAATGGATGGGATTACCTTGATATCGAGACAGATCAAGGTGGTATGATTGTCGATTTTTATAGTGGTTTGCTAGGGGATGAGAATTCAGCTTTTGTAACGTGGACAGAAGGTGGAAATACTGGCTTTACTATGTCAGAGTTTGAGGCACTAATGTTATCAGACGGCAATGATACTGTATTGATTGGTGCTGGAGTTGGTGAAAACCTAACTACTCAATTTGATTCAGTTTCATTTTTAGATTCTCAATCTATGTTTAGATTAGAGGCGGGTAATGTTGAGACTGATAATGCTGGTGTGGCAACTGGTACAGATTACTTATACATTAATTCTGACAGTAATATCTATTTGTCTTTCAATTACAGTTACAATGGAGTGACTGCGACTTTTGATGAAGATGCAGTCACGGGAGAACAGAGTGCAAGCATTACTGGATACGGAATTAACACATATGTTGAGGAAACAGGTGGAGCAGGACAACTTATTGACGCGATAAAAACAACTGAAAATGCAGATACTGTTGTTAATAATGGTTCAACAGGCATCACTGTTGATTTGGGTGGAACTTCTGCAGATTGGATGAATATGAGTAGAGATACTTTTATCGGGTCAGCAACGTCAGAATATGACCTATTAGACGCTAGAGAAGGTATTGATTTTTCATTTTCTACAGGTACTGTGTACAACCCTGAAACTGCAACTACTGAAAGCGGTATTCAAGTAACTGGTTCTTCTGAAATGGGAGAAGTTGTTAATGCTAATCTAATAAACGTTGATTACATTATGGTTCGTGATAACAGAGAAGATCTTGGTAGCATAAGTGATGACGATGAAATTTGGAATAGCATGTATGATGCAGATGTTGACTTTTATAAAGATATGTCTTCACTTTATGGAGAGTATCAGATTGATGGACTTGGTACGCAAACTTCTGATGCTTATGGTCAAGGTTATGATGTTCATACTAGTGCATTGTTAGAAAATTTTGGAGATAAGAATGATTTAACAATTTACTATGACGGAAATCACAGTGACTTTATTGATCTAAATGATAAATTTTCTGGTGCTGAAGGTGTATATAATATGGCTATAGATGCTAATGCATATACAATAGGTGCTGATTGGGCTCAACAAGTTGAAGATACCACAGGTGGTTCAGTAAGTTCTTCTTTCTATGTTGATGTGGCAGGAAAAAAAGTTGCTGTATCTCATGATGGAACGGGGTGGAAAGTAGATAATACTGCTCTTTTTATTGCTCAAGACGCTTCTGCTAACATCACTGGTCCTGCAAATATGAATTCTTTCACATCATTAATAGCTGATAGATATAATATTACTTATGATCAAGCTATGACAGGAACATTTACGAATGATATTTATTTAAACGCTACAGAACAACAAATTAATGAAGTTCTTGATAGTACAAACGGTGTAGTAACTTCTACAAAAGCTTTTAATTTTGGATTTTATACAAAATTTCAAGTTGGAGATGCATTAATAAATATAAAATTATCTCAAAATGAAACAGGAACACAGTTTACTGTTAATGAAAATGATGTTGATCTCATGGTAGAAAATATCTTTAATAGAGTTGACTTTGATGGAGCTGGAGTAAGTTCAGGTGGTAAGTCTGGTAACTTTGTCAAAGTTGATGATGTAGGCGATGTTGCATTAGGTAATGGTGGTAACGACACATATGTAATCGAAACTTCCACAATGGGAACCGCGCTTGAATACGGCGATATCAACACAACCTCTGGTGGTCTCTCAAATTCTGAAGCAGACTCAGTTAATTTTGCTGGTATTTCTAATGCTGCAGATTTGAATTTTTCAAGAGATGCTATTAAAAATGAAGCCAATGATAGCACATTAATTATTGATGATGGTTCTGGTTCAAAAACTTCTTTATTTGATAATTATAACACCTATTTCGACTTTAGAAGGATTGAATACTTAACCGTTGATGATGCTGCAAATAACAACGAAATATTTGAAATATCAGTTGATGGAAATAACGGTATAGATGATGGTAATGGATCTGATTTAGAATGGGATAACGAGATTGTTGTTGCGGACAACCAAGGTGATACCATTTATGCTGATGGCGGGACAGATATTTTAGTCGGTGGAACCGGAGCTGATGTATTTAATATTGAAAATGTAGTTGGTGGAGATATGGCTGATCATAGTACCATGTCACATGTCCACATTAAAAATATAAGTTCAGACGATAGTATTGTTATGGATACAACTGACGTTCTTGCAGCTGATGAAACACTAGATGATGGTATGGTAACTGTTACAAAGACTGACAGTTCATCATATATGTTATTCACAGATGATGAAGAAATGCTAAGAACTCATCTTGATGCTGTATTATCAGTATAACAATTAATACAATTTGAGTTAAGCCTTAACTGGTTTAACTCACATATAATCTTTGGAGAAAAAAATGGATCAAAAGTTTGTAGACGCCATCACGAATGTAAGAATGGTGAGTGGAACTATTAGAATAGATTTGATGAACATAACTGGCCAAACAGATGACAACAAATTGCAGTTTGCAAAAACTGGTGAAATTATTTTGTCTCCTAATGCTTTTGCTCAAGCTTTAAAAACAATGCAGGATGTAGATGCTGAACTGAAGAAGAGAGCAAAAGAAGCACAATCTGCCAATGGAAAAAAGCAACCAACAAAGAATTGATCGAATTAAATCAAACCTAATTTATTATTTTAATAAAATATCTTTTAATTTAAATAAAGTGAAGATTCAAACTAACAAATTTTTATTGATTATAAGTTAGTCATTAGTATTAATTTTTTAAAAAAAAAAAAAATGTTATTGATGAATTATTCAATTTAGGTCACTCTTTTAATAGTTATAATAAATTACCCATTTTATAATTCAACAAAATTAAGGAGAAATTTATGAAAAAATCATTCCTTTCAGACTTTAAATTGAAAATGACTAGCATCATTGTTGGCGCATTATTTTCAGTTTCATCAAGTCTATCGTTTGCAGATACAGTTAATATTCTAGGATTATTTCCATTTAGTGGTCCTTATGCAGACTCAGGAAAACTTACTGATCAAGGTGCTAGAATAGCACTTGAGGAAGTAAACTATACAATAAATGGTAAAAAAATAAAATATGTTACTAGAGATAGTGAAACGAAAGCTGGTCCAGCAGCTAGAAGAGCACAAGAAGCAATAGATACAGAAGGTGTAAAATTTATTGTAGGCCCATGGTCTTCAGGTGTTGCATTAGCGGTAACAGAAGTGGCTAAGAAAAATAAAGTTATGTATTATTTTTCTGGTGGTACAGAAGATATTTCTGGCAAAAAATGTCATAAATATGCTTTTATGTGGGCAGCTAACGCATGGACTGCTATGGATGCTAACCTAAAGATATTTAAAAAAGCTAACCCTAATGCCAAAAAAATATATTTATTTGTAGTTGATTATGCATTTGGATGGACACTTCAGAAATATGTAGAAAGCCTTGCACCTAAGTATGGATTAGAGGTCGTCGGTGTTGATAGACACCCACTTGGTCATAGAGAGTACTCCACATTTATAACAAAAGCCATGTCAACAAATCCAGATGCTGTTTACATGATTAATTTTGGATTAGACGCTATATCAGCAGTTAGGCAGTTAAATAATTTTGGTTTTACACCTAAAAAACCAGTTGTTATGTCTTGGTCTTCTGGTTTTGAAGAATTAATTCAATTAGATCCTGCCGCTAGAGAAAATCTCATTGTTGGTTCAAATTATTATTATACTATAGACAACCCTGATAATAAAAAATTTGTAGAGGCCTACAAAAAGAAATTCAAAGGTGTTCCTCCTGGTTACGCAGGTGCCGCTGGATATGGCCTTATGAAAATGACTTTATTAGGCATGCAAAAGTCTGGTAGTACCGAACCTCAAAAGGTTATTACTGCTTTGGAAGAACATAAAGGCAAAAACTTCGTTGGTGATTTTGAAATTAGAGGAAGAAATCATCAAACAGTTCGTCCATTTTTTGTTCTACAAACAAAAAAGAAAAGTGAAATGAAAAATAAATACGATATGGCTGAAGTTGTAGATATAAGTTCTACAGAGCAGCCTAAGAATATCAATATGTGTAAAGATATTGGATCATTCTAAGTATTTAAATTTATAAATAAGACGGCATCAAATGCCGTCTTTTAACTTTAAAGAATAATATGACCTTTTTAATCATATCTCAAATTTTAAATGGCCTTGGTCTAGGCATGTTGTACGCTCTTGTTGGGGTTGGCCTGACTTTAATTTTAGGTGTACTAAATATACCAAATTTTGCCCATGGTGTGCTTTATGCGTTAGGAGCTTATTTAGCTTTTACGATTGCTAATGTAACAGGTTCATTTTATTTTGCGATGTTCTTATCACCGCTGTTAGTGGTATTAGTTGGGTTTCTCTTAGAAAGTCAAGGTGTTAGAAGATTGTATCATGCGCATCATGATTACCAACTGTTATTTTTATTTGCTTGTGCGCTTATCATTCAGGAAATAATTATTATTATATGGGGACCAATAGGTTTCTCATTATTACCACCTCCAAGTTTAAGTGGCGCTGTTGATCTTGGATTTTTAATATACCCAAAATATAGACTAGTTTTAATATGTTTTGCACTTTTTATGATCGTTTGTCTCTATTTGTTCCTCACAAAAACAAATTTAGGTGCAATTCTTCGTGCTGGTATTGAAAATAGAGATATGGTGAAAGTTCTAGGAATTAATGTAAATATGGTATTTTTATATACATTTGGTCTTGGTGCTTATTTAGCAGGTTTAGCAGGAGCTTTATCTGCCCCTATTATGGGGCTTACACCATCTATGGGACTTGATATTTTACCAATATGTTTTGTAGTTGTTGTAGTTGCAGGTTTAGGAAGTATTCCTGGGGCTATAATCGCTGGAATTTTAATTGGTTTATCACAAGGTGCTGCAACAATCTGGTTTCCAGAAGCAACAAATGTCGTGATATATGTAATGATGGGATTAACTATAATTTTTAGACCACAAGGTCTTTTTGGTGTTAGATGATGAAAAATAAATATAGTTTTATAGCATTAATAATATTTTTATTTGTAGGGCCATTTCTTTTTCCGAATGCAACTATAGCAGAAATGTTAATTTTTGGCATTGTTGCCATATCAACAAATATCATGTTGGGTTACACCGGCATGTTGTCCTTTGGACAAGCATTATTTTTTGGAACATCAGCTTACATTTCCGGTTTGATGTTACTTGGGGGGTTTCCATTATTCTTAGCTATACCAGTAGCTACTCTCGGCTCTTTTATTATTTCACTATTTATTGGTTATTTTTGTGTTAAGCGAGAAGGATTATATTTTATATGTCTTACATTTGCTTTTAATCAAATGTTTTATTTTATAGCTTATGTATGGCACGATGTGACCGGCGGAGAAGATGGCCTCGTAGGTGTTGAAAGACCTGCTTATATCGATTCTCAACTGACGTTTTATATATTTACATCGATGATGTTTTTATTTGCTGTTATCGCATTATATAAAATCGTTACATCGCCATTGGGTTTGATTTTTAAACTCATTAGAGAAAATGCAAACAGAGCTGAGGCAATCGGTTATAATGTCAGATTTTACAAATTAATCTCATTTTCAATAGCTAGTACATTCACAGGATTAGCTGGGTCATTATATGTTTTAATTCATAGCATGGTTCCTATCGATCAAATACACTGGTTGAAATCAGGAGATATAATCTTTATGACCCTTTTTGGAGGCGTCGGAAGTTTTCTTGGTCCTCTTATTGGTGTGGTTGGATATATTTGGCTTTCTGATACCTTTTCTATTATTTGGGCAAGATGGCCATTAATTATGGGTGTAATATTCGCAATTGTAGTTTTATATTTTAGAGGTGGTGTGAGCGAATTATTAGAAAACCTTTTCAAAAAATACAAATCAATTTCAAAAAAAACTGAACATGAACAAAATATTAAAAATACAAAACTTAACTAAAAATTTTGGAAGTATTTCAGCTGTTTCTAATGTTAATTTAGAAGTAGAAGAAGGAACAATACACTCAGTGATTGGACCTAATGGAGCTGGTAAATCTACATTTTTTAATATGATTTCAGGTGTGATACCTCCATCAAATGGAAGTGTTTATTATAAAGACAAAGATATTACAGGTTTTGAAAGTTTTAAATTGCCACACATGGGTATTGCTAAATGCTTTCAAATAACAAATGTTTTCCCAAAACTAACCGTAAGAGAAAATGTATGGGCGTCCATTTTTTCCTGTAGTCATAAAAGCAAAGTTGATCTTTTTAAATCAATGAATGATTTTGAAACAATTGATAAAGATACTGAAAATATAATTAGTGATGTAGGTCTTTCTCATAAAATTGACGATAAAGCTGAAGAGCTCTCACATGGACAACAACGAATGTTGGAGATGGCAATAACTTTAGGTGCTAAACCTGATTTATTATTGTTAGATGAACCGACACAGGGACTTGCACCAGAAGCTACAGTTGAAATGACAGAGCTTATCCGTAAGCTTTCAAAAAATTACACTATATTATTGATTGAACACAAAATGCATATTGTTATGGAAATTTCTAAAATAATAACAGTTTTAAATTTTGGAGAGAAAATAGAAGAAGGTACTCCTAATCAAATTAAAAATAGTAAAAAAGTTCAAGATGCTTACTTAGGAAGAAAATAATGCACTTAGAAATAAAAAATCTACACACATACTATGGACTAGTACATATGCTAAAAGGTGTAAGCCTAAACGTTAATGAAGGTGAAATTATTAGTATTTTAGGTAGAAATGGTGCTGGAAAAACAACTACAATTAAAAGTATTATGGGCCTTGCTTCTTCTAGTGAAGGAAGTGTCATATTAAAAGGTGAAGAAATAACAAATTTTGAGCCTCATGAAGTCGCTAAAAAAGGAATTTCTTTTGTTCCGGCAAGTAGAGGGATATTTTCAACATTAACAGCCTATGAGAATTTAAAAATATTTCATTTAAAACATTCAAAATGGAACATTGATGATGTATTTAAACTTTTCCCAAAACTTGAAAAACTAAAATTTAGAAATGGCAATTCATTATCAGGTGGTGAACAACAAATGCTAGCTATCGGAAGATCACTAGTAATAAACCCATCTGTTATAATGTTAGATGAACCATCACAGGGACTTGCTCCAATGATTGTTGAGGATGTAAAAGAAATGCTCATTAAATTAAAAAAAGAAGGCATGAGTATTATTCTTGTTGAACAAAATCTTCAAACTGCATTGGATGTAGCTGATAGAGTTTATATTTTAGATCAAGGTGAAATTGTATTTGAAGGAAAGTCAGAAGAACTTTCTAAAAATAAAAAACTTACTCTAAAATTTCTTGGTGTGTCTACTTAGTTATAGGAACTGTAATGTCTTCAAATTATGTTAAAAACCCTGGCAACCTTCAAAATTTATTTAATCAAATTAAAGATAAAAAACTCTCACCCGTTGAATTAATTAATAGTTATGTAAATAGAATTAACGACACACAAAAAGTTATTGAGCAATGGAAAAGCTATGATTTTGAAAAAGCTATTGAAACAGCAAAATTAAGAGAACAACAGGTAATAGACAATAATATTTTAGGTCCTCTTCACGGAATCCCAGTTGGAATTAAGGACATAATTCATGCAGAAGGATTTAAGACTGAATTTAATTGTAAGGCTTTTAAAGATACAGAAGTTTCAAAATTAGATTCTGGTGTGGTTTTAGCTTTAAGATCAGCTGGTGCAATTATTTTGGGTAAAACACATACAACTGAATTTGCATTTTATGATCCATCTCCGGCAAGAAATCCACATAACCCAAATCACACACCAGGAGGATCGAGTAGTGGATCTGGTTCGTCTGTTGCAAGTGGAACAGTTCCAATGTCAGTGGGAACTCAAACTATGGCGTCTGTAAATAGACCAGCTATCTATTGTGGCATCTCAGCCTTTAAGCCTACAAATGGTTCAATAACAACTTATGGTATATCTCCATTAGCACCGTCCTTTGATACACCTGGATTTTATGGTTGGTCAATAGCTGATGCATGTTATGGCTATAACATAGTATCTTTAAATGACAAATTACCTTTGAAATCCTTGAACAAACAAGATGTAAATATAGTAAGTATAATTGACGATTTAACGTCAGATATCAATCCAAATGTATCAAAACAAATTGAAGAGACCAAATCAATGTTGAAAGAACTAGGTTTTAATGTTGAAGAAAAAGCGTCTCCAGTAAAGTTTAACGATTTATTAGATTTGCATTGGGAAATGTTAATTTATGAAACAGGAAAAAATTTACAATTTTTACTCAACCATCCTAATGAATTAATTGGGCCAAGACTACTTCAAATTATAAAAGACGGATTAAATATAAACATTGAAAAATATACAGAAACAAAATCAAAACTTAATAGATCCATAAATAAATTCTTTTCATCATTTAATAAAAATACAATTTTCATTTTTCCTGCTATTCCTAATTCCGCGCCTGTAGGTCTCGAAAGTACAGGAGAACCAAAATATATTGCCCCTTGGACAGCTTTATCAGGACCTATTGTAAGTTGTTCAACTGGATTAGATGATAGTAAAATGCCAGTTGGAATACTTTTATGTGCACATCCTTTTAAAGATAGATATTTATCCAATTTTTGTATGGATATTTATATGAAGTCAGAATACTTCACAGGTCTTAAACTTTAATCAAATAAGATTAACAATTTATTCTTTTATGCTTAAATCTTCTTTAACTTGACCATCATAAGAACTTTCAGAAAATGATATTTCGTTATCCCAAATATTAGATGGCATAGGAAGTCCTGCAAACAAAGATTCATTTAATGCAACTTTTGGAATTATATTCAACTTCTCCTTAAGAAGTAATTCAACTTGTCTGCAATGTTGTCCTGAATGCCATGCTGTTCTCTCAAGCACTTCATGAAATGAAACTTCCCCATAATAGACATTTGCAGGTTTTGAAAAATCAAAATTCTTTCCTTCATTAGACCACCAGCTTTCAAATCTTACCTTAATATCATCAGCATAATAGTAGAGATCATTTTCATTTTTTATTTGATCAGGAAGTATTGAAAGTAAAGCTTCATAAGTGTAAGGGGTGTCATTTTGAAAGTAATTTAAAAAGACCTCGGGAATATTAAAAATATGATAAATTAATTGTCTATATGATCTTGGTCTTCCTGGTAATATAACATCTAATTTTGATGCTGGCATTTGTTTTAAAAAAGAGCATGTAATTTCGTTGATTTGAATAATTTTTGAAAAAAGGATATTAGGCTCAAGCATTTTATGCTCGTCATAAGAGAATTCTGCAACTTTTGCTACATCTCTAAAAACAGCACCATTTGCCCAGTTTTCTCCTTTAATAACAATAGGAACCATCCTTAAGCTAAACTTTTCTAAATCTTTAAACCCTCTTGGATCTTCTAATATATTTATTGATTCAAATTTAATATTATTTGTTTCAAGAAATTCTTTTGTTTTTAAACAACTTGAACAACCTGGTTGCCAGTAAACTTTTACCACTTCATCCATATTAAGATCCTCATAGTAGTTTTAATAAATATATAATAATTCTATACTAAGTTGTTTGATACTTAAATTATGAACATTGTATCGTACTGAGTCTATTAATAAAAAAATAAGAGGATAAGACGTTATGAATGCAAAACAATATAATATTGGCTTTATTGGTTTGGGGCTTATGGGTAAAGGTTTTACTGAACGTCTTGTAAAAATGGGCTATTCAGTCATTGGTTATGATCTAGATTTTAAAAATGTAAAAGAAGCTTCAGTCTATGGGGTTCGTGCTGGCAATTCTCCAGAAGATGTTGCCTCTCAAAGTGATATAGTGATGTTGTGTGTAACTTCTACTGACGCAGTAGAGGAAGTAATTTTCGGACCTAAAGGTATTAGCCAGAGTACAAATTCTGGAAGTTTACTAATTGATTTTTCGACAACTATTGTTGCTTCAACAAAAAAGATGGCGAAACGTTTAAAAGATGAGACAAATATGGGGTGGATTGATGCTCCAGTATCTGGAGGACCAGATGCTTGTCGAGATGGATCGCTTGCCATAATGGCAGGTGGTAGTAAAGATGATATTGAGAGTGTTAGACCATTGTTGGAACAACTTTCAACAACTTTTACAGTTTTTGGAGATGTAGGTGCAGGACAGGTCGCTAAAATGGTTAATCAAGTGTTGGTCTTGAATAATTACGTTATTCTTGCAGAAGCACTTGCCTTAGCAGAAGCAGGTGGTATTGATACTTCTAAAATACCTGAAGCTCTTGCAGCAGGACACGCTGGTTCAAATTTATTACGAGATATATTTCCTAGAATGATTGCTAGAGATTTTGAACCTAAAGGATATGCACGACAAATCCTTAAAGATCTTGATATGATTCACGATTTAGCAAAAGAATTCAAAATCCCAACACCTATGTCAGCACAAGCAGCAGCCTTGTTTCGTATTTTAAACTCTAAAGGTTATGATAATCTAGATGGAATAGCCATTTTAAAACTATTAGACCAGAACGATAAAGTTTGATTGAAAATAAGATATTAAATAATATTTTTGAAAAGCCTTAATTTGTATCGTTAACTTTACCTTTTTCTTTATATTTTTTTTAAGCTAAATTATGATGAATAATAAATTATTACTGAATAATTAGTTTTAATTTTCTTCAAGTTTACTCATGCCTAATCTATTTATTAAAAGCATAACTGAGCTTACAAATAAACAAATTTCTATACCACCATAAGTGTATGATAATCCAGAAAACAAAGTTCCTATTAATCTTCCCGCTGCATTAGACATATAATAAAATCCAACATCTAAACTAACTCTTTTTTTATTTGTTAATTTTAAAATCAAAAATGAATGAAGAGATGAATTTATCGCGAAGAAAAAACAAAAAGCTAATAATATCATTATCGTAATTATTAAATTAAAATCATTATTATCTGGATATAATTTTAGTAAAAAAAATAAAATTATTGGGATTGGAAATAAATATAAACTCCAGTCTTTAGCAATTTTTACTGCAGAAAATTTTGAAATTTGATTACTTATTAATTTAGGTGTTAAAGCTTGAATAACTCCGTAGATTATTATCCATAATGCTAAAAATGTTCCAATAATAAAAAAAGCTTTTTTATTTTCATCCACAGATCCATCTGATAAAATTGAATAAAAAAATATGGGCACTCCAACTACAAACCATACATCGCGAGCACCAAAAAGAAATACTCTACTAAGACTTAAATAATTAATATTTTTATTTTTAGAAAATACTTCAGAAAACTTCACCTTTTTATCTAAAGTACCTAAGTCTTTGGGCATAATTATATATGTAAGAGTAAGCACTAAAAACAAAATTATACTCATTATGATTAAAGAGTTTTGAAATTCAAATAAGTACAATAAAAGTCCACCAATAAAAAAACCTAACCCTTTAACTGTATTTTTTGAACCAGTCAAAAAGCTAACCCATTTGAAAAGTTTATTATTTTTTTCAGGAGCCAGTAATTTTACAGCACTTTTAGAACTCATTTTTGTTAAATCTTTGGAAACACCAGATAAGCCTTGTACAAACATAACAAAAATAACCGAAGCAAAAATAGTCCAGTTTTCATTAACTTGAGTTAATAATAATAAAGAAATTATTTGTAAAATTAATCCTGAATAGAGTGTAACATTTAATCCAAATTTTGATGCAAGCCAACCAGCCGAAAGATTGGTTATAATTCCAGCAAATTCATATAATAAAAAAAGATACGCTAATTGTATTGGATTGAAACCTAAAACATGAAAATGTAACAATACAAGCATCCTTAATGCGCCATCAGTCAGCATAAAAGACCAATAGGATATAGTTACTATAAAGTAAGAAAAAATATTTTTGTCTTTAAAGTTAATTGAGCCTAACAAATTGATTTTCCAACCATTTTAGCAATGTCAGCTAATCTATTTACATATCCCCATTCATTATCATACCAAGTATAAACTTTTACATGGGTTTTATTGACTACCATTGTTGAGTCTGCGTCTACTATTGAGCTTCTTGGATCATTTAAGTAATCAGAGGAAACTAAAAGTTTTTCTTCATAACCAAGTATATTTATTAATTCATTTTTAGATGCTTCTTTAAAAAGCTCATTAACTTCTTCTTTAGAAGTATTTTTTTCAACTTCGAAAACACAGTCTGTTAATGAGGCATTAATAACAGGTACTCTGATAGCATGTCCATTTAATTTTCCTTTTAGCTCAGGATAAATGAGGTTAATTGCTTTAGCAGAACCTGTAGTTGTTGGAATAAGATTTGTCATTGATGCTCTTGATCTTCTAAGGTTTGAAGAAGGTTTGTCAATTATTGTTTGGCTATTTGTAATGTTATGGATTGTTGTAATTGATCCATGATTAATTTTAAGATTATCATGAATTACTTTAACAATTGGAGCTATGCAATTTGTAGTACAGCTTGCTCCTGTAATGATATTATGTTCATTATTATTATATAAATGATGATTAACGCCATAAACTAGATTTAATATTTTTGGATCATCTATTGGAGCAGAAATAATCACCTTTTTAACGCCGTTTTTTAAGAACTTCTGTAAGTATTCAAAATTTTTGTTTTTCCCAGTACAATCAATCAAAACATCAATATTTGATAACTTTTCAACATTTAAATTTTTATAATTTGTAAACTTAATGGTATAATTATCTATTTTCAAATTATCATTTTTGGCATGTACAACTTTATCCCATTTACCATGGATTGAATCATGCATTAATAATTCAGAATTAATCTCTAGATCACCATTTATCTCGTTAACTAATTTGATAGATAAGCCTTCGTCAAATAAAATACGAAAAAGCAATTTTCCTATTCTACCTAAACCATTGATTGCAAAATTAATTTTATCCATAAATCTTAATATTAATATAATATTACATTTTTATTAAAGGTTTAAATTTAATCCCAATTCGGAGCTCTTTTTTCTAAAAATGCTTTTAAACCCTCTTGTGCATCTGGAGTAACCGTTGCATTACAAAAATCTTCAACAGCATTAGCGACACTTCTTCTATAATCGAGATCATTTGCTCTCATAAAGGCAGCTCTACTTAATTTCATAGAATTAGCTGATTTTTGAGAAAATATTAATGCTAATTTTTCTGCTTCTTCATTTAGTTTTGATTTAATAAAAAAATTATTAATGAGTCTCATTGATAATGCCTCTTTAGTTCCAAATGTTTGGCCACTAAAAAGTAGTTCAAACGCTTTATACCTACCTATAATTTTTGGCAAATGAATGAAATGTATAGCTGGTGGAAGTCCTAAATTTATCTCTGGGTAACCAAAAGATGCATCTTCTGAGGCTAAAATTACATCACAAGAAATAGCTAAAGTCATTCCACCACCTCTTGCAGAACCGTTAACAACAGCTATTGTTGGTTTTTCCATGTTATATTGTATATCCCAAAGTTTGACGTACAGTCTTTCAAGAAATTCTCTTACTTTTAAAATTGGTTTATCAATAAGAATGTCTAAATCTAAACCAGCGCAAAATATTTTTTCAAGATTACTTTTTATTAATACTGCTTTTACAGTCTTGTCATTTTTTGCTAATTCTAACGCGCTTAATATTTCATCTAGAAGCTTAATATTAAAAGCATTAATCGGAGGACGATTTATAATTATTTCTGAAATAGGGGACTTGATTTGATAATTTAAAAATTGAAATTCTTGCAATTTGCTATCCAGTTTGTTTTTAGTTATCTGATATATTTTTATAAAAGGTCAAATTTACGTTTGTAACAAAAATGTAATATTTTTTTAATATATTCGCAATACGAATCATTCATACAACAATCATAATTTTTATGGAGTATTTATGTTAAAAAAATTGATTACTGCTGGTTTTGTACTTGCTTTAAGTACGACAGCATCAAATGCAAGAGAGCAAATTAGTATTGCAGGTTCATCTACAGTATTGCCCTTTGCAACGATAATTGCTGAAACTTTTGGTAAAGATCCAACAATTAAAACACCTGTCGTAGAATCTGGTGGTTCCTCAGTTGGAAAAAAGGGTGTTTGTGAAGGTATTGGTACTAAATTTATCGATATTGGTAATGCATCTTCAAGAATGAAAACTAAGGAATTAGCTTTTTGTGATAAAAATAAAGTTAAGTTAACTGAGATTAAGGTAGGTTACGATGGAATAGTTGTTGCTAATTCAAAAAAGGGTAAAGTTTTAAATATATCAAAATCTGATTTAGGTAAGGCGCTTACTGCTAAAGTGGCTATTAATGGAAAAATGGTTGATAATCCATATAAAAAATGGAGCGATATAAACCCTGCATTACCTAATGTAGAGATTAGAGTTTATGGACCGCCAACAACTTCTGGTACAAGAGCTTCTTACGCTGAAATGGTTAATGAAAAAGGTTATTGTAAAAAAGATAAAGATGCAAAAGCTGCTTTAAAGGCCGCTGGTATGAAAGCAAAAAAATGTCGTGCAATGAGAACTGACGGTGCTTTTATTGAAGCTGGTGAACAGGATAATCTAATTGTACAGAAGCTTCAAGAAGATCCAAATGCATATGGTATCTTTGGGTTTTCATACTTAGATCAAAACTCTGATACGCTTCAAGGTGCTATCATAAGTAAAACAGCTCCAACTTTTGAAAACATTGCAGGTAATAACTACTCTGTATCAAGAGCTCTTTATTTTTATGTTAAACATCAACACATGGGCGTCATAAAAGGTATTGATAAATACATGGATAAATGGGTAGCTAATTGGGGTGATGATGGTATGTTAGCTGATGCTGGCATGATACCAATGCCTGCTGCAGAAAGAGCAAAATATGCTAAGGCAATGAAAGAGCTTCCAGTTTTAACTGCAGATATGTTAAAATAAACTTATAAACTTGTGGGGCTACTGTGTTTATGGTAGCCTCATCTTTATTTTAGAGGGGGCAAATAAGTGAACGAATATTCATTGCTTATAATTCTCCTTCTAATTTCAACACTCTGGTTTTATTTTGGAAATAAAACCGCCTTGTCTCTCAAAAACAAACAATTAAAACTAAATTCTTTACCTCATTATTATGGTATTTATGTAGCTCTTTATTCTTTTATACCTGCACTTTTTTCGTACCTATTGATACTAGTATTTGATGGGATTTTATTTTCTAATTTAATTATGGAATTTATTCCAAAAGAAATTTTGAATTCTCCTGATTTTAATAAAATAATTGTACTTGCGCAGATTGATAACGCAGTTAGAGGTATTTACTTTGGAGAACAACCTGATTGGGTAGCTGTAGCTTCAAATCAAATGATTGAATGGAATTATCAATCTTTAATTTTAAATTTTTTCTGTTCAATTTCTTTAGCTTTAGGATTTGGATATTTGGGTTTTAAAAACATAAACGAAGAATTTAGATCAAGAAATTCTGTTGAAAAAATTATTATTTCTCTTTTAGGACTTAGTTCAATCATAGCAATTTTAACAACAATAGGAATTGTGTTTTCTGTGATTTTTGAGTCATTACGTTTTTTTGCTATTATACCTGCGTCAGAATTTCTATTTGGATTAACATGGAACCCACAATTTGAAGGAGCTGAACGAGCGGGTTCCGGACAAGAAGGTTTGGCTACATATGGTTCAGTTCCACTGTTTGTAGGGACTTTTTTAATATCTCTAATAGCTCTATGTGTTTCAGTTCCAATTGGATTATTTAGCGCTGTTTATTTATCTGAATATGCAAATAAGAATGAACGATCAATCTTTAAACCTTTACTTGAAATTTTAGCTGGTATACCGACTGTAGTTTACGGTTTTTTTGCTGCATTAACTGTTGCTCCATTAATGAGAAATGGTGGCTCTCTTATTGGTTTAGATGTTGCTTCTGAATCAGCTTTAGCTGCAGGGTTTGTTATGGGCATCATGATTATTCCTTTTATATCTTCATTGTCTGATGATGTAATTAATGCCGTGCCACAGTCTCTTAGAGATGCTGGGTATGGTTTAGGCTCTACAAAAAATGAAGTAATAACAAATGTAATAATTCCTGCAGCCTTACCAGGAATTATTGCAAGTATTATTTTGGCAGTGTCAAGAGCAATTGGAGAAACCATGATCGTTGTAATGGCAGCTGGCCTTGCTGCTAATCTATCTTTTAATCCGCTTGATGCAGTGACTACTGTTACTGCTCAAATTGTTACTATTTTAGTTGGCGATCAAGAGTTTGAATCTGCAAAGACTTTATCAGCATTTGCACTAGCATTAACTTTGATTGTAATAACACTAATTTTAAATTTTTACGCGTTACATGTAGTAAAAAAATATCGAGAACAGTATGAATAACAATAAACCAAAAATACTAACAGCAAATGAAGCTAGCAAGATCGTTGAATCCTCTGTTATAAAACGAAGAAAAAAAGATGCTAGATTAAAAACATACGGTAGAATTGCTATAGGATTAGCAGTCAGTTTTTTAATTTTTTTATTTGTTTCAATATTTTCTAAGGGTATTCCTGGTTTTTTTCAATACTATGTTACTTTGGATGTTTATTTAGATAGAGATAGACTTGATCCAAAAGGAGATCTTTCACCAGTATCTCTTTATAATGGTGATGCTCGGTCAATAGTTATTGAATCGCTATATAAGGTTATAAATCCTAAAGGTAGAAAAGAAAAAAAAGCTGCAAAAAAAATTATATCGACTAACGCTGATGTAAGAATATCTAAAATGGTTTTAGATGACCCAAATATTCTAGGTAAAACCATTCCAATAACTTTTGCTGTTGATGATGATATAGATAGTTTTTTAAGAGGATATATTAAAAGAGACACACCATCTTCAGAGAGACGGATTAATGACACAGTAATAAAATTTGTTGATAAGTTATCTGCTGAAAATAGAATCTCTTACAAGTTTAGTGATTATATTTTGACAGGAAGTGCTTCAAGATCTCCAGAAATAGCTGGGATAAAAGGTGCTTTTATTGGCTCAATGTTAACTTTAGCAGTTTGCTTTATCATCGCGTTCCCTTTAGGAGTTGCAACAGCGGTCTATTTAGAGGAATTTGCTCCAAAAAATAGGATAACCGAAATTATTGAGGTTAATATCAACAATTTAGCTGCAGTCCCTTCAGTTGTCTTTGGTATCTTAGGTCTGGCAATATTTATAGGTATATTTGGAATGCCAAGATCTATTCCGTTACTAGGTGGCATGGTCCTTGCCTTGATGACATTACCAACAATAATCATATCTTCTAGGGCTGCAATTAGGGCAGTTCCTCCAAGTATAAAAGATGCTGCTTATGGAATAGGAGCCTCTAAGTTACAAACTATTTTTCATCATGTTTTACCTTTAGCTATGCCAGGAATGCTTACTGGAACAATAATTGGTATGGCACAAGCATTAGGTGAAACAGCTCCATTGTTAATGATTGGAATGGTTGCATTTATTGTTGATATTCCAGGAGGTGTTACTGATCCAGGCACAGTTCTTCCTGTACAAATTTTCATGTGGGCTGATTTTGCAGAGAGAATGTTTATTCAAAAAACTAGTTCAGCAATAATTGTTTTATTAGTTTTTCTAATTTTTATGAATGCAGCTGCAGTAATTCTTAGAAAAAAACTAGAAAGAAGATGGTAGGAAATTATGGTTATTAATTCAAATATAAATAATGTAAAAACAAAAACTATTGGAGAAATTTTTTCTAAAGATCCTAAAATTATCTGTAGGCATGTTGATGTATTCTATGGAGACAAACAAGCTATTAAAGATGTTTCAATAGACATATCATCTAGAGAAATTATCTCATTCATAGGACCCTCAGGGTGTGGTAAATCAACTTTCTTAAGGTGTTTAAATAGAATGAATGACACAATAGATACTTGTAAAGTCAAAGGAACTATTTTACTTGATAAAGACGACATATATGATGAAAAAATTGACGTAGTACCTTTAAGAGCAAAAATAGGCATGGTTTTTCAAAAACCAAATCCATTTCCAAAATCAATATATGAAAATGTAGCATACGGTCCTAGAATTCATGGACTTTCATCATCGAAAGAAGAGTTAGATTTTATTGTTGAAAACTCATTAAAAGATTCTGGTTTATGGCAAGAGGTTAAAGATAGACTAAATTCCCCTGGAACAGGTTTGTCTGGTGGACAACAGCAAAGGTTATGCATAGCAAGAGCTATTGCAGTTAGTCCTGAAATTATTTTAATGGATGAACCTTGTTCTGCTTTAGATCCTATAGCAACTGCAAAAATAGAAGAGTTAATAAATCAATTAGGTAAAAATTATTCTATAGTAATTGTTACGCATTCAATGCAACAAGCTGCTAGAATATCTCAAAGAACTGCTTATTTTCATTTAGGTGAATTAATTGAAGTTGGAGAAACAAAAAAAATATTTACAAGGCCTAAAGACAAACAGACAGAAGCATACATATCTGGTAGAATAGGATAAGGAGAAAAAATGAGTAACGAACATATTCTGTCATCTTTTGATGATGATCTTAAAAAATTAAACAAAAATTTACTTAAACTAGCGAGACTTGCAATTGAACAGTTTGTAAACTCAATTGATAATTTTTCAACTCAAAATATCGAAGAAATTGATAAGTTAATTTCTAGAGATAAAAATTTAGACGATTTGGATGAAAAAATTCAACAATTAGGATTTGAAATAATTGCCTTAAGATCTCCTCAAGCAGAAGATTTAAGAAGAGTTATATCTGCTTTAAAGATATCAACAATTTTTGAAAGAATTGGTGATTATTCAAGAAATATTTCCAATAGAACAAAAGCATTATGTGAAATTAGTTCTGATGATACTCCAGGTGTAAATATTGGAAAAATGGGACTTGTAACTCAAGAGATGTTAGAAGATGTAATTATAGCTTATAATGATAAAGACAGTGATTTAAGTGTTAAAGTTAGAGATACTGATGTAGTAATAGATAAAATGAATACAAAACTTTACCAGGAAGTTCTTGCATCAATGAGCAGAAATAAAAAAAATATTGTCAGTGGGACTCATATTTTATTTATTGCAAAAAGTATTGAAAGAGTTGGAGATTATGTAACTGATATAGCAGAGCATAATTATTTTTTGATTAATGGTAAGCCATTAAGTGATGAAAGGCCTAAAGCTGATAAAACAAGCCTTTATGGCATAGATTAAAATAAATATTGAATAAAAATATTGTAATAGTTGGAGCAGGAATTACTGGATTATCAGCTGGGTTGCAATTATTGAGAGGTGGGGTTGCAGTAACTCTAATAGATAGAGTTGATATTGGAAGTGAAAAACAGACTTCTTACGGTAATGCTGGTTTGTTAGCTGCTTCCTCAATTATACCACTATCATCTCCTGGATTAGTTAAAAATTTACCGTTTTATTTATTTTCAAAATCCTCTCCTTTGTTTTTAAAATATTCATATTTGCCAAAATTATTACCTTGGTTAATTTCTTTTTTAAAAAATTCACAAAAACATAATTTTACAAATATCATAAAAAATCTTCATCAACTCACCTATGACACAGTAGAGCAACATGTTGCTTTAACCAAAAATACCAAAGCATCAAAATTCATAAATAAAGGAAAAATTTCAATGATTTTTAGAGATCAAAGTGAGATTTTAAAAAGTAAATCTGATTTTGAGATTAGAAAAAAATATGGATTTAATTTTAAAAATTTAAGTGATTATGAATTTACTAGTCAATACAATTTTTTATCAAATAATTATAATAGTGCTGTTGAATTTTATGATCATGGTTGGATTTCATCACCAAAAAAATATCTCGAAGCTTTAAAAAAAGAGTTTATTTCTTTAGGAGGCATGTTTAAAAAAGCAGAGGTCACTTCAATATCAAACAATGAGGTGATATTAAAAGATAATGATATTATTTCTGCAGTTAAAATACTTATTTGTTCAGGAGTTTGGTCCAAAAAACTATTAAAAAATATTAAACACAAGGTTAATATAGAAGCTGAAAGAGGTTTTCATATCGTACTAAAAAAAGTTAATTTTATGCCACCTAATCCATTAATGATAATCGACAAAAAAATTGCAATTACGCCAATGGAAGATACATTAAGGTTCGCAGGAATAGTAGATTTTTCAGGTGTTGATGCACCCGCTAATAAGTCTCGATATGATTACATACGAACCTTAATTAAATATATTATTCCTTCTTTAACTTGGAAAGAAGAAGATCTTTGGATGGGACAAAGGCCTTCAACTTCTGATAGTTTACCAGTTTTAGGACAATCTAATTCTATGAAAAATGTTTACTTTGCATTTGGAGGCCAACATGTTGGCCTTACAATTGGTCCTAAATTAGGAAAATTAGTTTCAGATTTGATTTTAAACAAAAAAACGAATATAAATTTAGAACCTTATTCTCAGCATAGATTTAATAATTGAGTATAAAAACATGAAAAGATGGCGTCATTTTATTGTAATAATCTTATTAATACCCTTTTTTCTCTTATACTTATGGCTTTCTACAAATTTAATAGATTATTTTACTGGTCAAAATCAATACTTAGATTGGTTACTTTATATAGTCATAGGTTTAGCGTGGATATATCCTGCAATTAAAGTAATTAATTGGTTAGCTAAGCACGAGTCATTTTAGATTTTAATTTTGGCTTCATTTAATTTTGAAAACCATAAAAATATTATATAAAATGATAATAAACTAATTGGTATTAAAGATATATAGAGCATCATATGCCAGCCAATAGATGCTAATAAATTACCCCCTAAAAAAGAAGATAAAGCTACGCTCCCAAAAATAATAAAATCAGTTACACCTTGAACAATTGGCTTTTCTTTTGGATTACTACTTTTAGCAATTACATCACTTCCTCCAACAAATAAAAAATTCCATCCTAGTCCACAGCAGAATAATGATAACCAAAAGTGATATTCAGTTTGTCCTATGGTTCCAAAAAAGATTGAAAGCAGATAAAAAATTAATCCAAATGTCATTAAATTTAAATTTCCAAATCTATTAATTAATTGGCCAGTGAATAATGAGGGTGCAAACATAGCTATGACATGCCATTGGATTACATTAGCATTAATTTCATTACCCAACTTACATATGTTAACAATTTGAATTGGAGTTGCTGTCATAATAAAACTCATAAGTGCATAACCAAGTGCAGCAGAAAATACTGCAAGGATTAAATTTTTTTTAAATAAAATTTCTGATAGTGGACGTCTTGTATTAACTACTTTTTCTTGTTTTGGAATTTTAAGAAAAAGCAAAACAAATAAGTTTAATATTTGAATTAATCCCGCAATTAAATATGTGGCAAGGTATAGATATTCAGTTAAAAAATTATAAGAGATTTTAGATAATTCTGGACCTAAAATTGCTGCTATTAATCCACCTGAAATAACATAAGATAATGCTTTACTTTTAAAGTTATCTGGAACATTGTCTGCAGCAGCGTATCTATAAAATTGCTGAGTAGCTTGGGATATTCCAATTAGGATTGAGCCTAAAATAAAGAATAAAAAATTTTTTTCAAATATCGAGTAGGCAACTATTAAAGTACCAATTAAAGATGAAATTACTCCTAGAATAAATATAATTTTTCGTCCATATTTTCCCATCAAAAGTGAAACCGGAATTAATAAAAGTGCTAAGGTTAGAAATTGTAAAGAAAGGGGTAATGTTGCGTACTCTTTTTCTGGAGATAATAAAAAACCTACAAGCCCTGTATTAATTATACCTATGTTAGTTGTTGTAACTGACAAGCCTTGAGCAATTGCTAAAATCAATACATTCTTTTTTGCTAATTCCAATTAGAAACCCATGTTTAACATTGTTCATCAATGTTTTATTGACTAAGATACATTATTAGAAAAATTATAAATATTGAAGGAAAATCATGAATTGGAAAATTTTCAATGTTTCAATACCTGTAAAAGACATAGAAAAATCTAAAATTTTTTATAACGATATATTAGGTAATAATACTGTCGACTCAAAGTTTTATAAAAATTTTTTTAGTGATGAGAATGAGGATATTTTTTTAGGAAGTAATGGATTTGGAGTAAGGTTATTTAAGCCAAAACATGATTTAGAGCTTAATGATAATATCCAAAGTAGAAGAAGCTATGTTTCAATAATTATTAGTAATTTTGAAGCTGTTTTAAAAAAACTTCAACAATCAAATTTTAGATTTATTTATAAAAAGATAAATTCTTTTGAAACAGTAATTTTACAAGAACCCTCTTTAAATATGATGCAATTTATAAAATCTAACGAAGTTTTAGATAAGTATTCTAATGACTTTTTTGAAAATTCTAATTTTTATATTCATCATATGAATTTAGAATCACTTGATGTTCGAGAAAGTGTACATTTTATTTCTGAATTAATTGGTTTGAAAGAAGGTAATTGGGTTGCTCCAAATGATAAAGGTGATTTTAGTATAGACAAAAAAGAACTATCTTTATTCCCAATCTCAAAAGACAATAAAGGGCTTCATTTTATTAAACCAGATGAAGGATTTGCCTTTAGAAACAATTTTATTCATAATCCATCAATTGGTGGCCATCCTGCTTTTACTGTAAAGAACATTAATTTAATTAAAGAAAAGTTAGATAACCTTAATATTTTATACACTGATGCAAATGTCTATGCGATGCCAGGGTTTCATCAAATTTACTTATATGATGCAAATGCTAATACTTTAGAGATAAATCAAGAGGTTTAATCAATGAAAAAAGTTTTTAAAAATGCATGTGTGACAGGAGCTGGCAATGGTATAGGAAGATCTATTGCAATATCCTTAAATAAAGAGGGTTATAATGTAGTTTGTGCTGACATTGATATAAAAGCTCTTAATGAAACATTACAGCAGATGTCTAATAAAAAATTTAAAAAAATAAAAATCAAATGTAATGTTTCGATCTTAAAACATATAGATAAAATGATAGCTAAAACTGTTAAAGAATTTGGGTCACTTGATATTATGGTGAACAATGCAGGAGTAACAAAAAGTTTAAGTCTATTTGATTTAGATGAAAAACATTGGGAATGGATGAATAACATAAACGCTAAAGGTACTTTTTTTTGTTTACAAAAATCTGCTAAACAAATGATTAAGCAAGGACATGGAGGAAGAATTATTAATATGTCTTCTGTAGGAGCTAAAGGATTTGTCGATGTTTCAAATGCAATTTATGCAGGGACTAAGGGGGCAATTTTAAGTATGACAAAAACTTCTTCTCAAGAACTTGGTGAACATAATATAAATGTCAATTCTATCTGCCCAGCTCCTACTTATACCGACATTGTTAAAAAATTAGTTGAAAAGCGTGCAAAAGAAAAAAAAATATCAAAGCAAAAAATGATTGAATACTATATGAGAAATGTTCCACTTGGGAGGTTTAATGAAACTGAAGATATATCATCCATGGTATTGTTTTTGTGTTCTGAAGGTGCAAGAAATATAACTGGTCAATCATTCAATATAGATGGTGGTTTAATACCTAGTTAATTTGTGAAAAAGGTCCATATACAGGTGTTGTTCCTTCAACAGTCCCTCTTATCATAGCTCGTCTATATTTTGAATAATCATAGGGGATTACTCTATGTAATAAAACCCGGTTATCCCACATGATAAGATCATTTATTTGCCAATCATGGGTCAAATGAAATTTTTTGTTTTCAATATAATTGACTAACCAGGAATGTAATTCTTTTCCTTCTTTGAAACTCATGCCTCCAATCTCTAAACTTGTATTAGATGTGAAAAAAAGAGATTTAGTCATATTTCTATCAGGATGAATACGTATTAAAGGGTGAGTTACAGGCGGAAAACCCTGTTTTTCTTCTATACTTAATTCAGGTAAAGAAGGCTCTAATCGTCTTATGTCATTATAAGAATGAACTTGATGGAGAGGCTGAAGTTTTTCTTTCATTTCTTTGGGTAGATCATCATAGGCAAGAAGCATATTACAAAATTGAGTTTGTCCACCTACCGCTTCTTTAGGAAGAATTTCCTTACCATAAAGTAAAGAAAATAAAGCTGGGTAAAATCTATATGAACTATCTGTATGCCAACGCGAATTATTTTTTTGGAGAACAACTCTTGGGTCATCTTCACTTAAGTGATCTCCTTCTGAAGAAACATTTGCGACGTTAAATATTTGAATATTTTTTTTTGTCTTATCTTTTTCTGGATAACTTTCCAAAGTTCCAAATTGTCGTGCAAAATTTAAAAGAGTATCTTCATTTAAATTTTGGTTTCTGAAACAAATAAAATGTTTTTTTTGAATAAGCTCTCTAATCTGAAAAATTTTTTTATCATTAACATCTCTAGAAGCATCAAAGTTATTTATGATTATTCCCGTGTGATCCGTAATATCTTCAAATTTAATAGTCATATTTCTATCTTTCGATATAAGATTATATTATAAGGATACTTATCATGCATCAAATTAAATTTACAACTTTATTAATCGTATTTTTACAAATTTTTATTTCATTAGATTATGCTAATGCAAGTTCAAAATTAGAAAATAATTTAAAGTTGTCTAAGCTTATTGATTTAGAAAATCCATGGGGCATGGATTTGATAGATAGTGATAATATTTTAATTACAGAAAAAAAAGGAACTCTTAGTATTTATAATTTTTTAAGTAAAAAAATTATTGAAAACATATATTTTAAAGATGTTTTCTTAAAAAGACAGGGTGGCTTGTTAGATGTTCTATATATAAAGCATAACAAAAAACAATTTGCTTATACATGTTACCAAGATCTAAAAACTGATTTAGTAATCGCAAGGCATGAAATAAAAAATAACAAATTTTTTAATAAAAAAATTATATTTAATTCTGAACATAGGTCTAATAATGGCGTCCACTTCGGCTGTAGAATGATTGATTATAAAGGTTCTATTTTGATCAGTTTAGGGGATCGAGGTGATAGAAATAATTCTCAAAACCCCAAAAACTATCCAGGAACTATATTAAAATTAAATTATCAAGGTATTCCAGATATTAATGTTGAAAATTGGAAATCAGGCATATTTTCTATAGGTCATAGAAATCCTCAAGGTTTGATTTATTTAAAAGAACTTGATGAGGTTTGGTCTCATGAACATGGTCCTAAAGGTGGGGATGAAATTAACATAATTAAAAAAAATAAAAATTATGGATGGCCTATAGTTACTTATGGAAAAGAATATTGGGGAGGTAAAATAGGAGTAAATCGACCAGTTGAAGGTTATGAAGAGCCTATATGGAAATGGATACCTTCTATCGCTCCATCTGGTATAACTTACTATAATAAAAATTCTATAAAGAGATTTAAAAATAAAATATTAGTTGGATCGTTAAAATTTAGAAGTCTTTATGTTATAGAACTTAAAAATAAAAGGCCTATTTCTGAAACAAGTATTTTAAAAAATAAAATTGGTAGAATTAGAGATGTATTAACTCATCCTGATGGTTACGTTTTACTTATTTCGGATGAAAGAAACGGTGGTTTGTTCAAACTCGAAAAAAATTAATATTTTACAGAATTTCTTTTACATTTCTCTGAACAATATAAAACATTATCCCAATCTTTTTTCCATTTTTTTCTCCAAGTAAATTCTAATTTACAAGTTTTACAAATTTTTTTAGGTAGATTAAGTTTTTTATGCATTTTTAAAAGTTTTTAAACAATAAAATTAACCCTAATATCATTAAAGTTATAAGTATACATTTTCTAAAAAGATCGTTTGATAGTTTATGTCTAATTTTGGTCCCAAAATATTGTCCTATAAGTGCCGGAATAATTAAGAAAAAACTTATAAATAAGTCATTCAAGGTACCTAGGCCATGATATAATAATGAGCCGTATAAGGGGATTGATCCTATAAAATACATTGTAGCAATTGTTCTTATAAAAAACTCTTTAGATAAATTGACAGATATTAAATAGGTTAATATTGGAGGTCCATAAAAAGTAGATAACCCACCAAGTATTCCTGAAAAAAAACCTAACACTGATGTAATGGGTCTTTCATACTTTAGGTCTATGTTATCTATACGAAAACCAAAAAAATTTACCAATGCTGCAAAAATAATTGAAATAGCAATTATTATCGAAACAGTATTAAGTTCAATTTCTACAATTAATCTCCCACCAACTATTAATCCAATAACTAAAAAAAATAACAATGGAAGAAATCTTAAACTTCCTAGACCTTTTTGTATTTGCATTTGAAGAAAGTTTGTACTCAATATCGGAAAACAAAGAAGCATCATAGCAGTCGTAGGAGGTAGGAAGTAAGCAATTATCGGCACTGCTACCATGGGCATTCCAAGCCCAAGAGTACCTTTCATTAAACCACCAGCCATTATTGATAGAATAATAATTAAAATTAAGTTTGGTTCTAAATAATACATTCGATAATAATTGTTTAGATGACAATATAAATATGTAAAGTAATATTTACTGAGAGGTTTTTCTTATGAATGAAATAATAAGTTTTTTAAAAAAACGAAGATCTGTGACGGCAAAAAAAATGTTGCCAGGAAAAGTTCTAGAAAGTGATTTAAAAGATATTTTAGAATGTGCTTTACGAGTTCCTGATCATGGTGCATTAGCTCCTTGGAGATTGATTGTAATACAAAAGGATATGAGAAAAACCATTGGAGAAGAAATATTAGAACCAGAATTTAAAAAAAATAATACTGACCTTAACGAAGAAAAATTACTATTTGAAAGAAATAGGTTTATGAGAGCTGATAAAATTATTGCAGTAATTTATACACCAGCAGATAGTCAAAAAATTCCAAATTGGGAAATGATGCTCTCTACTGGAGCTGTTTGTCAAAATATAACTATTGCAGCTCAATCTTTAAATTATGCAGTACAATGGGTTACTGAATGGTATTCTTATAATGATAAAATGTTAGAATATTTAGGAGGAGATATTTCTAAAGATAAGATTGCTGGGTTTATCTACATAGGTGAAAAAAAAGAAGATCCATTAGAAAGAATTAGGCCTAAGTTTGAGAAAGTTGTAAAATTTCTAAATTGAAATTTTTAATGATTTTTCAAAAATTTCTGGGTCTACATTTCCACCCGAAGCAATGATCACAACCGTTTTGTTTTTAATGTCAATTTTATTAAACAATGCTGAAGCTAATGCAACTGCTCCACCAGGTTCTAAAATTATTTTGAAATATTGAAAAGCATATTTCATTGCTTTCAATGCTTCTAAATCACTTACCAAAAGTGATCCACTCAAATTTTCTTTGTTAATTGAAAATGTCAGTTCTCCTGGTTTGCTGGCTAATAATGAATCACAAATTGATTTTTTTGAAACATCCACTTCAGTAATTTTATTATCTCTTAATGATAAATAGGTATCATTATAATCTTCAGGCTCAACTGCGAATATAGGAGCATTAGGATATTGTGATTTAATTGCTGTACTTACTCCTGCGATTAGACCACCACCACCACAGCAGCACAAAACTAAATCGGGAATTAGATTATTTTTTTTACAATCATTTATAATTTCATAACCTACAGTACCTTGACCATTTATTACATCAGGATGATCAAATGGAGGAATGATTTCAGCATTTATTTCTTTTGCTAAATTAGTACCAATTTCTTCTCTGGATTCTGAGTATCTGTCAAATGTTACAACGTTTGCCCCCCATGATTTTGTTCCATTTAACTTTGCATTTGGAGAGTCTTCAGGCATAACAATTGTAGCATTTTTATTAGTCAAATAGCATGCGGAAGCAATGGCCTGAGCATGATTACCACTTGACCATGCAAGAACATTTCTTTTATCATCATCAAGTTTTAAAATTGAGTTCATAGCTCCTCTAAATTTAAAAGCTCCAATTTTTTGTAAATTTTCTGCTTTTATAAAAATGTTGGAGCTAAATTCTTTATTTAAAAGGTCAGATGAAAGTAATGGGGTCTTTGTAGCATAGTTAGATATTCTATTATACGCTTTTTCTATTTCTTGATAATTAACTAGACTTTTCATATAACTAAATGTTTAATAATTCATTATTAAATAAATGCTTTAATTTTGTAAATATTAAATAACTAAGAGGTAAATATGTTGTTCACTGGTTCATATACTGCACTTTTAACACCCTTTAGAAATGGTGAAGTAGATTATGGTGCATATAGAAAATTAGTTGATTTTCAAATAGATAATGGAACCCATGGCTTAGTTCCTGTTGGAACAACTGGAGAGTCTCCAACTTTATCTCATGATGAACATAAAAAAGTTATAGAAGTTTGTATAGATCAAGCTAATGGTAGAGTACCGATAATAGCTGGAGCTGGTTCAAATTCTACCGCTGAAGCAATTGAATTTGTTAAACATGCTTGTGATGTAGGGGCAGATGGATTGCTTGTTGTTACACCTTATTACAATAAGCCAACTCAAGCGGGACTATTGGCTCACTACACTGAATTATCAAATGTAAGTTCAAAACCTATAATAATTTATGATATTCCTGGAAGATCTGTAATTGGAATGACAGATGAAACAATGGCTAAGCTGGCCGAACATGAATTAATAGTTGGAGTAAAAGATGCAACTGCAGATTTAGGTCGTCCTACGCGTCTTTTAAATGTTATTAATGATAAATTTATACAATTGTCTGGTGAAGACGGTACGGCTTTACCTTATCTTGCTGCTGGAGGACATGGTTGCATTTCTGTCACAGCTAATATAGCACCCAAGCTACTGTCAAAAATGCATAATGCTTGGCAACAAGGCGACATTAAAACTGCCCAAGATTTAAATCAAAAACTTATGCCTTTGCATGATGCTTTGTTTTGTGAAACAAGTCCTGGGCCATTAAAGTACGCAGCATCTCTACTTAATATTTGTCAAAGTGACACAAGATTACCAATAGTAGAGATAGCATCTGAAAGTAAAAAAAGAGTTGAAGAAGGGCTTAAGTTTGCTGAGTTAATATAGTTTTAAATGAATAAACCAATTGCTGAAAATAAAAAAGCAAGATTTGATTACAATATTACTGAAACTTTAGAAGCTGGGATTGTTTTACTAGGTAGTGAAGTGAAAAGCTTGCGTTTGGGAAAAGCTAGTATAAGAGAAGCATATGCAAGTCAAGAAGATGGAGATCTTGTTTTAATCAATTTTAATATTCCAGTATATGATTTAGCAGCCAAAGGGCAAAATCATGAGCCTAAAAGATTTAGAAAATTACTTTTGCATAAAAAAGAAAAAAATAAAATTTTTGGGATGATTAAAAGAGATGGTTATACAATAATTCCATTAAGTTGTTATTTTAACAAAAAGGGGATTGTAAAAGTTAATCTGGGTTTTGCAAAAGGTAAAAAACAAGTTGATAAAAGAGAAACTATAAAAAAGAGAGATTGGGAAAGGTCAAAGCAAAGACTTTTAAAAGTGCAATAATTTTTTTATCAATTTAAAAATATAATCCAAATCAGAAATTTTTAATCTCTTAGTATTAATATTATATTTTGAACAATGATAACTATTAAGCAAAATAATTTGATCATTAATCTTATGTTTTTTAAGGTGTTTGAATTTATATTCGGATAAGTTTTTATTTAATGCAATGATCGTACTATTGTGAGAAATTTGACCTAATGTTAAAATAATTCTTAGATTTTTCATTTTATTTATTTCTGAACTTAAAAAAACATTACATTTTTTTATTTCAAAAGAATTTGGTTTATTATTAGGTGGCAAACATTTGACTGCGTTTGTAATTCTACAATTTAGATTATTCATCTCTTCAAATTCAGAGTAACTCTTTGAAATATTATATTTTTTTAAGAAGTTGAACAGTAAATTTCCAGAAAAATCACCATTAAAAATTTTACCTGTTCTATTTGCTCCTCTTAATCCAGGCGCCAAACCAACAATTAAAAGTTCACTAGAAAATGATCCTATCCCTACAACTCTATCATTGTAAAAGTCTGGAAATAAGATTTTATTTTGATTTCTATAATCGACTAATCTATTACAAATAGTACAATTTTTTTTTGGTTCCATAAGTTTAAATATTAAATTATAAAACTAAAATGAAAAACAAATTTATCATAGCTGTTGGATCAAATATAAATAGTCCAGAGGGTTTTAAGCCAATAGAAAACTGTAATAAAGCTATAAATGAACTTTCTAAATTTAATATAAAAATAACTCAAAAATCATCTTGGTATTTAAGCGAACCTATCCCAAAAAGTTCTCAACCAAAATATTATAATTCAGTATTTTTATGTAATTCAAATCATAATGTTAATAAAGTTTTAAAAATTATTCAAATTGTAGAACAAAAATTTGGACGTGTAAGGGTCTTTAAAAATATGCCAAGATGTATTGATCTTGATATTATATCATTTAATGGAAATGTAAAAAATTCATTGTTATTGAAAATTCCTCATCCAAGAATGCATTTAAGAAAATTTGTTTTATTGCCACTTTTTGAAATAGATTCACATTGGTTACATCCATTGTTAAAAAAGAACATTAAATTTTTTTTAGAAAAAGTGAAATGCCAAAAAATTAAAAAATTAAAAATTGATTGATTTTTTTAATTAAAACTATTATGAGAGTTATCAGAGGTGTATATGGCAAGAGTTACGGTTGAAGATTGTATTGAAAAAGTTCAAAATAGATTTGAACTAATTATCGCTGCATCGCAAAGAGCAAGAGAAATTTCTAATGGAGTTCAAATAGAAGTTGATAAAGATAATGACAAAAATACAGTAATATCATTAAGAGAAATTGGTGATGGGGCAATAACTTATGATGACTTAAAAGAAAGGTATCTCAAGTCTCTTCAAAAGGTTGTAGTAAATAATGAAGAAGATGAAGAGAATGATATTGAAGAAGAATTTTCTAGTTACTTAAGCCAAGAAGATAATGATAAAAGCTTAAATCCAAATAGTTTCTTTAAAAACACTGAAGATTCATTTGAAGATGTTTCAGATGAATTAATTAGAAAAGAAGAATAGCAAATTTTATTATATTCGTTATAATTTCTGAAAGATAATTATTTCAGAAATGATATGCTTGACACTAAATTCTTTCTAAATTTAAAAAATAAGAATTACATTAAATCTCTAGATTTAATTAAAAAAGCTTATGATTTTAGTAAATCAAAGCATGCTGGGCAATATAGAGATGATGGTAAAGATTACTTTACTCATCCAATAGAAGTTGCAGAAATTCTTTCTAATATGGGTTTGGATAGCCCTTCAATTATTACAGCTTTACTTCACGACGTTGTTGAAGATAGTGCTGTTACTATTCAAGATATAAAAAAATTGTTTGGTTTAGAGATTAGTAAGTTAGTTGATGGTGTTACAAAATTAACTAAGATTGAACTTAAATTTGGACTAGCTCAAGCAGAAAATTTTAGAAAGCTTTTAATCTCTTCGTCTGACGATATTAGGGTACTACTTGTTAAGTTAGCTGATAGACTCCACAATATTAGAACAATTGAGGGCATTAAAGATAAGAGAAGACAAATTAAAATTTGTACAGAAACACTTGAAATATACGTTCCATTAGCAGAAAGACTTGGGATAATTGGGATTCAATCAGAGTTAGAAGAAAAATGTTTTTCCATAATAAATAATGAAACAAGAAACTCTATTCAAAGGAGATTAGACTCAATTTATTCAGAGGACAAAATCAATATTCCGTTAATTATTAAAGAAATTAAAAAAATTGCATTCGATAAGAAAATTTTTGTTGAAATTTCTGGAAGAAAAAAGACTTGCTATTCCATCTGGAAAAAAATGCAAATAAAAAAAGTTGGAATGGATAATCTCTCGGACATTATGGCTTTTCGAATTATTGTCAAAAAAAATGAAGATTGTTACAAATTACTAAGTCTATTGCACCAAAATTATACTGCTATAATGGGAAGGTTTAAAGATTATATATCAGCACCAAAGAGAAATGGTTATCAATCTTTACATACTGGTTTGATTGGACCAAAAAAAACTAAAATTGAAATTCAAATTAGAACTTATGAAATGGATGAGTTTGCAGAAAATGGGGTCGCTGCTCATTGGATGTATAAAAATAGTACAAAGTTTAAAGAAGGTATAAAATTCAAATGGGTTAGAGAATTGCTGCAAATAATTGAAGAATCTAACCATCCTAATGAATTTCTAGAGCACACTAAATTGGAGATGTACAATGATCAAGTTTTTTGCTTTACCCCAAAAGGGAATATAATTAATTTACCTGTTCATGCTACTGCAATTGATTTTGCTTATGCTGTGCATTCTGAATTAGGAAACGCTGCAGTTGGTGCAAAAATTAATAATAAGGTAAGACTTTTAACTTCAGAATTAAAAAATGGTGATCAAGTAAAAATACTAACTTCATCTAACGGTTATCCAGACCCTAATTGGCTAGATAATTGTATCACAGGCAAAGCAAAGTCTAGTATTAGAAGGTTTATTAGAAATAAAGAAGTAGAAGAATATAAACAACTTGGAACATCTCTTTTAAGAAATGAGTATAAGCAAAAAAATAAAAAATTAAATTTTAAAGAATTAAAGAATATTATTGAAAAATATGAATTATTGGATGTAGATGAACTATTGATTGAGATAGGTAAAGGTAATATTTTTTCTAGTGAAGTTATAAAATCTATATACCCTGAAAATAAGTATTTTAATGTTTTTAGAAAAAAACCATTTATTAAAAGAATTTTTAATAATAAGAAAAATGAATTAAGCATTAATGGTGCTATACCAGGTATGGCAATTCATTATGCTCATTGTTGTAGTCCACTTCCAGGAGATCGCATCGTAGGAATTGTTACTTCTGGTAAAGGAATTACAGTACATTCTTTAGATTGTTTTTCTTTAGAAAAATTTCATGATACTCCTGAAAGATGGCTAGATATATCCTGGGAAAGAGAAAAAGATATTTTGTATAGAGGTAAATTAATTGCTGTTTTAATGAATGAACCTGGCAGCTTAGCTGATGTAACAAGAATAATCAGTTCCATCAATGGGAACATTTCTAATCTACAAGTAATAAATAGAGATATAAATTTTTACAAATTTACAATTGATCTTGAGGTTGAAAACCTTTCTCATTTAAATGAAATTATAGCGGCTTTAAGATTATCAGATTTTGTGGAAAGTGTAGAAAGAGAAAAAAGTTAATGAGCTTTTTTAAAAATCAATCAAAAAGTTTTAAAAATTTATTTTCGATCAATTTAAAAAGAGCAAGTTTATTTTATTTTTTAAAATTAATTAGAGTAAAAGATTCAACAGGTAAACTATCAGTAGGATTTGCTTGTGGTTCAATGGTATCATTCACTCCATTTATAGGGTTACATTTTTTACTTGCTGTTTTTTTTGCATATTTGCTTAGAGGCAATATTGTAGCTTCACTAATTGGAACATTTGTTGGAAACCCATTTACTTTTCCATTTATTTGGATTTTTATTTATAAAATAGGAAATATATTTTTTAAAAATGATAAAAACTTTTCTCTTGAATTTACCTTTCAAAGTTTATTTGATCATGGTTATGACATTTTAATTCCAATGTTGATTGGTTCATTAATTGTATCAATTCCTGTTTGGTTTATTTCTTATTTTACAGTAAAATTTTTAATGTCTTCATTTAAAAAAAAAAAAGCATGAATATATAACTAAAATGTGCAAATTAGGAATAAATATAGATCATGTTGCAACATTAAGAAATGCCCGTGGCCAAATTCATCCAGATCCTCTTAAGGCGGCTATGATTTTAAAAGAATGTAAGGTTGATTCTATCACTATGCATTTAAGAGAAGACCGCAGACATATTAATGATGATGATATTTTTTTAATTAATGACAAAGTTGATTTACCAATTAATTTAGAAATTGCTCCTACAGAAGAGATGACTAAAATAGCATTAAGATTAAACCCTCGATCAGTCTGTTTTGTTCCCGAGAAAAGAATTGAAGTTACAACTGAAGGTGGTTTAGATGTTAAGTCAAATATGCGGAATATAGAAAGATTATTAAATTTTTTATCAAATTCCAAAATTGAGGTGGCCTGTTTTATAGAGCCTAATTTTAATCAAATTGACAGTCTCAAATCTTTAGGCATTAAAACATTAGAATTTCATACTGGTTCATATGCAGATTCAAGAACAGAAAAAATTATGAATGAAAAATTATCGTTGATTAAAAAAGCTGCTCAATATGCAGAAGAATTAGGTTTTGATTGTCATGCAGGACACGGCTTAAACTATGATAATGTTTACAATATTGCTTCAATAAAAGAGATTAAAGAATTGAATATAGGACATTTTATAATTGGAGAATCAATTTTTAGTGGTTTAAAAAATAGTATTTTAAAAATGAAAAAAATTATAAAAACAGCTAGAAAATGATTTATGGTATTGGCACTGATTTAATTAACGCTGAAAGAGTTGAAAAATTATTAAATAAGTTTGGAGATAAATTTTTATTAAGAATTTTTAGCACTGAAGAAATAAATAATTCAAAAAATTCTTACAATAAAGCTCTGTATTTTTCTAAAAGATTTGCCGGTAAAGAAGCGTTTTGGAAAGCCGTATCACCCAATAAAGAAAATACGTTACACTTTAATGAAATTGAAATTTTATCCAATGAAAATGGAAAGCCATATATTAATTTAATCGGCAGAACAAAGAATAGAGTATCTGATTTAGAAAAATCATTGAATTGTAAACTAAATTTTCACATATCAATTTCAGATGAAAAACCTAATGCACTGGCATTTGTAATTATTTTTCTTGCTCATCTAGATTAGCTATTGCATAAAGAAACTAATAGAGATTTGAAATGAACAAGAGCAAAGATAAAAACAATAATAGTTTTTATGAATTAATAAAAACCTTATTTTACGCTGGCACTATAGCTGTTCTTTTTAGATCGATTTTATTTGAGCCTTTTAATATACCATCAGGGTCAATGATTCCATCATTATTAGTTGGCGATTACTTGTTTGTTTCAAAATATTCTTATGGTTATTCACGATATAGTTTTCCATTTGGTATTTTACCGATTAAAGATAGATTAATATACGATATTCCTCAAAGAGGCGACATTATAGTTTTTAGAAAACCAGGCGATGAGCAAATTGATTATATAAAAAGATTGATTGGATTACCTGGTGATACTGTTCAGCTCATAGACGGTCGGTTATATGTTAATGACAAATTAGTTAATAGAAAAAAAACCAATATTGGTCGAATTACTAAAAATAATGGAAGTAAGATAAATCTTATTGAATATGAAGAAAATATTTTTGATACAAAATCATACAAAATAATTGAATCTAGTGATAATGATTTTTTTGATAATACTATTAAATTTACAGTCCCTACGGATAATTTTTTCTTTATGGGAGACAACCGTGATAACAGTAAAGATAGTAGAGCTTCTGAAGTTGGTTTTGTGCCAAAAATTAATCTAATTGGTAAAGCACAAATTATATTTTTTTCACATAACGGATCTGCTAGATTTTATGAATTTTGGAAATGGCATAATTTAATTAGATTTTCAAGAATTGGAAAAAAAATTGAATAAACTATACTCTGAAATTGAAAAAATTTTAGATTATAAATTTAAAGATATTAAATTATTAGATGAAGCTCTTACTCATTCAAGTATAAAGATCAATAATAAACATAAAAAAGTTTTTAATTATGAAAGATTAGAATTCCTTGGAGATAGAATTTTAGGTTTTGTAATATCCGATTTGATATTTAAAAAATTTCCTAATTTTCAAGAGGGCGATTTAAGTATATTATTTCAAAAATATACCAATACAAAATTTTTATCAAATATAGCAATAAGTTTAAATTTGAATAAATTTGTGGTTGTACAAAAAGGAGATGAGTTAGAAAAAAAAGACTCGATAATGTCTGATCTTATTGAATCTATAATTGCTGCAATTTATATTGACTCAAATTTAGATAATGCAAAGTTATTTATTGAAAATAAAATATTAAATAACTCAAATATTATAAATGTTGTTGATAAGCATCCAAAAAGTTTACTTCAAGAATTTTCTTTAAGGTATTATAAAAAGATTCCAGTTTATACTGTTGAAGAAAAAAATGGCCCAGACCATGATCCTCAATTTAAAGTAAATGTATCAATTAATTCTCAAAATTATGCTTTTGGTGAAGGTTCAAGTACACAGAAGGCTCAAGAAGAAGCTGCAAAAAATCTTTTAAAAATAATGGAGTCTAAAAATTAGTACTAAATCTGGATTTGTATATTTAGTTGGACCTCCTAATGTTGGAAAGTCAACATTGTTAAATTATTTGCTTGGACAAAAAGTTTCGATTGTTTCAAGAAAGGTTCAAACAACAAGATTTTCAACAAAGGGGATACTTAACATTAAAAATACTGAAAATAATAAACCAGATTGTCAAATTATTTTTGTAGATACACCAGGTTTGTTTGAGCCAAAAAAAGCTTTGGAAAAACATATTGTTAAAAACACTATTTCTGAATTAAATAGTTATGAACATATTTGCGTTTTATATGATGCAACTTCAAGTAAAATAAAATTTTCAGAATTTTCAAAAATAATTAAAGGTATAAAACTCAATAAGAATAATTCTTCTTTAATAATTAACAAAATAGACTTAATTGAAAAAGAAAAACTTTTAATAATTGTAAAAAATATCCAAAAAATTTTTGAATTTAATAATGTATTTATGGTTTCGGCAAAAAAGGGACAAGGTTGTAAAGATTTAATTGATTTTCTACAAACGACTATACCAGAGAGTCCTTTTTTATATAATAAGGATCAACTTACAGATTTATCTGAAAGAGTATTTTCTTCTGAAATCACAAGAGAAAAACTTTTTAATTATCTTAATTCCGAATTACCTTATAACCTTTATGTAGAAACTGTTATTTGGAAAGAAACAAAAAAATCAATCACAATTCATCAAAATATAAATGTATCAAAATATAATCATAAAAGAATTATTATTGGTAAAAATGGTGAAAATTTAAAAAAGATAGGAATTTCTTCTAGAAAGGATTTAGAAAAAGTTTTTAATAAAAAGGTAAATTTATTTCTATTTCTTAAAATTAAAAATAATTGGATGAATAATATCAAGGAATTGAATCACTTAGGGCAAAATTAAATGGACAATTGGACAGATATTGGAATTATTTTAAAAATTGAAAAAAGAGGAGAAAAAGGAAATCTTTTAAACGTACTTACTAATAATCATGGAAGGCACATGGGTTGGTTCAATAATTTTAATAAGAAGCAATATTTAATACAACCTGGTGATGTAGTGAATGTGTCATGGTCTTCAAGAATTTCAAATCAATTAGGTTTTTTTAAAATCGAGTTAATAGAAACAACTGTTGGGAAAATTTTTAATGACAAAATTAGACTAGATATAATTTCGTCTTTTTGTTCGTTAACTTCATTCATTTTGCCCGAGAGAGAAAACTGTTCTTTTTTTTTTCAAAAATCTAAAACTTTCTTAAAAGAAATTCCAATTAATCCTTCAAATAATGAAATTTTGAAATTATATATTTTTTGGGAATTAGATTTGTTGAATGAAGTTGGTACCCCATTAAATTTTAGTGAATGTACTGTTTCAGGAGATAAAAAAAACTTAAAATATGTAAGCCCTAAATCTGGAAATGCAGTAGGAAGCTCTTTTGCAGGAAAATATGAAAATAGGTTATTAAGACTACCATTTTTTTTAGGAGGTGTAAATGTTATTAACAATAATGAAAATGATGATATATGTTTTGGATTAAGTTTGACTTTTTTTTTTATAAAAAAATTTTTAGATACTTTTGATTTTAATAATTTAACTAAACTACTATTTGCAAGAATAAGATTACAAAATAATTTTAAATAAAGAGGATTATGATGGAAGATTTGAAAATTATAAATAGATTATTTTCCGAAGAAATTTCAGAGAGATATTTATCCTATGCTCTTTCAACAATTACATCTCGTTCATTGCCTGATGTAAGGGATGGGTTAAAACCTGTTCATAGGAGATTAATTTATGCTATGAGGCAACTAAAATTAAATCCCAACAGCAACTTTAAAAAATCAGCTAGAGTTGTTGGAGATGTAATGGGTAAGTTTCATCCTCATGGTGATGCAGCCATATATGATGCTATGGTAAGAATGGCACAAGAATTTTCATTGAAATACCCATTAGTAGATGGTCAAGGTAATTTTGGAAACATTGATGGAGATAATGCTGCTGCAATGAGATATACAGAGGCAAAGCTCACTGAATTTGCAGAATTATTGATAAAAGATATTGATTCAAATACTGTTGATTTCAAAGAAACATATGATGGTGAAGATAATGAGCCAGTTGTACTCCCTTCTGCCATACCAAATTTATTAGCAAATGGTTCACATGGTATCGCTGTAGGTATGGCGACTTCAATACCACCTCATAATTTGTCAGAATTATTTGACGCTTGTTTACATTTGCTTAAATTTCCAGACGCTAAGGATAAAAAAATTGTCAGCTTTATTAAAGGTCCAGACTTACCCACTGGAGGCATAATAATTGAATCAGAGGATTCAATTTATCAAACTTACAAATCAGGAAAAGGAAGTTTCAGAGTTAGGTCAAAATGGAATTTAGAAAAGTTAAAAAATGGAAAATGGCAAATAATTATTTCTGAAATTCCATATCAAATTATTAAAAGTAAATTAATTGAGAAAATTGATAATTTGGTGGAAGATAAAAAAATTCCATTAATGTCAGAGATTATTGATGAAAGTGCTGAAAATATTAGAATTGTAATTGAACCTAAAAATAGAGATGTATCTCCTGAACTTTTAATGGAAAATTTATTTAAGTTAACTGACTTAGAAGCTAAAGTTCATTTAAACTTAAACTATTTAGATAAAAAAAATATTCCTGGAGTAAGATCTCTCAAAGTCGCATTGATTGATTGGCTAGAACATAGAAAAGAAATTTTAGAAAGAAAATCAAATTTCAGATTAAACAAAATTAAAGATCGTTTAGAGGTTATTGATGGACAAATAATCGTTTATTTAAACTTAGATAGAGTAATTGAAATTATCAGACAAGAAGATGATCCTAAAAAAATTTTAATCAAAGAGTTTAAATTATCTGAAATACAGGCTAATTCAATTTTAGATATGAGATTAAGGTCTTTGAGAAAGTTAGAGGAAATTGAATTAAAAAAAGAAAAAAATAATTTATTATCTGAAAAAGAAACTTTATTAAAAATTTTATCTGATGAAGGAGTTAAAAAAAATGTTTTAATTGATGAGATTAAAGAAATAAAAAATAGCTTAAAAAATAAAATCAACAGAAAAACTACATTTGAGGTGGCTCCTGAAATTGAAATACCAGATTTTAATGAATATATCGAAGAAGAACCAATCACGATTATTTTATCTAGCCAAAACTGGATTAGATCGCAAAAAGGTCATATTGAATTAAATTCAGAATTCAAATTACGTGATGGAGATACAATTAAAAAAGTTATTTACGCTAAAACAAATGATAAAATAATCTTTTTTTCTGAGAATGGATCTTTTTATAGTATTTTAGGAAATAAATTACCGTCTGGACGTGGTTTTGGTGAACCTTTATCAAAATTTTTTGATTTAGATAATAACGAAAAAATAGTGAGCTTTTTTAATTATTTTGAGGGTGAAGTTGCAATAGCATCATCAGATGGTTTGGGGTTTAAAATAAAAACTGACAAATTAATTGCAGCAACAAGATCAGGTAAAAAAGTTTTTAACCTTAATGAAAATGAAAAAGCTAAAGCTTTGACAATTTGTGACAAAGAATATTTGGCAGTGACAGGAAGTAATAGAAAAATGCTAGTTTTCAGTTTATCTGAATTACCTGAGTTAAATAAAGGTAAAGGTGTTATTTTGCAAAGATATAAAGACGGTTATTTGGAGGATATAAAATCGATTTCTAAAACTGATGGAATTGTATGGAACTTAACAGGTGGAAGACAAAGAACAGAAAAGGATATCTCAAGTTGGATTGGTAAACGTGGAAGCGTTGGTAAATTAGTTCCTAATGGTTTTCCAAGGCCTCCAAAATTTGATTAAAAATAGGTCATAAAAATTTGATTAAAAATTAGACAAAGAATAATTTTTTTTAATGTAATTTTTTGTATAAAGTTTAACTATAATTGAATTGCATTTAGTTTAAAATCATTCTAAGTTACATTAATCAAATTTCTTAAATAATTAGTTAGATATGGAGGAATTAATGAAAAGAAGAGATTTTTTATCTAAGGCTGGTTTAGGAGTTACCGCCGGTGTTATAGGCGCAAGTACTTTATCGACTCCAGCTATTTCAGGAGGTCATAAAACAATAAATGTTGTTTCTACATGGCCAAGAGATTTTCCTGGTCTAGGTCTTTCTGCACAGAGGTTATCAGCAAGAATTACTGAACTTTCCGAAGGTAAGTTAAAAGTTAATTATTTTGCAGCAGGAGAAAAAGTTGGAGCTTTTGATGTGTTTGATGAAGTTGCATCTGGAAACTCTCAAGCCTACATTGCTGCAGAATATTATTGGAAAGGTAAACATGCAGCTTTTAATTATTTCACATCAGTGCCATTTGGCATGACAACTGTGGAGTGGAATGCATGGATTAAATTTGGTGGTGGCCAAAAGCTTTGGGATGATTTGTCAGGTGAGTTTGGTTTAAAAGCACTTCCTTGTGGAGGAACAGGAACTCAAGCGGGTGGTTGGTTTAATAAAGAGATCAACTCAGGTGAAGACTTAAAAGGTTTAAAAATGAGAATACCTGGTCTTGGTGGAACAGTTATGTCAAAACTTGGAGCATCTCCAGTTTCACTACCTGGTGGACAAATTTATGAAAATTTAGTGTCTGGTTCAATTGATGCCACTGAATGGGTTGGTCCATATAATGACTATTTCATGAAATTTTATGAGGCTGCTAAATTTTACTACACTGGCGGAATGCATGAGCCGGGTTCTTGTCTTGGTATGGGTTTTAATGCAGGTTTTTGGGGTAAGTTAACCAAAACTGAACAAGCTCTTATTACAGCAGCATGCATGGAAGAACATGCGGCGCAATATGAAGAAACTTGTGCGAAAAATGGTGAGTATCTTGAAAAGTTAGTTAAAGATCATGGAACTAAAGTAAAGTCATTTAATGATGATGTATGGGATGCTTTTGGAGAAGCTGCTGCTGAGGTTTTTGAGGAGACAAGAGCTCACTCTGCAATGGCAAAAAAAGTTGATGATGCTTATCAAGGCTTCATGAAAGAATGTGGTACGATGATGGCTAATTTTGAGATTAGCTATGTTAATCAAAGAAATAGAGTACTAGATATCTCTTAAAAAAAAAGGATTAGGAATAATTCCTAATCCTTTTAAAAAATCCAATATATGAATACATCAGATTTATTATTAAAACTTTTTGGGTGGTTATCAATAAGCTTAGTTGTAGCTTACTTAATTGATAATGTCTTGATTGTAGGGTTCAATTTTCCAGGAGCTTTTAGTATTTTTACAAACTTTAGTTTAGTGGGATTGCTTGAATTTTTCATATATATAATAATTGCTTTAATTACTTTTTTTATTGTAAGAAAAAGCAATTCAAATTTTAGAAATAATTCTCAATTACTTCATAATTTAAATATTTATTTAATACGATCTTTTTTTTGGATTATCTTAATTACTGGTTTAGTTGATATTGCAATTGCATTCATGAGGGTTGAAAAAATATTCGAATTTTTTCTAGGTAAAGAAATTTCATCAAATTTTAGCAGACCTGTATTCGTAGGAATGTATTTCCATGTGCCTTTAATTATTTTAGGTTTTATAATTGCCAAATTCACAAAAACAATTGGTTTTCATTGGTTGTCTCTTTTGATTGTTGCTTCAGAATTATTAATTGTCATCACCAGATTTATATTCTCATATGAACAGACTTTTATGGGTGATTTAGTAAGATATTGGTACGCTGGGTTGTTTCTATTTGCATCGGCATATACTCTCTATGAAGATGGACACGTACGAGTTGATATAATTTATCAAGGTCTAAAAGAAAAAACAAAAAATCTAGTTAATTGTTTTGGAAGTATTTTACTAGGTTGGTCAACATCTATTGTAATTATTTTACTATGCTTTTATGGAAAGCAATCTATTGTTAATAGTCCAGTGGCAAATTTTGAAGTAACCCAGCAAGGTAGTGTAGGTATGTTTATAAAGTATCATATGGCAGTTTTTCTCGCAATTTTTGGAATAACGATGTTAATCCAATTCATAAGTTATTTTTTTGAATCAATTGCCGATTATAAAAATGAAAAAGGAAAAAGAATTATAGAGACTTCTACAAGTCATTAATTAGTTATGGAATTATTATTTTTAGCAATACTTGTAATTTTAATGGCAATAGCTCTTGGATCTGGTTATCCGGTTGCTTTTGCCTTACCAGGATCTGCAATCATGTCAATATTACTGGCTGGTTTAACAGGTTTTTTACTTGAAGGAAATGTTGATGCATATTTTCATACTGGTGGTGCTATAGAGTGGCTTTCCGCAGGTGTAACCAATCTTAGAGGTGTCTACTGGGAAGTAGAAAGAGATACTCTTATAGCAATACCCTTATTCATTTTTATGGGAATTATGCTCCAAAGATCTAAAATAGCAGAAGACTTACTTGTTACTATGGCTCAATTATTTGGTCCAGTAAGAGGTGGTTTAGGTATCTCAGTTGTTTTCGTAGGTGCTTTACTTGCTGCAACTACTGGCATAGTGGGAGCAACCGTAGTAGCAATGGGTTTAATATCTCTCCCAGCAATGTTAAGAAATAAATATTCAACTCCTTTAGCAACAGGTACAATTGCTGCTTCAGGAACACTGGGTCAAATTATTCCACCGTCAATAGTTCTTATTATTTTAGCTGACCAATTATCATCTGCATCTGATCAAGCTAGTACAATGAGAAAGTCTTTGTATAAAGAAACAACAGGTGAATTAACTATGCCTTCAGTGTTTGACGTGATTTCTACAAGTGCTGGTGAAATGTTTTTAGGTGCCTTCGTACCAGGACTACTTCTTGTTGGAATTTATATGGCATTTATTTTAATAGCAGCCTATTTATTTCCCAAAATAGCACCCCCAGTTCCTTATAAAGGTAATATGGACAAAAAATTTTGGATAAATGTATTTTTAATATTAATTCCACCTTTAACATTAATTATTTTAGTATTAGGATCAATTATTTCTGGAATTGCTACTGTAAATCAGGCTGGGGCAATTGGAGCTGCAGGCGCAATTGTTATGGCGGGATATAGACAAACTTCTGGAAGTAAGTCATCGTATTATCCTGCATTGATAATTTTGATTGGGTTAGTCTTAATCGGATATGCAATTTCTCAATACGATATGAATATTAAATTAATTAACTCATTTGAAGATAAAATAGGAATATTTTTAGGTCTTTTAGGATCTAGCTTGGTAGTCATATCTCTAATATGGAGTGGAAAGCGGCTTTTCAATAAAGAAAACACTATGCAAGAAGTAATGCTTGAGACTGCGAAAACTACCTCATTAGTGTTTATTATCCTCCTTGGCGCTGCTATGCTCACTGCTGCTTTTAGAGCTTTTGGAGGAGAAGAATTAGTAAAAGATTATTTAAACTCTCTTCCGGGTGGTTTTTGGACAAAGTTTGTTATTGTAATGGCAGTGATTTTTGTTCTTGGTTTTTTTCTTGATTTCATTGAGATTGCTGTTGTTGTTGTGCCAATTGTAGCACCAATCCTCTTAGCAGATCCGTCTGCAAATATTACTGCTGTATGGTTAGGAGTAATGATTGGATTGAATATACAAACCTCTTTTTTAACTCCTCCTTTTGGATTTGCATTATTTTACTTGAGGGGAGTTGCATCGAAGGCAGTTAAAACTTTAGATATGTATAAGGGGGTTATCCCATTTATTGCGCTACAACTTTTAGCATTAACAATCGTTGGGATTTATCCCACATTAGTCAATTATTTGCCTAACAGGGTAAGTTATTTATCTGAAAATTCTCCTCCTCCAAGGAATCCTAAATTACAAATTTGTATAGAGGATTATATAAAAGAAAAATATTTTATTGGAAATAATGAAATTAAAAACAATATTGAAGTTTTTAAAAATAAAGATTTATCATCTTTAGACAAAAACTATAGTCAAATCATCTTATCTTCTCTCTCTGGTATTGATGAAGCTATTGGTTCATTAAAAAAGGCGTATGATATAAATCAGGAAATTTCTGAAAAATCAAAAGAATATTTACCAGTCTTAAATGAAGTTAGGGGAATACAAAGAGTTAACTTAGCATTAACTAAAGAGCTTGAAGAAAAACAAATTATCTTGGATAGAATTGATCGAGCTGATACTAGGTCATTGAAAAAGATTAATGATGAAATCCAAAATATTAAACTTAAAATTAACTCAAATAACAAAACCATACCTAATGATTGGACTTCTATTAACAACAATTTTAAAAAAATAGTTAAATTAGAACAGAAAAAAAGAAATGACTATAGAAGGCTAGCAGACAATTCGTATGAAAAATTAGCTATTCTTTCTTTATTATTAAGTACAGTTGATGATTTTAAAAAGTTTAATGATAATTTTATTGATTTAAAATCTAAATTAGGTCAACAAAACAAGTTAATACTTTCAGAACAAGTTAAATCTTTATCTAAAAAGATAAGTGAATTACCAGATAATAGAAAAATAACTTCTCATCTAAATAAAGTTAGACGAGAACTTAAAAAGAAGAAAGTTAAGATGGAAAAAGTTTATAAACTTTACGATAAATCTTATTCTGAATATCTAAAAAAACTAAAATCACTCAACAAAATTGATCCATCAGTTTTATTGAATTTAAATAAATTTTTAAATTCAATTAAATATAATGTTGGTGTAAGACAGCAACCAAAGTTAAATAGAGATTTAGCCCTTTATGCGGCAACCTGTAATGCTGATCATAAAGATTTATCAATACACTTTTAAATGTTTCAGACAATTAAATCTTGTAATAACATGATGGTTAGTCCTCATTGGATGGCAACACAAGCAGGAATAGACATTATGCGAAATGGTGGAAATGCTATTGAAGCCATGATATCATCTGCCGCGGTAATTTCAGTTGTATATCCTCATATGAATTCATTAGGTGGAGATAACTTTTGGTTAATTAACACTTTTGATCAAAAGTTAATTGGTATTGAAGCTACAGGATTTTCTTCAGAAAAAGCAACCATATATTTTTATAATTCAATTGGATTAAAACAAATACCTGGCAGAGGTGATTTTTCTGCAATTACAGTTCCGGGTGTTGTCAGTGGTTGGATGAAAGCTTATGAATATAGTTTACGAAAATTGAACGGCAAAAAATCATTAGAAGAAATTTTAGATCCAGCTATACAAATTGCTAATTCTGGGTTTTCAGTAACTTCCACACTAGAAAAAAACTTGAAAAGTAAAAAATCCGAATTAATAAATTTAAAAGAATTTTCTAATAAATATTATTCAAATGAATTAATAGAAGGTTCAGTTATTAAATTTCCAGAAATGGCTGAAACTTTTAAATTACTTGTTAAAAATGGACTTGATGATTTTTATAGAGGAAAGATTTTCAAAAAGATTTTTTCAGATATAAAAAAAACTAATTGCATATTAACAGAAAATGATTTTAAAAGTTTTAATTCAAGATTTGTAGAGCCAATTCAATTAAGTTTGGATGATTGTAAGGTCTATAATTTACCTCCTCCGACTCAAGGCGTGGCTTCCTTATTGATACTTGGGATACTAAACAAACTTAAACATAAATGTGAATCAGAGTTTAATTTTATTCACAGTATTGTAGAAGCTACTAAAAAATCCTTTATATTAAGAGATAAATATGTAACTGATCCAGATTATATGAGAATAAATATTAATGATTTAATAAATGATGATTTATTTTCAAAACTAGCAAATGAGATAAATTATAAAAAAGCTCTGGAATGGCCTATAACATCCCAAAAAGGGGATACAGTTTGGTTGGGTTCGTCTGATCAATTTGGAAATTCAGTTAGTTTTATTCAGAGTATTTTTTGGGAATTTGGATCAGGCATTTATCTGCCAGAAACTGGTATTACATTGCAAAATCGAGGAGCAAGTTTTTCTTTAAATAGTAAAAGTCACAATGTTCTTTGTCCTAGAAGAAGACCTTTTCATACAATTCAACCAGCTTTAGCAAAGTTTAATGATGGACGATGTTTCTTATATGGTACTATGGGCGGTGATGGACAACCACAGACACAAGCAACAATTTTTTTGAGATACAAAGAATTGAAACAAAATCTTCAAGATGCAATAAACAATCCCAGGTGGTTGCTTGGCAAAACTTGGGGAGATGACGTTCATAACCTTAGATTAGAAAAAAGGTTTGATGATAAAATTTTAAAAAGATTAATTAAGGCAGGTCATGAAATACAATTAGTAGATGATTTTGATGAGGTTATGGGACATGCCGGTGCAATAGTTACAGATCAATATGGAAATAAAGAAGCTGGGTTTGATTTAAGGAGTGATGGAATTGCTCTAGGAAATTAAGTTTTAGACCATTTTCCATCTGAATATAATTCTCCCTCCTTAAACTTTAATTTATAATTCATTCTAGGTGCATTTTTGATATAATAACCTAAATAGACATAGTCTAGAGTAAGTTTTTTTGCTAATTCTATTAACTCTAAAATCATGAAATTACCTAATCCACTTTTTTCAAATTTGACATCATAAAAACTATAAACAGCTGATAAACCATCCTTTTGATGATCAAATAACATTAATCCTACAAGTTTTTTTTCTTTATTTCTAAACTCACAAAGTTGCGTATTAATTGGAGAGCTTTCAATCATTGATTTAAAATCCTCAAATGTCATATTTGACATCGAACCTCCTGTATGCCTCTTTTGTTGATAATTTGAAAATAAGTTAAAATATTCTTCAGAGGCAAAATTTTTTTTTAATGATGTACTTATTTCTTCATTATTTTTTTTAATTCTTTTAAGACTTTTGGTCAGAGAAAATTGATTTATATTTACCCTATAAGATTTACATTCATTACAGTGACTACAAGACGGTCTATACATCCAATTTTCAATTCTTCTAAACCCAGATAAAGATAATTCGTCAAATAAAAAAGGATTATTATTTAAATCTGTTACTAATCTTTTTTCAGACTTGTTACCAAGATAAGGACACTTGGTTTCTTTTGTCATAAAGAAAATAGGGTAATTTAAAAGATTTACTTTTTCGAATTTAGCCATAATTTATTAAACGACTTAATTAAATAATTTTCAATTTATTTTCTTTTTCCATATCCACCTGGAGTAGGAGTTTCTACGACAATAGCATCTCCTTTTTTTACTTTTCTATAATCACAACCCTGTAAAACTTCTTTATTCTTATTTTTTCTTATAATGTAATTTTTTCCTAATTGCCCATTCTCTCCACCTTGAAGACCATGAGGTTTTATTTTTCTATGACTTGATAAAATTGCTAATTCCATATCTTCTTTGAAAAGTATTTCTCGGTAAGTACCATCTCCTCCATTATAAATGCCTTTGCCACCAGAGTTAGGTCTAATATGGAAATCTTTTAGTATAACTGGGAACTTCAACTCTAAAATTTCAGGGTCAGTTAATCGTGAATTTGTCATATGAACTTGTATAGCATTGGTACCGTGAAAATTTGGGCCTGCAGGAGAACCAGAACAAATAGTTTCATAATATTGATATTTTTTATTGCCAAATGTTAGATTATTCATCGTTCCTTGACTAGATGACATTACATTTAAGGCCGAAAGTAAAGCATTAACTAGATGCTGGCTAGTTTCAACATTACCAGCTACTACAGCGGCAGGATATTTTGGATTAAGCATACAATTTTTAGGAATAATTATTTTTATTGGTTTTAAACACCCTGAGTTCATTGGAATATTTTTATCAACTAATAATCTAAAACAGTATAAAACAGCCGCTATGACAACGGGTTTTGGAGCATTAAAATTATTTGGAAGTTGATTAGATGTTCCTTTAAAATCAACGATTACTTTTTTGTTATTTTCAATCTTTGTTATTTTAACTTTAATTATTGCATCATTATCTGTTTTAAGAGTGAAGTTTGAATTTTTAAGATTTTTTATTGCAGCAGTAACGCTCTTTTCAGCATTTAGACTTATAAATTTGATATAGCTTAAAAATTTTGTTTTACCAAAATGTTGATATGCTTCTTGTAATAGGAGTAAACCTTTATAATTAGAAGCTATTTGAGCTTTTATATCTAATATATTTTGTAAAACATTTCTTGCTGGATATTTATGTTCTTTAAAAATTTTAGTTATTAATTTCTCCTTAAATACTTTTTTTGAAATTATTTTAATATTGTCAAAAAGAACACCTTCTTCTTCTATGTTTTTAGCTAAAGGTGTCATAGATCCAGGAGCTGTCCCTCCTACATCTGCATGATGTCCTCTAGAGGCTACAAAAAATGTAAGTTTATTTTCAATAAATACAGGTGTTACTATTGTAATGTCAGGTAAATGAGTTCCGCCATTATAAGGTGCATTTAAAGCAAAACTATCGCCTGCATGGATCGCATTTTTGTTATTTTTAATAATACTTTGAACAGATTGCTGCATTGATCCCAAATGAACTGGCATATGTGGTGCATTAGCAATAAGTTCACCTCTTTTCGAAAAGACAGCGCATGAAAAGTCAACTCTTTCTTTAATATTTACAGATGATGCTGTTTGTTGAAGTACTGTACCCATTTGTTCAGCAATGTTCATGAATAAATTATTGAATATCTCTAGTAGAATAGGATCAGATTTATTGAAATTTAAATTATTAAAACCTTTTGAACTATTATCACTAACTCTGTCTAAAATTATGAATTGATTACTTGCAAATTTTGTTTTCCAACCATCTTCAACAAAAATTGTTTGATTATTTTCAATTATTAACAAAGGTCCCTTGATTTTTGTCCCATTTAAAAATTGTTCTTCTCTTATAACACTTACATTCTGCCATTTTTGATTTAAGAAAACCTTTGTTGTTTCTAAAGTATAAGGGTAGTCAACAAAATGAGTATTATTTTTAACTTTCTGTGAACTGGAATTGTTAATTACTACTTCGGTTTCAATAAAATCAATCATTATCTCGGATGTATCAAATAAAACACCAAATCTAAGTTTATGATTTTTATTAAAATTCTTTTTAACAATATCAAGTTTATTAAAGGGTATTTCTATAGTTGTCGTAGAGTTAAAGTATTTTAAAAATAATTTATAATTTACAATAACTTTTTTTGGTTCATTTGATTTTTTAAATAGTTCATCGAAACATTCTTGTTTTAATGTATCAAATATTTTATTTAAATTATTTAAATTTTTGTAATTAAGTTTTTCATTTACATTCTTTTGTCGATAGCTTCTTACACTTGATAAGCCCATCCCATAAGCAGACAAAACACCAGAGAATTTATTAAAAACAATTTTTTTTATACCTAGAGAATTAGCAACTGAACAAGCATGTTGCCCGCTTGCACCTCCATAACAAGATAATGTATATTTGGTTATATCATGGCCTCTTTGTATAGAAATTTTTTTTATTGCATTAGCCATATTCTCAGAGGCAATTTGCAAATATCCAGAGGCAATTTTTTCTATACTTTTAGTAATTTTATTTTTATTTTTTAATTGTTTGAATTTTGTAATCACCTTTTTTTTGTTAAGTGGTTTATCCTGATTTTTCCCAAATATTTTTGGAAAATATTTTGGTGATATTTTTCCTACAATCAAATTTGCATCAGTGACGGTTAAAGGTCCATTATTATCATAGCATGTTGGGCCTGGGTTTGATCCTGCTGATTCAGGCCCTACTTGAAACCTATCATCTTCAAATTTTAAAATTGAACCACCACCTGCAGCTACTGTGTGAATGTCTAGCATGGGTGAGGTAATTCTAGTACCAGCAACTATATTCTCGTTTTTTCTTTCGTAATCTTTGTTAAAATGTGAAACATCAGTAGATGTGCCACCCATATCAAAGTTTATTATTTTATTAATGCCAAGAGATTTTATGGTTTCAACAGAACCCACTACTCCACCAGCTGGGCCTGACAAAATTGAATCTTTTCCTTTAAAATTTAAGGCAGATGTCAAACCTCCCGAAGACATCATAAAATAAACACTTTTTTTTATTTTAACATTACTTTTTAAACTATTGGCTAAATTAGAAGTGAAGTTTTGTATATATTTATTTAATACTGGTGATAAATATGCATCCGCAACAGTAGTATCACCTCTACATACAATTTTTACTAATGGTGATACTTTTGAGCTTATTGAAATTTGATCAAATCCGATTTTCAAAGCTACTTTTTCAATTAATTCTTCATGCTTTTTAAATTTATAACCATGCATAAGAACAATCGCTAAACTTTTAAATCCTTTGGATCTAAATTTAATTAGATCTTCTTTTACCTTGTTAATATTTAACTTTTTTAAAATATGTCCATCACTATCAATTCTTTCATCAACTTCAAGCACTTTTTTGTAAAGGTTTTGTGGTTTAATTGGTTTTTTTGCAAAAATATTTGAACGATCTTGATAAGCAATTTCTAGAGCATCTCTAAATCCTTTTGTTATAACTAATAATGTTTTTTCTCCTTTTCTCTCAAGTAATGCATTAGTAGCAACAGTAGTTCCCATTTTAATTTCATCAACACATGATGAAATATTATTGTTTAATTGATTATATTCATCTAAGATATTTAAGATGCCAAAAGATGCAGCGTCTTTATAAACTTTATCATTTTGTGAAAGAAATTTTTTAACAAAAATTCTATTTTTAGGACTTTTGGCAACAATATCTGTAAATGTCCCACCCCTATCAATCCAAAAAGACCATTTTTTTTGATTCATTTATTTATCTTCATTCAAAATTTTAGATACTACAGGGGCAAAATATGTTAAAATTCCAGAACAACCAGCCCTTTTAAAACTTGTTAAAGTTTCTAAAATTACTGATCTATCTAATAATCCATTATTAATTGCGTTCATAATCATTGAATATTCTCCGGAGACTTGATATGCAAAAATTGGGATATCAAATTTTTGATTTAATTTGCTTATGATATCTAAGTAAGGCAACCCAGGTTTGACCATAATCATATCTGCTCCTTCTGAAATATCTAACTCAGCTTCCCTTATTGCTTCTTTTGAATTACCGTAATCCATTTGATATGACGATTTATCTTTGTTTCCAAAATTATTAGATGAACCTACCGCATGTCTAAATGGACCATAAAATGATGAGGAATACTTCGCAGTGTAAGACATGATTAAAGTATTTTTATAATTATTATTTTCGAGTGTTTCTCTAATTTTTCTAATTCGTCCATCCATCATGTCACTAGGTGCGATGATGTCACATCCTGCTTCAGTTTGAATAAGAGCTTGTTCACATAAAATTTTGACGGTTTCATCATTGTCTACATAGTCATTAATGATGACACCATCATGTCCATGGTCAGTATAGGGGTCTAATGCAACATCACATACTATACCTAATTCACTATTTGTGTCTTTAATTAATTTAATTGCATTGCAAACAATATTATTTTTATTAATAGCCTCAGAGCCTGGTGAGTTTTTTAAATCATTAGATATTTTTGGAAAAATAGCAATTGCAGGAATATTTAAACTTAAGATATTTTTAATCTCATTTTTAAGATTGTCTAAGGAATATCTAAAAAGACCTGGCATTTCTAGTATAGGCTCTTTTTTATCATTACCATCAACTATAAATATAGGATAAATTAAATCATTTACTGTTAAACGATTTTCTTTAACAAGATTTCTTATAAATCTTTTTGATCTTGTTCTTCTCATTCTAGTCAAAGGAAAGCTGCATGAATTCATAAATTAATCACTTATCTTTATCTCTATTTTAAAATTAATTTAATTGATAATTTATTTACAATCTACCTTTAAATTTTAAATAATTTAGATTAGATTAAACTTGAGATCACTTTATGAAACTAACAGATTATTTTTTACCTCTTAAAAAGGATAAGCCCAAAGAAGCTGAGATAACTTCTCATATCCTAATGCTAAGATCTGGAATGTGCCAACAATCTTCTTCAGGCATTTATTCTTGGCTGCCTCTTGGAAAAAAAGTTTTAGACAAAATAGAAAAGATTACAAAACATGAAATGAATGCTTCAGGAGCTGTAGAAATTTTGATGCCAACAATTCAGCCGGCTGAGCTTTGGATCGAATCAAGCAGATATCAAGATTATGGTAAAGAAATGCTTAGAATTAAAGATAGAAATAAAAAAGAGTTGTTGTATGGGCCTACTAATGAAGAATTAATTACGGACATTTTTAGAAATAATGTACAAAGTTATAAAAATCTTCCATTAAATTTATATCATGTACAATGGAAATTCAGGGATGAAGTTCGGCCAAGATTTGGAGTTATGAGGGGTCGTGAATTTTTAATGAAAGATGCATATTCTTTTGACACTAGTCAAGGTAATGCAAAAAAATCTTACAACAAAATGTTTGTAGCTTATATGAAATTATTTAAAAAAATGGGTTTAAGTCCAATTGCAATGAAAGCGGAAACTGGTCCTATTGGTGGTGATTTAAGTCACGAGTTTATTATCATTTCAAAAACTGGAGAAAGTGATGTTTTTTTTGATGATAGGTTACTTGATATGCAAAAACTTTTTGATGAAATCAGTTATGATGATGATTTACAAGAATATATTAATAAGTATACGTCTTTCTATGCCGCTACTGATGAAATGCATAATCCTAAAGAAACACAAAATATATCTGGTAATCTAATTAAAACAAAAGGGATTGAAGTAGGACATATATTTCAATTTGGTCAAAAATATTCAAAACCAATGAATGCAACAATAACTGATGAAAAAGGACAAAACTTACCTGTTTTTATGGGTTCTTATGGTGTAGGAGTTTCAAGATTAGTTGGAGGGATAATAGAGGCTAATCACGATGAAAATGGAATTATTTGGCCTAAAGAGGTTTCTCCATTTATATGTAGTCTAATAAATTTGAATTCTGATAATAAGGAATGTCTAGAGGTTTCAAACCAAATTTATAAATATTTTAATAAAAAAATGATAGATGTTTTGTTTGATGATACTAAAGAAAGTATTGGTTCAAAATTAGCAACAGCGGATTTGATAGGGTTTCCTTACCAAGTGATAATTGGACCAAAGGGTATAAAAAATGATAGTTTTGAAATCAAAATTAGAAAAACAAATAAAATAATAAATTTAAGTTTAAATGAAATTTTTAATTTTATTAATGAAAATATGGTTTAGTTTTTATGTTATTTAAATACTTTGAATTATATTTAGCTTTTAGATATTTAAGGTCAAAAAAAAGTGAAGGTTTTATATCTTTATCTACTTGGTTTTCATTTGTTGGTATTGCTTTAGGTGTAGCAACTTTAATAATTGTTATGTCTGTAATGAATGGTTTTAGAGAAGAATTAGTTAATCGTATACTTGGAATAAACGGTCATTTAGTAGTTTATGCTAACAACGGAAAACCAATTGAAAATTATAATGATATTTCAAATAAAGTAAGTGACAATAATAATATTTTCTCTGTTATACCTCAAATAGATGGTCAAGGTTTAGCAAGGTCAAAAGATTACGTTAGTGGTGTCATGATAAAAGGTATAAGATGGACAGATCTGCCAGCAAAAAAATTATTATGGGATAATTTAAATAAAATAACAAAAGAGAATTTTAAAATAAAAAATGAAATAATAATTGGTTCAAGATTAGCTAAAAGATTAAATGTTAAGATTGGTGATAAAATAACAATTGTTTCAGCTAATGGTATCAAAACAGCCTTAGGTATCATCCCTCAAAAACAAATTTTTAAAATCGGTGGTTTGTTTAATGTAGGTATGTATGAATATGATAATAATTTCATTTTTATGCCATGGAAATCTGCACAAATTTTTTTTCAATTAGGAGATGTTGCAAATAATATTGAAATTTTTCTTAAAGATTATAAATCTTCAGATGCATCATATTTAAATCTTAAAAAAGTCTTAAATAATGGCTTTGAAATTTTAGATTGGAAAAAACAAAATAATACATTTATTAATGCTTTAAATGTTGAAAAAAATGTAATGTTTTTAATTTTAACTTTAATAATTTTAGTAGCGGCTTTTAACATAATATCTTCTATGATCATGCTTGTTAATGCCAAGTCAGGAGATATTGCTTTACTAAGAACAATTGGCTCATCAAAGAAAGCTATAGTAAAAATATTCTTGTTAATAGGTACATCTATTGGCTTATTGGGAACAGTATTTGGTGCAATACTAGGTGTTTTTTTAAGTGTTAATATAGAATATTTAAGAAAATTTTTATCAATAATTCTTAATCAAGAACTTTTTTCACCTGAAATATACTTTTTAACGGATCTTCCATCAAAAATTGATTTTACCGAAGTTTTTTACATTATTTTTACTTCTATATCTTTATCTGTTTTAGCAAGTGTTTTTCCATCTTGGAAAGCTTCTAAAATATTACCAGCTGAAGTTTTAAGATATGAATAAAGTACTTTCAAATTATTTGGAATTATTTGATGTCAATTATTACTATAAAAATAAACTAGAAAATGTTGAAATTTTTAAAAACCTAAATTTAACAATTTATCCTGGAGAAATGGTGGCTTTATTGGGCCCTAGTGGATCAGGAAAATCAACACTTTTAAATTGTATTGGATTATTAGATAAATTTGTTTCAGGTAAGTTTAAAATTTTAAATAAAGATTATTCTTTATTGACTGAGAGTGAAATTACAAATATCAGGCTTAATGATATTGGCTTTGTATTTCAAAATCATAGACTATTTCAAGAATTTTCTGCGCTTGAAAATATTATTATTCCATCTTTGATAAAAAATATTCCTTTTGATGTAGCAAAAAAAAAGGCAATACAGATTTTGACTTATTTAAATTTGGAACATAGGATTAATCATAGACCTGCTAAATTATCGGGTGGTGAGTCTCAAAGGGTTGCTATTGGCAGAGCTTTATCAAATAATCCTAAATTTATTTTGGCTGATGAACCAACTGGAAACTTAGATAAAGATAATACGCTATTAATTTTCAACATTTTAAAGAAAATTACATTAGATTCAGAAAAAAGCTGTATTATAGCGACCCATAATAATTTTTTAGCTGAAAAGATGGATAGAATTTTTTTGATTGAAAATCAAAATATTAAAATTTTAAAATAATTTTTTTATGTATAGTCAAAACTTTATTAACTTAAGAACTCATACAAATTATTCATTAGCTGAAGGAATGTTAACTTCAAATTACATTGCAGATTTTTGTGTAAATGATATGCAGCCTGCATGCGCTATTACAGATACATCTAATCTTTTTGGCGCATTTGAGTTCTCCGAAAAGCTATTTTCTTTAGGTGTCCAACCTATAATTGGAATGCAGGTAAACGTATACGACAAATATTTTGATAGCAAACACTTTGAATTAGTTTTGTTAGCAAAATCTGAGGAAGGTTATAAAAATTTAGTTGTAATTGCTAATAAAATTAATAGTAACATCAACTTAAATATCCATAAAAAAATTAATATTGATTTTTTAATTAAGCATAGACGTGGATTAATTGTTTTAAGTGGTGGTTATCAAAATGGATATATTGGTAATCCAATATTTCTAGGAGAAAAAAAAATTTCTTTTGATCGTGCTAAAAATATTAAATCCTTTCTTGCACATGATTTTTATATTGAGTTGCAAAGGTCTAACATTAAAGAAACAAATTCAGCTGAAAACGAACTTTTATCTTTATCACTAGAGCTAGAAATACCTATTGTAGCAACAAACGATTCTTATTTTAGAGATAAAAATCATTTTGAAGCTTTTGAAATGTTATCATTGATAGAAAAAAGTAAAACAATTTCTTCAAAAAAACAAAGTTCATTTACTAATGAAAATTATTTTAAAACTAAATATGAAATGATATCTTTGTTTGAAGATTTACCAGAAGCAATTCAAAATACAAGTATTATTGCTCAAAAATGTTCATTTTGCTTAAAGCCTAAAGAATTATCTTTGCCAAAGTTTGTAAGTTCAGAATTAAATGACGAGTTCACTGTTTTAAAACAAATATCTGAGTCTGGTTTAGAAAAAAGATTAATAGAAAATCAAATTGTTCGAGATTTAGATAAAATTCAAATATATAAAAATCGTCTTAATAAAGAATTAGATGTTATTTCAAAAATGGGTTTTTCGGGTTATTTTTTAATTGTTTCTGATTTTGTTAAATGGTCAAAAGATAATAATATTCCAGTTGGACCAGGAAGAGGTTCTGGCGCAGGTTCAATTGTAGCTTGGTGTATTCAAATAACAGAATTGGACCCCATAAAATGGGGTTTATTATTTGAGAGATTTTTAAACCCTGAAAGAGTTTCTATGCCTGATTTTGATATTGATTTTTGTCAAGATCGAAGAGATGAAGTAATAAACTATATTAAAAATAGATATGGTCATGAAAATGTAGCACAGATTATTACATTTGGAAGTTTACAAGCAAGAGCTGCAATTAGAGATGTAGGAAGAGTTTTAGAGATGCCATATAGTCAAGTTGATCGAATTGCTAAACTTATTCCAGCGATACCAGCTAATCCAGTAACATTGTCAAAAGCCCTGGAAACTCAAGAAGAGCTGTTAAAATCAAAACAAGAAAACGAAGATGTATCAAAATTAATTGATCTTTCTTTGGTAATTGAAGGTTTGAATAGACATGTTTCAACTCATGCGGCTGGAATTGTAATTGCTGAAAAAAAACTTAATAACATAATTCCACTATATAGTGAAAAAGAAGGTGAGATACCAGCGACACAATTCAACCTGAAATACATTGAAAAAGCTGGTTTAGTTAAATTTGATATTCTTGGATTAAAAACATTAACAATTATTTCCTTTGCTGAAAAACTAATACAAAAAAATAATAAAAATTTTAATATCTCAAAAATAAATTTAGATGATAAAAAAGTTTACTCTATGTTATCAGAGGGACAAACTATTGGGGTTTTTCAACTAGAGTCAAAAGGGATGCAAAGTGCTCTAAAAGGACTAAAGCCAGATAGATTTGAAGATATTATAGCTGTAGTAGCTTTATATAGACCAGGTCCAATGGAAAATATTCCAAATTACATAAATAGAAAACATGGCATTGAAGAGATTGAATATATGCATGAAAGTTTGTCAGACATATTATCAGAAACATATGGAATTTTTATCTATCAAGAACAAGTCATGCAAGCAGCTCAAGTCTTAGCTGATTATAGCTTAGCTTCAGCAGATATCCTGAGAAGAGCTATGGGAAAAAAAGATAAAAAAGAAATGGATATGCAAAAAGAAAAGTTTATTGATGGTGCAAAGAAAATTCATATACAGAGATCTAAAGCGGAAGAAATTTTTGATCAAATTTCTGCTTTTGCAGGTTATGGTTTTAATAAATCTCATGCCGCAGCATATGCACTTATTGCTTATCAATGCGCTTGGTTAAAAGCTCATCATCCACATGAATTTTTTGCATCATTAATGACTTATGATTCAGATAATGTTGAAAAATTATCAATTTTTGTTCATGAATTGAATAGAATGAACATTAAAATTAATCCTCCATGTATAAATTTTAGCTATGATAAATTTACTGTTGAAGAATTAAATGACCAAAAATGTATTCGATATAGTTTGTCTTCTCTTAAAAACGTTGGAAATGAAGCAGTTAAAAAAATGATTTCTATTAGAAATAAAATTGGAAGCTTTAAAAGTTTTGATCATTTTGTTGATGTAGTGCCTCAAAATATATTTGGTAAAAGAGGATTAGAAAGTTTAACTATTTCTGGATCTTTCGATAATTTCAATATGTCTAGAAATAAGTTGTTTAGCTCTATATCAAATATTTTGATTTTTTCACAAAGGATAGAAAATGATAAATTAAGTAACCAGAATAATTTATTCAATGATATAAATGAATTATCATTAACAAAATCATTAAAAAATGTATCTGAATTTTCAATTTTTGAAAATGAAGAAAATGAATTAGACTCACTTGGTTTTTACTTGAAACAACATCCTGTAAAAAAGGTGGAATCTATTTATGATAAATTTGAATTTAAAAAATCTGATTTTTTTAATAATAACTTTGATTTAACTAGAACATCAACAAACTATAAATTTATTGGGATCGTTAAACAAATTTTTAAAAGAAAATCACAAAATGGAAATTTATATGGGTTTGTTGAAGTTTCTGACACTGAGGGAGTAGTTGAAATTTTTATGGATATAAATGATGTTTACTTTGTAGAAGAGAATTTTAACAAAAATCAAATTTTTATTTTCAATCTTGAAATTAGATTAGATAGAAACTCTGGAATTAGGATAGTTTGTCAAAGCGTATACAAACTTTTTGATTATGTTTCCAAAAACATTAATTCTTTAGAGCTTTATATTATGGATAAAAGTTGTTTAATAAGTCTTAAAGATAAACTATGTAATATTCAAACTGGTAATTCAAACATTAATATTTTTCTAAATACAACTAATAATTTGGTAAAAGTCACCCTAAATGAAAATGTAAAAATTAATGATTTATTTATAAATGATATTTCAAGGATTCCTTTCTTAGAAAAAATTTTAATTAAATAAAATGTTGATAATTAATTAAAAATAAATTATTAGAAATTAAATTGTGTAATACTTTGGTTTAAAAACCCTCCGGTGCTACTTATAAAGTATTACTTAACATTAACCGGTAAAGGAAAAAAAATGACTATACCTACATTTACAATGAGACAGCTATTAGAGGCTGGTATCCACTTTGGTCACCACACACGGAGATGGAATCCGAAAATGGAAGAATTTATTTTTGGAGAAAGAAATAAGATTCATATAATGGATTTAGAAAAAACAGTTCCTATGCTTTATGCAGCATTAGAAATTATACATGAGATCGCAAAAAAAGGGGGGAAAATATTATTTGTTGGAACTAAAAGATCTGCCTCAGAAATAATAGCCTCATCTGCAATAAATTGTGGTCAATTTTATGTTAACCACAGATGGCTTGGTGGAATGCTTACTAACTGGGAAACTGTGTCACAATCAATTAAAAGACTTAAAGAATTAGAAAGTAAAATCGAATCAGGCGAAATAAATAATCTTACAAAAAAAGAAAAACTAAACATTGAAAGATCTAAAGAAAAATTAGAATTAAATCTAGGAGGCATTAAAAATATGCCTAATTTGCCTGATGCAATTTTTATAATCGACATAAACAAAGAATCTATAGCTGTACAAGAGGCAAAAAAATTAAATATACCAGTAATTGCAATCTGTGATACTAACACAGATCCTAGCAATATTGATTATCCTATTCCAGGAAATGATGATGCTGTTAGATCAATTTCTTTATATTGTGATCTTATAGGTTCCGCAATTCTAAGTGGAATGGAAGAAAACCTTGCAGAGTCAGGTGTTGATATTGGTAAATCTGACGTTAATTTTGATGAAGATATTCCAAGTGATAAAGAAATAGAAACAATACAAGATAATGGTAAAAAAGAATCAGTTGAAAATGATGATGATAATAATCTTAATATGGATTTAGAAAATAATTCTGATTTGAAATAAAACTATTTTATAGAGTAGGTGCTAAGATGAGTTTAAACGCTAATTTAATTAAAGAATTAAGAGAGAAATCGGGAGCTGGTATAGTTGATTGTAAAAATGCCTTGATGCAAAATGAAAATGATATCGACAAGTCAATTGACTGGCTTAGAAAAAAAGGGTTATCTGTTGCTGCAAAAAAAAGTGGAAGAGTTGCTGCAGAAGGTTTAGTTGGTGTTCATATAAATAACCATCAAGCATGTTTAATAGAAATAAACTCTGAGACGGATTTTGTTTCTAGAAATGAACAATTTCAAAAATTTGTAAATGATTGCTCTAAAATCGCTACAACTACTGATGGAGATTTAGATAGTTTACTTAAATCAAAGTTTATTGAGAGTGATAATACTGTTGAAGATGAATTAACAAAAAATATTGCCACTATTGGAGAAAACTTAAAAATCAGGAGGATTGAAAAAATTACTTTGGATGGACCTGGTTCCCTTGTTTCTTATGTCCATAATTCTGTTTCAGAAAATTTAGGAAAAATAGCAGTGATTTTATCTTTAAAATCAAATGCAAATAAAAATAGTTTAGAGAACATTGGAAAAAAAATTGCAATGCATATAGCTGCTTCAAATCCTATTTCATTAAATCTAGATGGATTAGACCCTAAAATCGTAAATAAAGAAAAACAAGTGTTAATAGAACAAGCTATTTCATCTGGTAAACCTAAAGACATTGCAGAAAAAATGGTTGAAGGCAGGATTAGAAAATTTTGTGAAGAAGTAGTTTTATTAGAGCAAACTTTTGTTATCGATGGAAAAACTAAAATTAAGGATGTATTAAAACAATATTCAAGTGAATTAGGGACTGAGGTCACAATTGATTCATTTAAAATGTTAATTTTAGGCCAAGGCATTGAAGTTGAGGAAAAAGATTTCGCAGCCGAAGTTGCTGCTACTGCAAATCAATAGAAAGTTAGATTTTGAAAAAATTATATTGGAAAAGAGTTTTAATAAAATTGTCTGGTGAAGCTCTAATGGGCAACAATGATTTTGGAATTTGTCCAGATATGCTTAATTCTGTATCTAATGAAATCAAAGATGTTGTTGATCTTGGAGCAGAACTTTGCCTAGTGATCGGAGGAGGAAATATTTTTAGAGGAGTTACAGGAGTTTCAAAAGGGATGGACAGAACAACTGGTGACAATATGGGAATGTTAGCGACTGTAATGAATTCTTTAGCACTTCAAAATTCTTTAGAAAAATTGGGGATTCCAACAAGAGTACAATCAGCTTTGCCTATCTCCGCAGTTTGCGAACCATACATTAGAAGAAAAGCTTACAGACATCTAGAAAAAAATAGAGTTGTAATTTTTGCAGCTGGCACTGGTAATCCATACTTTACAACTGATACAGCCGCTGCATTGAGGGCTTCAGAAATGAATTGTAATGTTTTAATAAAATCTACATTAGTTGATGGCATTTATTCATCTGATCCAAAGAAGGATAAAAAAGCAAAAAGATATAGTTCGTTAACATATATGGATGTTTTATCAAAAGATTTAAAAGTTATAGATGCTTCAGCTGTGTCTCTTGCAAGAGAAAATAATATTCCAATAATTATTAGCTCAATTTTTGAAAATGGTAACCTTTTAAAAATTTGTAAAAGCAATGACGGTATTTACACAATTGTAAATTAAAATAGGATTTTATAATGAATGATTTTAATGAAAATTTGATTAATCAAAAAATGGATAAGGCTATAATTTCTTATCAAAATGATTTAAATGGTATAAGAGCAGGACGAGCCTCCATTAATATGTTAGATACAATTAAAGTTGATGTTTACGGTAATAAAACATCGCTCAATCAAGTAGGTAATATTAGTGTTCCTGAGGCTAGATTAATTACCATATCAATTTGGGACGCTAATAATGTTTCAATTGTAGAAAAAGCTATTAGAGAAAGTAATTTAGGTCTTAATCCAATGACAGAGGGCAATTTAATAAGAGTACCAATTCCTGCTTTATCAGAAGAAAGAAGAAAAGAATTGTTAAAAGTTGCAGCTCAAATTGCAGAAAATTCTAAAATTGCAATTCGAAATATCAGGAGAGACATTATAGAGGACATCAGAAAAAGTCATAAAAACAATGAAATTAGTGATGATGAAAAACATCAAAATGAAAATGTGGTTCAAAAAGTTACAGATGATTTCATAAACAATATAGATAAAATTTTTCAAAAAAAACAGTCTGAAATATTAGATACTAACTAAATGAAGCCAGAACATATTGCAATTATAATGGATGGAAATAGAAGATGGGCAAAATCCAACAATTACTCTCTTTTAGAAGCTTACGAAAAAGGATTAGAAACTCTTAATGATACAATAAACAATTTTATTAAATTAAAAATAAAATATTTAACAGTTTTTGGCTTCTCTACAGAAAATTGGAGTAGATCAAAAAAAGAAATCTCTTTTTTAATGAAATTATTTGATAAATTTTTAGATAAAGCAATTTCAGAAGCTGAAGGAAATGAAATTAGAATAAAATTTATTGGTGACCTAGAAGTTTTTAGCAAAAAAATAAAAGAAAAAGCTTCTCTATTATCTAAATTAACAAAAAAAAAAAAAAAGCTAACATTAACTGTTGCAGTGAATTATGGTGGCCGTCAGGAAATTTTGATTGCTATTAAAAAATATTTAACTGACCATTTAAATAAAAATTTTAAAATTTTAAAAAATCTGAATGATTTTGAAAAATATTTGTTCAATTATAAACTCCCAAACATTGATCTTTTAATTAGAACTGGTGGTGAAAAAAGATTATCAAACTTTATGCTTTGGCATCTTGCCTATACAGAATTAATATTTTTAAATCAAATGTGGCCTGATTTTAATTTAAATTCATTAAATAGTTCTATAAATGAATTTATTTCAAGAAAAAGAAAATTTGGTGGAATGTGAAAATTAATTTTCAAAATGAGTTTAGCAAAAGATTAACTACTTCGTTAATTTTAACAATTTTATTAATTGGGATTTTTTCTATCGGAAATATTGGGATCTATTTAATGGTTATGGTTTTAAGTTTTTTTTCTTTTTCAGAAATTAATAAGCTAAAAGATTTTAAAATAAAATTACAATTTTATATTCCATTTTTGATAATTATATATTTTTTAATTTCAAAAAGTAAAATATTTATTTTAAGTGATCAATTTTTATTAATTTTTTTTTCTTTAAGCTCTTTATTTATAATTATAAGTTTATTTCAAAAATCTAATATTCATTTTTCAATTATTGGGTTTTTAATAAACTCTACTTTTTTTTCAATAATTTATATAATTGCAAATCAAAATTTAGAATATAGATTGATTTTTATTATTGTTACAATAATTTCATTGTCTGATATTTTTGCCTATTTAACAGGAAAAAAATTTGGTAAATATAAAATTTTTCCAAAAATTAGTCCTAATAAAACAATTGAGGGTTATATAGGAGGTGCTATTTGTTCTCTATTTTTATTTACAATAATATTCTTATATTACAACTTAAATGATTTAAATTTAATTTTATATGTAATTATAATAATTATATCATCATTTATCGGTGATTTATATGTATCTTTTTTTAAAAGGAAGTTAAATATTAAAGATTTGGGAAAGCTTTTCCCTGGTCATGGTGGTGTTTTAGATAGGATAGATAGTTGGTTGTTTTCATTCCCTTTATCATTTTTAATATTATACTTTAATCAGGTGAATGTTAATCCATGACTTACAAAAATATAATTTTATTAGGTGCTACAGGTTCAATTGGAGCTTCAACTTTAAAACTAATTCGAAAGAAGCGAGAAAAATTTAATCTGGTAGGAGTATCCACTTATGAAAAAACTGAAGAATTAAAATTAATTTCAGAAGAATTCAATGTTAAAAATGTTTGTTTTTTTAAAAATGATCAAGGAATTACATTCGGTGAAAGTATAAACGTTATGAAAGGTCATCAAGGCCTTCTAGAATTAGCTTCTTTAAATTGTGATATAGTTGTTTCAGGTATATCAGGATTAGCTGGCTTAATGCCAGCTTATATGGCTTTAAAAAATGGAAATAATATTGCTATAGCAAATAAAGAACCACTTGTGGTTGCTGGTAATATATTAATAGACTGTTCAAAAAAAAATAATGTAAAGATATTACCTGTTGACTCTGAACATAATTCAATATTTCAATGTTTTGATAATAATCTTCGAGAAAATATAAGTCATATTACTTTGACAGCTTCTGGTGGACCATTTTTAAATAGATCTCTTAATAGTTTTAAAGAAATTACTATTGAAGAAGCTCTAAAACATCCAAAGTGGGAAATGGGTAAAAAAATATCGATTGACAGTGCAACGTTAATTAATAAAGCTCTAGAAGTAATTGAAGCAGGATTTCTTTTTGAATTAAAATCTAATCAAATCAACGTCGTAATTCATCCTGAATCAATAATTCATGGTTTAGTACATTATAAAGATGGATCTGTGTTAGCGAACTTAGCATTACCCGACATGATTAGTCCATTATCTGTAGCTATTGGTTACCCTGAAAGGTACAGTCTTGATTTACCTAAATTAGATCTAGTTGAAGTGTCACAATTAAATTTTTTCAAACCTGATTTAAAAAAATTTCCTGGATTAAATTTTGGTTGGCATGCTCTAAATGAGCCCAATTATTTTTCTATAGTTTTAAATGCATCTAATGAGATTGCCGTAGATTTATTTTTAAAGAACAAAATAAAGTTTACTAGTATAGTAGAGATAATTGACAAATGTTTAAATGAACAAAAATTTAATTCTGCAAACAATCTAGAAGAAACTTTAGAAATAGATAAAATTTCTCGTATTTTTGCAAAAAAAATCTCGGAAAAATTTTATGTTTGATAATACATTTTTTATATCATTAATTGGATTTCTGGTTATTCTTACGCCTTTGGTTTTTATTCATGAACTAGGTCATTATTTAGCTGCAATAAAAAATGGGGTTATTGTTGAACAGTTTTCTGTTGGTTTTGGTCCAGAATTAATTGGTTTCACTGATAAACATAATACTAGATGGAAAGTGTGTTTAATTCCATTTGGAGGATATGTAAAAATGAAAGGAGAATTACTTGTTAATAATGAAAATTATAAAAATAATTATGTAAATAAAGGATATTTTAATAATGCAAGTTTATTTGCTCGCTTATTAATAGTTTTTTCAGGTCCGTTAGCAAATATCGTTCTGGGAATTGTAATTATCTCAACATTATATTCTTTTCACGGAAGATATGAAGTGAAACCTGAAGTTAATCAAGTAGTACAAAATTCTCCTGCCGATAGATCAGGATTAAAACCAAATGATCAGATAATAAGTATTAATAACAAAAAAGTGTATAATTTTGAAGATATTAGAAAAATAGTTGTTCAACACCAGGATCAATTAAGTTTTGAAATTTTAAGAAACGAACAAATAATATTTTTTAATATAAAACCAGAAATATTAAATCCTAAAGATTTAGAAACAAAATCTTTTAAAATTGGTATAATCGCATCAAGTCCAATTTTAATTAAACATGATTTTATTTCTTCTATTTATTATGGATTAAAAGATACATTACTCTTAACTTATGAATGGATAAAAGGATTTGTAAAATTAATAAGCTTTGATGTAGATAAAAAGGATATTGCAGGACCAATTGGAATTGCAAAAATTTCAGGTAATGCTATTTCTTTAGGACTCCCTAATTTTCTTTTTCTGATGGCTTTATTATCTATCAACCTTGGTTTAATAAACTTATTACCTATACCAGCCTTAGATGGCGGATATATTTTAATGTATTTTACAGAATTTATTTTAGGACGGCCAATTGATCAAAAAATACAATTTAAATTAATCCAGATAGGAGTATTTTTTTTAATGTTATTAATGATAGTAATAACATTTTTTGATATTCAAAAATTATTTGTTTAATTTGAATTAAAATTGATATAATGGTTAATTAGCTAAGAGGGAATCATGAAAAGTAAAAACTCTTTTTTAATAATTATAATATTAATATTTTTAGATATAAGTGTATCTTTTTCAAATGATTACTTTATTAAAAAAGTTGAAATAACTGGAAATAAAAGAATTCCTTCATCTTTCATAACAAATATTACAAATAAATATTTTAATAAAAAAATTACTGATGAAGAAATTAATTTGATTACCAAAGATTTATACAAGTCTGATTTCTTTGATGATATAACAGTTAAAGTAGATAATGATACACTTCAAATTGAAGTTATAGAAACTCCAATAATCAATGAAATATATTTTTTTGGTAATAGTTTTTTTACAGAAGAGCAACTTAAAGACATAGTTAAAATCAATAAAAGAGATACGTTCAGCAAAAATAAACTAAATAATGCTATTGAAAGAATTAAATTACAATATTCAAAAACTGGAAGAAAATTTGCGAAAGTTGAAGTTTCTAAAAAAGAACTTTCTCAATCAAGAGTTGATTTGTTATTTGAAATTACAGAAGGTGAGTTAGTTAAGGTTAACAATATTAATTTTTTTGGAAATAAAGTTTTTAGCAATGATAAATTAAAAACTGTAATTAAGACAAAAGAAAGTAAGTTTTATAGATTATTTGGTAGTAGTGTATTTAAAGAAGAAAACATCATTTTGGACAAAAATTTATTAAAGAGGTTTTATAATAGAAGGGGGTTTATTGATTTTAAAGTCTTGTCATACAAAAGAGAATTACTTCCTGATTACACAGGATATAATTTAAACATTATTTTAAATGAAGGTAATCCTTTCGTTATTAACGATATTTTATTTCAAAATGAACTGTCTAATATTAGTAAAAAAGCTCTTTTAAATCAGGTTGAATTCAAAAAAGGTGATATTTTTGACGAAAGAGCTCTTCAAGAGAGTATAAAAAATATTAACAATTTTTTTGAAAAAGACGGATTTACATTTATCAAATTAAATTATGAAATTTTAAATAAAGATAATAAAAATTCCAAATTTGATCTTAAATTTATCATTTCAGAAGCTGTTAAAAGTTATGTCAGAAGAATAAATATAACTGGAAATACTAGAACGCTTGATAAAGTCTTAAGAAGAGAATTATTAGTTTTAGAAGGAGATCCATTTAATGGGCAAAAATTAAAAGATTCTCTAAATGCTTTAAGAAGATTAGGTTATTTTAAATCTGTCAATGTTGAAATTTTAAAAACAGAAACCCCTGGGGTTGTTGATGTTGAAATTAAGGTAATTGAAGATTTGACTGGATCATTTTCATTTGGAATTGGGTATGACTCTGTTGAAAAAACTTCTTTTACAATTGGCTTAAATGAAAAAAACTTTTTAGGAAAAGGTTTGAAAACTAGAATATCAATCCAATCTTCCGAAAAATCAACGAAATTTAATTTAGGTATTACGGAACCATTTTTTCAAGATACACCTTTATCACTATCTGGTGATATTTTTGACCAAGAAATAGAAGTTGGAGATAAAGATATTGAAAAACAGGGTTTTGATATTGGTTTTGGTTTTAACTATTACGATTACATTAATAGATTTGGTTATAGATATGTTAGCAGTAAAACAACTACAGATGATACTTTTACAGGAACTTCCATTTCAGGAGAAGAGGGAATTGAAATAGAAACATCTTTACTTAATTATTCAATTTCTTCTAATAACACTGATAGTTTTTTAAATCCAACCGAAGGAGTTAAGAAATCTTTGAAGATGTCTATGGCAGGGGTAGGAGGTGACGCCAAATTTCTAAAAACAGAAGCTTCTTTTAAACAGTTTATTCCATTTAACTATGGTGATTACATATTTAGTTATGGTACTAAATTAGGCACTATAACTTCTTTAGATGATGAAAAAATTACAAGTTCTAACAGATTTTATTTTAATTCTAATTCTATAAGAGGTTTTGATTCAAATGGAATTGGCCCTAGAGATAATGGAAATGATAATGGGGTTGGTGGTAATAATTTTTATACTGGTCAGGTTGAAGTTAAGTCAAGAAAACTTATACCAGGTGACTTAGGAATTGATATATCTGTTTTTTCTGATATTGGATCACTTTGGGATACAGATTATCCTACTAATGTAAAAGGTGTCAATGACTCTAGTCCGAGAGCATCAGCTGGAGTAGCGATTTATTGGAATACTGCTGTAGGGCCTTTAAGCTTTATTTGGGGTTGGCCAATTAGTGAAGAAAACTATGATAAGGATAATAATTTTAAATTTTCGATAGGGACTTCATTTTAAATTGTTATGAAATTTTCTTTTATCTTCATTAGTATATTTTTTTTTGTTTTATCTAACATAAGTTTTAGTTATTCGTTAATTATATCCCAGGACCTATCAAAAAGAATAAATATTAGTAACCATATAAATTTGATAAATAATCCAAAAATTGGAATTGTAGATTTTAGAAATATTTTGAAAAAATCTATAACAATGAAAAAACTTGGAAAAGAGTTTCTTCAATTTGAGAGAAAACTTAATGAAAAAATTAAAAAAAAAGAAAAAATTTTAAGGAATAAAGAATTTAAATTATCATCAAATAAAACTAAAATTTCAAATGAACGATATAATAATGAAAAAAATAATTTAAATGAAGAAATTACAAATTTACAAAAGTTTGCTTTTGCTGAAAAAAAGGAGTTAAACTTATCATTTCAATTAATTCAGAAAAAGCTTAGAGATATTTTGGCATCTATAATAAAAACAATTTCAAAAGAAAAAAAAATTGATTTCGTCGTATTAAAAGAAAATATATTTTTAATAAATAATTTTGATTTAGACTTAACTAATGAAGCACTAAAAAAGTTTGATGAAAAAACATCTAATCTAAAAATACAATTTGTAAAAAAAAAAGGTAAGTAAATTGAATAAACGTTTTTTTAAGTTTAAAAATGACCTTTCAATTAAAAGTATATTAGAATATTTAAATATTTCAGAAAATTTTTTTTACAAATACAATAGCAAAAATAATAATATAGATGATTTTAAAATTAATCAGTTTTCATCATTATCAAATTCATCAGATAATAGTCTTATTTTTCTTAATAAAAGTATTAATTCCAACCTAAAAGACATTAAGGGTGTTTGTATAACAGAACTATTATCAAAAGAAAATAAATTTAAAAACTATATTATAATTCCTTCAAAAAATCCAAAATTAGATTTTTGTAATTTAATCAATGAATTTTGTATAAAAAAAGAAAAAAAATCTGAATTTGTTAAAATTAATCATTCTTTAATCTCCAATACATCTATTAAAGGTTTAAATTTTACTATAGGAAATTTTTCGAAGATAGATGCAAATGTTGAGATTGGGGATAATGTTGTTATCGGTAATAATGTTTCAATATCTCAAAATTGTTTGATTGGACACAATGTACATATAATGGATGGTGTTTGTATAGATTGTTCTATTATCGGAAACAACGTAACAATCTCACAAAATACAGTAATAGGAAAAAATGGATTTGGATTTCATTCAGGTTCTCCTAATAGTCAGATTTTTTTTCATATTGGTGGTGTTGAAATTGGGAATGATGTATTTATTGGATCAAACTGTAATGTTGATAGAGGACACATTGATAATACAACTATAGGTGATTTTGTAAGAGTAGATAATCAGGTACATATTGCTCATAATTGTCAAATTGGAAAAAACTCTATTTTGGCAGGAAAATCTGCTCTTTCTGGGTCTGTTAATTTGGGGGAAAATGTTATTCTTGCTGGTGATGTAGGTATTGTTGATAATATAACTATAGGACGTAACTCTCTTATTTCTGCAGGAACAAAAGTATTTAAAAACTTTCCTGAAAATAGTAAGATTGGAGGCTATCCAGCAAGAAGTTTATATGATTGGCAAAAAATTCAGGTAAAATTAAATAAAATGTTGAGTAAAATAAAATGAATAATTTTAAAACTATTACCCTAAATTATCATGAAATTATTGATTTGATACCTCATAGATACCCTTTTTTATTAATTGACAGAGTTGAAGAAATAATTGTAAATGAAAGTGCTACTGGCATAAAAAATGTCACAATTAATGAAAATTATTTTACTGGTCATTTCCCGGATTTTCCAGTTATGCCAGGCGTTTTGATTGTAGAAGCTATGGCTCAAACCGCCGCATGTCTTATGTCTTATTCGAATAAAAGCCTTCAAAAGAGAAAAGCTGTTTTCTTAACAGGTATTGAGGATACAAAATTTAAAAAAATGACTACTCCTGGTGATATATTAAAAGTAAAAGTAAAAGTAATAAGTAATAGACAAAATTTTTACAAATTTTCTGCAACTGCTCATATTGAAGATATTTTGGTGGCTGCATCTAATTTTTCAGCAATGCTACAGAGTTAATCATTATGCCAAATAAAATTCACCATACTGCAATTGTTTCTGATGGATCAATATTAGATGGTGACGAAATAGAAATTGGCCCTTACTCAATTATTGGCCCTAAAGTTATTATTGGCGATAACTCGAAAGTACATTCTCACTGTGTAATTGAAGGGGACACAGTAATAGGTAAAAATAATCAATTCTCTCCATTTTCAGCCATAGGTTCATTTCCTCAGCACAGTAAATTTACTGGTGGAACGTCAAAATTAATTATTGGTGATAATAACATTTTTAGAGAACATGTTACAATTCATCCGGGCACAGAAATTGGATCAAAAATAACAACAATTGGAAATAATGGTTTATTCATGGTTGGATGTCATGTTGCACATGATTGTATAGTTGGTGATAATGTGATTTTTGTTAATGGGGCAGTTATTGGTGGGCATGTTGAAATTGGGGATTATTGCTATTTAGGAGGTTACTCAGCTGTTCATCAATTTTGTAGAATTGGAAAACATGCTATAATTGGAGCAAGTACAATGGTTGAAGGTGATGTCATTCCTTTTTCTTCAGTTGTAGGAGCTAGAGGAAAATTGAGTGGATTAAATTTAGTAGGATTAAAGAGAAGATCTTTCAAACGAGATGATATAAAATTACTTAGACAAGTATATAGATTGTTATTTGCACCAGAAGGAACTTTCACTGAGAGGTTGCGTGAAGTTGAAGAAGTTTTTGGTAATAAGCCACTAGCTAATGAAATTTTGAATTTTTTAAATAATAATTCACATAGATCAATTGTACACCCAGGGTCAAATAATTCGTGAAAAGTTGTATTATTGCAGGCGAAGGTAAATTACCAATATTATTAGCAGAAAAAAATAAAGATTTTGATGTGATTGTAATAAGTACTCTTTCAGTATCAAGTGATTTTAAAAATAAAACATATATGGTTGATATGCTTGATTTTAATGAAATGATTAAAATATTTAAAACCTATAATATAAAAAAAATAATTTTTGCTGGTAAATTTTATCGACAAAAAAATTATAGAAAAAAAATTTCTAAAGAAGTTAAAAAAATATTAGATGAAACTAAATTTTTTGGTGATGATTCAACTTTGAAAAAAATTAAAAATTTTTTTGAAAACAATGGTTTTGAAGTAGTTTCACCCAATACTTTACTAAAACATAATTTTAAAGCTAATGAAATGATTTTTAATAAGAAAATTCGTAATGATGAAAACTTAAAATATCTTCGAAACACAATTAAAATTGGTAAAAATGTATTAGATTTAATATCAAAATTTGATATTGGACAATCAATTGTTGCTCGAAAAAATCATATCTTAGGTATTGAAGGTATTGAGGGAACTAACGAATTAATTAAGAGATGTGGAAAATTCTATAATAAACAATTAAATGAAGACAATTTATTTGGTCCTGTTTTAATCAAACTACCTAAGTTAGATCAGACACTAGATTTAGATATACCTGTAATAGGTATTGATACGATAAAATTAGCTCATAAGTACAATTATTTTGGTATAGGGTTTTCGCAAACAGGTGTGCTCATAATAAATGAACCTGAAATTAGATCTTTTTGTGAGAGTAAAAACTTTTATTTATATTGTATAGGTAATAAAGATTAATTTGAAAAAATCAAAAAAAATTTTTGTTTTAGTAGGAGAAGAATCAGGTGATATTATTGCATCTGATTTAATTCATGAAATAAAAATACAAAATAGAGATAAATTCGATTTAAAATTCTATGGTGTAACTGGTCCAAGGATGAAATCACATGGTGTGATCACTATATTTGATTTTACTGAAATAAATTATTTAGGTGTTTCAGAGATAATTTTAAATTTTTTTTTATTAAAAATTAAATTAAATAAACTAATTAAAAAAATTAAGATTATTAATCCTGATGTATTAATAACCGTTGATGCAAAACTATTTTCGCTTTCGCTTGCAAAAGGTTTAAAAAAAAAGAATGTATCAAACAATATTAAGTTAGTACATGTTGTTTTACCTACTATATGGGCACATAGTCCATCAAGAGCATACAAGTGGAAAAAAGTTTTTGATCTTCTAGTTTCAATTATACCAAATGAAGATAAATACTTCACAAACTATGATGTCAAAACAATATATTTAGGAAATCCAATTTTTGAGAAATTTTTAAATAAGGTAACTACGCTAAAATATTTAAAAAACAAAAAAGATACAACCTGCTTAATTTTACCAGGCAGTAGAGAAAATGAAATTAAATATAATATTGATGTATTATTAAAAACTGTATTAAAGATTAATTATCATTATAAAAATAAAATAAAGTGGTTGCTTCCTACATTGGATCGTTTTCAAAAAACTATCCAGCATAAAATTAAATTCTATAATCTTCAACACGCTATTGAAATTGTAAATTTTGATAAATCATTTAAAAAAATTGCTGAATCCAAAGTTGCTATTTGTTGTAGTGGAACAGCTACACTACAATTATCGTTGCTATCAATTCCAACTATAGTAATTTATAAAACAAGTTTTTTGAATGCGATTTTAGGAAAATTGTTTGTCAATATTGATAATGTAGTTTTACCTAATTTTATTTCAGGAAAAAAAGTTTTACCTCATTTATTTCAAGAAAAATGTACCACTGAAAATTTATTTAAATTATTTTGTGAATTCTATGATAATTATAAAGTTCATAAAAACAAATTTCAAAAGTTGTCTAATGATCTTAAAAAAGAAATAATTCAGAATAAAAATGGATTTAATTATAATTTAACTAAAACAATTTTTAATATTTTATCTTAATTATCTCTTTTCTAGAGGTACAAATTTTCTTGAAACTTTTCCAGTATATAACTGTCTTGGTCGTCCTATTCGTTGAACTGGGTCAGTTATCATTTCATTCCATTGAGCAACCCAACCAACAGTTCTGGCTACCGCAAATAATACAGTGAACATATCCGTAGGAAATCCCATAGCTTTTAAAATTATACCCGAGTAAAAATCTACGTTAGGATAAAGTTTTTTCTCTATAAAATATTCATCGTTTAATGCAATTTTTTCTAATTCCATCGCTATATCTAAAAGAGGTTCATTTTTTACCCCTAATAAATTTAAGACTTCATGGCATGTTTCTCTCATTACAGATGCTCTTGGATCATAGTTTTTATAAACTCTATGACCAAATCCAAAAAGTCTAAAAGGGTCATTTTTATCTTTAGCTTTGTTAACGTACTCCATTATTTTATCTTTAGAGCCTATTTCTGATAACATATTCAGCACAGCTTCATTTGCTCCGCCATGAGATGGGCCCCATAATGATGCTATACCTGAAGCAATACAAGCAAATGGATTTGCGCCAGAAGAGCCAGCAATTCTGACAGTTGATGTTGAGGCATTTTGTTCATGATCTGCGTGTAATATAAGTATTTTATCTAATGCATCAGAAATAGTTTTGTTAAGTTTATATTTTTCAGCTGGTACAGAAAAACACATATTTAAAAAGTTTTCAGAATAATTTAAATCATTTAATGGATAATTGAATGGTTGTCCTAAGGAATATTTATATGCCATGGCAGCAATAGTTGGTATTTTTGCAATTAATCTTCTTGATGAAACCATTCTTTCATAAGGGTCATCAATGTTTGTTGAATCAGGATAAAAAGCTGAAAGAGCTCCAACAACACCAACCATAATTGCCATAGGATGAGCATCTCTTCGAAAACCTCTATAAAAGTTGATTAATTGTTCATGAACCATAGTATGAAGAGTAATAGCATTTTCAAATTCATCTTTTTCTTCTTTTTTAGGGAGTTCACCATTTAACAATAAGTAAGCGACTTCAAGAAAAGAACTTTTATTAGCAAGATCCTCAATAGGGTATCCTCTATGTAACAATACTCCTTCTTCGCCATCTATATATGTTATAGCAGATTCACAAGAACCAGTAGCACCATAGCCAGGGTCATAAGTGAAACAACCTAATTCTCCATAAAGTTTCCTAATATCTATCACTGATGGCCCTACTGAACCATGCAGTACATCTAACTCAACTTCTTTATTATTAAAAATTAATTTTGCATTCTTATTATCATTCATATTTTTGCCTTCATAAAACTTTGGTTAATCTTTTTATACACTCATTTCTACCAATAATAAATATAACTTTAAAAATGTCTGGAGTATTTGTTTTTCCTGTCAAAATACTTCTTAAAAGTGGTCCTAGGTCTTTCATTTTTAAGTTATTTCCAACTAAAAATTTTTCTATATTTTCTTTTAATTCAATTAAATTCCATTTAATTGATTTTAGTATATTTATGACGTCTAATACAAGATTTAAATCTTCTTGATCTAGTTCTGACCAATTGTTAGTAAAATCATTTGACAACCAAAGAATGTCATCTTCAATTTCATTTAAGTAAGTATATCTTTGAATTAAATCTGGTAATAAAAAATCGAGTCTATGTAAAATTTCCTCATTCAAATTAAATTTTGTTTTTATTCTATTGAGTAAATTATTTAAAGGTTGTGTTCTTAGATACAACGCATTCATGTTGGATAATTTTTTTAAATCAAATCTTGATGGACTTTTATTAATTTTATCTAATTTAAAATTAAATATATCACTCTCTAAATCATATATTTTATCGTCATTTATTGAGTAACCTAATCTTAATAGGTAATTTTTTAATACTTCCACCTCATAGCCATCTTGTTTATAATCCATGACATTTTCTGCACCATGTCTTTTTGATAATTTAGTCCCATCTTCTCCATGTATTAATGGAATATGGGCATAAGTTGGTATTGGCCAATTCATATATTTAATTATTTGAATTTGTCTAAAGGCATTATTAAAATGGTCATCTCCTCTAATAATATTGGTTATTTCCATATTGTAATCATCTACAACCGATGCCAACATATAGGTCGGTGAATTGTCCTTTCTTAACAAAATCATATCATCTAATATTGAATTATTTATATTGACTTTACCTTGAACTTTGTCATATATAGTTATTTGTCCTTCAAGAGGCATTTTTAATCTAATAACAAAATCTTTATTTTTTATATTGGCTAAATTATCTCTATAAGGCGATTTAATGACTTCACCTTTTTTACGAGATTCATTTCTCATTTCAATTAATTCTTCAGAAGATAGATAACATCTATATGCAAACCCATTTTTTAGTAATTTATAGGCAATATCTATATGTTTGTTGGTTTCGTTAGATTGATATTTTTCTTTTTCTGAAGGAATTAATTTAAGCCAATTTAACCCATTCAAAATTACATCTATATTTTCTTTAGAAGATCTTTTGATATCTGTATCTTCAATTCTAAGGAAAAATTTGCCACCATTACTTTTTGCAAAAAGGTAATTAAATAATGCAGTTCTTGCTCCTCCAATATGAAGTTTACCTGTTGGCGATGGTGCAAACCTAGTTCTTATCATGATTTTAAATTTTAGTAGTGTCTATATAAAGAAGTTAGTACACCTTGAACTTTTATTCTATTCGGCCCATAGATGTATGTTTTATAATTTATGTTCGCTGGTTCAAGAGCAATACTCTCTCCATTTTTTCTAAAGCGCTTTAAAGTTACATCTTCTTCATCAATCAATGCAACTACTATATCGCCGTTTACGGGATGTTTTTCTGAATCAATTATTGCGATATCATCTTGCAAGATACCAGCTTCAATCATTGAGTCACCATCAACTTTTAATGCATAGCATTTCCCTTTTCCTAAAAAGGAAATAGGAACTTCTATATTTTCGTTAGCAGTTTCAATTGCCTCTATGGGTAATCCGGCAGCAATTTTACCTAAAAGCGGTATACTCAAGGTATTGATGTTATTGGATTTTTCATGGTCTTGATCTTGTTTTAATGTAGAATAAATTTTACCATTTGGATATTTTTTTGGATATATAGACCTAGCTTTATTATTGAGCTTTATTATATAATCGCGTTCTAAAAGACCTTGAACTATTCTATGAATACCTGATTTTGATTTTAAATTTAAGTGATTGCAAATTTCTTCATATGACGGAGATGTACCACTATCCTCAATCTTTTTTATTAAGTAATTTAGTAATTGTGATTGTTTAATAGTAAGCATATTCACCTTTTGTTCTTGCATAAATTGTTAATTAAGTCAATAATTTATATTAAATCAGGAAATTTTATAAAATTAACCTTAGTATTTTTTAAAGCTTTTTTCTCAAAAGGTTTTCTTAAAATAAGACAGTCACATTTAGAAAATAAATTAATCATTGAACTATCTTGTTTTGAAAATGGTATTATTTTATTTTTATCATTTTTATCAAAATACGCTCTAACAAAATCAAGTCTTTGATCATTTTTTTTTAATTCGCCATTAAGAATTCCGACATGCAAATCAGGAAAAAAATCATTTATACCTAAAATTTTGTTAATTGATGTTCTTAAGAAAATTAATGAACAAACTCCTGCAGAAACAGGGTTTCCAGGTAACCCTAAAAAAGGAATATTTTTATATTTTCCAAATATTAGAGGCTTCCCAGGTCTCATAGCTATCTTCCAAAAATTTACATTGGTATTATTATTTTTTTTGTCCAATACACTTTTTAATAGGTCGTATTTACCTACAGATGCACCACCAGAAGAAACGAAAAGATCGCAATCTAAATTTTTATTTAAGATTTTTTCAATATCTTTTGTTTTGTCTTTTGCAATAGGTAAAATTTTTGGAATTCCTCCAAAAACCTTTACCATTGAAGAAATCATCAGATTATTTCCACTAGGTATTTGATTTTTTCCGATTTTTTTTCCTATATCAACAATTTCATTTCCTGTTGACAAAATTCCGATTACTGGTTTTTTTTTGACATAAACATTATCGTTATTAGACATAGCTATAGAAGAGATAATTCTGGAGTTAATCACAGTATTTTTTTTAACAACTAATTCTCCAAGCTTTAAATCCACACCTTTTTTTCTAACATTTTGATTTTTTTCAAATTTTACAGTGTTAGTAATGATTTCGGGAGTTAAATTTTTAATATTTTCTTGAATAATTACAGTGTTAGTACCTTTGGGCAGGAATGATCCTGTAAAAATTTGAACAGTTTCATTTTTACCCACTTTACCTTTGAAAGGTTTTCCAGCAGACGACTCTCCTATAACTTTAAATTCATTAGTACTATTTTTTATATTTATAGCAAAACCATCCATTGCAGAGGTATCTTCACTAGGATTATTTCGTTTTGATATAACATTTTTAGATAATATTCTTCCTAGACTATCTGAAAGTTTTATTTTCTCTTCTTTTTTTAATGGTAAAATTTTTTTAACTATAGCTGATATTGCTTGATCAACTGATAGAAGACCCTTTTTAGGCATTGAAAATACCAGATTTTCCACCTGATTTATGTTTTAATTTAATATCAGTAATAGTTATTTCTTTATCTAAAGATTTACACATATCATATATTGTTAAAGCAGCAACTGAAACTGCTGTAAGTGCTTCGATTTCAACACCAGTTTTCCCTACACTGCAAGCTTCTGAAGTAATTTCAATTAAGTTTTTATTTTTAGAAATTTCAAATTGTATTTTTACATATGAAAGTGATAAGGAATGACAAAGAGGAATTAATTCGTGAGTTTTCTTCGCAGCTTGAATTCCAGCTATATTTGCAACTTCAAGGACGTTACCTTTACGTATTTTATTTTCAGAAATTAGGTTGAGTATTTCATTATTTAAAATTACTTTTGCATAAGCCTTTGCAATTCTTTTGCTTTCTAACTTTGAACTTATATCTACCATACTTGGGTTGTTATCATCATCTAAATGTGAAAATTTTTTAGACATCTATTGCCTTTAAATTCTTGAACATTTCAGCTATATTATTTTCTTTCATAAATGCTTCACCAATTAAAAAAGTATTGAATCCAGATTGAACTAAATTTTCTAAATCTTTCGAGTTAGAGATACCACTTTCAGAGATTGGTATTTTACTTTTTTCTATATAATTTATCAAATTTATTGAGGTGTTAATATTAACATCCATTGTTTTTAAATTTCTATTATTGATTCCAATTAGTTTGGCTTTAAGTTTGTTAGCAAGTTCTAATTCTTGTAAATCATGAACTTCGACTATTACGTTCATTCCTAAACTAAAAGCATATTCTTCATATTCTTTTGCTTGATCAAATGATAAACATGATAAAATCAACAATATACAATCAGCACCCAAATATCTTGATTCTTCAATTTGCCATTCATCAATAATAAAGTCTTTTCTTAAAACAGGGAGTGAAACTTTACTTTTTACAGCTTTTATGAATTTGTCATCACCTTGAAAAAATTTTTTATCAGTTAAAATCGAGAGACATGTTGCTCCATTTCTTTCATAAATTTGACCAATTTCTAATGGATTAAAATCACTTCTAATAACACCTTTGCTTGGTGATGCTTTTTTTATTTCAGAGATAATGCTTATCTTAGATTTGTTGCTTTCTATTTGTTTTAAAAAGGGTCTTGTTGGAATATAATTAGAGCTTTCTTCTTTTATTTGAGTTAAAGTCAAAAGCTTTTTTTTTATATTAATCTCTTCTTTTTTATACTCAATAATATCAGATAATGTTTTCATTTTATGTATTTGAAATTTGTTTTAATAAATTTAGTTTTTCCAATGCAGATTTGGAGTCTATTGACTTAGTCACCATTTCAGATGCTTCTTTGATATCATTTGTTTGTCCAGAGGCTAAAATTGAACAAATTGCATTGACTTTAACAATATCTCTAAATGGTCCTTTTTCTCCATTTAACAGTTCCATTATTTCTTTGGCATTATAATTCGAATCCCCTCCTTTAAGTTTTTCAATTGAAACTTTCTCTATTCCAAAAGTTTTTGGTTCAAGCTCAAATTCTGATAACTTTCCATTTAATAGTTTTACTCCAAAAGTTTTTCCTGTTGTGGTGACTTCATCCATTCCATTGTCGCTAGATACAATCCAAGCATTAGTGGATCCAAGTTTTTTAAGGGCTTTGGCAAAGGGCATTAAAAGACTTTTATCATAAACACCAACTAGTTGTTTTTTTACAAATGCAGGGTTGGATAAGGGACCTAGTAAGTTAAATATTGTTCTAAAATGAAGTTCTTTTCTAACATTCATAACATGTTTCATCGCACTATGATGTTTTGGTGCAAAAAGAAAACATATACCACATTCATCTAAACATTTTTGAACATTAGAAATATCATTTTTAATATTTATACCTAATGAAATTAAAACATCAGCAGATCCTGACATTGAACTTGCTGAATAATTACCATGTTTTGCCACTTTTATACCAGTACCTGATATTACGAGAGCTGCAGCAGTTGAAATATTTAAAGTATTATGGCCATCTCCACCAGTTCCCACAATATCAACTGTATCGTTTGAGGCTTTAATTTTAATTGCTTTTTCACGCATTATATCCGCACCAGCTGCAATAAGGTCGTGAGATATACCACTATTAATAAATATAATTTTTAAGGATGTTAGAAATGATGAAATTAATATATCAGTCGCATTGCCAGTCATTATATACTCAAATGCAGACTTACCTTCATCATAGGACAAATATTTGCCGTTAGATAAAACCTCAATCTGTTTCTTAAAATGTTCAGTTGTTAACATTTAGTAAACATAAAAAAAATCTTTTAATATGTAAATTATAAAACTTACTATTTATTGTTTTGATTTGTTGACTAATTAAATCATTGCTTATATAAAGCACAATATATTTTGAGGATATTATGAGACCAAATAAAACTTTTATACCTAAAGTCGCTGATTTGAAGAGAAGTTGGTACATTATAGATGCTGAAGGTCTCGTGTTAGGCAGACTAGCAGCAATTGTTGCAAATAAATTAAGAGGTAAAGATAAAGTATTTTTTACACCAAACATGCAATGTGGAGATAACATAATTATCGTCAATTCTGAAAAGGTTCTCCTAAAAGGCCAAAAAAGATTCAATAAAAATTATTATTGGCATACTGGTTATCCTGGAGGCATTAAATCTACTACACCAGAAAAAATATTAACTGGGAAAACTCCTTCCAAGGTGATTCAACTTGCAGTTAAAAGAATGGTACCAAAAGGCCCCTTAGGAAGAAAAGTTTTAAAACAACTTCATATTTACAGTGGAAGCGAACATCCTTACGAAGCTCAGAAACCCGAGGCAATTGATATTAAATCTTTAAACAGAAAAAATAGTTAGGTCAAATATGAATGAAGAAGTAAATAGTTTGAATGAATTAGATAGTAATTCTAGCCCAGAACAACCAATACTGCCAACTGAACCTAAAATTGATAATTTGGGTAGATCTTATGCTACTGGCAGAAGGAAAGATTCTACTGCTAGAGTTTGGGTAAAACGAGGTTCTGGTGCTATGACTGTGAACGGCAAAGAAATGCCAATTTATTTTGATAGACCAGTTTTACAGATGCAACTCAATCATGTCTTTGAAATAGCTAATAGAGTTAAAGAATTTGATGTAATGGCAACTGTAAAAGGTGGTGGCCTTTCAGGTCAAGCAGGTGCTGTTAAACATGGAATAAGTAAAGCTCTTTCTTTATTTGAACCCGAATTAAGAACAAGTCTAAAATCAGCCGGGCTTTTGACAAGAGATTCCCGTACAGTTGAAAGAAAAAAATATGGTAAAGCGAAAGCTAGAAAAAGTTTCCAATTCTCTAAAAGATAAGTTTTATGACATCATTACCCGTTTCAATTGGAATAGCTGGTATTGGAAATGTTGGCAGTGAAGTTGTAAGTCAATTAACTAAACATAAAGAATATAAAAAATCTTTTTTTATTAAAGCAGTTTCGTACAGAAATAAAAAAAAGAAACGTAATTTTATACCAAAGGGTATTATTTATTATTCAGATGCTAAGAAGTTAGCTCAGGATAAAAATATAGATTTAGTCATTGAATTAATAGGGGGTTCTGAGGGTATTGCTAAAGATGTTTGTTTTATAGCTATTAAAAACAACAAACACCTAATAACCGCTAATAAAGCTCTTATTGCTGAATATGGCAAGGAGTTATCAGAATTATCAAATAAAAATTTAGTTTATTTTGGATTTGAAGCATCAGTTGCTGGTGGAGTGCCAGTCATTAAGGTAATAAAAGAAAGTTTAGTTTCTAATGAAATTTCACAAATTACAGGTATTATGAATGGCACATCAAATTATCTTATGGATGAAATTGAGAAGAAATCTATAGATTTTGAAAAAGTGCTTAAGACTGCTCAAAAACTTGGTTATGCAGAAAAAGACCCAACTTTTGATATTGAAGGAATTGATGCGGCACATAAATTAGCAATTTTATCTCTTTTAGTATTTAAAAAGCTTCCAAGATTATCTGGAATGCATGTTAGAGGTGTCTCAGAAGTTACATTATATGATATTAAAACTGCTCGTGAATTTGGTTACAAAATAAAATTGCTTGCCATATGTTCAAATGAAAATTCTTTTGAATGTTCAGTAGAACCATGGTTGATTTCTCAAGATCATAGTCTTGCTAAAATTGATGGCGTTCTAAATGCAATTGAAATTAATTCTAATTTAGCGGGACCACTACTTTTGACTGGTGCTGGAGCTGGGTCTAAACCAACTGCTTCTGCAGTTATGTCTGATATCTTTGATTGTCTAGCTGGAGGAAATAGAACTGGAATATTAAGAAACGGTGAAAAAATTAATGAAATATCAAATTCAAAATCGTTTAAGTCTGAAGTCAAATTTTATTTAAGAGTAAGTGTTGTAGATAAAGTTGGGATTTTATCTGATTTAACTAGTATTTTTAAAACCTTTAAAATTTCAATTGAAACTATTTATCAAGATTTACAAAAAGGTAATCAAGTTGCAAATCTAATTATATTTACTCATAATGTTAAACGTACCCAGATGCAAAAAGCTGTATTAAAAATTAATAAATTAAAAGGTACAGTAGGTAACGCATTGGCTTTTTGTATATATAATTAAAATAAAATGAATGATAATCAAAATAGTTATTATCAAAATAAAAAATCAATAAATCAAAATTACTGGAAATTATCAACTAGAACGGAATTAGAAACACATTTTGAACTTTTCTATTCTCAAAGGTTTAATTTTCCTTCTGCATTAGTGCCAATCCTTATTGATAATAAGGTTTCAAAAGATAATTTTGAACTTTTCTTATACCCAAAGATAAAAAACTTACTTCCTGATCCAAGTATTTTTATAGATATGGATAAAACAGTTAAGCGTATTGCAAATGAAATAGAAACTAAAAATCCTATAGGTGTTTTTGGTGATTATGATGTCGATGGTGCAACTTCTGCAGCTTTGTTAAAATTATTTTTACAATGTTTTGGGATTGAAGTTCACATTCATATACCTGACAGATTTTTAGAAGGTTATGGCCCAAATATTTCTGCTTTGAACAGTTTAGTTTCAAAAGGATCAAATTTAATTATAACAGTTGATTGTGGAATTAATTCACATGAACCATTAAAAGAATTAAATAAGACAGACATAGATTGTATTATCATTGATCATCATACACCCGACGATGATTTGCCTCCTGCTTTTTCAATAGTAAATCCTAAACGTAAAGAAAATGGAATTGAATATCATTATTTAAGTGCTGTTGGGGTTACTTTCATAATGATTGTTGGTTTAACAAGAGAGCTAAGACAAAGAGGTGTTTTTGAAAAAATAAAAGAACCAAATTTATTTAGATTTTTAGATTTAGTTGCTTTAGGAACAGTTTGTGATGTAGTCCCTTTAAAAGGTCTTAACAGATGCTTTGTTAAAGCTGGTTTAAATATTATTTCTCAGAGAAAAAATCTAGGTATAAATGCTTTATGCGATATATCGGATCTAAATAAAATACCAGATGAAGAAACTTTGGGTTATAAACTAGGGCCAAAAATTAATGCAGCTGGAAGAATTGGTTCAAGCGACATGGGTGTAAGTTTATTGATTTCAAAAGATATTAGTAAAGCAAATGAGCTTGCATCAAAACTTTATCAACTTAATGAGAAAAGAAAGAAATTAACTAACAACTCTACTTTAGAAGCAATAGGCATGGTTGAGAGTGAAAAAAATAAGATAGGAAAATTACCTGATTTTTTGTTTTTAGTTAGTGAAAATTGGAATGAAGGAATTATTGGTATTCTTGCAGGTAAGATTAAAGAAAAGTATAATAGACCTTGTTGTGTAATCTCAATAGGTCAAAATTATTCCAAAGGATCAGCAAGGTCTATTGCTAATATTCCAATAGGAGAATATTTTTTGGAAGCTTTAGATAAGAAACTACTTGTTAAAGGTGGAGGTCATGATTTAGCTGCTGGTCTTGCAATTGAAAACAATAAAATACAAATGTTTAAAGATTTTTTGATTTCTAAGGTTAAACATGCCTTCCAAGAAAATGAATTAGTTTCAGAAATATCTGTTACAAGTCAATTATCAATATCAGCATTAAATAGTGATTTAATGGATTGGATCAAAAAACTTGGGCCATGGGGACAGGGAAATCCAACACCAAAATTTATAATAAAAAATGTAATAATTAAAAAATTAGTCTTTTTTGGAAAAGAAAAAAAACATCTTCTTGTTAAAGTTTCTGATAATTCAGGTGAAATAGATTGTAAAATTTTTAATATTAATGAAACTGCTTTTTCATCAGTTTTAGAAAAAAATAAGTCGTTACATTTATTAGGTAACTTAGTTTCAAATGAATGGAATAATAAGAACAAAGTGGAATTTAATTTAATTGATATAATGACTTGATAACTTTTGCTTTTTAATCTATGAATTAAACAATATTGGCCCCTTCGTCTAGTGGTTTAGGACATCGCCCTTTCACGGCGGCAACACGGGTTCGAATCCCGTAGGGGTCACCACTAAAAACTCAAAAATATTAATTATTCTTTACTCTAAATTCATATTTTGATTAGATTGTTGGCATGAAACTAATAATTGCAGCACCAAGTCCATATGCACGAAAAGTACGAGTATCTCTTCAAGAAAAAAAAATAGATCATGAGGTTATTATCGATGTTCCTTGGAATAAAAACACTTTAACTAAAGACAAAAACCCATTAGGGAAAGTACCAATTCTAATTACTAAAGAGAAACAACACATTTTCGATAGCAAAGTAATTATTCGATATTTAGATCAAATTGTTCCTAACCCAAAATTGTACCCTAGTGATCATAAGAATGAATTATCTACTTTAACTATTGAAGCAATTGCCGATGGCATTTGTGATGCAGTTGTTCTAATTCGTCTCGAAAATGTAAGAGTTAATAATTTGATTAGTAAACAATGGATACAAAGACAGGAAGAGAAAATTTTTAATGGACTTAAATACTTATCTAAAGATCTCGGTTCTAAAAATTATTTTGTAGATGATTATTTCAATATTGCTGACATTTCTGCTTTTACAAGTCTAGAATATGTAGACATTAGATTTAAAGAACTTGATTGGAGAAGAGAATTCCCTAATTTGGATAATTACTGGAAATTTCACAATACTAGAGATTCATTTGCAAACACTAAACCAAGTAGTCAAAAAATTGATCCTATAACTTATTAATATCTTTAATCAGTTTTTTTTATAAAACCAAATTTATTTAAATGTAAAATTCTTTAATATGTAAAAATAAATTCTAATTTACTTAAAAAGTTTACTAGGCAACTAAATTTAAAATTTTAAAAATAAATTTAAATTATTTTATCTATGTATAATTTATTGATATTATAATTTCAAAAAATATTTTTATGAATTGTAGGATCTATGAAAAAAGATAATGAATATAAATTAGCAAATATCATTTGGAACCATTGGCAAAATGGAACTTTAATTGATGACATTACTGTTATTGATGACATTACACCAAAAGATAGAACTTATGGTTATGAAGTTCAAAAGTATTTTAATGAATTTTCAAACAAGGATATTTTTGGTTGGAAGATTGCTGCAAGTAATAAAGCAGGTCAGGAACATATAGGTGCTCAGTCGCCACTTGCAGGAGTTTTGCTCGAAGAAAAAAAAAATAATTATAATGAAAGTATTAAATTATTACCAAATCAAATGTTAGTTGCTGAAGTAGAATTTATTTTTAAAATGAAACATGATTTAGATTTCAATAAATCTAATTATTCAGAGCAAGATACACTTTTAATAATTGAAAGTTTACATGCTGGCATTGAATTGCCAGATTCTAGATTTTTAAATTATACGAAAGTAGGTGAGGCTAATTTGATAGCTGATAATGCATGTGCACATCAATTTATACTTGGGCCAAAATTATCTGATGATTGGAGAAATAGAAACTTAAAAGATCAAAAAGTTTCAATTTCAGTCAATGATGAAAATAGTGAATATGGTTTGGGAGAAAATGTATTAGGAAGTCCAATATTGGCACTTAAGTGGTTATTAAATGAATTATTAGAATTCAAAATTCCTTTAAAGAAAGGTCATTTTGTTTCTACTGGCACTGTTACAAAGCCAATACCAATAAAAAAAGGTGATATTGTTAAAGCAGATTATTCAGATTTAGGTAATTTTCAAATTAGTTTAAATTAATTTTAGATTTAAATCATGAGTTCACAATTAATTTTATCAATTAAAGAAGCAATGGTTAGGTTTAAAGATAAGCCAATATTTGAAGATCTAAATTTTAATCTTCATCAAAAATCTAGGATTGCTCTAGTAGGTAAAAATGGTTCTGGTAAAACAACTTTGATGAAAATGATTGCTGGAGAAATTGAACTAGAAGAAGGCGAAAGATGGTTGGAAAATAAGATAGAAATTGGATATCTGAATCAGGAATTTATTAATCTTTCTGATAAGAATATTTTTCAGGAATTAATATCAAATATTAATGATGATGAAGAAAAGAAGTTTAAAATTGATATTATAACAGAAGCATTAAATATAAACTTAAAGAGTAAACTTATTGATTTATCAGGTGGTCAACTAAGAAAAGTAGGTTTGGCAAAAGCCCTTATAAATGAGCCAAGCATTTTGTTATTAGATGAACCTACTAATCATCTTGATCTTGAGGTTATTGAATGGTTAGAAAATTATTTGAATAAATATAATGGGACTATTATTTGTGTTTCACATGATAGGACCTTTTTATCAAACGTAACTAATAAAGTTTTTTGGATAGATAGGGGTAATTTAAAAATAAGTCCAAAAGGATTTAAGTTTTTTGATGAATGGTCACAATCTCTATTAGAGCAAGAGGAAAAAGAATTAAAAAATAGAAAACAAAGTTTATCAGTGGATATTGAATGGGCTTCAAAGGGAGTTAAAGCAAGAGTAAAACGGAACGTTAGAAGGCTTGAGCAAATTAAATTAATGCAAAAAAAACTAGAAGAAGATGAATCATCTTATAAACGTGCAATTTCAAAAATTAAAATTAACTCTAATATTAAATTTAAAGATCACGCAAAATCAATTTCAGAGTTTTTTAATGTTTCAAAATCATTTAAGACAAATTCTGAAGAAATTAAAATTTTAGAAAACTTCAATTTTAAAATTAATAAGGGTGATAGAATTGGAATACTTGGTGGAAATGGTTCTGGTAAAACAACCTTCTTAAAACTTTTATTAAAAGAGGAAATTCCAGACAAAGGAACAATTAAAAATTTTAAAAATATAGAATTTTCATATTTTGATCAAAAAAGATCGGATTTATTTTTGAAAGAAACTATTAAAAAAAACATGTGCCCCTCTGGGGGTGACTACATAAACGTTATGGGAAAAGATAGACATGTATATGGATATTTGAAAGAATTTCAATTTGATCCAAAGATATTAAATGATTACGTGTCTACTTTGTCTGGAGGACAAAAAAACAGATTAATGCTTGCAAAGATACTTGCAAACCCAAAATCATGTTTAATTCTTGATGAACCAACAAACGATCTTGATATGGATACTCTTGATTTGCTGGAAGAAATTCTCATTAATTATAAAGGCACATTAATTATAGTTTCACATGATAGAGATTTCTTAGACCAGACAGTTACTAGAATTTTAGCATTTCAAGGTGATGGTAAGGTTATAGACTGTATAGGAGGTTATTCAGATTATTTAAAACTTAAAAAAAATAGTTTTAAAAAAAAGAGTTTAATAAAACATGATTTAAATAAAGTCAAAAAAGATAATCAAATTAAAATGTCAAATAATAATAAATTAACCTATAAATTAGAACATGAATTGTCCATAATACCAAGTGAGATTGAAAAATTAGAAATGATCATATCACAGATGAACAATATCTTATCTGATGCAGATTTATATACAAAAAATATTGATAAATTTTTAGAATCTTCAAAAACTTTAGAAATGTCTAAAAAGAAATTAGATAAATTAGAAACAAGATGGCTGGAGTTAGATTTACAAAAAAATAAATTGTAGTTAGATAATATTATTGATAATGTATATGTTGAATTAATGTATTTCTATAATTTGATTGAACTAACTTTAATTCAATAGATCAACAAAGTTAAGGAGTCGGTTATGGAAGGTGTTGTTAAGTGGTTTAATTTTCAAAAAGGATATGGTTTTATAACACCTACAGGGGATGAAAAAGATGTTTTTGTACATAAGACTTCTTTAGAAAAAAATGGCATAAGAACTCTTACTGAAGGCCAAAAAGTTACTTTTGAAGTAGCAGTAAATAAAGGTAAAAGTAGTGCTGTTAATATAAGATTAACTTAAAAATTCACTTTTTAACCAAGATTTTAAATTTAGAATGCCTTCGTTTATTTTTGGAAAAAGCTCATTAAAATCATCATCTTTTATAGAAGTATTATCTTTCATAAAAGATAATGCTTTGTTTCCATCAAAATCTACAAATGCCATTCTAGTAATAAGTTTTTCATCTTCAATTCCAAAGTTTTTTCCTGGAAGCATTGCAAATCCAGTGTTCTGAAGTACTTGTTCGCATAGAGTTGCTGCATTATTAATTATATTGTTGTGTTTAATTATTTTTGAAAAATCACATAATATATAGAATCCTCCTTGAGGTCTTATGCATTCTATTCCTATTTCTGATAGTTGATCATAAACGAAATCAGCTACTTTTTTTAAAATTTTTCTTGAGTTGTTCAGATATTCTGAATGATCTTCTGTGTAAGCCTTTACAGCTGCATATTGAATGGGTGCACTAACTGATGTAAACGTCTCACTAGCTAATGATCTAACACTATCATAAATTATTTTTAATTCTTTTGGAAATGTTAAGGTTCCTAGTCTCCATCCACCAGCACCGCACCACTTACTTAGTCCAGAAGAAATGATAGTCCCTTCTGGATAAAAATGACTAATTGAATGATAATTTCCATTAAAATCTAGTTCAGTATAGATTTCATCTGAAATAACTATAATGTTATTTTCTTTACAAATTATCGACAATTCTTCTAATTCTTCATTATTTGTTCCAGTCGGATTGTTAGGTGAATTAAGTATTAATAGTTGATATTTATATTTGTTATTTTTGCAATAATCTCTAAGTGCATTTGCACTCAAATGCCAATTAGTGTTTTTTGATGTGTCAATCCAATTTATCTCTTTTTTTAAAATCCTTGCTTGTGGTTCGTAAGAAACCCAACTTGGTTTGGGAAGCAACAAGGGCATTTCTGTAACCATTTGACACTGAAATATAAGTTCTTTAGACCCTGGGCCTATTATCACATTATCTTGGGAATAATTATAAAGATTTTTTTTGGAATGATATTTAGCAACAACCTCTCTAAGTTTTAATAGGCCTGATACATTTAAATAATCTTTTTGATGTGCATTTTTTTTTAAGGTTTCAATCAGAATTTCTGGCACTGGGAAAGGTGACTGACCAAGCCCAAATTTATAAACATTTTTTCCTTCATCAATAAGTTTATTAGATATTTCATTAATTCTAAGTGTACTTGACGGTTCGGCATTTCTAAATCTTTCATACAACATATTTTGCTTGTTCATTTAAAAAAAAACGTTTAAATATTTAGTGCTTTGATTATATCCTTAACTTAAATTTGTGAAAGAAAAACTTTATAACCCACACTTATTCCTTACCCTAGCTTCATTATTTTGGGGATTCAACGCTATTGCTAGCAGATTGGCTGTTGATGAGATTTCTCCAATGTTAATTGTTACAGGTAGATGGCTAGGTGTTATGATTATTTTATCAATTATATGCAGGCACCAATTAAGCTTAGGGTTTCAAGTTTTTAAATCTCATTATAAATGGATGGTTATAATGGGATTATGTGGGTTTACAACATTTAACTCTATTTATTATATCTCTGCACATCATACAGTTGCTATCAACTTAGGTATAGTTCAATCAACAATGCCTGCTTTCATAATGATAATATCTATGTTTTGGCTTAAAACTATAATTAATGTCAAACAAGTTGCTGGTTTGTTAGTTACATTTGTAGGTGTATCAATTGTTATTTCTAATGGTGATCTTGTATCGTTGTTAGGGCTTAAATTAAATAATGGGGATTTATTAATGATTTTTGCATGCATTTTTTATGCAATTTATGCTGTTGGTTTAAGAAAAAGGCCTGAAATAAATGATGTTTTGCTGATGACAATTTTTTCATATATTGCGTTTATAGGCTCTTTACCTGGATTAGTCATTGAGATAACACAATATTCATTCTTTTTTCCAACATTTAAAGGATTAATTATTTTGTTAGTTATAATAATATTTCCCTCATTACTGGCACAAATTTTATTTATGAAAGGGGTTAAAATTGTTGGACCGTCTTTATCTGGTCTTTACACTAACTTAGTTCCACTTTTTACATCTGTGTTAGCAATAATAGTTCTAGATGAGAATTTTCATATTCATCATTTAATTTCATTAATAATAATTTTTTTGGGTATTTACATTTTTGACAGAAAAAAAATATGATTAAAAATAGTCAATTATTTTGAAGCTGATATTGACATTATTCTATATAATGTTATCTCATTTATATAAGGTTTTAATCAGGAAATAGCTTGAACGAAAATTTAATAAATTATCTACCTATACTTATATTTATAATGTTTGCAATTGCTATATGCATTGCTTTTATAGCCTCAGCTTTTGTTGTTGGAAATCAAAACCCAGATCCAGAAAAAAATACGCCTTTTGAATGTGGCTTTGATGTATTTGAAGACACTAGAGTAAATTTTGATGTCAGGTTTTATTTAGTTGCTATATTATTTATAATATTTGACTTAGAAATTGCTTTTTTATTTCCCTGGGCTGTTTCATTAGGTAACATTGGATTGTTTGGTTTTTGGTCAATGATGTTTTTTTTATTAGTTTTAACTTTTGGTTTTATATATGAATGGAAAAAAGGTGCTTTAGAATGGGAGTAGATAATTTTTTAGGTAAGCAATTAACTGAAGACCCAAAGTTTTCTGGTCAAGACGATATTTTAAATGCTGTTACTGATGAAATTTCTAATAGAGGGTTCATTATAGGTCAAGCAGATAAGTTATTTAATTGGGCTAAATCTGGATCTTTATGGCCTATGACTTTTGGTTTAGCATGCTGTGCAGTTGAAATGATGCATAGTGCTGCATCACGTTATGATATGGATAGATATGGCATGCTTTTTAGACCTAGTCCAAGACAATCAGATGTTATGATTGTTGCTGGAACTCTTACAAACAAAATGGCTCCAGCTTTGAGAAGAGTGTATGACCAGATGGCGGAACCAAGATGGGTCATTTCTATGGGGTCATGCGCAAACGGTGGGGGCTATTATCATTATTCTTATTCTGTTGTTAGGGGTTGTGACAGGATAGTTCCAGTTGATATTTATGTCCCAGGATGTCCTCCAACTGCAGAAGCTTTAATTTATGGATTGCTCCAACTACAAAAGAAGATTAGACGCACTTCAACAATTTCAAGAATTTAGTTTATTTAATGTCTTTATCAAGTCAAATAAAAGAATATTGCAAGGTAAAATATAGTTCAATTAAAGTCGTTCTTGATCAAGTTGAAATCTCAGTAGAGAAAGATAACCTTTTAAAATTAATTCAATTTTTAAAAGATGATCCATCATGTTTGTTTGATCAATTGTCTGATATAACAGCAGTTGATTATCCAAATAAAAAAGATAGATTTTTAATAATTTATCAATTTTTATCAATTACAAATAACCAAAGAGTTAGAGTATTATGTTCTATAAATGCAAATGATGTAATTCCATCTATATCTAAGTTATATTTTTCTGCTCTATGGGCTGAAAGAGAACTTTGGGATATGTTTGGAGTTTATGTAGATGGTCATCCAGATTTAAGAAGATTATTGACAGATTATGGTTTTCAAGGTCATCCATTAAGAAAAGATTTTCCACTAACCGGATTTGATGAAGTGTCTTATGAATCAGAAAGTAGAAGAGTGGTTTATAATAAAGTTAAACTTGCGCAAGACTATAGAGATTTTGACTTTAATTCACCATGGGGCGTTGTAGATAAAATAAAGGATAAGAAAAATAATGACTGATACAAAGATCAAGCCAATCACGATGAATTTCGGTCCCCAGCATCCTGCTGCTCATGGAGTATTAAGATTGGTTATGGAAATGGATGGAGAAATAATTACAAGAGCTGATCCGCATATTGGATTACTTCATAGAGGTACTGAAAAACTTATTGAAAATAAAACATATGTTCAGGCATTACCTTATTTTGATAGATTAGACTATGTATCTCCTATGAATCAAGAACATGCTTATGCTTTAGCAATCGAAAAATTATTAAACGTAAATGTACCATTAAGAGGTCAATATATAAGAGTATTATTTTGTGAAATTGGAAGAATTTTAAATCATATTTTAAACATTACGACTTTTGCTATTGATGTAGGTGCTATGACACCTCTGTTATGGGGCTTTGAAGAACGGGAAAAACTTATGGAGTTTTACGAAAGAGTTTCAGGTGCTAGATTGCATGCTTCATATATAAGACCTGGTGGAGTTCATCAAGATTTACCAGACGGCTTACTTGAAGATATAGGCCTATGGGCAGATCAATTTCATGGATTTATTGATGATGTTGAAACATTATTAACCGAAAATCGAATATTTAAGCAAAGGACTGTCGGTATTGGAAAAGTGTCTAGAGATGAAGCTCTCTCTTTAGGTTTTTCAGGTCCATGTTTAAGAGCATCTGGGGTGAAATGGGATTTAAGAAAATCACAGCCTTATGAAGTATATGATAAATTAGACTTTGATATTCCTGTTGGTAAAACAGGAGATTGTTATGCAAGATATCTGGTTAGGATGGAAGAGATGAGACAGTCTCTAAAACTTATTAAGCAAGTTATTAATGAAATTCCTAATGGTGACTATATTACAGAGGATAAAAAAATTGCTCCACCAAAAAGAAGTGAAATGAAAGGCTCTATGGAAGCCTTAATTCATCATTTTAAGCTTTATACTGAAGGTTTTAGGCCACCTAAAGGAAGGACATATACCTGTGTAGAGGCACCAAAAGGAGAATTTGGTGTTATATTAGAATCAGATGGTTCTAATAAGCCTTACAGATGCAAAATTAGAGCACCAGGGTTTTATTTTTTATCATCATTAGATTATATGTCTAAAGGACATATGCTTGCCGACTCTGTGGCAATAATTGGATCATTAGATATTGTTTTTGGTGAAATAGACAGATGAAAAAAGAACAATTAAAAGCAGAAAACTACAAGCTTTGTAATATTGATCAAGTTAAAGTTGATGAAATTTTAGATAAATACCCAACAACTAGAAAGGCAAGTGCGGTAATCCCTTTACTCCATTATGTTCAAAAAAAATCAAATGGTTGGTTGCCAGTCCCTGAAATTGAGAGAGTGGCTGAAATATTGGACATGCCATATATGAAGGTTTATGAAGTTGCTTCTTTTTATACCATGTTTAATTTAAAGCCAGTTGGTAAAAAATTACTTCAACTGTGTCACACAACACCATGTTGGTTAAGGGGCTCAGATCAAATTGAAAAATCAATATACGACACACTTAAAATTAAAGATGGAGAGACTACTCCTGATGACATGTTTACTCTAATGAAAGTAGAATGTCTTGGAGCCTGTGTAAATGCGCCAATACTTCAAATTAATGACGATTATTACGAAGATTTAGATTATAAATCTACAAAAGAGTTATTAAATAAAATTAAAACAAAGAAAAATATTAAACCTGGTTCAGTTATTGGTAGGAAGTCATCTGAACCATATGATAAAAATGGGAATGTAAATGTTACAAAATAAAGATAAAATATTTAATAATATTTTTGGTTTTCAAAGCAATAAACTATCTTATGCTTTAAAAAGAGGAGATTGGGATAAAACAAAGAAAATTTTATCTTTGGATCATGATGTGATAATTGAAAAAATTAAAAACTCTGGTCTACGTGGAAGAGGAGGTGCTGGGTTTTCGACAGGTCTTAAATGGTCATTTATGCCAAAAACCCTTGGAGAGCGCCCTCATTACTTAGTAGTAAACGCAGATGAATCGGAGCCTGGGACATGTAAAGATAGAGATATTATTAGGCATGAACCACATAAACTGATAGAGGGATGTTTAATTGCATCTTATGCAATGAGGGCTCATAAGTGTTATATTTACATTAGAGGTGAGTTTGCAAACGAAGCTAAAATTTTACAATCAGCAATAGATGAAGCATATGAAAATAAGTTGATTGGAAAAAATGCGTGCAAAAGTGGATGGGATTTTGATTTGTATCTTCATAGAGGTGCAGGCGCTTACATTTGTGGAGAAGAAACTGCTTTGTTAGAATCACTTGAAGGAAAAAAAGGTCAACCAAGATTAAAGCCACCTTTCCCCGCTGGAGTTGGACTTTATGGTTGCCCAACAACTGTAAACAATGTCGAATCAATAGCCGTTGTCCCCACTATCCTTAGGAGAGGTGAAAATTGGTTTTCAAAATTAGGAAAAGAAAATAATACTGGAACAAAATTATTTTGTATATCAGGACATGTGAATAAACCATGTAATGTAGAAGAAGAAATGGGTATACCTTTAAGAGAATTAATCGAAAAACATGCTGGTGGAGTTATTGGTGGTTGGAATAACTTACTAGCTATTATTCCTGGTGGAAGTTCAACGCCGATGTTGCCTAAACAAATTTGTGATACAATTACAATGGACTTTGATTCACTTAAAAATGCTGGAACTGGTTTAGGCACAGCAGGTGTCATTGTAATGGATAAAACAACAGATATTGTTGAAGCAATAGTCAGATTGGCTTTTTTTTACAAGCATGAAAGTTGTGGACAATGTACGCCTTGTAGAGAAGGTACTGGTTGGATGTGGAGATTGCTTAAAAAAATAGCCTCTAAAGATGCAAGCCCCAGAGATATTGACAATCTTTTAGAACTCACAAAACAAGTTGAAGGGCATACTATATGTGCTCTTGGTGATGCGGCGGCATGGCCTATACAAGGATTATTTAAAAATTTTAGAGATGAAATAGAAGTGGGCTTGAAACAAAAAAAAATAGCAGCAGAATAACTTAATATAAGTGAAATAATATGGACGAATTAAGAAACATAAATATTACTATTGATGGTATTGAAATATCAGTGCCTCAAGGATCTACAGTTTTACAAGCATGTGAAGCTGCAGGTGCTGAAATTCCAAGATTTTGTTATCATGAAAAATTATCCGTGGCAGGCAATTGTAGAATGTGTTTGGTAGAAATGGAAAGATCTCCAAAACCTATAGCTTCATGTGCGATGCCAGCCTCTGATGGAATGATTATTAAAACATCTTCTGAGATGGTTGAAAAGGCAAGGAAAGGTGTTATGGAATTTCTATTAATTAATCATCCTTTAGACTGTCCAATTTGTGATCAAGGTGGTGAGTGTGATCTTCAAGATCAAGCACTTTATTTTGGTAAAGGTGAAACTCGTTTTGAAAATTCTAAAAGAGCAGTTTCTGATAAAAATATGGGTCCTTTAATCAAAACAACGATGACAAGATGTATTCATTGTACAAGATGTGTAAGATTTGCAAATGAAGTGGCAGGGGTAGAAGATCTAGGAGCAACAGGAAGAGGAGAAAATGTTGAAATTTCAACATATCTAGAAAAAGCTGTGACTTCAGAACTATCAGGAAACTTAGTTGATTTATGCCCTGTTGGTGCTTTAACTTCTAAACCTTATCAATTTGTTGCTAGACCTTGGGAGCTAACAAAAACTGAATCTGTTGATGTAATGGATGCTATTGGCTCAAATATAAGAATTGATAGTCGTGATGGAAAAGTTTTAAGAATATTGCCTAAAAATAACGAAAGTATTAATGAAGAATGGATATCTGATAAATCAAGATATGCAATTGATGGTTTGTCAAAACAACGTTTAGATACCCCTTTTGTTAAAATAAATAATAAATTGCAAAGAGTTTCATGGGATGAAGCTTTTGAAGTTATAAATTCTAAAATTAGCAAAATTTCAAATGAAAACTGTGTAGGTGTTGTTGGTAATCAAGTTGAGAATGAAGCAATATTTGCTTTTAGAGAATTATTTAAAAAACTTAATTTAAACAAAATTTTACCATTTCAGAAAAAATTAACATTTTCGAAAGAAAATAGATCAAATTATTTATTTAACAGTAAAATCGAGGGACTAGATAAATGCGACTACTTGCTTTTAATTGGAGCAAACCCTAGAGTTGATAGCGCTATCTTGAACGCAAGAATTAGAAAAAATTATATTCATAGAGATTTGAAAATATCATCTATCTCATCCCAAAAATTTGATCTAAAATTTAATCATGAGTATTTAGGATCTGATGTAAAAATATTAACTTCAATCTTAGAAAAAAAACATGAAATTTCAAATGATTTTGAAAAAGCTAATTTTCCAATGATAATTATTGGAGATGAAGTCTTACAAAATGATAGCAGTTTAGATATTCAAAAAGTTTCTACTTCTATTCTAAAGAAATTTGGTGGATTTAAAAAAAACTGGAATGGTTTTAATATATTACATAATTATGCAAGTACAGTTGGTGCAATCGATATATTAAGTGAATATTCTGACTATAATCATTCAGCTTTCAAAAATGATATTAATAAAAATTTAATTAAATTTGTCTATTTGCTTAATGCAGATGATTTTGATTTTGATATAAGTAATTGTTTCGTAATTTATCAAGGACATCATGGTGATAAAGGTGCTCAATTAGCTGATGTAATTTTGCCTGGTGCTGCTTATACTGAAAAAGAAGGGTCTTACACTAATTTAGAAGGAAGGGTGCAATATTCTCAAAGAGCAACTTTCCCTCCAGGGGATGCAAAAGAAGATTGGACGATTTTAAGAGCATTATCAGAAAAGCTAGGTAAAAAATTAGACTTTGATAATTTACTTCAACTTCGTGAGATCATGTTTAGTTCAAAAACAATGTTAAAATTTGATGAAAATATTTATTCTTCTGAACCAAAAATAATTACAAAATCAGACTTTAAATCTTCAAAATTAAATTATGAAAATAAAAATTTCTTTATGACATGTCCTATTTCTAGATGCTCAAGCACTATGGCTGAATGCAGTCAGGTTAATGGTTAATTATGAATTTTATAAACGATTTTGGAATCAGTCTTTTTGGACATAGTGATTTTTCTTCTTTTATCATTATTATCTTAAAAATACTTGCTATCGTTTTGCCTTTGTTAATCAGTGTTGCTTATTTGACACTTGCTGAGAGAAGAGTAATTGGATTAATGCAATTGAGAAAAGGCCCTAATGTAGTTGGTCCATTTGGCTTGCTTCAACCTTTTGCTGATGCCCTTAAATTAATGTCCAAAGAAACTATTATTCCAAAAGAGGCTAATAAGTTTTTGTTTTTATTAGCGCCAATGATTACTTTTATTTTAGCTCTAATAGCCTGGGCTGTTATTCCTTTTGATGAAAATAACGTATTAGCGGATATAAATGTCGGAATACTTTATTTATTTGCTGTTTCTTCATTAGCTGTTTATGGAATTATTATTGCTGGTTGGGCTAGCAATTCTAAATATGCTTTTTTAGGTGCTTTAAGATCTGCTGCGCAAATGGTTTCGTATGAGGTGTCAATTGGTTTAATTATTATAACAGTTTTATTATGCGTTGGATCTTTAAACTTAACCGATATTGTCAATGCACAAAAAAATGTATGGTTTGCAATACCACTTCTTCCAATGTTTGTTATGTTTTTTATATCTGTACTTGCTGAAACTAATAGAGCGCCTTTTGATCTGCCAGAAGGTGAATCTGAATTAGTGGCTGGATACTTTGTGGAATATTCTTCGATGTCATTTGCTTTATTTTTTCTTGGAGAATATGCAAATATGATATTAATGAGTGCATTAACTGTTACTTTATTTTTAGGTGGTTGGTTGCCAATAATTGATGTATACCCTCTAAATGAAGTTCCAGGTGTTATTTGGTTCATTATAAAAATCATTTTTATTTTATTTATCTTTTTATGGGTAAGAGCCTCTACACCAAGATACAGATATGACCAATTGATGAGATTAGGCTGGAAAATATTTCTTCCTTTTTCTCTTATTTGGGTTGTACTTACTGCAGGGTTCTTAGTTTTTTTTGACATTGTGCCAAAAAGTATATGAGGTTGTTATGAAATTTAAAAATATAATAAATGATTTAAAAAAATATTTTCTTATAGAAATATTTAAAGGTCTTTTTCTTACTTTCAAATATTTATTTAAGAAGAAAGTTACAATTAATTATCCTTATGAAAAAGGTAAACTTTCACCTCGTTTCAGAGGTGAACATGCTTTAAGAAGATATCCAAATGGTGAAGAAAGATGTATTGCTTGCAAATTATGTGAAGCAATATGCCCCGCACAAGCTATTAAAATTGAAGCTGAACCAAGAGAAGACGGTAGCCGAAGAACAACTCGGTATGATATTGATATGACAAAATGTATATATTGTGGTTTTTGTGCAGAGGCTTGTCCCGTTGACGCTATAGTCGAAGGACCAAATTTTGAGTTTGCTACGGAAACTAGAGAAGAACTTTTTTATGATAAAGAAAAATTGTTAGCTAATGGAGATAGATGGGAAGAACAGATTGCATTAGCTCAAAAAATAGATTCACCTTATAAGTAGAATTTTATGTACTATTCAATGCTATTTTACATTTTTTCTTTTTTTGTAATAGCGTCATCAATTGGTGTAATTACATCTAAAAATCCCGTATATTGTGTTCTTTATTTAATCCTTGCATTTATTAATTCTGCTATTTTATTTTTATTTTTAAATGCTGAGTTTTTAGCAATGCTCTTGATAGTTGTGTATGTCGGTGCAGTAGCTGTTTTATTTTTGTTTGTAGTTATGATGCTCAATATTAATATTGAAGAGAAAAAATCAAAATTTCTAAAATTTAAACCACTTTCAATAATTTTAGGTTCTATTATTTTAGTAGAATTTTTATACTTTTTGATCATAGACAATTCAACACTTGAAAAGTTATCAAATACTCCAAATTTAGAGCAAAAAAATAATACAATTTCTCTTGGTAACATTCTGTATACTGATTTTGCGTTATTATTTCAAATGTGTGGAGTTATTCTTCTTGTAGCCATGATTGGAGCAATTGTTTTAACACTTAGAAAAAGACCAGGTGTAAAAAAGCAAATCATAAAGAACCAAGTTGACACAAAAAAAGAGGATGTTATTGAAGTGGTTAGCGTAAAAAATAATGAAGGTGCGTAATGATTGAATTTTTTAATCTTCCTATATTAATTAATCACTACTTAATATTATCTTCATTGATCTTCTTATTAGGTGTTACCGGTATTTTTTTAAATAGAAAAAATGTAATTAGTATTTTGATGTCGATAGAATTGATTTTATTAGGTGTTAATATAAATTTTATAGCATTTTCATACTTTTCTAGTGATTTAACTGGTCAAATCTTTTCATTGTTTATTTTAACTGTAGCGGCCGCAGAAGCTGCTATTGGTCTTGCAATTCTAGTGGTTTATTTTAGAAATAAAGGTACCATTGATGTAAAAGATATTAATGTTTTGAAAGGATGATATGTATAATTTAATTATATTTCTTCCCTTAATTGGAGCTGTCCTTTCCTGGATTTTAGGAAATAGATTTTCTTCGATACCTACATATATTGTATCAATTTCTTGTTTGTTTTTATCAATGATTATATCTTGGATTGCCTTTTATGACATAGCTATTTTGAAAAACAATTTTGAAGGTGCAAGTCTTCCATGGATAAATTCTGGAGAATTTAGAGCTCTATGGGAGTTTAATTTTGATACTTTAAGTTGTGTTATGTTTTTAGTCGTTAACACTGTTTCTGCAATGGTTCATTTATATTCTGTAGGTTATATGTCGCATGATAAATCAAAGGCTAGATTTATGGCATACTTATCATTTTTTACATTTGCAATGTTAATGCTTGTTTCATCAAATAATCTTTTACAATTATTTTTTGGTTGGGAGGGTGTAGGTGTCGCATCATATTTACTAATTGGTTTTTGGTATAATAAAAAAAGTGCTACATCAGCGGCAGTTAAAGCTTTCTTAGTGAATAGGGTTGGAGATCTAGGTTTTATTTTGGGTTTGATTTTTGTTTACACTTATTTTGATACAATAATGTTTGAAAGAATTTTTGAGTTAGCTCCCTCAATGATGGATGTAAGTATCATTGTTTTTGATAATAAATTCAACGTTATTGAATTGTCATGTTTTTTACTTTTTATTGGGGCAATGGGTAAATCTGCTCAACTTTTTTTACATACATGGTTACCTGATGCTATGGAAGGACCAACTCCAGTTTCAGCATTAATTCATGCTGCAACAATGGTTACAGCTGGGGTTTTTATGGTGTGTAAATTATCACCTCTTTTTGAATATGCTCCTAATGTTCTTACTTTTATAACATTAATTGGAGCTTTAACTGCTTTGTTTGCGTCTACAATAGCTTTAACTCAATTTGATATAAAAAGAGTTATAGCATATTCAACTTGTTCTCAATTGGGATATATGTTCTTTGCTGTCGGTTTATCAGCATATCCAGCAGCTATGTTTCATTTAACTACACATGCATTTTTTAAAGCACTTTTATTTTTAGGAGCAGGTTCAGTTATTCATGGCTTATCAAATGAGCAAGATATGAGAAAAATGGGTGGTTGCTTTAAAAAATTACCTGTTACTTATATTTTGATTTGGATAGGTTCGCTTGCATTGGCTGGGATACCTTTTTTTGCAGGTTATTATTCAAAAGATATGATACTAGAAGTAGCTTTTGCCTCAGATTCTCAAATAGGTTATTTCGCGTTTATTTGTGGATGTTTAGCAGCAGTTTTAACAGCTTTTTACTCATGGAGACTTATATATTTAACTTTTCATGGTGATTTTAAAGGAAATAAATCTACATATGATAAAATACATGAAAGTCCTTTAGTAATGCTATTGCCTCTATTTATACTTGCTTTTGGAGCCGTTTTTTCAGGTTGGTTTTTTAAGGAAATGTTTATCGGTGTTAATTGGGATTATTTTTGGTCAAACTCTATATTCATCTTGACTGGAAATGACGCAATTTATAAAGCTCATAGTGTTCCAAAATGGGTAAAATTATTACCAATTGTTTTAGCAATTATTGGAATTTCGATTGCAACAGTTTTTTATGTATTAATTCCAGATTTACCAAGTAGAGTATCTAAGGCATTTAGGGTTTTGTATACTTTATTTTATAATAAGTGGTATTTTGATGAAATTTATAATTATTTGTTTGTAAAGCCAATTAAAAAATTTAGCGTATTCTGTTGGAATATAATTGATAAAAAAATCATTGATGGCATGGGTCCTAATGGTATTAGCTCAAAAGTATTTTCCCTATCTAAGATTAGTTCAAAAATCCATACCGGCTATGTTTATCACTATTCATTTAGTATGTTTATTGGATTGGCATTATTAACTTTAATTCTTTTATATAATTTACAAGTAAAATAAAATGATTGAAAACTGGCCAATATTAAGTATTTTAATTTTTCTACCAATATTTGGTGCTTTATTGATACTTTTAATACCTAGCAAAATAGATCAAGAAGGTAAAATTTTAAAAAATTCAATTACTAATATTAAATTGGTATCATTATGGACAAGTATAATGACTTTCCTCATGACATTACTTTTGTCTTTAAAGTTTAATTATACTGAAAAACAATATCAATTTTTAGAGTTTTATGAGTGGGTTCCATCATTAGGTATTGTCTATAGAGTAGGGTTAGACGGATTATCGCTTCCATTTATACTGCTTACAGCTTTTTTAGTGCCTATATGTATTTTATGTAGTTGGAATACTATTCAGCATAAGATTAAGGAATTTATGATATCTTTTTTAATTTTAGAAGCTTTTATAATAGGTATGTTTTCTGCTTTGGATATTGTTGTTTTTTATATTTTTTTTGAAGCTGTTTTAATTCCAATGTTTTTAATTATTGGGATATGGGGAGGTGTTGAGAGAATTTATGCTTCATTTAAGTTCTTTTTATATACTTTACTAGGGTCTGTTTTAATGTTGATAGCTATTATATATATAATAGATACAACTGGAACTTCTGATTTGATACAAGTTTTAGATTATGATTTTTCAAAAACAGAACAATTATTATTATTCCTAGGGTTTTTCTTTTCTTTTGCCGTAAAAGTTCCAATGTGGCCATTTCATACTTGGCTTCCAGATGCTCACGTACAGGCACCAACAGCAGGTTCAATAATTCTTGCTGGAATACTTCTTAAAATGGGAGGATATGGTTTTTTAAGGTTTTCATTACCTTTGTTTCCTGACGCAAGTTTGTTTTATCAACCATACATATTTTTTCTTTCTTGCGTTGCAATTGTATATACTTCTTTTGTTGCATTTGCACAACAGGATATTAAAAAGTTAATTGCATACTCTTCAGTTGCTCATATGGGGTTTGTTACAATAGGTATATTTTGTTTTAATACACAAGGTCTAGATGGAGCTGTTTTTCAAATGGTGTCACATGGTATTATCTCTGGAGCATTATTTTTAGCAATAGGTGTTATTTATGAAAGGACTCATACTAGAGATATTAATAAGTTAGGTGATTTTGCTACAACCATGCCAAAGTATTCTGTTTTTCTAATGTTTTTTACATTGGGTTCCGTTGGTTTGCCTGGAACTAGTGGTTTTATAGGTGAAGTTTTGGTTTTAATAGGTTCTTGGAAAGTTAACCCTTTGGTTGCAATTATCTCAGGGTTGAGCTTAATACTTGGTGCTATTTATATGTTAAGGTTTTATAGAAAAATATCTTTTGGTATATCTGAAAACCAAGACAAGTATGAAATTCATGATGTAAATATAAGAGAATTCATGATTTTGATACCTTTAGTAATGTTTATTATATTATTTGGTATTTTCCCAAATATAGTTTTAAATTTTTTAAAAGTTCCTCACTTTTTAGTTTTAGAAACTTTTAAGTAAGAGGAATTTGATGTTTACACAAAACATAATTAATAACTATTTACAAATTCCTGGCATAGATGGAATGCTTTTAGCTATGCCTGAAATCTTTATTTTTTGTTCTACTTTGATATTAATGATATTAGACATTTTCTTTTTTAAAGAAAAAAGCTTTAAAAATACAAATAAGTTTGGAATTTTTATAATTATAATTGCATTTTTTCTAGCTTTATTACTCCCTTCAACTGGTATTGCTTTTAATGGATTATATTTTGTTAGTGAACTTTCTACATTTTTTAAATTAATAATTTTACTTTCAATATTTTTTGTTTTTTTATTATCTCATAATAAAGCTGACATTGAAGGGATAAAATTTTCAGAATTTAATTTCCTTTTATTACTATCAACTTGTGGCATGTTAATTTTAGTGTCTTCGAATAGCTTTTTAACATTTTTTTTAGCATTAGAGTTACAAGCATTACCAATTTATGTAATGTGTGCGCTTAAAAAAAATGATATTAAATCTGCTGAAGCTTCTCTTAAATATTTTTTATTAGGTGCTTTATCGAGTGGATTTATTCTGTTTGGAATTTCATTAATTTATGGATTTGTTGGAAGTATATCATTTGAACAGGTTTCAAATATAAGTTTAAAAGAAAATATGGGAATAAATTTTGGATTAATTTTAATTTTAGCTGGAGTGGCTTTCAAAATTTCATCAGCACCATTTCATATGTGGGCACCAGATGTCTATGAGGGGACTCCTTCTCCAATTACTTTTTTTATTGCTACAGCTCCAAAAATTTCAATTCTTGGTATTTTAATTTACTTAATTTATAGAGTCTTTTCTGGTATCCATGACAATCTTTCTGATTTGATTATTGTTTTATCTTTATCATCAATGTTAGTTGGATCTATTGGAGCGATTGTTCAAAAAAATTTAAAAAGGCTAATTGCATATTCAAGTATTGCCCATATGGGTTTTATTTTAGTTGGTATGGTTGCATTTTCTGAAAAGGGTCTACATGCAATAATGTATTACTTAATTATTTACTTATTTCTTTTGACTGGTGTTTTTGCAATTATTTTAAGTCTTCAAAAAGATGATAAACCCATAGAATTAATTTCAGACTTAAAAGGTCTTTATAATGACCATCCATTTATATCAATTTGTCTATTAATTTTCATGTTTTCTTTAGCAGGAATTCCACCACTATCAGGTTTTTTTGGAAAATGGCTAGTTTTCTTTTCAGCCATAGATAGCGGATTTTATATATTGGCTATTTTAGGTGTTTTATTTTCAGTTATTTCAGCATTTTATTACTTAAAAATTATAAGAGTAATGTTTTTTGAAAATTCTGATACACCACTTATTATAGATGGGAATAGAGAAATCCGTTTTTTAATAAATTTGTCATTATTTGTAAGTGTTTTGTTTTTTGCTTTATTTCCTATATTTGATTACATGATATTAAATACTAAAATTTAAGATCATGATAAACATTAACCTTCAGATAATTGAGGAATGTAAAAGTACAAATGAGTCGTTAATTAAATTAGCAAAGGAAGGTTATCCCGAGGGATATTCTCTATTAAGTATTAACCAAACTTGTGGTAGGGGAACTAGAAAAAAAAAATGGATCTCTATTTCTGGCAATCTTTTTTTATCAACTTTAATTAGACCTAATGTAGAAATTACGAAATTGAGTCAGATTTCTATTATTTTTGGTTTAAGTTTATTTCAATTCATTAACTCATTAGGTTTAAATAAAAAACAAATTAAAATAAAATGGCCTAATGATATTTTAATTGAATCAAAAAAAGTCTCTGGGGTTCTTGTGGAGAGATTTGAAAATTTTTGTGTAATTGGGGTGGGATTAAATATAAACTCACATCCAAGTGAAGATAACACTGGCATAAAAAGCACTTGCCTTAGTAATTATATAAATACAAGTGATTTTAAACTATCAATGTTATCTTCAAAATTATTAGAATTTTTTTATAAAAATTATAATATTTGGTTGTCAAATTTTCTTAATCCCTTTTTAAACCAAATAAATTCAAACTTAGCTTTTTTAAATAATGAAGTAAATTTTAATTATGGTAAAATTATTAAATCTGGTAAAATAATCGGTATCAATTCTGATGGAAATTTAAAAATATTGTTAAATAATAATAATCATTTATATCTTACATCTAGTGAAGCTATCCTTAACACAGGTGTTATATGTTCTTAGTTATTGATATTGGTAATACAAATACAGTTTTTGCTATTTATGAACAGTTGAAATCAGGATTTCAACTGCTTAAAACTTTTAGAATATATTCTGATCTAAGAAGAACCCCTGACGAATACTCTTTAATAATCAATCAAAGTTTTAAATTTAATAATTATAATTTAAAAAACATAGATGGTGTTGCAATTGCTTCAGTTGTTCCTGAGATATTAAATAATATAGAAATTTATTTTCGAAATAATTTAAAACTACCTATATTTAAAGTAGAAGCACATAAATTAAATATTGAAATTAATATACAAAACCCAAATGAAGCTGGACAAGATAGACTTATTAATGCATTTGCTGTTAAGAAAATGAAATTTGATCCAGCAATTATTATTGATTTTGGAACTGCAACGACTTTTGATGTTATTGGAAATGGAGGAGCATACTTAGGAGGTATTATTTCACCAGGAGTTAATTTATCAATCGAATCTCTTTACAAATCAACATCTAGGTTGCCTAAAATTTCTCTTAAATCACTTGATAATGAAAAAAATACTTTATTAGGAAAAAGTACTATATCAGCTATTGAGTCTGGTGTTTTTTGGGGGTATGTATGTATGATTGAGGGTTTAATTAACAAACTAAAAAAATATCATTCACCCTCTAAAGTGATTGCAACAGGTGGTTTAAGTCAAGTTTTTAAAAATAATATTAAATCTATTGACCTAATTGAACAAAATTTAACAATAAATGGTCTAGCATATTTTTATTTGTCACAAGAGAAAGATATATGAAATTTAAAAAAGATCATTTAGGCTTTATTCCTGTAGGTGGTTCTGAACAAATTGGAATGAATGCAAACCTATACCAATTTAATGATCAATGGATTTTAGTTGATCTTGGCATAGCTTTTCCTGATGAAACTCAAATTGGAGTTGATATACTTTTACCTGATTTTGATTTTATTAAAAAAATTAAAAATAAGATCTTAGGAATTTTTTTAACTCACGCTCATGAAGATCATTATGGAGCTATACAGTATTTTATCGATGAAATTAATTGTCCAATTTGGGGTTCAGAATTCACTATAGCAATGTTGAAAAAGAAATTGTTAGATAATGGCAGTAAAAACAAATTAACCCTAAAGCATTACCCTAGGAAATCTAGTATACGTTTAAATGAATTTGAAATAGATACTATTCAAAATTCTCATTCTGTCCCTCAGTCAGTAAGTTTATTAATCAAAACAAAAAATAATATTATTTTACATACAGGTGATTGGAAATTTAAAGGAGCTAAGAACTTAAAAGAAAAGCCATTTATAAATGAATTAAAAGCTTTAAAAGATTTAAAAATTTCAACTATAGTTAGTGATTCTACTAATTCATTAATTGATGGCTATACCCCATCAGAAAATGATGCTTATAATGGTTTAAAAAAAATAATTTCAAAAAGTAAAGGTTTGACAATTATTACATGTTTTTCATCAAACATTAGTAGAATTAAATCTATCCTAGAAATTGCAAAAATTAATGAAAAAAAAGTATGTATTTTAGGGAGAGCTATTAAGAGGTCAATTGAAGCAGCTATCGATGTTGGACTTATTGAAAAAAACTATACTTTTTATGGTATTAACGAAATTGAAAAGTTTCCTAAGAAAAATTTATTAGTTATATGCTCTGGCTCGCAAGGAGAGCCTAATTCATCTCTAACAAGAATTGCATCTGGTAAGATTGAGAAAATAAAACTTGATAATCAAGATTCAATTATATTTTCAAGCAAAAAAATACCTGGAAATGAAAGAAAAATTTCAAAAGTGGAACATATGTTTTTAGAAAAAAATGTAAATATTTTTAATGAAAACAATGATCAGTCAATTCACGTTTCAGGACATCCATGTAAAGATGAAATTTTAGATATGTATACAATGGTCAAGCCAAAAACAGTTATACCTGTTCATGGAAATTTTGAGCAATTAAAAGCAAATGCTGAAATTGCTAAATCTTGTAAAGTCAAAAAAGTTTTAATTCCTAAAAATGGTGATATTTTTCAATTTGTTGATGATAACCCAACCTGTGTTGACAGAATTGAAATGGATACAAAAGTTTTCGATGGAGAAAAAGTTGTTTCATTAAAAGATGAAAAATTTTCTATAAGAAAACAAGCTCTTTGGAATGGTGTTTTGATGGCTTCGATAGTCTTAGATAATAGGGGTAATTTAATTTCAGTTCCAATTTTAACAGAATTAGGAATATCAAAGACTGAAAAAATGAAAAATGCATTACTTGAAATAAGTTTAAAAATTGAAGATTACATTGAAGGATTAAATGAAACTGAAACTTTAGATGACGATAATTTAAAAGAAATTTTAAAGAAGATCATTTTAAAAGAAATTAGAATATTATTTTCAATTAGACCTTTAGTAAATATTCATATCAATAGAGTTCAATGAGCATAGTTTCTTTTTTTGTAGTCGTTTTTATACTTTGGTTAATATTCTTTTTTATTTTTTTGCCATTAGGTATAGAGATACCTGAAAAACACGAATTTGGTCATGCAAACTCATCACCAAAAAAAACTTATTTGTTTTTAAAAATTGTTTTATCATTTCTAACCTCTTTGATAGCTTCTTTAATATTTTATTATTTCATTAAAATTTCATTTTAATAATGTTTAAGTTATTAAATTGTGCTAAAAAATTAGTAAATTTAGAACTATGACAAAAAATATATTCATATCGTGTGACCATGGTGGCTTTTACTTAAAAGAACAAATATTTGAGTATCTTTTAAAAAAATCATTTAAAATAATTGATCTTGGTACAAAAGATTCCTCTTCGGTAGATTATCCTGATTATTCAAATGTTTTAGTTGATAAAATAAAGAATAATATAGATAGTATGGGAATATTACTTTGTGGAACTGGTATTGGCATGTCAATAGCAGCAAATAGACATTCTCATATTAGAGCAGCTTTATGTACAGACGAAGATATGGCTAGACTAAGTAGACAACACAATAATGCTAATGTATTAGTTATAGGTGGGAGAACTACATCTTTAAACTCAGCTAAAAAAATTATAGATGTATTTGTTTCGACAGAGTTTGAAAAAGGTAGGCATACCAAAAGATTAAAAAAAATAAGTTAAGAGAAAAATATGAATGAACAAAAAAAAATATTATTTTACGAAGAAGGATTTTTTGAAAAAAGTATCCACGAATATGATCCTATTTTAAGTTCATATTTAGATGAAGAAAAAAAAAGGCAGCAGAATCAAATTGAAATGATAGCTTCTGAAAACTTTGTTTCAAGGTCTGTACTAGAAGCACAAGGTTCTGTATTAACAAATAAATACGCTGAGGGCTATCCAGGTAAAAGGTATTATGGAGGTTGTGAGTTTGTAGATAAAGTTGAAGACTTAGCAATTAAAAGAGCGCAAAAATTATTTAATGCAAAGTTTGTAAATGTCCAACCTCATTCTGGTGCCCAAGCTAATCAAGCCGTGTTTTTAGCTTTGCTCAATCCAAGAGATTCAATTTTAGGAATGAGTTTAGATGCAGGTGGACACTTAACTCATGGTGCAAAACCTAATTTGTCTGGAAAGTGGTTTAATTCAATACAATATGGATTAAATAAAGATGATTGTTTAATCAACTTTGATCAAATTGATCAATTATGTAAAGTTCATAAGCCAAAATTAATTATTGCTGGTGGTTCAGCTTATTCAAGGTTTATTGATTTCAAGAAATTTAGAGAGATTGCAAACAAATATAATTCTTATCTTTTAGTTGATATGGCTCATTTTTCAGGATTAGTAGCAGGCAATGTTCATCCAAACCCTATTGATTACGCTGATATTGTAACAACAACAACTCATAAAACTTTACGTTCTGGTAGAGGAGGAATGATATTAACAAATCATGAAGATCTATTTAAAAAAATTAATTCTGCAGTTTTTCCTGGTCTTCAAGGTGGCCCCTTGATGCATGTTATTGCTGGAAAGGCTGCGGGCTTTGGTGAAGCCTTAAAAGACGAGTTTAAAGTTTACTCTCAAAATGTTGTTAAAAATGCAAAAATTTTATCAAACACACTTATTGAAAGAGGAATAAACATTGTTTCTGGTGGAACTGATAATCACATAGTTTTAGTTGACCTTAGAAATAAAGGCATTACAGGAAATAATTGTGAACAAGCTCTTGAAAGAGCAGGTATAACTTGTAATAAAAATGGAGTTCCATTTGATGAAACACCACCATCCATTACTTCTGGTATAAGATTGGGCTCTTCAGCAGCAACTACACGAGGACTAGCAGAGAATGATTTTAAAGTTTTAGGTAATCTTATTTCAGATGTGATTTGTGGTTTTAAAAATAACATTTCTGATAATGAAATTGAAAATGAAGTAAATAGAAAGATAATAGATATTTGTAAAAAATATCCTATTTACTAATTAAAATTGGAGATTATTTATGCGTTGTCCATTTTGTGGAACTGATGATACTCAAGTAAAAGATTCAAGGGGTAGTGAAGATGGTGCTTCAATAAGACGAAGAAGATTATGTTCCAGCTGCGGATCTCGTTTTACAACATTTGAAAGAATTCAATTAAGAGAATTGATTGTTGTAAAGCGGAATGGTAAAAAAAATATTTTTGATAGAGAAAAAATTGTAAAGTCAATGGAAATAGCTCTAAGAAAAAGAAAAGTTGATAATGATGTTGTTGAAAGAGCACAAAATGGCATTGTAAGACAATTAGAATCATCGGGAGAAGTTGAAATTCAATCAGATTTAATTGGTGAGCTTGTTATGAATGCTCTAGGACAAATTGATCATGTAGCTTATATCAGATATGCATCTGTTTATAGAAACTTTAGGGAAGCGAGTGATTTTGGAAAATTTGTAAAAGATCAAATTGAAGATAATTGATCGTTAATAAAGTGTGAGTAATTCATTAAAAACATATTTTATGAAACAAGCTTTGCTTGAAGCCTATCGTGCTATGGGTACAACTGGAAAAAATCCCAATGTTGGGTGTGTTCTGGTAAAAAATAATTTTATTATCGCTAGAGCCAGAACTTCTCCAGGAGGTAGGCCACATGCTGAAGAAAACTTGGTTTCACAATTGTCTAAGACAGAATTAAATGGTTCATCATTATTTGTTACATTAGAACCATGTGCTCATAAAGGTAAAAACGGAACTTCTTGTGCAGAGTTAATATCGAATTCTGGTATAAAGGAAGTTTTTATTAGTAATTATGATCCAGATTTAAGAACATCTGGAAAAGGTCTAGAAATATTAAGAAAATCTAAAATTCATGTTTTCACTGATTTTTTAGTTAATGAAGGACATGATTTAAATATTGGATATTTAACTAACTTTTCATCCAATAGACCATTTGTAACTATAAAATTTGCAATAAGTTTAGATGGTAAAATTGCACTCAAAAATAAAAATTCTAAATGGATAAGTAATGAGTTGTCCAGAAATTTTGGACATATGATAAGAGCTCAATCAGATGGGATTTTGACTACTAATTCTACAATTAAAGAAGATGACTCAATGCTTACTTGTAGATTAAATGGTTTAGAGAAATATAGTCCTTTGAAAATTATTGTTGATAGAGGATTAAAATTAAATGAAAATTATTCAATATTTAAAAATACAAAAAAAGAAAATTTAATAATTTATCATTGTTCAAATGACAAAAGTAAAATAAAAAAATATCCTAAAAATATAGATCTAGTTTATTTTAATAATAAAAAAAATTTTCTTAACTTAATTTTAAACGATTTAGCAAATAGGAAAATAAAGAACTTGTTAATTGAAAGTGGTACAACTTTTTGTAGTGAAATGATTAAAGCTAATCTAGTTGATCAAATTGCTTTTTTCAGATCTAATAAAATTATTGGAAATGATGGATTACCTTTTGTTAACAATTTAAGTTTAAAAAAAATATCAGATAGTATAAGTATGAAAGTCATTGATACAAAATTTTTTGATAATGATATTTATGAATTGAGGAGGTTTAATTAACAAATGTTTTCAGGAATAATTTCAGCTTTAGGCAATGTAAAAAACATAACTTATAATGATATTTATTCAGTAGATATAGAAATCACAAAAATTAATTTAGAGGATTTTGAAAAATCAGATAATCTTATTAAAATTGGTTGTTCAATTGCTTGTTCAGGTGTCTGTTTAACTTTAACAGAAAAAAAGAATAACGTTTTAACATTTGATATAAGTAAGGAAACAATGAGTAAAACAAATCTTTCTGATTGGAAAATTGGTAGTCTAGTAAATCTAGAAAGAGCATTAAGAGTTGGAGATGAAATCGGAGGACATTTTGTCACTGGTCATGTTGATACTGTTCTTGAATTACAAAATATTATTGAGGAAGATGGATCCAAAATTTTGTTTATAAAATTAAATAAAGAAATTTCACCATATATAGCTTCTAAAGGTTCAATTACTATTGAAGGTGTTTCGCTTACTGTAAATGATGTTAAGAATGATTATTTCAATGTCAATATTATACCTTTTACGTGGGATAATACTAATTTAAGAAATATAAAAGTTAATGATTTTGTTAATGTTGAAATTGATTTACTTTCTAGGTATTTAGTTAATTATCAAAAACGGAAAGATAATTAATATGGACGTATCAAGTATTGAAGATGTTATTAAGGACGCTTCACAAGGTAAAATTTTTATTTTAATTGATGACGAAAATAGAGAAAATGAAGGTGACCTTTGTGTTCTAGGTGATTTTGTAAATCCCAACGTAATAAATTTTATGGCTACACATGGAAGAGGTTTAATCTGTTTAGCAATTACCAAGCAGCAATCTGATAAATTAGGATTGTCTTTGATGGAAAGAAGAAATGAATCTAGATACGATACAGCTTTCACTCAATCAATCGAAGCAACACATGGTGTTACCACTGGAATTTCTGCATCAGATAGATCAATCACGATTAAAACTGCAATAAATGAACAAAATAATGAAACTCATATTACGACGCCAGGGCATGTTTTTCCAATAATTGCAAGAAATGGAGGGACTTTAATTAGAGCAGGGCATACTGAAGCTATAGTTGATATTGCAAAAATTTGTGGATTAAATCCATCTGGAGTTATTTGTGAGATAATGAAAGATAACGGTGAAATGGCAAGATTGCCAGATTTGAAAAAATTTGCAAAAAAGCATGGTTTAAAAATTGGTACGATTGCAGATTTAATTTCTTATAGAAGAAAGAATGAAAATTTATTAGTGAGAACATATGAAAAACCATTTAATAGTTCAGTGACTGGATCTTGGAGAATAATAGTTTATAAAAGTTTAATAGATGAAGTGGAACATTTAGCTCTAATTAAGGGGGTAATAACTTCTAAAGATAAAACAATGGTTAGAGTTCATTCATTTAATCCTATTGTAGATCTTTTAGAAGATTTAAATGTAGATGGTCAAAATAATTTAATTTATAAGGCAATGAAGAAAATTGACAATAATAATAGCGGTATAGTTATTATTATCAATGATTCTTATAAAGATTTCATAAGTAAAAAGTTAAAAGTTGATGAAGAAATTGAGACAAAAGATAAAAGTAATCTCCGCCAATATGGAGTTGGAGCTCAAATACTTTCTGACTTAGGTGTAAAAAACATGATTTTATTATCAAATTCTAAGAAAAAAGCTATTGGATTAAAGGGTTTTGATTTGTCTATCGTTGATTGGGAGAGATTAGATTGATTAATAAAAAAGTTTTAATAATTATATCTAAATATTATAAAGATATATCTGAAAATTTATTAAAATCAGCTATTACTTTTTTAGAAGAAAATTCAATTCTTTTTGACGTTATTGAAGTACCTGGTGCTTTAGAGATACCTCAAGTGTTAAATTTTCAGGTTAATAATTCTAACAATCTAAAGCTTGCTTATGAAGGATACATTGCTTTAGGTTGTGTGATAAAAGGTGAAACTTATCATTTTGAAATTGTTAGTAATGAAACCAATAGAGGCTTAATGAATATAGCTCTTAAACATTTTTTTCCGTTAGGAAATGGTATAATTACAGCATACAATTATGATCAAGCTTTAAAAAGATCTTTGGATAAAGGAAAAGAAGCAGCAGAAGCGTGTTATGAATTAATGAAAATAATAAATTACAATAAAAAAGTTGATAAAAATTGATTGACAATATTAGACACAAATCCATTAGAAAAAAAACAGCATCTAGAATTGCTGCCATTCAAATTTTATACTTACATGAATTTAATGATCAGCCTCTTTTTGAGTCTATATCAACCTACGAATTACATTATAAGAAATTTTTACTTGAAAAATTAGATATAAAAGAACTAGACACTAATTTATTATCAGACTTATTAGAGAATTTTGATAAAAATACAAATGTTTATGATACTATTATAAAGCAAAATTTATCCAAAGATTGGAAAATTGGAAGATTAGGGAAAAATGAACTTAATATATTAAGATTATCTATTTTTGAACTTAAATTTTTTAAAAAATTTGATAAAAAAACAATTATTAATGAATATGTAAGTTTGTTTAATAATTTTTGTGGGGAACCAGACTTTGCAAATGGTTTTTTAAATAATGTCTTAAAAAGTGAATAATCAATTAATGGATGAGTTTGACTTAATCAAAAAATATTTTGTGCCAATTTCATCAATCGAAAGCCAATTTTTATCCAATGATGGCGCTGTTTTTAAACCAAAAAAAGATTTAGATTATGTTGTCTCAACTGATACAATTGTTGAAAAAATTCACTTCGAAGGTAATGAACCACCTGATCAAATAGCAAAAAAAGCACTAAGAACAAATCTATCTGATTTAGCTGCAATGGGGGCTGACCCTGAATTTTATAGTTTATCAATAAGTTTACCTAAAGCAAAATCTAAAAGTTTCATTGAAAATTTTGTAAAAGGGTTAAAAGAAGATCAAAAAAAATATAAAATTAAATTGCTCGGTGGAGATTTAACAGCTTCCTCTCAATTAATCACAATAACAATTAATATTATTGGAACTGTACCAAGTGGACAATGTATAAGTAGATCAAATTCAATGGTAAATGACCTTTTATATGTAACAGGTGTCTTAGGTTTGTCAAATATTGGACTATTAAATTTAAGGAAAAATGATAAAAAATATTCAATTGCTAAATTAAAATATTATTTGCCACAACCTAGGGTAGAGTTTTCTTCTTCTGTAAGAAATTTTGTAACATCAATGATTGATATCTCGGATGGATTTATTCAAGATTGTAGGCATTTAGCTAGATTGTCAAATTTAGAGTTTGCAATTAATATCAAAAATTTACCTATTTCTGACATCGATTTGTTGTCTTATGAAGAAAGGTTGAATGCTGCACTAATTGGAGGAGATGATTATGAACTTTTATTTACTTCACCACCTGCTCATAAAGAAAAAATCAATAAAATAGCAAAACTCCATGGATTACAAATTACAAATATTGGCCATGTTAAAAATGGAAAAAATGGGCAGGTTACATCAAATAGCATACCTATAAATATAGGTGCATATAAACATTTTTAATTTTCATTGTTTCTTCTTAAATTACTTAATAAATTTTTCAATATATCAAATGATATTCTATCATCTGCTATGGATTTTTCATTTAATTTACTTAAACTAATATTATTCGGTAAATTTTGTTTTTTAAAACTAAACTCAACTACTTTATCATTTTCATTGTAAAAAATTTCTAAAAAACTAACTTCTTCAAATTGGTTAACATTTCCAATTTCTTTTTTCATCTTTTGAGAAATATAATAAACATTTTTTCTATCATATGGATTAATAAATGAAGGTGGACCCAGTTTTTTTAAAACAAAAGATTTTGAAGTTTCTCCTTTTTTTATGTTAATTTGATCAAATGATTTTAATGTTGGTCCATAGTTTATAATTTCTTTGTCAAAAGATAAGCTACATGATAGTAAGAGCAATACAAGATGAAGATTAAATAATTTTAAAGCCATTTTAGTTTATGTTTTTTAAAAAAAAAAAATATGAAAAAGTATCCATTGATATTTATCAGAAAATAGTAAATATTTCTAGAAATAAAATCTTTTATACCAAGTATAATGTTCCAGATACAATTGATGGAAGATTTGATATGCTTGTATTAATAACTATTATTGTTGTGCATAGATTATCAAAAATAAAAAATGAAGGTACAGAATTATCACAAAAGATATTTGATATTGTGTTTAAAGACTTAGATTATTCTTTAAGAGAGTTAGGTGCTGGAGATGTGTCTGTCGCAAATAACATGAAAAAATTTATATCTTCATATATGGGAAGGCAAAAAGTTTATGTTAAATCTTTTAAAAGTGAAGATGAAAAGTTTTTAGCATTAGCTTTCAAAAACAATATATTTCGAAATAAAGACCAAAATAAAAAATTAATATTATTATTATCAAAAAATATTTTTATGATTAATAAACAACTTCATTTGATTGAAGATAAAAAAATGCTTAATGGAGACTTTGATTTTTCTATTAGTCTTTTATAAAATACTATGTTGCAATGTTTCATTCTAACTGATAAAAGTCATCAATTAATATAATTTCGGAGTTTTTTTGAAAAAAATTAAGATATCATTAGATGCAATGGGTGGAGACCATGCTCCTGAAATTGTTGTTCAAGGTGCAGCTGAGGCTAAGTTAAGATACCCTGATATTGATTTTATTTTTTTTGGTAATAAAAAAGTTTTAATTCCATTAATAGATAGTAAGCTTGCATTATCTGAATCAGAAATTGTGCATACCATCGAGTTTATTAAACCAAATGATAAACCAAGTAATGTAATAAGAAGAGGCGCAAATACATCAATGGCACTTGCCATAAAATCAGTAAAAAATCACTCAAGCGCAATGGTCTCAGCTGGTAATACAGGTGCTTTAATGGCATTCTCAAAACTTTTTTTAAAAACAATTTCAGGTATTAGTAGACCTGCAATAGCTGCATGTTTTCCAACAAAAAAAGGTGAAGTTTGTATGCTAGATTTGGGAGCAAATATTGAATGTGATAAAAATAATTTAATACAATTTGCATTAATGGGACAAGCTTTTGCTAAAATTGTAATAGGTATAAAAAACCCTAAGGTAAGTTTACTTAATATTGGTGAAGAAGAAATTAAAGGCTTAAGTTATATACAAGAAGCCTCAGAGATTTTAAAAAATTTGAGTAAAATTATTAATTATTGTGGTTATGTCGAAGGTGACAGAATAACTGACGGGTTAGTTGATGTAATAGTAACTGATGGGTTTACAGGCAATATAGCTCTAAAAACGGCAGAAGGAACTGCAAGTTTCTTTACAAATTCTCTGAAAGAATCATTAAAAAAATCAATTTTCTCTAAATTAGGTTATTTTTTAGCAAAAAAATCATTAGAAGGATTTAGGGCACATATGGACCCTAGAAAGTATAATGGTGCAGTATTTTTAGGTCTAAATGGAGTTGTTGTTAAAAGTCATGGAGGAACTGATTCTTTTGGGTTTGCAAATGCTATTGGTGTTGCTTATGATATGGCAAAATATAACTTTATTGAAGACTTGAAGAAAAAATTATCTATAACAACAAAACATCTTATTTAATGAATTCAAAGTTTCAAATTTTATTAACAGGTGTTGGTTCTTATCTTCCAAAAAAAAAGACATCTAATTATGATTTAGAAAAGTTCATGGATACTTCAGATGAATGGATTAGAAAAAGAACTGGTATAAAGTTTAGACATTTTGTTGAAGATAATGAATTAACCTCAGATATGGGAACCAATGCTGCTCAATTAGCCATTTTTAACGCTGGTTTAAAACCCAAGGATATTGACTTAATAATTCTTGCGACAACAACGCCAGATAATACTTTTCCTTCTACAGCGTCTAAAATTCAAAAAAATCTAGGATGCAAAGCAATTTCATTTGATATTCAAGCAGTTTGTGCAGGTTTTATTTATGCAATCTCTATTGGAGTTGCAATGCTTAAAGATACTCATGGAAAAAAATGTTTAATTATTGGCGCAGATAGCATGTCCAAAATATTAGATTGGAGTGATAGATCAACATCAGTTCTATTTGGAGATGGTGCTGGAGCTGTTGTTTTAGAAAAAAAAATTGTAAGAAATGAAACTTTTGAAACTGATCAATGGGGTGTTTTAGCAACTAAAATTTTTACTGATGGTGAATATTATGATCTTTTAAGTACTGATGGAGGTGTTTCAAAAAATAAAAGTACTGGCTTTCTTAGAATGAATGGAAAAGAAATCTTTAAACATGCAGCTGAAAAATTGTCCTCATCACTTTTAATGTGTTTAGAGGAATGTAACATGAATATAAATGATTTGGATTGGCTAATTCCTCATCAAGCTAATCAAAGGATAATTAATGCTGTATCTAATAAAGTTAAAATACCTCAAGATAAAATAATAAGCACTATATCTAATCATGGTAATACATCTGCCGCATCAATACCTTTAGCTTTAGATGTAGCAATTAAGACAGGTAATATAAAAAATGGTGATATTTTAGCCTTACAAGCTATAGGTGGAGGGCTTTCTTGGGGGACTTTAATTTTAAAAATAGGAAATCCAGATTAAGAAAATTGTTGTAAGCTTTATGATTTTAATTAATATGGTAATATGAAAAAAACATGGACAAAAAATGATTTGATAGAAAAAATTCAATCAGAAATTGGGATTTCATTATCAGATTCATCTAAAATATTTGAAGAAATAGTTGAAGAAATATTATCTTCTCTTGAAAATGGCAATGATGTTAAGATCTCTAATTTTGGTACATTTTCTGTTAAAAAGAAAAAGTCTAGGCTTGGAAGAAATCCAAAAACGGGAGATGAAAAAGAAATTACTGCAAGAAATGTCATCTCATTTTATCCATCAAAAACTGTGAAAAGCAAAATTTCCTAAATAATTATGTCAGAAATTAGTTCATATTACACAATTTCAAATGTTTCAAAAAAATTAAAAATACCTACACATGTATTAAGGTTTTGGGAAAAAAAATTTAACTTCATAAAACCTAAAAAGAATCAAACTGGAAGAAGATATTACTCAAATCAAGATATAGTTAACTTAGAAATAATAAAAGATCTGTTACACAATAAAGGTTATACAATAGCTGGTGCAATTAAGTACATGAAAAATAATGATCAACTAGATTATAAAAATGAAATAGATCATTTAAATGTAAGTAATGAATCAGTGGTTAAAAAAATTAAAGAAACTTCTGATCTAATTTTAATTGCAAAAAATATACTTAAAAAATATTAATTAGAAATCGGGTTATAGCGCAGCTTGGTAGCGCATCCGTCTGGGGGGCGGAAGGTCGCAGGTTCAAATCCTGCTAACCCGACCAGAAATCGTATTGTCGAATCCCTTATCAGACAACATTCTGCAATGTTTCTCACAAATTTTAAGTGGACTGTAGAGGACTGTAGAGGACATTAGCAACGCAAGTTGCGTTATTAACGCAAGTTTTAGGGTATTAACAACGCAAGTTTTTGCCTCTACAAATATTTAGATATTTTAATTAAATTTTACAAAATTACTTATTAATCTTATAATCTTTAAAATATATTTTTTTAAATTAACTTTTAGGATTTATAACTTTGTTCACAAATGACGATGACAAATTTGTAGAAGAAATACAATCACGCGATAATGTCTTTTATCAATGTGTCGAAATTATTAATGAAAAAATTTCAAGAATTCTTTGGGCTTCAAAAACTTTGCTTGGTTACTCTGATGATTTTTATAAAATAAAAACTGAGGTGAATTTTAATTATATAAATTTTCGTTCAACTTATTCTATTTTGAGTGCAATTTTTCGTTATAGACTTAATAGAATGTCACTTTTTGAAGATGATGAAACAAAAATCCTAGATACATGGAAAGATTGGATAAGGACAGAAATTGATAAATGGTTTGATAACGACCCAAGGTTTATCAAAACATTTTTAAGATTTTCTAATGAAAAAGAGATAGATATAAATATTTTAAATGAAAGATTGTTAGATAAATATAGTGAAATTCCCTGGCACAAAGATGTTTTAAATGAATTCATTGATAAAGATGAAGATGACTTAGAAGAAGAAAATCTTGGATCTTATTGTATTTGTTTTAAAAAAAATAGATCTCCTTGTGGTATTTTGCCTTGTATGACAATGGCTGAGGAAAGTGCAAAAAAGGGAGTGTTCTTGGAATAAATTACTTTGATTTAACCCAACTAACAACGCAAGTTAATTTGTTGATTTGCTCTACAGACATTGTTTTTATTAAATAAATTTTTATGCTTGTACCTTACTAACCCGACCATAAAATTTTTAGACATCTTTTTATAGAAATTTTAAATATTTATAATGTTAGAGGGTCATTTATTTAATGCTTAATTGTAAATAAATAAAGCCAATAAAAGTTATTTTGTTTTAATCATATATATTAATAGTAAAATTTCCAAATAATGTACTAGCAAATTTCTATGTAATCATATAAATGTGAAGATTAAATTTTAAGGATAGATGATTTATGAAAATTTTGTACGAAGATATTTTATCAACTTATAATAAAATTAAACCATTTTTAAAAGTTACGGAAACATCATATTCAGAACAAATTTCTAAGAAATTTAATTGTAATTTATTTATAAAATTTGAAAATAGACAAAATACAGGATCATTTAAAATTAGAGGTGCTTTATCTAAATTACTTTCCTTATCTTCTAAAGAAAAATCTAAAGGAGTAATCGGTATGTCCGCTGGGAATCATGCTCAAGGATTGGCTTATTCTGGAAATAAATTAAATGTAAATGCAAATATTGTCATGCCTTTGGGCACTCCTTTTACAAAAATAAGACGAACAAAAGCTTTTGGAGGAAATGTATTTTTAAAAGGAAATGATCTTGTTGAAAGTAAAAAATATGTAAATGAACTTATTGATAAGTTTGGATATATTGAAGTACATCCTTACAACGACTATGAAGTTATAAAAGGTCAAGGAACTATTTATCTAGAAATGTTAAAACAGATAACAGAGCTTGATTTTTTACTTGTACCAGTTGGTGGAGGTGGTTTATTAGCCGGATGTTCAATAATTAATAATTCATTATCCACAAAAACCAAACTGATAGGTGTTGAATCAAAATTTTATCCTTCATTATATAATAAATTTTATAAGAAAAAATTAAAATGTACTGGATCTACAATTGCTGAAGGTATAGCAGTAAAGGAAATTGGTTTAATTCCCTATAATTATATTAAAGATAAAATCGATAGTGTTATTCAAGTGTCTGATTCTTCTATTGAGCAAGCTATTGCAATGTTAGCATTAACAGAAAAAGTTGTTGTTGAAGGTGCAGGTGCAGTAGGGTTAGCTGCTATTATAGAAAATCAAAAAACATTTAAAAATAAGAATGTAGGTATTATTTTATGTGGAGGAAATATAGATTCTAAAATCATCTCTTCTATTTTAATGAGAGATTTGGTTAGGGCTAAGCAGATTACAACAATGACAATAACAATGCCAGACAAACCTGGGCAGTTAAATATAATTTCAAATATCTGTGCGAACTCAGGTGCTAATGTGCTTAGAGTTGAACATAACAGATTTACAATGGATTTATCTGCAAGTCTAGCAAAGTTGGATATCACAATAGAAACACAAAATGAAGATCATTTAACAAAAATTATAAATTTAATAGAAAAAGAAGGATTGCCAGTAACTTTAGATGATAATAATTAATATTATTGATTAGGATTAACTAAACTATCTAAAGATTTTAAATTAGATTTTATTTTGTGAAAGTTTTCAAAATTTTTATAGTAAAATGTTTGAATGTCAGAAAGCATATTTTCTTTAAATTCATAATCAATTTGATCTACGAATTTTTTGTCTATTTTTTGGTTAAAATTTTCTTTTAAGATTTTGAAAGTTAAAATACCAGTTGGTGTTTTAATAGATTTTAATTCCCCAATTTTTGATTTAAAAATATTATTAATAACATAATTATTAAACACTTTACTTAAATTTTTGTTTTCAATTCTATTTAAGTTTAATATTTTATTTAAGTTATCAGAATTTATGTTTTTAAAATTATTTTCAGATTTTAACTTGGTGTTTTGAACTTTTAATTTTTCGTACAATTTTTCTGATACAAGTTTTTCAGCATCAGAATATGATAATTGTTTTTCTTCAATTTCATTATTGACATTAATTAGTACAAATTCATTTTCCTCTATCTCCAATAATTCTGAAATTTCATTTAGTTGAAGTTTCCACGTTTCATCCAAAAACTTTTCATTAAAATTAGATTTTTTTGGTTTAAAGTCTGTATAAACATCTCCATTTTTTGAAATATTTGATATTTTGATTATTTTTAAATTTTTAATTTCAGATAATTTGATAATCTCATTTAAATTATTACCTGAAAATGCTAAATCATTAATAAGTTCTATCTTTTCATATAATTTTTCAATTGCCGAATTGTATAGTAAGTCTTTTTTTATAACATCTTTAACTTCGTTAATTAGTTGAACTTTTTCTTTATCAATTTTGTTTATTTGAACAACATGAAAACCAAAATTAGTTTTAAATGGTTTGATTAAACCTGTGTTTTGTATATTAAAGATTTTATCCTTTATATTTTTTGTTAGATCATCTTTAGAAATTTTGTCAAATTTAACATCATTTTCATTAAAGTTTAGAAGCTTTGATTGAGTTATAAAATCATTGTTATTGAGAACTTTTTTATAAAAATTTTCAGCTTTTTGTTTTGTATCAAAAACTACTTGAAAATAGTTCCTAGTTTCTGGAGTTTTAAATTCACTTATTCTTTCATAATATGAGTTTGCGATTTGTTCTTCACTTATAATTATATCATCGTAAAGAAGATTTGGTTTGAATGAGACATATGATAGGTTTCTTAATTTGGGAATTCTAAAGTTATTTTTATAGTTATTATAAAAAGTTATCTTTGCATCCTCATCTATTGGTTCATTAATTTTCTTGAGATAAGGTGTAAAAATATAATTTAAATCTAGTTTTCTATTTTGCCATTTATAAAAATCTGTTGAAAAAAATGTGCTGTAATTTTTGATATCATATATATGGTTAAAGATTTTACCATTTAAAATTTGTAGTTGAAGATTTTCAAGATATTCGTTTTCTGAAATATTATTATTTCTTAATAATGTGTTAAATTTTTTTTCTGAGAAAACATTTTGATTATTTAAATTTTCTTTAAACTGATCATTTTCTGAAATTTGTTTTTTTAATATTAATCTAGGCACATTAAGATCTAAATATTGTGCTTCTTGATTAATAATTAATTTCGCTTTATTACTAATTAATACATTATTTAAGAATCCATTTTGAATTGCAGTTTGAACATCAATCACACCTGTATTTGTAGCTCTTGATTTATTAAAGTCATAAATAATTTGTTCATAACTAATCTCAAAATCATTTGATTTAAAAACAGGAGGAATTTTATTACCTGTTAAATCACCAACACCCCAAGCGGCAAAACCTATAACAATTAAAACTAGGAATATTTTAAATAAAAAAGATTGAGATTTATTTCTTAATGCTCTTAACATAATTATTCATTATATTAAAATTAAATGAATTACAACATTTTGAATAAATAAAAATAAGGTAGTTAAATTATGTTAATAGCTGGAAACTGGAAAATGAATTTGAAATATGAGGATATTATAAACTTTAAAGATATTATTTTTGATTTTAAATTAGATAATCGTGTTGAAATGGCTATTTTTCCTCAATTTCCATTGTTATATTCAGCAAAAAAAAATCTTTCAGATCATAATATTGAAATTGGTGCTCAAGCTTGTTCATCACATTTAAAAGGTGCTTATACAGGAGATGTTTCAGTTGAAATTATTTCTGATATAGGATGTAAATACTGTCTTGTTGGACACTCTGAAAGAAGAGAATTTCATAATGAAACCAATGATTTTGTGAAAAAAGCGTCAACTTTATTACTAACTAAAAATATTGTTCCTATAATTTGTGTTGGAGAGACTCTAGAAATTAGAAATAAAAAAGTAACTAATCAATTTATTAAAAATCAGATTAGAGAATGTGTCCCAGATAAAATAAGTTCTAACTTAATAATAGCTTATGAACCATTATGGGCTATTGGCACAGGTGTAATTCCAAATTATGAAGAAATATTCAATATTCACAATGTTATTATAGATGAGTTGTCCCATATTGAAAATTTGAAGGTTATTTATGGAGGGTCTGTAAATAATGAAAATTGTTCTAAAATATTTGAATTAAAAACTGTCCATGGTGCATTGATAGGTGGTTCAAGTTTAAAATTTAAAGATTTTCTTGCAATTTATAAAAGTGCGGTTAAACAGATAGTATAATTTTTTTAGATTTTTATAATATGGAAAATACAGTTTTAATTGTTCATGTAGTTTTAGCATTACTAATTATAATTTTGGTATTGCTTCAAAAAAGTGAAGGTGGTGGTTTAGGTATTGGCGGAAGTCAAAGTGGAGGTTTTATGACTTCTAGAGGTACTGCTAACACACTTACAAAAATAACAACTATTGTTGGCGCATTATTTTTTATTACATCTATACTGCTTGCGATATTATCTGGAAGTAATTATAAACCTTCAATCTCGCAAGAGATAAAAACTGACACAATTAATGAAAAAAATAATCCAAAAGTTCCTACTGATAATTGAATTTTTTTTTATTTGATATAATCTTTTAATATGAAAAATAGCACCCCTAAATTTATTTTTATTACAGGTGGTGTGGTTTCTTCACTTGGTAAAGGGTTAGCTTCTGCTAGTTTAGCATCTTTGTTTATATCTAGAGGTTTTAAGGTTAGATTAAGAAAATTAGATCCTTATTTGAATGTAGATCCAGGAACAATGAGCCCATATCAGCATGGAGAGTGTTTTGTTACAGATGATGGTGCAGAAACAGATCTAGATTTAGGCCATTATGAGAGATTTACAGGTGTTAATTCAAGAAAATCAGATAATGTTACTACTGGTAAAATTTATTCTCAAGTTTTGAAAAAAGAAAGAAGAGGAGATTACCTTGGAGCAACTATACAAGTAATACCACATGTAACAGACGCTATAAAAAAATTTATTATATCAGATATCAGTGACGAAGATTTTATGTTTTGTGAAATTGGGGGAACGGTTGGAGATATTGAATCCTTACCATTTATTGAAGCAATTAGACAATTAAGAAATGAGCTTGGGAAAGAAAAAACATGCTTCGTTCATGTTACATTGTTACCATTTATAAATGCTGCAAAAGAATTAAAGACTAAGCCTACTCAACATTCAGTTAAAGAATTGCAAGGCATGGGAATTCAACCAGATATTTTATTATGCAGAACAGAGATGAATATTCCTGAAGATCAAAAAAAGAAAATTGCCCAATTTTGTAATGTTAAAGAACAAGCTGTAATTGAGGCAATTGATGTTAACTCAATTTATGAAGTTCCAATAGCTTACAATGATTCTGGATTTGATAAAGAAATTCTTGATTATTTTAACCTTTATGACAAAAAATCACCAGACCTGAGTATATGGAAAAAAATAATTTCTATACAAAAATCCTCTGAAGGTGAAGTTAATATTGGAATTGTAGGAAAATACACGTCTATTATTGACTCTTACAAATCTTTGATTGAAGCAATTACTCATGGAGGTATAGCTAACAAGACAAAAATTAATTTAGTTTGGATTGACTCCGAAAACATTGATAATGTGTCAAATTGTTTTAAAGATGTTCATGGAATAATTGTACCTGGTGGTTTTGGTGAAAGAGGATCTGATGGCAAAATTTTAGCAATTAACTACGCAAGATTGAATAAAATACCTTTTTTAGGAATTTGTCTAGGAATGCAATTGGCTGTAATCGAATTTGCAAGAAACGTTATGAATTATAAAAATGCTTCTTCAACTGAATTTGGTCCAACTAAATTTCCTGTTATATCTTTATTAACTGAATGGCAAACACAAAAAGGGAAAGAAAAGAGAAATATTCTTAGTGAATATGGTGGAACAATGAGGCTTGGGTCTTACGAATGTCATTTAAAACAAAATTCAAAAATATTTAACATTTACAATAATGAAATAATACATGAAAGACATAGGCATAGATATGAAGTTAACTTAGATTTATGTGATAAATTTAATGAAGCAGGGATGCTTTTTGCTGGAATGTCTCCAGACAATATACTTCCTGAAACTTTAGAATTAAATGATCATCCATGGTTTATTGCTGTTCAGTTTCATCCAGAGCTCAAATCAAGACCTTTTCAGCCTCATCCTCTTTTTGTCTCATTTATAAATGCGTCATTAAATCAATCAAGATTGTTGTAGGTTAAAAAATAATGATTAAAAAAATTAAAATAGGAGGGTTTGAAGTAAAAAATGATAATAAGTTATTTTTAATTGCTGGCCCGTGTGTTATTGAAAATAGAGATCACACATTATATCACGCTAAAATGATTAAACAAATATGTGATGAACTTTCACTAGATTTTGTATTTAAATCCTCTTTTGACAAAGCAAATAGAACCAACATTAATTCAAGTAGAGGAGTTGGAATTGAAAAAGGTCTTGAAATTCTAAATGAAATTAAAAATAATTTAAATGTTCCCGTTTTAACGGATGTTCATGAAAGTTATCAATGTGATCTTCTTAAAGAAGTTGTTGATATTATTCAAATACCTGCATTTTTATGCAGACAAACAGATTTATTATTAAATGCTTCTAATACTGGAAAAATAATTAATATTAAAAAAGGACAATTTTTGGCTCCTTGGGATATGGTGAATGTTGTAGAAAAAATAAAATCTACAGGTAATGAAAAAATTATATTAACTGAAAGAGGAAACTCTTTTGGATATAATAATCTAGTTTTTGATTTGAGGTCATTAATTGAAATGAAAAAAATAGGATACCCTATTGTTTTTGATGCAACTCACTCTGTTCAAAGTCCGGGTGGATTAGGAAATGTCTCTGGTGGAAATAGAGAGTATATTCCTTATTATTCTAATGCTGCAGTAACTGTAGGCATTTCAGGGATATTTATGGAAGTTCATGAAAATCCTGATATAGCCCCGAGCGATGGTACAAATATGATTAGATTAGATAAATTGAAAAATATTCTTAAAGATATTTTAAAAATAGATCAATTAATTAAAGTACATTCCATAGGAAATTATAATGATTAAAATTGAAAATGTAAAAGGAAGACAAATTCTAGATAGTCGTGGAAATCCAACAGTTGAAGTTGATATAGTTTTGTCAAATGGATTGGTTGGTAGTGCAAGTGTCCCTTCTGGAGCATCTACTGGTAAGTATGAAGCAGTTGAACTTAGAGATGGATTTAAATCATATCATGGAAAAGGTGTTACAAAAGCCATAGATAATGTTGATAATGATATAAAAAATATAATTCTAGGCAGATCACCATTAGAACAGACTAAGATTGATAACGATTTAATAAGTCTTGATGGAACATCAAATAAAAATAAATTAGGAGCAAATGCAATTCTTGGTGTTTCAATGGCCGTAGCAAGAGCAGGCGCAGTTTCATTAAATCAACCATTGTATAAATATATCGGTGGCTTAAGTTCAAAAGTAATGCCAGTACCTTTAATGAACATTATTAATGGTGGTGCACATGCAAATAATCTTTTAGATATACAAGAGTTTATGATAATGCCCATTAATTTTGAAAGATTTAGTGATGCATTGAGAGCTGGTACTGAAATTTTTCATAATTTAAAAAAAATATTAGATAATAAAAATTATTCAACAAGTGTTGGTGACGAAGGTGGATTTGCTCCTAAAATAGATGATCCTAAAATTGCTTTAGATTTAATCTCAAAATCTATAGAAGTCAGTGGTTACAGAGTAGGCGAAGATATTTTTGTTGCATTAGATGCAGCTGCAAGTGAATTTTACAAAAAAAATAAATACATATTAAATGATAAAAATAAATTATTAACTACTGATGAATTAATTGATTATTGGGGAGGGCTAATTAAGAATTATCCTATTATTTCAATTGAAGATCCATTTGATGAAGATGATATAAATGGGTTTGCTAAATTTACAAATTTATATGGTAAAAATCTTCAAATAGTAGGAGATGATTTATTTGTTACTTCAGAAAAAAAATTAAGTGAAGGAATACAAAAGCAAGCTGGAAACTCAATTTTAATTAAACTAAACCAAGTTGGAACTCTAACAGAAACTCTTGATACTATAACAAAAGCAAAAAAGCATAATTTTAACACGATCATTTCACATAGGTCTGGTGAAACAGAAGATAATTTTATATCCGATTTGTGTGTAGGCATTAATGCTGGTCAAATTAAAACAGGTTCTTTATCAAGATCTGATAGAACCTCAAAGTATAATCAACTTCTAAGAATTGAAGAACAATTAGGAGAAGAAGCTACATTTATTGGTAATGAAATTTTAGATATTATAAATAAAGAATGATTAATTACTTTAGAAGAGAATTTGCAAAGCTATTTTTATCGGTTATTGTTATTATTTGCATTTACAATTCTATAAATTTAACTTTTTTTAATGAAAAATCTGTGACAAAAATTATTGAATTAAATGAAAATATTTTACTTTTAAATCAAGAGTTATTGGATTTACAGCACATAGAAGAAAAATTAATGACTAAAATTAAATTTTTATCATATGAAACTTTAAATGAGGATTATGTGAGTGAGTTAGCTCAAAAAAATTTAGGTATGATAAAAGAAGACAACGTTTTAGTAATATTGGATGAATAATATTATGATTTTATTGTATTTGAACTTTAAAATATATATATAGTTACTATGAATATGAATGAAAAACAAAGTGGTAAAGTAGCTCCAAAAAAGAAAAGCAATTATGATTTAAACCTTTTGTTAAAACTTAATGAACAAATGCTACTAATTAGAAGGTTTGAAGAAAAAGCTGGTCAACTTTACGGAATGGGGAAAATTGGTGGTTTTTGCCATCTTTACATAGGACAAGAGGCTGTTGTTGTTGGAATTAATTCAGCACTTAAAGACAATGACACCATGGTCACTTCTTATAGAGATCATGGGCATATGTTAGTTTGTGGCATGGACCCAAAAGGGGTTATGGCCGAATTAACAGGCCGTATAACAGGTTACTCTAAGGGTAAAGGTGGTTCCATGCATATGTTTAGCAGAGAAAAAGGTTTTTTTGGAGGTCATGGTATTGTTGGTGCACAAGTCCCAATTGGTGCTGGGTTAGCTTTTTCCCATAAGTATAAAAATGAGAAATCTATCTGTGTTACTTTTTTTGGGGATGGAGCTGCAAATCAAGGTCAAGTTTATGAAACGTTTAATATTGCCGCTTTATGGAATTTACCTGTACTTTTTGTAATTGAAAATAATTTATATGGCATGGGAACTTCTGTTGAAAGGTCTTCATCAACTGATAATTTTGCAATCAGAGGTGAAGCTTTTGGTATAGAAAATAAAACTGTTAATGGAATGGACGTTTTAGACGTAAGAGAGGCTGCTGTTGAAGCTGTAAACTACTGTAGATTAAAACAAAAACCATATATTTTAGAAGTGAAAACCTACCGTTTTAGAGGTCATTCCATGTCTGACCCTGGTAAGTACAGAACCAGAGATGAAGTTGCTGAAATGAGAAAAAATGGACCATTGAAAGCTTTACAAAAATTAATTTTAGAGAGTGGCTTTAATGAAAGTCAACTTAAAGAAATAGACAATAAAATTAAATTAAAGGTTAATGAAGCAGCTGACTTTGCAGTAGAATCTGAATTACCAGATGAAGCAGAACTTTTGAAAGATATAATTATAGAATAATGAGAAATAATGAGATATTAATGCCAGCTTTAAGTCCCACTATGGAAGAGGGAACACTTGCAAAATGGTTAGTTAAAGTTGGTGATAAAATTAGTTCTGGAGATTTAATAGCTGAGATTGAAACTGACAAAGCTACTATGGAAATTGAAGCTGTTGAAGAAGGTTTTATCTCAAAACTTACAGTTGAAGAAGGTACACAAGGTATAAAAATTAATACTCCTATTGCTGAATTTAGTGAAACTGAAAAATCTAGTGAAACTAATGATGATGAAAGCGATAATAATGTAATTGATATTTCCAACAAGGAAGTAATTGAAGTTGAAAACTCGTCTGTGATTAAAACATCAGATAACTTTTTAATTTCATCTAACAATGATACTACAAAAAAAATTACTGTACGGGAAGCTCTAAGAGACGCAATTTTAGAAGAAATGGAATCAGATAATGATGTTTTTATTATGGGAGAAGAAGTTGCAGAATATGAGGGCGCCTATAAAGTTACTCAAGGTCTTTTAGAAAAGTTTGGAGATAAAAGAGTTATAGATACCCCAATAACGGAACATGGCTTCACTGGTATTGGTGTAGGAGCAGCATTTGGAAATTTAAAACCAATTATAGAATTTATGACATTTAATTTTTCAATGCAAGCTATTGACCAAATTATAAACTCAGCAGCTAAAACATTATATATGTCTGGTGGTCAAATGGGATGTCCAATTGTATTTAGAGGGCCAAATGGTGCTGCTAGTAGAGTTGCTGCTCAACACAGTCAATGTTTTGCCAGTTGGTATTCACATGTACCTGGGTTAAAAGTTGTAGCTCCTTGGTCAAGTGAAGATGCAAAAGGATTACTGAAATCCGCAATTAGAGATCCAAATCCTATAGTATTTCTTGAGAATGAAGTCATGTATGGTCAATCTTTTGAATGTCCAATATCGAATGAATTTACATTACCTATTGGGAGAGCTAAAGTTGAAAAAAACGGCTCTGATATAACAATTGTAGCTTTCTCTATAATGGTTGGCAAAGCATTAGAAGCAGCAAATGAATTAGAAAAAAAAGGTATAAACGCAGAAGTTATTAATCTTCGAACACTTAGACCTTTAGATTTAGAAACCATTATAAATTCAGTTAAAAAAACAAATAGATTAATTACTTGTGAAGAGGGTTTTGGATATTCTGGAATTGGCGCTGAAATTTCATCATTAATTCAAGAGAATGCATTTGATTGGCTTGATGCACCCGTTTTAAGAGTTCATGGTAAAGATGTACCTATGCCATATGCAGAAAATTTAGAAAAATTGGCTTTGCCACAAACTAGTGATATTATTAATAAAGCTAAACAAATTTGTTCCTAGAGTGGATCTAGTATGAGTAATGAAATTTTAATGCCAGCTTTAAGTCCAACAATGGAGGAGGGAACTCTTGCTAAATGGCTTATTTCAGAAGGGGATACAATTTCATCTGGTGATTTAATTGCTGAAATTGAAACCGACAAAGCTACAATGGAAGTTGAATCGATTTTTGATGGGACTGTTGGAAAACTTTTTTTTAATGAAGGATCTGAAGGTATCAAGGTCAACACACCAATCGGTGTCATATTAGACCCTGGAGAAAAATATAATGAAAAAGTACATGGCCCTAATGTAAAATCTGGCTTTAATGAGAATAATGACAAAAAATTAATTAAACAAGATGGTGGTGATAAGCCTCTTGATCAAGTTATAAAAATTGAACAAGTTGATGAAAAAATATCTAATTCATCTGATAGTGATATTGCAGTTGATATTAATGAAAAAAAACGTATTTTTGCAAGCCCACTTGCTAAAAGGATTGCGAGAGAAAAATCCATAGATCTTAATTTGATTAAAGGTTCTGGTCCGCATGGAAGAATTATTAAAAAAGATGTTGAGAATCATGATGTAAATTCTTCACCAAAAGATTTAAAAAAACCAATTTCGGATGAAAGTAATTTTGAATTAATTAAAAACTCCTCAATGAGACAAACAATTGCAAAAAGGTTAGTTGATTCTAAAACTAATGCACCACACTTTTATCTATCTATAGATTGTAATATTGATGATTTATTATCATTTAGAAAAAAAGTTAATGACGAATTCCCTGAGCAAGGGAAAATATCTGTCAATGACATAATCGTAAAGGTTGCTGGCTTGACTTTAAATAAAGTACCTGAATGTAATGTTAGTTGGACAAATGAGAATACAAAATTTTTTAAATCTTCAGATATTTCTGTAGCTGTTGCTATAGATGGAGGATTAATAACACCAATAGTAAGAAATGTTGAAGAAAAAGGGATACATAAAATTTCAAGTGAGATAAAAGAGCTTGTTGAAAAAGCTAAAAATGGTACTCTTTCAACACATGAATATAATGGTGGAACTTTTTCAATCTCAAACTTAGGAATGTATGGTATTAAAAATTTTACAGCTATTATAAACCCACCTCAAAGTGCAATTTTGGCTGTAGGTGCTGGACAAAAAATACCAATTGTTAAAGATGATCAGATTGTCATTTGTAATGTTATGAATGTAACTCTTTCATGTGACCATCGAGCAATTGATGGAGCAGTTGGAGCAAAATTCCTGCAAGTTTTAAAAAAAATAATTGAAAATCCAATGTTGATGTCATTGTAATGTCAGAGAATAATTTAAAATATGACCTTCTAATAATTGGCGGTGGACCAGGCGGTTATGTTGCTGCAATAAGGGCTTCACAACTTGGATTTAATGTTGGGCTGGTAGAAAGAGAAAATTTAGGTGGCGTTTGTTTAAATTGGGGATGTATTCCTACGAAAGCACTGTTAAGAAGTTCAGAAGTTAAACATTTGTTAGATAATTCTAAATCATATGGTTTTTCAATTTCTGATTATCAAATTAATTTTAAAGATATAATTAAAAGATCACGTTCAGTTGCTAAATCTTTGTCTTCAGGTGTTGAACATTTAATGAAAAAAAATAAAATTAATATACATAAAGGAACAGCTAAGATTATTGAATCAAATAAAGATCAAAAAGTTATTAAGGTAATTGATGCAGAAAAAAAAGAATTAAAAATTATATCTAAATTTTTAATTATTGCTACTGGTGCTGCTTCTAAAAATCTTCCTTTTGTATCTTCAGATGGAAAAAACATTTTAGATTATAGAACAGCTATGACACCTAAGGAACTCCCTAAATCATTAATTGTTGTTGGTTCAGGTGCGATTGGATCAGAATTTGCTTCTTTTTATAATGATTTAGGATGTAAAGTTACAATAATTGAAGTTCAAAATAAAATATTACCAAATGAAGATCATGAAATATCTGAATTCGTTTTAAAAAGTTTTAAAAATAGAGGTATAGATATTCATATCAATTGTGAATTACTAAGTGTTGATATTAAAGATACATCTGTAGAATGTGAAATAAAAATTGGCAATAAAAAAAATAAATTGAGTGCTGATAAACTATTACTATCAGTTGGAATTAAACCTAATATTGAGGATTTAGGTTTAGAAGATCTCAATATCGATATGGAAAAAGGGTTTATAAAAACAAATGAACTCATGAAAACCTCTGAAAATGGTATATATGCTATTGGAGATGTAACTGATGGTCCTTGGCTAGCGCATAAAGCTAGTCACGAAGGAATTTTATGTGTTGATGCTATTAAAGGATTAAAAACACATAAAATACTAAAAGAAAACATTCCTGGTTGTACATATTCAAGACCTCAAATTGCTTCTATTGGATTAACTGAAAAAAGAGCTTTGGAATTAAACCATGAAATAAAAGTTGGAAGATTTCCATTCATAGGAAACGGTAAAGCAATAGCTTTAGGAGAGCCAGAAGGATTTATAAAAACCATATTTGATAAAAAGACCGGTGAGTTTTTAGGCGCTCATCTAGTTGGTCCTGAAGTAACCGAATTAATTCAAGGATTTGCTATAGCAAAAAAATTAGAAACAACTGAAGAAGATTTAATGGAAACAATTTTTCCACATCCTACTTTATCAGAAGCTATGCATGAATCTGTTTTAGATGCTTATGACAGAGTAATACATTTTTAGATTCAGATAGATGAAAATTAGACATCCTGAAAAAATTAATACTTCCAATAAATTATCTCCTTTAAAACCTAATTGGTTAAAAGTTAGATTTAAATCTGGCGATAATATTGAATCAGTTAAAGAAATTGTTAAAAACAACAAAGTTCATACAGTTTGTGAAGAAGCTAATTGTCCAAATTTAAGTGAGTGCTGGTCTAAAAAACATGCAACATTTATGATAATGGGTGATACATGTACGAGAGCATGTACTTTTTGTAATGTTAAAACTGGAAAGCCAAATAATTTAGATCTTTTTGAACCAGAGAGAGTTGCAACTTCAGTGAGAGAATTAGGTTTAACTCATGTTGTTATAACTTCTGTTAACAGAGATGATTTAAAAGATAATGGTCTCTCACATTTCATAAATACTTTAAAAGCTATAAGACAGCAATCTCCTCAAACAACAATTGAGATTTTAACACCTGATTTTATAAAAAATAGTAGCGCCGCTAATTCTATTAGCAAATCTGCACCTGATGTTTTTAATCATAACCTTGAAACCGTTCCAAGGTTATATAATGAAGTGAGGCCAGGTGCTAGATATTTCACATCATTAAAGTTACTTAATGATATTAAATCATATAACCCCAAAATTTTTACTAAATCTGGATTAATGGTTGGATTAGGTGAAAGTAAAGATGAGATCATTCAAGTTATGGATGATTTAAGAGCTGCTGATGTAGATTTTTTAACGATTGGGCAATATTTGCAGCCAACAATAAAACATCATGCTGTTATTGATTATATCACTCCAGAGTTATTTGATAAATATAAGGACATCGCTATTTCAAAAGGGTTTTTACTTGTTTCCTCATCACCGTTTACAAGAAGTAGTTATCATGCTGATGAAGATTTCCAAAAATTAAAAATAAAGAGAAATTTACAGATTTAAATGAAATATAGAGAGAAAAAAATTTTAAATTATAAGCCCGAACAACTTTTTGACTTAGTAAGTGATATTAAAAAGTATCCTGAATTTCTGCCTTGGTGTTTAGGTTCAAGAGTCAAAAAAATTTCACATAAACAACTAAACGCAGATCTTATTGTTGGAATGAGAATTTATAGAGAGATATTTAAATCTAACGTTCATTTAAATAAGGAATCGTCTACTATTGAGGTAGAGTATCTTAAGGGACCATTTAAACAATTAAAAAACAAATGGATTTTTAATAAAGTTGATAATGGATGTGAAGTAGATTTTTATGTAGAATTTGAACTAAATTCAAGATTTCTTAATGGTGTTATCAAAGCTTTTTTTGAAGAAGCAGTTGTTAAAATGATTGCTGCGTTTGAAAATAGAGCTGGTAAACTTTATGGATAATTTTTTAAAAAATTATTTAACTCTTTTAAGCTTTCTAGCGTGGCCTGTAATCTTATATCTAGTCTGTTTCCATTAAATAAAAATCTTTTTGTCGTAATTTTATTTTTAGTTCCAAAACCTATCCAAACTAAACCGACTGGTTTATTTTTTGAACCTCCATTTGGGCCAGCTATTCCTGTAATTCCTACTCCAACATCTGTACTAAAGTTATTAACTAAACTTAAGGCCATATGATATGCAACTTGTTTACTAACGGCACCAAACTCTTCAATTATATTGTCATTTATTTTCAAAATATTTATTTTTGCTTCATTTGAATAGGTTATAAAACTTCTTTCAAATACTTCGCTTACACCTGAGTTGTTTACAATTGCAGATGATAGCAATCCACCGGTACAACTTTCTGCAGTGCTTATTTTAAAGGATAATAGTTTTAATTTATCTATTAATATTCTACTTTCCTTATTTATATCTTTCCAAACCATAAAAATAATAAATATATTACAGGTATTGTATAAATGCCACCAATAATATCATCAAATAAAATGCCAAATGTACCAGGTATTTTCTCTATACTTCTTAATCCAATTTTTGAGATATCAAAAAATCTGAATAATAAAAATATAATACTGATATTTATGATATTATTTTCTAGCTCAAATAATGGAATTGAAAATAAAGCAATATATTGACCTAAAAACTCATCAATTACAATGCTTTGATGGTCTTTATTTCCATATAATTTTAAATAATTTTGTATTGATAGAAGACTTATAAAAAAAACAATAAAAAATATTAAAATTATTATTTGTATTTGGAAGTATGTATTTAAATAAAAAAATATGATACATGTAAACAAGGAAGCTGTTGTGCCAGGGGCATATTTAAATTTTCCAATAGGGTATAATTCTGAAAATTTTATAAGAAATATATTATTAATCATCAGTAATTTTGATCGTAGTATTAGACAAAACAGCAATACCTTCTTTTCTTCCAATAAATCCTATACCTTCATTTGATTTACCTTTAATTGATAAAAGTTCTTTATTAATACCTGTGAAATTTGAAATTTTATTTTTTATTTCATCTACATAATTTAAAATTTTAGGACTTTCAGTGATTATGACAGTGTCAATATGAATTAATTCAGCATTTTTCTCTTTTAATTTACTTAATGCATGTTTTAAAAATATGAAGCTATCACAATTTTTCCATTTATTTTCAGCAGGAGGAAAATGGTAACCAATATCATTTTCATTTAATGCACCATATATGCTGTCAGTTATAGCATGAAGTAAAACATCTGCATCAGAATGTCCCTCCAAGAAATAGCCATTATCAATTTTTAATCCACCCAAAATAAGTTTTTTGTCTTTTGTTTTGGAATTAACTTTTACAAGTTTATGAACATCGTAACCTATTCCACTTTTAGTTATATAATTTTTCATATGTTGATTTTCTAAAATTGATTTAATTAAGTGCAGATCTTCTGCATAAGTAATTTTTAATGATTTTGGATCTCCTTCTATATATTTAACTTCAAAACCATTTTCTATTAATAAAGATGAATCGTCATCATAATTTTGTTTCTTATAAACATTTTTATGTGCCATTATTAGGTTCTCGAAATTACATATCTGTGGTGTTTGAATTAAGAGATAGTTTTTTTTATTCAAATATTTAACTTTTTTGTTAGTTTTATTCTTTATAATAGCATCTGAAACTTTTAAAGCTGGCACAACACATGAGACATGATTTTTTATGTTATTTTTTAATTTTTCAATTATATTTTTATTAATGTATGGCCTTGCAGCGTCATGTATTATTACATTTAGAGGTTTATATTTTTCAATTTTTTTTAGGGCTTTGAAAACACTATCTTGTCTGGTTTTTCCACCTATTATAGGTGCTGTTAAATTAAATTTATTACATATTTTAACAGCATCATTGTATCGGGTCTCTGAAACAACAATATATAATTCTTTATCCAAGTTTAATTTAAGAAAATTTTCTATGCATATTTCTAATATTGATTTTCCATTTATTAAATAAAATTGTTTTTCAATATCATTATTTTTAGATTTAAACCTTTCACTTAACCCTGCGGCTAATATTATGTAAATAAAATCCATTTTTGCCTAATTTTTGTTCTAAATTATAATATGTTTTGAAAATTTATAAATAATGTTCATTTTTTAATCATTATGCTTATATTAGTTATATGTTCAATGATATATTAAATAGCTTTATAGACCCAATTCTTGTTATAAACAAAGAAAAAGATATCAAATATGTAAATGCATCATTTGAAGAAACTTTTTATGTAAACTCAAATTTAATATTAAACAAAAATTTAAAATCTATAATTGATGAAGATTCCTCACTTATTTTATTAATCAATAAAGCTATTAAAAATGTTATAAATCTTAAGGAAGATAAGCTGGTAATTTCGTTAAGAAATCACGAAAAAAAACAACTTAAAGTTAGTATATTTAACACTTTTGTTGAAAAAGATCTAATTGTTATTCATTTTGAGCAAAATTTAAAAAATCAAACTTTTATATACCATAAAATTAATTCAAAAATCTCTCAATCTTTTAGTTCGTTAGTTGAAATGTTAATGCATGAATTAAAAAATCCACTTTCTGGAATAGTAGGCGCAACTCAACTTTTACAAAAAGATTTGAAATCTTCAAATTATGTTGAAATGTTAGATTTAATAAAATTTGAAGCTGATAGAATTAAAAATTTACTTTCAAATATGGAAAATCTCTCTGCTGGGGAGGGTAATATGTCTTTAGATTTTATTAATATTCATAAAGTATTGAATTATTGTACAAATTCTGCAAAAAATAGTTATGGTACTGAAATTTTATTTGAAGAAATTTACGATCCTTCGTTACCTGATTTTTATGCAAATGAAGAATTATTAATTCAAATATTTACAAACCTGATAAAAAATGCTTCTGAAGCACAAAATAATTCAGGGAAAATTATTTTAAAAACATCTTATAATGCCAGCAAAAAATTTTTACTAAATGAAAACGATTTGCCAGAAAAAAAACCTTTACAAGTTGAAGTCATTGATTTTGGAATAGGTATTCCAGAATCAGATTTAGAAAATATTTTTGATCCATTTATTACTAAAAAACAAGATGGAAAAGGCCTGGGATTATCAATTGTTTCAAATTCAATAAGAACATTAGATGGGTCCATTGAAGTGACCTCTGAAAACGGACGAACTAATTTTTGTTTAAATTTTCCATTAAAAACAACCCTAAAGGATGACTATGAAAAAAATTTTAGTAGTTGATGATGATAAAAGTATAAGATTAGTTTTATCAACAGCACTTTCGAGAAGTGGTTTTTTAGTAAAAACTAGTGCTACAACAGCTGGTTTTTGGAGTTTATTAAATGATGATAAGTTTGATGTAATGATAACTGATGTTGGTCTTCCTGATGGAGACACATTAGATGTCTTACCCAAAATTCAGGCCTTAAATCCAAAAATGAAAATAATAGTAATTTCAGCTAAATCCACGTTAATTACAGCAGTGAGAGCAGAAAAAAAAGGAGCTTTTTATTATTTTCCTAAACCATTTGATCTTGATGAATTAATTGGATTAGTGAATAAAACATTTGATATATCTGGTTTATTAGATCAAAAACAACTAGTTGAAAGTGAAAATCTTGTTTCTGATAAACCAAGTTTATATGAATCGGGTCCTATTATTGGGAAATCTAAAAATATGCAAGATACATATAAAATCATTGCTCGATTAATTAAATCTAATATCATTGTTTTAATAAATGGAGAGATTGGCACAGGAAAAAAATTATTAGCTAAGTCAATTCATGATTTAACATTTTCAAGTAAAAACAAGTTTATAAAATTAAATATCAAAAATTTTAAAATAATTAATGAAGAATTGTCTCTTTATTTAAATGATAAAACTCATAATTCTCTATATATCAATGACCTTAAAAATTTAGATGGTGGCACAATTTTTATTGATCAAGTTTGCGAAGGATCTCTAAGTGAACAAAATGAGTTATTAAATTTTCTTGAAAATTTTAATTTAATTAATAATCAATATTCTCAAAACGCTATTAATACAAGAATAATTGTAACGTCTAAAAAAGACCTTATTAAACTTGTTGAAAAAGGAGAATTTAGGGAAGATCTTTATTATAAGTTAAATGTTATGCCAATATACTTGCCACCTTTAAGAAAAAGACTAGAAGACATCCCAAGTTTAATAAATTATTTCATAAATATTTTTAATGTTAAAAATAATAGTCAGCTATCAATCGATGAATTATCATTGAATTTTTTAAAAACTTATCATTGGCCAGGGAATATTCAAGAATTAAGAAATTTAATTGAGAGATTATCACTTTCCATATCTAATGACAAAATTACAGTTTCAGATGTAAAAGAGCATCTGAAAAATTCTTTTGAAATTAATGAGAATGATGAAAATCTGACGTTAGAAAACTTAATTGAAAAGCGTATAAGTAAGCTTATGTCTTCTTTTAAAGATAACTCAGCAAATATGAATGTCTATGATGAATTTATCAGAACAATGGAAAAACCATTAATTGAAAATATTCTAAATTATACCAGAGGAAATCAAATTAAAGCATCTTCTATATTAGGATTAAATAGGAATACCCTGAGAAAAAAAATTTCAGAATTAGGTGTAACTGTTAGGAAAGTTAGAAAAAATAGTTTATAATAATATTGTTTAAATTATTTATAAAAAGATGAATAAGCTTTTAACTTTAAAAAAATTTTTAAAAGTAAATACAATATTTTTAATTCCATTACTTTTATTAATATTAGGACTTCTATACACTAATAATTTAAATTTAAATATCAAAAATCTTTCACAAACTTATTTTTATGTAATTTTTATAGGTTTAATTTTTCCTGTAATTTTTCTTTTTTATAAAGTTTTCAAACAAATATACACACTTTTTTTTCAAGCTAAATTAAAGATTGCAGGTTATGAGCTACACAAAAAGTTGGCTGTATTGTTCTCTGTTGTTTGTTTAATGCCATCAATTATTATTTCAGCTTTTTCAATTTTCACTATAAATACTGCTTTAGAGGGATGGTTTAGTCAAAAAATTTCAACAGCAGTTTCTCAATCTGTTGAAGTTGCTAACAAATATCTAGTTGAACATCAGAATGCTATGAAAGGAGAGGCTTTAGAATTTGCAAAAATACTTAATGACAATGCTATCTCATTTTCATCAAATCAAGATAAAATTAATAAATTTTTAAATTTTTATATTAGTAAAAATAATCTCACAGATGCTGTAATAATTGGGTCATCAAGAAATGTTCTAGCAAGATCTCAATTTGCATTTGAAATCAATTATCTAGATTTACCAAATAGATATTATGATTTAGCTAATGATGGAAAAATAATAATTTCAAATGATACTGATTCAAATAAAGTAAATGCATTTATAAAGCTTGATCAATATGTTGATGCATATTTGTTTACCTCAAGATTTATTGATCAAAAAGTTTTAGAAGCTATAAGTAAATCAAATATTGCCTCTGATGATTATAAATCTATTGAGTTAAATTTATTTGACACCAAAATTTCAATATTAGTTTTATTTCTTTTTATTTCGTTATTTTTACTACTAATATCTTTATATGTAGGTTTAGGACTGTCTAATAGGTTAATATCTCCAATTGCTGAATTAATTCATGCGTCTCAAGAAGTTGGAAGAGGAAACTTAAATTATCAAATTAAAAATAAAACACTTTTGCAAAATAAAATCAGTGAATTAAAAAAACTTGGCAATGCATTTAATAAAATGGTGTTTGATATTAAAAATAATAGATCAGAACTTATAGAAGCAAATGATCAATTGGATCAAAGAAGACAATTTTCAGAAGCTGTACTATCTGGTGTTTATTCTGGTGTAATTGGATTAGATAAAAGTTTTAGAATTAATTTGCCTAATAAAACAGCTGAAAAGCTCTTGGAAATAAATATCTCAAAACATTATAATAAGAAATTTGAAAAACTTTTTCCTGAATTTCAAATGTTAATTGATGAAATTAAGTATAAAAATAATAATTTTGTTGAAAAAAAAATTGAATATTTAAAAAATGAAAAAAAACATATTTTAATATCCAGAATTGTTAAGCAAATTAACGAAAATCAAGTTATAGGATATGTTCTTACGTTTGAAGACATCACCGATCTGATACATGCACAAAAGTTAGCTGCTTGGTCAGATGTTGCTAGAAAGATAGCTCATGAAATTAAAAATCCTCTTACTCCTATAAAATTAGGTGCAGAAAGAATAGCTAATTCAACATTAATTCGTTCAGATAATAAATTATTAAATACTTCTGAAATGATTTTAAAAAATGTTGATGATATAAGACATTTGATTGACGAGTTTTCTTCTTTTTCTCGATTACCAACACCAATTTTAGAAAATATAAATTATAATAAATTTATAGACGATACTTATAATTTTTTTAAAACATCTTATCCTGATATTAAGTTTGAAAAAACTTCTTTTAACAATATTGATAAAAAAATAAAAATTTACGCTGATGAAAAACAATTAAGACAAGTTATTGGCAATGTTATTAAGAATTCTTCTGAAAACTTTCAAGAAAACAATATTTTAAGTAAAATTATAATTTTTTCATCGATTATTATACAAAATTATATTTTATTCAGTATTGAAGATAATGGTGTTGGCATAAAAGAAGCAAATAAAATTAAGATATTAGAACCATATTTTACTACAAAAAAAAATGGAACAGGTTTAGGTTTAGCTATTTCTAAGAAGATAATTGAAGACCACCATGGTGAAATTATTATTGAATCATCAGAAAAAGGGACCAAAGTAAAAATTAAATTTCCTATTGATAATAAATAACAAAGAAACATATGATAAATAATAAAATTTTAATTGTAGACGACGAACCCGATATATGTGATTTAATTTCAGATATATTAAGTGAGAGTGGTTATTCAGTTAATAGTGCATTTTCAAAAAATGAAGCTATTAAGGTCATGGAAAACTCAGGTATATCTATGGTTATAACTGATATTTGGATGAATGATAACGAAAAAGAGGGCTTTGAATTGCTTGAATGGTGCAAAGCCTACAATGCTCTTACTCCAGTTTTAATTATGTCTGGCCATGGTACTATTGAGTATGCCATGAATGCTGCTAAAAATGGTGCCTATGATTTTCTAGAAAAACCATTTAACTCTGATAGATTATTATTTTTAGTGAAAAAAGCTCTTCAAGAAAGAGATTTAAAGATAAAATTAATGGATTCCAATAATGAATGGCTTAAAAGCAACCATATGATTGGAAAATCATCCAAGATTAAAAATATAAAAAATATTTGTATTAAAGTATCAAAAAGTAATAGTAGAATACTTATAAGTGGCCCATCTGGTTCAGGAAAGGAGACTTGTGCGCGTTTTATTCATTCGCTGTCAAACAGAATGAATCATCCATTTGTAGTTGCTGCTTGCGCAAGTTTATCTAATCAAATGGTTGATCAATTACTTTTTGGTTTTAATGATAGTAAATATAAAAATGATACTAAAAGTTTATTTGAACAAGCTAATAATGGTACTATTTATTTTAATGAGATTTGTGACCTTCCTATAGATACTCAAGCTAAATTAATTAATGTAATACAAGATCAAAGTTTTTATAAATATGGTTCAAATAAAAAAATTAAAATCGACATTAGAGTTATCGCTGGTACTAGCTATGATCCAAATGAAGCTATAAAAAATGGCATTTTAAGGGAGGACTTATATTATAGATTGTCTGTTGTACCAATATCTATACCATCTCTTAATTCTAGAATTGAAGATATTAATGTTCTAATTAACTCATTTATGGAAGTAGCTTCAAAGTTGTTTAATAAAAATAAATTAATTTTTTCAAATGAAACTTATATTTTATTACAAAGCTTTAATTGGAAAGGCAATGTAAGGCAATTAAAGAATTTAATTGAGTGGCTTTTAATTATGTATGGAAATGAAAAAAATTTTCAAGTTGAAATATCCCATTTACCTCCTGAATTTAAAAGTAATAAAAATAATGAACATAAACATAATTACGATTTTAATTTACCTATTAAGGATGCAAGAAAAATTTTTGAAAAAAAATATTTAGAAACTCAATTAAATAGATTTAAAGGGAATATAGCTCAAACATCAACCTTTGTTGGTATGGATCGTTCAGCTTTACATAGAAAAATAAAAGAGTTAGATATAAAGTTTGAAAAATAAGTTAATGGTAAAATTATGAAAATTATTATTTGTGGTGCTGGAAGAGTTGGGATGTCAATATCAGAGCACCTTTCTACTGAAAATAATGATATAACTGTTATTGATTCAAATTCTGATGCTCTTAAAAGGATAACAGACCTTTATGATGTTCAAGGAGTTTTAGGTCTATCTTCTCATCCAGCTGTTTTGAAAAATGCAGGAATTGAGGATGCCGAGATGTTGATTGCCGTAACTGAGTCTGATGAAATTAATATCATGGCATGTCATTTATCTAATTTACTTTTCAATATTCCAACAAAAATTGCTAGAATTAGATCTAGAGAATATCTAAATGAAGACTTGTTAGATTTATTTCAAGAAGGTAAAATTCCAATAGATCATATTATCTCTCCTGAAGAAGAAGTTGCTTCAGCAATAGTAAAACAATGGAGAACTCCTGGTGCATTTGATGTTGCAGAATTTTGCAACTCACATGTAACAATGCTTGGAATTTTATGTAATTCAAACTGCCCAATATTAGACACGCCATTAAGAGAATTAGTTGATTTATTTCCAAGTTTAAATGCTACGATAATGGCTATAATAAGAGATAATAACCTAATTATACCAAGATCTGGAGATGATGTTCTGAAAATAAATGATAGAATATATTTGTCTTGTCAAACTGATCAAATTGAGAGAACTTTAGCGGCATTTGGACATTCAGAAATAACTTCTCATAATGTAATAATTTCAGGTGCTGGCAATTTGGGTGTTATGATTGGGGATATGATAAATAAAATTTCACCTGATACAAATCTTACTTTTATTGAGTTAGATAAAGATGTAGCAAGAAATGCAGCTGAGCAGTTAGAGTTTGCATCAATTATCTCAGGAGATACGCTAGATCCAGAAATAATAAAAGAAGCTAGAGTGGGTAAAGAAACATCATTTATTTCAGCTACAAATCATGATGAAGTTAATATTTTGTCATCACTACTAGCAAAAAGATCAGGAACAAAACATTGTATTGTTTTATTAAATCAACCAGCATTTTTTCCTTTAGTAAACACACTAGATTTAGAAGCAGTTATAAGTCCACCTGTTATCACGGTTTCATCAATCTTGAAGTATATTAGAAAAGGTCAAATTGAAGCCGTTCATTCAATAATTGAAGAATTTGGCGAAGTAATATCTGTTGAAGCTCTTGAAACTTCTTCAATTATTGGGATGCCTTTAAGAGAGATTAAGTTACCAAAAAATGTTTCCATAGGATCTATTGTAAAAAAAGATAATGAAATTATACCAGCAAGGGGCAGTTCAAAAATTGACCCTGGTGATAAATTAGTTATGTTTGTTCCAGTTAAATCAATTAAAAAAGTTCAAGAACTTTTATCTGTCAGATTGGATTATTTTTAATGTTATCTTATGTAAATAATAAATTTTGCTCTTTTGATAAAGCTCAAATCTCAGTAAATGATAGAGGATATCAATTTGGTGATGCTGTTTATGAAGTAATATATTATAAAAACGGTAAATTTTTAGACTTAGAAGGTCATTTGAAACGACTGAGAATATCGATGTCTAGAATTGATTTTGAATTAAAGTATTCTGATTCAGCCATAATAACAATCATGAAAAGATTAGTTGCTGAAAATAATATAAAACATGGTTCAATTTATATTCAAGTATCAAGAGGTGAATATTTAAGAGATCATAGTTATTTCAATATGCCTTTAAAACCAATTCTAGTTATTCTAACAAAAAAAAATAAAGAAGACTTCAAAACTATTATTCCAGGCATTAAAGTTTATACCACATTTGATACTAGATGGAATAATCCAGATATTAAAACAACACAACTTTTACCTAATGTATTAGCTAAAACTAAAGGAATTAAAAATGGTTTTGGTGAAGCATTATTTTTAGACAAAAAATCTTATATAACAGAGGGGTCAAGTTCAAACTTTTGGATATTAAACAAAAATAATATACTAATTACAAGGTCTCTTGATGGAAAAATCCTAGCTGGAATTACAAGAGATTCAATATTAAATTGTGCTAAAAATAAAAACATTAAAGTTGAAGAAAAAAAAATATCATTAGATAATATTAAAGATTGTAAAGAAGCTTTTGTCACAAGTGCTTCATCTTTTGTTACACCTGTAATACAGGTGGATAATATAAAAATTAATAATGGAAAAGTTGGAGAGTTTTCTAACTTATTGCGGAAAACATATTTAGAATTGAATGATTAATTATTAGTAAATTGAATAATATAAGTAATTTAAAAGAAAAAGTACTCATAGTTATTCCTATAATAAATAACTATAAAATATTTAAAGATTCTTTCTATAATAGAAATAACTTAGAAAACAGAAAATCGGAAACAATTTCATTAGTTAGCGCATTAAATATAAATATATTAGATGTTTTGACTATTAAAATTAATAAATTTTCATCTGCATATTTACTTAATAAAAATTCACTAGACTGTATTTTAAACTTAATACAAAAATTAAAAATTAATTTATTAATTATTGATTTTCAATTATCTCCAATACAGCAGAGAAACTTGGAACTTTTCTTTAAAGTTAAAGTAATAGATAGAACACAAGTTATTTTAGAAATATTTTCTTCAAGAGCAATTTCAAATGAAGGTAAAATCCAAGTAGAATTAGCTACTTTGAATTTTCAAAAAACTAGACTTGTAAGATCTTGGACTCATTTAGAAAGACAAAGAGGTGGTTCTGGTTTTTTAGGTGGCCCTGGAGAAAGACAAATTGAGTTAGATAGAAGAATAATTAATAAAAATATTAAAAGTTTAAATGCGAGTCTTCAAAAAGTTGTCCAAACTAGATTAATACAAAATGCAAAAAGAAAAAACTCATCATCAATTATAGTTTCTTTAGTTGGTTATACAAATACTGGTAAATCAACATTATTTAATCATCTAACTAACTCTTCTGTAATTTCTAAAAACATGTTATTTGCTACATTAGACCCAACTTTAAGATTAATGAAGCATGAAATGTCCTATAAAAAAAAAATAATTTTATCTGATACTGTTGGTTTTATTTCCTCTCTTCCAACTGAATTGGTAGAATCTTTTAAATCTACTCTCGAATTTATCAGAGAATCAGACTTTTTGTTAATTGTTAATGATGCTTCTGATAAAAATATGGAAGATAAGTATGATATAATTTTAAATACACTAAAAAATATAGGTATTGACGATAACTATTTAAAAGAAAAAGTTATAAATGTTTTTAATAAATGTGATTTAGTGTTTGATGAAAAACAAAATTTATATTTTCCTAATTTTAAAAATGGTATATTTACTTCTTCATTTAATATTGATGATATAAAAAGATTAAAGAAAAAAATTTATGAATTCTCTTTAAATATAAATAATAATTAGTTACAAAATGTTTGATTTTACAAAGGAAGAAAATAGAAGATATGTAAATGATTTTTTCTTCTATTTATTAAAAAAAGTTAATGATGATATAATTCTTAAACATTTAGAAAATCTTAATTCTGATGAGATTTTTACTAAATCTGATAAAAATGACTTTGTAACTGTTTATGATAAAAAAGCAGAAGAATATATCATTAAAGAAATAAATAAAAAATTTGTAACAATTAAAATTATTGGAGAAGAAACTACTTTTCAAAAAAATATTGATTTGTCAATTATAGATGATGGATATTATATTACTATCGACCCAATAGATGGAACAAAAAACTATATAAATAAAAATGAAAATTTTTGTAGCATGGTTTCATTAATTTTTAAAAAAAAACCAATTGCAAGTTTTATATATTATCCACTTATAAAAAAATACATTAGTTCATTTGAAAATTTTGGTTCTAAGATTTTAGATTTGAATACCAATGAGATTTATAAATTAAAAATTAATAAAGAATTAATCAACTTTGCAACAGGTGGAACAAAAGGAATACCTGAAATTGCTAGAAAAATTATTTTAGAAAAATTTAATTTTAATTTTAAGAGGTTTTTTATTGGAAGTGCAGGTGTCGAAACTTTAATGTTAGCAAATAATGAAGTAGATTTTATTTTTCATGGTAGGGTAACACCTTGGGATCATTCACCAATGACTTTAATCATAAAAGAAGCAGGTGGTGAAGTTTTGATGTTTAATAATGCATCTGCATTCAATGTTTTTTCTAAAGGGCCAATATTAGCCGCAAAAAACATTGAACACTGGAAGCATGTAGAAAGTAAATTAAATATAAAATGATTATTTTTTTATGATATTAAATGGGTTGAATGCTTGCAAACCTGCCATTATTTCAATTCTATTAACATTAATATTTTTTGGTCTAGTTGCAACCCAGTAAATAGTTTCACCAATATCTTCAGGTTTGATAAAATTTGTATTTTCATAAACTTTATTAGCTTTCTCATTATCACCTTTAAATCTAACTAATGAGAATTCTGTTTCAGCTAAGCCAGGCTCTATTGATGTTACATTAATCCCTTTACTAACCAAATCAGCTCTAAGGTTTAAGGAAAATTGGCTTACAAATGCTTTAGTTCCTCCATACACATTTCCCCCAGGATATGGATATGATCCAGCCACAGAACCTATATTAATTATATGCCCACTTTTATTTTGAACCATTTTTGGTAAAACCTGTCTTGTGGCATAGATTAAGCCTTTAATGTTTGTATCGACCATTTTGTCCCAGTCATCTAAATTCGCTTCATCTGCACCTTCTAATCCAAGAGCTAAGCCAGCATTATTACATAAAACATCTATATTTGAAAAATCTGGAGGGATATTTTCTATTTCTTTTTTTACAGCAACTCTATCAGTTATATCAAAACAAAGTGGAAGACAATTTTCACCTAATTCTTTTGTTAGATCTTCTAGTCTATTACCTCTTCTTCCAGTAATTATTACTTTCCATCCATTTTTAATAAAAATTTTAGCTGTTTCTTTTCCAAATCCTGAAGTGGCTCCAGTAATAAGAATAGTTTGATGTAAATCATTCATTATTCAATTCCTCTTTAATTTTTGCATCTTTCCATAATTGGTGAATATTTTTTGAGTTGATTTTAATATTATTTTTTTGAAGAGTTTTTTCAATATTTAAAAATCTATTTTTAAATTTTTTTATTGATTTTTCTACAACTATATCTGGATTTAAATCTAAATGCCTTACGAGGTTTACAACAGAGAATAATAAATCTCCAATCTCTTCTTCAACTTTTTCTAAATTGTTGTTAATTTGTAATGATTTTTTTACTTCAATTAATTCTTCTTCAACCTTTTTTAATGGGCCTAAATAATCTTTCCAATCAAAATTGATTAAACTCACTTTTTGTTGAACTTTATAGCTCTTTAGGAGTGGAGGTAAATTGTTAGGAATGTCATCTAATATACTGTTAAATTGATTTTTTTTATTTTGTTTTTCTTCCAATTTAATTTTTTCCCATGTATCTTTTGGAGTATCATTTTGATTATAATTGATATCAAATATTTGCGGATGTCGTCTTATAATTTTTTTTGTAATTTCATTACAAACTTCTTCAAATGAAAACAAATTATTATCTTTGCTAACTTGACTAAAAAGTACTACTTGAAGTAACAAATCTCCTAATTCTTCTTTAATATTTTTAATATCTTTATTATTTATTGCATTTTGAAGCTCATAAGCTTCTTCAATTGGAAAATTACTTAATGTTTCAAAAGTTTGTGCAATATCCCAAGGGCATCCATTTTTAGGATCTCTTAAAAGTTCAATTACTTTTAATAATTTATTGAGTGAATTCAGTTTATTAAATTCATTTAATTCTTTTAATGTTAACTTTTTCATACTTATTGTGTATACATTTAATAAAGTAAAGTAGTATGACTAATTTAAATAATCAACCGAATACAAATGTATCAATTTTATCTAATTTTAGACGTTTTTTTCTAACAGGTCTATTAGTAACTGCTCCAATAATAATTACAATTTACGTTACTTGGCTTGTAATCACTTTTATTGATGTCAAAGTTGCTAACCTCTTGCCTGAATATTTAGATTTTAGAAAAGCGTTACCATTTCAAATCCCTGGTCTAGGTTTGGTAATTGTTATTTTTGTTATAACTTTAATTGGTGCAATTACACCAGGATTAATTGGAAGAAATTTACTAAAGCTTGGTGAAATGATTTTATTTAAAACACCAGTAATTAGAACTGTATATTCATCAATAAAGCAAATTATGGAAACTGTTATGTCCACTAATTCTAAAAGTTTTAAAGAAGTGGTTTTAGTTGAATATCCAAGAAAAGACATATGGGTCATAGCATTTGTTACAAGTTCTGTAAAAGGTGAAATAGATAATAAAATTAAAAAATCTAAATTAGTAAGTATATTTGTTCCTACAACTCCCAATCCCACCAGTGGGTTTTTACTTTTTGTTGCTAAACAGGATTTGATATATCTAGATATGCCGGTTGAACAGGCAGTTAAATTAGTTATTTCTGGTGGAATTGTTTCTCCAAAACAAAAAAGTTAACCGCCTAACGAAATAAGTGCATTTTTGTTTTGGAAAATTTCATTAAGTTGTTCTAATTTTTTTGAATTCATTTCAAAATTATTAAATAAAAACTCTGCTTCGCTCTTAGCATTTTCAATTAAATCTTTATGAAGAATTAAATTTACAAATCTGAAATTAGCATCTCCAGATTGTCTTACACCCAAAACTTCACCAGGACCTCTTAAAATCAAGTCTTCTTCAGCAATAATAAACCCATTGTTTGTAGATTTTAATGTATTTAATCTTTTTTCTGCGATTTCAGATAATTTATTTTCATATATAAGTATACAATAAGACTGTTTATCACTTCTTCCGACACGACCTCTAAGTTGATGTAATTGAGCTAACCCGTACCTGTTTGCAGATTCTATAATAATTATATCTGCATTTGGAACATCTATTCCAACTTCTACAACTGTAGTTGCTAGAAGAATTTTAGATTTTCCATCTTTAAAATTATTAATTATTATATCTCTTTCATCTGATTTTTGTTTTCCATGAGCTATATTAAACTCTGTATTCTTAAAATATTTTGATAAATATTTCTCTCTTTCCTCAATAGAGGTTAAATTTCTAGTATCTTCATTGAATTCAATTGCAGGGCATATCCAATAAATTTGTGATCCTTCAGAAATTCTTCTTTTTAAACCTTTTACAAGAGAATCTAATTTTTTGATAGAAATAAGAGATGTATCAATATTTTTTCTTCCTTTTGGTTTCATATTTATATTTGAAACACTCATGTCATTGTAATATGTTAATGCTAATGATCTTGGGATTGGCGTTGCAGTCATAACAAGTAAATTTATATCTTTTCCTTTTTCAACTATTGAAATTCTTTGATTTACACCAAATCTGTGTTGTTCATCTATAACTGCTAATTTTAAATTTTTATATATGAGCCCTTTTGAGGTTAAAGCATGTGTTCCTATTATTATTTTAGATTTACCATTTTTGACATTTTCATAATTTGTTTTTTTTAATTTTACAGATTGTTTTCCAACTATTAAGGTAATTTCAATATCTAGATTTTTAATTAGCTGTTTTAAATTTTGATAATGTTGTTGAGCTAAAACTTCAGTTGGAGCCATTAAAGCTGCTTGAGATCCTGATCCTACAACTTGTATTATGGCAAATATTGCAACAATTGTTTTCCCACTTCCTACATCACCTTGTAACAACCTCAGCATTGGTTTATTAGATTTTAAATCTTCTGAAATTTCATTTATGACTTTAATCTGATCTTCTGTAAGTTCAAAATTTAAATTTTTGAGTAACAAGGTATTTAAATCATTTTCTAAAATTCCAGAATTATTGGCTTGCATTTTATTTTTTAAAATCATGAGCGAAATAAAATTTGACAACAATTCATCGTGAGCTAACCTTTTAATCAAGTTGCTTTCTGGATTATAAAACTCTTGTTCTTTTGGTATATGAAGTGTCTTTATAGTATTTGAAAAACTTAAAAAATTAAATTTCTTAATAGTTTCATCTCTAGACCATTCTTCTAAATTATTTAAGTTTTCTAAGCCATAATTTATAATATTATTAATTTGGTTCTTCTTAATACCATTTGGTATCCTGTAAATAGGATCATATCTAGGTATTTTATAATTTAGTTCTTTAGGGATAAAGTAATCAGGATGAGTGATTTGAGGAATTCCTTTAAATATTTCAACTTTACCACTAACTGTATATTCATTACTAACTTTATATAATTTTGAAAAGCTATTTGAGTATAGATTGAAATATACAATATCAAGTCTTTGATTTGATTCCTTATTTAATCCAAATGTTATTATCCTTGAAGGAATTTTTCTTTTGAAATAGCCCTTTTTGATATTCATTTCAACGATTACAACATCTACAGTAATGTAATCTCCTTTTACAGAATTCTTAATTGAGGTTTTTTGATATCTATTAATATATTTTGTAGGTAAATTTAATAAATGATCTATAACTCTTAAACCAATTTTATCTTTAATTAATTTTACTGTTTTAGGACCAACACCTTTAATATTTTCAATAGAATTAAAAATTTTTTCTGATAAATTATTTTTTTTAATGCTAATAGACAATTATAAGTTCCTATTTTTTTATAAACCAAGATAATTTTATGAAAGAAAATTTAAACAATAAAGATTTAATTATAAAAAAGCTTATTTATAGATCAAAATACACTGGAACAAAAGAAACTGATATTCTTTTATCAAATTTTGTTGATGCTCATATATACGATTTAACATTTGAACAATTAAAAACATATCAAAGTATTTTAGACACTGGTGATCCACGTATTTGGAGATTAGCAATAGATAATGAAATTTCCAATGATGAAAAAGAACTTTATCTTCTTAATATGATAAAAAAAAGTGGTAATATTAATGATTGATTTAAACATCAATCAAGAATTAAATAAATTTGCATCTTTTAATGGTATTGATGAAGCATTCTTACCAATTTTTATTAGTAAATATTTAAAATTAAATAATAAACTATTTTTAGTTTTAAAAGATGATAAACAATTAAATGAAATTGAAAGTTTGATTTCGATTTCTAATCCTAATTGCAAAGTTTTGTCTATACCTGCGTGGGATATTTCACCTTATGATAATTCGTCACCTAACAAAGTATTAAATGGACAAAGAATAAGTACATTATCTAGTCTAGTAAATGATGATTTTTTAGATGATGAACTTGTTGTCTTAACTACATTTAATAGTATTTTTATAAAAACAGCACCATTCGATTTTTATAAAAATTTTTTTTTAGATATTTTTATTTCACAAACTATTTCGATTTCAAACCTAAGAGATAAATTGACTGAAATGGGTTACACAAAAGTACATACTGTAAGAGAAAATAATGAATTTACTATTAGGGGGGACATAATTGATATTTTTAATACTGGAAGAGAAAATCCTATACGTATTTATTTAAACAATGATAAAATAGAAAAAATTTCATTTTTTGATGCACTAACACAAAGAAATAAATCTAAATTAAAAATTGATAATAAATTAATTATATTTCCTGCATCAGAAATTCTTTTGTCAAAAGATAATATAGAGGTTTTTAAAAAAAAATATTCTTGCATTTTTGATATTGATTTAAGAAATGATGATCAATACACGAAGATTTTATCTGGGCATAGAATTTCTGGTATAGAAAATTATTTTAGTTTATTTTTTGACACAGCTCTTTCGAATATTTTTGATTTAATTTCAAAAAATAAATGTTTTAGTGATATTAAATATTTAATCTTTGATAAAAATATTAATCATGTCTTAAAGAAACTTGAAGAGATTGAATTATTTTATAAAAGAAGAAGTGATGAATTTTTAAAAGTTCTTCAACCTGATTATAATTATTTAACTTTAAACGAATTCAAAAATTATCAAAAAACATTAAAATTTAATTTTATTAATGATTTGCAACTAAGTAATTCTTATGATCATTTTTCAAAAAAAATTATTTTGCCAACAAGTAATTCAGTAAATAGAAGTGCTTTAGAGCATCTATCAGAATTTATAAATAAACAATTAAATAATAGAAAAACCATTATTTTCTGTTGTGAAGAAAAAGAAAAATTATTTAACTATAAAAAATATTTTGAAGGAACAATAAAAGATAAAAAAATAAAAATTATTTATTTGAATTATTATGATTTATTAAATTCCACAGAATTAAGTAATTTCATATTTTGTAATATTAATATTACAAATAGTTTTGAATTTAACAATTATATCTTTGTAAACGAAAGTGATTACTCTCATAAAAATTATAAACCAAAAAAATCAAAAATTCGAAAGGCAGAAAACTTTTTAAAAGATTTAAACTCACTTAAAGCTAATGACTTCGTTGCTCATGTGGATCATGGAGTTGGCATTTATAGATCCTTAGAAATTATTAATATTTCTAATAATGATCATGATTGCTTGAAGATTGAATATTCTGGTGGAGACAAACTATTTGTACCGGTCGAAAATATTAATTTATTATCTAAAATTGCTGATGGTATAGAAAATAGAATTTTAGATAAACTAGGGTCATCAAATTGGCTAATTAAAAAAAATAAAATTAAAAATAAAATTGACGATTTAGCTAATAAATTGATAACTACAGCTGCAAATCGAAGAGTTCAAAATAAAGTACAAATTTATGAACCAAAAAATTATGACGAGTTTGTTAGTAATTTCTCTTTTGATCTCACTGATGATCAAGAAACAGCAATTGAAGATACTTTAAATGATATCTACTCAAACAAATTGATGGATAGGTTAATTTGTGGAGATGTTGGGTTTGGTAAAACAGAAGTCGCTATAAGAGCGTCCTTTGTTGTGGCATCTTCTGGCAAACAAGTAGCTATTGTTGCACCAACAACAATATTAGTAGAACAACATTTTAAAACGTTTGAAGATAGATTTAAAGATTTTGATATAAGTATCAAAAGTCTATCTAGGATGACGAAAAACAATGATAGGTTAAAAATTAAAAATGATCTTAACAATGGAAAATTATCTATCGTAATAGGTACACATGCTCTTTTATCTAAGGACATATCATTTTTAAATTTAGGATTGATTGTTATTGATGAAGAACAGCATTTTGGAGTTGCTCAAAAAGAAAGACTTAAAGAACTACAATTTGATATACATGTATTAACTTTATCTGCAACTCCAATTCCAAGAACTCTTCAATTGTCATTAACTGGCTTAAAAGATTTAAGTCTTATAACAACTCCTCCAACTAATAGATTAGCTGTAAGAACTTTTGTTAATGAATGGGATAAGGTTACTTTAACAGATGCTTTAAAAAGAGAGATAGAAAGGGATGGTCAGATTTTTGTTGTTTGTCCAAGAATAAAAGATATTGAAATAGTATTAAAGTTAATTAAAACAATGTCTCCAGAATCAAAAATTTCTATTGCACATGGTAGATTAACACCGACCGAACTAGAAGATAGCATAATAAGTTTTTATCAAAAGGAATCTAATATTTTAATTTCTACAAATATTATTGAATCTGGAATTGATATCCCTAATGCTAACACACTAATTATTTATAATGCTGATTTATTTGGTTTGTCTCAACTCTATCAGCTCAGAGGTAGAGTTGGAAGGAGTGATAAAAGAGCTTATGCTTATCTTACAACAAAAAAAGGTAAAATTTTAAATAATAATGCGATCGAAAGGTTAAAAGTTTTAAAAACTTTAGACAATTTAGGCGCTGGATTTTCTTTAGCTAATTATGATTTAGATATTAGAGGTGCAGGTAATTTGTTAGGTGATGAACAATCTGGTCAAATTAGAGATATTGGATATGAACTTTACCAAAAAATGCTTATGGAAACAATTAATAGCCTTAAAAAAAATAGAATCACTCAATATGTAAATTGGTCACCTACGATTACAATTGGTAAAGCAGTATTAATACCTGAAGATTACGTTGAAGATTTATCAACGAGAATGTCATTATATAGAAAAATTGGTGATTTAACCTCTAATGATGAAATTAAAAATTTTATAGAAGAATTAAATGAAAGATTTGGCCCACCACCTAATGAGGTTTCAAATTTGATTTATACAATATCTTTAAAAATAATTTGCTTAAAATTAAATATTAATTTTATAGACATTGGGCCTAAAGCATTAATTATTGGTTTTAGGAAACAAGGAGAAAAAGAAATTTCTAAAATTTTAGATTGGGTTAATAAAAATAACAATTTCATCAAACTTAGAAATGATGAAAAAATCGTTATAACTTTAAAAGGTAAGAGTATTAATAGATTTAAGTTACTAAAAGATTATTTGAAAGAGATAAATTACATATTAAGGCCTTAATTACACCTAAAAGTTCCCTTGGTTTTTTCAAAATCAATTGTACTTACTTTAACCAAAATAAATTTATTTGAATTACAGGATTCTATTAACTTTTCTTTTGCAGTTTTAGGTAAATCAGTTATAAATTTAGGATTTAATATCCATTCAATTGTAACATACTTAGTCATTTCTTTTTGAACTATATTTTTATCAACTTTGTTTTTTGCAACATGTGAAGAACAATTAGCAATAAATAAAATCAAAAATACATAAAAAAACAAATATAATTTTTTCATAAAACTTCCTTTACCATGTTCCTGTATTATCCATTGATTTCCAAGGATCTTTAATTTCTAATGCTTCTCCTTGTTGAAGAAGTTCAATTGAAATATTATTTGGAGATTTAATGAAAGCCATTCTTCCATCCCTAGGTGGTCTATTGATAACCACACCTTTATCCATTAATTTCTGACAAGTCTCATATATATTTGGAACTGAAAATGCCAAATGACCAAAATTTCTTCCTTTATCAAGGTCCTCATAGTCCCAATTATGAGTAAGTTCTATTTCTGGTGATCTAGTATTTATTGCAGAATTTTCATCTTCAGTAGCAGCCAAAAATATTAATGTAAACTTTCCTTCAGGAACATCTTTTCGTCTTGTTTCAATTAAGCCTAATTTATTACAAAAGAAATCTAATGATTCTTCTAAATTGTTAACTCTAATCATTGTATGCAAAAATTTCATTAATAAACTCCAAGTAATATTAAAAATTATATCTATTTGTTAGAAGATTCAATAAATTTATTTTATATTAGTTTTATGTCCAAATTAGATTATGGTTTTAACATACCTGCCTTAAAAGGAATGAAGTTAGAAGAAATTCAAACACCATGTTTGCTAATTGATTATGAGATATTTAAATTAAATGTTGAAAAAATGGGATCTTTTACTCACGAAAATAATATAAAACTCAGACCTCACGCAAAAATGCATAAATCTGTGGAGGTAGCAAAATATCAACTTCAATATGGAAATGCCTCAGGTATATGTTGTCAAAAATTAAGTGAAGCTGAAGTATTTGTGAAATCGGGTATAAAGGATATTTTAATCACTAATCAAATAACAGATTTAAAGAAAATTGATAGATTATGTAAAATTAACAGGTCAGGTACTAAGGTTACTTGCTGTGTAGATAATATAGATAATTTAAATGATATAAATAACATTGCCTCTGATAATAACGTCAAAATCGAAATTTTTATTGAATTAGAGTGTGGTGCTCAAAGATGTGGAACAGATAACATTGATGATATTAAACTAATGATTCAATTTATTAATAAATCTTCAAATATAAAACTGTCCGGGTTTCAAGCATATAATGGCTCTTATCAACATGTGTTAGATTCAAAAGAAAGAGAAACAACAGTTAACGATACTAATAAAAGAATTTCTAATTTACTCAAATATTTTGATATGTCTAATTTGATAGTAACTGGAGGAGGTACTGGTTGTTTCGAAGAAGAAACAAAAAGTAAAATTTATAATGAAATTCAAGTTGGCTCATATGCATTTATGGACGCACATTATTCAAGTTTAAAGAAGAATAAATCTAATATTCTTTTCGAAAACTCACTATTTATTTATACAAGTGTCATTTCAGTGGCCAAACAAAATTTTGCAGTTGTTGATGCTGGTTTAAAGTCTATGTCTGTAGACAGTGGACTACCAAAAATATTCAACAAAAATGATCTAAAATATACAAAATGTTCTGATGAGCATGGAATAATTGAAGATTATAACAACTCTCTTAAATTAAATGATAAGTTGAAATTGATACCGGGGCACTGTGATCCAACATGTAATTTACATGATTGGTATGTTGTTATTGATAAAAATAGAAAAGTAAAAGATTTATGGAAAGTATCAGCTCGTGGATTTAGTTTTTAATGATTGAGTATAACAAAAATAATTTACTTGTAATTTTAGGTAATCAGCTTTTTCCATTGGAATACATTTCTCAGTTAAATATTAATAAAGTTTATATGAAAGAAGATATTGAACTTTGTACTTATTTTAAACATCACAAAATGAAATTAACTCTTTTTTTAACTGCTATGAGAGATTATCGTGACTTATTAAAAACAAATGATTTTGAAGTTCATTATAAACCATTAAAAATAGACCAAAAGACAAATAGCAACTATATAGATGACCTTAGAGTTTTCATAAAAAAAAATAAAATAAATAGATTATATGTATATAATATTATTGACAAATTTTTTGAAAAAAAATTCTTAACTCTTTCTAATGAAGTAGATTTAACTTTTATTCCATCTCCAATGTTTTTTTTAAGTCAAGAAGATCTTAAAGAGTATGGAGATAATAATAAAAATTTAAGAATGGTTTCTTTTTATCAAATGATGAGAAAGAAACTAAATCTTCTTATAGACGAAAATGAAAAGCCTACAGGGGGAAAATGGTCATTTGATGAATTAAATAGAAAACGACTTCCAAAAGAAATTAAAATACCAGCTACTACATTTTTTAATAAGTCTGAAAATATTGATGACGTAAAATTAATTGTGAATGAATATTTCTCTGGTCATCCAGGAGATAATAAAAATTTTTGGGCACCAACTAATAGAAAGCAAGCTCTTAACTTATTAAATGAATTTATTGAGCTTAAATTTAAAAACTTTGGTGATTTTGAAGATGCAGTTGATATAGATGAAAACTTTTTATTTCACTCTTGTCTAAGTTCGTCTTTAAATTTAGGTTTAATAACTCCAAAAGATGTAATCGAAGAAGTAAATAAATCAAAAGACATACCATTAAATTCTCTCGAAGGGTTTATAAGACAAATAATTGGATGGAGAGAGTTTATAAGACTGATTTATTTTCTAAAAGGTGATTTTCAAGAAAATTCAAATTATTGGAAACATGACAGAAAATTAAAAGATTGTTGGTATGATGGAACAACTGATATCAAACCATTAGATGACACAATAAAAAAATGTTTAAAATATGGATATGTACATCACATACCACGTTTAATGATTTTAAGTAACATAATGAATTTATGTAAAATTTCTCCTAAAGAAATATATAGATGGTTTATGGAAATGTTCGTTGATAGTAGTGACTGGGTAATGGTGCCTAATGTTTATGGAATGGGAACTTATGCAGACGGTGGAATTTTTTCAACTAAGCCATATATTTGTGGATCTAATTATATTTTAAAAATGAGTAATTACAAAAAAGATAAATGGTGTGATGTTATGGATGGATTATATTGGTCTTTTATTAATAATAACAAATCTTTTTTTTCAAAAAATCCTCGTTTAAATATGATGGTAAGAACATTGGAAAGAATGAATGTTGAAAGAAAAAAAATAATTTTTGAGAAAGCTGATGAATTTATTGAAAACGTTACATATATATAATGCATGAAAAAAATATTTTATCTATTAATTAAAATTAAAATCATTTTCCTTCTATCAATTTTTCAGGCTAAATCAGATACTTTTTATTACTCGGGCGGGTGTTTTTGGTGTACTGAAGAAGATTTTGAAGAATTTAAAGGAGTTAATGAGGTCATTAGTGGGTTTACTGGAGGAACAACTCCAAATCCTAAATATTATCCTAATCAATGGGGAGACCACAGAGAAGCAGCTAAGGTTATCTATGACCCAAACAAAGTTTCATTTGCTGAATTAGTAAAACATGTTTTTAATACAGTTGATTATGAAGATTCAAATGGTCAGTTTTGTGATAGAGGTCATTCATATAGCCCAGCTATTTATTACAAAAACAATGAACAAAAAAATATTATAAATGATATTGCTCCCAAAACTTCAAAAGTTGCTTTAGAAAAAGAAACAAAATTTTATCCTGTAAGGGATGAACATCAAAATTTTTATAAAAAAAATTCTTTAAAGTATTATCTATATAAAACTGCATGTGGTAGAGAAAAAAGATTAAAGCAATTGAAAAAAGTTAAATAACAAAATGTCCATTTGGGGAACATTAATCGGTGGCATGTTAGGTTTTACTGTTGGTGGACCGATAGGAGCATTATTAGGATCTTTTCTAGGAAGTAAATTTTCAGCTGGAAAAGTTAAAAGTATAAACTTTAGTAATGAAAACTCTCAACAGATTTTTGCATTAGCTTTGATTATTTTGTCTGCAAAAATTAGTAAAGCAGATGGAGTTGTCACAAAGGATGAATTACTTGCAATTAAAGAAAAGTTAAATATACCAGATAGTGAAATTGATAATGTTTCAAAAGTGTTTAATGTAGCAAAACAAGATGATTTAGGTTTTGAGCCATACGCACAACAAATAAGCCAAATTTATTCAAAAAATAAAACAGCTTTAGTAGAAGTTTTAAATATTCTTTTATATATTGCTGAAGCAGACGGAGAGGTTAGTAAACCTGAAATTAAGATGATAAGAGAAATTGGTTTTATCTTTAATCTTACTGATACTGAAATAAATAGTCTTTTTGAAAGCAGAAAATCATCAGAAAAATTAAATCCATATATAGTTTTAGGAGTTAAGCCATCTGATGATATTAAAGAAATTAGAAAAAAATATATCAATTTATCAAAAACTTATCATCCAGATTTATTAATTAATAAAGGTGTTCCAGAAGAAGTTCTTGAAAAAAGTAAAGAAAAAATGAGAATAATTAATAATGCTTGGGATCAAATCCAAAAACTAAAAAAAACTAGTTAATTCAATTTTTTTAAAACGGTAATCAATTTTTTAGAAATAGTATTAGAAATTATTTTAACTCCCTTTTCATTTGGATGAATGCCATCACTTAAATTTAATTCTGGATTTAAAGCCACGTCTTGAAGCAAAAAAGGAATAAATAACAGATTAAATTTTTTTGCTAAATCAGGATAAATAATGTCAAAGCTATCTTTATATTTTTTTCCATAGGAAGAAGGTGCAATCATTCCAGCTAAAATAATTTTAACATTTTTATCATTAATGATTTTAATGATTTTTTCTAGGTTTTTATATGTTTCATTTGGTTTAATGCCTCTTAGCATATCATTTGCACCTAAACACAATACAACGTGTGTTATATTTTTTTCAGCAAGCGTCCAATTAAGTCTATTTAAACCTCCAAAACTGGTTTCACCAGGGATGCTAGCATTAATTATTTTATAATTATATCCTAACAGTAAAAGTTTTTGTTCAAGTATATTATTTAAGGAATTTTTTTTATCCAATTTGTACCCAGACATTAAACTATCACCGTATAGCAATATTTTATCTAATGCATAGGAGTTAAACGTAACTAGACAACTTAAGATTAATGTAATAATAAAATATTTGAGCATGAACAAACTTCTCGAAATAAAAGATTTAAGTTTATCTTATAAGATAAATAACAAGTCATTACAAATACTTAAAAATGTAAATATTGATCTAAATTATAAAGAATCAATTGCAGTTATTGGAGAAAGTGGCTCAGGTAAAACTAGTTTAATTATGTTAATAGCTGGTTTAGAAAAATTTAATTCAGGAGAATTAATTTTTGACGGCAATAACTTTAAAAATTTAAATGAAGATGAACTTTCAGATATTAGAAGAAAAAATATTGGTATCATTTTTCAATCTTTTTTTCTTTTGCCAAATTTTACAGCACTAGAAAATGTAAATTTAACTTTAGAAATTAACAATATAAATAATGGTTTAAATAAATCTAAAGAAATTTTAGATAAGGTAGGTTTGAAACATCGATTTAATCATTACCCAAGTCAACTCTCTGGAGGGGAGCAACAAAGAGTTGCTATAGCTAGATCATTGGTTATGAAACCAAAGTTAATATTAGCTGACGAGCCTACAGGTAATCTTGATAAAATAAATTCAGCATTAATTTCAGGTATCTTATTTGATATTGTAAAAGATTCAGGATCAAGTCTTATATTAGTAACTCATGACACCAAAATTGCCAATAAAGCTCATAAAAAAATTGAAATAAATGATGGAAAAATTATTTAATTATACTGATATAAAATTTATATTTTTATTTTCAATTAAAGACTTATTCAGAAGTAAGGCTAAATTATTAAGTATTTCAATAACTCTTTTTTTAAGTTTGTTTATATATAGTACAATTTTAACAATTAATTTAAGTCTTAATGAAGAGTTATCAAAAAATCAAAAAACTCTTTTGGGTGGTGATTTAGAAATTGATTACAACAGAGGAAAAGCTGATTATAACTTAATATTAAAAATAAAAAAAATTGCACAAGTATCTGAAATTATTGAATTTAATTCAATGATTAATAAAGATAAGAAATCAATTTTTGTAAGAATTAAATCTATTGATACTAATTATCCACTATATGGAAAAGTTGAAACACATCCAAAAAATGCATTTCAAATAATGAAAAAAAATTCCAATACAATTTTATTAAATAAAAATACATTTGAAAATTTGAAACTTAAAATTGGTGAAAAAGTTAACATACAAAATAAAAATTTAACTGTTATTGGTTATTTAAAAAATATTCCTGATATAGGTGGAGCTTTTGTATTTGGTGATTATGCGATGATAAATAATATCACCCTTGACGAATTGAAATTACAAGCATTAGGAAATTTAATAAATAAAGAGTTTAAATTAAAATTTAATAAAAACATTGAAACTAAAAATGGCATTAAATTAGTAAAAAATATTCTAAATGAAGATAAAAATCATAAGATCAAAATACCTGAAAATTCTGGAAGAGGTTTAAAATTAGCAATTAACAACTTTATTCAATTTTTGTCATTACTATCAATTAGTGCTTTATTAATAGCTTCTGTTGGATTGGCTAATTCACTTTTATCATATTTAAATGATAAATATATTTCTATTGCTATTAAAAAAGCTATTGGAATGAAAAATTTTAAAATTAAATTGATATATTATTGCGAATTATTTTTTCTATTAATTATATCATCATTATTTTCTTATATTTTAAGTTTGTTTATAATACCAATCCTAAATTCATTCTTAATTAATTTTTATAATATTCAACTTTCATATCACTTTTCCTTATTCACTTACTTAAATGTTTTTTTTGCCGGTTTTGTGGTATTTGTAATTTTTTCTATCCCAACATTAAATGCAATTGATAGTATTAAAGGAAATGATTTATTAAAAAATGTTAAAAGAGACATCACATTTATTTTTAAAACTAAAACAAATTCTTTACTTTATTTAACATCTTTAATTTTTGTTTTATTTATATCTTTAAGTTCGTTTAGACCAATTTATAGTTTAATTTATTTTATAAGCTTTTTTATTTGTATTTTAATTTTTTATTTAATTTTTACATTTTTTTTACGTCAGTTTAAAAAAATTTATATAGAGAAATTTATATCATTTAAGTTTGCTTTGAAAGATATTATAAAATTTAAAAATATATCGTTGGTTGTTTTAGTTACATTGGGTTTAGGAACAACACTTCTTTTATCTCTGGGATTAATTGGTTTTAATTTAAAGAAAGAAATTTCTAAATCAATTCCAAATCTTGCTCCAGATTATTTTTTCATTGGGCTTCAAAATGCTCAAAAATTAGAATTCATAAACTTTATTAAAAATAAAGATTCTTTAGCTATAATTAATGCCATGCCAATGGCTTCTGTAAAGTTAATAAAAATTAATAATATAGATCCATTAAATTATATTGATCGCTTTAATGAAAGCTTTTGGTTTATTAATAATGACCGAAGAATATCTTGGTCAGATAATCCACCTCTTAATAACCCAATCACAAAAGGAAAATGGTGGGAAAATAATCAAAATGAAGAAGAATTGTTGATTTCATTAGATAGTAAAATTGCAAAAGATTTAAATGTTAAACTTGATGATGAATTTACATTATTAATCTCTGGTAGAGAAGTCATTGGTAAAGTTGTCAATTTTAGGAAAGTAAATTATCGAGATCTTAATATAAATTTTGCTATGTTAATTAATCCTTTATTTGCAAAAAAATTACCAAGTGAAATTCTTGCTACTGTTAAATTTGATAAAGAAGTAAAAAATATTAATTTATCAAATGAATTTCCAAATGTTTCTTTTATCGAAGTTAAAAGTTATTTACAAAAAATTTCAAATTTACTTAACAAAATCTATTTATCAATTTCATTGGTATCGCTGGTTGTTATATTTATAGGCTTTTTTGTTATTGTGAGTGCTATTGTTGTTCAAGGTAAAAGTAAAATATATCAAAATTTAGTTTTTAAAATAATTGGCCTAAGTAAACTACAAATAATTAAATCCTCAATTATTGAATTCTTAATTCTTTTTGGAGTTACAATTTTTTTCTCTACAATTTTTTCAATAATAATATCTAATTTAGCTATTCAAGGATTTTTTAATTTATCATGGGAATTTGATTTTCATACATTTTTTATAATTATAAGTTTTATTATAGTTTTAAGTTTAATATTAATATTTTTTACAAACTTTAAATATTTAACTCCTAAAATTTATCCTTTAATTAGAAATGAATAAAGTGTAGTTTGTTTTACATAAAGAGGTATGTATGTTAAGAATTTTTATTTTAGTTATTTTGTTTTTTACCTTTTCATCAATGTCACATGGCAAAGTATTTGATAAAAAGAAATGTGAAGAAATCTTAAAAAAATATGACGTAAGTTATCAATCATGGAATAATATTCTTAATAGATATCTTAAAGAAAGAGAAAATTTAAAAGATAAAGATAAAAAAGAAATTAATAGAATGCAGAATATCTTTGGAAATGCAATGAGAGTTCATGAAGTAAGAATGAATACTTTCGCTAACTCTTATGAGGCATTTTGTAAATAAATGCCTTTTTTTATAAGTCTAATTTAAAACTTTTATGTGTACTTAAAAAGCCAAGTTTTTTATAAAAATTGATTGCTTTAAGTCTTTCTTTATTACTCGTTAATTGTATCAATCCACATTTATTTAATTTTGCGATTTCAATACCTTTCTTAATCAATTCTGATCCATAACCCTTATTTCTGTAATCTTTCTTAATTCTAACTGTTTCAATTTGGCATCTTGTCATGCCTTCCATAGACAGGCCTGGAATGAAAGTTAATTGCATCATGCCGATTATTTGATCATTTAAAATCATTATAAAAATATCATTGTTTGAATCATTTAAAATTTTAATAAATGATTTCTTATAGTTATTAAACGATGTTTCACTCATGTTCTCTCTATCTTTTCCAAGATCATCTTCAAATAGAAGATATATTAAATCTTTAAGGTTTTTTAATTTTGCTTTTTCAATTATTAAAGTTGACATATTTATTAATCATTTTTAATTAGTACAATAATTTGTAATTTCTATAACATTTAAAAAATGATCATTAAACTTCTTTTTTATGCACTTTTATTGATATGGCCATCAGTATTATTATCTAGTTTAAAAATAGATAAATATAATTTTTCAATTCAATTTTCTAATTTATCAATTGCAAAAATTTCAGCCACAATTAACAAAAATGAAAATAAAATTTTATATTCAATAGTATCTTCTTCTGATGGTTCTCTCAAAAGTTTTTATAAATTTTCTTCAACTATAAAAGGACAATCTAAAAGAATTAGAGATAAATTATTTCCTTCGATTTATGAAACTTTTTCAAGTTATAAAGGCAAAACTAGAAAATCTAATGTTGAATGGGACAATTCCAATAATGTTTTAAAATTTCAAAATACACCAAAGTTAGATTTAAAAAAAGTAAATAAAATTCCTCAAAATACTATTTTTAATGTAATGGATCCATTTACAGCATTGATTAATACAATTGATAATCTTCAACTAAATAATTCATGTATCAATAAATTTAGAGTCTTTGACGGTAGAAGAAGGTATGATTTAGAAATGATAGAGTTAAGCAGGTTATTTTTGAAGAAAGATAGACCAAAAACTTATGAAGGTAATGTAATAGTATGTGGTTTAAGATTTCATCCTATTGGAGGTCATTATTTAGATTCAAAATGGAAACCTGAAAATGACAAATTTTCTGACATAAAGTTATATTTTGGTTTTTTAAATAAAAAGGTTTTTCCTGTTAGAATGGAAATTAACAGATGGTTTGGTTCAATAATTACGCGAATTATTTTTACGTAAATATTAATGAAATTTCTTTACAAAACATCTAAAGATTCAAATTTTTTATCTCTGACATCTTTATTAATTGGTATTTTAATTTTATCTTACCAAGATGCACTTATAAAATTTATTGCCAATGATACAACATTTTGGCAGTTACAATTTATAAGATCATTTTTTAATATTATGTTTTTATACATAATTGTAATTTTATCTCAAAATAAGAGTTTGTTAATTCCTGAAAATTGGTTGCCAGTTACAATTAGAGGTACAATGATGGTTCTTTGCATGTTTTGTTTTTTTTCAGCATCCCCAATATTGTCCTTATCTCAAATGGCAGCAGGTTTATACACGTTTCCAATATTTGTAACAATTTTATCTATAGTAATTACAAAAGAAATGGTTGGAAAATTCAGACTTTTAGCTCTTGTAATGGGTTTTATAGGAAGTGTATTTATATTACAACTTTGGAAAGAAGATTTTAATCTATATCAATTATTACCAATACTTGCAGGCTTTTTTTATGCTTGTAATATTATAATGATAAGAAAATACTGTAGGAATGAAAGTCCAGTTGCTCTTACTTTTGTTGTGGGAATATTATTTTTTATATCAGGAATTATAGGCATCATTTTTTTTGAATTTATATTTGAATACAATCAAAATTTTACTATAGATTTTATAACTAATGGTTGGGTTGATTTAACTTTAATAATCTTTTTATTTATTGTTGCATGTTCTTTGTTAAACATAATAGGAAATTTAGCACTCGCTAAAGCTTATCAGAATGCAGAAAGCAGTTGGCTTGCACCTCTAGATTATTTTTACTTGGTTTTTGCTTGTTTATGGAGCAAGTTAGTTTTTGATGTTTGGCCAGAAAATGTAGAATTTGCTGGTATTTTTTTAATAGTTATTTCAGGGTTAATTATTACATACAGAGAGAAAATAAATAGTAAAAATTTTCAATAGTTATATGGTAAATTTATCAAACAATAAATTAAAAACAAACAACACATTATTTGACAATAACGATATATTATTTAAAAAATATTTAATGAAATCAAATGTTTTTGCGGAATATGGTTGTGGACAATCAACTTATTGGGTATTAAAAAACACAACCGCTCAAATCTTATCTGTTGATACATCAATTGATTGGATAAAAACAATTAAACAATTAAAAGTCTATGATGATCAAAAAATAAAATTAAAATATATTGATGTAGGCAAAGTTGAGAACTGGGGGTTTCCAATAGATTATTCAAAAAGAGATTCTTTTATTGACTATACAAATTGGATTTGGAAACAAAATTTGATCCCTGATACTGTTTTGATTGATGGAAGGTTCAGGGTTTGTTGTTTTTTCACATGTTTAAAATTTGCTAAAGAAGGAACAACAATTATATTCGACGATTATTTTGATAGACCATATTATCATATTGTTGAAAAGTATTTAAAAGTTCATCAAAAATGTGGAAGACAGGCTATATTTAAAATTCTTGATAAAGAGAAATTTGATTTAAAAACAATTGATACAGAAATAAAAAATTTTCGTCATGTTTTAAATTGAATTTTATTTTGTTTCAAAACTATTCAATTACGTTAATCTTATGAAAAAATTTTTTTTTTATTTTTGTTTATTTTTATTTTGTTTTATTCAAAATTCTTGGTCAGATGATTTTATAATTAATAATATAGTTATAAATAAACCATGGATTAAATCTATACACTCTGGTCAAAAAGTTACTTCTGGATATTTAGAAATTATAAATAATGGTAAATCAGATGACGTTTTATTATCTATTGAATCAAATTTTGCTAAAAATAATCAAATCCACTCTATGAATATACAAAATGATGTTATGAAAATGAAACATTTGAAATCTGGATTGCTTATTAAAAAAAAATCTAAGATTTCATTAACGCCTGGTAGTTTCCATTTAATGTTTTCTGATATTTATGAAGAGTTAAAAAATAAAAAATATTTATTTATAAGTTTAAATTTTAAAAAAAATGGATCTATAGAAATACCATTCCAAATTAAAAAAAATAATACTAAAGGTCATGTTAAGCATAAATATTGAATTTGTTTAAAATAAAATTTTTAAATAAAAAATTGTTAATAACCCAACTGATATACAGGCTATGAAACCTACAATGAGTGGTTTATAACCAAGAGTGAAGACTTGATTGAGATTTGTTTGTAGTCCCAATGAAAGCATTCCATATAAAATTAAAATTTTAGAAATGAATTTTATGATACTTATACTTTCAATCCACATTATTTCGTATTGCGTATTTAAAAAGTTTAAGTCTCCTAAAGTTCTGAAAATACTAAACACGATAAATCCAACCACAAACATAGGTAGGAATTTTATGAAATTAGTTTTGAAATCTATTTTTGTTTTTTTCATAAATTTTAATGTAAGTAACGGTATCAATAATATTAAAAAAGAATTTCTTAATAATTTTGTAGCCATTGCAGAATTTAAAGCATTTTCTGAATCAAATGTTTCATCATAAATCATTCCAGCAGCACTGACTTGAGCAGTATCATGAATAGAAGCACCCAAAAAAATGCCAGCTAAAATGTCATCATTTTTAAAAAGTAATTCAGAAATATAAGGGTAAGTAAGTACAGTAATAAGTCCAAATATAGTAACAATTGATACGGCGTAACTAATTTCATTTTTTTTAGGGTTGATGATACTAGATGTAGCAATTATAGCTGTTACACCACATATTGCTGTACCCATACCAATTAAATAAGAAAGATTTTTAGATAAATTAAAATAATTTCCAAATATATATATAATTAAAAATATTAAAATAATATTTAAAATAATTAAAAAAAATGACATGTATCCAAACATCATAAGTTGATTTAAACTTAAAGAGATTCCTAAAAGTGCTATACCTAATCTAAGAAGTTTCTTTAAAGAAAATTCAGTAAACTTTTTTAATGTTGTATGTCTCAAATAAAACTTGTTAAGAGTTATTCCAAAAATTAAACTAATAAAAGCTAATGAAAGTAAAATATTTTGTGACTTTAGATAATTATCAATTAAATAACAAATAAATAGAATAAATGTACAAAATACCAGGCCAGGAGAGTAATCTTTAATGATTTGCATATTTTTTAATTTCTAATATTAAATTTGAAAAAATTAGAGGACTTTCTTGTGGCACATTATGACCAACATTTTTTAATAATTTATGTTTAATAAGATTGGTAAACTTTTTTATATTTTTTTCACGTTTTGGTTCTCGAACTCCATTCATTAAGCCATCAATAGTAATTGTTGGAACTTCAATATTTGGTGTTAATGATAATTTATTTTCTATTGCAGAATAACTTTTATCACCATCAACAAGACCATATCTGTGTTTGTAGCTATGAATAACAACATCTACAAAATCAGGGTTTTGAAAACTTTCTTGAGATAACTCAAAATCTTTTTTAGAAAATTTCCAAGTTGGCGACCAAGTTTTCCAGAGAAATTTTATAAGATCATTACGATTTTTTGTTAGAGAGTTAAAACCTCTTTTTGTATGAAAAAAATATTGGTACCAATAATTTTTTTCATTTTCTGGTTTATCTGGGGTGATGCTATCAATCTTAATATTTTGAATATTATAACCATTACATGAGATAAGCCCTATACATCTATGGGGATATAAAGCAGCTACAACACATGCTGCTCTTCCACCCCAATCATAACCAGCAAGTATTGCTTTTTTGATATTTAAGCCATCCATAAGGTTAATAAGATCTTTCCCTAGTGCTGCTTGTTCTCCAGATCTAAGAGAGCTTTTGTTCAAAAAATAAGTAGGTCCAAAACCTCTTAAATAAGGGACTATAATTCTGAAGTCATGTTTTTTTAAAATTTCAACAACATTTTTATAAGCATTTATGTCATATGGGAAACCATGCATAAGAAAAACTGGAATACTATTTTCATTTCCAATTTCAAAATATGAGATATTTAATTTTTCAGTTTTAAGAGACTTTAAATTTTTTTTCATTTTATAATTTCCAATTAATCTTATCAATTTTTTTGCTTTCTAAGAAGAAATTTGTTTTTGAAAAAGGTTGTGATCCAAAAAAGCCATTATTAGCTGAGTATGGAGATGGATGAGTACTTTTTAAAATTTTATGTTTACTTTCATCAATCAGTGAAATTTTTTCTTGTGCTTTTTTGCCCCACAAAATAAATACTAAATTATCTTTTAGAGAGCTAAGTGAATGAAGTATTTTGTCTGTGAATATTTCCCATCCCTTATTAGAGTGAGATGAAGGTTTAGAAGCCTCAACTGTTAAGATTGTATTAAGTAATAAAACTCCTTGTTTTGCCCAATTCGAAAGATCACCATGTTGAGATGGATAAATATTTAAATCTGAATAAAGTTCTTTAAAAATATTTTGTAATGATGGTGGAATTTTATTTCCAATTTCCACTGAAAAGCTAAGTCCATTTGCTTGATTTTGGCCATGATATGGATCTTGACCTAAAATTATTACTTTGACTGATGTAAATGGAGTTAAATTTAAAGCATTAAAAATTTTTGAACCAGATGGGTAAATTATTTTATTTTTTTTTTTTTCACTATTTAAAAAAAAAGATAAATTCTTCATATATGGTTTTTCAAATTCATCATTTAAAATTTTTAACCAACTACTTTCTAAATTTATCTTACCCATATTATTTAAATAACTAAAATATTGATAATTTTTCAATAATTTTTATAGTTTAGTTATGAATAAATCTTTTTTTCGAAAAGTTGGTTTTGGTCTAGGGGTGGATGAATCAATTCCCTCCGATCCACTTGAGTGGTCTATCTCACAAATTGAAAAATTACCAAAACTTCATTGGTCAGGGCCTATTTATTCATTAAAAGAAATGATGGAGTTTCACGGTAAGTACAATTATCAAGATAGAAGAGTTCTAAGAAAAAAATTCAAAAATTCTAGAAAAGATTATAAAAGAGCAAAAAAGTTACTTAAATATCAAACTGGTCATTATTATTTTGAACCTTTATGGTTATATATAAGGCATAATGAAGCAATTAACGGTTCTTCTCCTGTATTTCAAAGATTTCTTCATTTTTGGGGTAATCATTTTGCAATTCAACAAAAAGATGCAATGTATTCTTATGATGTAGGGCCATACCATAGAGAAATAATTGCTCCAGCGATGTTAAAAAATATAGAAGATTTAGTTTATGATGTAACTATTTCATGGGCAATGATTCATAATTTAGATAATTCAAAGTCTATAGGACCAAATTCACCTAGAGCTTTTAAGTATTCTACTAGAGGGAAGTCAGCAAATTTAAATGAAAATCATGGCAGAGAATTACTAGAGCTACATACAGTTTCACCAAATGCTGGTTATACACAAAATGATGTTATAGACATGTCAAAAGTAATGTCCGGTTGGATGCATAGAATTCCTAAAATGAGTTCAAAGATTCACAAAAGAGAGGAAAATGTCCCTGTGCATTTTATAGAAGAATATCATGATAGCGGTCCATTTAACATATTAGGAAAAAAATATGTGGAGAGTTTTGGTACTAAGGCAGCCAGAGAAATGTTAAGAAAAGTGATTAAAGATTTAGTAAAAACTCCAGCATGTATAGAATTTATTTCAAAAAAATTATGTAATCATTTTATTACTCAATATCCGTCTGATGAAATTGTTAATTCAGTAATAAGTGCATGGAAAAATTCAAAAGGTGATCTAAAAATAATACATTCTGAAGTTTTAAAACAAGCTTATAAATTTTCTTATTTAAAAAAATTTCAACAACCCGAAACTTGGTTATTACAATTCATAAAAATGTCTGGTTTAGATTATTTTCCAAAAGATATGACTTATAATTTTGAGACTATGATTCCACGGGATAAAGACCGTGTAAGAAGAATTTGTAGAAACTTGGGTCAATTACCATTTAGACCACTTCAGCCTAATGGTTGGTCAGATTTTGAAGAAGACTGGCTTTCTCCAGAATTTTTATTTAGAAGAATTGGCATTTTGAATGCATTAAAACAAAAAGGTAAACTAATACATTTAGATAAAAGCTATTTAGATAGAATAATTGAATTAAATTTTGACAATGTTTCGGAGATAAAAACTTTTCTTGAAAAGGTTAATAATAATGAAGAAAGTGTTGCGCTTTTTAGTAGTAAATGGATGTTAAAGACATGAAAATTAATAGAAGACAATTTACATTAGGTTCAACAACACTCTTATTGTCAGGGATGTTACCTCTTAAAGTTAATTCATCTATGATAGAAAATAAAAAGAACCTGGTTATAATTATGTTAAGAGGGGCAATGGATGGTTTAACATCAGTTCCTTACATTCATGATAATATATTAGAAAAAGTAAGACCTGACATAGTTGTAAAAAAATTATTAGATTTAAATAGTGATTTTAGCCTCCATCCTAAACTTTCAGGTTTCCACAAATTATGGAAATCAAATGAAGCTTCAATTGTTCATGCAACAAATATTCCATATACTGGCAGGTCACATTTTGACGGTCAAAATTTAATGGAAAGTGGTGGTACAATACCTTATAAGTTAAAAACAGGATGGCTTGGAAGGGGAATTGATGTTGCTGGATTAGAAGGCTTATCCATTTCCTTGCCTATGCCTTTATTATTAAGGGGTAAAGCAAATCAAGATAATTTTTTTCCTTCGAAGTTGAGTATGCCAACTAGAAATTTAGTTGATATATTAAAACATCATTATAATGACGAACCTCTATTAAAAAAATCATTTGATAAATTAATTAGTAGACCAATCTCTATGACTAAAGCTCCAAATAATAAAAATTTAAAAACACTTGCAAGGATTGCAGGTTCTGAGCTTAAAAAAATTAATGGTCCTCGAGTTGCTGTATTTGAAGTATTTGGTTTTGATACTCATGCTGCACAAGGGGGTGCAGATGGTGAGCATGGGCAAAAACTTAAACAAGTAGATTATACATTTGATGTTTTGAAAAAAACTTTAGGTAATACTTTTAAAAATACTTTAATAATTACACTTACTGAATTTGGAAGAACATTAGTTCAAAATAATGGCTATGGAACAGAACATGGTTATGGCACCTCAATTCTTCTAGGTGGTGGTTTAGTTAAAAAATCTCAAGTCTATGCAGATTGGCCTGGTATTAAAAATAAAAATTTATTTGAAGGAAGAGATTTAAACTCTACCTTAGATGCTCGTTCTGTCTATTGTTCAGCAATGTCAGTGTGTTTTGATACGGACTTTCAATTGTTAAATAAAGAAGTTTTTCCTGATAAAAAATTAAATGATCTCACAAATATTTTATTTAAAGTATAATTATTATACTTTATTAATTGATCAATATCGATTAACTTTCTCTTAATGAAATTAGTCCGACACCGGATGCCTCGAAACCACCATCAACTGATAAATTTTGTCCAGTTATATAACTTGCTTTTTCAGAGGATAAGAAAAAAATTGCTTCAGCAATTTCATTTTCCATACCGTATCTGTTAAGTGGTATTGAATCATGGTAAGCTTTCACAATGTCAGGAGTGTGAACTGCTTGAGCTAATTTAGTCTTTACAGGCCCTGGTGAGACACAATTTACTCTGATCCCAAATTCGCCTAATTCTATAGCTTGTTGTTGAGTCAATTGAATAATTGCTGCTTTTGAAGTTCCATATGCAATCCTTAAAGTTGATGCTCTTAATCCAGATATTGATGCGATATTAATAATATTTCCTTTAGTTTTTTTTAAATATTTAATTACATTTTGTGTTGTTAAAAATGTACCATCTAAATTTGTATCCATGATTTTACGCCAATTTTTAAATTTTACAGTTTCAATTTTTCCGAAATCAGCTACACCGGCATTATTTACTAAAATATCTATTCGTTTCCCCCATTTATAAATATCCTCAATCATACTTTTGTTTTTTTTGGGATCTGATATATCACAAATATATTTTAATAATTTGTCATTTTTTAATTTAAGTTTATTAACTTCATTTCTGTCTTTATCAACTATTACAACCTTATAATTTTGTTGTAAGAATATTTTAGCTGTAGCAAGACCAATGCCTCTTGCAGCACCTGTTATTATTACTACTTTATCCATAAAGTTTTACCATGTTTCGCCGAATGGTCTTAACTCTACTCGAAAAGACCATGTTGATTTATCCTGAAGCACTGTTTTATACATTTCTTCTGCTATTGCAGTTGGTTTTGAGAAATAATCGTCTGGTTTGTCCGGTTGTATGTAAGGACGTGTTCTTGGAGTATCGATAGCTGCGTCAATAATGAAATAAGCAACATGTATACCTTTTGGACCAAACTCTCTTGCAATTGATTCAGCCAAAATTCTTTGAGCTGCTTTTGTAGACGCAAAAAATCCCCAATGTGATTTACCTCTAGTAGCTGCAGTATTACCAGTTATTAAAACACTTCCTTTTTTTTTGGACAACATACTTGGTAAAGTTTCTCTTACAAGATGTAATAGGGCTGTTGTATTTACTCTAAAATTAAGTTCTAAATCATCAGGATTTAATTTTAATATACTTCCTCTTGATGCACTTGGAGCATTATGTATTACAACATCTGCAGGACCTAAATTATTTTTTATTTTCTTTAAGGTTATTTTAAACTTTTCCAAATCACCTACATCACAAGGATAGGAAAAAATGTTTTTATATTTTTTTTCTAAATCATTTAAATTTTTTTTATTCCTTGCAATCATTGCAACTTTATATTTTTTTTTACCAAAAAGTTTTGCTATTTCAGCGCCAGTTCCTTTGTCAGGACCAACTCCAGTAACAATACAAACTTTTTCTTTTTCAGACATCGAAACAATCTTGTTTGTATAGAGTATCTCGCCATCTTATTGTATTTGGCAATGTTTTGGGTATTTCAAATTTTAACAATTCACATGATTTAAAAATTGAATATCCCGTTATATCAGCAATTGTAAATTGTTCGCCACAAATGAATTTATTTTTTTCAAGATGTTGATCAATTCTTTGAAAAAGCAATTCGATCATTTGTATACCTCTTTCTACAATTTCCGGAATTTGTTTAATATCATTTCTTGTGCCTGCTAATACTCTATTAACAAAAAATGATGATTTGTTTCTTATTGCATTCCCTAAAGGAGAATAGCCGTCTAATTCTAACCTTCTGTTCCACATATCAATATATGCTCTCATCTTAGGTGTAGATCCAAATAAAGTAGGTTCTGGAAAATGTTCTTCTTCTAAATATCTACAAATACTAATACTTTCAGAGATTATTGTATTATCATCGATTTGAAGAAAGGGGACGCAATTAAATGTATTCATAGATTTGAAAGGCTCTTTGAATTGTTCGCCTTCTCTAACATTAATTTCTTGTTCTGGTATTTCTTTATTTTTAAACTTTAAAAAAATTTTCACTCTTCTTCCATTTGGAGCAAGTGTAAAATTATATAATTTCATTTTTAATCCTATGTTTTGATTTTGTATCCTGTTTTAAAAATTCTCCATATAATTATTATACATAGTAAAATAAACAAAGAAATTGAAAATATACTTATTAAAATATTAACTTCACCTGTACCAAAAAAAGAATATCTAAAACCAGATACAAGATAAAATATAGGGTTAAATAATGTAATTGTTTGCCAAAAATCTGGAAGCACATCAATGGTATAAAAACTACCTCCTAAAAAAACTAATGGTGTGATAATTATCATTGGCACAAAATTTATTTGTTCAAAATTATCTGAAACAATTCCAATAATAAAACCTAATAAACTAAATGATACACAAGATAATAACAGCATACACAACATCAAAATTGGAAACTTGATATTAAGATCAACAAAAAAAGTTGAGGTTATTAAAATTAGTAATCCAAGACAAAATGATTTAGTTGCAGAAGCACCAACATAACCAATAACAATTTCAACATATGAAATTGGGGCTGATAAAATTTCATAAGTAGTACCTAGAAATTTGGGAAAAAATATGCCAAATGATGCGTTGTTTACACTTTGCATTGAAATAGTTAAAATCACTAAACCAGGAACTATAAATGCACCGTAAGGTATTTCATTTGTAAAGTTTATGTTATTTCCAATTGCTGTTCCAAAGACAATGAAATATAAAACAGTTGATAATATTGGAGAAATAAGACTTTGGATAAGTGTTCTAAATGTTCGAGACATTTCAAAAATATAAATAGCTTTAATAGATCTGAAATTAATCATTCTTTAAAATCTCAACAAATATTTGTTCAAGATTAGATTGTTTGGTCTGAACATCTATTAACTCTATTCCAGTTTTCTTTATCTCATTTAGTAAAGTAGTTATACCCGTTTTTTTCTTATTGGGGCTATAATCATATTCTAAATTTTTTTTATCTTTGCTTACACGAAGTTGAAATTTTTCTAAAGCTTTATCTATTTTGTTAATTTTACTATTTGTATGAATTATTAATGTTTTTTTACTCATTCTATCTATTAAATTGTCTTTCTTATCAATTAATAAAATTTTCCCATTATTAATAACAGCAATTCTGTTTGCCATTAATTCTGCTTCTTCAATATAATGCGTGGTTAAAATAATCGTAACGCCGCTATTTTGAAGGTTTTTAATAGTATTCCACATATCTCTTCTTAGTTCTACATCTACGCCAGCAGTTGGTTCATCCAAAAACAGGACATCTGGTTCATGACTTAATGCCTTAGCAATCAAAACTCTTCTTTTCATTCCGCCGGATAAAGATCTAATGATTTGATCTTTTTTGTCCCATAAACTTAACTTTTTTAATAAATTTTCAATATATTCTTCGTCAGGTTTTTTGCCAAATAATTGTCTTGAAAAATTTACTGTATTAATAACTTTTTCAAAAGGTTCAAAAGATAATTCTTGAGGTACTATACCAATGCATTTTCTGGCCTCTCTATAATTATCTATTACATCAAAACCATTAACTTTTATATCACCAGATGTAATGGAAGATATTCCGCATATATTGGATATTAATGTAGTTTTACCGGCACCATTTGGTCCTAACAACGCAATGATCTCGCCTTTAAAAATATTAAGATTAACATCATCTAAAGCAACTTTATTATCTTTATATATCTTTTTAAGATTTTTGATTTCTATTATAGTTTGCATATAAAATTTGAATTAATATTATTTAATTATAACATATACACAAAATCTTTATTTAGAAGTAAAAAATTGCAAGAATTATATATAACTGGTGCTGGTGTTAGTTCAGCAAGTGGGATACCAACATTTAGGGGTAGTGATGGATTTTGGACAGTAGGTAGTGTTAATTATACACCACAAGAAATGGCTACTAGATATATGTATGAAAATTACCCGGACCAATTTTTACTATGGTATTTTAAAAGGTTTATTGCTTATAAAGATGCAAAACCAAATTTTGTACATAAATGGCTATCTAATAAAAACCTTATAACTCAAAATATTGATGGTTTGGATGCTAAAGCTGGAAATAAAAATTATATAAGTATTCACGGAAGATTAGATAAAGTCATTATTTATCAAGATGAAATGGAGTATCAAATACCTACTGATGCAAATTGGAATGAAATTGATCCTTCACATGATGATAATAAATTAATTTCATCTTTATTTGATAAATTTAAAATTTTAGAAACTAATAATTTTAAACCTAAAATTAAATTTTCTTTAAAGCCTTTTGTATTATTATTTGACGAAATGTACACCGAAATTTACAGGTTTTCTGAGGCTGAAGAATGGATGAATTCAGCAAAAAAAATGATATTTATTGGAACTTCCTTTAGTGTGAATATTACATCAATTGCTTTGAGAATAGGTATGGCAAATAATATTCCTATCGAAATAGTTGACCCCAAACCAATGAAATTAAACTATCCAAATATAAAATATTTTGAAATGTCAGGAGAAGAATACTGTAAGTTAAGAGAGAACTTATAAAATTTTCCACGTTGATGTAGCGTATGCAGCTAATTTCCCATCTTCTCTAAATAATTTAGAATCTAGTGTACTTATAGTTCGTCCTTTTTTTAAAAAAGATCCAACACATTTAATTTTTTCATGTTTAATAGCTGACATAAAATTTACTTTTAATTCTAAAGTAGTTCCTGCACTTTGTTCGTTTTTTATTAAATGTCCCATTGATATATCCATAATTGTTGTAATTATTCCTCCATGAAGAGTGCCTTGGGGGTTAAACATTGGTGGTACAGATTCTAATGAAACTATGCATTGGTTAGGTTCAAAATTTATTTTAGCGCCCAAAAATCTTAATAAATAGAATGATCCAAATTCTTGTTTATCTGAACTTAAACCACGTTCATGCATCTTATTACTGATTGATCTTATTTCATTATTCATAATAAGTTAATCAATCTTAAGTTTTGAGAGTTTTTCAAAATCAAAAACAACACCATGGCCAGGCTTGTCTGGAGCAGGAGAGTATCCATTATTTATTGAGAGTTCTTCTTCTATATAATCATCAATTCTCCAAGCATGAAATTCCATATATGAAGCATTTGGACAAGCCGCTAGTAGGTGAACATGAAGTTCATGAACGCCGTGTGAAACTACAGGTAAGTTATTTATTTCAGCAAGTTTTGCAACTTTCATATAAGTTGTTATTCCACCACAAGTAGTTAGGTCTGGTTCAACATAATCAACACCATTATGTTTTATTAATAAATTCATTTCAGCTAGTGTGTGTAAATTTTCCCCTGCCGCAATTGGAACTTTTCCGAGAGATCTTAAATATTTATAACCTTCAAAATCGTCAGGTTTGATGGGCTCCTCTAACCAAACTAAATTAAACTTTTCAATTTCGTTGAATGCTTTCATGGCTTGATTAACTGACCATGCCTCATTAGCATCAGCCATTAATGATATATCACTTGGCAAGTGACTTCTCATTGCATCTAATCTTTCTAAATCTTCTTTTAATGTTTCTCTACCAAGTCTCATTTTGATTGCTCTAAACCCTTGATCTAGAGATTTGGTAGCTTCAGCTAATAATTTGTCTTTTGAAAAATTTAAATCTATATTACCTGCGTAACATAATACATTTTTTTGATACCCACCTAATAAACTCCATAATGGTTCATTTAGATATTTCCCTTTTAGATCCCACAATGCCACATCCACCGCAGCTATTGCAAAGCTTACGGGTGCGCCTCTCCCTGCGTAATGTACTTTTTTCCACATGAGGTTCCATAAATACTCAATATATCTAGGATCCTTATTTTTAAGTAAATCAATAAAACTATCTTTTATTATTTGTGCAATAGCTTTTCCTTGATTTTCATGGACTGTTATGTACCCAACTCCTTCAACTTCATTATCATTTGTTATTCTACATACAACTAAGTCAAAAGATTTCATAACCCCTGCTGCGTAAGCCTCAACTGGTTCAGGTAAAGGAATGTTATAAGTATCGATTTTAATTTCTGAAATAAACATAGAAAAAATATACAATATACTATTGAAATTTCAAATAAATTAACCATATCAATTTAGACATCGCATATAATGGATGTCTATTAAAATCAGAAAATCGCCATAATGGGATTTTCGTTAACTTGCTTTTAAAGGAGTATATTATGACAATATTACCAACACTAGCCTTACGTTCTTTTGTAGGATTTGATAACCTCTTTAACGAACTAGAAAATTTTAATAATCAAAAACAAAGTTCATTTCCTGCTTATGACATTATAAGACTTTCTGATGATGAGTATGAAATAACTTTAGCAGTATCTGGTTTCAATAAAAAAGATATTAATATTGATGTGCATGATGGTGTTCTTACAGTTAAAGGACAAATCATGAGTGACATTCAAGATAAAAATGTTCAATATCTTTATAATGGAATTGCCAAAAGATCATTTGAACAAAAGTTTAGATTAGAACAGTATGTGGATGTCAAAGAAGCAAACTTATCTAATGGACTTTTAAACATTGTTCTTAAAAGAGAAATTCCTGAGGAAAGAAAACCTAAAAAGATACCATTAAAAGTTATCTAACATAATATTGTCTTACAAAGTGACTTGAAATGTCGCTTTGTAAGATTACATGTTTAACATGGAATTCCTATTATTATGGTTTTTTAATCAAGACGTATTTGTAAGTGGCTTAAGATATAAATCAGCTGCTGAATGTTTTACAAATGCTCAAAATGCAGGCTTGGAATTAAGGGATGTTGGTTTAAACCCACCAACTTTTACATGCATTCCAGTATCAAAAGATAAAGAATTAAAAATTTACAGACAAGGATCTGTATCTAAATTTCCTTTTTAATTTCATTTTAATTTAATTTTATTATAGTTATTGTACAAAAAGTAACTTGGGGAGGATTTATGAAGTTATTTTATATTTTTACAACACTTTTAGGTTATTTATTATCTGTTACTTCAACTTTTGCAGATACAAAAATAACATACAAATCAGCTAAATCGACATCATCATATTATCAAATGGGTGTTCAAATAGCTGAAGCAATGAAAAAAAACTCAAATGGTTCAATTATTGTCACCGTGGAGGAGAGCCAAGGTTCTGTACAAAATGTTAAAGAAGTTAAGGCTAGAAAAGGAAATTATGTATTTACTACACCACCAATTTTAATAAAACTAGCTATCGCTGAAAAAGCCATGTTTAAAGGAAAGGGTGACCCTAAATACTCAGATATAAGAGCATTATTCCCAATTCCATCGTTAACTATGCATTTTGTTATGTCCAAAAAATCAGGAGTTACCAAATTTTCAGAGATGTCTGGAAAATCAATTTTAATTGGTAAAGGTTCTTTTGGTGCTAAAGAGGGTGCAAAATACCTTAAGATGTTTGGTTTGGAAGGCAAAGTTAATTTGGCAAATGTAGAATTGTCAAATGCTGTTCCCGCACTAAAAAATGGTCAAATTGATGGTTTTGTTACAGCTGGATCTTATCCAGCTCCAAATGTTATTGAGGCTGCTTCTTCACTCGGAGTAAATGTAATTTCACTATCAGATGATCAAATTAAAAAAACAAAAAGAACTAAGTTAATTATACCTAGTGGAACTTATAAAGGCCAGAGTTCTGATATTCAAACAACTTCATTACCAGTAGTTACTTATACTACAACAGACATGAGTTCTGATGTTGCTTATAACTTAACTAAAACTTTTTGGGAAAGTAAAAACTCATTAGGTCAAGCTGCTAAGTGGTGGAATGGTGTTGAATTTAACATGATTAATAATATTTCAACTAAAATTCACCCAGGTGCATTAAAATATTACAAAGAAAAAGGCGTAAAGATATCTTCTCATCATAATTAATGAGAATTGATAAAAATATATGGATAATGATTGGCCTAGGTTCAATCATTTTTCATATGTACTTAATTTTTTCTGGATTGATTCCAAATTTAGTTTCAAGACCCATTCATATGGCTTTTGCTATTCCATGGATTTTTTTATATTCAGAAAATGATAAAAAAGTTTCTTTTGTAAATATAGTTTTAGCTGTTCTCGGTGTTTTATCTTGTTTATGGATTGCTTTAAACCATGATTTAATATCTGATCAATATGGTTTTATCGAAAATGAATTTCAATTCATACTAAGTTTATTTTTATTATTTTTAGTTTTAGAAATGGCTAGAAGATCCGTCGGTTGGCCTTTACCATTAGTTACCCTTATTGCTTTATTATATGGCATGTTTGGCTATTTTATACCTGGAGAATTTGGACATCCTGGAATACCTGTTAATAGTTTTTTAGGTAACTTAACCATTGCTGAAACTGGACTTTGGGGGTCTTTAACCAATGTTTCGGTTACCATTGTGTCAATTTTTGTAATATTTGGATGTTTTTTAAATGCTGGAGAGGCAGGAGAAGGTTTCATGAATATTGCAAAATTTTTTGCTGGAAAGCTAAAAGGGGGTGCAGCAAAAGTTTCAATAATTTCATCAGCATTATTTGGATCTATATCTGGCTCTGCTTCTGCTAATGTTGCGTCTACTGGTTCAATCACATTGCCAACAATGAAAAAACTTGGGTACCCAAAAAAGTTAGCAGCATCTGTAGAAGCAGTTGCTTCTTCTGGAGGACAAATTATGCCTCCACTTATGGGTGCAGGTGCTTTTGTTATGGTGGAGTTAACAGGCATACCTTATGATGAAATAATTGTTGCCGCTTTTCTTCCTGCATTATTATTTTTTTTTACAGTTTGGATTGGTATTAATTTTTATTCAGGTATTTATAATTTAAAGCCTTTGCCAGAAAAGGATACACCTAATAAAAAGTTAGTTTTTTTTACATTTATATTTTTTCTTGTTCCATTTTTTATCTTGTTATTTTTTATGTTTAGTGGCTTTACTCCACAATTTTCTGCTTCAATAGCAATTTTATTATCATTTGTACTATTATTTTTTAATCTAAATACTAAATTTGATATTAAGATAGGATTTGATAGATTTAAAAAAGCTTGTAATTTATGTGGCAAGCAAATTTCTTTAATTGCTTCGATAATTTTATGTGCTTCTTTGATTATTGGTGTTTTGGCAATGACAGGACTGGGCATAAAATTAACATCTTTAATAATGTCATTTTCAAACAATAATGTATGGCTGGCACTATTATTCACTGCTTTAGCATGTTTGATTCTAGGAATGGAAGTCCCAACTACTGCAGCTTATATAATTTGTGTAACTGTAGCTGGGCCAGCATTGATTGATATGGGATTAGACATACTTCTTGTACATTTATTTGTATTTTGGTTTGCGCTTTTGTCTACTATAACTCCTCCAGTATGTGGAACAGTTTTTATCGCATCTGGAATGGTAAATGAAAACTGGGTAAAAGTATCTATAACTTCTATGATTTTAGGTTTGGGGCTATATTTTATTCCTTTGGGCATGGTTTCGAATCCAAGTTTAATAAAATTAGGATCAACTCCTATAGAAGCATTAATTGCAATGTTTAAAATTTCAATTTGTTTATTAATGTTTTCATTTTCTATAATTAAAGCTAAACATTTTTTATTAAAAATTTTAGGGTTATTTATTGGTTGTTTAATTTTGTTTTATTAATTTTGGTTCCAAAATTAACCATTTTCCAATGAAGGATCGTCCTTCGGAAGTTAGAAGGCTTCTATCTATATCATTTATATTATGTAATTCTGGTAAGTCTTTGAAATTATTTGAATTAATGAATATTTCCCTTGTATTAAAATAACGATGTATGTTTTTTTCAAACTTCATTTGATTTGATTTAGAAGTTGGATGTATCTCAATAATCAAAAATTCATTTTTTATTAATTCTAAATTTTTTAATGAAAAAAGTTTATATTCATATCCTTCTATATCACATAAAATTAAAGAAGGAGATTTTTGTAATTTTGAAACTAATTCATTTTTAAAATTTGTTGAACTAATTTCTCCATAGACTTTAATTTTATCAAGAACTTTGTTAGTTATTGCATTCTGGATAATTGACTTCTGGCCAATTTTATTTTGTTCAAAACAAATTGCATTTTTAAATAATTTTAATCTTAAAAAACCTATTGGGAAAAAGCCATCTGCTGATCCAATATTTATAAATTGTTTTATTTTGTATTTTTTAACTAATTTATAAATTATTTCTTGAATATCTTTTTCATAAAAGCCATAAATTTTTGCTCCTAAATCTCCAGAATTCCAATATTGTTCTTTATTTAATTTTAAATCTTTAAAAAGTCCTTTTTGGACAATAAAATTATTTAATATACCATGTTTTTGGTTTATTAACTTCCAATATTTTTTTGTGAATTTATAAAAAAGTTTTTCTTTAAAACTGTTAATCATAATTAATATACTTCTTTATATGCTTTCCCAAAACCTTTTACGTAAAGGGAATTTTTAACATTAAATTCATAAAAATTAAAATCTAAAAACTCACCCCACATTTTTGCGCTTTTTTCAATCAGAATATAATTTTTTAATAATTTTCTAAAAATTTCATCATTTTTATTTAGCTTTAATTTCTTAATTAGTCCTATTAAAGTAAGTCTAGGATTATTAAGTCTCTCCTTATGAATTTCTTCTTGGGCAAAATATATACTTACCTTTTTATTAATTTTTAAATTTTCTGTATGATCGCTTAAATCACTTAGTAAAAGGTATATTTTTTTTTCGTAATAAAGAGGCAATGTTTTTGATAAGTATGGGTATCCATATTGATTTAAAGTACCTAACACACATTGTTGGTATTTACCTTTTAATATGTCATCCACTTCTTTGTTTATGACATCATTAGTCAGGTTGTATTTATTTGTATTAGTTTGGTTCTTCATCTAATTTATGATACTTAATAAATTAAATTACAGTAATAAATTATTTTTTCAATTATGACTTCAAAAGATATGGATTTTAAAAAATCAATTGTTCCAATATTTATATTATTTTTTTGTCTATTTATGATTTCTGTTAGTAGAGGAATGGGAGAGAGTTTTGGTGTTTTTCTCCTTCCATTAAGTGATACATTTGATTGGGACAGAGCTTCTGCAACTTCAATTTATTCTGTTTACATGTTTAGTTTAGGGATAGGGTCTCTTATATCGGGAATAATTTTTGATAAATTTGGAGGTAAGTTTAACTACGTTTTAGGCACTTTGCTTCTATCATGTGGTTACTATATTTCAGGATATTTAAATGAATTATGGCAATTTTATATTTTCTTAGGAGTTTTTAGCGGACTAGGTGCTTCAATGGTTGGAATCATACCAAGTCAGAGTATTATTTCAAAATGGTTTAATAAAAAATTATCTTCAGCATTATCAATAGCTTATTCTGGCCAAGGACTAGGTGTTTTAATTTTAGCTCCACTTTGTCAAATATTGATAAGTAAGTATGGTTGGGAAACTTCATATAATTTCATTGGTTTGTTCTTTTTTGGGATTTTGATTTTATTATTTTTACTACCTTGGAAAAAAATTAATGTTGGCATTTACAATTCAGTAGATGTTTCTGCAAATAAATTAAATGATTCATCATTATTTGAAGCTTTAAGAGAAAATACATTTTGGAAATTTTTTCTAATTTATTTTTTTACAGCAATGGGTATTTTTGGAATTAGCTTACAAGTGGTTGTTTATTTAATTTATTGTGGGTTTTCAGATTTAGAAGCTGCTTTATACTTTGGTCTGATGGGGATGCTAACTTTTCCGGGAATGGCATTAACTGGTTTTGCCGCTGATATCTGGCCAAAACATTATGTCTCAACTTTCAGTTATATATTAAGTTTATTAGGCATTTTAGCACTATATAGTCTACAATATTTTGATTTTAAATATTTAATTATATTTTTATTTATTATACCTTTTGGTTTATCAGCTGGCGCTAGAGGTCCAATAATAACTACACTTATTGCAAAAATTTTTGCAGGCAAAGGCCTTGCTTCTATATATGGAGCTTCTAATCTAGGTCAGGGTCTTGGTGCTGCATTAGGTGCATTTATATCAGGTTTTTTATTTGATCAATTTTCAAATTATAATGTTGGATTTTTCTTTTGTACTTTATTTACAATAATTGGTGCTTTACTATTTTGGTTAATACCAAATATAAAAAAAATTTAGAGTTTGATTATGGAAAAAAGATTTAATCTGGAAACTTCAATTTTGACTGATGATTTACTTTTTCCGGAAGGCCCAATTTATTTAAATGATGGGAGTATTTTATTAGTTGAAATAGCCAGAGGTACTCTAACAAAAGTATATCAAAATGGAAAAAAAGAAATTGTTTCAAATTTAGGAGAAGGGCCAAATGGAGCCGCAATTGGTCCAGATGGTTTTTGTTATATTTGTAATAATGGTGGGTTTGATTGGGAAATCTCAAGTGATCAAAAGAAAAGGAGACCAGTTGCTCAAGCAAAAAATTACAAGTCTGGCAAAATTCAAAAAGTTAATTTAAATACGGGTGAATTTGAAACACTTTATTCTGATTGTAATGGATTACCATTAAATGGTCCAAATGATATTGTATTTGATAAAAAAGGAAATTTTTGGTTTACAGATTTAGGAAAAGTTAGGGAAAGAACTATGGACCGAGGTTCCGTTTATTGGGCAAAACCTGATGGTTCAGAGATTAAAGAAGTTGTTTATCCTATTATGACACCTAACGGAATAGGTTTATCGCCTGATGAAAAATTTTTGTATATTGCTGATACTGAAGGAGGTAAATTATATAGCTTTGAAATTCTAGGTGATGGTGAGGTAAATAAAATCCAATTTCCAAATTCTGTGTATGGAGGGCAATTACTTAATCAAAATAGGGGACTTTTTAGATTCGATTCATTAGCAGTTGAATTGAACGGGAATGTTTGTGTAGGTACACTATATGATGGAGGAATAACTGTGATATCCCCATCTGATGGATTTAAAGAGTTCTATTCAATTAAAGATCCTTATATTACAAATTTATGTTTTGGAGGATTAGAAAATAAAACTGCTTTTATAACAGCATCTTATGAAGGATTGTTATTAAAAGCAAATTGGCCTAGGCAAGGTTTAAGTTGCAATTTCAATATCTAAATCTTTAAAAAATTATTATCTGGTTTTTTTTAAAGAATGCTTATTATATTATAAAATAACAAAAAAAGAATTTAAAATGAAGATTGATTATTTAATTAAAAATGGAACTATTATTGATGGTTCAGGAGATAATAGATATGAAGCAGATATCCTAATAAGTGATGATCAAATTGTTTCAATTTTAAGTAAAGACCAAAAAACTGTTAAAATAAATGATGAAAATTATAATTTAAACGATTTATCATTTAATAATATAATTGATGCTACATCATTTATAATTGCACCAGGCTTTATAGATGTTCATACTCACGACGATCAAAATATTTTTATTGATAGAAGTATGTCATGTAAAATTAGTCAAGGGGTAACTACTTGTATTGCAGGAAATTGTGGCATAAGTTTAGCTCCATTTGATTACTCTGGAGATGTTCCAGCTCCTATTCCATTACTTGGCGATAAAGATGCATATAGATTTTCATCTGTTTCATCATATAAAAATGCATTTAATAATAGTCCAAGTTCAATTAACATTTCACTGTTGACAGGACACTCAATGCTCAGAGTTCAGGTGATGAATGGAGAAATAAATAGAGGTGCAACCAAAGACGAAATTATTAAAATGCAAAATATTCTAGAAAATTCATTGATCGAGGGTTCAATTGGGCTATCAACTGGTCTTGCATACCCAGCTGCTAATAACGCACCAACCGAAGAAATTATTGAGTTGGCAAAAGTATTAAAAAAATATAATGGAATTTTTACAACTCATATGAGAAATGAAGGTGATAATTTAGTTGAGTCTGTAAATGAAACAATAAAAATTGGCAAATTAGCAGATGTAAGAACTGTAATATCACATCATAAATGTGCAGGAAGGTCTAATTGGGGTAAAAGTAAAGAAACTTTAAAATTAATTAAAGAGGCTAAGAAGGAACAAAACCTTGATTTAGATTGTTACCCTTATACAGCCAGTTCAACGATGTTGTTAAAACATTTTGTAGATAGGGCCGACAAAGTATTAGTTACATGGTCAGATAAAGTAGAAGATTTAAAAGTCAATGATATCAATACAATAGCTAAAGAATTTAATTGTACGACTGACGATTTGGTAGATAAGCTTTATCCTGCTGGAGCAATTTACTTCCAGATGGATGATGAAGATTTAAATCGTATAATTAGTTTTGACGGCACTATGATAGGTTCTGATGGGTTACCTGGAGATAAACATCCACATCCAAGACTATGGGGGACTTTTCCAAGAGTATTAGGAAAATATTCCAGAGAGATGAAACTTTTTTCTTTGGAAGAAGCTATATATAAAATGACTTTTAAAAGTGCTAAGACATTTGGTTTAGAAAAAAGAGGGTTAATAAAAAAAGGTTATTTTGCAGATTTAGTTATATTTGATCCTAATATTGTAATTGACAAAGCAACTTATGAAAAGCCACTCACACCGGCTTTAGGAATTGACACTGTTATTAATAATGGCCAAATTGTATGGCAATCTATGAAATCTTTAGAAATTTATAGTGGTAAATTTTTAGAAGGAAAGTCATTTAATTAAAAAAAGTTCTTCTTCTTTTTTTATCTTCAAATCTAATTGGTTCAAATCCAAGTTTTTGATAAAGGGGAAGTGCAGCCTTATGATCTAATGTACATGTATTAACAGTTAATTTATTAATATAATTTGTATCCCAGGCCATTAAGAATGCTGTTTTGAAAAGATATTTACCTAGACCTTTCCCTAAATTGTCCTTAGTCAATCCAATATAACTTATATCGCAAATTTCTATTTTTCTATAATCGAAGATAAAAAATCCAACTGGTACACCAGAAGATATAAGCGAATAAAAGTATACATTTTTGTCATTTAAAAACTTTTCTGTAACTTCTTTTTTTTGTTTCAGCATATCTGTCCATTCATATTCTTCTCCAACGGATTTATATAATGAAATAAAATACCAGTATGGGACATCGTTTGATTTTGTAATATTTGTGAATTTGATTGGGCAATTAGGGTATGAATAACTAGGGCGTTTCTTCATTTCTAAATAAGTAACCCTATATTTTAAAAATTTATTTTTGTCTTCTTTCATGTTTATATATAGATGTATAATATATAATTAAAAATAATGGAATAAAATGAAAAAAATCGAACATCTTATCAATGGCAAACTTAACTCTAATTTTGTTAACAAAACATCAGCTGTTTATAATCCAGCAACCGGTGAAGAGGCTTCACAGGTTGTTTTAGGTACCGAAAAGTGTGTACAAGATGCAGTAAATTCTGCAAAAAATGCATATTCATCTTGGTCAGCAGTAACACCTCTTATGAGATCAAGAAAAATGTTTAAATTAAAAGAAATTATTGAAACTAGAAAAAATGAGCTGGCTGAACTAATTACATTAGAACATGGTAAAACTTTCGATGATGCATTAGGAGAGGTTGGAAGAGGACTAGAAGTAGTTGAATTTGCATGTGGGATACCAAACTTGTTAGCAGGAAATTATACTAGTGAAGTTGGTAGATCAATTGATAGTTGGTCAGATAATCAACCTTTAGGAATTGTGGCTGGAATAACCCCGTTCAATTTTCCTGTCATGGTACCCTTATGGATGTTTCCTATTGCAATTGCATGTGGAAATTGTTTTATTTTAAAACCATCAGAAAGAGATCCAAGTTCTTCTTTATTGTTGGCGCAAATGGTATTGGATGCTGGATTCCCTCCAGGTGTATTAAATGTTGTGAATGGAGGCAAAGAGGCTGTTGATGCAATCTTAAAAAATAAAGATATTAGTGCTGTCAGCTTTGTTGGGTCAACACCAATTGCCCATTATATATATCAAGAAGCCGCAAAATATGGGAAAAAAGTACAAGCTATGGGAGGCGCTAAAAATCATATGGTTGTTATGCCTGATGCAGATATAGATTTAGTGTGTGATTCTATTATGGGATCTGTTTTTGGATCTGCTGGTGAAAGATGTATGGCAGTTTCGGTTGTGGTGCCAGTTGGAAAAGAAATTGGTGATGCTATTAGATCAAAAATCACTCCAATGATAGAAAACTTAAAAATAGGTCCAGGTTTAGAAAAAACATCTGAAATGGGCCCTTTAGTAACTAAACAACACCTAGATAAAGTCAAAAATTATATAGATATTGGCATTAAAGAAGGCGCTGATCTAGTGGTCGATGGAAGAAATTTTAAACTTCAGGGTTATGAAAATGGATATTATGTGGGGGGGGCATTCTTCGATCATGTTTCAACTGAAATGAAAATTTATAAAGAAGAAATATTTGGACCTGTGATGTCCATGGTAAGATCTGAAAGTATGGTTGAAGCTTTAGATATGGTTAATAATCATGAATATGGAAATGGTACTGCTATTTTTACTTCTGATGGTGGTGTCGCCAGAAAATTTGCAAATGAATGTCAAATTGGAATGGTAGGGATTAATGTACCAATTCCAGTTCCAATGGCTTATCATTCTTTTGGTGGTTGGAAAAAATCTGTTTTTGGTGGACATGCTGTATATGGCATGGAAGGCGTAAGATTTTATACAAGAATTAAAACGGTAACTGGCAGATGGCCAGTCGGGAAATCTTTAGGTGCACAGTATACATTTCCAAATAATGGTTAACAAATTAACTTCTCATTAAATCTGGTAACCAAGTAATTATAGCAGGAAACATTACTAAAGCTAAAATTGTTAGTATATCTGCAATAAAAAATAGTGTTACACCTTTAAAAACATCCGTCACTGGTATATCTTTTCTAACTCCAGCTACTACGAAACAATTAAGTCCAATTGGAGGTGTTATAAGACATACTTCTGCCATTTTAACTACAATTATTCCAAACCATACACTCACTTGGTTAAAAGACATTCCGAAAGGACTTTGATCAGCTGTTACATCAGGTCCACCATTTAAAAGGATTACTGCAGGATAAACAACAGGCAATGTCAATAATAATAACCCAATTGCATCAATGAACATTCCTAGTATTACATATCCAAGCAAAATTAATAAAAGTATTATATAAGGATCATATGGTAATGAAACAATCCAATTAGCAAAATTTTCTGGCAATCCTGAAAATCCTAAAAATCTTACAAAAATTAGAACACCCCATATTATTGAAAAAATCATTGCAACTAATTTTGCTGTTTCAATTAAAGCAATTTTCAGAGATGCTAATTTCATTTTATTATAAATTGCCATTATTAAAACTACAAAAGCTCCTAAAGAGCCTGCTTCTGTCGGTGTTGCCCAACCAGCATAAATAGCACTAACAATTACTGCTATTACAATTAAAATTGGTAGAACACCAGGAAGTGTTTTTAATTTTTCATTAATTGTATATTTTCTACTTGGAGGCCCTAAAGTAGGGTTGAATTTTGCCCATAAAATTATTATTCCGGCATAAACTATCGCTGAAAAAATGCCTGGCAAAAATCCAGCTAATAAAAGAGCACCGATTGATTCTTCTACAATAATTGCATATATAATCAAAATAGCAGATGGTGGTATTAATGATGCTAGTGTTCCTCCAGCAGCAACAACTCCAGCAGCTAATTTTTTATCATAACCTTCTTTTAACATTTCTGGTATCGCAATTCTTGAGAATACAGCTGCAGTAGCAGTTGAGGCACCCGAAACAGCAGCAAAGCCTGCTGCAGAAAAAACAGTGGCTACTGCAAGGCCACCTGGTACGGCACCAACCCAAGCTTTTGCAGCTTCAAAAAGTTGCCTTGTAATACCAGCTTGATAGGCTAAAAATCCAATTAATATAAATATTGGTAATAAACCAAGAACAAAAGTAACTGACTTTGAATAAGGAATAGCACCAATATTACCTAGAGCTGGGCCAAAACCAATTAATTCTACTAAACCAATTATACCAGCAATACTAGCAGCAAAAACCACTCTTACTCCACAAACAACCAGAGTTAAAATAATAATAATACAAATAATGCCAACTGTGTTTGGATCTTCGTATCCAATTCCAAAAATACCTGATGGTTCACCCTGCAATAATTTTTCAAAAATCATATTTAATCTCTAATTGAACTAATTTCTTCTTTTGCTAATTCTTCTGGTGATTTTATTATTGGAATTCCAAATGGACTTTCATTTTTAAAAATTAGCATTCTCGAATATCCAATTATTTCTAATAATAATCTAAGTGCCCAAAAGAAAAAACCAGCAGGTACTAATATTTTTGCTGGCCATGTTGGATATAAATAATCATAAGTACTATCGCCAATTTTGTATGCATCTATAGCAAATAATAGGCTATAATATATCAAAATTACGACTATCAATAATGATACAAAAGAGGAAATCAACTCTACTAACCATTTTATTCTTCCCTTCAAATTAGCAACTAAAAGCTCCATTCTTATGTGGGAATCCATTTTCTGGGCGTATGCAACTCCTAAAAATGCAAAAATTGAAATGGTTAATTCGGATATCTCTAGATAACCAGGCCATGGATAACCCATAACACGAGATAAAATTTGAAAAGAAGTTAATATCATAACAATAAAAATAGAAATACCCGAGAATAGTATCAAATTATCTTCAAAGTATGATAAAAATTTATCTAAAGATTTCAAAAACATAATATTAAATTATGCACACATTTGAAAAATGTGTGCATAGGTATTTCAGTTAATTCTTGATGTTACTATGACTGTAATTAAGTATTACATCAAGCAAAGCTTGTGCATCAAACTTATCTTTGTTTGCATTAATCCATTCATCCCAAACAGGTTTACCGGCAATCTTTTTAAAATCGGCTAACTGACTATCAGAATAACGAATTTCTTTAAGTTTTGCTTTAAACATTGGAAGATTTTTATCATCAGCTTTTTTATATGCAGCTTTCATTGCAGCTAAAGCTTCAGGTTTTAACTTATATAAAAGATCTTGATATTGTTTTGGCAACTTATTGAATGCTGTTTTGTTAAGTATATATGGACAATCTGATGTTCCAGGAGACAAGTTTGCAGTAAACCATTCTGCTACTTCATGCACCTTGTAAGATACATGTGCGTAAGTATACGGAAATGATGCAGCATCTACAGCACCTCTTGATATTAATGTATAAACCTCTGGGGCAGGAACTGTTTGTCTTGTTGCACCAAGTTTTTCCATTGCTTTACCAACACCACCACCAGCTCTTACTCTCATTCCTTTAAAACCAGTCAAATCCATAGGTGGCTTCCCTTTACCCAAAAACTCATATTGTGGAAGGTTTGTTGTCATATAATAAATTCCATTAAACTTTTCTGCTTCAGCCTTAAGAATTGGATGTTGATAAAGTTTTTCTCTAACGGCTGCGTCTCGATCAAAACTTTGTCCAAGAGGTAAAAATGGAAGTGTTAGAGCCATCAACCCAGGATTTTTTCCAGGGTGGTAAAAGTTACAAATACCAGCCATTTCAAATGAATTAGCTTTTATACCATCCCAATTTTCTCTTGATTTAGCTAATTGACCACCATAAAAAATTTTAAGTTTAAATTTCCCATTTGTCTCTTCAGCCAATCTCTTAGATAACATTTCTGCCCCTTCAGTAAAAGCTCTTCTTTTACCCCAAAGACTAAATTTCCAAAAAACACTAGGACCATCAGTTTTTGCAAAAACAATAGCCGTAAATACATTGGAAATTAAAAACATTAATGATATAATTATTAATCTTTTTAATTTTAACATTAACTATCCTCCTAAATTTATTAAATGTTAATATAATGATGTAGTAGTCACTATATTGATAAAAAAGTCAAATTAGAAATACATAACATATTAATTATTATTTCCATTAATAACCCGCGCCTTTTTCTTTTGATGATTTACTTTCTTTAACGTAAGTTTTTTTTGTATATTTTAATAATTCATTCCATTCAGATTTTTTTACAGTGCATCGATCAGAATATAGAATTTTATTAAATTTAATTTTTTTGATTTTTAATGTATTTAAATTTGTTTCAACGAAGTAATAATTAGCAGTTAATTTTTTTTTATTTAAATAAATTTTTGAATTATAAACACAGAATATTGGTTTTTTTTTATTATTAAGTAACAAAAAATTTTTTTTATTTTCATAGTTATAAATCAGCATTGCTGAAATTAAATAATTTGGTGCTATCACATTCCCAGACCAATTAATATTCTCAGAAGCTAAATACTCAATTAAATTAAGTCCATAAAATGGAGCTATTAAATCTTTTGATGTTTCATTATTTATAATATTATTATTAATTTTTTTAATTTTATATTTTTCTAAAAGTGTAATTAAGTCCTCTAAGAAAGGGGTTTTTGTTTTAGCAAGGTTGCAGCATAAATTACTACAATCATCCGCGAGAGATTTAGAGAGATTTATACCAATCAATGCTTTAAAAGTTTCAGATTTAATTTGGTTAATTGATTTTTCAACCATAAGCATTTAAGAAGGGAAAACTTAACATATAGGTTTTATTTTCTTTAAGATTTTTAGGTAATGGAACACCTTGAAATAAAGTAATTCTGGTCCACAGATTAGATTTAGGATCAAATTTACAAGCTCCAAAAAAACTTAATTTGAATCTTAAGATATCTATAGGACGCATGTTCTTATCTTCCAAGTTTTCATGTATTTCACTGAATTGGTGTTTTTCATTAATTAGAATTCTTTTTATTATGGATTTGAATTTAAGATGTTTTAGACAAAATTCACTAATCTTCATTTTATCTGGCATTTTTTTTAATGTGTCATTTAAGTTATATATTTGCTTTGCAATATCTAATGGTAAACGTTTTTCATATCCATGATCTTCTTTTGATAATCCAAGCCTTGGTTCTTGCTTTGTTTCAGATACATACCAAAAGAAGTATTTACTTGATGAACGATTGAAATTAATTTTTAATGCCCAGCTATAATTTAGTTTAATTAATGATTTAATTTTTGCGATTGAATAATTAGAATTTAGAGTAACCTTATCAAAGGCATTCATTTTTCCTGAGTATGTATCTGTAATTTTAGGAAAGAGTTCTAAAAATATACTATACAATATTTCTCTTGTTTCATTGTTAATTCTATTAAATTTTGAAAGTATCTTTTTTAATGGATAGTCAGAATTTAAAATTTTAAATAATAGTTTTGAATTTATAATTTGATCAATTTCTTTCCTGGATTGATTTATTAGGATTTGTTGTTTTTTATCTTCTACTTCCCATTGATTAATATGTTTTTTTGAATTTTCTAAAAGTAAAAGAAATAACTTTAATTTATTTTTAGATAAAGTTTTTTGATCTAATGCAATTTTAATCAAAGTTTGTTTAGTATTTATCCACTTATGAATTAATTTAGGATGATTGACTATAAAAGGAGCCATTCCTAGGCCTGTTGCGTTTCCAGTTCCTAGATAGTCTGATATATTATCATTTAATTTAGTATAATTTTTAGATTTATTTTTTGCTAAGAAATTAACATATTCTATAGAAAAAATTTTTAACATATAAACTGTTAACATTTCTGCCCAAAACCCATTTTTTAATATTTTAGAATCTGATTTAAAATTATAATCAGCAATACCAAATTTGCCATTTCCATAAACTGCAGTTGTACGTAATAAATAACCAATTTTTTTAACCTGTTCGAATTCAGGCTGCAATCCATTAGATAAATTTTCTAAAAAATGATTAAATAACCTTTTAGATTTGTTAGCTCTACTTAGGGTTAATTGTTTTTTTAAGTGATTACCATTTTCTTGTAGGGGGACATTTTTTTTTAGATGTTTTAGTTCTTTCTCATTAGGTGTCCCAGTAAAAAGACTAAATGTGAAGTCCCATTTATCTGCAATAACTCTATCGCTTCTTTCTTCATCTTTTATCAAATGTGAAAATATTATTAATGAAAAAACATCCTTTTTATTTTTTGTCGAAATAATACAATAACCTTTTCCATGTTTATTAATTTTCCAATCTTGAAATTTAAAAACCCAATTTTCTCTTATTAACGTAATTATTAATTGTCTGGAAAAAGATAATCGACTAGGGTGGTATGAACCTAAGTTTTTAAGTTTCATAACATCTTTAACATCTTGAAAATATTGCATAATTTATTTAAAAGCCCTCGTTTTTATTAAAAAATTATACCAATTTAAACCTTTTAATTTGTTTATATCTTCTTGTTTTAACCCTAATTCCCGCAGTTTATTTAATATATTTTTCCAATCTCTATTACCTCTAAACCATGAAGGCATTTTAGGGAATCCTGGATTAGAAGCTGAACCTTCACCATAATCTGTTTTTTTAGTCCATTTCCCAACTCTCATCCACTCAACAACACTATCTGGTTGATTTTGGCATAAATCAGAACCGAATCCTACATGATCAACCCCAATAACCTCTATTAAATCCACTATCATTTTGCAAAAACTATCCAATGTACAATTCGAGTTATTTTTTAAATGATGTGGATATAAAGAAAGTCCTAAAATACCACCTCTTGAGGCAAGTAATTTTAAAATCTCATTTGATTTGTTTCTCTTTGCGTTATGCCAAAAACTTGGATTAGCGTGACTTATTGTTATTGGTAATTTTGAATGTTCAATAGCTTCAATAGTTGATTTTTCACCTGAGTGTGACATGTCAATTATCATCCCAACTCTATTCATTTCTTCGATAACTTCTTTCCCCATTCTTGAAAGACCATTATCTTTCTCTTCATAACATCCAGATGCTAGCAATGATTGATTGTTGTAAGTAAGTTGCATAAACCTACCACCTAATCTATGAAGTATTTCGATTAAGCCTATATCGTCTTCAATAGGCGAGGGATTTTGAAAACCAAAAATTACAGCAGTTTTCTTATTAGCTTTTGCATATTCTATATCTGATATTGTATAAGCTGGCATAATAAGATTTGAAAAATTTTCAAAATATAAATTCCATTTTTCAAAATTTGAAACGGTTTCTCTGAATTGTTCATGATAAGAAATAGTAACGTGAACTGCTGTTAAATTAGCTGATCTCCAATCTTCAAAAATTTTCTTTGACCAATTACAATATTGTAAACCATCAATAAACATTTTTTAATTACTTTAACATATTTGAAAAATCATTTATTTCAGGTAAAGGCCAGTCTGGTGTATCATTTGGCACTTTAAAAACATTTAAAGTCATAGATATTAAACTGTAATAGCCACATATTCCTACTATATCAATAACTCTTGTTTGCCCCAATTTTTCAATGGCTATAGCAAAAGTATCATCTTTTACGTTTTTTAAAATATTGCTTTCAGCAGCAAAATCAAAAACAATTTGTTCAATTTGATTATCAAAAATTGGTCTTTTTGCTTGTGCAATTGTATTTACATATTCTTCATTAATCCCAGCTTTTATTGCTAAAGGTGCGTGGTGCTCCCATTCAAATTTGGATGACCATATACGTCCAGTTGTAATTATAGCTAACTCTGACAAAGATTTGTCCAAGCTAGTACCATAACGTGCATACGCTCCAACTTGTTGTGCAACTTTAGCAAGTTTTGGATTATTCAGCCATATTCTCAAAGGCCCAACAACTCTTCCTCTTGGGCCATTAACTATTTCATCATGAATTTTTTTTTGTTCTTCGTTTAAATCCTCAACCTTCCAATCTTTTAATCTTTGCATATTTCCTCCTAAAATAAGTTTAAATTGTTTAATATGATCTCATCTGCACTTTTGTTTCCTAGAACAGATAATCCAACAGGACCAGTACTGCCATTAAACTTTGGAATGCTTATTTGAGGTCTTGATGATAAACCTCCCATGCAGGTGAATTCCATAACTTTTTTTCTTAATTCATATAAGTCGTCGTCAGACTGCCCTTTAATAGGAGCTGAGAATGGTGTAGTTGGAAAAATTAAAATGGATTCTACTGGTAAATTTTGGTCAAGCTCTGAGATGAATTCTTTTCTTAGATTTACAGCATCATCATACATATTTTTTGCCATTTTAAATCTAGAATTAATTTCAGTAGAAATTTTTGGATTATATTTTTCAATCCATGGTAAAATATTCAATTTTATTTCATATCCTTGTATTACCCTAAAACAATCTGCCAATTTAGATTTTTTATAACTAGACAGTTGTACTTTTTTTAAATTTTTAAATTTATATTCACAATAATTGTAAAATTGAGATTTAATGTTGTGATCTAAATCATCTACAAAATCAATTGGAATTAAAATATTTTTTTGTTCGATTTTAATTTCTTTAAAATTATCAAAAAATAACTTCCCTAATTTTAGCATGTTTGATTTATTGTTAGAAAACCATCCTAATGTATCAAAGCTCTCTGACATCGGATAAACTTTTTTAAGATTAATTCTGCCATGAGTTGGTCTAAATCCAAAAACTCCACAAAAAGATGCGGGAACTCTTACTGACCCACCAGTATCAGTTACTATTGTAAAATTATAATCCATTTGAGTTAAAGCTGCAGCTGAACCAGAGCTGGATCCACCTGGTACGCAATTGGGTGCATTTTTATTAATTGGTGCTCCATAATGCATATTCTCTCCAATAATAGAGTAAAAAAATTCATCACAAATCGTTATACCTTCTAGAATTGCACCTTCATTTAATATTTTTTGTAAAAAAGGTGCGTTTTCAATTGCCTTTTTGGAATGCTTATAAAAATCGGGATTTCCACACGATGTTTTAAAACCTTTTATGTGGCACATGTCTTTACATAAAAACCTCATGTTTAGAAGATTGCCTTTATGTGAGATTTGTATTTTATCTTTAGGTGTATGTGGAGTCAGAAAATTCATGAATAACTTAAATATAATGTTATATATATATCATGAGCAATATAAATCTTTATGACTTTATTGATGAAATTCAAGATTTTCCAAAAAAAGGAATTTTGTTTAGAGATATAAGTCCTCTTTTAGAAGATAAAGACGCCTTTAAATTACTTATATTAAAAATGATCCATCAAATTAATAATTATAAAATTGATTTGATAGCTGGAATAGAATCAAGAGGTTTTTTGTTTTCAACGATATTAGCACATCAATTGAATATAGGATCAATTATGATAAGAAAACCCAATAAGTTACCCGGTAATTTAATTGAAAAAAAATATGAATTAGAATATGGGAGTTCCACATTAAGCTTACAACAAAAAAGAAACCTTTATGGAAAAAATCTATTAATTATTGATGATCTTCTTGCTACTGGAGGCACTTTAAAATGTGCAGAAGAGCTTATTTCTGAAGTAGGAGGTAATGTTGTTTTAACTGTAGTTGCAATTGAGTTGAATGCTTTGAAAGGAAGAGAGAAAATCAAATCTGATGTTTTTTCTATATTAAGTTATGATTGATAAAAAAAATACACTTATACTTGTTGCATTAGAGCAAGAATTGCCAAAAAGTTATCTTCCGGGATGGAAAATAATCTATACTGGAGTAGGTAAGGTTAATGCTAGTTTTGCTATTTCAAGATCTTATTTTGATTATAAACCTAAATATGTTGTTAATTACGGTACAGCAGGTTCATTAAATAAAAATATTTCAGGTTTAATTGAGGTGTCCAAATTTTACCAAAGAGATATGGATGTAAGAGGTTTAGGGTTTAAATTAGGTCAAACTCCTTTTGAAAATGATTTTTTTGTTCAATTAAATAAAAATGGATATAGCTGTGGTACTGGAGATAGTTTTGTCATGTCATCTCCTGATTTAGTTACTGACATTGTTGATATGGAGGCATATAGCTATGCTAAATTCTGTAAAATAAATAAATTAAATTTTATTTGTTTTAAATTTATTTCAGATAATGCAGATAATGACGCGGTTAGAGATTGGTCTAAAGCTTTTAAAAAAGGCGCAAAAGAATTTTCATTATTTTTTCAAAAAGAATATGAAGGTATTAAAATTTAATACCTTCATCAACATATTTAAGCAAATCCATTCTGAGCAACAGTCATTCCAACTAACATTGGTATTGATAGTAACGTGTTAGTTCTTGAAAATAACATTGCTTTTTTTGCCGCTTTAGCTTTTGTCTCTGCATCCACTTCAATTATACCTAGTGCTCTTTTTTGGTTTGGCCAAATAACTCCCCATACATTAATTAGCATAATTATTCCTAACCACATTCCAACACCAATAGGCCAAAAACCCTGTGAAAAGGTCATTGCTTGATGTAAATATCCATTTAAATAAGCTAATATTAATCCCGTTATTACTGTGACAAGTGCACCCCATCTAAACCAAAAGAGAGCGGCTGGAGCAATTACTTTACTTATTGCAGGTTTTTGCTCATCCGGAATTTTAGTCATGTTTGGAATTTGAACAAAATTGAAATAGTATAATATTCCAACCCACATGATTCCAGAAATTACATGAAACCATCTAAATAACCACATATTGAATGCTGCTTGATCGAATTGGCCATTTTTGGCTAGAAATATAATAAATATGAATGCTATTAAAAAAGATATTGATATTGTGATTTTTAATTCTGTTAATATTTTCAACATTTTATATCCTTATTTAAATATTTACATTCTAGATGCTACATTTTCCCAATTAACAAGTTTATTTAAAAAATTCTCTAAATAAGCAGGTCTTTTATTTCTAAAATCAATGTAATAAGAGTGTTCCCAAACATCACAACCTAATAATGCTGTTTGATTAAAACATACTGGGTTTACCCCATTTTCTGTTTTAGTAATTTTAAGTGATCCGTCATTCTCTTTTACAAGCCAGCACCAACCTGAGCCAAACTGTGTAGCGCCAGCATCACAAAAAGCGGTTTTGAAATTATCTATACTTCCAAATTGATCTATTAGTGTTTTTTCCAACTCACTTGGTATATTATTGTTTGATGGTCCCATCATTTCCCAAAATTGTGTATGATTCCAATGTTGAGAAACATTATTAAATATACCATTTTGAGCAACTTTTGAACTATCATAGTTTCCTTTAATAATGTCTTCTAATGATTTGTTTTCCCATTCAGTACCAGATAGTAATTTATTTCCATTATCTACATATGCTTTGTGGTGAATGTCATGATGAAATTCAAGTGTTTCTTTACTCATTCCATTTGTCTCAAGTGCGTCATGTGAATAAGGAAGGTCTTTCAATTCTAAAGGCATTTATATCTCCATAATTTAAATAGTTATGATTATTAATAAATTATTGTGACTGATGTTTCAATTTATATAATGTACAAATTTAATAAATATTAAAATTGTATTATTTTAAAATCTACAAAATATAATTACTTTTTCTTTTAGTTTGTTTATATTATAAGACTTATCGGTTCATTGATTATGTGAATTTCAAATTTTTAATTCTAGAGAGGTATTATGAAACAAAGAGTAGTAAGTTTATCTGATTTTGGCCCAGCAGAAAATATGTCTTTAATTGAGACTGACATTCCAACCCCAGAAAGTGGCCAAATTGTTGTAAAGAATAATGCTATAGGTCTTAATTACTTAGACACTTATTTCAGATCTGGTTTATATCCATGGCCTAATAACAATGATATTAAAATTCCTGGTTCTGAGGGGGTTGGTTATATTCATGCAGCTGGTTCTGATGTGACAGATTTTAAAGAAGGTGATAGAGTTTCATACGTAACTCCAGTTGGTGCATATGCAGAATATGCGGTTATTAATGCAGCGCATGCTACTAAGATTAACGTTGAAGTAGAAGATCATGATGTAGTTGCATGTACTTTGAAGGGATTAACCACCCATTATTTATTACATTTAACTACTAAAGTAACACCTGGCATGACAACTCTTGTTCATGCAGCTGCAGGTGGCGTTGGACAATTGATGGGACAGTGGGGAAAAGAAATTGGTGCTACAATGATAGGAACTGCTGGAGGCCCTGACAAAGTAGCTACTGCTCTAGAAGCAGGTTATGATCATGTTATTGACTACAAAAAAGATAACTTTGTTGATGAAGTTATGAAAATTACAAATAATCAAAAATGTGATGTTGTTTACGATAGTGTAGCAAAGGATGTTTTTCCAGGATCAATGGATTGCCTTAAACCAAGGGGTTTATGGGTGTTGTTTGGTCAAGCTTCAGGGTCTATAACAGATTTTAATTTGGCTATGCTATCTGCTAAGGGTTCATTATTTGTTACGAGGCCAACATTATTCAGCTACATTGCAAATAGAGGTGAATATAATGATGCATCACATCAACTTTATAGTCGTGTATCAGATGGTAGGCTAAAAGTTTATATTCATGATAAAATGCCATTAGAACAAATAGTTGAAGCACATAACGAACTAGAAGGTCGTAAGACAAAAGGTGGAATAGTAATAACATTATAAAACAAAGGATATAAAATGATAGATTTATATACATGGCATACGCCTAATGGAAGAAAAGTTTCAATAATGTTAGAGGAAATTGAAATGCCTTATGATGTTCATTCGATAAACATTGCGAAGGATGAACAGTTTCAACCACATTTTTTGAATGTATCACCTAATAACCGAATACCTGCAATTGTAGACAGGGATAATAATAATTACTCCTTGTTTGAGTCTGGCGCTATACTTTTATATTTAGCAGAAAAATCAGGCAAACTTATTAATATGGACGATCGAGATGATTATTATAGAACTTTAGAATGGCTAATGTGGCAAATGGGTGGAGTAGGGCCAATGTTTGGTCAGGTTCATCATTTTGTTAAATATAATAAAGGAAAATCAGAATATTCTGAGACTAGGTATTCAAAAGAAGCTAGACGTTTATATGGTGTTATGGACAAAAAATTATCAAAGAGCCAATATATCGCTGGTAATGATTACTCAATTGCTGATATATCAATTTGGCCTTGGACAGCTAGATTTGATTGGCAAGAAATTGATCTTAACGAATTTCCTAATGTAACAAGATGGTATAAAGAGATATCTAGCAGGCCAGCTGTTCAAAAAGGTTGGTTAGTTCCAGAAAATGATCAAGTAATACCTCAGCCTTAGACCATGTTTAAGCTCATAATTGCTGGATTAGGTTGGTGGGGTAAGGTGATGATACAAAGGTTATCGTTATCTAAAAAAGTTAAAATTGTAAATTTAATTGAACCTTACCCTGATAAAGAGGTCTTGCAATTAGCTGAAAATTTTAACCTAGATATTTCACATGACTTTGAACAGGCTGTAAAATCAATCGATTTTGATGGTATTATATTATGCACTCCTAATTCATTTCATAAAGATCAAACTATTTTATGTGCTAATTTAAAAAAACATGTTTTTTGTGAAAAACCACTATCATTGATACCTTCAGATGTAAAAGAAATGATTAAAGTTTGTAAAGATAATAATGTTCTTTTAGGTGTCGGGCATGAACGTAGATTTGAAAATGGATGGCAAAAATTAAAACAAGTTGTTGAAAATAATTTTTTAGGTAACATTATGTACGCTGAAGCACATTTTAGTCATGACAAATTAGCAAATTTACCATTAGATAACTGGAGGACTGATCCTGAAGTTGCTCCTGCTGCAGGGATGACGGGCATGGGTATACATTTAACTGATCTCATGATTTGGTTATTTGGTTCTGTAAAAAAAGTTTTTGCTACAACAGCAAAAAGAGCATTAAAGTACGAAACTGGAGATGTTGTTAGTGCAACACTTATTCATGAAACAGGTTTAAGTACACAAATAACGGCAATTTTAAAAACACCTCATTATCAAAGAGTTACAATTTTTGGAGAAAATGGATGGGTAGAACTAGTTGATAGTTCACATCCTGATACACCTGGAGACTCAGAAATGATAATAAGAATGAGTGATGGAAATATTGAAAAAATAAAATTTAATTGGACAGACACTGTTTCAAAAAATATTCATAATTTTGTTGATGCTTCAACTAATAATAAAGATTACTTGTTTACAGATAATGAGAAATATCAAAATATAGCTGTTTTAGATGCAATTAAACGATCAAGTTCTGATGATATAATTGTTAATATATAATAAATGATTGTAACAAAATTGTAATTTTTTTAAATTAAAGGTTAATTAAATTAATTTATGAATCTAAAAAAAAGTAATTTGAAAAAAAAGAAAACTTCTAAATATTTAGTGGATGTTGGAAATATCTTGGAAGATGGATTTATCCTAATTAATAATTCTGGACGAGTTTTAGTTTCAAACAAAGTCTCTCAAGAATTAATAGGAAAAAATTTATTAAATAAAAATATTTTAAATATTATTAAAAGCCCAGATTTTAAATCATTAAATTTTGAAAAATCTAATAAGAAATATGATCATTCATTTGTACATGAATTAGATGATTATCTAAATAGACAATTAAGAATAAAATTAAAAAAAATTAGTAAAAACAAAATTTTATTAACAATTACTGATTTAACTTTGCAAAGAAATCTTGAAAAAATAAGAAGGGATTTTGTTGCAAATGTAAGTCATGAACTTAGATCTCCATTAACAATTTTGTCTGGTTTTGTAGAAACAATGTTAAATGATGATAAAATTGACAAAACAACACTCAAAAAATTTTTAAATATTATGAACGAAGAATCTAAAAGAATGAACACATTAATTGATGATATTCTTTCTCTTTCAAAAGTAGAATCCGAGGAACATATTTCACCATCAACAACTATTTCAATTTTTGAACCTATCAATTCCGTAATATCAACTATCAAAAAGTCTGGTTTATTAAAAAACAATAATCTTATTTTAATTGACGATAGAGTTGATAAAAACCAATCACTTATAGTAGAAGCAGATTTTTTAGAACTAACACAAGTATTTTATAATTTAATTGAAAATGGTATCAAATATGGGAATTCAAATTCAGATATTTTAATTAAACTTGATCAAATGAAAACTAATGAATTAATGGTATCTGTAATTAATGAAGGCGAAGGAATTCCTGAAAAATATATTGATAGAGTTACAGAAAGATTTTTTAGAGTAGATAAAGCTAGATCAAGAAAAATTGGTGGTACCGGCTTAGGGTTAGCAATTGTAAAACATATTTTAATTAAACATAGGGCAGAACTTTCAATTAGAAGTGATCAAAACAAACAAACAATATTTTCTATAACTTTTCCAATTTTAAAAATTTGAAAATCATAATTTATTGAATATTGTAATATAAATGTAATATTTATTTAATATTAAAATACTATGAATGAGATTTTACTCGCAGATGATGAACCAAATCAAATTGAATTAATGAAATTCAATTTAGAGAAGAATGGGTTTTTAGTTAAATCAGCATATAATGGCGAACAAGCTCTTGATATGATTTATGAAAAAAAGCCAAATGTTCTTATAGCAGATTGGATGATGCCAAAGATGTCTGGTATAGAGTTGTGTAGGATACTTAGATCTAACAAAGATACAAAGTTACTTCCAATAATAATGCTAAGTGCAAGAAGTGAGGAAGCTGATAAATCACTTGGATTAGATACAGGTGCCGATGATTATATATCAAAACCATTTTCTCCAATGGAACTTGTTTCTAGAGTTAAAGCGCTTATTAGACGAACAAATACATCTATGTCTATAGACGAATTGATTGTTGGAGAACTAAAAATATCTTTATCAGAGATGCAAGTTTTTAGAAATGATCAATTGATTAAACTAGGTCCAAAAGAATTTAAATTGTTAACTCTTCTTGCGGAAAGGCCTGGTCATATATTTTCAAGACAAAAATTATTAGACACAGTTTGGGGTGTTGGAATTTTTATAGAGGATAGAACTGTTGATGTTCATATGAGTAGATTAAGAAAAGCTCTTAGAATTAATGAAACTGACACTGATTTGATTCGAACAGTTAGAGATGGAGGTTACGGTTTACTAAAGCCATAAAGTCTTATATTTTATATTTTTGAGGTTATTGGCTTGAGAAAAATTTTTGTACATGGTTTATCAGCTTTAGATTTAATACACACTGTATCAGATTTGCCAAAGTATGCTGAAAAATATAAATCTAACTCAGTATATGTAAGCATTGGTGGAAATGCAGCAAATGCTTCTGTAGCACTTTCAAGACTGGGTGTAAAAGTTTTCTTGTCTACAGTAGTAGGAAATGATGAAATAGGTAACATTTTAAAACAAAAGTTACTATCAGAAAACATAGATCTTAGTTACACCCATTATATTGATAATTTCAAAACTTCTATTTCATCTATTATTATTGATAAAAATGGTGAAAGACTAGTTTTAAATAATCGTGAATCTAACGATGTAGCAATAAAAAATGATATAGATTATGAAATGTTTGATGGATTTCTATTTGATAGTAGAGACATTAAAAATTCTATTAAGATTTTAAAGCAGATTAAAAATATCAAAAAACCAAAAGTACTAGATGCAGAAGAAAATACTACAAATGAACTTTTAAACTATTTTTCTCATGTGGTATTTTCTTATCAAGGACTGAAATCTTTTACAGGTATTGATAACATTGAACGTGCATTAAAAACTTTTGCACCGAAAACTGAATTTCAAACATTAGTCACAAATGGTGAGCGTGGTTGCTATTATATTCAAGATAAAATTATTGAAAACATTCCAGCACAAAAAATCAAGGCAGTTGATACTTTAGCCGCAGGGGATATTTGGCATGGTGCTTTTTTATTTAAATTAGTTAAGAGATCTTCTTTGGTAAATAGTATTGAGTTTGCAAATTATATTTCTTCTTTAAAATGTAAAAAATTTGGAGGATCTTCAGGTGCACCTTTTTTAAGTGAACTTAAAGAAAATTTTGCCTTATGATATACTTACATAAAATAATTCCTTTAATAACTTCTCCTTTATTTTTAGCACTAACTTTATTAATCATTTCAATTTTTTTAAAAAAAAATAAATTTATTAAGCTTAAAAGTTTTTTAATATTTTTATCATTTTTAATTTTATTTACATTCTCTAACCCATTGATTTCAAATAAATTAGTTAAATATATTGAAGCACCTTATCAACTTATGAAACTATCTGAAGTTCCTCAAAGTGATTACATTGTGGTCTTAAGTGGAATGGTGCATGAAGTTAAAGATGATGTGTATGAGTGGTCTGATCCTGACAGATTTTTCGCTGGAATAAAACTTTTAAATGCTAATAAAGGAAAAAAAATTATTTTTACTGGTGGAGTATTACCTTGGGAGAAGAAGAAAAAAACTGAAGGTGAATTGTTAAAAAATAAATCTCTAGAATTTGGTGTTGAAGAAAATGATATTTTAGTAACAAAAAAAGTGCAAAATACTTACGAAGAAGCTAATGCAATATCTCATTTAATCGATAATAAATCTAAAATTATCTTAGTTACGTCTGCATTCCACATGAAGCGAGCGGAATTTCTTTTAAAAAAACATTCTTTTAATGTTTTTTCGTATCCTGTCGACTTTAGATACAAATATAATAAAATTACAATTTTAGATTTTATTCCATCAGCTAGTTCATTAAGCTGGTCATCATTTGTAATTCGCGAGGTATTAGGTAGGATGTATTATCGTGTTAAATTTCTACTTAAATAGAAACTTCATTACAATACCAGTCATGAATTTCTTTTCCATTCATAAATACAGCATCATCAAATTTAATTATATAATCTAGCAATTGATTTAAATAATTAATTCTATGAGGAACACCTGTTAAATATGGATGTATACTTATGCACATAATTTTAGTAGTTTTTTTTGCTTCTTTATATAATTGGTCAAACTGATCTTTGCCCCTGGTAAAAACAGCGTCTGAGGGATGATTGTGAACGGCCGTAATAGAAACATCATTTATTTCAACTGTATAAGGCAAAGCTAACATCCTATTATTATTCTTTACCTTAAGATTCACAGGTTGATCATCTATAACCCAGTTGGCAACATATTTAATTCCGTTTTCTGAAAGAATATCTATAGTATCATTGGTTTCTGTCAATCCTGGACTTTCCCACCCTATGACATCTTGATTTGAAAACTTCCTCAGCTTATCAACTGTGCTTTTAATATCTACATATTCATTATCTACCTTATGCATTGGTCTTTGTATAAAGCCGTGCCCCATAAGCTCCCAGTCAAGCTTTAAAGCTTCCTCAACAGCTTTTGGATAAACATCTACAACTACGCCATTAAGAGCAAGAGTTGGCTTTATGTTTCTATTTTTTAGGCTATCTATAAATCTCCAATATCCTGTCCTCATTCCGTATTCGTGCCAAGACCAATTTGGAAGGTCTGGTAACATAGGGGTGCCCATTGGAGGAGGTAAAACATTTCTTGGTTGTGGTAAATTTGGATCCCAAACTTCAATATTTACTACAACCCAAATTATTAATTTTTCTTTTCCATTTAGTAGAAGTTTCTTTCTAAATGGCGCAGGTTCATAAATTAATCTATCTCGTCTATCCATAAATTAGACTTTATTCCAATTTTCAGTAATTTTTGTCCCAGAATTTGTTATTACTTTTGAAATAGGACAATACATTTTCAGTTGTTCTTTGATCTTATTAAATTGATCTTCATTGGCATCACATTTTATGTTTATATTTAAAACCACTTCTGGAAAAGGAACTTTAATTTCTTCAATTATGCTTGCTCCACTTTTATCAAATTTTGCATCTGCTGTAATATCAAGGTTTTCAATTTTAACACCTTCTTTTTCTGCAATTCTATGGGTTATAACGTTAGAACAACCAATTAATGAGGCTAACAGTGTTTCAGTAGGTGTTAACCCTAAATTAGTTCCACCTCTTACTTCGGGTTCATCAATTACACTTTCTACGTCTCGTGAAATAATATCGGCTCTAGAATGACTTTTGGAAGATCCTTCTACTTTCATTTTAACTAAATTGACGTTGTTCATTTAACTTCCTCATTACTTTAAATTTTATTTGATATCCTTAAACAATAATGTCTATAATTAACTTTATAAATTAGAGGTTTTTAAATGAAATCACCAGCATTTTCTTATTATGAAGCAAAAGATTTAGCAGATGCAATAAATGTAAAAAAAACAGATGATGATGCAGTAATTTTGGCTGGTGGTCAGTCTTTATTACCAACTTTAAATATGCGTTTATCTAACCCAAGTGTTCTTATAGATATTAGTGAAATTAAAGAATTAAGAGAAATAAAAATTGAAGATGGTTTTTTATGCATAGGTGCAATGTCTAGTCACTCAAAAGTTATGAATAATAAAGACGTCAATGAGGTCTTACCTATACTTTGTAAAATTTTATCACAAGTTGCACATCCTGCTATTAGAAATAAAGGCACTCACGGTGGAAGTGTTGCTTATGGTGATCCCGCAGCTGAATTGCCAGCTTTTGCTGTTTTGGTTGATGCTCAAATTGTTTTATCTGGATTTAGTGGTGAGAGAATAGTGTCAGCAAAAGAATTTTATAAAGGTTTATTTGAAACTTCAATAAATTCTGATGAAATCTTAACTTCAGTTAAGTATCCAATTAATCAAAATAACAAGCAATTATTTTTTGATGAAATTACAAGACGTCATGGAGATTATGCTATGGCTGGCCTTGTAGGCTCAATTGTACAGAAAAATAAAATTAATGAAGAGATTAATTTCGTTTTTTTTGGAACCGGTGATAAACCAAATGAAGCACCAAAAACTTGTGAGTATCTTCTGAATAATGAATATAATTATACTGATATTAAAGATATTTTAAAAACTGACATAGAGTTTGCGTCCGATATCTCTAGTTCATCAGATATGAAAGCTCACTTATCAGCAATTTTAGTCGGAAGAATGATGAAGGAATTAAATTAATGTCTTATTCAAATAAAGTTATAATATCAATGGTTATTAATAATGAAAATTATGATGATTTAACTGTTGAAACCCGTCAGCATCTGGGCGATTTTTTAAGAGATTTAGGGTTTAAAGGAACGCATTTAGGTTGTGAACAAGGTGCTTGTGGTGCTTGTAATGTACTTGTTGATGGTGAATCAGTAAGATCTTGTCTTATGCTGGCGGTTCAAGCAAATGGTAAAAACATTACAACTGTTGAAGGTCTTGAGACTTCGGAAATGGAAATTGTTAAAGATTGTTTTGTAAAGAATAATGCTATGCAATGTGGTTTTTGTAGTTCAGGAATGTTAATGACCACCTATGAAATCATTAAATCTAAAAGAAAATATTCCCGTGAAGAGATTAGAGAAATGATTTCAGGCAACTACTGTCGTTGCACAGGTTATCAAGCAATTGTTGATGCAGTTGAAGATTCACTTAATAAAATAAACGTAGGGATGTAATATGGATGATTTAAATCAAAACCCTAAATTAGGTTCAGCAGATAGACCTAATTCTTATATTGGACGAAGTGTACCAAGAGAAAGAGCTAAAAAACTTTTAGAAGGTAAAGGTAAATATGTAGATGACATACTCTTACCTAGAATGGTTCATTTAAGTTATGTTAGATCACCACTTGCACATGCAAAAATAAAATCTATTAACATAGAGAATGCAAAAAAAATTCCTGGTGTATTAAATATTTTTACAATTAATGATATTGAAAAAGTTTGTTCTCCTTGGCAAGGCGTTCTTGGTCATTTAGGTGAAATGCGTTCCCCAACTCAATACCCTCTTGCAAAAGATGTTGTTAGATGGCAGGGTGAACCTGTTGTTGTAGTAGTTGCTAATAAAAGAGCAGTGGCAGAAGATGCTTCAGAACTGGTTGAGATAGATTATGAAGATCTTGATGCTCAATTAGATATGGAAACTGCTATGGATAAATCAACAAAAGTTATCCATGATGATCTAGGAAATAATCTTTTTTGGACCAGAACTGTTAATCAAGGTGATGTTAGCGAAGCATTTAAAAAGTCTCATATTGTAGAGGAGGTTACTCTTAATTTTGCAAGACATACAGGAGTTACATTAGAAACAAGAGCAATTGTAGCAGACTGGGACTCTTCGGAAGAAAGAATGACTATTTATCACAATGGTCAAGCACCTCATATGATGCAGTCGATAATAGCAAAGCATTTAAATATATCTGAAGGATTAGTTCGGATTATTAGTTGTGACGTAGGAGGTTCATTTGGTATAAAGGTTCATGTTTACCCAGATGAAATGGTTGCGGTTGCAGTTTCTAAACTTTTAAAAAGACCTGTGAAATTTGTAGCTGATAGACTAGAAAGCTATTCAACTGACATTCATTCAAGATGCCACAAGATTTCAGGTAAAATAGGAGTAGATGACAAAGGTAAAATACTTGCAATTGAAATAGATGATTTATCTGGAATTGGACCTTTTAGTGTTTATCCAAGAACATCAGCTATCGAAACAAATCAAGTTTTAAATCTTTCTGCAGCTTCCTATGTTGTTCCAAACTATAAGGCAAAAGGTACAGTAGTATTTCAGAATAAAACGCCAATGTGTCAATATAGAGCAGTAGGTCATCCTATTGCAGTGGCAATCACTGAAGCATTGGTTGATAAAGCTGCTAACTTATTAGGCATAGATCGTTATGAATTTAGAAAGAGAAATTTAATACCTGATAACTCTTACCCTACGAAAACCCCGTCAGGAGTACCCTTAGAGGATTTATCACATCAAGCTTGTATAGAAAAACTTAAAGATATGATGAATATTCCTGAGTTAGAGAAATATAAAAAAGAATCTTTGGCAATTGGAAAATATAAAGGTTTTTCAATTATTAATATGGTCGAGGTAACAAATCCTAGCCCTGCATTTTATGGTGTAGGTGGTGCACCAATTTCATCTCAAGATGGAGCATCAATTAGATTAGAAGGATCTGGAGCAGTCCATATATCAACTTCTATAACTGAACAAGGCCAGGGCACTGAAGCAGTAATGCAACAAATTGCTGCTGATCAACTTGGTGTAAAGGTTGATACTGTAAGAGTTACTCATGGAGATACTGACGCAACGCCTTATGGCGGTGGGACATGGGCTTCACGAGGTGTAGGAATTGGTGGTGAAGCTGTTTTAAAAGCTTCTAGAAAATTGAAAGAAAATATTTTG
>SGYL01000010.1 GCA_004213885.1 Alphaproteobacteria bacterium
AAAAGATAAACAATTAGCTAATAGTTACCCATCTTTAGATTTAGATTTATATATAAAAAGCAGTGAATCTGATTCTAATTCCTCAGTTAACGATTATTCAAGTTATGGAACAACGCTTACTTTCAAATCTTCACTATTTAGGAATAAATCTGAAACATCATTAATCTTAAGCTTAGATAATGATTATAATAGTGTTTTAGAAGAAGAAAAAGAACTAACTAGAGTAAGTAAATTAAAAACTCTTTCTTTATATAACAATTATATAAATTCTGATTTTAGCGTCATTGCCGCTAATAAAGAATATAATGCATCTAAATTAGCTTTGGATGGTGTTAAAAAAGAAGAAGAGTTTGGATTAAGAACTTTATTAGATGTTTTAGATATAGAAGTTGATGTTATGAATTCAGAAGTGCGATTATTAAAAAGTAAATCTGATCAATTGCTTAATAAGTACAAACTTTTGATAGATATTGGAAAACATAACTTTTAGGCAATATTTAATGGATATATTTAATCATAAAGATTATGAAAAATTGTGGTATGATCGTTGGGTTGAAAAAGGTTGTTTTAAATCTGAGGTAAGTAGTAAAAAAGAACCATATACAATAATGATGCCTCCACCAAATGTTACTGGTTCACTACATATTGGGCATGCATTAACTTTTACTCTTCAAGATATTTTAATTAGGTATTTTCGTATGAAAGGTCGTGATGTTCTTTGGCAACCAGGAACAGATCATGCTGGTATTGCGACCCAAATGGTTGTTGAAAGGCAATTAAATGAAAAAGGCATTGATAGAAGAGACATTGGTAGAGATGAGTTTTTAAATAAAGTATGGGAATGGAAAGAGCATTCTGGAGGTCAAATTACTAATCAACTTAGGGCACTTGGAGCTTCTCCAGATTGGGATAAAGAAAGATTTACTATGGATGATGGTTTGTCATCTGCAGTTAAAAAGGTTTTTGTAAAACTATTTAATGAAGGTTTAATTTATAAAGATAAAAGGTTAGTAAATTGGGATACAAAATTGTTAACAGCTATTTCTGATTTGGAAGTAGAACAAAGAGAAATGAAAAGTAAATTTTGGTATATAAAATATCCATTAGAAAATACAAAAAATTTTATTATTGTTGCAACTACTAGGCCAGAGACAATGTTAGGGGATGTAGCTGTTGCTGTTAACCCCAAAGACGAAAAATATAATCAATTTATTGGAAAAAATTTAATTTTGCCAATTTCAAATAGAAAAATACCTATAATTTCAGATGATTATACTGAAATTGAAAAAGGTACTGGTGCAGTAAAAATTACTCCTGCACATGATTTTAATGACTTTGAGGTTGGGAAGAGGCATGGTTTAAAAAATATAAATATATTTGACCAAAATGGATGTTTAAATGAAAATGTACCACCTGAATTTGTAGGATTAGACAGATTTGTTGCAAGAGAAAAAATTATTGAATTATTGAAACAAAATAATTTAATTGAAAAGATAGAGACAATTAATAACGTTGTTCCGCATGGTGATAGATCTGGAACAATTATTGAACCTTGGCTTATGGATCAATGGTATGTTAATGCAGAAGCATTGGCAAAACCCGCTTTAAATTCTGTTAAATCTGGTGAAACTAAATTTGTGCCGAAGAGTTGGGAAAATACTTTTTTTGATTGGATGGAAAACATTCAGCCCTGGTGTATATCTAGGCAACTTTGGTGGGGCCATAGGATACCAGCTTGGTATGGGCCAGACAATAAAGTATTTGTTGCTGAAAACTCTAAAGACGCACAAAAATCTGCTGATTTATTTTATGGAAAAAAAGTTTTTCTAAAACAAGATGAAGATGTTTTAGATACATGGTTTTCTTCTGCTTTATGGCCGTTTTCTACACTTAATTGGCCTGAAAAAAGTGATTTATTGGAAAAATATTACCCATCAGATGTCTTGGTAACAGGATTTGATATAATATTTTTCTGGGTAGCTAGAATGATGATGATGGGTATTCATTTTATGAAAGGTGTATCTCCATTTAAAGAAGTTTACATCCATGCTTTGGTTAGAGATGAAAAAGGGCAAAAAATGTCCAAGTCAAAGGGTAATGTAATGGATCCTCTAGATTTATTAGAAAAATATAGCGCTGATTCTTTAAGGTTTACACTTTGTGCAATGGCTGCACAAGGTAGAGATATCAAATTATCCGAAGAAAGAATTATTGGCTACAGAAATTTTTCAACCAAAGTAATTAATGCATGTAAATTTTTGAAACTAAATGATTGCTATAATTTTCATGATATAGATCTTAGTGATATTAAATTACCAATTAATATTTGGATATTAAACAAACTTATTGATGTATATGATAATGTAGAGAAAGCCATGATTAATTACAAATTTAATGAGTATTCTGATAGCATTTATAAATTTGTTTGGGGAGATTATTGTGATTGGTATTTAGAATTCTTAAAACCAGTTTTTAAGTCAAAAGTTTTAGAAGATATAAATGAAGTTAAATATGTATCTTCATTTATAATGAAATCAATTTTGAAGTTATTGCATCCCATAAAACCATATTTAACAGAAGAATTAAATTTAAAGTTTTTTGATGATAGTGAAATGCTTATAAATTCAAGTTGGCCAAAAAAGTTTAAATTAGATGTTATAGATTTATCAATTGAACAGTTGATTGATATAATAACTGCATTAAGAGCTTACAGAGTCAAAAATAAAGTTTCATTTAAAAACACTTTAAAGATTCATATCAAATCAAATAATTCGAAAAATATTAAATTAGTCAAAAAAAATGAATTTTTACTTCAATATATCGGAAAATTAAATGAAATTATTTATGTAAATGACAATAAGTTTCTCGAAGATAATTTAGATTTTATTCAAACAGAAAAATTTATTTTAGGGATCGAAAAACAATCTAATAATTTAGATGAAAATCAAATAAAACTTCTTATTGAACAGAGAAGTAAAGCTGAAGAAGATTTAACTAAAATTGAGAAGCTGTTATCTAATGCGTCATTTTTAGATAAAGCACCTAAAAAGGTTATCATAAAAAATGAAAATTTAAAAAAACAATTTTTAACTAAAATTAAAGAAATAAATGAGATAATATCAAATTAAATTGGAGTGCATCATGAAAAAAAATAAATCAGTTTTAATAGATAAAAATCCTGGAAGAAACGCTCAAACATTTGGAATTGCAAGAGAATTAGGAACTAACCTTGATTATATTCATAACCCATCTGTTGGTGTAATCGGAAATGGTGGAGACTCACAATGTTATTTAGGAGTAAAACTAAAAGTTGATACAATTCACGATGCTCTTAAAAATAGAATTGATGAAAAAAATAGTGACTTCAAAATGCGGCTTGTTGCTCCAGAGTTTACAATCGCAACATCAGACGGAATGAGAAATGGAACACGTGAAATGCGATATTCTCTTATTGGTCGAGAAGTTACTAATGATGCTATTTGCGAACATTTAAGTGCTAGTGGTTTAGAAGGAACGATTGCTGTAGTTGCATGTGACAAACCTCCTGTCGGTACTTTGTCGGCTTTGTTAGAGCATAACAGGCCTGCAATTATAATGTCAGATGGAACTATCAGACCAGGAACTGATTCCATAACAAAAGAACCTTTAGATATCATATCAAGTTTTCAATTAGCAGGAAGTGACGATGAAGACTTAAAATGTAGGATTGCTATAGAATCTTGTCCTGGATATGGTAGTTGTGGAGGTATGTTCACCTACAATACTATGCAGACATTCATAGCTGTAGTTGGCATGCAACCTCTCCATATGGTTTCACCAGCTTCTGATGACTCTAGAAGGTTAAAAACCTTTCCAAATGAATTAGTAGATCTTCTTGTTAATATGATCAAAAAGGATATTAAGCCACGTGATTTAGTAACTAGAGAATCTATAAGAAATGCAATGATTGTTTCAATGGCAGTAGGTGGTTCAACAAATGTTTTACTTCATGCCCCTGAAATTGCAAGATCAGCAGGATATTCTGACTTTGAAAGAGACATCATGAATATGAAAGAGTTTAATGATTTATCTCAAAATATTGTTCCAGTAGTTATAGATGCAAGGCCCTTTGGTAAATACTCTATGGTTGATATTGATGAAAAAGGTGGGATACAGGTAATAATTAAAAACTTATTGGATTCTGGCTTGTTAAATGGCGATACTTTAACTTGTACAGGTGAAACGCTAAATGAACAAGTACTAAGTTTAAATCCAGATAGCCCTGACAATGAAGTAATATATCATGTTAAGAGACCATTCAAAAAAACTGGTGGATTAAGACTTCTTGGTGGAAATTTGTCACCCGAAAATACAGCTATACTTAAATTAGCTGGTGTTGAAAGAGGGCTTGAAAATAACATCTTCAAAGGGACAGCAAGAATATTTAATGGTGAGAAAAAACTGTTAGAAAAATTAGATAATAATCCCGATTTTTTTAATGACTTAGATATGATTATTGTAAGATATGAAGGACCTGTAGGTGCGCCTGGCATGCCCGAAATGTTGGATCCAACCTCTAGAATAACTACCTTATGTAGAGAAAGAGATATAACATTAGCTTTAATGACAGATGCTAGATTTTCTGGTGGTTCTGTTGGTTTAGTTATTGGTCATGTTGGTCCTGAAGCTGCTTTAGGTGGACCAATTGCTTTAGTTGAAGAGGGTGACACAATTGAAGCAAATTTGAATACAAATGAACTTAATTGTGTTGAACTTCAAGATAAAGAAATATTTTTATCTAGAGAAAAAAAATGGAAAGATGAAGTTGAGAAAAATGGTGGAATTCATCCTTTAGTTGGAGAAGTAGATACTCGTTTATTAGCTAGAATGAGAAATTTAGCAGTATCAGCTGTTTATGGCGCTGGAATGCACCCTAATGGTAAAGTTTGGGTTCATAATCCAAGGAAAAGTGGTCCTAATGCATTTAAACCAAAAAATAAATATTTGTAGCTTAAATATCATAATTCGACCCATATTGGTGTATGGTCACTAGGTTTAGTTTGTCCTCTAACATCTTTGTGTATACCTGAATTTTTTAATTCGTCTATAACATTTGATGTTAATAATATTAGATCAATTCTAATACCGTTATCTTTCTGCCAAGCACCACTTTGATAATCCCAATAACTAAATGCTTTTTTTAAATTGTTTTTTGCTCTAAAGGAATCATGAAAACCTAGGTGTAAAATCTGTCTTAATTTTTTTTTAACTTCTATTGTAAACAAAGCATCATCAGTCCAATCATCCTCATTATGACAATCACGGTTTGATTGAATTATATTGAAATCCCCTCCAATAACGATTTTTTTATTGGTTTTAATTAGTGTTTTGCAATAGGAATAAAAATTTTCTAACCAATTTAACTTATAAGTGTATTTTTCAGTATTTACTGGATTTCCATTAGGTACATAAACACAAATTATTTTATAATCTAAGATATCTACTTCTAAAAATCTAGCTTGAGTATCTTCAAAAAAACTAAATTTTGGACTAGTCATTTCAAATTTACTTAAGACAGCAACACCATTATAAGATTTTTGACAATTTGCATAGATATTATATCCAAGATCTTCAAAAGTTTTGTACGGAAAATTTTCTTCAACTGATTTTAATTCCTGTAATAGAATTACATCTATTTGGTGATTATTAAGATAATCAATTAAGTTATTTATTCTTGCATTGATAGAATTGACATTAAAACTGGATATATACATTTTAAATCAAATAGAAAAACTAGTGCCACATCCACAACTTGCAGTTGAATTAGGATTTTCAATTTTGAAAAAAGAACCACCTAATTCTTGAACAAAATCTAAACTACCTTCTTTAATGAATTCAATTGATGTTTTATCAATTAAATAATTTACATCAAAATCACAAAACGTAATGTCGTCATTATTTATTTCTTTTGCAAAAGAAAAATCATATTGAAATCCTGAACATCCACCACCAAGAACTGAAATACGAAATAAAGAGCCAATTTCTTCGTTTTTTTGGAGCTCTTTAATTCTAGTAGCTGCATTTTTTGTGAGTTTAAAATTATTCATATGATATTATACTTAATGCATATATATTTATAAACAACTTTACACCAGATTTATTTTATGAACAAGAAATATGAAGACCGGCAACTTTCTAATATCGCTTCTCATGGGAATTATAGCAAAGGAAGAAAATATAAAGACAGTAAGCTTCAATTTAATAGAACAGAATATCAAAGAGATAGAGACAGAATTTTATATAGCGATGCATTTAAAAGACTTAAACACAAAACTCAAGTCTTCTTTAACACCAAAAATGATCATGTCAGAACTAGATTAACACATACTTTAGAGGTCGCGCAATTAGCAAGGTCTGTTTCACGTTATTTAAATTTGAATGATGATCTAGCAGAGGCAATTTCTTTAGCCCATGACCTTGGTCATCCACCATTTGGTCATGCAGGAGAGGATGTTTTAAATGATTTAATGAAAAATTATGGAGGATTTAACCATAATTTACATACATTAAAAATTGTGACCAAAATTGAAAAAAAATATTTAAACTTTGATGGTTTAAATTTAACTTATGAAACTTTGGATGGAATTATTAAACATAATGGTCCATTTAAATCAATGAGTAATGTTCCAAAGTTAATTAAATCTCTAGAAAAAGATTTTAATTTTGAAATTAATAAATATTCCTCATTAGAAGGGCAAATTGCCAATATTTGTGATGATATTGCTTATGTTTCGCATGATTTAGAAGATGGTTTAAGATCAAAAATTATTAAAGTAAGAGATTTAATTAATTTACCAATAATTGATATTTTTTTACAAAAATTTAAAAATAATAAAATTAATGATGATAAACTTTTAATTTATTATTTAACAAATAATCTATCCAATTATTTTATTAATGATTTGGTTGAGAATTCAAAGTTTAATATTATTAAAAATGAAATTAAAACTATTGATGATGTTATTAATTATGGTAAACAAATAATTGAAATGAAATCTAATACATATAAAGAACTTCTCTCAATAAAAAAATTTTTATTTCAAAATATGTATAGTAATAAAGAAATTTTGAAACAGTACTCACTAATTGACAAAAAATTTAGATTTTTGTTTGATATGTATACTAATAATCCAAAAATGCTTCCTTTAAAGTGGCAAACTTCAGATTATAAAACAAAAAAAAATGTAACAGATGCAATTATAGCTACAGATGTTTGTGATTATATTGCAAGTATGACTGACAGTTATTTCGAAATGAAATCAAATGATTTAAGATCATAATAAATTATGAATATATTTAACACTTATTTACAATATATAAATGAGACAATTCTTATTTTGTTAGAAGATAATAATATTGTTTTAGAGAATGATAATTTGTTAGAAAAAATTGTAGTTGAAGTCCCAAAGGACAAAAAATTTGGTGATTTGTCAACTAATGCAGCTTTAGTTTTATCTTCTACGTTTAAAACCAAACCACTTGATGTTGCTAAAAAATTAAAATTAAAATTTGAAAATCACCATGATTTCTGTGATGTTTGCATTGCAAATCCTGGTTTTATAAATTTTACTTTACAAGAAGATGTATGGCAAAAATTATTATTTAATTTACTGGAAACTGGCGAATGGAAGTATGAACAATTTGGTAAAAATAATAACTTAAACTTAGAGTTTGTGTCTGCTAATCCTACAGGACCTTTACATGCAGGTCATGCGAGAGGTGCTGTGGTAGGGGATTGTTTGGCAAGAATACTTAAATTAGTAGGTTTTAATGTTACTCGTGAATACTATATAAATGACGCCGGCAATCAAATTGATGTTTTAATTAAATCCGTTCAGTTGAGGTATTTAGAACAATTATCTGGGATAAATGCAAATATTCCTGAAAACTTTTATCCTGGTGCTTACTTAATTAGGATCGCTAAGAAAATAAAAAATCAATATGATGATACTTTAGAAAAATTAGATTACGAAAATTTTTTTTTAAAGGTTAATCAACTCGTAATTAATGAGATTTTAAATTTAATAAAAAAAGATTTATTAAATCTTGGAGTTGAAATGGACATCTTTAGTAGTGAAAAGTCAATAATTGAAAAAGGATTTTTAGATAAAGTTTTAAATATTTTAAAAGATAATAAATTAATTTATGAGGGAATATTAGAAAAGCCAAAAGGTAAAGCTGATCTTGATGAATGGGAACCAAGACCACAACTTTTATTTAAGTCTTCTTTATTTGGAGACGATAGTGATCGTGCATTAAAAAAATCAGATGGTTCTTGGACATATTTTGCAAATGATATGGCTTATCATTTATATAAAATAGAAAAAACTAAAGGAAATTTAATTAATGTTCTAGGTGCAGATCATTTAGGTTATTTAAAAAGAATTGAAAGTGCAGTAAAAGCATTATCTTCAAATAAAATAAAACTTGTAAATAAAGTTTGCGCAATTGTTCATCTTATGAATGATGATAAAAAAATAAAGATGAGCAAAAGAAGTGGTAATTTTATAATGTTATCTGACCTAGTTAATGATTTAGGAAAAGATGTAATTAGATTTATCATGTTAACTAGAAAAAATGAACAGGTTTTAGAATTTGACTTTAAAAAAGCATTGGCTCAAAATAAAGATAACCCAGTCTTTTATGTTCACTATGCTTATGCAAGATGTAAATCAATAGTTAAAAACTCTAATATATTTGATCAAAAATTTTCTTTTGAAGAAATTAAAATGTTAAAAGATAATAATGAATTATCTGTAATCAAACTAATTTCGCAATGGCCAAGAGTTGTAGAATTGTCAGCTAAACATATGGAGCCACATCGTATTTGTTATTACTTAATAGAATTGGCATCTGAATTTCATTCATTATGGAACAAAGGTAAAGTTGATGAAAATTTAAAATTCATTCATATAGATGATACATTTATTACAAAATCAAAATTAGCTTTAATTAATTCTATAATGTTAACAATAAAAAGCGGTTTAAATATTTTATCTATCAATCCTATGGAAGAGATGTAAATTGTATAGAATTTACTTTTATCTTTTTGTAAGTATTAATTTTTTGGCAATGACTTGCTTGTTTATAGTAACCTTTGTAAATATAATTTTCATAAGAGAAGAATTTGTTGAAATCCCAGAAATTAAATCAAGTAATAATGAAAATTTTATTATCCCAAATGAAGTAAAAAATAACGACTATAATTTTAAAATTCTAAATCATGGTAATGATAATATCTCAGAAAACATAGATTCAAAAAATATTGTTGATAAAAAAAATAAAGATAATATAGATAAAAATTTATTAGATAAAAAAAATAATTCAGAAAAGGTAATTAAAAAGTTTATAGTTCAATTAGGTGTATTTAAAAATAAAAAGAATGCAGATAAACAATTGTTAATTGTTAACAAACATAAAGCGCCCCAATTTAAAGAAGTTGAAATAAAATTATTTAAAACAAAAAATAAAAATAATTCACTTTATACCATTGAAACTAAAGCAATTACAAAAATAAATGCTATAAATTTATGTAATGTTTTTAAAAACAAAAAAATAAATTGTCTTATAAAAATAAGAAAATAAATGACTCAAAATTTCCTTAAACATAATATTTTAGAATTAAAGCTTGAAGGATTTGAAGGTCCTATAGATCTTTTATTATCACTAGTAAAAGACCAAAAAGTTGATATTTTAAGAATCAAAATTTTGCCTCTTGCAGAACAGTATTTAGAATTTTTAAAAAAAATAATTAAAAATGATATAGAGATCGCTGCAGAATATTTAGTAGTTGGTTCAATTTTAGCTTTTATAAAATCAAGAGAACTCCTACCTAAGGATGAAAATGAAAATGAAAATGATGAAATAGATGATTTATCTGAAAAACTTAAATTTCAAATTTTAAAATTAGCTGAATTTCAAAAATTATCAAAAAATTTACTTTTGAGAAAACAATTAGGAATTGATTTCTTTAAAAGAGGTGAGCATGAAATTTTTAGTAAAAAAATCAAGTATAAATATGAAGTGTCTCTTTATGATTTAACAAAAAGTTATGCCAAGGCTATAAGCCATGAAGATAACTCTAAAATGACCATTGCATATAGTAAATTATTTACGGTAGAAAAAGCTTTAACAAATTTAAAAAATTCTCTTTGTTTTTTTAAAGACTGGAATTATTTATTTACCTTTTTACCAAAAGAAATAAAAGATACTTTGGAAATAAAATCTGCATACGCCTCACATTTTGTTGCATCTTTAGAGTTGGCAAAAGAAGGCCATGTTTCTCTGAAACAAAATCCTAAGATAAATGATTTACAAATGATAAAAAATGATTAATTGTGTTCTGAAATGAATGATAATACTAAATTAGATCATAATCTTAAATTAAAGTTGTTAGAGGCATTCATTTTTGCATCTCCTGAACCTGTGAAATTCAATTTACTTAAACAGTTTGAAGATAATGAAGATAATTTAATTAAGTTACTTGAAGAATTGGATTTAAAATTTCAAAATTTTGGATTTAATCTAATAAATATAAATAATACATATTGTTTTAGAACTTCTGAAGAAGTTTCTAGCCTTTTAAATATTGAGCAGGAAGCTTCAAAACAACTCTCTAGGGCAGCAACAGAAACCTTGGGTATAATTGCATACCACCAACCTATAACTCGTTCTCAAATCGAAGAGATTAGAGGGGTGAGTTTAAGTAAGGGAACATTAGATATTCTTTTTGAAATTGGATGGGTAAAACCCGGTAAGCGTTTAGAACTACCTGGAAGACCATCAACTTGGGTGACGACAAATAAATTTCTAGATCATTTTGGATTATCTAATGTTAATCAATTGCCGGGTTTAGATGAATTAAAAGAAGCAGGGTTGTTAAATTTTGATAATAAAGTTTTTAAAGATCCTTCTGAATTAACTAACTTAAATAACAATGATTAAAATCAATAATGTCAATCATCTTTTTAAGAAAAAACAAATACTTAAAGACTTTTCTTTAAACATTAACTCTAACTCAGTTACTTCTATTCTTGGGCCATCAGGATCAGGTAAAACAACTCTTCTAAGATTGATTAGTGGTTTGGAAAATTTACAATCTGGAAATATTCAAATTGATAATAATAATGATATTTCTGGTTCAAAAATTAATAATCAAATGAATAATGTTTCATTTGTATTTCAAGACAGTGCATTATTTCCACATCTAACTGTGATTGAAAATATTTATTATGGTTTATCTAAATTAGATAATAATAAAAATAAAATTGATAGTTTGATGAATGATTATAATATAGATAAAATAAAATTTTCATATCCTCATCAATTATCCAGTGGTCAAAAACAATTAGTTGCTTTGATTAGAGGGCTAGCCTCTAATCCTAAAATTATTTTATTAGATGAACCATTTGCAAATCTTGACACTAGATTAAGAGAGAAATTAAGAGATCAAGTTTTACATATTTTAAAAGATAATAACATAACAAGCATAATTGTTACGCATGATGCAGATGAAGCAATGTTTTTATCTGATTACATAGCTATTTTACAAGATGGACAAATTCAACAATATGGCAAACCCGTTGAGTTGTATACTAGACCAAAAAATAGATTCGTAGCTGAGTTTTTTGGTGAAATTAATGTTATTACTGGTAGAAAAGTTAATAACGAATTACATACGCCTTTAGGAAATTTTTATTTAAATAAGAATAATTTAAAAGAAAATTATTCCTTAGTTGTAAGAAGTGAAGGAATTAAAATAATTAAATCAACAGAAGATGACAGTATAATTTCTAACAAAAGAAATAATAATTTAGTCAAATCTCCGAATAATGGAAGAATAATAGAAGCAAAGTTCTTAGGTGGAAGTACAATTGTTCATTTAACTTTAAAGGGAATGAAAGATAACGATCATTTGCACATTAAAATACCAGGGATTAATTATTTTGAAAAGAATCAAATTGTAAACTTGTATACAGATGTTAATTATAGTTATATATTTGAAACTTAAATAGTAGTTGATTTATGGAGATTATATGGGATTTACTAGTATTTGGCATTGGGTCATAGTATTAATAGTTGTTTTAGTATTATTTGGTGGAAAAGGTAAATTATCAGCATTGATGGGTGATTTTGGAAAAGGTTTAAAAAACTTTAAAGATCAAATCAAATCTAAAAACGAAAAAATTGAAGAAAAACCTTTTAAACGAGCAAATAGAACTAAATCTACAAAAGCCAAAAAGTCTAAGAAAAAAACTTAAATTTAAAAGAATAATAAAGTATGCTTGATATTGGATGGCAAGAATTCACTCTGGTAGCATTTATTTTACTTATAATTGTGGGACCAAAAGATTTGCCAAAAGTTTTGAAATCTATATTCAAATTTATTGATAAAATTAAAAATTATGCTTATGACTTCAAAAGTTCTGTAAGTGAAATGAATGATGAATTGGAACTTTCTGAATTAAGAAAAGATGTTTTAGAAATTAAAAAAGATAATACAATTTTAGAAGCAAAAAAAACTGTTATTGAAACAGAAAACGAATTTAAAAATTTAAAAAAAACACTTAAACCAAAAAAAAAAGTTAAAAACAAATAACTATATCATATGACAAAAGATGAAAATGATTTAGAAAAAATGTCTTTATTAAGTCATTTGATAGAACTAAGGAAAAGACTATTAACTGTAACAATAGTATTTTTGTTATTATTTTTTCTTTGTTTTATAAAATTCACTGATAATAACCAAAATTTTGCAGATTTAGTTTATGTTTTTTTACAACAGCCTTTGGCTGATAAGATAGCTCAAACAGGTGGAAGAATGATATTTACAGCTTTGCATGAAGGTTTTTTCACTCAAGTTAAAGTTGCTTTCTTTATTTCTATGACAATTGCATTTCCAATATTATTAATTCAATTATGGAAATTTATTGCACCTGGTTTATACAAAAATGAAAAAATGATGTTTTTGCCATTTCTTATTGCTACACCGATTTTGTTTTTATTAGGCGGATGTATGGTTTATTATATTGTGATACCATTAGCTTGGGATTTTTTTATTTCATTCCAAATCACAGGTATAGATGGATCTTTACCAATAGAATTAGAACCAAGGATTTCAGAATATTTGTCCTTAGTAATGAAGTTAATATTTGCATTTGGAATATGTTTTGAATTACCAGTTCTACTACTACTTTTAACTAAAAGTGGTATTATGACCCCTGAAGATTTAGCAAACAAAAGAAAATATGCAATATTAATATCTTTTGTTGTTGCAGCTATACTAACGCCACCTGATGTAATTTCACAGGTTTTGTTGGCTTTGCCAATGATTGTTTTGTACGAATTTTCAATCTTACTATCTAAAATCAATTATAAAAAATAAAAATAAGAGACGATTATGCATGATATAAAATTTATTAGAGATAATCCAAAAATATTTGACAAAAAAATGAATATTAGAAATGCAGATATTAGTTCAGAAAATATATTAAAAATTGATAAAAAAAATAGAGAATTAATTTCAAATCTTCAAATCTTTCAAGAAGAAAGGAATTTACTTTCAAAACAAATTGGAATTCTTATAAAGGATGGAAAAGATGCCACCAAAGTTCAAGAGAGTGTAAAAAAATTAAAAGATCAAATTTCTTTAGCAGATGAAAAAATAAAAGAAAGTGAAAATAAATTAAGAGATATTCTTATTAATTTGCCAAATATTTTAGATGATGATGTGCCAACTGGGGTTAATGAAAATGATAATAAGGTTATAAGATCCTGGGGTAAAAAACCTAAATTTTCTTTTGTCCCAAAAGATCATGTTGATTTAACAACCAATGATAAATTAAATTTTGAATTAGGAGCTAAAATTTCTGGAAGTAGATTTGTTGTAATAAAAAATGATTTAGCTTTACTAGAGAGAGCTCTAATTAATTTTATGCTTGATATAAATACTATTAAATTTAAAAGAGAAGAAATCTCTCCACCATATATAGTTAATTCAAAATCATTATTTGGTACAGGTCAATTACCAAAATTTAAAGATGATCTATTTGAAACAGACCAAGATAAGTGGCTAATCCCAACATCTGAAGTGCCTTTAACAAATATTGTAAGAGATGAAATTTTAAATGATTTTGATTTACCATTAAATTTTGTAGCTTATTCACCATGTTTTAGATCTGAAGCTGGTGCAGCAGGAAAAGATACAAGAGGCATGATAAGACAGCATCAATTTTCAAAAATTGAGATGGTTTCAATTGTTCATCCAAAAGATTCTGATTCTAAACTTGAGGAAATGACAAATCATGCAGAGCATATTTTAATAGAATTAAATTTACCTTATAGAGTAATGTTATTATGTAGTGGTGATACTGGCTTTTCTTCAAAAAAAACATATGATATTGAAGTTTGGTTGCCTGGACAAAATAGTGGATTGGGTCAGTATAGAGAAATATCATCTTGCTCAAACTGTGGGGATTTTCAATCAAGAAGAATGAATGCAAGGTTTCGAGATAAAGAAAATAAATTATTAAACTTTTTGCATACCTTGAACGGATCTTGTCTTGCAGTTGGCAGAACAATGATAGCAATAATAGAAAATTATCAAGATCAACATGGTGATATTATTATTCCAGAAGTTTTAAGGCCTTATATGCAAAATAAACAAAAAATTAATTTTAAATAATGCAAATTAATAAGGTTTTAGTTACGAATGACGATGGATATAATTCATTTGGTATTAATTTATTATCAGATATTCTTAAAAACTTTACAAATGAAATATATGTAGTTGCGCCTAAAAAAAATATGTCTGGCTCAAGTAGATCTATATCTTTAAAAGAAGAAATTAAATTTAAAAAAATAACTCCAACATCTTGGGTTGTTAATGGAACACCAACTGATTGTGTTATGTTTGCACTTAATCATATTTTTAAAAATGATAAACCTGATTATATTTTTTCTGGCATTAATGCTGGAACAAATATTGGTGACGAAATTACATATTCAGGAACTGTTGGAGCTGCTTTTGAGGGGGCTTTGAGAGGAATTCCTAGTTTAGCTATAAGTCAAATGACTTCAAATAAAGGTAATGACTATATAATTTCAAACAATAATTTGCCAATTATTTTACCAAAAGTATTGAAATATTTTTCAAAAAATAATTTGTTATTAAATTTAAATTTTCCAAATTGTAAGCAAAATAATATTAAAGGTTTAAAAATAGTAAATTGTTCTAATCAAAAATGCTCAGATGAAATTATTATTGATAACAAACAATCAACTTTTAAAATTGGAAAAATGAACATACTTAACAACCAAAACGTCGATGATTTAAATGCTCTAAAAAATGGCTACATAACTTTAAGTTCTTTGCTAATAAATTTAACTAACAAAAATTTTACAAATTATTATGAATTATAAAAATAATCTTGAATTAAGCATTTATTTAAGATCATTTGGTATTTTTGATACAAATATAATTTCTGCAATTGAAGAAATACCATTTGAATTTTTTAAAACCAGAAACATAAATAAAAATGTATCAAAAAAACAAATATTTAAAAATAAATTTGATAAACAATTTAATGATGTTTATTTAGCAGCTGTTATTGCGCAGAAATTCCAATTAAAGTCTAATGAAAAAATATTAGAAATTGGAACGGGAAGTGGTTATTTAACAGCAATTTTTTCACGTTTATGTAGAAAAGTTTACACTATAGAAAAATTTAAAACATTATATGTTTTAGCTAATAATAATTTTAAAAAATTAAAATTAACCAATATTAAATCTAAATGTGAAGATGGATTTAATGGTTGGAAAGAAGAATCTCCATTTGACAAAATATTTGTCTCTTTTGTTGTTAATCAAATAAATGATAATTTAATTAAACAAATTAATTGCAATGGTAAATTTATTTCTCCAAAACTGTCATCATCTGGTGTTCAAATTTTACAATTATTTAAAGTTGATAAAAATAAATCATTGTCTAAGATTGAAGATATTTGTGAAGTTAATTTTGATTCATTTAAAACATTATAATATATGAAATTTTTATTAAATATTTTTCTTCTAATTATAATTACTGGATGTAATCCAGACCCAATTTTCCCTTTGCCAAAAAAAAATATTTCTAATGTTGTAGTAAATAATTTCTTCATCGCAAAACTTGATTTTCCTAAAGATGGTTATGTCAGTGTGGATGACAATCAAACTATTTATGATATAGCAAACACATATAACATTTTGCCCCAAGAAATCATAAGGGCTAATAATCTAAAACCTCCATATGAACTTTCAAAAGGTCAAGAAATTTATTTGCCCTATCCGTTAATGCACAAAGTAAAGAAAAATCAAAATATATATAATATTTCTCTGATTTATGCTGTTTCTCAATCTGATATTGTAGAATTAAATGGTTTACGAAAGCCATATAAATTAATTCCAGATGTTGAGTTAAAAATACCTTTAAATAAAGATTATTCTGTTATAGGCTTAATAAATAAAACTAAGCTTTCTAAGCAAGCAAATACCCTTCCAATTTCTAAAATTAATCAAAAATTTCTCTTTCCTGTAAATGGTAAAATGGTTAAAGACTTTGGTCCATTTGATAATGGAAATCAACATAACGATGGAGTTGATATTTTGGTTTCCACTGATCAATCAATTAAAGCCTCTATGAGTGGTAAGGTTGCTTTTGTTGGATCTAATTTAAAATCATTTGGTAAAATGATTTTAATTAAACACGACAGTCAATTTGTAACAGCTTATGCTAGAATTAATGAATTTAATGTAACGGAAGGTGACTTAGTTAAAAAAGGACAAGTAATAGGAAAAATTTATAAAAATAATTCTGTGCATTTTCAGATTAGAAAATCAAGAAACCCAGTTAATCCAAATTTGTATATTAATTAAGATTAATTTTTTTATTTAAGTCTCCAGCTAACTGAAGAATAAATTGCCATGCTACTCTTCCTGATCTTGCACCTCTAGTTATCGACCATTCAAGTGCTTTAAATCTCAGAGTTGTATTGTCAATGTTTAATTCAAATTCTTTGACGTAACCATATATGATATCTAAATATATATCTTGAGATATATTATGAAAACCAATCCATAGGCCAAATCTATCAGACAATGAGACTTTCTCTTCAACTGCTTCAGAAGGATTTATAGAGGTAGATCTTTCGTTTTCAATCATATCTCTTGGCATAAGATGACGTCTGTTAGATGTTGCGTAAAATATTATATTATCTGGTTTTCCTTCAATGCCACCATCTAGAACAGATTTTAAACTTTTGTATGTATTTTCTCCAGCATCAAATGATAAATCATCACATAAAAGTATGAACTTGTTTTCGTTGTAATCAGCTAGTTTTGATAATAAGTATGGTAAGTTATTAATGTCTTCACGATGTATCTCAATCAGTTTAATTTTTTTATTATTTTGGGTATTTATTTCTGCGTGTACTGATTTAACAAGAGAAGATTTCCCTGTACCTTTAGCACCCCATAATAGTGCGTTATTTGCTGGTAAGTTTTTTGCAAAATTTTGTGTATTTTTTAATAAAATATCTTTTTGATTTTCTAATCCTTTTAAAAGTTGAATTGGAACTCTGCTAATTTTCTTAACTGGTTTAAGGTTTTTTAAACTATCATCATATACAAACCCATCGGATTTAGATAAATCAATTTTTTCATCAATGTTAGGGGATATTCTTTCAAGAGCTTCTGCAATTCTATTTAAAATTTCTTGGTTACTGTCCATATCATACCTTTTATTGGTAATATAATATTATTTTTAATAAAAACCATTACCAATATTGTTTTTTTTTAAAAATGTATTAAAACAATAGTAATTATTTATGAGGTTATTATGATTAGCACAGCTTTCGCACAATCTGCCGGTTCGGCAAGCGGTTTTTCTCTTGGGGGATTGATCCCTTTTATTTTAATTTTTGTTATTTTTTATTTTCTTTTAATTAGGCCACAACAAAAAAAAGTTAAAGAACATAAAAACATGGTTCAGAATTTAAAAAGAGGTGACTCAATTGTCACCGCTGGCGGCATTGTTGGAAAAATTGTAAAAGCGACTGAAAATTCTGAAGAAATTACTGTAGAGATATCAAAAGGTGTCAATGTCAATATGATAAGAAGTATGGTGTCAGACGTAAAAGCCTCAAAAAAATAAATGTATTTTTCTAAACTTAATTCATTATTAATACTTTTTGTTTCTGTAATTGCAGTTCTTTATGCTTTACCAAATGCAGTAAAAAAATTTAATTTTAATGAAATTTCTACTTATCTCCCAGGTAAAAAAGTTAATCTTGGATTAGACTTAAAAGGAGGATCATACATTCTTCTTCAAGCTGAAATGAAAACATCAGAAATAGAGTTTATAGATAATACTGCTAATGCAATAAGAAATGATCTTAGAAAAGAAAAAATTAGATACAAAGGTCTTAATAGCAATAATGGAAAAATAACTTTTAGAATTAGAAAAAAAGAATTAATTAATAGAACCAAAAATCTCTTAGAAAAATATCAAATTAATTTTGATATTTCAAATATTGAAGATAGATTCATATTAGATTTTTCAGAAAATGGTCGCAGTTCTTTGTATGCATCAACTTTAAAAAAAGCTCTTGAAATTGTTAGAAGAAGAATCGATGAAAGTGGTACAAAAGAACCTTTAATACAATCACAAGGTCTCGACAGAATTCTTGTTCAGCTTCCAGGGGTTGATGACCCTGATAGAATTAAACGTTTACTTGGAAAGACAGCAAAACTATCTTTTAGATTCACTCATCCTAGAATTGAGACTAATGAACTAACAAATTCCAGTCCAGTTCCTCCAGGTTATATTTTAATGAATTCAGAAAATGATAGAGATGTTTACTATCTTATCCAAAAAAGAGTTATGATTAGTGGTGAAGAATTAATTGACGCTAACCCTGGCTTTGATCAAGATGGAAATCCAGCAGTTATGTTTGCATTAAGTACATTAGGCGGAAAAAAATTTGGAAGGATTACTGGTAAAAATATTGGAAAGCCATTTGCAATTGTTTTAGATAATAAAGTTATTAGTGCTCCAGTTATTCAAGGTCAAATTTTTTCAAATGGTCAAATTACTGGAAACTTTTCTGTTCAAGAATCTAGAGATTTAGCTCTAGTATTAAGAGCTGGAGCTTTACCTGTCCCATTAACAATACTTGAAGAAAGGTCTGTTGGTCCAGGGTTAGGTAAAGATTCTATAGAAGCAGGTAAATTTGCAAGTATAATTGCCATTGTCGTTGTGATGATCTTTATGCTTATTTATTATGGAATATATGGTTTGTTTGCGAATGTTTCATTAATTATGAATATGATTTTTTTAATATCAGTTTTAACAATTATTCAAGCAACATTAACTCTACCTGGTATAGCTGGAATTGTTCTTACTATTGGGATGGCAGTTGATGCTAATGTATTAATCTTTGAAAGAATAAGAGAAGAGAATTTATTAAGAAAAAATATATTAGAAGCTATTGATCAAGGTTTCAAAAGAGCAGTTTCAACAATTGTTGATGCAAACCTTACTACTTTTATAGCTGCATTGGCACTTTTTATTTTTGGAAGTGGTCCCATTAAAGGCTTCTCAGTTACCTTAATGATTGGATTAATTACATCAATGTTTACAGCAATAATAATAACAAAATACCAAATAATTACATACGCCAAACGTCAAACAAGGAATATTTAAAAATGTTTAGATTTAATATAATTAGTCAAAATTTAAATATTAATTTTTTAAAATTTAAATTTTTTGCATTATTATTTTCCTTAATTTTAATAGTTATAACTTTTAGCTCTTTATTTTTAAATGGATTAAACTTAGGTATTGATTTCAAAGGTGGCATTTTAGTTGAGTTTCGAAGTATTGAAAATAAAGTTGTTAATATATCTAATTTTAGAAAAGATGCAAAATCGTTGGGTTTAGGTGAAGTATCTGTGCAAGAGTTTGGAAAAAATACGGATGTATTGTTAAGAGTTCAAAAACAAGAAGGTGGAAATAAAGAAGAGGTTGAAGCATTAAATAAAATAAAATCTTTTTTTAAAGATGAATATACTATTAGAAGAACAGAGTTTGTTGGTCCTGTTGTTGGCGAGGAGTTAAAAGAGGCTGGAATAACTGCAGTATTGTTATCACTTTTTTTAATTTTAATTTATATTTGGTTCAGATTTGAGTGGCAGTTTTCAATAGCTGCAATTTTTGCCTTATCACACGATGTTTTAACAACAATAGGTTTGTTTTCTCTTTTAAATTTGGAGTTTAATCTTGCTATTGTTGCAGCTTTACTTACAACAGCAGGTTATTCAATCAATGATACTGTAGTTGTATTTGATAGGGTTAGGGAAAATTTAAGAAGATATAAATCACAGCAAAATATAGTTATTTATAATAAATCAATTAATGAAACTCTTTCACGAACTGTAATCACATCTTTAACAACGTTATTAGCATTATTTGTTATATATTTTTTTGGTGGGGCTGTTTTAAAGGATTTTGCTTTAGCTATGATTTGGGGTGTTGTTATAGGAACATACTCTTCAATTTTTATTGCTGTTTCTTCTTTAACTTTTTTTAAGATTTATAAAGGGTCTGAAGATAAGGATAAATCTAAATCAGTGCTAGAGCATGAGTTATAAAAGTAAGAAAGCTCAAGGTTTATCATTAACATTTAAAGAAGAATTTGACTTATCAAAACTTTTTATTAGCAGTTATGCAGATAACAAAATTAATATAAATAATATTAATTATGATTTTCCAATATGTATTTTTGGACAAAAAATATTTGAAATAAGTTTAAATGATTTAAAAGCTTTCACATCAGATCATATAAAATATTTAAATTCTAAATATTTTTCTTTAAATTCATCTTATCCTGAATTAATTCTTATAGGTATTAAAGATTATAATTTTCATGACATTTTAAGATTAAGAGATATTTCTGAAAAAAACAAAATTGGTTTAGATTTAATGAAAATTGGCCAAGCATGTGGAACTTTTAATTTTTTAACACTTGAAAAAAGGGATTTTATTACTATTTTCATTTAGTTAGTTAGTTTGTTTTTTAATCCAATTTCTAAAATCTTTAATTGCCTTTCTTGTTTTAAGTGCTTTTCTTTCTCTACCTTTAACTTTGATATTTTTATTAAAGCTATCTATTATACCAAAATTAATATTCATTGGTTGAAAAGTATTAACGTTTGCATTTTTTGTAATATGTTTGTGTAAAGAGCCGTGTGCAGTTGATTTTGGTGCAGAAATAAATTTTTTATTAAGTGTGATTGAAGATAATATTCTAGCCAATAAATTTCCAATTGCAGTAGATTCAACATACCCTTCAACTCCAGTTATTTGACCAGCAAAAAAAATATTTTTATTAGTTTTTAATCGTAAGCATTTATCAAGCACTTTTGGTGATTTAATGAATGTGTTTCTATGAAGACCTCCAAATCTAGCAAATTTTGCATTTTGTAAAACAGGTATATTTTTAAAAACATTTTGCTGTGCTCCATAAGTCATTTTTGTTTGAAAACCAACTATATTATATAAAGTACCTAATTTGTTATCTTGTCTTAATTGTACTACAGCATAAGGTTTTTCATTAGAATGCTTGTTAGTTAAGCCTACTGGTTTCAAAGACCCATATCTTAATGTTTCAGGCCCTCTTCTAATCATCTCTTCAATAGGTAAACAACTTTCAAAAAAGGGTGTATTTTCAAAATCTTTAAACTCTGTTTTTGGAGAATTTTTTATATTTTCGATTAATTTAAAATATTCTGACTTTGTTAAAGGGCAATTTATATAATCGTCTCCGTCACCCTTGTCGTATCTAGATTGTTTCCATGCAATATTCATATCAACACTCTCATAGTATACGATAGGGGCTATAGCATCAAAAAAATCTAAAGACTTTTTTGAAGTTAATTTTTCAATTTCTTCAGATAATTTTTTTGAGGTTAATGGTCCTGTGGCAATAACTACAATGTCATCATTAAAAATTTTCAAGGATGTAATTTCTTTATTAATTACTTTGATATATTTGTTAGATTTAATTTTTGTATCTATGTATTTTGAGAACATGTCTCTATCAACTGCAAGTGCACTTCCAGCAGGCACTTTGTTTTTATCTGCAGCTTCCATTATCAACGAATTAGATAATCTTAGTTCTTCATGAAGAAGGCCAACAGCATTATAAACGCCATCATCTGACCTAAATGAATTTGAACAAACTAATTCTGATAAATGCCCTGTTTGATGAGCATCAGTTCTCACTTTTGGTCTCATCTCATATAAATGTGTAAAAATTTTATTTAAAGACAATTGATAAGCTAATTCACAGCCGGCTAAACCTCCACCAATGATGTGAATTTTTTTTTTCATAAAACTATCAGAAAATCTTGCTTAAAAAATGACCTGTGTAGCTTGATTTTATTTTACTTAATTCCTCTGGAGTTCCACACCCAACGATCTTTCCACCTTTATCACCACCTTCGGGACCAAGATCTATAACATAATCAGCTACTTTTATCACGTCTATATTGTGCTCAATAACAATTACAGTATTTCCATTGTCAACCAATCTTTGTATTACCTCAATCAATTTTTTAATATCATGAAAATGTAGTCCTGTTGTAGGTTCATCCAATATATATATTGTTTTACCAGTTCCTCGTTTAGACAATTCTTTTGATAGTTTTATTCTTTGTGCTTCTCCGCCAGAAAGGGTTGTAGCTCTTTGACCAATTTTAATATAACCTAAACCAACCTCTTTTAACGTTTCTAATTTTTCTCGGATCATTGGGACTGCATTAAATAACTCTAATCCTTCTGATACTGAAAGATCTAACACATCAGATATAGATTTATCTTGCCATTTAATTTCTAAAGTTTCTCTGTTATACCTTTTTCCATTGCACTGATCACATTTAACGTATACATCAGGCAAAAAATGCATTTCAATTTTGATTACACCATCACCTTGGCAGTTTTCACATCTCCCTCCTTTTACATTAAATGAAAATCTTCCTGGAAGATAACCTCTTGCTTTAGCTTCTGGAAGGCCTGAAAACCAATCTCTTATAAATGAAAAAGCACCAGTATAAGTTGCAGGGTTAGATCTTGGTGTCCTTCCAATAGGTGATTGATCAATATCAATTATTTTATCAATAAGATACAATCCTCTTATTTCATCATGAGGTGAAGGAATGCTACTCGCTCCATTTAAAGATTTTGATAATGCTTTTTGAAGTGTTTCTATGATAAGTGTTGATTTACCACCTCCAGAAACACCAGTAACACAAGTAAGAACTCCTAGTGGAAAATCCACGGTAATATTTTGTAAATTGTTTCCATAAGCATTAACAACTGTTATTTTTTTATTTGCATTTATTGTTCTTCTTTTTGATGGTGTTTCAATAAATTTTAGTCCACTTAAATAGTTTCCAGTGATACTTTTTTTATTAATTTTTATAGTTTCAGGGGTTCCTTCAGCAATGATGTGCCCCCCATCTATTCCAGCACCTGGTCCAACATCAACTATGTAATCAGCTGCTAACATAGCTTCATGGTCATGTTCTACAACAATTACTGTATTACCCAAATTTTTTAATTTTTGTAAAGTTTCTAATAGTTTTTCATTATCTCTTTGATGTAGACCAATACTTGGCTCATCCAGTACGTATAATACGCCTGTTAATCCGGAACCAATCTGACTTGCTAATCTTATTCTTTGGCTTTCGCCCCCTGATAAAGTACCACTTTTTCTGTGAAGACTAAGATATCCTAGTCCAACGCTTGTCAAAAAACCTATTCTATCATTAATTTCTTTTAGGATTTGATTAGAGATTTTTTGTTCTTGGGGATTAAGCTTCGATCTTAATTTATTGAACCATTTTTCTGTTTCAATTATTGATAAGCTTGTGATTTCAGATATATCTTTTTTATCAATTTTTACTGCTATAGCTTCCTCTTTTAATCTCTTTCCTTTACAAAGAGGGCAAGCTTGTTCAGATTGAAATTTGGTTAATTCTTCTTTTACCCATTTGCTATCACTTTCTTTAAATCTCCTAATTAAATTTGGAATAATACCTTCAAATACTTTTTTTGATTTAAAAACTCTTGTTCCATCATTGTAGATTATTTCAATTTTTTCGTCTTTCGAACCATATAGCAACGATTCTTGAGTTTTATTATCTAATTTATTAAATGATGTATCTAAATCGAACCCATAATGTTTTCCTAATGATTCTAGAGTTTGCGTATATAATTTACTAGTATTATTTGCCCAAGGAGCAATCACACCCTCTCTAAAGGATAACTTTTTATTTGGAATAATTAATTCTTCAGTAAATACATTTGAATATCCTAGCCCATCACATTCTTTACAAGCTCCAGCTGGATTGTTAAAAGAAAATAATCTTGGCTCAATTTCATCTATTGTAAAACCGGTTTCAGGACACGAAAAATTTGATGAAAACACAATTTTTTCATTTGTGTCATTATTTATTAAATATAATAAACCATCAGATAAATTTAATATTATTTCTATTGAATCTGCTAGTCTTTGTTTAAGTTCTGACAACTTTTCTTCATTACTTTTATTTATAATTATTCTGTCAACTAAAACTTCTATATCATGTTTTTTATATCTATCTAATTTTGGTATTTCCTCTATTTCATAAAACTCATTATTAATTCTAAATCTTTGAAAACCTTTTTTTGATAAATCTTGAAATTCTTTTCTGTATTCTCCTTTTTTTCCTCTGACAATTGGTGATAATAAATTGAATCTAGTTTTTTCTGGGTACTCAATTATTTTGTCTACCATTTGTGAAATAGTCTGACTTACAATTGGCAAACCAGTGGTTGGAGAGTAGGGTATACCAATTCTAGACCACAACAGTCTCATATAGTCATAAATCTCTGTGACAGTTCCAACTGTAGATCTCGGATTTTTACTTGATGTTTTCTGTTCAATAGAAATTGCTGGAGAAAGACCCTCTATTAAGTCTACATCCGGTTTATGCATCATTTGTAAAAATTGCCTTGCATAAGCAGATAAAGATTCAACATATCTTCTTTGACCTTCTGCATAAATTGTATCAAAAGCAAGAGAACTTTTTCCTGATCCGGACAATCCAGTTATTACTATTAATTTGTTTTTTGGTAAATCTAAGTTAACATTTTTTAAATTGTGTTCTCTTGCACCTCTAACTTGCAAGTATTTGCTAGGAAGTAAATTTTTTGACATAAGTTTTGATTTATAGGTTGTATATAATTGTTATAGATTTATTATATTTAGTATCAAAGTTTAGGAGCGTCAAGATGAGTGGAAGTATTAATAAAGTTATTCTAGTTGGAAACTTGGGTAGAGACCCAGAAGTTGGAGCATTACAAAATGGGGATAGGGTTGTTAGATTAAGTATAGCAACATCAGAAAAATGGAAAGATAAATCATCAGGTGAACCTCGAGAAAGAACAGAATGGCATCGTGTTGTAATTTTTAATGAACCTGTTGGAAGAATAGCTGAACAATATTTACAGAAAGGGAGTACAGTTTATATTGAAGGACAACTTCAAACAAGAAAATGGACAGACCAAGAATCTGGGCAAGATCGCTGGACAACAGAGATAGTGTTGCAAAGGTATAAAGGTGAATTAACCTTATTAGGTTCAAGAAATCAATTACCTAATAACAATAACGAACAAGTGTCTTCAAATAATGAACAAGAAAAACCAAAAGTTTTAGATGAACCATTATCTATTGACGATGATGAAATACCTTTTTAATTTTAAATATATGTAGTATCTTGTTAAGAAATGTCTTACGATATATTGTATTAAGGTCATAATTTGGAAAACAATTCAGAAAACCCCTCTAAAGAAAATATATCATCTATATCAATAAGTGATGAGATGAAAAAATCTTATCTAGACTACGCGATGAGTGTAATTGTTTCTAGGGCATTGCCAGATGTTAGAGATGGTCTGAAGCCAGTCCATAGAAGAATTTTATATGCCATGTACAAAGGTGGTTACGATTGGTCTAAACCCTACAGAAAATCAGCAAGAATAGTGGGTGATGTTATGGGTAATTATCATCCTCATGGAGATTCTGCAATATATGATTCGATGGTTCGTATGGCTCAAGATTTTTCAATGAGAGTTGAATTAGTTGACGGACAAGGAAATTTTGGTTCTGTTGATGGCGACCCCCCAGCAGCCATGAGATATACTGAATCTAGACTTTCAAAATCTGCAGAATTGTTATTACGTGATATTGACAAAGAAACAATTTCTTTTGTTCCAAATTATGATGAATCTCAACTAGAGCCATCTGTTCTTCCTGCAGAATTTCCAAATATATTAGTAAATGGTGCTGGAGGTATAGCTGTAGGTATGGCGACTAATATTCCTCCTCATAACCCAGTTGAAGTTATTAATGCTTGTAAAGCACTCATTAATAATATCGATTTAACAATTGAAGATCTAATGGAATATGTTAAAGGCCCTGATTTTCCTACATCTGGCTTCATTCTTGGAAAATCTGGTATAGTTGCTGCCTATAAAACTGGAAAAGGCGGTATAGTAATGAGGGCTAAAGTTGAAGTTATTAGCAATGACAGCGCAAAAGATAAGATAATTATTACGGAAATACCGTATCAAGTTAATAAATCTCTATTATTGGAAAAAATAGGCGAATTAGTAAGAAGTAAAACCATTGAAGGAATATCCGATTTAAGGGACGAGTCTGACAGGAATGGTATGAGAATTGTAATTGATATAAAAAAAGATACCCAAGGGGATGTGGTACTTAATCAACTTTGGAAACATACTAGGCTTCAATCTACTTTTTCAATAAATATGTTAGCTCTGGACAATGGTCAACCAAAACAGATGAATTTAAAAGACATCTTATTGTCTTTCAATAAATTTAAAAAAGAAGTTGTTTTAAATAGAACCAAGTTTTTATTATATAAAGCTAGAGATAGAGCTCATATTTTAACTGGTTTGCTAGTAGCACTAAAAAATATTGATGAAATCATCAAAATTATTCGTAGTTCCAAAGATGGCGATGAGGCTAAATTAGAATTATGTAATAAATTTTGGAAAGCAAATGATATTGAAAAATATATTGAACTGATTGATGACCCTGATAATAAAGTTATTGACGGCAAATATAAATTATCTGAATTGCAAGCGAAGGCTATTTTAGATCTTAGGCTACAAAGATTAACTGGGCTTGAATCTGAAAAAATAACATTGGAAATCAATGATTTATCAGATAGTATTAATCAATATCTTTCAATTATTTCTAATGATGATGTGTTGAAAAATTTAATTATATCTGAATTTGATGAAGCAATAAATAAACTTAATTATGAAAGAAGAACCATCATAACTGATAGTTATGTGGATCAAGAAGATGAAGACCTTATCCAAAAAGAAGATATGGTTGTAACAGTAAGCCATCGCGGATATATTAAAAGGGTTCCGTTATCAACATATAAAGCTCAAAGAAGAGGTGGTAAGGGCCGTTCTGGCATGAAAATGAGAGATGAGGATATGGTTACATCTTTATTTGTAACAGATACTCATACACCTATTTTATTTTTTACTTCTAAAGGTATGGTCTATCAATTAAAATGTTATAAATTGCCAATTGCAGCACCTCAGGCACTTGGAAAAGCAATGGTAAATATGCTGCCAATTGATTCAAGTGAAAAGATACAAACAGTAATGCCGATGCCATCTGAAAAAGATAGCTGGAATGATTTACAAATTTTATTTGCTACAAAAAACGGAAATGTTAGACGAAATCAACTAAACGATTTTGTTAATATTAGGCAAAATGGTAAAATTGCAATGAAGTTACATAATGATGATGAATTAGTTTCTGTACTTCCATGTAATGCAACTGATAATTTTTTTCTAGCTACAAGACTTGGTAAAGCTATAAGGTGTGATATAAATGACGTTAGAATATTTGTTGGACGTGATTCATCCGGTGTAAGGGGAATTAAACTTAAACCTAATGATTATGTTGTTTCAATGTCTATTGTAAACCCAGACATGAAGCAATATGTTTTATCGGTAACTGAAAATGGTTTTGGCAAGCGAACATTAGTTGATGACTATAGAATCACTAATAGAGGTGGGCAAGGTGTTGCTAACATTGAATGTTCTGATCGAAATGGTCCAGTTGTATCTTCATACATAGTTTCATCTGATGATGAAATTATGCTTGTGACTAATGTTGGAAAATTAATTAGATTAAAGGTTCATGAAAACGAAAATAATTCAATTAGAGTAACTGGTAGAAAAACTCAAGGTGTTAAGCTTTTTGACGTTTCTGAAGAAGAAAAAGTTGTTTCTGTAGCTTTATTGCTTGATAATGATAATGATGATAGTTCAAATGAGATAGGCATAGACATAGATTTAGACAAAAATACAGAATAATCTTTTAGTATGAAATTTTGGTTATGAAAATTGGTTTATACCCTGGGACATTTGATCCTTTAACAAATGGTCATTTAGACATTATTGTCAGATCATCAACGTTATGTGATAAATTAATAATTGCTGTTGCAAAAAATCCATCAAAAAACCCATTTTTTTCTATTAATAAAAGGATTGATTTAATTAATGAAGCGTTACTTTTAAATAAAATTGACACTAAATTAGTATATGCTGAATATTTTGATAATTTATTAATTGATTTTGCTAAAATTAATTCTGTTTCAATTATAATCAGAGGATTGAGAGTAGTTTCCGACTTTGATTATGAATTTCAAATGGCAGGAATGAATAAAAGATTAAACTCTGATATAGAAACTATTTTTTTAATGGCATCGGAAACTAATCAATTTATAGCTTCAAGATTTGTTAAAGAAGTTGCTTCATTAGGAGGTGATGTTTCTTCTTTCGTGCCAAAAAATGTTAATAATGAAATAATTAAAAAATTTAGCTTGATAAAATAATTGATTTAAAATACTTTCAGCAATATATGGGCCCGTAGCTCAGTTGGTAGAGCAACTGACTTTTAATCAGTGGGTCGCAGGTTCGAATCCTGCCGGGCTCACCACTTCTAATTTGAATTACTTATTATTATGTATTACTGAATTACTTTGTCTTAAGACAATATATGTGTGATTATAATTTTATGGATAATAACTTTAATCTTGCAAAAATAATTAAACCAATTGAAAAGATATTACTGGGTGTTATTGCTGTTTTGACTGTTATTGCCGTTTTACAAGAAATCTATTCAATTTATATAAATGGAAAAGTACAATTAGCTGATTTGTTATTATTATTCATCTATACTGAGGTTTTAGGAATGATTGGTATTTTTTATGTAAGTAACAAAATACCAATTACTTTACCTTTATTTATTGCAATGACAGCTATCGCAAGACTTATAATATTACAAGGAAAAGGAATGGATCCTATAATTCTCATATATGAAGCTGGTGCTATATTGATAATAGCTGTAGCATGTTTAGTGATTAGATATAAACCTAAAAACAGCTATGTCTACCAATCTGAAGATGAGAATACTTCTGCAACTTTGGTACATAATAAAATTAATAAAAAATAATTAATAATTTTTAAACTAGTCATTTATTCTTTTTGAATTTAAGTCTATAAATAATATATTAAAAAAATTTTAAATTTAGGGGAGTATTTATGAAATTATTTTTAATAAGAATGTCTTCTTTTGTTGTTTTGTTTTTTAGCTCAATAACGTTTGCTTATTCTGCAGAAACAACAATGAGAATTTCATTACAATTGCCTTTAAAATCTCATTTAGGCCAAAACTTGTTACTTTTTAAGAAAGAAGTTGAAAATAGATCAAATGGTGAGATTAAAGTTGAAATCTATGATTCTGCACAACTTTATAAAGATAAAGAAGTTCCTGCAGCTGTTGGCGCTGGCTCAATTGAATCTGGAGTAGCATCATTAACTAGATATGTTGGAGACATCCCTGCAGTTGATTTATTTTATCAGCCATTTTTATTGAATACAGATAAAAAAGTAAGAAAAGCTGTTTCTAAAGGTTCTTCAATAAGAGGTCCTATAGACAATGCTATAAAAGATACAGGGTCAACTGTACTTTGGTGGCAAGCTTATGGAAATGCAATTATGTTATCAAATGGTCAAGCTATAAAAAACCCTTCAGATATGAAAGGAAAAAAAGTTAGAGTATTTGGTAAAACTTTAGGAACTTTTGTTAAAGCGGCAGGTGGAGCTCCTACTTTAATTTCTGGATCTGAGCAATATCTTGCTTACCAAAGAGGAACAGTTGATGTAGGTATGACTGGTGTATCTGGGGTTAAATCTAGAAAGCTTTTTGAGGTCATGGACACAATTACTAAAACTAATCATGGTGTGATTGAATTTATAGTTGTTACTAACACTAAGTGGTTTAATAGCTTAAATTCGAAGCATAAAGAAATTATTATTAAGTCAGCTGAAATTGCAGAAAAAGATGTTCGAGATAACGTTGCTAAAATTGAAGATGATGCTTATAAATTAGCTAAAGAGAAGGGTATGAAGATTATTACTCCAAGTAAGTCTGATATTGATGCGTTTAAAGCAGCATCTAAGCCAGTTTATGATGACTACAAGAAAAATGCTGGTTCATTAGGTGCACAACTTTTAGATGCAGCATCAAAGCTATAATTTAATAAATAAAAGAGAGAGCTTATAACTCTCTCTATAATTTCATTATGAATATCTTTGAAAAATTTATAGATTATATAGCTTGGCTGTCAGCTTGGTTATTTTGTGTTGCTGGTTTTATGCTTTCTTATGAAGTAATAGCAAGATATTTTTTCTTGTCACCAACAATATGGGCGGCAGAACTAAGCCAAATTTCATTAATATATGGAACGTTATTAGCTATGCCATGGGCTTTAAAAGCTAGAAAGCATATCCAAATCAATCTTGTTATTAATCAATTATCAAAAACTAATAAAAAATTTATAAATATTTTTATTATGATCATTTTAATAATTTTTTCTGCTTATGTAATGATTTATGGATTTGATATATTTTATGACTCTCTAATAAGAGGTAGAACAACTGGTAGTTTGCTTAATCTACCTTCATGGATAGCGGAATTATCTGTACCTTTTTGTTTTTTGTTATTATTAATTCAATCATTCATTGAAATATTTAAATTATTACAAAATATAGAGCCACCTGAAAGCGATCATTAATATGACAATTCTAATAGTTTTAACATTAATGTTTATTTTACTATTATCAGGTCTTCCTGTGTCTTTCTCTTTAGGTTTTCTTGGTCTTGCAATGTTAATTTTTGGGGGATTTTCTCCATTAATGGCACCTCAAGCTATTTTGTCTACATTAGACGGCTTTATATTGCTTGCTGTTCCTCTTTTTTTGTTAATGAGTAACGTTCTTTTAAAGGGTGGTTGCGGCAAAGATTTATTTAATGCTGTTCAAGCCTGGGTGGGGCATTGGCCTGGGGGTTTAGCTGTAGCTACAATAATATCTTGTGGAATTTTTTCTGCAATATCAGGTGTTTCTGTTGCAACTGCGGCAACAATTGGAGTTGTTGCTATCCCTGAAATGATTAAAAGAGGATACAATAAAAATTTTGTTTATGGACTTTTGGCAGCTGGCGGAACTCTAGGAATTTTAATACCTCCAAGTTTACCAATGATCGTTTATGGTTTTATTACAGAGGAATCAGTGATAGCTTTGTTTCTTGCTGGTATAGGTCCAGGAATTTTTTTAATATCTTTATTTATAATTTATTCAATAATTTACTCAAAATTTTTTGGAGGTTTTAAAAAACTAGATCCTAGTTCATGGGAAACAAAAAAAAATACATCTAAAAAAGTTATACCTACAATAATACTTGCTATTTTAATTCTGGGTGGAATTTATACTGGTGTTTTTACTCCTACAGAAGCCGCAGCTGTTGGTTTTTTTCTATCATTAATAATTACTGTTTTTATTTTGAAGACATTATCTTGGAATGATTTTAAAGATGCAGTTTTTGAATCCATGGTAACAACGGCAGCCATCTTAATCATAGTCGCATGTGCAAAGACTTTTGGTAAAGCAATTGCACTATATAGGATTCCTCAAGATATTTCTTATTTCATTAGTTCGAACATAGATACAAAAGCTTTCTTTATGATTGTAGTTTGTTTAATTTTAGTTGCAATGGGGTTAGTTTTTGAAACTTTGTCAATGGTTATTATAATGGTTCCTGTTTTATTACCAGCTGCAATGTCTATGGGTGTAGATCCTATATGGTTTGGAATTTTTATGGTAATTATGGTTGAATGTGCTCTCATAACTCCTCCTGTTGGCTTGAATCTTTATGTAATACAATCTGTTGCAAAAACACAATTGGGAGAGGTAGCAAAAGGTGTTTTTCCATTTTTAATAATGATGATATTCACGGTTTTTATAATGTATATTTGGACTGATTTAGCTTTGTACATTCCTTTTAAACTCTAATTAAGGTGTTGAAATGAAACAAAAAAAATCAAAAATTTTAAGAGATTTATTAAAAAGTAATAAATTTTTACCTGTGCCATCTTGTTTTGATGCTCTTTCAGCTAAGTTAATTGAGCAAGTTGGTTTTAAATTAATGTTTATGTCAGGTTTTGCAGCATCTGCCTCAAGAATTGGTCAACCAGACTTAGGTGTTATGACACTTACTGAAGTTTTGGATCAATTAAATAGTATTACGGATGCATCAACTATACCGCTTATTGGTGATGGTGATACCGGGTACGGTAATGCTATGAATGTTATCAGAACAGTAAAAAGTTTTGCTAAAATTGATTGTGCCGGAGTGCTTATTGAGGATCAATTGTCTCCAAAAAGATGTGGCCATACTCCAGGGAAAGATGTTGTTTCAAGAGATGAAGCTTTTGATAGGATAAAAGCTTCAGTTGATGCAAGAGAAGAAAATGATATTTTGATCATGGCTAGAACTGATGCTAATTATACTCATGGTATTAAAGAAGCTATTGAAAGAGCTCAAAAATTTTATGAATTAGGCGCTGATATCTTGTTTGTTGAAGCTCCAAAATCAGAAGATGAAATGAGACTTGTTTGTAAAGAAGTTCCTGGTTATAAAATTGCAAATATTGTTGAGGGTGGATTAACTCCAAATCTAAGTATGAAAGAATTAGAGGGTATAGGTTATAATTTAGCAGTTTACCCATTGACAGCATTAAGTTCGGCTATGAAAGCTATGGTTGACAGCCTTACTAAACTTAAAACTGATTCAGATAGATCTAATAATTTAATGAGTTTTGAAGAATTAAGAAAAAGAGTTGGTTTTGATGAATATTATGAAACTTCTTCAAAATACGAAACTTCAAAAAGATAAATTTTTTTATGCTCTCACCATGTAAAAAAATTTGTAAAATAAAAAAGAATGTATGTATTGGCTGTGGGCGCTCTAAAGAACAAATTAGTAATTGGTTAAAATATTCTAATTATCAAAGAAAAAAAATTATGAAAGAATTAAAATCTTTTCAATAAGACAATTTATATCCAGTGCCAGATTTTTCTATATAACAAAATTTTGGCTCTAGCATGTGTCCACTTGAACATAAAATTTTATCTTTTGAAACCATATCAAACATCATCTTTCTTGTTTTTAATCCTTGTTCCATATCTACATCAAAAACTAATGATACATCAGGATTTTCAAGTTGTAATCTAGGTGTATGTAAAATGTCACCTAAATGTATAAAACTATTATCCCCATTATCAATTCTAAAACCCGAGTGCCCAGGAGTATGCCCAGGTAAACTCATAACATGTACATCAGGAATTATTGCTTCTTGATCTTTAATTGTTTCAATTTTATCATAGGCGTTAAGAACACTTTTAGCTAAATTAGCAAAATCTTCCCCGTTAACATCAACTTTTTCAAATTTACCATCTCTCCAAAAATCAATTTCTAAACCAGATATCTTTATAGTTGCATTTTTAAAAACAACTTCACCATTTTCAGTTATAGCCCCGCCAACATGATCTGGATGAAGGTGAGTAAAAAAAAGATCAGTGATGTCATCAGCATTAATCCCATTATCATTTAACTTGTCCATAAGAAAACCACAAGATGCCCCAAACAAATCTCTACAACCTGCATCAATCAAAAGGTTTTTGTTTCCATTTTTGATTAGAAAGGCGTTAATATTTGATAGGGTTAATGGATTTTCTTCAGGTTTTGAGTTTAGTTCTTTAGTCTGATTTTCATCTAAATTTTTTAAAACCTCTATTGGAAGATTTAGTTTACCGTCTTGAAGAGCTATAATTTCTACATTACCAATTGATACTTTGTTATTATCTTCCATATCAACTCCAATTTAAATTATTTAAAATTTTATTTATTAATCTATCTTATTATAATTGTGTTTATATATAAATACTTTTTTAATTGTACATTTTTTTCTATAACTTATTTTATCTATTGTTTTAAAATTGTATACTTAGCATCATAATCTTATGCGATTAATAAAATTAAATAATTTTTAATTGTATCAGATTATGATACTAAATAAATTTTCACTATTATAAATTTTATAAAGGATTAAATAATGACAAATATGATTAAACCAGGTGAACAAGCTCCTAATTTATCTTTTAAAACTGTTAATGGAAGCACATGGTCTCTACATGATAATTTATCAAATGAAATGAATATTATAATCTTTTATAGAGGGTTACATTGTCCGGTTTGCAAAGAGTATTTGGTATCTATTCAAAATCAATTAGATGATTATTCTGATGCAAATGCTTCAGTTATTGTGGTGTCAATGGATAGTGAAGATAAAGCAAAAAAAACTCAGTTGGATTGGGGGTTAGATAAATTAAATGTGGGCTATAACTTATCTCTAGAAGATGTAAAAAATTGGGGACTATTTATTTCTAAATCAATTAAAGAAGTTGAAAGTGATATTTTTTGTGAACCAGGATTATTTATTATAAAAAAAGACGGCTCTATCTATATGGTAAATATTAGCAATATGCCTTGGGCAAGACCTGATCTTTCCACTTTTCCAGCTAAGTTAAAATTTGCTCAAGATAATAAATATCCAGTAAGAGGCAATTATTGATGATTGATGACTTTTTGTTAACAAAACTATCTGCTGGTTTTTTAACATTATTTTATTTATTTTTATCTTTTCGTATTGGTTACTTTAGAGGTAGTCCAGTTATGAAATTAATATTTAAAATGGATAAAGATATTTCAGAAAAAAAATTAGAAAGAAATGTAAGAGCCCATGGTAATTTTTCTGAATATGTTCCACTTTTTTTAATTTTACTATTTTTAATTGAATATTTTAAGTTATTAAATTTTATGCATTTATCAATTTTATGTTTGATTTTTATATATGGCAGATTAGCTCACGCTATTTGTTTTGCATTCTATGATCATAATCCATTTCTAAGAATTTCAGGTATGATATCAACTTATTTAGTACTTTTTATATTGTCTGTAATCTTGTTATCTAACTCTATGATTTGAATTATTAATTTGAATTAGATAACAATATATATTTAAATGATAATGTGAAATATCTATTGTCAATTATATTAATTTTAATTTCTCATACATCAAAAGCTGAATGGACTTATTTAACTAAAAATACATCAGGTGTAGAATTTTTTTTAGATTATTCCAACGTTAAAGAAAAAAACAGTAATTTACTTTTTAAGCATCTTCAAAATAGAAAAACTCCTGATAAATGGGGGTCTTTATCTACAACAATTTTAAGAGAAGTTAATTGTAAAACTAACAAATACAAAAACTTAAAGTTCGCTTATTATTATGGAGAAATGGGTACAATTTTAGAAAAAGAAGTTAAATCATTATCATTGGATTGGTATTTTGCAAAACCTAAATCTGTTAACGATTTAATGATTAAATCAGTTTGTAGAAAACATTATACCAATTCAAATAAATCTAATTTCGCTAATAATGAAAATTTTAAATCAAATAAAATTTGTAATGTTACAGATGGTAAAAATTGGACAAACTGCACCTCATTTAAAAATTATGAAAATGATATTTATGTAGGACAATTTAAAAACAACAAAAGAAATGGATTAGGTTTTTACAAGTTTTTTAATACTAATAAAAAATTTTTTGGAACTTGGAAAAATGGAAAAACACATGTTAAGGGTGTATGGATCTTTCCAAATAATGATATTTATATTGGTGGAAATAATAACAGTAAAAATGAAGGTGTAGGTTTTTATAAATGGTCAAAAGGTGATGTGTTTTTAGGGACATGGAAAAATAATTTTAAAAATGGGCCAGGTGTATACATCTATCAAGATGGGAAAATAAAAACAGGTATTTGGGAAAATGATAAGTTCATATCAAGATCCATTAATAATTCATTAAAACGAAAATTAATAAACTTGATATGTGATGATAATTTAAATTCTAATAGTTGGGATAAATGTATTGGATCTAAAACTTATAATAATGGGACTTATGTCGGGTATTTTAAGCAAGGTAAAAGAGGTGGGAAAGGTGTATATAAATGGAATTCAAAAATAACTTATGTTGGTTTCTGGAAAAATGGTGTTGAGCATGGGGAAGGATTCTATGAATGGCCAAACGAAGAGTTATATATTGGAGATGTAAAGTTTGGAAAAAGAACAGGTGTAGGCTTTTATAAATGGACAAACAATGATGTTTATCTTGGGGATTGGAAAGAAAACTCCAGAACAGGTTATGGCACTTATTTATATAGAAGTGGTAAAATAAAAGCTGGAATATGGAAAAATAGTAAGTTCATCTCAGCAAAAGATAAAAAAGATCAAAAATCTGTCATTTTAAATAATGATAAAAAACTTTTTCAAGTTGGCTCTGGTACAGGATTTAGTGTCTCTTCTAATGGTCATATAATTACAAACCATCATGTCATCAATGGTTGCCAAAAGGTAAATGTTTTTACAAAAGAAAACTCATATAATTCTAAAATAGTTGCTAGTGATATTAAAAACGATTTATCATTATTAAAAGTTAACTTTAAACCTGAATTTGTATTTCCTATAACAAATACATCTCCACAACTAATGGATGAGATCTATGTGGCTGGTTTTCCATTTGGTAATAGAATCAGTTCAAGTATAAAGATCACTAAAGGGATTATAAGTTCACTCACAGGTTTTGGTGATGATTATACAAGAATGCAAGTTGATGCAGCTATGCAACCGGGAAATAGTGGAGGACCAGTTTATAGTAAATTTGGAAATATTTACGGAGTTGCTGTAGCTAAGTTAGATTATAAATATTCAATTAAAAAACTAAATACTATTCCTGAATTAACAAATTTTGCAATAAAGGCAAGTATGTTGAAATCTTTTCTTGAAGCATCGAATGTTAAAATCAGACCTGAAGTTTCTGAACCCTTTAAAAATTTAGGAAAAAAAATACAACAAGGGACTTTTTATATTTCATGTATGATGATTAGAGGAAAGTATGATCAAATGAAATCTAAAAAAGTTTTATTTGATAAAGATAAATTTAATTAAATCACACTTTTACTTTTTTAAATATTTTTATCAATTCTTCTAGACCATCTGTTAGGGCTGCAGGTCCAGGTTGAAGTATTTTAGATGATTTGATTTCAAAAATATTATTATTTTTTACTGCTTTGATATTGTTCCAATTTGGTCTTGAGATGATTTCTTTAAAATTAACTTTTTTGCCGCACCAAGATCCAATAATTAAATCTGGATTAGCTTTTATAATTTGTTTATCACTAATAATTCTATTTTTCGCAGCTTCATTTGATGATATGTTTTTAAAAATATCTTTACCCCCAGCAATTTCTATGAGTTCGGATACCCACTTTATTGCCGTTATGTATGGGTCATTCCATTCTTCAAAATAAACTTTTAACTTATTGTTATTATTGTTTATTTGTTTAACAGATTCTAAATTTATTTTTAAATTTTTAACAAGTTTATCAGATTTTAATTTAACATTTAATATACTGCCTAGCATATCAATCATATTAAAAATTCCATTTATATCTCTTTGATTAAAACATAAGACAGTAAAGTTTTTTTTAATTAATTCCGAAGTAATATCAGCTTGAATATCTGAGAATGCCAACACAAGATCTGGTTCTAAATCAATAATTTTATCTATATTAACTGATATAAAACTTGATATTCTTGGTTTTTCATTTCTTACCTGTTTAGGTCTTGTAGCATAGCCAGTCACACCAACTATTCTTTTTTCTTCGCCTAATAAATAAATTGTTTCTACGGTTTCTTCTGTTAGGCAAACAATTCGCTCTGGAGGAAATTTTTTCATTTAAAATTTAAGGTTTAATTTTTTTTAAAATTTTTGCTATCTCTTTACCCATTCTAGGGTTTCCGAAAAAGGGTGCATTCTCACATGCTTCAATTAAATATTTTAACTCTTTAGTTTGTTGATATTTATTCCATAGATTTTTCATATATGTTTCTTTGTCCATATCAGTACTTTACAAATTTTTTCATTTAAAAACTAATTATATTAATTAAAGTAAACATATTTAAAGAAGTGCAAATATGACATATTTCCAATTTGAAAAATTAATGCAGGGTAACCCAGTAGATATAAGTCACCAAGTTACATTAGAAAACTGGAGAAAATATCCTTTTACAAAATGGTCTTTTGTAAATGTTAGAAATGTAATACCTACTGCTGAAGTACGAACTTGCAATAATCAAACACCAAATTTTGATAAAAAAAACCAAAATCTTTTAGATCTTCAAATTAATAACGACGGAAAGACTAAAGATTTGTCAGAAGTATTAAAACTTTGTGATACTGATGCTTTTTTGGTGATGTCAAAGGGAAAATTAATTTTTGAATACTTTGATCAATTTACTAACTATGATACACCTCATATTGTTTTTTCTATTTCTAAATCAATTACTTCACTACTTCTCGGAGTTTTATCTAGAGAAATTAATTTAGATTTAAACACTAAAATTTCAAAAATAATTCCTGAAACTAAAGGTTCAGCATATGAAAACGCAACAGTTAGAAATGTATTAGATATGAATGTTTCTTCAGGTTTTATTGAAGATTATACCGGTGAAGCTGAAATATTTAAAAAATATAGATCTTGTACAGGTTGGGATTTAGTTGATGGTTCAATAAAAAATTTACCTCAAGGCATGTATGACTTTCTATCTAATTTACCATCTTCCAAGTTATTTCATGGTACAAAATATCATTATTCTTCACCTCACAGTGATTTATTAGGTTGGGTCATTGAAAGATTAACCAATGATAAATATTACAACGTTTTATCAAAATTACTTTTTATTCCCTCACAATTACAATTTTCCTCAAATGTAACATTAGACAGGTTAGGTGCCTCTAGATCTGCTGGAGGAATAAGTATTACTCCATATGATTTATTATCTCTTGCTGAATTAACAAGGTGTGAAGGCTCTAATAATAATGGAAATATTATTCCTGAAACATGGATAAAAGACTTTATTAATCCAAGAGATAATTCATGTTATTTAGCTCAAGATAATTTAGAGAGGTTTCCTAAAGGAAATTATAGATCAAAATGGTATCAAACTGGTTTTGGTGAAAATCAATTTTGTGCAATAGGTATACATGGTCAAAATATATGGGTTAACCCTAAAAAAGAATTGACGATTATAAGGATGTCTTCAGCATCAGATCCAATTAATATAAAAACTGAAGAATTAATGTTCTCTGTTTTTGATGAGATAGGTAATTATTTATAATTTTTTGGATTAGAATTAAAAATTAATTACAGTTTGAACAAGTGCCAGATATTTCTATAGTATGATTTTTATATGTACTTCCAAATTTTTCGCAAGTTTTATTTAACTGGTCTGTAATTTTTTGATCTTCAAGTTCAATAATATTTTCGCAATCATCACATATTAAAAAAAATGTAGAGTTTTGATTTGAGCAATTAATTTTACTGCATGCAACAAATGCATTTTTACTTTCAATTTTATGAACCTTGCCTAATTCAATTAATTTATCCAACGCTCTATAAACTTGAGTAGGGGACTTAATTCCTAATTTTTGAGTTTCAAATAGAATATTATATGCTTTTAAAGGTTTATCAGATGCCTGTAGAAGTTTGTGAACCGTTTCCTGATTAAATGATAATTCTAACATTTATTTAAAATATCAAATTTTAGATTTTTGTACAATAGTCATTCCTTTTTTAAAAAATAAAGACATTACAAATAACATTAATGAAGTAACTATAATACTAGGTCCTGATGGAGTATTAAATTCTAAGGAACAAAATAAACCTATTACGACAGATAATATGCCACCAATAATTGATATTAACATCATTTGAATAGGGCTTGTGCTAAAATTTCTAGACATAGCTGGTGGTATCAATAGCAAACCTGTTATTAATAAAACACCGATCATTTTGATAGATATGGCAATAATACCAGCCAAAATCACAGTGAATATATAATTTGAAATTTCTGGATTCATTCCCTCAGCTTTTGCCAAGTCATAACTCACTGTTGCAGCAAATAAACTTTTCCAGATATAAAATAATACTAAAAGAATTAAACTTCCTCCAAACCAAATAATGATAATATCACTTATTGTTACCGAAAGAATGTCACCAAGTAATAGTCCCATTAAATCAAAACGTATTGTTGTAAGTATTGCAATAAAAACAAGGCCAATTGCGAGCGAGGAATGAGCAAGCAAACCTAACAGAGCGTCACCAGCTAATTTAGTTTTCTTTTGTAAAACTATGAGAAGTAAGGCAATAATTCCAGAAATTACAAAAACTGATAAGGATAAATCAATATTTAGAATAAAACCTATCGTTACTCCTAACAAACCTGAATGAGCAAGAGTATCACCAAAGTAAGCTAATCTTCTCCATATAACAAAACATCCTAGTGGACCGGCTACAATTGCTATACCAATTCCAGCAATAAGAGCTCTTGTAAAAAAATCATCAAAGATCATTTCGAAATACTTCCATCTTCATTGTGAGTATGATTATGATCATGTCTATATAATGAGATTGCTGAAGCTGCAGTTTCACCAAACAATTCAATATACGCTGGATTTTTTGCTACGTCGTTTGGTGTTCCAGAGCAACAAACATGTCCATTTAGGCAAATAACGTGATCTGTTGATGACATAACAAAGTGAATATCGTGAGATATAAGTAATATGCCACATTTAAGTTTATCCGAAATTTCTTTAATCAAATTGTATAATTTTATTTCACCATTAAAATCAACACCTTGAACAGGTTCGTCTAAGATTAGTAATTCGGGTTTTTTTGCAATCGCTCTTGCGATCATAACTCTCTGAAATTCCCCACCAGATAAGTTCAAAAGATTTTTATGAATCAAGTGATCAACACCTGTTAATCCTAAACTTTCAACTATTTTTGATTTGTTGAGTTTCGAGGTAATGTTCATAAAATCTATTACCCTTAATGGTATTGCCCAATCAATATTAATCTTCTGAGGAATATATGAAATTTTTTTGGTATTTAAAGTTACACTTCCTTCGTCAGGTTTAAGTATATCTAAAATTAATTTACCTGTAGTTGTTTTTCCAGATCCATTTGGCCCTATTAAAGTTACAATTTCTTGTTTATTAATTTCTAATGAAACACCTTTAACTAGCCATTTTTCATCTCTATAAACACCTGCGTTATTTAATTTTACTAAAGGTTTATTTTTTTTCATTTTAATGTTGCTATTATAATTTTAATAATGTAACAATATAACATTACATGTTTTTAAGTAAACAGTATTTTAACAAATTAAATATAATAAGAGGGTAAATTATGTTTAAGTCAAACAAAATTAAAATTTTTTTTAAATATTTAATTCTATCAATAATTCCAATTAATTTTATTACTGGAGTTAATGCTGAAATTAAAGTTGTAACAACAATACAGCCACTACACTCTCTTATATCAAATGTAATGGGAAATAAAGGTAAGTTAGATCTTATTTTAGAGGGAACAGCATCCCCACATAGTTTTACTTTAAAACCTTCACATGCAAAAATGCTTGAAAATGCAGATGTGATTTTCTGGATTGATAAAGATTTAGAAAGTTTTTTAGAAAAACCACTTAAATCAATACCAAAAAAAGCTAAGGTTGTTCATTTAATGGACATAAGTGGTTTGGAAATACATAAATTTCGAGAAAAAAATATCTATGCTGGTCATGATGATCATGACAAGCACGATCATAAAGAAGATAAGCATGATGATCATGGCAAGCATAGTCATAAAGAAGATAAGCATGATGATCATGACAAGCATGGTCATGCTCATGGTGAGTTTGACGTGCATATATGGTTGGATCCAAATAATGCAAAAGTTATAGTTAAAGAAGTTGCTAATCAATTAGCTACTTTAGATTCAAAAAATTCAGATTTTTATAAGGAGAATTCAAAAAAAACAATAAACAAACTTGATAATCTAATAAACAAAATTAATAAATCTATAAATAAAAAAGCAAGCTTTGTAACATTTCATGACGCTTATCAATATTTTGAGAAAAGATTTGGTGTTGAGGCATTAGGAGCACTTACTATCAATACTGATATTCAACCTGGTGCAAAGCAAATTGAAGAGATACAACACCTTGTTGAAGATAAGAATATAAAATGTATATTTTCTGAACCACAGTTTAATCCAAAACTTATTAATATGATTGCCAAAAGCTCAGGAGCTAAAACTGGTGTATTGGATCCTCATGGTTCATCTTATAAACCTGGGAATGATTTATATTTTAATTTAATAAATGATTTATATGAAAATCTAAATAAGTGTTAGTGTGTTGACACTTAGCAAATAATTGCAAGTTCATTTCAAACAAAACTAATTATATAAAATTTATTAGGATTTTTGTTATGTTATAACATTGCGTTTTGTTATTTAATTTTGTAAATTAATAGTAATATGGGTATTTTATGTCTTTAAAAAAAAATAACGAAACTCACGCGAATAAAGTTTATAATTTTTTAAAAAAAAAGAAAAAACCGTTATCTGCATATGAAATACTTAAAGAATTAGCTTCTGAGGGTATTTCTGCTCCGACAACAATTTATAGAGCTCTTAATAAACTTGTATCTAATGGTCTGATTCATAAGATTGAATCATTGAACGCGTGGACTGTGTGTTATGGTAATCATGATAATAAAGTTCCAATTTTTGAAATTTGTAAATCGTGTGGAAATGTAACTGAGCATCTAGATATAAATATTGCTAACAGTTTAAAATCATTATCTGAAAAAACAGGATTTTTAGCTGATAACCCAATTTTTGAAATACATGGTCAATGTAATAATTGTATTTAGAATTTGTAATTGAAAGGATAATATATGCAAACTGTGGAACAAGTACCAGTAACAGTTTTAACAGGTTTTTTAGGTGCTGGTAAAACAACTCTTTTAAATCGTATACTGACTGAAAACCATGGACGTAAGTATGCCGTTATAGTTAATGAATTTGGTGAACAAGGTATTGACAATGATTTAGTTGTTGATGCTGACGAAGAAGTTTTTGAAATGAATAACGGATGTATTTGTTGTACAGTTCGTGGTGATTTAATAAGAATACTAGGTGGCTTGATGAAACGGGCTGATCAACTAGATGCTATCATAGTTGAAACAACTGGTCTCGCAGATCCTGCACCTGTAGCACAAACATTTTTTGTAGATCAAGATGTTGCAGATAAAACAAAATTAGATGCTATTGTCACAGTAGCAGATGCAGTTCATTTAAACTCTCAACTTGGTGAACATCATGAAGCTGAGGAGCAAATTGCGTTTGCTGATGTTGTTTTACTTAATAAAGTAGATTTAGTAGATGAAAAAGGGTTAGAAAACGTTAAAGCAAGAATAAAAAAAATTAATCCTTACGCAAAAATTATTAAAACCACACGTTGTGCTGCACCATTAGATGAAATACTCGGATTAAATGCATTTAGTTTAAAACGTGTTTTAGAGGTAGAACCTGACTTTTTAGAATCTGATCATGACCACGATCATGATGATGACGTAACAAGTATTTCATTTGTTTCTGAAACTCCACTAAATATGGACAAGTTTCAAACTTGGTTTGGAAATCTATTACAAACTCACGGACAAGATATTTTAAGATCAAAAGGCATTTTAAATTTTGCTGAGAAAGATGAACGTTATGTCTTTCAAGGTGTACATATGTTAATGGATGCTTCCCCAATGGGGCCATGGCCAAAAAATGCTGAAAGAAACTCTAGAGTTGTTTTTATAGGAAGAAATTTAGAAAATATGGGACTTCAAGAAGGATTTGAAGGTTGTAAATCTTAATGAATATAGATTTGCAAACTAAAAATATTGTAAAAACAAAATTAGAACAAAGAGGTAACGAATATAAAATTAAGGCACCAGTCACTGGATCAGTTGTCCTTAACAATGCAGTTGTAGCTAGTTTTGGTGATGGATCATTACGTTTTTTTGGATTAAATCAAGAACCGTTTGAAGTTAAAGCTCATAAAGGAGTTATACTTACAATGAGTTCGAATGGTCAATTTGTTTATACAGGTGGAGATGATGGAAAGTTTCTTAAAATATCATGCGATGGACAAATAAATGAGATTTACAATTTTGGTTCACAGTGGGTTGATTGTGTAGCATCAACTGAAAACTACTTTGCATGTTCATCAGGTAAAAAAGCATATCTTTGGGTTAAAGACGACAGCAAACCTCTAATCATGGATAATTCAAGCACTGTTGGAGGTCTTTCTTTTGATTTAGACGGAAATAAGTTAGCTGTGTCGTCATATGGAGGTGTTACAGTTTGGCAAAGGGGTGACCGAAGATGGAAATCATCTCGATTTGTATGGAAGGGTTCTCATGGAAAAGTTACTTTTAGTCCTGATGGAAAGTATCTTGTTTCAGCCATGCAAGAGAACGAAGTACATGGATGGCGTATCAGAGATAAAATTGATTTAGCGATGGCAGGATATCCCGCTAAAATCAAAAGCTTTACTTGGGCAGGAAACACGCCTTTTTTGGTAACTTCTGGAGCTAGTGAAGCTATATGCTGGCCTTTTGATGGAAAGGAAGGGCCACTTGGAAGAAAACCAACCTGTGTTGCGAATGGAGGTAAGCAAAATGCAACTTTTGTTGAAAACTTACCTCAAGAAAATGCTGTTTTTGCAGGTTTTCAAGATGGATCAGTAGTTTTGTCAGAAATTGATGAAACCAAAAAATCATATCTTGTTAGAAATGCAACTGGCTCTGAGGTTACCGCAATTTCTATTTCTAATGATAAATCTCATATACTTATTGGTGACGCGATGGGTAATATACTCTGGTCACCGTTATGGGCTGGAGATAATTAATGGTTGGGATGTTTGATAATAAAAAAACAAATCCAGAGATTATTAGAAATCTGAAAACTGTGTTTACTGAAAAATTTTCTGTTTCAAAGGATTCAACAATTAGTGTTGCTGAACTTCGTTGTCATGAACCTAATTGTCCTCCAGTTGAGACAGTATTTACTGTAAGAACATCTGATGGTTCAATTAAAGATTGGAGAATATCAAAGTCTGCGGGTGAAATTCAAATAAAAGATATTGAAATTCTATATGATAAAGAGAAATGAATAAATTATGAGTTTAATTTTAGCTAAAAATATAAGCGAGTTTAAAAACTTTTCTCATACTGATAGTAAATTGATAATATATGAAAGGAGAGCACCCGAAGGTTCAGCAAATTTTTTTAAAAAACTTATTAAAATTGATTTCTCAGTCAATGCAGAAATAAGTAAATTTGATACAAAAAATAATATTAAATCAGCCTTATCAGACGTTTTCTCTTTTGATATCAAATCTTCCATTTTTTATGAAATTTGGATAAATGATATTACTCATGTGTGCGAAATTTTTTGTGATATTCAAAATACCAGTTCAATAAGTATGTGGATAGGCTCAAAAAGAGGATGTAAACGTTTCCATATTGATAATGTACCACAAAGATTACTGGTAACTTATTCTGGAAAAGGTACAGAGTGGCTGCCTGATGCTGCTGCAGATAAATCGACTTATTTAAATGGCGAGCCCAATGAAAAAATATTAAAATTTCCTCAAAAAAAACAATTCGTTAATGAATGGGACATAGCCATTTTTAAAGGTGGCTCACAAGGCCTTCTTCACAGAACTCTAGATTCTGCCTTAAAAAAAAATTCTATTTTACTTAGATTAGACCACGCTGACTATTGGAAAAATATTTACAATAATATTTCATAAAATACCAATGTTATTTAATTTCAATGTTTTCTACTAAGAATACGTTTACTATTTAAAACTGTAATGTTATAAAATAACATACATAAAAAAAATAAATTATTTATTAAGGATATTTTAAAATGCGTTATCTAATTATTATCATTTTTATATTATTTTCTTTTAATTCATTTTCCTCTGGCGATCACAAACATGATCATGACCATAAAGAAAAAAAGGTTATGAAAAAAAAACATGACCATGATAAAAAAGGATCTTTAGATGCACATGTACATGGACTAAGTGTAATTAATGTAGTTCAAGAAAAAAACAAAGTTCTTTTTGATATTGAAATGCCTGGTTTTGACACAGTTGGATTTGAATATAAGGCCAAGTCACAAAAAGATAAAGATTTAGTCAAAAATGCTTTAAATATGTTAAAGAATCCAGCTAATTTATTTTCCATACCATCTGCAGCAAATTGCAAAATGTCAAATAACACATCAACAATTTTAGAAGAAAAAAATCATACTGAGTTTAGAGCAAAATATGAATACAATTGTTCAAATATAACTAAGTTTTCTTTTATAACTTTCAATATTTTTGATAGTTTTAAAAATAGCAAAGATTTAGAACTCAATATTATTGGAAAAAAATCTACTACAAAACATAAAATAAATAAATTTACAAAAAAACTAAGTTTGTATAACTTTTCTAATTAATGAATTCAAAGAATCTTATAGAGATTAAAAATTTAGAATTTTATTGGAATAATCAAGATGAATTTAAGATTCAAATAAATGATTTTTCAATTCAAACTAATGAAAAAAAACTTATATTAGGTAAAAGTGGCATTGGTAAATCAACTTTTCTCAATCTAATTTGCGGTATGATTTCTCCAAGAGCAGGAGATATTTACATTTTATCTCAAAATTTAAGTTCTCTTAAAGCTTGGGAATTGGATAAATTTAGATCTGAGAATATTGGAGTTATATTCCAAGAATTTAATTTACTTGATCATTTGTCACCTTTAAATAATATTTTATTACCATGTTATTTTACAAATAAAGATTTAAATAAATCTAAAGAAAGAGCGTTTTTATTCGGAAAAAAACTAAATTTAAACAAAGACTTATTAATAAAATCTAATTCTAAAGATTTATCTACAGGACAAAAACAAAGAATTTCCATAATAAGATCTATCATCAATAAACCAAAAATTATTCTAGCAGATGAACCAACTTCATCTTTAGATTTTGATAATAAAAATTCTTTTTTAAAGTTACTTTTTGATATTTGTAATGCAGAAAAAATTTCATTACTGATGGTATCTCATGATTTAAATCTTAAGAATAAATTTAAAGATGTAATAGCATTCGAAAGTTTTTATAAATCATGAAAGTTTTATTATCTTTAGCTTTTTATTCTCTTTTTAGCAGAAAAGTCTCTGTTTTTTTAACTATTTTATGTGTTTCTCTTTCTATAATTCTTTTTTCATCAATTGATAATTTTAGAAAAAGTGCAAAAAAAACATTCTTTTCTAATGCAAAATCAGGTGATTTAATAATCTCTTCAAGGTCTGGAGAGATAGAAGCTCTATTATATTTAATTTTCCAAATTGGAACACCAACTAATAATATTAGATGGAAATCTTTTAAAGATATTCAAAATCATCCTGATGTAAAATGGGCAATTCCAATTTCACTAGGCGATAGCCATAAACAGTATAGAGTGCATGGAACCTCATCTGATTATTTTAAAAAAATAAAAATAAAAAATAAAAAGTTAGAATTTTATAAAGGTGAACATTTCAAAGATATTTTTGACGTTGTTATCGGTTATGATGTAGCTAAGACGCTAAATTATAAATTAAATGATAAAATCATAGTCGCTCATGGAATATCATCTCAAGATTTTCATGATGAGTTTCCATTTAGAATAAATGGTATATTAAAAAAATCAGGATCGAATACTGATAAGTTAATTTTTGTTAGTTTAGAAGCATTAGAAGCAATTCATAAAGATTGGCAAGGTGGATTTAAATTACCAAATGTCAAATCTAATCCAACATCATTTAATGAAAGTGATTTAGTTCCAAAGGAAATTACAGGTGCTATAATAAAATTAAATTCAAAGATAAAAATATTTCAATTTAAACGAGATTTGCATAAATATAAAAGTGAACCTATTCAAGCTATTATACCTGGCTTAGCATTAACAAAATTATGGCAAATAGTGTCGTTTGTAGAGCAGATACTTTTTTTAATATGTTATTTTGTTATTTTTATAACCTTACTTGGGATGGCCGCTTCAATTTATACAAATGTAAACCAAAGAAATAAAGAAATTGCATTGTTGAGAGTTGTAGGGGCTTCTCCAAGATCAATTTTTTTAATTTTGATATTAGAGGGAATTATGATTTCTCTGACAAGTATATTAATATCTATATTATTAATGCTCCTTTTAAATATCATTTTAAATCCTATATTAGATACAGAGTATGGTATTTATTTAGAATATAATTTCTTATCTGCCTATAATGTAATTTTTTACTGTTCAGTGATATTGATATCAATACTAGTCGGGTTAATTCCAGCTTTTAGAGGATATAAAAAATCGCTGAATTCTGGAATTTGATATATTGAAAAGTTAAAGGATATGATTAAAAGATTATTTTGTTTTTTCTTAATATTTTTTTTTCTTATAAGTAACTCTTTTGCTAAGGAAAATTTTATCTTAAATTGGGATAAGTTAATTCCTTTAAATGCTTACGACTTCGTTCCGAAAACAGGGATAACATTTGAAATGTGGGATGATAAAAATTTTGTAAAAAAATTAAATGAAGCAGGACTTAAATCTAATAAAAAAATTATAGGTAAAAATATCAAGCTATATGGTTTTATGGTTCCTTTAGAAATGGATTATCATGAAGATTTAATAGTTAATGAATTCATTTTAGTTCCAAGTGCTGGAATGTGTATACACGTTCCTCCACCACCACCAAATCAAATGGTGTTGATTAAGTTAGATAAACCACAAAAAGCCAGATATATGTACCAGCCTATCTCTGTGGAAGGAATTTTAAAAAATACTCCACCTATTAAAGATTCATTTGATAGTATTTATGAAATTAATACTAACAATATCATTAACATTGATAATGATGAATTCATTAAGCATTTTGAAGAAAGTCAAAAATGATTTTATATTTAATATTCTTATTTGTATTATTTGTAGCGCCAATAATTTGGTATAATTACATTTTCAAAAAAAATGATGAAGTATTGATAAATATGCCATTTAATGGTTTGGAATTTGGTCAAGAGTTGCTTCAAGAATATAGTCTTAATGACGTTAGTATAGAAACAACTAAATTAGGTGATCATTATGATTTGACTAATAAAAAGGTCATGGTATTAGAAGATAGACTTGGAAAAAAAAGTTTAACTTCTATAACAATTATATGTCATGAAATTGCTCATGCAATTCAGCATAAAGAAAATTATAAACCGCTTCAAAGAAGAAATGTTATAGTAAAAAGTACTGCTTGGATTACACAACTTGGTAGTGCTATTTTATTAATTGGTTTTCCAATAATCTTTGCTACTGGTTCATATGGATTTATAAAAGTATGCTTAGCTATAGCAGCTTTATCATTATTAATTAGTGCATTTATCCATTTAATTACTCTTGACGTTGAGATTGATGCTAGCTTTAATAAAGCATTTCCAATTATTAAACAAAAAGTTCCAGTAGAATATCATCAAGCATGTAAATCAATATTATTAGCTGCAGCATTAACTTATGTAATAGGTGTTTTTAGAAGTTTTTTTTCTTTAAGGTTTATTTGGATGCTAATTACAAGAATGAGATAAAATTCTTATATATGTTTAAAATATAGTTCTTTTATTTTTTTTCTAAATTTTTCATCAACTGTAAAAAAGTATCCATTTTCTTCATGAACTGATATGCCAGATGCATGATATTTAAAAATATGAGAATAAAAACTTTTAATGTCTTGAATAATATACGTTCTATCATGATTATCTTTTAAATAAATTTTTTCCAAATTAACCTTCTTCTTTTTTAATTAATTCTAAATAATGTATGATTATATCTAAGTCATAATCTGGCAAATCTTTATAACTTTTACCAAACTTAGTTTTTACTTTTAATGCTACATGAGCATAAGGGTTTCTGCCATTTGGATGATTTGGATGTTCAGGTAGTTTATTTAATAGGTGATCTCCAGTTTTTTGGATGTATTTCCAAATATATTTTCTATTTTCCTCATTCATTATTAATGATACTAATCATTCACAAGAGTAAAATTCAAATAAATTTTATGTTTAATTACTTAGTTTGATATTTAAAGATAAGTATAGAAATAATAATTATTATATTAAAAAATTAGAAACCACCGGATGATATGTTAAGTGATATACATGCTAAAGGGGATGATAGAGCACATTTAATTGTTGAAATGGTAATTGTTGAAATGGCAAAAAGGGCAGTAAATACAGTACAATAGTTATGTTATTTATTGTGACATAACAAATCCACCATTTGGTGAAATTGTCTGTCCTGTCATAAATTTAGCTTCATCTGAAGCCAAATATACTGCAGCCCATGCTATGTCTTCTACAACTCCAAATTTTTTCATAGGTGTTTGGCTTTTTACTATATCTTTAACGTATCCTAAACTGTTGGTCATATCTGTATCTATATAACCTGGTGCTATTGCATTAACTCTTATATTCCTACTAGCTAACTCTCTGGCTAGAGCTCTTGTATAAGCAAGAATTCCACCTTTTGCAGCAGAATAGTGAGGTGATGAAGGCCCACCAGTTGTTCCTAATACTGATCCCATGTTTATGATAGAGCCAGAATTAGATTTATTCATAATTTTTAAAGCTTCTCTAGTACAAAAAAATGTTCCAGATAAATGTGTATTTATCATTTTAAACCAGTCAAAGTCACTCATATTTACCGTTACATCGAAATGAGTATCAATAGTTTTATTTTCAGAATATTCTCTTATTTGTGCTTTGTTAATTCTATTTCTTTCTTCAATTATGTCTGGTCTATTTTCAAAGCCATTGATTCCAGCATTATTAACTAATATATCTATTTTATTGTATAAATTATTGATATAATTAAATATTTCTAAAACTTGTTTTGAATCTGATACGTCTAATTCGAAAGATTTTCCTTTTAAATTTTTAGCAACTTTTTGTGCCTCTGAAGATAAAACATCACAAATGATTATTTTACATCCTTCTTCATAAAATTTTTCAGCTATAGATCGTCCTAAGCCTTTAGCTCCTCCAGTTATAACTGCTATTTTACTATTTAATCTATTAGACATTACAAAATAATTTAAATTAATTTATATTATAATGAAATAGATTTTTTAAGAGGGTTTTATGAAAGATAATCTTGATTTTGGTCTAAAAGATAAAGTGGCAATTGTAGCGGGCGGTGGATCAAATGGTGATGGAATAGGTAATGGTAGAGCTTCTTCAATTTTACTTGCAGAAGCAGGCGCAAAAGTTCTCGTTGTTGATTTAAACAAAAAGTCCGCACAAAACACAGTTGACTTAATTAAGAATAATGGGGGGGATGCTTTTGCTATTGATGCTGATTTGACTAGTTCTGTTCAATGCAAGAATGTTGTCAATGAAGTAATGAAAAAATGGAATAGACTTGATATTCTTGATAATAATATAGGTATAGCTAGCAATACATCAGTTGTTAATGAAAATGAGAGATATTGGGATAAAGTAATGAATATCAACCTTAAACCAATGTTTTTAATGTCTAAATATTCTATTCCTGCAATGATTAATTCAGGTAATGGTGGCGTAATTATTAATATTTCGTCAATTTCTGCAACTAGACCCAAGGGTTACACATCTTATTCAGCTTCAAAAGGCGCAGTAATCTCTCTTACTAAAGCAATGGCAGTTGATCATGGTACTGATGGTATTAGAGTCAACTGCATTTTACCAGGACCTGTTTATACTCCTATGGTTTATCAAGATGGAATGTCAGAAAAATTAAGAAAAATAAGAAAAGATGCTTCACTTTTAAACGTTGAGGGAGATGGCTTTGATATTGGGAAAGCAGTAGTTTATTTATCATCTAATTGGGCAAAATATATTACAGGACAAACACTTGTAGTTGATGGCGGATGTTCTTTATCTTATAAATCACGAGGATGATATTAGTTACATTTAGAAATTTACAACCTCAAGACTATTTCTTTTTGACTTGTCACAACCTCTTGCAAGATAGATTTTTCTATTAGAGTATTTTGAAACATTTAAATTATTATATTTTTTTTTAGCCAAATTATGATCGAAAACACTTGTTGTAGGCATAAATCTCATTGTCATGCCTCTTCTAGATTTTGATGATAAATTAGCATCAGATCCATGAACTAAGTATACATCATGCAATGAAATTTGACCTCTCTTCAATATTAAATTAACTGATTCTTTTTCATTAAATTCTGATTTTAATAATTCTTGGTGTAATGTTAGATTTTTATCTTTATTAAATTCATGCTGTTTTAAATTTTTATCTCTATGTGAACCTCTAATAAATTTTAAACATCCATTCTCTTCGTTAGCATCGTCAACAGCTAACCAAACCGTACATGTTGCTAACGGTCTGATTGGCCAATATTGACCATCTTGATGCCAAGGTGTTGCATGTCCATTATATGCTGGTTTTGCAAAAAAGCTTGAGTTCCATAATGCAAAATTATTACCAACAACTTGCTCAACATAATTTAAAATTTTTTCATTAAAACAATATTTTAAGAACTTTTCTTCATATTCAAGGACAGCTGGACAATAGTTTAAAAAATGTAGATAATTTTTAATTAATTTATCATGTAATTTTTCTATTTCTAAAAGATCATTTTCAGGCATTTGAAATTCTGGAATGATGTAACCATCTTCATGATATCTTTTTATTTCTTCTTTATTTAACATAAATTCATAATTTAAAATTAAATCGGTTTGTCACCTTTTATTGTGACTCTTCGTCCTTTTCTTTCATTTGGCCAATAATCCCATATAGCTCTGTGCATTGTGCATCTGTTATCCCAAAAGGCCATATCATTTTTGTTCCATCTGTATCTAATTTGAAAATTAACATGCTCACAATGCTCAAATAAAAATTCTAATATTGATGAACTTTCATTTTTATTCATTCCTTCAATTCCAGTTGTAAAAGTTCTATTTACATAAATTGCCTTTTTACCAGTAATTGGATGTGTTCTAATTAATGGATGGTTTGCAACAGGCGTCTTTATATTATTTCTATTTACACCTCTATCTTCATACCTTCCACTGTAAAGGTGTTCTGATTCATGAATTGCAATTAATCCATCAAGTAAACTTTTATATTTATCACTTAATTCATTATAAGCGCTATACATGTTAGAAAACATTGTATCTCCACCTGTTTCAGGAAGAATATGTAATTGGAGCATGGTTCCTAAGGGAGGCTTAATATCACAAGATACGTCAGAATGCCAAAATTCTCCATTTGCAACCTTACTATTTTTATGAGCGTGAATTTCAAAAATTTCTGGATATCCAGGCATTGATGGAGCTGCTGGATGCATATGTAATTCACCAAACAATTTGCCTAATTTTAAGTGAACTTCTGGTGAGATTTCATTTTGATTTTGAAAAAATAAAACTTGATTATCTAAAAAAGCTTTATGAATATCCTTAAATTGATCTTCATTGATTTCCTTTGATAAATCGACCCCAGTAATGATAGCTCCTAAATTAGGAGAATACTTTTTAATTTTTATACCTGAACTAGTTATTGTCATATTATAATTTCTAATGATATTGTTTTAAATTATATTTAACATTTTAATTATAAGAAAAATCGTATGGAAACATCAAACAAATTTAATAAAAAAATAAAATTAATAATTTTTGATCAATATGGAACAATTGTTGATATGCAAAAGGGGTTAACAGAAGCTGTTATTCCTTTTCTAAAGAAAAAGAAATGGGATGGGAACCCTAGTAGTTTTGTAACATGGTGGCGAAGAACTCATTTTGAAAATTCTATGATTGATGCATTAAGTAAAAACGATCACACAAATTATCGTATAATTGGACAAAACGCAGTTTCATATGTGATGGATAGATGTAATATTCAATACACAAAAAATGAGGTTAAATGGCTCATTAATCAAATCGAAACTTTAAAACCTTTTCCAGATGTTATTAAGTCTCTAAATAAACTAAGGATAAGTGGTTACAAACTTGCAATTCTATCAAATGGTGATGCTGATATGTTAAATAATGCAAAACCATATATTGGCTTTGATATGGATTATACAATTTCTGTTCAAGAAGCTGGTTATTTTAAACCACACTGGAAAACATATAGCTTAGCTTTGTTAAAGACTAAAACTAAAAAAGAAAATTGTTTATTTGTAGCTAACCATGCTTTTGATTGTATTGGCGCAAAATCTTTTGGAATGTTGACTGCATTTGTTGATAGAAGAAAAAGACCATTTGGGCATACTCCGTTTCAACCAGACATAAATGTTAAGAATTTTGAAGAATTATCAGATTTATTAACTAGATCTTGATGTGGGATAATTTACTTAATCTCATAATTATCCCACAAACCTATCTAATATAGGGGAGGTGATTTATACATACTTAAAAAATTAATTAATGTCTTAACTAATTATTGATGATAATTAATTATTATACCATTGCATAATTTATACCCCTTTTTTTAGAAAATGATTATTGTTTAAACAATTTTATGTTAAGAAATATATCTTACACAACATATGTATGATAGAACTTAAAAAATTATAATTATTAGTGAGGTTATTATGGAAATTATAGCACTTTTATCATGTCTTTTAATAATTGTTCATATATTTTGTCCAATGTTTATAGGTTTGTTAACTACAAAAGATGTTTCAATTAATTATTTATTTTCTTCACGAGATGAAGAAATTAAACCATCAATTTATTTAGAAAGATCAAAAAGAGCATTTACTAACTTATTAGAAACTTTTCCAATATTTATTATTTTATTTTTCTTATCAATGATAAAACAGGTTGACGTTACAAACTTAGGTCTATTTTGGTTGTTATTTAGGTTAATTTATATTCCATCATATATTTTTGGCCTTAAATATATTCGAACATTAGTGTGGATGATAAGTTTTGTAATATTAATATTAATTGGAATTAAATTTATTTGATTATATTTTTTTAAATAATCATAAAATATTAAATAATATCTTTAACTCAATTTAAACTGGGAACTCATATGAAAAATAATATAAAAGACTTAAGTATAAGGAAATGGGTTGAGTATTATGAAGAAACTCTAGAAAATGAAACTGGAATTAAATCTGATAAAGAGCCAATTAGAAAATTTGCAATTGGTGCTGTTATAAAAAATCCTTATGCTGGTAAGTTTTTTGAGAATTTGGATTTATTGATCAAGCCCTCTAAAGAACTTGGTGCTATTTTTGGAGAAAGATTATTAAGATGTTCAAATGGTTATCCTATATTGAGCTATGGTAAATCCTTCATAATAGGAAGCTTAGGTGAGTATGAGCACGGTAATGCTTGTTTAACTAACTTTTTTGCAGAACCGCTTAGAGATGCTATTGGTTGAGGAATAGCGTGGATACCTTCTACTGGAAAAATTGGTGGACCGGGCACTGAAATAGATGTTCCTTTAGCGCATAAGAACGCACTTTATGCAAGATCTTTTTACGACACTTTAACTCTAGCTACAAACGATGCACCAAAACCTGATGAAATTCTTATATTATTTGCTGCAGCTTCAAGATCTAGATTAAACGCTAGATTAGGTGGGCTTCAGGAGAAAGATATAATTGGTAACGATGGTTTAAGATAATTGTAATATTAATTATAATTAAATTTACAAACATTAGAGTTTCATATACTAGTTTAGAAATCAATTTGATTGAATAATAATCAAATTTTATGGGTTATTATGTCAATATCAAAAATTAAAAATTCTATTATAGCCAATAATCTTTTATCCAGAGGATTTACTGAATTATCAGATATACAAAATAAGATATTAGATATTTATGAAAACAAAAAAGATTTATTAGTAACAAGTCAAACAGGTTCAGGTAAAACTATTGCTTATTTTTTATCAATACAAGATGAAATTTCATTAATAAAGATTAAAGAAAGTAGTTCACCATCTGTGTTAATTATAGCGCCAACTAGAGAGTTGGCTGTTCAAGTTTATGAAGAAGCACTTTGGGTTTTTAAAGGTGAAGAAATAAATGTAATAACTACAATTGGTGGAATGGACATTAAAAAAGAAAGAAAGAATCTTTTAACAAAATTTTCGTTATTAATTGGAACACCAGGAAGAATTCATGACCATCTAAGAAAAAATAAATTAATATTATCAAATATCACTACAGTAATACTTGATGAAGCTGATGAAATTTTAGATTTAGGTTTTAAGGAAGATCTAAATTCAATACTTTCTAAAATATCTAAATCAACAAGAATTTCAATGTTTTCAGCAACATTACCAAAAAAAATTATTGAACTAGCAAATAAATATCAGAAAAAACCAATTAAAATAAATGTTGATAATAAATTATCTCAGCATAAAGATATTTCATACGATGCTTATTACCTAAATAGCAGGGATATTGAAAATTTTACATTTAATTTAATTAGGTATTATTCAAATAAAACAATAATTGTTTTTTGTTCTACAAGAAATGAAGTTACAAGATTTCATTCAAGGTTACATAATCGAGGAGTTAATGCAGTAGCTTTATCAGGTGCACTAAAACAAGAGGATAGATTTAAGGCACTTCAAAGCATTAAAAATGGAAGCTGTAAGGTATGTATAGCAACTGACGTAGCGTCAAGAGGAATTGATATCATTGATTTGGATATCGTTATTCACGCAAATCTTCCAAGGAATTCTGAAATTCTTATTCATAGAAGTGGTAGAACTGGCAGAGCAGGTAAGCATGGTTTAAGTATTATACTTTTTTCTCCAAGCAGTATAAAGACATATTATAGAATAATAGAACATGCTAAAATTGTTCCTAAACTAAGAAAAAATTTATCAAAAAAAATAATTGAGGATAATGAGAATACTCAATTTTTAAATAAAATCTCATCTATATCAAAATCTAAAATAGAAGATAACTTAATTAATGAATTAATGGAAAATTATTCTTTATCAGATTTAGCTAAAACTTTAGTGTCTCTTTATAAATCTAATTTAGCACCAATAGAAGATATTGAGAATTTAGATTTAAGTCCAAAAAAAGAATTTAAGAAAGATAAATTTAATTCTTCAAAATCAAATAATAATAATTCAAAATTTAAAAGAAAAAAACGTAGAAGAAGAAAATAAAAGAAATTACCAATTAAATTAATATTATAAGTATTTGTTATTATTATATAATTTATAAAAAACTTAGAAAGTGAATGTATAAGAATTAATATTTATTTTAAAATAAATGTATCTATAATTAAAAATAACTTAGCTTATATAAATAGCATGAAAACTACTTAATTTAGTACTTTGAATATAACAAATATTAAATATCTTGTCTTTGCCCAAGCCAGACTTCTTGAGCTTGTTCTTTAATAATTTTAACTCTTTCCAAAACTTCATCACTTGTTATTGAGCTGACTGGATGATCTATAACTACAGGTCTTAAGTCAGGCATTCCAATCGCAACTCTTGTTAATTTTGTTTCATTTACAAATTCTGTAGTAATAATTGGAGCGGCTGGTATTCCTCTATCCTCTAATGCAACTGCATCTCTAATACAGCATGAACAACAAGATCCACAATCTCCAATTGCCGTTAAAACTATATCGTTATCATTTGCAATTTCTTCAATCATTTCAATAGGTGCATCTGTTGAAAATCCATGCTTTTTTACATAATAATTTACTTTTGAGAATTTTATGTCTTTAGATAAAGCATCTGCTGATCCTCGTAAAATTTTATTTGCATTCCACTTAGAGTTATCAAGAATAGCTAGCCTTAGGCCTTCAAGTGTATTTTTTCTATTTGATAAATTTCTTTTTTCTAAAAGAATTTTTCCTCTTGGATCAAAAATTTGAAAAATATTTTTACTTTTGTTCATAGTAGCTCCTATATTTCACACATTCCATCGTCACAATTATCATCACTTAATTTATTATCATCATAAATTGTTTTTAAAACTGGATTACTCATATGTCCCCAACCTGGTATAAAAGCGGAAAATCTTCCAGCATCGCCACCTATAATAAATAAATGTATTCTCTCTGGACTTTCTACAATTGGTATCAAGCTGTCTGGATTACGTTTATACCATTTAGGTAAGTTTCTATTATATACTTTTCCATATTTGTCATTTCTTGTATGTTTGATAAATTTATTACCAGAATGCATGAATAGGTAGTTTTTAATATCATTTCTAGTCCAACCATATTTAGAAATTGTTTTAGCATGTTCAAGCCCAAGTGCCACAGTACAATGGCCATTTAGTACAGAAGTATTAGAAGCTATATTGCTCATAGCTGAGCACATTGTATCTAAAATACCTTCTGGATCATTACACAAGTGATCTGTAACACTGTGTGGAGCTTCTGCTGCAATTGCAAATACTGTAGAAATTTCAGCATCATAGCCTTTTTCCACATGATAGGGAGCAAATGGAGATGCATCTTCGTTTTCACATATACAATATGTATATTTTGCTGGATTTCCTAATGTACACTTATCTAGATCCGGTGCTTTTCCACCACCAACATTTAGCATTATTAATCGAATTGCTCTTCCGATTGTTGCGTTAGCTCTATTTCCAGATCCAAAAGCATTTGCTCCACCATTCATATTAATTTCTTTAGCAATTGGACCATTGACAATAATCAAAGGAGATGCCATGTGTGTGGTTGCTTGAACACCATTTAAATTAAATGTTCTTTCTGTAAGAGCTTTCATTGATGCACGAACTACAGGTCCATACTCAGGTTTGCATCCAGCCATAATCATGTTTATTGCTAATACTTCTCGTGTTAATGCACCCCATCTTGGTGGTATATTACATTCTACTAATTGTCCATTTCCACCAAGCGCCTTTACAAATAAATCTATTTTTTCTTCAGTAGGAGGGACTACAGGAAGTCCATCTGTATATCCTAATTCATAGTATTTTTCTATGACATCATAATTTATTTCAGAAATTTTTGAATTATCAACCTTACGAACTTTATTCATTTTTTTCCTTATTAATAAAACAGTTTTTATTTTATTAATAAATTACATATTTTACAATCGTAATTATTTATTACATTCTCGTTAATTATTTACATAGTTCCAAACTAAGGGGAAAGCCATTCTCCTTGCCAATTATTTGTTTTTTTGTAATTAGCACGAATATGTTTAACCCCTAAAAGCAATAGCTGAATTATCTCTATATGGCATACCAAAACGGCGAAACGTTTCTGATCTGGGGAATGATCATAGGCATTAGAACTTTCAATGACGGTTCCAGGGCTAGGAATGGTTCCATAAGTGACCCTAGAGTTAGTTGGAACATTATTCCAGTATGGAATTGTAATGTCACCAACCTTGATTTCAACAACAACGTTCATTTGAATTTGTAATTGGACTTTTGGTAGCCAAATGTGAATTCCAGCACGAGGGTTTTTCTTAAGGTCCAACATTTTTGAAGATGCGGTATCAGTGTGGAACTCTATCTGATTATTTTTCCTATCACTTCGTCTCATCACTAAAGTACGAGCATTTGGAAAACCATCACCACTTGATGTCGCAAAAGTAGGGTACCTTGCGGGTGACTGTTTGTCAGCCTTTCCTCGATAAATCTGTGCCCAGCCAAAGTCCAAAAAATCATCTAATTTTTGAAAAATTTTCATTTATATAATACTTAAAATTGAATTGATGGATTGTAAACTAGATTTATTAAATAGATAAAAGCATTCCATAATTCTATTTATAGATTATGATTATCATACAAGAAAAGGTGTATAGTTGTTTAAAAGAAATTCACATTGTGATGAATGTAATCATCCTTACAAAATAGTTTGGAATTGTAAGAGAAATACATTTGAAAAAAATTGGTTGTATCTATGTTACAATTGCATTTGTTTGAACAAATATCTTTATGGAAGATATTTTAAATCCCAATTTCAAAACATAAAAAGTTTTAGATGGTGTAAGTTAAAATTATCTAGAATAGAATTGCCATTATATGAGGTAAATATATGACAAAAAATTTCTTTAAAATTATGGGTATTATTTTAGGTATCTTTATAATTGGAAATTTTATTTTTTATTATGGAGTAGATAAAACCTCTCCAGAATTCACTGATATGGGGTGGTTCGAAACCCTTGTCCTGCTTATGAGTTTGGTTACTGGTTCAGCTGTTGATCAATTTATTATTTGTGGAATTGCATTTTATATTATTCAATTTTTAAATAACAAAGAAATTTTAAACTTTAATGATAAGATTAATATTATTTTAGGTTATGTATTAAGTGTGGTTATTAATTTTGGGTTTAGGTTTTTTTATTTGGAAAGGATGGACAAAGAAATAATGAATTTTGAAAATATTTTTATTACTGTATTTGTACCAATTATCTATAGTTTTCTAATGTTTAGAATTGTAAAAAGATTTGTTAAAAAATAAGGTCGTATAAAAATATTTTTTCAATAAATATGTTTATTTATTACATCAATAAATAATTCACCGTATTTTTTAAATTTTGTTGGTCCAACACCATCTATTTCAAGCATATCAATTTTGTTTGTTGGTTTGTTTTGTGACATTTGTATTAACGTACTGTCATGAAATACAGTGTATGCTGGTAATCTTTGTTGTTTTGCAATATCAAGTCTTAATGATTTCAGCTCGTTTAACAAATTGTTGTCATCATTAGACAATTCTTTATTTAAATATTTTGGTGGTTTAACAATATCTTTAACAGGTTTAGTTGGAATTTCTTTATACATAAACTTTTGTTCATTTTTTAAAACTTGTATACCAGTATTAGTTATCTCAATAGCACCATATTTTTGAAAATTTATTTTTAGGTGACCATAAGCAAGCATTTGTCTTAAAAAAGATTGCCAAAATTCTTTTGTTTTATCCTTACCTAAACCATAAACTGATAATTTTTGATGGCCTTTATCTAAAATTTTTTTATCTTCCGAACCCCTTAGCACATTGATTATATGTACCTGACCATAAAATTGACCAGTGCGGTATACTGTAGAAAGAAGTTTTTGGGCTAAAATAGTGCCATCAATTAAAGAAGGGGGATCAATGCAATTATCACAATTATTACAATTTTCTGATTCCTCATCAAAATATGATAATAAAACTTTTCTTCTACATTCAGGCGTTTCACAATATGATAATAAATAATCTAATCTCTTATTTTCATGAAATTTGAATTTATCTTCAGAACTATTTTCTTCGATCATTCTTCTACGAATAACCAAATCATCTAGTCCATAAATTAATAATGTATCTGAAGCAATTCCATCTCTGCCAGCTCTTCCAATCTCTTGAGAGTAAGCTTCTACACTTCCAGGGAGGTTTAAGTGTATAACAAATCTAATATCTGGCTTATCAATGCCCATTCCAAATGCAATTGTAGCCACAACTATATGAGCCTGCTCAGTCATGAAAGTGTCTTGAACATTCTTTCTAACCTGTCCATCTAAGCCTGCATGGTATGTGCTAGCATTAAAACCTTTATCATTTAGTAGCAAGGTTACTTCTTCTGTTTTTTTTTTTGATAAACAATAGATTATACCTGATTGTGATTTTCTATCTCTTAAATATTCAAGTAATTGAGACTTCCAATTTGTTTTTTGGGTTATAGAAAGACTTAGATTTGGTCTATCTAAACTT
>SGYL01000011.1 GCA_004213885.1 Alphaproteobacteria bacterium
TAGAACAGGTAATAATGATACCATAAAGTAACCATGAGCAATTGTTTTACCTTCGGGCATCTCCTTTTTTGCTTTTTCAATATCAACATGTATCCATTGAAAATCTCCAGTTGATTTCGCAAATTCGTCTATTTTTTTCTGAGTAACATCAAACCAATCACTTGGAGTTAATGGTTTGTCTATAAAAGTTTCAATTAGTGAAGGGCTATCAATTATAATCATTTTATATATACTTATACATAAAATGTGATCTATCAGAAGTGTGCTCTCTAACTTGTTCGCTCCATCTTCCTTTTTCGACCGCTTTTGCCCATTCGGGGCTTTTGACAACCTGTGGGGAATCAATTTCATATAAAGCTACAAATTTTTGGTGAGGAGCATCCATATTTTTTGTTTCACCAGCAATAGAGAATTGAAAAGGTTCACCTTTTCCTCTTGTTACTTTATTTACGCCAGGTACCTCAAGTAAATATGGAACATGTTCATCGTCATAAACTTCATTGAACAAATCCTCATATTGAGATTTTACATTCATAGAAACAATAAAAAGATATTTTGAGTCACTCATGTTTTTCCTTCTAAATGATTAATAGCAAGATTTAAATATATTCAAAATTAAATCAAAATTAAAGCAATTAAAAGAAATCTTGTAAAAAATATCACTCTTACTAAAATATTGTGATGTCATATAGAAAATACTTTAAACTTGAAGGTGTCATCCCGGCAACATTACTTTCATTTAATGATGATATGTCGATTAATGAAAAGGAAAGCAGATCTCATATCAAATCCTGTGGTTTAACAGATGGGATTACAGCCATAACTGTAAATGGACATTCTTCCGAGATTCATGCATGCAACTTTGAAGAACAAAAAAGAATTTTAGAATTTTCTCTAGAAGAAGTAGGGGATAAGGTGCCAATTATAAATGGCGTTTATTCTGATGGAAGTTTAGAGGCTGCAAAAATTGCAAGAATGGCACAAGATTTGGGTGCATCTGCGTTATTATGCTTTCCTCCTCAAAGTATGAGTATGGGAGGATCATTAAGACCTGAAATGGCAATCGAACATTTTAAAAAAATATCTGATGCATCTGATTTGCCATTGATATGTTTTAATTATCCATCTTCTGGAGGATTGTCTTACCCTTTTGAAACTTTATTAAAATTATTTGATGAAGTTTCAACAATTAAGGCAATTAAAGACTGGTGTAATGACCCAATGTTGCATGAAAAACACATCAGAGTATTTCAAAGTTTACCAAATCCAGTTAACGTGTTGACTACTCACAGTGCATGGTTAATGTCTTCTCTAGTAATGGGGGCAAATGGATTATTATCTGGAGCTGGTAGTGTAATTGCGCCATTACAAGTAAGATTATTTAATGCAATTAAAAATAATAATTTAGAAGAAGCTAAAGATATTAATGATAAAATATTTCCTTTAGTTCAACTGTTTTATAAGCCACCTTTTTTAGATATGCACAATAGGATGAAAGAGACTTTAGTTATTTTAAATGCAATACAAAAAGCTGTTGTTAGGCCTCCTCTTATGAAACTACCATTAAAAGAAATTGAAGAATTAAAAAAGACAGTTAACAATATTAATTTAGATAATAAATTAAACTTTGTTAAAACAGTTGCGTAAAAAATTAGTTAAATATTTTTAACTGAACTTAATATTGTATTTTTACCAACTTTTCTTATCAAATCTCTTTTGTAAGTTGCCGAAGCATGTTGATCATCTTCTATGTCTAAATTCCAAGCAAAATCATTTAATAATTCGTCGATAAATTCGAAATTTTTCATGTCCCACTCAATTACTGTAGGTTTAGAAGGAATGCCGCCAAGTGTAAATCTAATTTTATTATCATCGGTTACCACAGCAAATGAAGCTATAGCATAATCTGAGTATTTTTCTGAAACCTCATTAAACGCATAACCTGTAGCTTCTTTTTTAGTAGGAAATTCTAATTTGATAGCTATTTCATTCGAATTTTTTGAAGTTAAAAGTGGTCCAAGGTAAAAATCATTAGCCGAAATAGATCTAAGTCCTTTTTTACTTTTAAGATAAATTTTACCATTTAAAGCTAAAAAACATAAAGGTAGTTCAGATGTCGGGTCTCCATGGCAAATTGACCCTAAAATGGTTCCTCTAGCTCTATGTTGAATCTGACCTACATAAGGTATTGATTGATAAATTAAAGGCAATTTACTTTTTAAATCTGACCAATTTTCAAGTTCTAATTGTCTAAATAAAGGACCAATTTCAATTGTATTGTCTTTATTTTCTAATGAAATTACATCTTTTAAAAAGTTAATATCAATAATAATTTCAGGGTTTGCAATCCTCATATTCAACATTGATATCAAAGATTGACCGCCAGCAAGAATTTGAGCTTTTTCACCATGAATATCTAGAACATCAAGAACTTCATTTATTGAACTACTCTTAATATATTTAAAGTTACAAGGTTTCAAATTTTTATACCGAAAAGTTTAAAGAGTTTTTTTAAAAATGTTTCATATGAACTTTTATTTAAAGTAAAAGATTGAAAGATTTGATTAACTAATATTTTTACTGATGAATTTATTAATCTGTTACCAACTATCATAATTTTTCCATCAACTTTAGCTCCATAAGAATAAGCTAAAAAACTCTTTTTATTTTTATTAATAATTTCAATTTTAGCGATCCCAGTTCCATTTCCAAGTTCACCATGGCCATTTCCAGAGATTTCAAAAGATTTATTTTGTTTTATTTTTTTTATAGAAACATTGAAAGAATATTCTCCTTTGACTGGTCCAATACTTAGTTGAATTATTCCATTTAAATTATTTTTTGTAATTTCTTTTAAAGATTTACATCCAGGAATAATTGTTTTTAAATTTTTAAAATCAAATATTTTTTCCCATAATTCATTTTGATCAATATTTAATTCAAATTCTCCACTTCCATTTATTGGATGGTTTTTGAAATTGATATTTTCATTTATGTGTTTAGGTTTTTTTTCATTCTTATTTAAATTTAAATATTGATGAACTTTTGTGTTTGTTAGAGGAAGTTTAACATTTTTAATTTTTAAAGCGTCTGAGAAAGCGTTAGCAATAGCAACTGGGGTAGACATGCAATTTCCTTCACCAAGACCTTTGGATCCAAGAGGAGTAAATGGACTTGGAGTTTCTATATGAATTATCTCAGGTTCATTAACTTCATATGTTGATGGCAAGTGATAATCTTGAAAGGAACCAGATAAAAAACTTCCATTATCATTATATTTAAACTCTTCTAAAAGAGATGCACCAACTGCATGTGCATATGCACCATATATTTGACCATTTGCTAGCAGCGGATTAATAATTTTCCCTGCATCATGTCCTGTAACATATTCATCAATTTTAAGCTTGGATGTTATTGGATCAATTTCAATGCCACACACATCAAATACAAAACCATAAGCAAGTGATCCATTAATCTCATCTTTTTCATTGGGAGGTCTCAATTTTTCATTACCCCAAAAAACAGTTTCTCTCAAACTTGGATTTAACTTTTCTGGCAAATTTCCAGGAGACCAATGAGGTATTCCAACTAATCTTTTGAAATTTAAGTAATTGTCAGAATTTTTTTTGTCATAAACTTTTTCTTTATCAAATAAAATATTTTCACTTTTGCAATTAAGTTGACTTGCTGCAATTTTTTTTAGTTTTTTCTTTAGATTGTTTGCAGCATTAAAAGCTGAGCCAGCTACAGCTCCTGCAAATCTACTTGAGTAATTTCCTGCAGCTATTGACCAAGCATCTTTATGTGTATCGTGAGTTGTGTTGACAAAAACATCATTAATTTTAATTCCGAATACATCAGCGACTATTTGAGACAAAATTGTTTTATGACCTTGACCTTGTGGCAAGCTATCACACGTCACATAAACACTTCCTGTAGGGCCAATTGAAACACTTGTAGATGCTAATGCTCCTCCTTTATGCCCAGTTTTTTCTCTGTCTTTATAGGGCAAAGCTGTTGTGACATAACCCATATTTGATATCGAAGGTTCAATTATTGCAGAATATCCAATGCCATAAATTTTACCGTTTTTAATTGCATCACTTTTTTTCTTCAAAATATTTTTATATGTAGAACTTTTGACAACTTTTTTTACAAGTTTTTGAAAATCACCCGAGTCTATTAATGCTCCGGAGGGTGACTTATATGGAAATTGTTTTTTTTCAAGAAGGTTAACTTTTATGACATCAAGTACATTTAAATTTAATTCAACAGAAATTTGATGAACTAATCTCTCTAATGCAAAATAATGTTGAGGTCCACCAAAACCTCTGTTTAGACCAGATGGAGTTTTGTTTGTTAATACTACTCTATTTCTACATCTGATATTTTTTACTTTATATGCACCACTTAGATTTCCGTGCATTCTGTAAAGTGAAGCTGGTTCAGGGGCCCTTGGGTAGGCTCCAACATCATCTATTTGATCATAATCTAAAGCTTCAATAAGTCCTTTTTCATTGATACTTGCTCTTAATTTAGTTAATCTTCCCGATGCTGAAGAGGCGGCAGTGAGATGTTCTAATCTATCTTCCACCCAAATTACTTGTTTATTTGAAAGCTTTGAAGCTAAACAAGTTAAAATAATCATGGGCATTATAGCTTGTTTTATACCAAAACTTCCTCCAGAATCTTCAAAAGATATTAATCTTAGTTTTCCTTCTTCAACTTTAAGTGCACGAGATAAAACAGAGTGTAAACTAAAAGGACCTTGAAAATTCGACTTTACGTCAAAAATCCCACTTGCTTTGTCATATTCACTATGAACAACAAACCCCTCTAGAGGAGTACAACTATTTCTTGGATACTCTATCTCAATTTCAACAATTTTATGAGAATTTGTAAAAAATTTATTTGGTTTACCATACTCAAAATTTCTATCACTAACTACATTTGACTTATGATTTTTTTTATGAACAAATTTGGTTTTTGTATTAATCGCTTCTTTTATAGAAACAACTGGTTGGTTAACAGAATATTCTACGTCTATGAGTTGAAGTGCATCTTCACCAATGTATCTAGAAGTTGCTAAAATTATAGCTATTGGTTCACCAACATAATGGACTTCATCAACAGTACAACACCAAGTTTTAAACTCTGTTCTTATTACAGACAAAAGTGGGTTTGAAATTTTACTAAAATCTTTTCCAGTAATAACACTGTGAACACCTTTGAGTTTTTTTGCTTTTGAAAAATCTATTCTTTTAATTTTCCCAGACGCATGTTCTGATCTCAGAACTACTGCGTGAAGAGCATCAGGTTTAAATGGCGTATCACTTCCAAATTGTCCTTTTCCATTCAGAAGTTTATCATCTTCAACCCTTTTTATATTATTTCCGATAAAACAATCAATAGGTTGGTCTTCAAGCATTTAGTTTAATTTCCTTTGTAGGAGGGAGGGCGTTTTTCAGAAAAACTCTCCACGCCTTCTTTGAAATCATTAGAACTTCTTAATCTTCCATATGCTTCGCCTTCAAGATCTATGGATGTGTGAAGTGTTGCATTTTGTGTTGCATTTAATACAGATTTTATTGTTCGCTGAGCTAATGGAGATACACTTAAAAGTTCTTTAACAATTTTTTGTGTCATGTTTTCAAGTTCAGATTTTTCTACAAGTTCACAAGCAATACCTAATTGATAAGCTTCTTCACCAGACAGTCTTTTTCCACGCATAATAATGTTTTTAGTTCTTGAGATACCAATCATTTTAGCTAATCTTGCAGATCCTCCTGAACCAGGTATCATTCCAATTTTCATTTCAGGAAGTGACAATTGAGAATCTTTTGTAACTATTCTAAAATCGCAAGCAAGGGAAAACTCAAAACCAACACCAAAACAATAACCTTGTATCGCTGCAATTACAGGTTTTTTAATTTTTTCCGGTGTCATTACATTTTGCGCTAACATTGATAAATCCTCAGGTGTTTCTTCAAGAAAACCAGCAATATTTCCACCTGATGAAAAGTTATCACCATCTGCTCTTAAAACAATTACTCTTATATTTTCATTTCTATCAAGTTCATAAAATTGGTTTGCCATTACTTTTCTTTGAGAAAATAAAACTACATTCAAAGGAGGTCTTGATAAAACTATGTCAGCTCTACGATTTCTTTCATCAACCTCTACTCTAAATCCATCAAATTTTGATTTTTCCACAATATACCTCTGTAAAATTATTCTGCAGCTTTGTTGTGCTTTATAGGTACATCATATTTACCCATCACTTTATCAACTACTTTTTCAAAATGATTCCAAGGTGTTTCTCTAAAGTTATGATTTCTTATAATAAATGAGGCGCCAGCATAAAATTTTTCATATTGTAGTTGTCTTCCAGCAAATTCTGATCCTACAACATCCCATGCTAATTTAAATAATTTCATTCTATCTAAAGCATTCATTTGAGGTGTTTGGAAATAAGTTTCAAAGTCATTTAATAGTTCTTTATTTTTCATGACTTTAATACTCGCAGGCATTTGAAACACACCACCACCGCATAAAGTTCTTAATTCATCAATAATCATCGAGTAATTATCAGTACAAAAATTTAAGGCTGCATACATAATACGTCTATTAAACGTTTTAAAATTTTCTGGCCAATTCTCGGCATTTTCAATTTGTCCATAAATCATTCCAGAAAGGGTTGACTCTAAAGCTGACATTTTACCTAAAGTTTCTCTTACAGCTGGAACTTCATCTGCGCCAGTAGCTTTTGCAACTTTATAACAGAGGCCAACAATTAATTCCATTTTTGACCAATATCTTACGTTAGATTGATGATTTCCATAACAGTGTGCAGGAGTTTTAAAGTATATCTCTCTAGCTTGTATTGCATCATCTTTAACAAATATCCTTTCCCAAGGAACTAAGACCTTATCGCACATTACTAGGACATCTGTTTCATCTTGGTTCCAAGATAAAGGTGCATCAAATTGATTATCATAATGATTTGAAAGAGGTTGTCTCATCCACAAGGATAGTCCATTTGAATTACACGGTATCGCACAGGTTATTGATTGTTTTACTTGGTCAGGTGCCAAAGGTATTAAATTTCCAATCCAAATTTCATTTGCAAAAATTGCGCTAGTTGCAAGCATTTTCATGCCTGATATAACTACACCTTTATCATTTTCTGATACCACTGATAAAGTTGGAATTGGCAAATTTCTTTTTTGATAAAACTCAGGATTTCTTGCCGCTTGAGGAGGCACTACAGCGTATGATGCAAAAACATCATTTTTCTTCATATATTCATAATAATTCAGTAAATTATCACTAAATTTATATTTTTCATTGTCAAATATATCTGTACTAGTTGACATACCAGTCACAAAACTTGCGACATGATCCATTGACCTTCCCATCATTCCAGAGGTTTGGTCAGCAATGATTTTATGAGCCTTTGAACGTTTTCTTAAGTCATCTTTATTTTTAGCTTTAATAAACCAGGTAGAAAAAGTCTCTCCGTTTTCTTCATAAGTTAAGTGCTCTTTATATTCTTTGGTATGTTTTAAATCATAGAGTTGTGCAACGGTTTTAGCTGCTCTTTTTAATGATGGATGTTTTGTAACATCAGAAACTTTTTCATCTCCAATAAATACAACTCTTCCATCTCGAAGTTGTTCTAAATGATCTTTTCCAGTTTTAATCATTAAAATTCCTCATCATTTTTGTAATAATGTAATTCAAACAAAGTACAACCATTTTCAGATTTAAATGGTCCATGATAAACTCCAGGTGGTCTGCATGCATAAGTTGCTTTGTTAAATGTTTCTCCTCCATTGCCTTGTTCATCATTGCCAACAATTAGGTCACCAGAAACTAAAAAAACTTCTTCCCAATGATCATGCACAAAAGGTTTTTTTGTATAAACACCTGGATCAAATCTTAATAACCTAGATCTGCTTCCAGTTTTTGTTACTTCATTTAAATCAGATGCTAAGATTTTTTGTTTAATACCCTCAGGATATCCATTAGGTGTTTTCCAGCCTTCTTCATTAGAAACTAATTCAAACTCAATATGTGGTTTTCTTTTCATAATAAGATTATTATAGTTTTAAAATTAATTGTCTAGTTCATATTCTCCAGCTAAAATTTTTCTTCTTAAAATTTTTCCTGTTGGAGATTTTGGAATCTCTTTTATAAAAACATAAGATTTTGGTCTTTTAAAATTAGATAGATCTGATTTTTTACAAAAGTCATCTAATTCATTAAATTTAATTTTTTTATTTCTTTTGATAAAAGCGGTAACTTTTTGGCCCCACTTTTCATCTTTCAGTCCAACTATTACAACCTCATTAACGTCTGGATGTAATGAAATAACATTTTCAATTTCTATTGGAAAAACATTTTCACCACCAGTAATAATCATATCATCAACTCTTCCAGTTACGTACAGATCACCATTTTCATCAAAGTATCCTGTGTCTTTTGTAAAATACCAGTCATCAATAATTGAACTTTTGTCAGCATCAGGTCTTTCTAAATAACCTTCAAAAGCTTCATCATTTTTTATATATGCTATAATTTCACCTTCTTCATTTATTTTTGTTTTAGAGTTTATATTTTTAGAATTTATCTTAACAACTCTTATATTTTGGTTAATTCCTGCCTTTCCTGCAGACCCAGGTTTGTTTAATGCGTTAGGTTCTATTGAAAAGGTATAAATTTCAGAAGAGCCATAATGATTTATTAATTGAGAAACTGAAAAGCTTTGCTTGATTTTTTTTATTAACCCGTCTGTCATTGGTGCTCCAGCAAATCCTAGCTTATGACATGTCAACAATTTTTCTTTTTTAAAGTAGGGGGAATTTATCAAATCATGATAAAGCGTAGGTACTAAATATAAAGATGAAATTTTATTTTTATCAATTAACTCTATAGCTTCTTGAGGATTATATTTAGGTTGAGCAATAAAATTACCATTTACTAATGTCATAGATAATAAAGATCTTACACCCATTGTATGATATAAGGGCATCACACCTAAAGTAGATTCATATCTTTCATATCTATTTTGTGCGATGTGTGCTATGGCAGAACTTCTTTCTGCAAAATGAGATCTTGGAACGCCTTTTGGTTCGCCAGTAGTACCTGATGTATACAAAATAATCGAACAATCTTTATAATCAGCTTCGGATGAATTAAATATCTTCTTCAAGGTTATTAAGCTTTTAAAATTTATATATTTTGAACTTTGTGAAGATGTAGATATTTTAATTATAGAGTTTGGTAAATTAAATAATTCTACTTCTTTTTCAGAATGGTCATCGCATATTATGCATTTTGAATTTGAATTTTTTAAAAAAAAAATTATTTCTTCAGATTTCACTCTCCAATTTATTGGAACTATAACAATTCCAGTTAGTTGACACGCCCAGTGAATTGTACACGCCTCAAAAGTATTTGGTAAAAGTGTCATTAACTTATCACCTTTTTTTAACCCCATTTTTTTAAACGAGATTGCTAAACTTGAAATTTTATTTAACCAATTAGAATAGTTGAGATGTTTGTTTTGATAGGTGATTGCTATTGATTCAGGACAACGATCAACTGAAGATAAAAATGTTGTTCCTAAATCAATCATTTAGAGATCTTTTAAACCTATTTGCCATAACTTCTTTAACTGCTTTGATTATGCCTGTATAACCAGTACATCTACAAATATTACCACTTAATTTTTTTCTAATTTCTTCATCACTCAGATATTGTTTTTTTTCTAAAAGATATACTATTGTTGTTAAAAATCCAGGTGTACAATAGCCACATTGAAGGGCATGATATTTTTTAAATGCCTCTCTTAAATCATCATATGTACTATTTTCAGAGATGCCTTCAATAGTGGTTATTTCACCATCATGTATTTGAGGTGCGAGCATCAAACAAGATCTTACTGGTTCATTATTAAACAATATTGTACATGCTCCACAAATACCATGCTCACATCCAACATGAGTACCAGTCATGCCACAATCAAATCTCAAAAAATCACTTAAAAGTTGTCTTGGTTTTACTTGTTTTTGAAATAATTCGTCATTGAGTTTAAAACTTATTTTTAACCTATTGTTATCATTATAGATTTTCATTTTAAATACTTTTTTCTTCGTGATTTTGTATTAATTTATATCGCATAGTTTTACCAGAACCAGTTCTTGGGACAAAATCAATTTGTTTTATAATATCAGGAATTTTATATTTTGATAACTCATTGACACAAAAATTTTTAATTTCATTTTCATTAAAAATTTCACCCTCTTTTAAAATAACAAAAGCAGCTGGAATTTCGCCAAGTTCTGAATGTTTTAATCCAACAACAGCACAATCTAAAATTTTTGGGTTTTTTAAAATAGCTTCTTCAACTTCTGTTGGAGAAATATTTTGTCCTCCTCGAATAATAATTTCTTTAAGTCTTCCAGTTATTGTAATAAAACCATTTAAATCCTGTTTTGCTAAATCTCCTGTATAATACCAACCATTTTTTAAAATTTTATCAGTTTCATTTTCCTTTTTGTGATATCCAATCATAACATTTGGACCTCTACATATTAATTCACCCTCTTCACCAGGCTTTACATCAAGGTCATTACCATCAATAATTCTTACACTCATACCAGGTAAGGGGAGACCACATGATCCCATATTTTTTTCTTTGCCAGACCAATTCATCGTTACCATTGTTGAAGTTTCTGTAATTCCATAGCCATCTAAAAGTTCCAAGTTAAAATATTCTTCAAAATCATAATTTAATTTAGCGGGCATTATCGCTCCAGCAGACACACATTTGTTAATATTATTTAAATTTAAGTTATCTTTTTTTCCAGTCGATAGAAGATAATGAAACATTGTCGGAACACCAGGTAGAAAATTAAATTTTTCTTTTTTAGTTTTATTAAAAATATCGATAGGTGAAAATTTTGGTAGTAAAAATTCTGATGCTCCAGCAGCTAGTATTCCAAGTACGCTTAAATTTAATGCATATGAATGGAAAAGAGGTAAAGGTGATAAAACTTTTGAGTTTTCATTTAAACCAGCGATTGGCATCCAACATGATGCTACTACCCACAGCATTCCCCTTGTTGTAAGTAAAACGCCCTTTGGCTGACCTGTTGTCCCAGAAGTGTAGAGGATATAACTAGGTTTATTAATATCATCTTTTAATAAAATAGATTGATGATTTATCTTTCTTATTTTTGAAAGGTTTAAATCTGCTCCTTGATCATCAATAGTAATAAATTGTATTTCGTTTTTTAACTTTAATTGTTTTTTAATTTTATCTTTGATTTCATTAGTTGTAATTACAATTTTCGTGTTTGAATCGTTCAATTTATATTCTATTTCAGATAATGTTGAATCATAATTTATGGGAACAACCAAACAACCTAATCGTATAATTGCAAAACAAGAAACAATCCAGTTCACAGAATTTGGCAGTATTATCGACGCAGTATCATCGGGGTTTAAGTTTTTTTCATTTAGATAGAAGGATAAATTTTTTGTCTCAATGTTAAGGTTTTTATAAGAAATATTTTCTATTTCATCAGCATATGCAATTTTATCTTTTAATTCTTTTGCCTGTTTTTCAATTAAATCGTTAATTGGCTGGATTATGTCTTTTTTTATCATTGAGCTATTCCAAATTATTAAATCATACTATATCCGCCATTGATGCTAAATGTTTGTCCAGTAATCCACTCAGCATGCTTTGAGCTTAAAAAAATTACCATTGGTGCAACATCAGAAGTTTTTCCTAATCTCTTAATTGGATATGATTTTAGTATTTTATCCATATTTTTTTCTAGAATATCATTATCTGTATGAGATGTTTTTACAAGTCCTAATGATATGGTGTTTACAGTAATAGAATATCTTCCAAATTCCTTTGCAAGTGATTTACCTAACGCAATTGTACCACCTCTAGCTGCAGCTGTTATTGCTAAATTTGCTTCACCAATTCTTGAGCTGTCACCGACTATATTAATAATTCTACCATCTTGATTATTTATCATTTTTTTTGAAACTAAATGACAACAATAAATAGTGCCTTTTAGACTTATATCTATTTGTTTGTTCCAGTCATCAATATTTGTTTCTACAAATTTTTTAATTTTAGTAAATCCTGCATTATTGATCAAAATATCAATATTACCAAAATCTTTGTAGATCTTTTGCAAAACATCTTGAGTTTCATTAAATTTTGAAATATCTAACTTATATGCTTTGGCTTGAACTCCAAGTTTTTTAATTTCGTTTAAAGTTTCTTCAGCTTGGTTTTCTGTCGAGTTATAAGTGAAAGCAATGTCTACCTTTTCTGAAGCTAAGCTTAATGCAATTTCTTTTCCAATATTTTTAGATCCTCCAGTCACTAAAGCTACTTTATTTTCTAATTCAAAATTCATTTTTTATCCTTATTGCTGATTAGATTATATAATTTGTTTGGAGTAATTGGAAGTTCAGTGATTTCAATATTGAGATGTTTAAGAGCATCACTCACTGCATTGGCAATGGCACCTGTCGCTCCAATTGTTCCACCTTCACCCATTCCTTTAAATTTTCCTATATTATTTGGTAAAAAATTTTCTAAATGTGAAATGGAAATCTCTGGAACATCAAGTGAATTTGGTATTAAATAATCAGCTAATGTTGCTGTTTCTAACTGACCATTTTCGTTATACTTCATCTCTTCAAATAAAGCGGCTCCAATACCTTGTGCAACACCTCCTTGAACTTGACCATCAACAATCATTGGATTTATTACTTTTCCACAATCCTCAGCTACAACATAATTTTTAATTTTAATTTTAAAAGTTTCAGGGTTGATTTTTATAGTCGCTATGTGAGTTGCTGTAGTACTAGCGCCAAAAATAGGATCGTAAGATTCAACAAAAATCAAGGGTTTTCGTAATTTTATGGGTAGAGTTTGCATGTCGGAGTATATAATTCTTGATAATTCTGGAAAACTTAGTTTTTTATTAGAGTTTTTTTGGGTAATTAAATTATCCTCTATATCAATTTCAGTCTTAGGTACATTTAAAATAAAAGAAGCAACATTTAGAATATGATTTCTGGCTTTTTTTGAAACTTTTATTGCTGCACCACCGGCTAATGCAGCACTTCTACTAGCATATGTTCCGGTCCCATGTGTTATTAAAGAAGTATTTCCTTGTTTTATTTTGATTGAATTTGGTGTAACACCTAAGTTATCTCCAACTACTTGAGATAGCGAAGTCTCCAAACCTTGTCCATGAGATGCTATACCAAATGTAGCAGAAATACTTCCTGTAGAATCTATTTCTAATATCGAAGTTTCAGAACCTGTATTAAGAGGCATGCCTGGCGCAACTGAAATTTTAGAACCTATACCAGTTAGTTCACCATAGGTTGCTATACCAATACCCTCCCATTTTTTTGTATGTTTAATTTTATCATAGTTTATTAAGCTTAATGCTTTTTTAAGACATTCTTCAAAACCTACTTTGTCCCATACAATACCAGAGCCAATTTTAAAGGGTTGATCATTCTTTCGTATAATATTTTTAAGTCTTAGTTGAGATGGATCCATATTGATTTTTCTAGCTGCCATATCGACCAGACTCTCAATAACAAATACCGCTGCAGGCCTCCCAACGCCTCTATAAGGTCCAGTAGGTGGTTTATTAGATGTAATACATTTTACATTTGAATAAAAATTTTTAATCTTATATGGACCTTGTAAAAAACCTGCAACTTGCATTGGTTCAAGAGCTGCTGTCCAAGGATAAATTGAATATGCTCCAATATCTCCATAAACATTTGAATTTAAGCTTATAAAATTTCCCTTTTCATTTAGTAAAAGTTCTGCTTCTATTATTTCTTCAAAACCTTGACTAGTTGTTAAAAGGTCTTCATATCTGTCTGATACCCATTTTATCGGAGTTTGTAGTTTATTAGCAATTGCAACTACAATCAATTCTTCCATATATAAAGAAGCTTTACCTCCAAAACCTCCTCCAACATCTGGAGCTATTACAGTAATTTGATTGCCATTAATTCCTAAATAGGTCATTATTGCGTCTTTTATAATTCCTGGAACTTGAGTCGAAGAATATAGAGTTAGCTCATTAGTTCTTTTGTTTATATCACAAACATATGATCGTGGTTCCATTGCAAGAGGCGTCTTTCGACCCATTTTAAATATCTTTTTTATACTTATTAATTCATTGAGATTCACATCTTTAATATCACCTTGAGAAAATGTTCTTTCTAGGATGACATTTGTTTTTAAAGAAGGGTGAACAAAATTTTTAGTTTCATTAGATGCATTTATTGTATCTATAATTGGTTCTAATTCTTTTAATTCAATATTGATTAAGCTTATTGCATCCTCTGCAATATATCTGTTTTTTGCTACAACTACTGCAATTGGTTCTCCTAGATATCTAATTCTTTTTTTACATAAAATATGCTGTTTTGTTGGAAGATATTTTTTCATATTTGACTTTGATATAATTGGAGAAATATGTTTCAAATCATCATATAAAAAAATGCCATAAACATTTTCTAATTTTTTTGCTTCTTCCAAATCTATAGAAATTATTTCACCGTGAGAAATCTCACTCCTTAAAAAAGCGACATGATACATTCCTGGAAAATTGATATCTGCTGTGTATTGTCCGTTACCATTCAGTAATCTTTCATCTTCAAATCTCAGAACATTTTTTCCTACATATTTTGTTTTACTTTTAATCATTTAATTATATTCAATTCCTAATTTAAAATTTTGGTTCCATTGCAAATAATCATGTCCACAAATTAAGTTAATTTTTTTTTGAGAAAGTTTCTTAATTTTTTGATAAGACTTTAGAAGTTCAGCTTTATTCCAAGCATTTTTAGGAACTTCTTCAAATTCTAAATTACGTAAAAGACTTACAGCGTCAGATGCAATTAAAAATTGATTTTTGTCCAAATTTACTAAAAGACCAATTGAACCAGGAGTGTGGCCAAAAAGATCAATTGTTACAATCTTAGAATTATTAAAAAAATCAAACTCCTCATTAATTTTTTTCAATCCCATTGGCAAATCCCATTCATTTTTAATATATCCAAATCTTTTTGCATCAGATGAGTTAGCTGCGTGAAACTCATTATTATGACAATAAAATTCAGCATTTGTAAAAAATTCATTACATCCACAATGATCGGGATGTAAATGTGAATTAATAACAATATCAATATCTGTTGGCTTTATATTTTTTTTATTTAGTTCGGAGATTAAATTAATTCCATTCATGTTTTTAGGTTTCATTATTTTTGATAATCCACCCCAGCGTTTTTCTGCGTTGGTTTCAACAGACGGGTGACATCCCGTATCAAATAGTATATTTAAATTTTTGTATTGAATTAGAGTTGATATAACTGGTAATAAGAATTTTTCATCATCTGTTATTTTTGGAATAAATATTTTCTTTTTGATTTCAATCTGCCCTGAGTTTAAAAAGAAAAGCTTCATTTAATTCCCTTATGAGCTAAGATTTCTTTTGCAGCTTTAATTATATTTTCATAGCCTGTACATCTACATAAATTTCCTGATAATGCCTCTCTAATCTCATTTTCAGAAAATTTAATTTTAGATTTTAGAAGTTCATCAATTATCATTAAAAACCCTGGTGTACAAAATCCACATTGAAGAGAGTGATGAGCTTTGAATTTTTCTAAAATATTTCTGGTTTCAGGTTTCTCTTTAAAACTTTCAACTGTTTCAACTTTTTTTCCATCTAGTTGGACTGCAAATTTAAGACATGATCTTGCTGTTAAACCATCAATTTTTATTGTGCAAGAGCCACATATTCCATGTTCACATCCTACATGGGTGCCTGTTAAATTAAGGTTATCCCTCAAAAAATCTGATGCTAAAAGTCTAGCAGGAACCGTTAAATCATATTCAATTCCATTTATTGTAGTTTTTAGTTGGATTTCATTTGACATTTGAAATAACTCTTGCTTTAACACATTTTTTTAACACTTTTTTTAAAAGAGAATCAGATAAATAATTTTTATAATCAATCGACCCATGATTATCATTAACTGGGTTTATTGCCTCAAATAAATCTAATTTTTTATAAATAGACAAATCTTCATATATATTTTTTCCAGTAAATTTTTTTTCAATTTTTTCTAATCTTATTATTTTTTCGTCTACACCACCAATTGCAATTCTAGCGTTCTTAATAGTTTCGCAATTATCTTCTAATTCTAAAATTACACCTGTTTCTACTATCGCAAAATCTCCCTTACGAGAACTGTGCTCTTCAAATGCCCAACAATATTTATTTATTTTTGGTAATGTAACTGAAGTAACAATTTCATCATCTTCGACGTTTGTAACAAAGTGACTTTCAAAAAAATCATTTACCAAAATTTCTCTTTCTTTAAATTTATTTCTTACATTAATTTTTGCATTTAATAATGAAATTAACAGGGGCCATTCTGAAGAAGGGTCTGCGTTTACAATACTACCCCCAAGTGTTCCTTGATTTCTAATCGTTTGATGAGCTACATATTTCAATGCATACGAAATTATTGGGAAAAACAATTTTATCAAATTTGAATTAATAGCATTAGTATGAGTTAAAAGGGAACCTATTTCCAGGCTTGATGAACTTTCACTCTCAAAATTTAGATCTTTAATATCATTTATATCTAATAGTAAGTCAGGCTGACCAAGTCTAAAATTCATAAGAGGAACTAAACTCTGTCCGCCTGCAATTATTTTAACATTTTCTTCAGAATTTAAAATATCAAGTGCATGGTCAAGTGAATTAGCTCTAAAATATTTAAAGTCACTAGGCTTCATAATTATAATGAATTAAGGTCACTTTAATTTAATTTCACCACGTTCAATAATGAAAGTACGGTCTAACATTTTTTCGTAATGTTTTTCGTTACTTTCTGCAACTAAGGTAGTAACACCTTGTTTTTTTAAATTATTTAATATTTCAATAATTCTTTTTGTCAGTGCTGGCGCTATACCTTCTGTGGGTTCGTCTAACAATAATAGTTTCCTGCCTACCATAAGAGCTCTTGACAAAGCTATTAATTTTTGCTGTCCACCAGATAAACTTGTTGAAGGCCTATTTTTTAGATCTTTCGCTTCTGGAATAATTTTATATATCCATTCAAGTCTTTCTTTCCAATCCTCTAAGCCGACGGCCCATACAGGTATCATTATATTTTCTTCTGACGACATGGAGGGAATTAATCTTCTATCTTCAGGCATATAACCTATTAACATTTGGGCTCTTTTTTCTGAAGGTAGAGTAACTAAATCTTCGTTTTCAAAGGCGATCTCTCCAGATTTTGTTTTAAGAATACCCATAATAGTTTTAAGAAGCGTTGTTTTTCCAGCACCATTTCGTCCAATCAAACCTACCATTTCACCTTGACTTAGGCTAAGAGAGGCTTTTTTTAAAATTCCAACTGGACCAATATCTACATTAATTTTATTTAGTGACAACATTATAATATCCTAATTTAACCCAAAACATATTGAATGACTTTTTTATCTTTTAATGCTTGTTTTGGAGGTGCATCGCAAATTATTTGACCTTGATAAAAAGCCATAACTCTATCAACATACCTTTCGACAATTTCCATATCATGTTCAACAAAAAGTACAGTTGTTCCACTTTCTTTAAGTGCTGAAATAACGATATCCATTATTCCAAATTTTTCTTCCACTGACACACCAGATGTAGGCTCATCTAAAAGTAAAATTTTTGGATTTCCAACAACTGCCATTGCAATATCAAGTAATTTTCTCATTCCTTGAGATAACGTACTTACTACTAAATCTTTTTGCTTCATTATATTGTATTGCTTTAAAATTTTGTCACATTGTTTTGATAATATATCATCATCTATTGGATCAAGTAAGGCGGAACCACTTTTTTTTGATAATGACATGGCAATCATTAAATTTTGCTTAACTGTCATAGACATGAATACTTGACTAACTTGAAATGATCTACATACACCAATATGTGTTGCTTCTCTTGGTTTTATTCCGGTTATATTTTTACCATTAAATTCTATTGAACCACTTGTAGGCTTTAAATACCCTGTAATCATGTTTACAAAGACTGTCTTGCCTGCACCATTTGCACCAATAATACCAATAATTTCACCTTCTTTAACTGATATGTTTATATCTTCTGCAGCAATTATTCCTGAGAAAGATTTTTGAAGATTCGTAGTTTTTAAAATCTCTGTGGTAGCCATTTTATTTTTTTTCTTTCTTAAAAGGATTTATTTTTTGAAACAAAGACCATAACCCACCTGGTAGAAAGAAAATTATTGCTAGTAATGTCCCTCCAATAATCATTTGCCATGCTTGAGGTGCAAACTCATAAGCATAAGTCCTGATAAATTCAAAAAATATTGCTCCAACAAATGGAGCTAGAATATTACCTAAACCAGCCATTATTGTAACAAATACTAATTCGCCAGATACACTCCATAAAACCATAGAATCAGGATCAACTTGTCCCAGGGCAGCGGCCATAAGGCCACCAGCGCCTCCTGCTAAACAAGCAGAAATAACATATTTTATGTGAATTGCTTTTTCGACTGAATAACCTAAATATTCGACTCTAATCTCATTATCCATAATAGCGGTTGTTAAATGTCCTAAACTTGATCTTAAATATGCATGTGCAAATATTAAAGACAATATAACAACAAACCCTATAAAGTAAAAAAGGCCAAATCTACCAAGTTCAAACCCAAACATGGTTGAAGGAGAAATCGACATTCCATCTGTTGAACCTAAAAATTCTGCTTTAGCAAGAAGTCCATATAAAACCATGGAAAAAGCCAAAGATAGCATTGCAAAAAATATTTCTCTATATCTTCTAAGAATAAAACCAAGAACAAATCCTAACAATCCCGCAGCAGCTATTGCTATAATAACTCTTAAAAAAACATCCGTTACTCCTAAATATTTTTGTGCCATTGCAACAGCGTATGCACCAAATCCATAATATAAAGCGTGTCCAAAAGAAACCAAATTAGTTCTCCACAAGATCATCAATCCTAGAACAGCTAAACCTCTAGACAAACCATACATAAAATTATTTGACATCCATTCTGGCAAAATAAATGTGCCTAATAATACAACTATAAAAACAAATCCTATGCCGACCTGAATTGTTTGTTCTTTTAAAATACCTTTAAACATTATATTTTCCTTGGTTTTGGAGGAGCAAATAATCCTTCAGGTTTAATTATCAGCACTATAGCCATAATTGCGTATATTATGAATAACTCTAAGATTGGTGCTTGATGGACGGCAAATGCTCTAACCAATCCAACAATTAAAGATCCAATGAGTGCACCGGGAACTGATCCCATTCCACCAATAACAACAACAGCAAAACTCATAACTACAACATCAATTGCAAATCCAGGTGATACAGATATTGTTGGAGCTATATAAGCACCGCCTAAAGCTCCAAGCATCCCACCTATAATAAAAGTTATCAAATAAACTTTTGTTACATTTATGCCCATAGAAACACTAACTTCTCTATCAAAAATAACTGATTGAAGAACTTTTCCATATTTTGTTTTTTTAAGGAAATACCAACAAATAAAAGCGACAATTATTGCAAGTCCAGCAAGTGTAAGAGAATAAACACCTTGAAAAATTCCTCCAACTTCAATGCCACCTAATTCCATCGCAGGGTAATATGGCATAAGAGGGTCAACGCCAAATACATGTAATATTAGATCTTCAAGAATCCAAAAAAGTCCAAAAGTTGCAAGTACTATCAAATGAATATCTTCATTATACATTTTTCTTAAAATAAATCTTTCTATTATATAACCAAAAAAAAGTCCTACAATTATTGCAGATAGGAAAATAGCAAAGTAATACAAGAATGAATTATATTCATTATCACCTAAATAAATAATAGAAATTGAAGCTAGATATGCACCCCAAGCAAAAAAACCACCATGAGCTACATTTAATATTTTCATTACACCAAAAGTTATTGTGAGGCCTAAACTTACAATAAATAAATAAGAAGCATAAATTAAGCCGTCTAAAAGAACTGTTATTAAAAATTGCATTATTTCCTGCTTTGAAAATTAGAGGAGAGTGATAAAACTCTCCTCTAAATTGATGATATACTAGTTACATTTTCTTCCAGGCATACCAGACTCTACCCATTTTTGAGATATCGCGCCTGCTGGCGGATAAATACATGATGCTGGGTATGTTATAATCTTTTCAATCCCTGGTTCACCTTTTGCTTTATTGTATTTTGTAACACCGTATGCGATAGAGTGAACAGCTTGATGGCCATCACCTCTTTTCATTTCAATAGTGTCAGCAAAAGACTCAAATGTAACACCTTTCATTGCAGCAATGACTTGGTCTTGTGTAGGAAATTTTCCTGCAGCTTTGGCAGCTTTATCCATTCCAACCTTATAAAGCATTACAGCTCTTGCATATTGATAAGATGGTCCAAGAGGATATGCACCATATTTTTTTTTGTAAGAATCAATAAACCATTTGTTTAATGGTGTAGTATTATTTCGAACTACTAAACCAACATTACCACGTGTTCCCATAATAACTCCATCAGGAAACTTTTTGCCGAGAGAATCCACGCCTGATCCACCAACAGATGATACTAAGATTTTCTTTTGGAAAAAACCTCTTACAAGTGCCTGAAGCATAAATGCTTCAAAGTCACCATTCCAAAAACTGGTATGAACTATTTTAGCCTTATCAAGAGATAAAGCAGAGATCTCTGATCCATACTGACCAGAAAAAAGTTTTGGAAACTGAGGTTTGCTTGATCCTACAGCACTAGGCACGTACTGAGCCATTCCAAGTTTAAAGAACTTATAAGAATCTTGACCCCAAGCATAATTTTGATTTATGCCTGTATACATTTTGTCAGATGTTGATACTTTCCCTTTAAAATATTCATCTGCAATATATTTGGCCGCAGCTAAACTATCACCAACAGCGTTACCTTGTGTTCTAAAAACATGACTTCTAAGTTTTTCTTCATAAAGTCTTTCAGTTCCGCACGTACTAAAGATTGTTAGCATTTTCACTTCATCAGCTACTGGACCAATGGCCATGCAATTTCCTGATGAAATATATCCAATCATTGCGTCAACATTTTGTTTTTGAACAAAATCTCTAAATAATCCAACTTGTTTTGTTCCACCGCCTGATTCGTCACTAAATATTGGGTTCATAGTTGCACCAGCAAAACCCTTAGTGTTATATGGTGCTGGCATTGTGCCCGAGTTTATAGCATCAATGACGATTTCAGCACCCTGTTTAGCTGGAGTTCCAAACGGACCAGCAGCAGGGCCTGTTAGAAATGATACCACACCAACTTTTACGGTATCTTTAGCATTTACAGACATAGGTAGAACAGAAGCAATTAAACCTGTAATTGCAATTTTACCTAATGTCTTTAAATTTGTTAATTTCATTATCTCCTCCTAGTTAAAAACTAACCCTATATTTCAACAAAATGTTTTAATAATCAAGAGCTTCTTTGAATAAAGATGAATAAATTAAAAAAATATTATTTTTCAATAAATTTAGAAACTAAAAAACCAAGCAAAAGTCCCCAAAATGGGGCGCCAATATTAAATAAAGTAAATTCAGATAATGTTACTAAAAATGTTAATAATGCACTTAATGCATATTTGCTTTTGAAAGAATCAACAAATGATTGTTGTAAAACATTTAAAAGTGCAAGTCCTCCAAGGGTTATAATAAATTCTTTAGGCAATTCTTGAAGTAAATTGAAAACAAAAGGAGAATACAGACCAAATATTATGCATAAAAATGAAAATATTATTGCAGAAATATATTGATTTTGGGTATTTGGGTTACTTGTTAATATTCCAGTTACAGGGCCTGTTAAACAAGTTGATACAGCACCTAAATAAGCATTAAAAAATGAACCTAATCCACAATAGTATGTAATTTGATTTAAAGGTGGATTGTATTTTTTGTTTTCAAGTAAGACTATTCCTTGTCCATTTTGAATGAAAATAACTGTTATTATTAATGGTATAGTTAATTCTATGATTGGTTTCAAATTAAATTCAGGCATTGTTAAATAAATATTAATCAAACTTATTTCTCTAGTTGAAATATTAATCTTGTTTGTAAAATACATCACTAAAAGTCCTGATATCAAACATCCTAAAAGAGGAGGTATAGTTTTAATTTTTTTGGTTAAAAATAATAAAATGAAAAATGTTAAACTCATTATGCTTGCGAGCATCGGATAAGTGTTTAGAGAATTTATCCAATCAACACAGAAACTCAAAAAAATAGCTGAAACCATTCCCATAACAATTTCAGTTGGTATATTTTTTTTTAAAAAATTAATTATGTTAGTAAAACTAATTAAAAAAAGTAAGAAACTTGAGGTTAAGTAAACGCCTACAATTTCGTTTAATGAATAATTTTTTAGTGAATAACCAATTAAGATCATTCCTGGTATGCTCCACATTAAAACAAGAGGTTGTTTGTTTTTAAGTGTAAGTATTATGCTAAAAAAACCATTTACAGCAAAGCAACCAAAAAGCCATATAGATATATCTCTTGGGTCAATATTATTTGCAGATGTAATTGAGAGCATAATTGCTACTGGACCAGAGATTGCAAAAAGAAAAGCAATAAAACTATCAACAAAATTATTTATAATTGAATTGTTCATACCAATTTTATTTCAAACCTCTAATACTTTAATTTTTTTATTAAACTTAATATTAAATTTATGACCTAAAATTAATATATTATCTTGAAGGTTAATTATAACTGATTTTATTAAATTTTTACTAATATAATATTCAGAAATATTTTTTCCTTTTGATATTGCTCGTCTTATTTCATTTTTCGTTAAATTTTCAACAGATACAGTTATTAATTTATCATTTAAATCAGTATTTTCATAAAGATTGTTAGCAACTGTTTTTTTAACCTTATTTGAATTTTTAAGGTCTATATGATTGCCGATTATTGTCGCAGCAGCATCTGCTATTGAAGCTTTTTCAGCAATTACTGTAACGCTATCAGCTATCCCCATTGAAAAGCTTCTTCCTTTCCAACCAGATGTAGCAATTCCTCCAAATCCATTTATATCAGCATACTCAACTACAAAACTTGTTTCACCACCAATGCTAAAATTAAATTTCTCATTTTTGTTAATATATAAAGAAATATCCCCACCGTTATTAATATACATTTTGTTTACGTCAAATTTTTCTACAACTTTTAATAAAAGTAATTCAGCTATTGATCCTGCAACTGATGCCATTGGTGTTATAAAATTAGGTAAAAATAATTGAGTAGATTCAAACATTGTATTTGCAATTTCACTTACAAATATATTTTTTTTGGAAGTTGGCTTTTTTAGCGTTTCAATTTCAAAACTTAAATCTTTTAAAAATTTAGATGAATATTCGCAGATAAAATTATAAATTTCTATTTTTTTTGAAGAAAAGGCCTCAGCTATAATATTTGTAGGACCATTTTCCATAAATAATTTGTCATTTTCAATTAATGATTTCATTAATCATCTTCTATAACTTTCTTATCTTTACCGTATTCACCACCATTTAAAAAAATATCTTTTATGGTTCTGATGTCATCTACGTGACCGCCAAGATTTTGATAATTTTCTTTTGTTAATGTGAATTCTAATGGTGCTACAATTGCAGGTGTTGGAACATAACCAAATGCGTTTTCAGGCATATCAAGTACATTCACCATAAATGTAATACCTCCTCCAGGCCATATGTATGGATTAGCGCCACCTGAAGTTAGTTCAGTCTTCTTGTTTTGTATTGATTTTGTTAGTTTAACTGGATTTTTCGTAACACCTGATCTTAATGACCCTCCCGCACCTCCAACAAATAAAACAGTGCATAAAGCTGGTTCACAATTTTCTTCAATTAATTTAACAGTATCGACTAGTTTTTCAGGAAATTTTTGTTTTTGTGGAATTAATTTTTCGTCTAATATGTAGTATGAATATTCTTCACCAGTTGTAGATACCATTAAAAGAGACAATCCTGGTTTTGCACCTTTTTTTTCATTCCAACTTTTTAATATTGTTAGAGGATCTGTAATATCAGTACCTCCCCAACCTGAACCAGGGTTAGCAACTTGAAAATATCTTCCCGGAGTGGATCTACGGCCATTAATTGAAATTCCAGTACTTTCCCAACCTAAAACTTTTCCAGCTTGATGTTCAGAAACAACTGCAGTTATATGATCATCGACTATAACAACTTCATCAACTAAACCTCTCCATTGAGATGCAAACATTCCTACTGTAGCAGAACCGCAACCTACTCTCATTTTATTTTCTTTAGCATCATTGATTATGGGAGGTCTTCCAGCTTGAACAATTATTTTTGCACCATTATCAATTGTTAATTCAACGGCCTCTTTATTACAAAGGTTCATAATAACTTCACATGTCATTTTTCCTTCAATTTTGGTGCTTCCTGTTAAATGATCAACGCCTCCAAGTGACATCATTTGGGATCCGTATTCACTTGTCATAACGTGCCCAACAGATTCACCATTATATCTGACAATGTCTCTCTCAGATCCAATATGTCTATCCGTATCTACCTTAATTTTTACACCACAATACGAAAATATTGCTTCCGTAACAATTGTCACAAAATCAATATCATCAATTTTTCTGTTAAATATAAATGGTGCAGGCTTATAATCAGGATATGTAGTTCCAGAGCCAATCGCAGTAATGAAAATATCTTTATCTGGAATTATCTTTCCATCCCAATCTTCATTTAAAAAGGGTTTAATTTTCATTCCATTTTCTATACATTTATTTAAAATTACTAAAGGGTCTAATCTAATTATTTGACCATTTTTATTTGCATATCTATCACATGCTCCAGATTTTCCTTCAGCTATATAACACATCACAGGACATGCATCACATCGTATTTTTTCAGGTTTATTAATTTGATGCATTTTTACTAATCTCTATCGCTTCTAAAATCCTATCTGGCAGTGCAGGTAGTTTTGTAATAATTGCTCCAGTAGCATTTCTAAGTGCATTCATTATTGCAGGTGCCGTTGGGATTAAAACATGTTCACCAAGGCCTCTTGCACCAAAAGGTCCTTCTGGATCATTTTTTTCTATTAATATTGACTCAATTTCAGGAACATCTCCGATAGACGGAATTAAATAATCATGAAGATTTTCAGTTTTTGAAGGAATATACTCTTCCATTAACGCAAAACCTATTCCTTGTGCAATTCCTCCTTCAATTTGGCCTTCAGCAAGAAGTGGGTTTATTGTTTTTCCAAGATCATGTGCAGCTATTATTTTATCAATTTTTAATAAGCCAAGTTCAGTGTCTACTGTAATCTCTGCCATCTGAGCTCCATATCCATAAACTGCATAAGGTATTCCTTGTCCATTTTCATCTAAAGATGTAGTTGGTGGGTCATATGTTTCTTTAGCAACTATAACATAATTATTTTCAATTAATTGAAGTGTACTTAAATCAATTTTTTGTCTCTTATCTTGATTGGAAATTATTATTTCATTTTTTTCGATTTTAATTAAAGAGTCATTTCCCATGTTGCTAAGTCTGAGTATTTCAGACCTGAGTTTTAATCCTGCATTATACGCAGCTTTTCCGGTTACATAAGTTTGTCTAGAAGCTGAAGTTTTTCCACAATCAGGGGTTAAAAATGTATCAGGACTAACTAGGTCTATATTTTCAATTGAAACACCAATTGCATCAGCTGTAATTTGAGCTATTACAGTATTTGACCCTTGTCCAATATCAGTGGCTCCTTGATGTAAAGATATTCTGCCACAATTAGTTAATCCAATTTTAATTGTTGAGGGGTTGGGAAGGGCTGTGTTACCACAACCATACCAACAAGTAGCAATGCCAATACCCTTTTTATATCTTTTTGAGGTTTTATTGAAAGCAATATAACCTTGTTTTTTTTGTTTCCAATTTGCTTTTAAGGCTTCTAAACAATCAATGATTCCAACGGATTTTAATTTTTGACCACAAACAGTTTTATCTCCATCTTTTAATGAATTCTTTAATCTGAATTCTAATTGATCAATCTTAAGTTTGTCGGCTAGTTGATCCATTAATGTTTCCTGCAAAGCTGTTGCTTGAGGCACGCCAAATCCACGAAATGCTCCAGCAACAGGGCCATTGGTATGAATTGCTCTTCCAACAGCTTGGTAATTCGGAACTCTATATGGTCCACTTGCATGAACTGGAACACGATTAGCAACTGTAGGCCCCCAGCTTGCATAAGCACCAGTATTAAAATCTCCAGAGAAGTTTATTGAATTTAAAAAACCTTTTCTATCACATGAAATTGAAGAACTCATCAACCCTGGATGTCTTTTTGTTGTTGATATCATAGATTCATTTCGAGAATATACAATCCTACATGGTTTTTTTGTTTTTAAAGCTACTAGGCCAAGATAAGGTTGAATTGATATATCTAGTTTTGATCCAAATCCACCGCCAGTTGCAGAAGGTATTATTCTGATATTATCTGGCTCCATATCTAATATTTTAGCAGTATCATCTCTATCCATATAGGGAGCTTGAGTACAGGCTTGTATAACTAAAACATTTTTCTCCATCCAAGCTGAACCTGCTTCAGGTTCAATGTAGGCATGTTCAACATAAGAAGTTTCTAAAACTCCATTCACTTTAAATTCAGTAGAAACATTTTTTTCAGGGTTTCCAGTTAAAACCTTTCCAAAAGTTAATATATTATTTTCTAAGTTTTCATTTCCAATTTTAACTCTAGTGTTTAAGGAGTCGTCAATTGTCATTACATCATCATCTTTTTTCCAGGTGATAGGAAAAGTATCCAGGTTTAAATTTTTAATACTATCATATGAACCAGCTATAATTGCTACAGCCTCTCCACGAAAATTGACTTTATTTTTAGCTAAGACTGGTTGGTCTGCAAATGGTGGTATGACACCAAACATATTTTTTCCTGGTATATCTTTTTCTGTTAGAACTATCTCGATTCCATGATTTTTTTCGATCCAGTCTTTATAATTACTAATTGTAAATGATGCTCTGTTAAATGGAGATCTTAAGACTTTAATTTGTAAAGAATTTTCTGGTGAAAAATCATCTCCAAATATTTCAGTGCCATCTAACTTTTTTTCACCATCAATTCTTTCAATTCTTTTCCCAACCTCTTTCACATTATTAACAGAAGAATTTTTATTTTCTGCAATTTTATTAACATTCATTACTGCGTTAACGATTTTTTTATATCCAGTGCACCTGCATAAAACCCCAGAGAGAGCAAATTCAACTTCTTCTTTTTTTGGGAATTTATTTTTTCTAAGGAGTGCTAAAGCAGACATCATTATTCCAGGAGTGCATATTCCACATTGAGCAGCCCCATGAATAGAAAAAGATTTTTTTAGAAGTATAAATTGTTCGTCATTGCAAACACCTTCTATAGTCTCAATTTTTTTGTTTTTAATTTTTCCTAATGTTAATAGACAAGAGCAAAAAGGATTATCATCCAGTAAGATAGTGCAGGAACCGCAATCACCAGCATTACAACCAACTTTTGTTCCTTTGATTTTCTGGTTTTCTCTTAAAAATTCACTTAGTCTGACATTTAAGTTTTCAATAGATGAAACTTTTTTTTTGTTTAATGTAAAATTCAAAGTATCTTTGTGTATATTCATTATTCAATATCTAGTTTATTAATAATGTCTGCAACGACATCTTTTATTAATGATTGAGATGCTTTTAATCTATAAACTTGTGTTGATCTAATATCGGTAATTGGTGAAATTTCATTTAACTGACTAAAATCGATTTGATTAAAAATATCTTCTTTTATGTTTTTATTAATTAATTGACGTTCTATAGAAAAAATTCTTTTTGCTACTTCACTACATGATCCAATACTAATAGAAATATCCTCTATAATATTGTTTGAAATAAGTATGCGACAAGCTACCATAGAAATTGATATTACAAGATATTTTCTTGCGCCAATTTTTTTAAAAGATGAACTCCCTTTTTCTTTTTCTTTAGGAATTATTATTGAAGTTAATATTTCACCCTGTTCAAGTTTCGTTTTTCTGGAACCCAATATAAATTCATCTATAGGAATAATTCTTTGATTATCTATAGATGATAATTCTAACTTTGCATCTAAAGCAAGCAAACAAGGTATGCTATCAGCAGCTGGGGATGCATTACAAATATTACCACCAATTGTCCCTAAGTTTTGAATTTGAATTGAACCAACTTCCTTGGCACATGCTTTTAACATGTCAAAACAACTGGGTAAATTTTCATTTATTATATCTGTCCAAGTTGTAGCTGCACCAATTTTAGTATTTTTATTATGTAATCCAAAACCTCTCATGGATTTAATATTAGTTATATCTAAAATATTTTTATCTAGAGATATATTGTTTGTAACTGGAAACAAATCAGTACAACCAGCTGCAATAGTTAAATCACTATTGTTTTTTAATACATCAAAAGCAGAGTTTAAGTCATTTGGTTGAAAATAATTCATTATTGATTTTGCAAATTCTAAATTTTAATCATATTGTAAATTCTTATTTTATTAATAATCAAGTAATTTGTTATATATTATGGTCCAGATAAAAGATAATTTAGTTGGAATTGATGTAGGGGGAACTTTTACTGATTTAATTTGTTTTGATTCTAAATCAAAAAGTTATAATTTCACAAAAGTTTTTACATCTGCAAAAAATCAATCACAGGGTGTTTTGAATGCTATTGATAAGGCTTCAATTAATTTAAAAAAGCAAGACCTTATTATTCATGGAACTACCACCACTACAAACGCTTTGCTTGAAAGAAAAATTTCAAAAACAGCTTTAATAACTACAAAAGGTTTTAGAGATGTTCTTGAGTTAGGTAGAAGAACGAGACCTTTCCCTTATGGGTTGATAGCAGATTTTAAACCATTAATCCCTAGAAACTTAAGATTTGAAGTAGAAGAGAGAATTGATTTTCAAGGCAATGTTTTAAAGAAACTTAATGAAAGTGAATTATTAAAAATCTTAAAAAAAATAAAAGAATTAAACTGTGACTCCATAGTGATTCATTTTTTGCATTCATATGCCAATTCTTATCATGAAGTAAAAGCAAAAAATTTAATTTTAAAAAATTGGCCTAATAAGTATATTACAGCAGGTCATGAAATATTATCTGAAAGCAGAGAATTTGAGAGAGGTGTCACAGCTTCGATTAATGCTTCAGTTCAACCAATACTTGAAAATTATATTTACGATTTACAGCAGAGACTTAAAAGTAACGGTTACAAAAAAGAACTTCTAGTAATGAATGGTAATGGGGGAACTGTTTCTTCAAAAATTGTTTCAAAAGAAGCTGCGAAGACGGTAATGTCGGGTCCAGCTTCAGGAGTAATAGCCGCAACATATGTGAGTAAATTATCAAAAGTTAAAAATATAATAACCTATGACATGGGTGGAACGTCTACGGATGTATCACTTGTTGTAAATAATAAACCAGCAGTATCTTCTGAAACTGAAATTGAATATAGTATGCCTGTTCATGTTCCTATGGTTGATGTAAGAACAATAGGCGCAGGAGGGGGGTCCATTGCTAAAATTAATGAAGCTGGTTTACTTGAAGTTGGCCCTGAAAGTTCTGGGTCTGACCCAGGTCCAATATGTTATGGTAATGGAGGAAAAAATCCTACTATATCAGATGCAAATTTTTTACTTGGAAGACTAAATCCAAAATCTTTAAATATAAAAGAAAATGATAAAATTAAAGAAGATACAGAGTTAATTTTAAAGAATAAAATTTCTGTAAAATTAAAACTGAACAACTACCAATCTGCAGAAGCAATTCTTAAAATAGCAAATAACAAAATGGCAAATGCCATTCGCATGGTTTCAATATCTGTTGGAGAGGATCCAAGAGAATTTAGTCTTTTTTCTTTTGGCGGGGCTGGCCCAATGCATGCTTGTGAGTTAGCAAGAGAGTTAGATATTCCAAAGGTTTTTATACCTGCTAGGCCTGGACTGACAAATGCTCTTGGTTGTTTAGTAGCTGATTTGAGACAAGATTTTACACAGACACTTAATACTTCTTTAGAAGAAACTAATATAAAAAACTTACACTCTATACTTGAAAAATTTAGAAGTGACGGAGTTTCATTGATAAAAAAACAAAAAGTTGAAATTGAAAAATTTTATATAGAATTTAGCTTAGATATGCAATTTTTAGGACAAACTCATATTATTAAAATTCCTCTTAAAGATGCGAAACCATCTAAAAATTTTATCAATAAGGAGTTTGAAAATGTTTATTTTAAAAGATTTAAAGTAAAGTTAGAAAAAATTTTACCTGTGATTGTTAATATCAATGTATCAGTGATTGGGAAAAGAAAAGAATTGGACTTAAAAAAATTAATTAACTTTACCAAAAGTGAAAAAATTTCTTACAGAAAAGTTTATTTCAATGGAAAGTGGCATAAGACACCGACTTATTTGAGGGAAAATTTATTTCCTAAATTTAAAAAAACTGGACCTGCAATTATTGAACAATTAGATACAACAATTGTAATACACCCCAAGGACAATTTTTTTGTGGATGATTTTGGGAACATTATTATTGAGATATATAATGATTAAAGTTGATAAAATAACATTAGGTGTAATTCAAGCTGGGTTACAACAAGTTTGTGATGAAATGGATCTCTCTTTTTCACGTTCAGCTTTTTCCCCTGTCATATCAGAAGCAAATGACAGGTCAAATGGAATTTATTCTGCAATTAATGGGAGCTTGATTTCTCAAGGGTATAATGGTTTACCGGTCTTTGTTGGTACAATGGAGTATTCTACTTCTGAAATAATCAGACTTATCAAAGAAGAAAAAGTAGAAAAACCATACCCTGGTGATATTTACATAGTCAATGACCCTTACTTGGGAGGTACACATTTAATGGATGTGAGGTTTGCTAAACCATATTTCAGAAATAACAAAATATGTTTTTGGTTGTCAAATACTGGACATTGGCCTGACATTGGTGGGAGTGTCCCTGGAGGATTTTCTGCTTCTGCTAATTCAGTAGAACAAGAAGGTTTAAGATTACCACCTGTAAAATTATTTAAAAAAGGCATTTTAGATAAAGAGATTTACTCAATTATTTGTTCAAATATTAGGATATCTGAACAAAGAATAGGTGATGTAAAAGCACAAGAGGCCGCATTACTGGTTGGAGAGGAAAGATTAAATCATCTATTTAATAAATTTGGTGATAAACTTATACATAATTCTATAGAAGAGCTAAGAAAAAGTGGCTCAAATCAAATGAAATCATTTATAAATCAAATTCCAAATGGTATTTATAAATCAAAAGCTTATGTTGACAGTGATGGCATTAAAAATGTGCCTCTAGAAATAAATCTCGAAGTAAAAAAACAAAAAGATAAACTTATTTTTGATCTTTCTAAATCTTCTCTACCATGTATTGGTCCAATGAACTCAGTATTTGCTACGACAAAAAGTTCAATATACTTGGCAATGAGACATATATTTCCTGAAGTTGCTATAAATGGTGGTGCTTTTGAACCCTTAGAAATAAGAAGGCCTTCAGGAACATTTTTAGATGCAGTTTATCCTAGACCAGTTTCTGGATGTGCTGCAGAAGTTTCACAAAGAATTGCTGAAGCAGTATTTTTGGCTTTTGTTAATGTTCTAAAGCATAGGATTACAGCTGCTCCTGCTGGAACGAGTGGAAATTTTGCTTTAGGTGGATTTAATGATTTGAAAGACGGTAATTTTGTTATGTATCAATTATCTGGTGGAGGATATGGAGGTAATTCTTTGAATGATGGCATATCAAATGGATGCTCAACAATTGGTATTTCTAAAGCACCTCCTGTTGAAATAATGGAACAAAAATTTCCTGTTTTATATAATCATTATTCAATTCATGACAAATCCTCAGGTGCAGGAGAGTTCAGAGGTGGATTTGGATTAGATTATGAAATAGAAATTTTATGCAAAGAGGCAACAGCAAGTTTTGTAATGGATCATGGGCGCTTTGGTCCCCCAGGTGTATTGGGCGGAACTGATGGCGGTAAAAATAAAGTAAAAATAAAAAGAAAAAATAAAAAAGATTATGTGCCTGAACATTTATCTAAGGAACAAGATTTAAGATTAAAAAAAGGTGATAAAGTTCAAATTCAAACTCCTGGTGGTGGAGGTTTTGGAAACCCAAAGAAACGAAAAAAACATTTAATTATTAATGATATATTAGAAGAAAAACTTTCACGTAAAGATGCATTAAAAATATATGGAAAAAAAATTATTTAAATTAATAAAATTTAATATTGTTAGATGATTAAACAGGAAATTCATTTGGAGAATGTTTTTAGCAGAAATTTAAAATGCTTTAAAAACCGTCCACTAAATGTATGGGTATTTATTGAAGAATCTATCAGATTACATTCTAAAAAAACATGTATCATCGATGAAAACAAAAATTATTCTTATTCACAAATTTTAGAATTAGTAAACTCTCTAGAAACTTTGTTTTTGAAATACAATTTTAAAAAGAAAGATAGAATCGGTATACTTTTTGAAAATGACATCAGTTTTGTGATTGTGTCATTGTATTGTATTAGAAGAGGCTTAATACTTGTACCTTTAAATCCTAGATCCTCAAGATTTGAAAATAATACTATTTTGAATGATTGTAATGCAACTGCTGTGGTTTTTAATTCATCTTTAACTAATAAAATTTCTGATATAGAAAAAGATGTAATTCAAATTAGTTTTAAACTTGAAGATTTAAATAATCCCTCTCATAAAGATTTTTCCAAGGAAGCTAATTTAATTGATACTGAAACCGCTATAATATTATATACCTCAGGAACGACTGGAAAGCCTAAAGGAGCAATGTTAACTCATTTTAATGTAATACATTCTTGTTTACATTATAAAAATGCTTTTAATTTAACTTCTCATGATCATTCAATTTTAGTTGTTCCAGCAAGTCATGTTACAGGAATAGTTGCTCATTTTTTGCTTATGATATTTATTGGTGGTAGTTTAACTCTTAAAAAGAAATTTGAGGTTAAAGACTTTTTAAATACTGCTGAAGATCAAGGGTTAACATATTTGATTATGGTGCCTGCAATGTATAATTTATGTATTGAAAGAGGGGAATTTAATAGTTCAAGATTGTCTAAATGGAGAATTGGTGGGTTTGGCGGAGCACCAATGCCTATTGGCACATTGAAAAAACTAAAAAAAGTTCTTCCAAACTTGTCATTAATTAACATTTATGGAGCAACAGAAACAACTTCTCCAACTACTATAATGCCAAAAGAATATTCAATTGATAAGTTAAATAGTGTTGGCAAATGTGTTCCAACTGGTCAAATAAAAATCATTAATGAAAAACAAGAAGAATTAAGGTCAAATCAACACGGTGAATTATTGATCTCAGGCCCAATGGTTATTCCAGGTTATTGGAATAATGATGTAGCTACAAAAAAAGAATTTACAGAAAATGGCTTTTGGAAATCAGGTGATGTTGGCTTTAAGGATGAGGAAGGTTATGTCTATATATTAGATAGAAAAAAAGATGTTATTAATAGGGGTGGATATAACGTTTATTCTTCAGAAATTGAAAATTTAATAAGTTTACAAAATAGCGTAATTGAAGTTGCGGTTATACCTCATCCAGATGAAGTTCTTGGTGAAAAAATTCATGTGGTAATTTTTAAAAATGACTCATTGTTAGTTGATCAATTAAAGTTAATTTGTAAAACTAAACTGGCTGACTACAAACAACCTGATTATTGGACAGTTGTAAAAGATTATTTGCCCAAAAATAAAAATGGTAAAGTTATGAAAAAAGATTTATCAAAATTATATAATTTATTTTAAGTAGGAGATAATTTATGAAAGGTTTAATGCAAGATCATCCATTATTGATTTCATCAATATTTGAGCATGCTATTAATAATTACCCAACCCAAGAAATAGTAAGTAATACAGTTGAAGGGGGCATTCATAAATATAATTATAAAGACTGGGGTAATAGAACAAAACAATTAGCTAATGCGCTAAAGGATTATGGTGTTTTAGAAGGTGACAGAATTGGAACATTAGCGTGGAATGGCTACAGGCATTTAGAACTTTATTATGCAACTTCTTCCAGTGGCTTAATTTGTCATACCATGAACCCAAGGTTACATCACGATCAAATAGCTTACATTGTCAATCATGCAGAAGATAAAATCATTTTTGTCGATTTAAATATTTTAGATTTGATTAAACTAGCAGCGCCAAGCTTTAAATCAGTAAAAGCTATTGTGGTGATGACTGATAGTAAAAATATGATCGATTTAGAATTATCTAATGGAATTGAAGTTTTATGTTACGAAGACTTTATTGATAAAAAACCCATTGAATTTGATTGGCCAAATTTAGATGAAAAAACTGCATCATCGCTATGTTATACTTCGGGAACAACTGGAAATCCAAAAGGTGTATTATATACTCATAGATCAACCGTTCTTCATGCTTATGGTATCAATCTAAAAGATGCAATACCATATGGAGCAAAAGATGTTGTGATGCCAGTCGTTCCAATGTTTCATGTAAATGCATGGGGGACACCTTATGCTGCGGCTATGTGTGGAACAAAATTTGTATTTCCTGGTGCTAAATTAGACGGGGAAAGTTTAACTGATTTAATGAATCAAGAGAAAGTGACAATATCATTAGGAGTTCCAACTGTTTGGTTATTACTATTAAATCATTTGAGAGACAGTGGCAAAAAACTAGATACAGTTCAAAGATTAATTATTGGTGGTTCAGCATGTCCAAGAACATTATTTGAAGGTTTTGGAGAAGAATACAATGTAGATGTTATACATGCATGGGGCATGACCGAAATGAGTCCGATTGGAACTGCAAATATGCCTTTATATAATACAACAGTAAAAAATAAAGAAGAATATTATGATCAAAAAATTCCTCAAGGAAGAACTGTTTTTGGTCATCAAATGAAACTGATTGATGATGAAGGTAACATCATGCCAAATGATGGCAAGACACAAGGAAGATTACTTTCAAGAGGTTATTGGGTTTTAAAAAGTTATTATAATGACGACACTCAAAAAGATAGGTTCTTTGATGGTGGATGGTTTGATACTGGAGATATTGCTACAATTGATAAAAACGGATTTATGACAGTAACAGATAGAAATAAAGATATTATTAAATCAGGAGGCGAATGGATAAGTTCTATTGATTTAGAAAATATTTGTGTAGGTCATCCCTCAGTAGCAAATGCTGCTGCAATTGCAATTCCAGATGAGAAATGGGATGAAAGACCTATGATTGTTGTTCAACTTTTATCAGGTAAAGAAGTTTCAAAAGATGAAATTTTAAATTTCTACTCAGGAAAAATTGCCAAATGGATGATACCAGATAGAGTAGAGTTTGTTGATACCATACCCTTAGGTGCAACAGGTAAAATTTTGAAAACTAAATTGAGGGATATGTTCATTAATTAGTTAGACCATATGACGTCTGGCAATAAGTGACCCACCGTCAACTGGTAATACTATTCCAGTAATGTAAGCACTTGCTTTTGAGGAAAGAAAGATAGCTGCTCCTGCCATGTCTTCAGGGACGCCTATTCTTTTTCTTGGTACAGAGTTTATTATTTCTTTTTCATACTTTTTTAAAGTTTCATTCATCATTTGACTTTGAAAAGGTCCTGGAGCAATCACATTAATGTTAATATTTCTGTCTGCCAATCTATTGGCCAACACCCTTGTTAATTGATGCACAGCAGCTTTTGAAGCGGGGTATGAATATGTTTCAGCTCGAGGTATCCCAATTCCATCAATAGAGCCAACATTAATAACTCTAGAGGGATCCGAATCAGTACCACTTTTTTCAAGCAATTTAACAAACTTTTGAGTTAAGAAAAATATTGATTTAACATTTGTATCCATAACTTTGTCCCAACCATTTTCTGGAAAATTATCAAAGTCTGCGCCCCAGACTGCTCCAGCATTATTAACTAAAATATGCAATTTTTTTTCATTTTTATTAATTGTTGAAAATAAATTTTGTATTTCATTGATTTGTGTAAGATCTGCTGGTATTGATATACATTGACCAAACTTTGATAATCTCATGGCTGTATTATCACATTGTTCTTTTTTTCTTGAAGAGATATAAGTTTTTACCCCTTGCTTAACAAACCCTTCGGCAATCATTTCACCTATACCTCTTGATCCACCTGTAATTAAAGCCACCTTACCTTTTATATCAAAAAGATTATCCATATAAACACCTTCACTTGTAATAAAATTTATAATAATTTAATTAAAAAAAAATTAAATTAAAAATATTTGTGACTATGAATACTGAGCTTATAGAAGTTAGAAAAGATGAAAAACTAAATGAAGAAAGTTTAAAAATACTTTTTTCCGATTTGTTAAAAAGTAAAATAAATAACTTTAGTTTAAAACAATTTAGCGGAGGCCATGCAAACTTAACTTATTTGATTTTAGTCAATGATGAAGAGTACGTATTAAGAAGGCCGCCTTTAGGACCAATAGCCCCATCAGCTCATGATATGAAAAGAGAGCATAAAGTACAAAGATCATTACATAGTATTTTTCCTTTAGTTCCAAATAGCATTTATTTTAGTGATGATGTGTCCATTGTAGGAAGTCAATTTCACATTATTGAGAGGAAAAAGGGATTTGTAATCAGAAAAGAATTCCCTGATTTTTTACCATTAAATTTAAATTTCATAAATCAAATGTCTGATCAAATGATAAAAATTTTGTCTGATTTACACAAGATTAATCCAATTGATGTAGGTTTAGAAAAATTTGGTAGACCAGAAGGTTTTGTAGAAAGACAATTACTAGGTTGGGAAAAAAGATGGAAGTTAGCAACAGAAAATACTTCACTAAATACTATTTTTGATGATTTACTAGAAAATTTAAAAATAAGTATTCCAAAGTCAAAAATTGTTTCGATTATTCATAATGATTTTAAATTAGATAATATAATGTGGAATAATAGTAATTTTTTATCTCCTGAAGCAATATTTGATTGGGATATGTGTACATTAGGAGATCCACTTATGGATTTAGGGTATATGTTAAACTACTGGATTGACAAAGAGGATGATAAAGATGCAAAGCTGATTACTTCTATGCCAACAACTGGAAACAAAATTTTGTTTCCTTTGAAAAGTAAAATTATTAAGCTATATTCAAAATATACGGGTTTTGATGTAAAAAATATAAATTGGTATTACGCATTTGGAGCCTTTAAATTATCTGTTATTTTACAGCAAATTTATGTTAGATATTTAAAAGGGCAAACTAAAGATAAAAGATTTGCAAATTTTAATAAAAGAATTGACGCTCTAATTAAAAGAGCAAATGGAATAAATTTAAATGAAGTTGGAGAATATTAATGAACTTTGAGTTTTCTAATAAAGTTATAGAATTACAAAATAAATTAACAAATTTTATGAATGAAAACGTTTACAAAAACGAAGAAGTTTTTGAAGATCAGTTAAACAAAAATGGACGTTGGACTATCCCACCTATTCTTGAGGAATTAAAAGAAAAAGCAAAAAAAGAAGGGTTATGGAATTTGTTTTTACCTGAAAGTGATTTAGGAGCGGGTCTTAAAAATATTGAATATGCTCCTTTATGTGAAATTATGGGAAGATCTCCAATTGGTGCTGAAATTTTCAATTGTTCTGCTCCAGATACAGGTAATATGGAAGTTTTTGTTAGATATGGAACTGATAATCAAAAAGAAAAGTGGTTAAAACCTTTATTAAATGGAGAGATTAGGTCTGCATTTGCGATGACTGAACCTAATGTTGCATCTTCCGATGCATCCAATATTCAAGGTTCAGTTGTTAGAGATGGTGATCATTATATTATCAATGCACGAAAGTGGTGGACTTCAGGAGCTATGGATCCAAGATGTAAGATTATGATTTTTATGGGTAAATCTGATCCTAAAGCAGAAAAGTATAAGCAACAATCTATGATTTTGGTGCCTATTGATACTAAAGGGGTAAAAGTTTTACGTCATTTACCGGTATTTGGCTATGATGATGCACCTCATGGTCATGCTGAGGTTGAGTTTGACAATGTAAGAGTTCCTGTTGAGAATATACTGCTCGGTGAAGGCAGGGGGTTTGAAATTGCTCAGGGTCGGCTTGGCCCAGGTAGAATACATCATTGCATGAGATTGATTGGTCAGGCTGAAAGAGCATTAGAATTGATGGTTGCTCGTGCAAAGTCTAGAGTTGCTTTTGGAAAAACACTTGCTGAACAAGGTGTTGTTATGGATCAAATAGCTTCAAGTCGTTCTGAAATAGAACAATCTAGATTATTGGTTTTAAAAGCAGCACACATGATGGATACAGTAGGTAACAAAGTAGCTCGTAAGGAAATTGCTATGATTAAAGTAGTAGTTCCGAACATGGCTGCAAAAGTTATAGATAGATCAATACAGGTTCATGGAGGTGGCGGAGTTTCAGCTGATTTCCCTTTATCATACGCATACGCTAATGCAAGATATCTAAGACTTGCAGATGGTCCTGATGAAGTTCATAATATGACTATCGCTAAATTAGAATTAAAAGATAAAAATTAATTAGGAAAAATCCTAATATAATGTTTAACTTTACTAGCTTTAAGTCAATAATATCTAAAGATGATTTTTCAAATAATATAATTAAGTTAAGTTCTGTTGAGAGAATATTTGAGGATTCATATATATTTTGCCATAAAGTTTTTGGTTTCAAGTCAGCAGTAAATCCTAATACTTCACTTAAAACTGTTAGAATAAATTCTATTAATGATGATATTTATGTAGAAACTAAAATATCAAAAATTAATAATAAAAAAGTAAAATTTGAAAATGCTTTGATGGTCTCATCAGGCATTAAAGAAAGTAAAATTGGTGTTAGAGTTTTCGAAGTTAACGAAAATTTTGAAAATCTGTTAAAAAATACGAAGGTTTTTAATCAAAAATTAAACTTTTTTACTTCTTATAAAGGTATAGTTCGAACTGAAGAATGTGACCAAATGTATCATATGAATGTTCAGTTTTACTTTGATAAACATTCTAATGCTGTAAAAATATTTACAAATAATATTTTCAAAAATAAACTTTTTAAAATTAAATCTGAAAGATGTATTTTTTATAAAGAAGTGCATGAATTTTCTGCATTAGAGATAGTGATTTTTGTAAAAAATTTAAAAAAAAATCATTTGACTTTGCAATCTATACTTTATTGTACTTCAAAACATTATGTTTCAGCTTATTTTGAAACTGAAATCTTATTTGAAAGTGATGCAAAGCAAATATTAAAAGTTGTTGATCTTTTATTACAAAAGAAACAAAATACATTTGTAAACGAGTTTAATTTTATAAAATTGAGAAAAATTAGACCATTTAGAATTTCAAAAAGACCCTCAGAAAATTCTATTATCACTTGCAGAAAGGCTTCAAATACATGGGATCTTGATTTTGATGGATATGCCACTCATAAATTTCTTATATCTTGTGTTTCAGATGCAGCCACCCAATTGTTTACAAAATGTGGAGTAAATCATAAGTGGAGATCAGACTATCAAATTGGTTCGGCTGCTTTAGATTACATTGTGAGATATTATTACTATCCTACAATTGGGATGGCTATTTCTTTGAAATCAAATTTTATTGAAATTAACGAAAAATCTTTTAAATTTTGTCATCATTTGATTGATGACGCTACAAATAGAGTTTTGATGGACATCCAGATAGTTGCAGTACTTTTTGATTTAAAGAAAAGAGTTGCTATTAAATTACCAAAAAGTTTTAGAAAAAAAGCAGGAGCTCTTTTAATTAAAAATCAGTAATTACTATATATTTTAAATTGTTCTAAATGGTGGTCACTATCACCCATTAAATGATCTATCATAACTAATCTTTTGGCATAATTATGTAAATTATATTCCCAAGTCATTGCAATACCACCATGTAATTGAATACATTCTTCAGCCACAAGTTTTCCTGTACGGCCAACTAAGTTTTTTGCAGCAGATATATTTTTATATTTTGTGTTTTTATCTTCTTCATATGTTCCTGCAGCAAGCATAACAGCAGATTTTGCTTGCTCTATTTCAATCATTATATCAACCATTCGGTGCTGTAATGCTTGAAATGATCCAATGCGTTTGCCAAATTGTTCTCTGGTTTTAAGATATTCTAGTGTCATATTAAAACAAACTTGCATTGCTCCAATAGATTCTGCTGATAAAGCAAAAGCACCTGCGTAAAGTGTTTCAAGAAGAGCGTTATAAGCATCAGAATTTTTACTTAATTCCTTAGCAGGTATTTCAGAAAACTTTAATTCAGCTGCCCTGTATCCATCAATTGTATTATAAGATCTTATGTCACAATGTGATTTGTCTATTTCATAAAGGCCAAAGCCATTTTGATCAAAATCATTTCCTGAAAACCTTGCAGTACAAATTATTTTGTCAGCAAAGTCACCATTAAGTACAAAAGATTTTTGTCCAGTTAAAAAGACAGCATCATTTTTATAATTTGCCTTTGTTTTTATATAAGTTTCATCATATCTTGTGTCAACTTCGCTATGACCAAAGGCATAAATTTTTGAAGCTGATGAAATTTCATCAAGTACTGATGTCTCAATATCTTTAGAATGTGTTAGAGAAGTAATTGATAGAATGCCAGACGAAAGAAAAGGCTCAACAACTAAATGCTTACCAATTAACTCAAAAACAATCATAATATCTTCACCAGTTCCTCCTAATCCATTAAAGTTTGGAGAAATTAAAGCACTTAACATTCCAATTTCTGAGCATTCTTCCCAAAATTTTTTATTAAAACCCGTTTCGGAGCTTGATACTTCATGGTGGTTTTTAAATTGTGTGTAATGATCATTAAGAAGTCTGTCACAACTTTCCTTAAGCATTTTTCTTTCTTCTGACAAATTAAAGTGCATTTTAAATCACATTCTAAATTCTGATTTGGCCACAATATTTTTTTGAATTTCATTTGATCCACCATAAATAGATATTTTACGATAAATAAAATATTGTTTAGCTAGTGGACCGGCGTATTCAGGACCTATAGTTTTTTGATTCCATCCTTCATCAAATTGTTCAGAAATGTATGGTAATGCTTGAGGTCCTATGGCTTTACGCAGTAAATCAGAGGTTTTTTGTCTAATAATTGATCCTTTGATTTTTAAAAGTGAACTTTCCATAACTGGAGCTTTACCTGACTCAGCAGATGAAATTGCTCTTAAATTAAAAATTTCCATAGCTTTTAAATCAATTTCCAGCTCTGCTATTTGAGAAGAAAATAATGGATCTTGAATTAGGGGTTTACCATTTTTGTAAGTCTTATTAGCAATTACTTTTAAATGATTGATTGCTGATTTTGAATTAGGGACACCGGCTATGCCAGTTCTTTCATGTGTAAGAAGATACTTGGCATAAGTCCAACCTTTATTTTCTTCTCCCAATAGGTTTTCTTTAGGAACCTTAACGTCTTTTAACCATACTTCATTGACCTCATGTTCTCCATCAAGGGTAATAATTGGTCTAACTTCAATGCCAGGAGTGTCAATATCAATCAGCAAAAAAGAAATACCATTTTGAGGTTTGGTATCCGTGTCTGTTTTAACTAAGCAAAATATTTTGTTTGCGAACTGACCAAGGGTTGTCCATGTTTTTTGGCCATTAACAATGTAGTGATCTCCATGATCAACAGCTTTGGATTTTAAACTTGCTAAATCAGATCCTGAGCCAGGCTCTGAATAGCCTTGAGCCCACCAATCATCACAATTTAAAATTCTTGGCAGATAGTATTTTTTTTGTTCCTCGTTTCCAAATTCCATTAAAACAGGACCAAGCATATTTAACCCAAAAGGTACAATTCTTGGTGCACCTGCTTTCACAATTTCTTCTTCAAAAATATGTTTTTGAGTGTTTGACCAACCAGTTCCGCCATGTTTCTTTGGCCAATTGACTGCAAGCCAACCCTGGGCACTAAGTGCTTTCATAAACTCTTCATAATCATTTTTGTCTAATCTTTGAAATTTTTTAACTTTATTTGAAATTCGTTGTGATAAATTTTCAGATAACCAGTCTTTAATTTCTTGCCTAAAATCATTTTCATCTTGTGTAAAGTTAAAATCCATTTGTAACCTTCAGTAAAATATTTATATTGTTTATAAATATAAAATTAGAGAATCTATGAAAATAAACAAGCTTTTTAATTCAGTAAATGATGTTATGTCAGATGTTTTTGACGGTGCTGTGATTATGTTAGGAGGGTTTGGTGAAGCAGGTAGTCCCGTTGAATTAATACATGGTTTAATTGATACAAAATGCAAGGATCTAACAATTATTGCTAATAATGCGGGTAATGGGAAAATAGGACTTGGAGCTCTTATTGGAGAAAACCAAGTTAAAAAAGTCATATGTTCTTTTGCGAGATCACCTAAGAGTATTACTTTCAAAGAATTATATGAAAATGACAAGATAGAACTAGAAGTAGTTCCTCAAGGCACACTTGCAGAAAGAATAAGGTCTGCTGGAGCAGGTATACCAGGCTTTTATACACAAACATCCGTAGGAACACCATTAGCTGAAGGAAAAGAAATAAAGATTTTTGATGGTAAAGAATATGTTTTAGAAAAATCGCTCAAAGCTGATTTTGCTCTGATAAAAGCAGAGACTTCTGATCGGTATGGTAATTTAACATATAATAAAACTGCAAGAAATTTTAATCCTATTATGTGTATGGCTGCAAACCAAACTATAGTCCAAGTAAAAAAAATTGAAAAAGAAGAAAATACTGATCCAGAAAAAATAATTACACCAGGTATTTTTGTAAACAGGGTAACTGTTGTAAGTGATCCAATTATAGAAAGTATTGCAATTGACAATGGGGAGACATATCCATGAATGAATTTATAAACTTAGGTTGGACCAAAAATGAGATTGCAAAGAAAATTGCTAATGAATTTCCTCATGGTTCATATGTAAATTTAGGTATTGGCATGCCTGAGTTGGTGTCAAAGTTTGTAGATGAGTGTAAGGAAATTATTTATCATTCAGAAAATGGTCTTTTAGGTATGGGGCCTCCTGCCAATGAAAATGAATTAGATTTTGAATTAATTAATGCTGGGAAAAAGCCAGTCACTATTTTGCCTGGAGGAAGTTATTGCCATCATGCTGATAGTTTTTCAATGATAAGAGGTGGTCATATTGATTATTGTGTGTTAGGTGCTATGGAGGTTTCTGAGGGTGGTGATCTTGCAAATTGGACGACTGGTAAAGGAATTCCTGCTGTAGGTGGTGCAATGGATTTAGTTGTTGGTGCAAAAAATGTTTTTGTTATGTCACAACACACAACTAAAGATGGCAGCCCAAAATTTTTAAAAAATTGTTCATTACCTTTAACTGGAAAATCAGTAGTCACAAGAGTTTATTCTAATTTGGCTATATTAGATGTAACACCTGAAGGATTTAAACTAAAAGAAATGTCCGAAAAAATTGACTTTGATCTTTTACAAAAAGTAACAAAAGCGAAAATAATAACTAATTAATCATAATATTTTACTTTATCGCTATTTATAAGTTCAACTATCTTTTGTGGTATTTTTAGACCATTTTGAACTTCAGCGTCTCTTCCTTTTTCTATTTCTGCAACTCTTTGAACTTTTATTGCAATCTCATCAATCCTTTCGAATGGAACAACTGCAACACCATCTATATCTCCAACAATTAAATCACCAGATTTAACAGACATACCTCCAATTGTAATAGGAAAACCAATTTTTGCAGGCCCGCTATTATAAGGTGAATTTGGATTTATTCCTGTACAAAAACAAGGAACTTTTGTTTCAATCACTCCATTATAATCTCTTATAGGTCCATCTGTCACAATTGCTTTCCCACCATTATTTCTTATCATGCCAATTATACTGTCGCCTACAGATGCTGTTTCTTGCCAACCGTTAACAGTGTTAACTATTATATCATTAGTTTTGATTTCATTTAAGACGATTTGCATACCTAAAACGTCAGCAGCACCACTATCAACAGTTAGAGCAGAGCCAACTACATGAAGTTTTTTATCTGAATCATCTAACAGTTTAATATTGCCATTTAGTGCAGCATAACCTTCAAGTGCGTCGCATATAAAGCCAGTTGGAACATTGTTAAATAATGCTATCTGTTCCGACGTAGGTTTTTTTTCTGGTTTAATTTTTTTTATTTGAATTAATGGTGGGTTTTCAATCATTTTTTACCTTTTTATTTTTACAAATTAATTTTTTGATAATATTAATATTATATAAACTTTATTAAAAACCAATTCTATATGAAAAATTTAATGGACAAATATCCAAGAGTTCTTGATTTGCTTCAAAAAGCAAAAAAAAGGTTACCTCATTTTGCTTCTGAGTATCTTTTTTCTGGAACAGGTTATGATCTTGCAATAAAAAATAACACAGAGATTTTAAAAAATATTTTTCTCACTCCAAAATATGTTCAAGGTGTGGTTGAGCCAAACTTAAAAGTTAATTTGTTTGGTGATATATATGATGCTCCATTTGGTGTTGCTCCAGTTGGTTTAACGGGTTTGATTTGGCCTCGTGCTGAAAAATATTTGGCAAAAATGTCAGTAAAAAACAATATCCCTTTTGCATTATCAACAGTTGCTTGTGCATCTATAGAGGATACGGCAAAACATTTAGATGGAAGAGGATGGTTTCAACTTTATCCACCAGATGACAAGTCAATTCGAAATGACTTACTAAAAAGAGCTAAAAATTCAAATTATAAAGTGCTAGTTGTTACGGCTGATATTCCGGCATCGAGTAGAAGAGAAAGGTTACGATTAGCAGGCGTGTCTGTTCCTCCAAAAAATAACTTAAGAACATTTTACCATGCTGCAATTAGACCTTCATGGTCTTTTCAAACTTTGACAAATGGATTGCCAAAATTTGGAACAATGGATCAGTATATGGATGGAAATTGGCACGGGACAAAAAAAGTCAAAGCTGGTTTTGCTGGAAGTCAAATGAAAAGATTTTTGGATTGGGATTATTTAAAGGAAGTAAAAGATATTTGGAAAGGACCAGTTGTATTAAAGGGTATTATGCATTCAGATGATGCAGTAAAAGCCTCTAGAATTATTGACTGCATTTATTTATCTAATCATGGTGGTAGACAACTTGATTTAGCTCCAAGCCCTATACAAATACTTCCAGAAGTTAGAAAAAGCCTAAAAAAAGATTTTCCTATTATTATTGATAGTGGGTTTTATTCTGGGCAAGATATGTGTAAAGCAATCATGTTAGGAGCAAACTTTGTGATGACTGGTAGACCATTTTTTATTGGCATAGCTGCTCTTGGAGAAATAGGTGCTCAGCATGTTCACGACATAATAAAAGATGAAATACAAAATGTAATGGAGCAAGTTTGTTGCAAAGATATTAAAAGTTTACCAAAAGAAAAACTATCTATTAATAATAATTATTACCTCAAAGATTTAAATTAAATTTGATCGAATCTTTTGCCAGGCAATACCATTTCTTGACCAGTTTTTACGTGGAGTAAACTTGGTAGATTTTTTTCGTCTGACCATTTTTTTGCAGTTTTGAATTTATCAATAAATTCGTCTGTTTTATTTACTGTGATACCAATGCCACCCATAGCATCAGCAAATTTTGCAAAATCAGGATTTTTTAATCCAGTATGTTTATATTTACCTTGATAATTTTTATGTTGATGCATCCGGATAGTGCCATACATCTCATTATCAACGACTATGATTACTATGCCAGCATTGAATTGGACCGCAGTGGCAAATTCGTTATGTGTCATTTGAAAACAACCATCACCTGCAAATGCAATAACATTTGAATTTTTAAATCTTAATTTCGCAGCGATTGCTGCAGGAACACCATAACCCATTGACCCTGAAATCGGTGCTAATTGAGTTTGTGTTTGTGTAAATCTTAACAATCTATGAACCCAAATAGCGTAATTACCAGCACCATTGGTAATTATTGTATTTTCATCAATTTCAGATTTTAATTCCCTAATGCTCCTTGTTAAGTCCACTCCAGAATTAGGTGAAAGTAAATTTTGATCTCCCCATTCCAAATAGTTTTTATGTAAATTATCACAATTATTTTCTTTCTTGAAGAAATCTGTATTACTTAAATTTTCAATTGTATTTTTTAAACTTTCAATGAAATTAATTGGATTAGAAACTATTCCAAGATTAGGTTTGTAAATCTTGCCTATTTCTTCTGGCCCAGGGTGAATGTGAGCAATAAACTTTTTATTTTCAGGTATCTCTAAAAGCGTAAAAGCTTGGGATGGGTTTTCACTTAGCCTATTTCCCAATAAAGTTATAAAATCACTTTCCTTAATATTTTTAATAACTTCAGGGTTTACTCCAAGCCCGAGATCCCCGGCATAATTTTTGTGTAGGTTATTAAAAAAACTTTGTCTTCTATGAGAAGTGTATACAGGAACGTTTGTAAGTTCTGAAACTTTTTCAAGATTTAATGCAGCTTCTTTAGACCAAACCGAACCACCCACAATAATAACAGGATTTTTTGAAGATTTTAATTGTTCAATATATGTTGCTAAGTCTTCATTAGTTGGTCCTGACTTTGGAACAGTTACAAAATCAATAGGTTTTTCGTCAACTTCATCTCGCAACATGTCTTCTGGCAATGTTATGATTACTGGGCCTGGTCTGCCACTTAAACTAGTATGAAATGCTCGTGAAAGAATTTCAGGAATTCTTTGTGCGTCCTGAATTTCAAATACCATTTTACATATACCACCAAAAAATTGTTGATAATCTACTTCTTGAAAAGCATCTCTTGAAAACATTTTTCTTTCAACTTGGCCAACAAACATTATTAAAGGGGTACTATCTTGTTGAGCTATGTGTATTCCAGATGCTGCGTTTGTTGCGCCAGGACCTCTTGTTACAAATGCAATTCCAGGACGTCCTGTGAGCTTGCCGTCTGCTTCTGCCATGATAGAAGCGCCACCCTCATGTTTACATAAAATTGTTTCAATTGAAGTATCTTGTAATCCATTCATGACAGACAAATAACTCTCCCCAGGAACACAAAAAACTCGTTCCACATTTTGTTTTTCTAAAATCTTAACGATTAATGTTCCGGCTTCAATCATATTAAATCCTCATTTTATTTGAATTTTTCTCTGTAAGGAGAGTTATCAGGCATCATATCCAAAGACACGTCTAGTATCAAATTATAAAGTAGATACGAAGATAAAGTTTTTCCGTGTCTATCTAGACGAAGAGAACTGTTAACACCACCTCCAAGAGCATTTCGAATAACAAAGTTTAAAGCCATTAAATTTGGTAATTCATATCTTTTTACGCTTGTAGCGCCAAAATGCTTAAAAATAGATAAGATCGTATCTTCTGTTGCATTTGTCTGTATATTTTTCCAACCAACTTTATTATATGCAATTAAAGAAACATTCGATACATCTCCTTTGTCTCCAGCTCTGCCATGAGCTATAGAATGAACAGGTAGTTGTATTGTTTTTAACATTTTAATCCTAATTTAAACTTCAAATTGAATCTTAATTTAATTAACATGTTAAGTTAAATCAAGAATTAATTAAATTATTTCTATATTTATCTGCGGTTCGACAATTTTTCTATCTATTAAGATTGATGCAGTTGACGTTTCTTTAGTAATCGATGTTCTCGCCCCACCTCCTGCTGAAGGGCCAGAACAATAAAGAGAGTAAGTTTCAGCTACAAACTGTTCGGCATCTTCTTTTTTTTCAAAAAAGCCTGCTGATCTAATCCTATAATCTCCGTCTACATTATTGTAGTAATTTGTTTGTTCACTGGATGAAAAATGAACGGAGCCTGCACCAATAATATCAAATCTAGTTTTGCCTTGTAATCCAATTTTTTGGATTCTTTTTTCAATAACTTCTATAGCTAATTTAGCTCTTTGAAGTGCGTTTGGTCCAGCATAACTCATTTCAGCCTCTCCCATAAATCCACTTTCAGAGCAAATAGTAGCTTTTAAAAGCTCTGGTTTTTTGTGACCTACGGCGCCTTTAACTAATACCTTATTAGGTTCTTTTTCTAACAAATTTAGCTCAGACATGTCTGCAACTACGTCTGGAACAATATACTGATTAGGATTATGTGTTTCATAGAGTAATTGTTCAGTTATTGTGGCTTTATTAACTAATCCTCCAGTGTTTTTAGGTTTAGTAATAAAAAAATCCCCGTTTTCATGGAATTCTGCAATTGGAAAACCAACATTAAACAAGTCTGGAACGTCTTTAAAACCTGGATCAGCAAAATAGGCACCAGTTACTTGTGCTCCACATTCCAAAAGGTGTCCACAGATGGTTCCGGAAGAAAGCATATCTAAATTTTTTGCATCCCAATCGAATTCGTGAATTAAAGGACCTAAAGCAAGTGCGCTGTCAACTGACCTTCCAACAATTACAATATCTACATCTTTTTTTAATGCATTAGCTATTGGAAAGGCACCTAAATAAACATTAGCTGCTGTAATTTTTGAGTTTTTTATATCTAGACCTTCCATGGTGGGGGAATTTAGAATATCTTTTTCACTCACATAATTTAGAATATCGTCTCCTAGAACTACTGCAATTTTGGGCTTTCTAATTTTTTTTTCTATTGCTATTTCAACTATTCTTTTAGCTGCTCCCAAGGGATTTGCCGCTCCCATATTTGAGATGATTTTTATTTTATGCTCTAAACAGTCTTCTAATACTGGCTTTATGTAATAGTCTAAATATGGAGAATAACCTTTAGTATCATCATTAATTCTATATTGTTGTGCAATAGCAAGGGTTCTTTCTGCTAACACTTCGAACATTAGATATTTCGGTTCGTTAATGCTTTTGAAATCTTCAACAATAGGAATTGATGCATCATATCTATCACCAGCAAAACCAGCACCACAACCTATATAAACTTTTTTTGACATTATTACATAATTGAACATAATTTATTTTATGTAAAATTGTTTTTAATTTAGATTGGAGATGTTTATGTCAAAAATAGCTGTTGTTACTGGTGCTGGTACTGGTGTAGGTCAAGTTGTGGCAAAAAAGCTGTCTGAAGATGGAATGAGCGTTATGCTTGTTGGAAGAAGGCTTGAAAAACTAGAAGAAACAAAAGCTATTTGTGCAGATAATGTTGAGATATTCTCTTTAGATGTTAGTAAGCCTGATGATGTTGAAAAATTCTATAAAAATATTGAGAGTACATATGGTAGGTTAGACGTTCTTTTTAATAACGCAGGAGTAGGTATTCCTGCAAAGACTATGGATCAGATATCATTTGATGAATGGAAGTATGTTGTTGATATAAACCTTAATGGGATGTTTTTGTGTGCAAAATACGCTTTTGATTTAATGAAGAGACAAAATCCTCAAGGTGGAAGAATTATTAATAATGGTAGTGTCTCATCTATGACGCCTAGGCCAGGTTCAATTGCATATACATCAACAAAGCACGCAATTACTGGCATGACAAAAACAATTTCCCTAGATGGTAGACCTTTTAAAATTGTATGTAGTCAAATAGATATTGGTAACGCTGAAACACCTATGACTCAAAGAATGAAAGAAGGTGTTCCTCAAGCCACAGGTAAAACTTCTATAGAGCCAGTGTTTGACGCCAATTACATTGCAGATGCAATATCTTCTATCTGCAAAATGCCATTAAACACAAATGTTTTAAACATGACAATTATGGCTAATGACATGCCATTTGTTGGAAGAGGATAAGGTTATAAAATTTTTTTAATAACTGGGAAGTAAAGATCTCCATAGCCTTCATCAATTGCTTTAGAAAATAAATAGTTAATCGTAGTGCTTCCAGGTGTGCTTAATCCCATTTGATTAGCCATTTCTAGAGCATAAGATAAATCTTTTTGAGCGTATTTTACTGAGAATGCTGGGTTAGGGAAATTATCTTGTACAATACTCTTTAAACCATGATTTTTAAGAGCAAAACTGTCACCAGAACAATTAGAAATGTTTTTAAATAATGTTTCCGTATCAATTTTATAATGTTCGGCAATTTTTGATGCTTCTGTGAGTGCTAAAACATTTTGAAAAAGTATCATATTATTTATTATTTTTGTAAATTGGCCAGTCCCAACAGGTCCACAATGCATAATATCCGAGCCCATTAGTTCAAGAATTGGTTTTATTTTCTTAAAAAGATCATTGGTGGCACCTACCATTATTGCTAATGTGCCATCAATCGCAGCTTGTCGGGTTCTGGCTATTGGTGCATCTGCAATAAAGGCGTCTTTTATTTTAAGATCTTTTTCTAATTTAAGCATTAAATCAGGTTGAGATGTTGACATATCAATAATGATTTGATTTTTCCTGATGAAAGACATTACATTCTCTTTATAGTAGAGATGCTCAACATGTTTTCCACCAGGTAGACAGGTAATAATTAAGTCATTTGTTTTAAATATTTCTTCAATATTTGAGGCTTGTTTCAAATTCATCTTTTTTAGAGTACTTAATTTGCCATTATCGATGTCAAATCCTTGAGGAGACAATTCTTTATACTTTGTTAAATTTTTGAACATAGGCATTCCCATAACACCTAATCCTATAAATCCAACGGTATTAATTTTTATATTTTTTTGCATAATTTGATCCCTAAATTTCTCTTAGGTTGATATTAACTATAGTTTTGAATTTTAAAATTTTTATTTTTAAATATCTTCTTAAGAGAAGTTTATAGATTTATATCATTATATGAAACTATATTAGGAAATATCCTAACAATATATGAGCCTTTATTTGTTTAAAATGATTGGTGATATGATAATAAAAGCACTTTTTAAATAAGCAACTATGATTATTGACACATTAATTGGTATGATTTTAGATATTTTTGTGAATTGTTTTTATTATAGAAAAAGAGAAAGTGAGTAAATTATGACTGAGCCAAAAGTAACAAAACAAGACATCTTAAATGCTTCAAGCCAAATGTTAAACAAAGACTTGTATGTGGTCTTTACTAAGCCCACAAAAGGTTTAGGACCTGTTATGGAAAATATTGACGAGCATTTAAAATTTCAAGTTTCCTTAGAGGAAAAGGGTATTATGTTTGGGGCAGGCCCATTTTGGGAAGATAATGAGATAGATTGGGCTGGTGAAGGCATGGTTATTATAAGAGCAAATTCTTTGTCAGAGGCCAAAGAAATAGCTGCGACTGATCCTATGCATAAATCTGGAGCAAGATCATTTACAGTTAAACCTTGGCTTTTAAATGAAGGTACGGTAAATTTATCTATAAATTATTCAAATGGAAATTTTACTTTAAAATAATAAATTTTAGGAGTTATTATGCATTATGATTGTGTTAATGGAAGTCACGGTTTGCCTCATGATCCTTTTAAGGCCATTGTGGCCCCAAGGCCTATTGGCTGGATTGGGTCTAAGGGTAACTCAGGAGTTCAAAATCTAGCTCCTTATAGTTACTTTAATGCCGTTGCTGACAAACCCCATTTTGTTATGTTTTCATCAGTTGGAATAAAAGATAGTGTTAAAAATATTGAAGAAACTGGGGTATTTACTTTCTCTTTGGCTACAGAAAAGCTCTTTAATGCGATGAATGGCAGTTCAGTGCCAGCTAATTACGAAATTGATGAATTTAAATTAACTAATTTACCTTATGTTCAGGGCAAATTTGTGGATGCCCCTTATGTAAAGGATAGTCCAGCAGCATTAGAATGTGAATATTGGAAAACTGTTGATATGCCGGGTGCTGATAGAGGAAATGGTAAGGGGACATATGTTATTTTTGGGAAGGTTTTAGGTGTTTATATTGATGATGAATTCATTGAAGATGGTTTCTTTAATGCTTCAAAGGCTAGACCTTTGGTTAGATTAGGTTACATGAATTATGGTGTTGTTGGTGAAGAAAATACTTTTGCTAAAAACAGGCCACAATTAGATGAAAAAGGAAACCTTCTTGAAGTAAATGAATGGGACGGTGTTTATAGATAGGATATATCCTAATTAATGCTATTTTAACTTTTATATTTATCAAATTTTTCTCTTTTATTTATTAAATATTTCGAAACACCTAACCTAAATTATAAAATATTGAAATTAGAAGCTCAAATTTTTGACAAAAAATCACGTTTAGTGAAATTAATTTTAAAAAAAAACTTCTTTTTGCCAATTAATTGACACTATATTTGGTCCTATAAATTTATTAGAATACTAGATATTCTAAAAACTTAAAATTTTGTAAATTTACACAATATTAACGACTTAAATTGAACAAATTTTAGTTTTAAATCTTAAATTTCATAATTAGAATCTTTCTTCAAATCACTAAAAAGAAAGAATTAATTGTGAGTAGATTTAATAATCCAAAAGTAAAAATGAGGAATTTTCTAATTACCTTATCAACTTTACTTCTTTTTGCTTCAAAAACTGCAAATAGTGTGCCAGATGCTGGTAGTTTGTTAAAGGGCGAAGAAGATATTAAAAGTTACAAAAAAATCCCTCGAACTATTCCTAAAATTGATAAAGAAAAAGATAAAAAGTCTAAGCCTGTTGGGGATTTAAAATCTTCAATATTTGTTAACGATATAAGGTTTTCAGGAAAAATTGAGAAGTTTAAAGTTTCTAAATTAAAATCTTTGTTAAAAGATTATATAAACAAAAATTTAACTTTTTCTCAGATAAATGAAGCCGTTGAATTAATTCAAGAGTTTTATTTAGTTAATGATTTTTTTCTTGCGAGAGTGACCCTTCCTGAACAAGAAGTTGTTGATGGAATAATATATTTAAACATCAATGAAGGAAGGTTAGATAAAAAGGATCCATATGTAATAAAAGCTGAAAATCTTAGATTGTATAAAGATATTTTAACTGATTATTTAGAAAACGCACTCAGCACTGGTGTTACTAAAAATGGATTAGAGCGCGCTCTTCTAAATATTAATGATTTACCTGGAGTATCAGCTGTATCTTCAATTGAGCCTGGGGTTGAAGAAGGATCATCTAAAATCGTGCTTAATGTCGTTGAAGATGACTTGGTATCTGGAAGCATAACCTTAGATAATCATGGTAATAGATATACAGCTAAACAAAGAAATACTATAAAAATTGATTTCAACAATCCTTCTAAAATTGGGGATAAGTTATCAATAACTAAAACATTTAATGCTGGAGAAAAATTTGATTTTACACAATTCGATTATGAGGTTCCTGTTGGTCAGAGTGGTTTTAAAGCCTTTGCTTCAGCTTCCAGACTTGAGTTTGAAATTGGAAAAGAGCTGAGAACAAATCCAGTTTCTTTAGGTAACGCCGATACTATTGAAGTTGGAGTTAAATATCCTATTCAAAGAACTAACAATCAATCAGTATTTTTGAAAACTAGTATTGAAAAAAAGGAAATTTATAATGAAACAACAGGAGTTTTAACAAATGATAAAACGCTTGAAAATGCTAAGATAGGATTGGATTTTGAAGGAAAAAATATCTTTCAAGATAGCAGTTTAACTGGTGTTTCAGTTTCAGGTATATTTGGAGATCTCGATTTATCAAAAGTTAATTCAGATTATTTAAATGACCAAAAAGCATCTGGGCCTAAAACACATGGTGATTTTAACAAAGTTGTTCTAGATTTCTATCATATCCACAAATTTACGGATAAAATTAATTTTAAATATTATGGTTCTCTTCAACATGCTTCAAAAAATTTAGATAGTTCTGAAAAATTTTCTTTAGGTGGTGTATCAGGTGTAAGGGCTTATCCATCTGGCGAAGCATCTGGAGATGAGGGGCATAAATTATCTTTTGAAGTTCAATATGATCTTTCAAAACCAGATATGGATTTTGATTTGATAGGAACTTTGTTTTATGACTATGGAAAAATAAGACAATACAAAAATTCTTCAAATATTAATCTTACAACTCCAAATGAATACAGTTTATCTGGGTGGGGTGTTTCTTTTGACTTGATAGCAAATGAAAGGGTTAAATTAAACTTTGGATGGGCTCAAGCAATAGGAGATAATGATGGACAGTCAGCTTCTGGTAATAATAGCGATGGTAGAGGTGGTTCTTCTCGTGCTTGGTTTCAGGTTGTTTTTAGGTTTTAATAATGACTTTCCTCAAAGGCAAAATATGTAAACTTATTGCTATAAATTCTATAGTATTTTCATGTTTTGTTTTTGACAGTAATTCTCAAGAACTGCCTGAAAACCCCTCGGTTATTCACGGTAATGCTTCTTTTGAAAAAGTTGGTAATAATCTGACGATCAAGCAAAGCACTCAAAAACTTATAACAAATTGGTCATCATTCAATATTGGAAAGGCAAATCAAGTTGAATTTAAACAGCCAAGTTCTATTTCTACTGCCCTAAATAGGGTTCAATCAAATGACCCAACTCATATTTATGGAAGTTTAAAATCAAATGGTCAGCTTGTCTTGATTAATCCAAGTGGTGTTTTATTCCACAATGGATCAAAGGTAGATGTAGGGTCAATAATCGCCTCAACATTAAATTTAAAGGATGGAGATTTTGTAAATGGTAAATATGTTTTTCAAAAAAATGGGTTATCTGGCGTAGTAAATAATCAGGGAGAAATTAAGGCTTTTGAAGGAGGAACTATAGCTTTAATAGCTCCTCAGATACAAAATAAAGGAAAAATTGAAACAACAAATGGAACTGCAGCTTTAATTTCAGGAGAAAGAGTTAGTTTAAGCCTAAATGGAAATAATTTAATTCAATATTCGATTGAAAGGGGGGTTTTAAATTCTTTAATTGATAATAAACAGGCAATTAAAGTTAATAATGGAACAATTATTTTATCTGCAAAAGGGGTAAAGGAAGTTAAAAATGCAGTTGTTAATAATTCTGGTACATTAAGAGCTGATGGGATAACCAAGCAAGGTGGTAAGATTTTTCTTACTGCTAGAAATGGAAAAATTTCAAATTCAGGAATAATTGCAGCCAATTCTGATGAAAATAAGGCTGGGTCAGTAAGAGTTACTGCCGAAAAAATAGAAATTAATGATAATTCGTCTATCCAAGCTATAGGTGAAAAGTCAGGAGGATTAATTGAAATTGGCGGAAGCTGGCAAAATAACAACAAAGATGTTTATCAAGCAACTGAAACAACAATATCTGAAGGTGTATCACTAGATGCATCGGCTTATGATTTTGGAGATGGTGGTGAAATTGTTGTCTGGTCAAATATTCATGATTCAAACTCAAAAACAATTGTAAAAGGGTCTTTGAAAGCTGATGGAGGAAAAATTAGAGGAAACGGAGGTAGAATTGAAACTTCTGGGTATAGTCTTGATATTAATGATATAAAAATTTCAACAAAATCAAATATAAGAAATGATGGTAAGTGGCTGATTGATCCTTTTAATATAACAATTGGTTCTGGCAGTGATTCTAATGTTAATGGAAGTTTAACTTCTACTGGCGATGACGCTTTTATTGATGTTGGAACATTACAAACAGCATTATCTTCAAGTAATGTAACAGTTCAAACAGGAGGTGGAGGCTCTCAACAAGGATATATTACAGTTCAAAACTCAATTTCATCAAGTAGTGCTAATGATTTAACTTTAGATGCTCATAGAGACATTATAATTGACGCTAGTATTACAAGAACTGGAAGTGGTGGTCTAATTCTGGAGCCAGGATCTGGTACCGTAAATGGGAATGGAAGTATCAACTTGTCGGCAGGCAGTAATATTTCAACTTCTTCAGGGGCAAATGTATATAATGACATTCAATTAAATGGCTCTGGAAATATTGATTTTGGAAGTAATACATCATCAACATTTAGGGGTGTGATTTCAGGAACAGGTAATCTTCGTAAAATCGGAACAGGTACTGTAACTCTTCGTGGTAATAACACTTACACTGGCACAACTGATATTCAAAATGGAACATTAACCATCAATAGCGGTTCTTTATCAGATAATACTGCCGTAAATGTTAATTCCACTGGAACTTTTTCTGTACAAAATTCCCATAGAATATTATCTCTAACCGGAGATGGGAACGTTACTATTTCATCTGGTAGAACTTTGTCTTTCGGTAGTACTGGAAATAATACTTTTAATGGTATTATTTCAGGTTCAGGTGGTTTAACTAAATTAGGTTCAGGCACTTTTACATTGAGTAATGCTAACACTTACTCGGGAAATACTACAATTTCTGAGGGTGAATTTATAGTTAAAGGAACTCTCTCTAATAATTCTGACGTTTCTGTAGCTTTAGGATCAACTTATACTTTAGATAATGATGACACTGTTGGGTCATTATCAGGAGCAGGAACTATTGCGGTACCTTCTGGTATAACATTAACCTCAAATGCTGGAAGCAGTTCAACATTTTCTGGAAATTTATCTGGTGACGGCTCTTTTATAAAAAATGGTTCTGGTATTTTAACTTTATCTGGAGCTAACACAATAACTGGGTCAACAACAATTAGACAAGGTTGGATCAGCATAAGCGCCGATAATAATTTAGGGACTGCTCCCGGTACTGTATCTTCTTCGCATTTAATTTTGAATGGAGGTGGGCTTCAAACTACAGCTAATTTTTCTTTAAATTCAAACAGAGGCATTAACTTAGGCTCAAATAATGGAAGTATTTCAACAAATTCTTCAACTACTTTTACCTATGCAGGAAATATTGGAGGAAGTGGTAATCTAACTAAATCTGGTAATGGGGTATTATTATTAACAACATCAAATAATTACTCAGGCACAACCACTATCAGTTCCGGATCTTTAAGCATTGATAATGACGATAAACTTGGAACTGTGCCTGGTTCACCAACAGCAGGTCACTTAATTTTAAATGGTGGTACTTTACTAGCTAATTCTACATTTACGTTAAATAGCAATAGGGGAATAAATTTAAGTAATAATTCCAATGTAGAAGTGGCTGATACAGTCATATTAAGCTATGACGGTATTATTGCAGGTAACAGAGATCTAACAAAATTAGGTTTAGGAACTTTCCTACTATCAGGAGCAAGTAGCTACTCCGGTGACACGAAAATCAATGCAGGCACATTACAGACAACTGGAACTTTAGCTGATACAACTGATGTATCTGTAGCTTCTGGGGCTATTTATGATGTTGATGCCACTGATACAATTAAGTCACTAGAAGGTGCTGGTAATGTTGAACTAGCCAACGGTATAACACTAACGAATGGTGACACAACTACAACACGAGTAATATCAGGAGTAATAAGTGGATCAGGTAATTTAACTAAGGCTGGTTCAGGAACATTAACTTTATCTGGAGCAAATACTTACGAGGGGATAACAACAATAAGTGCGGGCAAGCTGAGCATTAGTGCTGACAGTGGTTTAGGAGCAGCCCCAGGTTCAGCCTCAGCAGGTCATTTAACCTTAAATGGAGGAACTTTAGAATCTACAGCTGACTTTACGTTAAATTCAAATCGAGGTATTGCCCTTGGTGCAAGTAATGGAATAATAGACGTTAATTCTAGTACTACCTTAACTTATGGCGGTATTATGGCTGGCTCAGGGACGTTAACAAAGGAAGATTCTGGTACTTTAACCCTCTCAGGCGTAAATACCTATACAGGTTCAACAACAATTAATGGTGGAACTGTTAGTATTAGTGCTGACAGTGGATTAGGAGCAGCTCCTGGTTCAGCTACTGCAGGTCATTTAACCTTAAATGGAGGAACTTTACATTCTACAGCTGACTTTACGTTAAATTCAAATCGAGGCATTGCTCTTGGTACAAGTCATGGGACATTCAATGTTGATGGATCTAGAACCTTAACTTATGGCGGTATCATTGCAGGATCAAATAATCTTACAAAATCAGGAGATGGTATTTTATT
>SGYL01000012.1 GCA_004213885.1 Alphaproteobacteria bacterium
AGTCCAATGAACTAGATTAAATAATCTTTCAACATACGATTTAGGAGGCCATGTTAAAAACTCTTTTGGATAAATAGCACATCCAGTTGGAACATCTACCCTTCTTCCTTCCTTAGAAAGTATTCGTCCTTCTTCATTAACTCTGCCATAATAAATCCAAGATGACGTATTGAATGTCTTAGTTAAAATGTAATAATATCAATATATTAAATACATATTATGGCGGAGGAACCTCCTCGTTATTCCATTTTAATCATCTGATTTAGTTAAATTTTATAGACTAATCAATATTCAGTCTACAATTTAGTCTACATTAAAAATTTAGCGATGAATTGAGTATTCTAGTTATCTATAAAAAGAACTAGTTTTCCAAAGTGTTTATTTTCATTCATTATATTTAAAGCTTCATTAGCTTGCTCTAATTTAAAAACTTTATGAATTACATGTTTAATTTCACCACTGTCTACAAATTTAGATAAATCTTCCACAGTTCTTCTTAAAACTTCTACATTTTCATCAATACTTCTAGTTCGACCAGTTGTACCTATATAATGTAATCGTCTTTTGGCGTGGAGATCATAATCAAAATTAGAACTCATACCTGCTAATCTGCCAATATTTATTAAATATCCATTAATCTTTGTTGCTTCCATATTTTGATTTACATAATCACCTGAAAGCATGTCAATTAAAACATCAACACCTTTTCCTTTGGTTATTTCTAAAACCTTTTCTAACCAATTTTCTTTACTTGTATCTATCGTGTGTGTTGCACCATAGTCTGTTAGTTTGGAGCGTTTTTCATTATTTGTTGAAGAACCTAAAATTAAACTAGCGCCTAGTGATTTTGCTATTTGAAGACCAATTATTCCTACACCACTGCTTGCACCTTGGATGAAAATTGTTTGACCTTTAGAAAATTGTCCATTAGTTACAATTGCATCATGCATTGTCTGCAGATTCCCATGAATTGTACATGCTTGTTCCCAAGAAAGTTTATTAGTATCAAATGGGACTGCTCTTCTGAAGTGTGCTAAAGCATATTCTGCCCAACCTGAACCACCTCTGCACATTACAGCTTGTCCAATAGATAAACCAGAAACTTCAGAGCCTAACTTTTCAATTATACCAGCAAACTCTCCCCCAATTACTTTTGTATCACCACCAGTATGACCAAAAGATTGACCTTGAGTTTCAAGCAAATCAGATCTGTTTAAACCACATGATTTTACCTTAACCAAAATCTGCTGTGGACCAGGTGATGGTTTTGAAACATCAGAAATTTCAACACCATTTCCTGACTTAGTCAAAATAACAGCTTTCATAAACACTCCTATATAACAATTAATTTTTAAGTTTTTTCTATCTTTTTAAGAGATATCATTTTTACCCTTAGTGATAAAAAGTATGACTAAAGGTAGTTATCTTATTTGCGGAGACAACCTCCTTGTTATTCCATTTTAATTATCTGATTTACTTATATTTTATAGACTAATAAGTTTTCAGTCTACAATTTAGTCTACAATTTCAACCGTTAAAGATTAGTTAGTTATATAATAAAATATAAATATGAGTATCAATACTATGCTTACTTTCAACCAACTTACTCTAAACCATGAATTAGTTTGTTCGTTTTGAGTGTGTTGAGGAATATCTTTGGAAAAACGACACCTTGGATAATCTTCACAACCTAAAAACTTTGAACCAATATTTGCTCCTTTTTTTACAGTTCTTTCAACAAGATTAGAACCACAATTTAGTCTACAATTAGACGTGATTTATGATGATTTATAGTGAAATAGCTTGAAGAGCCTTCGTCAACAAAATTGAGACCCACCTTAGGTTTATGACACAGTATGACTTAAGGTAGTTATCTTATTGGCGGAGAGAGAGGGATTCGAACCCTCGAGAGGCTTTCACCCCTACACACTTTCCAGGCGTGCGCCTTAAACCACTCGGCCACCTCTCCATACGGATTTTATAATTGAAAAATTATATTAATCATATTAAAAAATAGCATAAGATGGGAAGAATATTTATTACATTTGGTTTATTTTTTTTTGCTATATCAGTTCTTGGCATTTATTTAGATGTTTTGTTGCATATAGATGGTAATGTTGGATATACCCAGATAGGACAAATATGGTACAAGTATGCTCCTAACAGTTTACAAATTGCTGAAGCAATCGTTAGTAGATATATTGATCCATGTTCATCTTTAGAGATTTTAAATTGTTCTGGTTTTGTGTGGCATCCAATTATATCCACTTTTTTAATCTTCCCCGCCGGATTAACATTTGGTATGTTAACAATTTTTTTTATTTATTTTGGAACAAAAAAAAGAAGAATAAATAAAACCAGTTAAATCTTTAGAGCTTCAAAAAAAGCGTTTTGAGGAATCTCAACTTGTCCAAATTGTCTCATTTTCTTTTTTCCGGCTTTTTGTTTCTCAAGTAGTTTTCTTTTTCTAGAAATATCTCCTCCATAACATTTAGCAGTAACATCTTTTCTGACAGCGCTTATAGTTTCACGAGCTATAACTTTAGAGCCAATGGCAGCTTGTAAGGCGACTTTAAATAATTGTCTAGGAATCAATTCTTTTAATTTCAAACAAATAGCTCTACCTCTTTTTTCAGCATGATCTTTATTTGTAATCATTGCTAATGCATCAACTTGGTCCCCATTAACTAGAATTGAAACTTTTACAAGATCTCCTAATCTATACTTATCAAATTGGTAATCAAAACTAGCATATCCTGAAGAAACACTTTTCAGTCTATCATAAAAATCAAAAACGACTTCGTTTAACGGAAGCTTATAAACCAACATAGCTCTTGTCCCAACATAACTGAGATCAACTTGTTCCCCTCTTCTTTCAGTACATAAGGTTAAAACTGAACCTAGGTATTGATCAGGAACAAAAATTGTAGCAGTTATCCAGGGCTCTTGAATATGATCTAGATTATTAGCATCCGGTAAATCAGCTGGATTATGTAGTTTAACTATTTCTCCATTAACTTTTTTAATTTCATACACAACTGACGGTGCAGTAGAAATTAGTTCTAAATTAAATTCCCTAGTTAATCTTTCTCTAATGATTTCCATATGCAATAAACCTAAAAATCCACATCTAAAACCAAAACCTAATGCTGCTGAAGTTTCTGCTTCAAAACTAAATGATGAATCATTTAAAGATAATTTCTCTAATGCATCTTTAAGATCACTAAAATCAGCACTATCAGTTGGAAAAAGACCACAAAAAACTACAGGTATTGAAGGTTTGAAACCATCTAACATTGAATTTGTAGGTTTTTTGTCATCAGTAATTGTATCCCCAACATTACAGTCAGCTACAGTTTTAACTGAAGCTGTGAAAAAACCAATTTCACCAGGTCCCATTGATTCTACATTTAATATTTTAGGAGTGAAGATTCCTAAGCTATCCACAGTATAACTTGATCCAGTTGACATAAACCTTATCTTCTGGCCCTTGAATAATTTACCATCCACAATTCTAACTAAAATTAAAATTCCCAAATAAGGGTCAAACCAACTGTCGATTAACATTGCTTTTAATTGATTATCAATTTTCCCTTGAGGTGGAGGAAGTTTTTCAACTAATGAACTTAAAACTGATTTTATTCCAGCCCCAGTTTTTGCAGAGACCTCAATTGCCTCTTCGCCTGGCAAGCCTATAACTTCATCTATTTGCTTTTTTATTCTCTCAGGCTCAGATGCAGGAAGATCAATTTTATTTAAAACAGTAACTATCTCGTGATCAGCATCAATTGCTTGATACACATTTGCAAGAGTTTGTGCCTCAACTCCTTGAGAAGAATCTACTATTAATAAAGACCCTTCGCAGGCAGATAATGATCTTGATACTTCGTAAGAGAAATCAACATGTCCAGGTGTGTCTATCAAATTCAATGTATAGGTTTCACCATCATCATGTCGATATTTTAAACGGACTGTTTGAGCTTTTATAGTAATTCCTCTTTCTCTTTCTATATCCATATTATCAAGAACTTGTTCTTTCATTTCTCTATCTTGTAAAGCGCCACATTCTTGTATCAACCTATCTGCCAAAGTTGATTTTCCATGATCTATATGAGCTATAATTGAGAAATTTCTGATTTTTTTTATATCTTCCATCTCAATAATCTAACTATTAAAAAAAAATTTACAATTTGATATTTGTAATTTTATTTTAAGTTTAAATCCTCTTGACTAAACTGGTTATATTGTTAGGTTAAATTATGAAATTATATAATTTGTCAATATATAATCTACTAATCCTATGATGCCCTGTCTCTTTGGAGCCAGGGATTTTAAAACTTTTATTTATAGGATTTATGTAAAATGACAAAATATAACAAATATACCCAATACAAAACGGTAGATATTAAACAAAGGGATTGGCCTAATAACTCTTTAAACAAATGTCCTATTTGGTGTTCAGTTGACTTAAGGGATGGAAACCAAGCGTTGGCAGAACCAATGGACAGTGCCCGTAAAATGAAATTTTTTAAAAAACTTGTAGACGTAGGGTATAAAGAAATAGAAGTTGGATTTCCATCAGCTTCAGACACCGATTTTAACTTTATAAAAGAACTTATTAATGAGGGCCATATTCCAGACGATGTAACCATTCAAGTTTTGACACAATCAAGAGAAGAATTAATAATTAAAACAATTGATAGTTTAAAAGGTTCAAAGAGCGCAATTATACATCTTTATAACTCTACAAGCACTCTGCAAAGAAAAGTTGTTTTTAAAGAAGATATGAACGGCGTTAAAAAAATTGCTACTGATGGTGCAAAATTAATTAGTGATAATATTGGGATTTTAAATAATACTAATGTCAGGTTAGAATATTCACCAGAGAGTTTTACTGGAACTGAGTTACCATACGCTCTTGAAGTATGCGAAGAAGTTTTAGACGTTTGGGAGGCAAACGAACTTAAGCCTGTAATAATAAATCTTCCAGCAACTGTCGAAATGTCATCTCCCAATATATATGCTGATCAAATTGAATGGATGAACAAAAGCTTTTCTGATAGAAAAAGAATTGTACTTTCTTTACATCCACATAATGACAGAGGTACTGCTGTTGCTGCTACTGAATTAGGATTAATGGCAGGAGCTGATCGAGTTGAAGGAACTCTTTTTGGAAATGGAGAACGAACTGGTAATGTAGATTTAATCACTTTAGGTCTAAATTTATTTACGCAAGGAATAAATCCTCAGATTGATTTTTCAGATATAAATTCTTTAATTGAAACTGCAGAATACTGTAATAGGTTACCAATTCATGAAAGACATCCATATGCTGGAAAACTTGTGCATACAGCTTTTTCAGGAAGTCATCAAGATGCGATAAGAAAAGGAATGGATGCTATTGAAAAATCGAATTCTCAAAAATGGGAAGTTCCGTACTTGCCGATAGATCCCGCAGATATTGGAAGAACTTATGAAGCAATTATCAGAGTTAATAGTCAATCAGGCAAAGGAGGTTCCGCCTGGATATTAGAAACTGAACATCATATAAAGATCCCAAAACAAGCAGAGATTGAGCTATCAAAATATGTTCAAAAAATAGCTGACACATCTGGACTTGAAATTTCTAGCAACGATATTTGGGAAATATTTCAAAATCAATTTATAAAAACTGATCCCTTTAAATTGATAAACTTTGTTTCTAAAGCCTCAAATAAAACTTCTGGTCTAGAAATAATTAACGCTGAGATACAATACAAAGGAAAAATAGATAATTTCACTAGTGAAGGAAATGGGCCTATATCTGCATTTGTAAATGGAATAAGAGAAAATTATTATTTAGAATTTACACTTAAGGATTTTGGACAAAATACTAGAAGCGCTACCTCAAAAGCAGAATCTGCAGCATATGTAGAATTAAAAGATAAAAATGATCAATCTATTTTTGGATGTGGAATTCATACCAGTATAACTTTAGCTCCAATTCTAGCTGTAATTAGTGCAATAAATAAAATTAATTAGGCGGTAATGGTGCACTTACCACAGTATTTTGGAAAGAGTTCATTTCTTTCAATTTAATATACCAATTATTAATATTTGGAAAATTATCAAAAGATATCTCTAGATTAACACATCTATGACACCAAATTCCAAGAGGTATGTCTGCTAAACTAAATTTTTCATCAACAATGAAATCTTGTTTAGCCAAATGAAAGTTTAATATGTTTAATAGACTAAAGATATCATTTTTTGCCTTGTCGGCGATTAATTCATCTCTTTGATCTTGAGGTAAACTTAATTTATGTGCTGTAAGGAGAGAACATGGAGCTGCAAAAGTAAAACTACCCCAATCAATCCATTGATCAATTTTGCCACTGATTTCTTTTTTTTCTTCAACTAAAATATCAAATTTTTTTGATAAATACCTCAAAATAGCATTTGATTCATACAAAATAAAATTGTCATCATCCATTACTGGAATACGACTGTTAGGGTTCATGTCTTTAAACTCGGTCGTTTGTGTTTTGCCATGTATACCGCCATAATTTAAATTGATAACGTTAATATTTGCGTATTCACAAAACCAATTAATTTTTTGAACGTTTGCTGAGGATAATCTTCCGTAAATTTTTATTGCCATAAAAAAACCTTTTTGATTTATTATCAATATAATTGCAAATTATGGAAAAAAAAGTATCAATTTTAAATAATAGATCTGTTATAAAAATTTCTGGAAAAGATAGTTTATTATTTTTAAATAATATTATTTCTGGTGACCTGGAAAAAATAAATCACGAAGAATTATTTATAACAACTATATTGTCACCTCAAGGAAAAATTTTATTTGATTTTTTTATCATAAAATATGAGGATTGTTACTTAATTGAGTGCAGTAAAAACCAGCTAAATGATTTAATATATAAATTAAAATTATATAGCTTGAGATTAGATGTGACTTTTGAAAAAATAGATTTAGATGTAATTATTTCAAATTATTTTTACCAAGATAAAATTTCTAGAAAAGATTTGAGATTTAAAAATAATGATATTTATAGACATTTCTCAAAACCTAAAAAAGATTTTAAAAACGTTTGTTTAAAAGATTGGTATGATCATTTGAGATTTACAAATCTATGTCCAGAAGGTGAATTAGAGATACCTCCAAATAAACTTTACCCATTTGAAATTGATATTATTTACAATCAAGGAATTGATTTTGATAAGGGGTGCTTTATTGGCCAAGAAGTTATTGCAAGGGTAAAGTACAAAGGATCAATAAAAAAGAAATATATAAGTTATAAAATCAATTCTTCTGAAATTATCGAAAATGCAAATATTAATGACATCAATAAAAAGATAGTTGGATCTTTAATTTATAATTCAAAAATAAATAATGACATTTTTGGTTTTGGTCTAACAAAAATCGAATATATCAAAAAGCCATTAGAGTTATTTTGTAAAGACGTTAGGTTAAGTATATTAAATTAACTTATAATAGTTTTATATTCTTAAATTGACATTTGAAGATTAAAAATTTACTTAATGATTATAACAATAGGAGTTATTATGTCACTTTTGATGCCAAAAGCTACAGCAGTATGGTTAATTGATAATACAACTTTAACATTTGAACAAATATCAGAGTTTTGTGATTTGCATGTTTTAGAAGTTCAAGCTATTGCTGATGGCGATGTAGGTCAAGGAATAATTGGTTTTGACCCTATACAAAATGGACAACTATCTAAAGAAGAAATTGAAAGATGCTCTTCTGACCCAAACTTAAAATTATTGCAACTTGATAGTAACAATAGCTTTGCATCTGACAAAACAAAAGGTCCAAAATATATCCCTTTATCCAGAAGAGGTGACAAACCAAACGCAGTTGCATGGCTTGTAAAAAATCATCCTGAGCTTAAAGATAGTCAAATCAGTCGACTTGTTGGAACTACTAAATCTACAATAGAGAAAATCAAAAATAGATCTCATTGGAATATATCAAATATTTCCGCAAAACATCCTATATTATTAAAATTATGTTCCCAAGAAGATTTAGAAAAAGAAGTTTTAAAATCTGGTGGGGTAATAGGTAATCCAACAGAAGATGGTTAATAAAAATACAAATTATTTAGTTGGAATTATTATGGGAAGTCAATCAGACTGGGAGGTCATGAAAGAAGCCAAAGATCAGTTAGATGAATTTTCTATTACAAATGAACAACTTATTATTTCTGCTCACAGAACACCTAATAGAATTTTAGATTATGCAAAAAAAAGTTTGAAAAATGGTGTTAAAGTCATTATTGCAGGTGCAGGTGGTGCAGCTCATTTGCCTGGCATGATGGCATCTCATACACAGATACCAGTAATTGGTGTTCCAATTGAAAGTACAAGTTTAAATGGAATTGATAGTCTATTATCAATTGTGCAAATGCCTAAAGGAATTCCTGTTGCAACAGTTTCTATTGGTAAAACTGGAGCAAAAAATGCTGCAATTTTAGCAGCAGAAATTTTAAGCCTTCAAGATGAACAAATTCGCAAAAAATTATCATCTTGGAAAATTTCAATGACTAATAATGTACCATACAAGCCAGAATAAAATTTTAATATTTTTTATTAATTAATGACTTTTAAAAAAAAAACTATAGGCATACTTGGAGGTGGTCAACTTGGCAAAATGATAGCTATTGCTGCAAAAAAATTAGGTTATCGCACTTGTCTTTATTGCCCAAAAGGAGACAACCCAGCTGAGCATAGTGTAAATGAATATATTTTTGGTAATTGGGATGATAATAAAAAACTAGAACTATTTGGATCAAAAGTTGATGTTATTACATCCGAGTTTGAAAACATACCTGCAAAAACCTTAGATAATTTATCAAAGATAACAAAAGTTTATCCCTCAAGTTTTTGTTTTAGTATTGCTCAATATAGAAACAAAGAAAAAGAAAAGGCAGCCAAATCAGGTTTTTTAGTTCCAAAATGGTATGAAATTAAATCTTTAGAAGATTTAATAAAATACTCAAAAATTTTAAATCATGATTGTATTCTGAAAACTAATTCTCTTGGTTATGATGGTAAAGGCCAAATTAATATTTCATCAGAAATAAATTTCAAAAAGATTTGGACTGAAATAAATTTTGATGATTGCATTTTAGAAGAAAAAATTAATTTTGATAGAGAAATTTCTGTTCTTTATGCCAAAAGCTTAAATGAATCCGAATGTTTCTTCCCATTATCAGAAAACTATCATGAAAGTGGTATTTTAAAACATACAATAGCGCCAGCCATTCTTGAACAAGAATTAGAAATTAAATTAAAGTTAACTGTAAAAAAATTTGCAAAATTATTAAATTTAAAAGGCCTTTTAACTATAGAGCTTTTTCAACGTAATAATGATTTTATCTTTAATGAAATCGCTCCAAGACCACATAATTCATTTCATTGGACTATTGAAGGTTGTAAAAATAGTCAATTTGATATTTTAGTCAAATCAATAATGGGTCAAAATATAAATGATCAGGTAGTAGGCGAAAACTGGAAAATGATAAATTTACTTGGGGATGAGGTCGAAAATTTAAAATTTTTTAATTTCCATAAAGATCAGAAAATTCATGTTTATGGCAAAAAAGAAGTAAAAAAGGGAAGAAAGATGGGGCATATCACATATCCAATTTAGTTGTTTTTTCCAAAATCAAATGGTACATCCTGATAGACTTCATTGATAAAATTTGAGAATAACAGAAAAGCATAGGGTCTCCAGCGATTAACTGGTAATTTTTTATCATCATTGTCCGGAAAATAGTTTTCAGGAAGAGTTATTTTTAAATTTTCATTTTTATCTCTTAAATATTCATCTTTTAAAGTTTCTGCGTCATATTCTAAATGATTTAAAATATAAAGATCTTTTGTACTTCGTGATCTCACCATCCCAACCCCTGACAAAGTTGATTCTGCAAGAACTTCAAGATCTTTGTCAATTAACTCTTGCCTTCTTGTTTCAGTGAAACGTGAAACTGGCATTGGAAATCGATTTGTAAAACCTTGAAGTAATCTATCATTATTTTCTAATAATTGATGATCGTACACACCAAATAATTTATTTTTTAAAATATGTTTCTCTACATCATAGAAAATTTTTAAGAAAACTTGACTACCCCAGCAAATCCCAAGTCTTCTAAAAACGTTTGATTTAGACCAATTTATAATCTCACATAATTCATCCCAATAATTGACATCTTTAAATGGTAATGTCTCTATTGGAGCACCCGTGACAATTAAAACATCAAAAAAGTCATGTTTAATATCATCTAATGTTTTGTAAAATTGAATTAAATAATCTTGATTCGTGTTTTTAGGTTGATATGACTTTGTAGTCATTAAGGTAAGTTCAATTTGCAATGGAGAAGCTCCTATTAATCTAGCAAATTGAATTTCAGTAGGAATCTTTTTTGGCATAAGATTCAACAACAAAAACTTCAGTGGTCTTATATCCTGCCTTTCAGCATAACTACTATTAATTACGTCAACTGCTTCACTTAAGAGAGATTCTCTTGCAGGCAAATTATCAGGAATTTTTATTGGCATTACTTAATCATGTGATTTGTATGAATATTTGCTTGAATTAAATCTTTGCAATATTTTAAAGAGTGTATTGATTGGATTAGATTGATTAATGACATTCTCAAATTTTTTGATTTTTCCGAAATTAGAAACATTGTTCAATCTTCTTTGAAGAAAATCTTCTACTTTAGCAAAATCACTTTCATTTAACCAGTATGACAAAGTAGAACTATAAACACCCGATAAAATTAATCTTTTTGTGTAAAAAGAAAAATCAGTAGATTTATCTCCACAATCTCTCCAAATAATGTCACACGTCTTATATAACATTTTTAAAGCTATTTTAGAATTTTTTGGTAAAGCCATCATACCTAATGATATTCTGACAGCTTCTTTAAATTTATTTGCAGCTTTAAATCTTAGTATTATCTGAGACTTAATTTTATCTGGTATTCTCAAATTTTTAGATTTAGATTTTTTGAAATTTTCTTTCATTTCATCATCTAAATAGATGTTAAATTCCTGAATAATATTAACAAGATTATTATTAAAAAGGTGTCGAACATTACCCTTTTCAATTTCTGATAATTTTTTTGATTTAATAAAACCGATATCAAAAGCAGAAGAATATAAAGTTTCCCATGACCATCCATCAAAAGGTACATTTTCCAAGAATGATAATAATAATTTAGTTTTTATTTTTTTATTAATATCTTTCATAATGATCTAATTATACTATTAAGTATGAGAATTTAATAGTGTTTCAAGAAAATAAATAATTAAATTTTGTAATTTATATAAAAAACTTGCAAATAGTTAAAAAAACATGTTATTAAAACGCTCTTTAAGGAATAATTTATATGTATGTATCTGTAAGAGACAATAATGTTGATCAAGCTTTGCGCATTCTCAAGAAGAAAATGCAGAGAGAAGGTGTTTTCAGAGAAATGAAAAATCGAAGAGTTTATGAAAAACCATCTGAAAAAAAAGCTAGAGAATTGGCTGAGAGCACAAGAAGAGTTAGAAAACTGATGAGAAAGAGATTGGAAAGAGAAGGTTATTAATATACTTATGTTAATAATTTTTATACCGTACATTCGTGCGGTTTTTTTTTGAGAAATTAAATGATAATAGGTTGTCCTAAAGAAATAAGCAAAGATGAAAAAAGAGTAGCTCTAACACCATTAAGTGCAAAAGAGTTAATAAAACTTGGGTTTAAGTGCCAAATAGAGACTAAAGCAGGACTAGAATCAAACTACTCTGACCAAGATTATAAGGATAGCGGTGTCAAAGTTATATCTTCAAAAGATATTTGGTCTAAATCAGATATCATTATTAAAGTTAGGGCTCCTTCTAACCCTGAACTTAAATTATTAAAACCAAAAACAACTCTCATATCTTTTATTTGGCCTTCGCAAAACAAAAAACTTCTTGAAGATCTTAAGAAAAAAAATGTGTCTGTAATATCTATGGATATGATACCTAGAATTAGTAGAGCTCAAAAAATGGATGCTCTTTCATCTATGGCTAACATAGCTGGTTACAGAGCGGTAATTGAGGCAAGCAACAACTTTGGCAAATTTTTTACAGGCCAAATTACTGCTGCAGGGAAAGTTGCTCCTGCTAAAGTTTTAGTTATTGGTGCCGGAGTTGCTGGGTTAGCTGCAATAGGAACTGCTCAATCATTAGGGGCAATTGTAAGAGCATTTGATGTGAGACCAGAAGTTGCTGAACAAATAGAGTCAATGGGTGCTGATTTTTTGCTTTTAGATTTTGATGAAGATGGTTCAGGCGAAGGTGGATATGCAAAGCCTGCTTCAAAAGAATTCATAAAAAAAGAAATGCAACTTTTTAGAGAACAGGCCCCTGAAATTGATATCGTTATTACTACAGCCCTTATTCCTGGAAAACCTGCTCCTCTATTATGGCCAAAAGAGATGGTTAAACTAATGAAACCTGGTTCTGTTGTAGTTGATTTAGCTGCAGAACAAGGTGGAAATTGTGATTTAACTAAACCTAATAAACTTTATAAAACAATTAATAATGTTACTATTATTGGATACACTGATTTACCAAGTCGAATGGCAACACAATCTTCAAATCTATATTCTACTAATATTAGACACATGTTAAGTGATTTAACTCCTGACAAAAATGGTAAAATTAATATTAATATGGATGATGATGTGATTAGAGGATCTACAGTTGTTTTAAATGGAAAAATAACATTCCCTCCACCTCCTCCAAAAGTTCAAGCAATTGCTAAACATGAAAGTAAAAATACATCAAAAACACAAGAAGAAATTGAAAAAGAAGAAATACTGAAACAAAAAAAAGCGGGTTTTCAACAGCTTGTATTGTTAATAGTTGGTTCATTATTAATGCTATTAATTGGCTTTTATGCACCCCCATCTTTTATGCAACATTTCATAGTTTTTGTTTTATCTTGCTTTGTTGGTTTTCAAGTAATATGGAATGTTTCTCATTCTCTTCATACACCATTAATGGCGGTAACAAATGCAATTTCAGGCATTATAATTGTCGGTGCCCTTTTACAAATTGGTTCTTCCAATTATGTGGTTAACATTTTAGCAATTATATCAGTCATGATTGCAACTATTAATATTGTTGGTGGATTCCTTGTTACAAAGAGAATGTTATCAATGTTTAAGAAAAGTTAGTTATGACACAAGAATTATTAACAGCATTATATATTGCAGCTAGTGTTTTATTTATCTTATCACTCGGTGGCTTAAGTGATCAAGAAAAGGCTAAAAAAGCTGTTTGGTACGGCATCATTGGAATGATCATAGCTATTTTTGGAACCATTCTAGGCCCAGATATGAAACTAGATAAATTATTAATACCAGCCTTGGTTGTTGGATCAATTATTGGTTTAGTTGTAGCATTAAAAGTTCAAATGACTGGAATGCCACAACTTGTTGCAGCCCTGCATTCATTTGTAGGTTTGGCGGCTGTGTTTATTGGTATCAACTCATCAATTGAACCCCCTCAAAATTTATCTAATGTTGAGATTATAATTCACGAAATAGAAATATTTCTTGGTGTATTTATTGGAGCAATAACTTTCACAGGCTCAGTTATTGCATATGGGAAACTTTCAGAATTGATAACTGGTAAAGCACTTATACTTCCTGGTAGACATGTTCTAAATATATTAATGACATTAGCTTGTCTTGTTTTAGGTTATATGTTTTTGCATCAATATGGTTTATGGACATTAATTGCAATGACTATAATAGCTTTTATTATAGGAGCTCATCTTGTTCTTGCTATTGGTGGAGCTGACATGCCCGTAGTAGTTTCAATGTTAAACTCATATTCTGGTTGGGCTGCTGCCGCTACTGGATTTTTACTGGGCAATGATTTGTTAATTGTTACTGGTGCACTAGTTGGTTCTTCAGGAGCAATACTCTCATACATAATGTGTAAAGCTATGAATAGAAATTTTGTTTCTGTAATTTTAGGTGGCTGGGGAGATAATGTATCTTCATCTCAAGAAATTGAAGGTGAAATGGTCCCAGCAGATATTGAAACAGTGTCAGGTACACTTAGTGATGCTCAAAATATCGTTATAGTACCTGGGTACGGCATGGCTGTGGCTCAAGCTCAAAGTACAGTATCTGAGTTAACATCTAGATTAAGAAATAAAAAGAAAAATGTCAGGTTTGCTATTCATCCAGTAGCTGGGAGACTTCCTGGACATATGAATGTTTTACTTGCAGAAGCTAAAGTACCTTACGATATTGTTCTTGAAATGGACGAAATAAATGAAGATTTTCCATCAACTGATGCTGTCTTAATATTAGGTGCTAATGATATTGTTAATCCATCTGCGCAAGATGATCCTAATAGCCCAATTGCTGGAATGCCTGTCCTTGAGGTTTGGAAATCAAGTCAAGTTTTTATATTTAAACGTGGTCAAGGCAGAGGTTACTCAGGTATTGAGAATCCATTGTTCTTTAAAGAAAACTCAAGAATGGTATATGGAGATGCAAAAAAATCCTTAGATGAAATTTTACAAAAAATTAATTAGATAATCCTACTTTTTTCAATACTTTATTTTGTTTATCTTTAAGATTTTTCTCACTAAAATCACCAACTAATTCATGAAAAACTCTATACCAGTTTATTTCAGCTTTTAAATGCATAAAAACTGAACCAAGTCCAATAGCTGCTCTATCCATTAAAACAAATTCTCTAGGAGGTTTTACACCTCCAATTTTTTTCAACTCTTTATGAACTTTTTCAGCTGTTTTTCTTCCATATTGACCAGTTGGCATTTCTGAAATAGGTCTAATTCTATCTTCCAATAGAGGTTGATAAATAAATTTAGCCCAAATATTTAATATCTCGATTAAATCTTTATTTAAGTTTTCAAACCCCCATCTCTCATACGCTGATATCGCTAATTCAATGTTATCATCACTTAAAGCTTCATACAAATCAATAACTCCAGTAACAAATTCAGGCTTGAATATTCTAATACATCCAAAATCTAATAAATTTACACCTGCATCTTTTCTTATAGAATAATTGCCTAAGTGAGGGTCTCCATGAATAATTCCATATTCATAAAAAGGAACATACCAAGCCTTAAACATATTTAGAGCAAGTTTATTTTTAAGTTCTTGATCTTCATTTTCTGATATAAAGTCCATGACTTTTTGACCTTCAATCCTAGTCATAGTTAATAATTTATTAGTAGAGAGATTTTTTATTGGCTTTGGTAAAGTTATTTCGTCAAACTTTGATAACATTTCTCTATACAAATTTAAGTTTTTTAATTCATGTGAATAATCTAATTCTTCCATTAATCTTTCAGACAACTCTTGGTGTATTGCATTAGTCGAAATTGCAGAATCATACCTTTCATAAATAGAAAATATAAGTTTAAGCTGGCTGAGATCTGCTTGGACTGCAGAACTCATGTCTGGGTATTGAAGCTTACATGCTAATTTATTACTTTTTAAATCTTCAGCAAAATGAACTTGGCCTAATGATGCTGCAGCAGAAGCTTGCTTATCGAAATTTTTAAATTTTGATGCCCAATCCTCACCTAACTCTGCTCTCATTCTTCTTTTTACAAATAACCATCCCATTGAAGGTGCATCAGCTTGAAGATGAGCTAACTCATTTGCATATTCTTTAGGGACAGCATCAGGAATTGTAGATAATATTTGAGCTATTTTCATAATCGGGCCTTTAATCCCACCAAGTGCTTCCCTTAACTGTTTTGCATGATTTTCTTTATCAATTTTGAGCCCCAAATATTTTTCGCCTGCCAGTTTAGCAGCAAGTCCACCAACTGCTGAAGTCACCTTAGCGTATCTTTTTATTCTTCCAGCTGTAAGTGAGCCGTCTAATTTATCATCAAAATTGTTAGTCATGAATTATAAAGTCTCTAATTCATCAATCATATTTGTGATTGAGTTAACACCCTTAGCCCAAAAATTATTATCGTAAGCACTTAATGAAAATGGCTTTAACAATTCATCATGCCTTTTAGTTCCACCTGCCACTAATAAATCGATGTATTGATTTGCAAATTTACTTTTATCACTATTTTGATATTCATTCCAAAGGGCATTTACTAAACAATCACCAAAAGCATACGCGTAAACGTAAAATGGCGTGTGAACGAAATGAGGGATATAAGCCCATAAAGATCTATAATCATTATCTAATTTTATGTAAGGTCCAACTGCATGTTGTTGAGTTTTCATCCATATATCAGAGATTTCGTCAACAGTTAATTCTGAAGAGACACGAGCTTTATGAAATTCATTTTCAAATTGATGAAATCCTATCTGCCTTGCAACTGTATTTAACATGTCTTCAATTTTATTTGCTAGCATTATTTTCTTTTGACTTTTTTCAGCCTTATTAAGAAGTTTTCTAAATACTAACATTTCTCCAAATACAGATGCAGTCTCAGCAAGTGTTAAAGGTGTATCTGAAAGAAGATATCCTTGTTTCCCTGCCAAAACTTGATGGACACCATGACCTAGTTCATGAGCAAGTGTCATGACGTCTCTTACCTTGCCTTGATAATTCATTAAAATATAAGGATGATGACTTGGTACTGATGGATGAGCAAAAGCGCCAGAAGCTTTACCTTTTCTTGGCTCAGCATCAATCCAATTATTATCAAAAAATTGTTTGGCTATTTTTGAGATCTTCGGATTAAAATCATTAAATGCCTCTAAGACTATATCTTTTGCATCATCCCATTTAATAAGCGTATTTTCACTATGATTTAGTGGTGCATTTCTATCCCACCAATCTAATTTTTTTTTCTTAAATACTTTAGCTTTCCATTTATAATATTTATGTGTAAGGTCTGGCATCTTTTTAGATACAGTTGACACAAGTGTATCAACAACTTTATTTTCTATATCATTATCTAAATTTCTTGATTCTAAAATAGACCCAAAACCTCTTTTACTATCTTCGACATATTTATCTCTTGAGATTACATTTAAGATCATTCCAAATAACCTTGAATTATCTTTTAAGATTTTTGATAACGATTTCCCTGCAATTTTTCTACTTTCTGGGTTACTATCTGATAATTTATTTAAAATTTCAGCTTCAGTTAAGGTTTGTTTTCCATATGGAAACCTTAAAGCTGCTGAAGTTTCATCAAATAGTCTAACCCATGATGATCTTCCAGTTGGAGATTTTTCAACTAATATTTCTTCGACAAGAGGAGATAATTGATATTTTTTTCTTTTTCTTAGGTTCTTTATTAAAGGGATCCATCCCTTTGAAACCTTATTATTTTCCCAAGCCTTAAATACCTTATTATTCACCGAGGAAATTTCTAAAGATAAAAATATTAGTTTTGAGAACAACAACGATAATTTATCAGAGATCTTTGCGTTATATCTAGATACTTCAACATCTTCCATATTACTTGCAAATGAAAGACTGCTATGCGTACTTAACAATCCCATTATTTCATTAATTTTTTCATACTCTTTTAAACAATTTGATATTTCTTTTCCTGATAAGTTTTTAATTTTCCCTTTCCATTTATCAATAAATTCATTTGTTAACTTTGAAAGTTTCTTTAAATCTTTATCAATTTTAGAATCATTATGACCTACATAAATTTCATTCAAATTCCATTTAGGCAATTTATTTTTTTTCATAATTATGATTTATTCTCTTTATTAAATTAATATACTATTTAAATAGTATCTATTTTTAAAATTACATTAGAAATTAAAAATTTATGAATAATTTAAATGAAATTTTTGAAAATCAAAAAATTAAACTTAGAGACAAATCTTTATTTTGGCATAAAGATAATGGCAATTGGGTTTCAATCAGTTGGAACGAGGCTGATCGACAAATAAATATTTTGTCAGAATTCTTAAAAAAAATTGAAATTAATAAGGGTGATAGAGTTAGTATAATATCAAAGAACTCACCCTTTTGGTGTATTGCTGATTTAGCAATTATGAAAATAGGAGCGATAACTGTTCCTGCATATACAACCAGCAATGAAAATGAATTACTTTATTTACTTAATCACTCAGAAAGCAAACTAGCTTTATTAGATGAAGAAGCTTATCTAAAAATTAAAAAGATCAAAAAGAAACTTATTTTTACAAAAAAATTTATTTTGTTAGAAAATTTTAAAAGTACTGAAAATAAAAGTTTTTTTATATATCACAAAGATGTTTTAAATAAAAAAATTGTTACACATTCTCAAAAAACAAATATCGATTATAAAATAAGTAAAAATGATACGGCTTGTATAATTTATACATCAGGCACAAGCGCTAATCCAAAAGGTGTTATGCTCAGCCACAATTCTATAAAATCAAATATTGAAGGTGCTAAAATATATTTAGATGAAATTAAAATAGATAATCATAAATTTTTATCTATTTTACCTCTTTCGCATGCTTATGAAAGAACAGGTGGATTTTTGCTTCCTATTTATATTGGTGGTGAAATTTACTTTTCAAATAACAGAGACCAATTATTAAATGATCTTCAATTTGTAAATCCTACTCTTATGGTTGCAGTTCCAAGACTATATGACGTGTTATTAAAAAAAATATCAAACTCGATTAAATCAAAAAACCAAATAATCAAATACCTGTTTAAAAAAAACTTAAAATTAGGAAACAAAAAATACAAAAATGAAAATCTTAATATAAGAGAAATTTTTTTAGATTTTATTATTGATTTAACCATAAGAAAACAAATAAAAAAAATTTTTGGAAAAAACCTAATGGCCTTTGTTTCTGGTGGAGCTGCTTTGAAAAAAAATGCCGCAATTTTTTTCTTTTCAATGGGCATCAAAATTTTACAAGGTTACGGACAAACTGAATATTCTCCAATTATTTCCATAACTCCCTTTAAAAATATTAAATTAGATAAAGTTGGTAAAGCTATACATATGACAGAAATAAAACTATCTAAAGATAAAGAAATTTTAGTTAAAGGAAAATCTCTAATGCAAGGTTATTGGAAAGATAAAAAGTCTACAAATAAAACAATCATTAATGGGTGGTTACATACAGGTGATTTAGGATTATTTGACGATGAGAACTATTTAAAAATATTAGGAAGAAAAAATGAAATGATTGTAAATTCAGGAGGTGAAAACATTGCACCAGCGCCTCTCGAAGATTTAATTTTAAACCATGATGAAATTGAACAAGTTATGGTCTATGGACATGAGAAACCGTACTTAGTAGCTCTTGTCCACACTTCAGAAAATATTGAATACCTTAAAATAAAACATATTTTTAATAAAATTAATTCAACGTTAAGTGTAGAAAAAAAAATAAGAAAATTTATAATAATAAATGAGCCCTTTACAATTGAAAACTCTCAACTTACTCCAACACTTAAAATAAAAAGGCGGTTTATTGAAAAAAAATATAAAGCAGAGCTTTTATCAATGTATAAATCATAGCTAAGAACTATTATGTCTAGAATTATAAATCTTATATTAAACTCGTGTCATGGAATCTCACTAACCCTAGTTTCATTTACATTACCAATAATCGTGATAACTATTGGATTAAATGGTTCTACTGAACTTATAGCAGAAATATCGCTAATACATTCGTTAATTTTCTTAATTTATTTTCCCTTAAGTGGCAATGCTAGAAATTACTTGCTCAATTCTAGTGATGTTACTTTAAACTTAGCCATAACTAATTTTAGAATTATTTTATTTTTACCACTTACGTTATTTTGCTTTTTAGTTAATGAAATAACATTAAAAATTGAACTAACAAAATTTGCGCTTTTTACTTTGATAGGGAGTTTTTTCTGGTTCTATGAAATATTCATTACTAACTATGAAAAAAAACGAAAATTTATTGCCTGTATATTTTTTTTATTTGCAAACATTTTTATTTTCACAACAATATTATTACAAAGAAATAATTCCTCTGAGGATATAATATTATCACTTACTTTTTATTGTATATTATATATACCATTTATTTTATATTTCTTTTTTACATATAATAAAAAAATTGATTTTCAAACTCTAAATTTAATTTTTAAAAAGAAAATCTATCATCATATTGGAGGCTCTCTAATTATAGGATTAACTTCCTTTTTAATTAAAATACTAATTGTTACAGTTTATCAAAAAGAAGATGCAGGTAATATTTTTTTAGGTTTTACATTAGGGGGTACTTTAGTAACTTTTTTTTCTTATGGTATTGGGCCATCAATTCTAAAATATTTTAAAAATAAAAAAATAACTTCTTTTAAAACACATAAGACAATTTTTGTTTTAACTTTAACTCTTGCTTTAATTTTCATGCTTAATGAAACTTTTGAAATAGCAAGGTTAAAAAATTTAAACTATTTATTCTATTATAGTTTTTATTTTTCAATTATTGGATGTTTATTTATGCTAATTGCGCAATATTACAAATTATTAATAACACAAAAGGACACAAAACTAAATGTAATTAAACATGAATTAATTATTGGATTTACAACAATAACTTTTGTTATGTTGTCCTCTTTTTCTGAGTATTCATTCACAATTACATTAACTTACTTTATATCTGCAATAACATCATATATAATTTATAATAGTGTTTATCAAAATATTAATAAATAAGATTAGTAATAATTTTCTTTTTTTAATTTCATTACTTTTAATCTTAACTCAATTTATCCTAACCTATTTTTCTATTCAAAATTATCCTGGTGATAAATTAATCTACTTTTTTTTTTCTTTCAGTATCTTGATTTACCTTACCTTTGCATTGTTAAAATCAAATAGTTTTTTTCACATTTTCTTAAGTATTTTTATTTTTTTAGGTTTTTTTTGGAAATTGTCACTAAATTTGATAATTTATAACGTAAATAGTGGTATTTTTAAAAATATTTCGAGAAGTTCTAATTGTTTAAAAAATTCATGTGATTATGTATCAAATCAATTATTAAATAGTAATTTTTATGATAATGTATTAATAGTATCATTAGTTGGTATTTTTGGATTTTTTTTTTCAAGTATATTTTTTAAGTTTATTAGAAAAAAAATAAATATTTGCTCAAATATAATTCCAAACTTTTTATATAAAAATTTTATTTCATTTTTTGTAATTTTTGGATTGATATTTATAACATTAATTTCATGGATTAATTTTGAATATTTAATTTTTCAAAAAGGATTAGTATCACAATCCAAAACTTTTTTTTTAAACAATGCATTTGGCTGGTTATTATTGTACGGCATACCTACATTGTTGACCTTTTACTTAAATGCTGAAAAAACTAGAAACTATAAAATATTTTTTTTAGCCTTAAATCTATCCCATCTTGTTCATTTTATCATTAACATTTCTTTACTAAGTCGTGGAATGATTTTTAATACTCTTTCTAATATTCTTGGTTATATAAAAAATAATCAAAACGTAAAATTTATCAAAATATTAGTTTCTACTTTATTTTTATTAATTCTTTTTTTTTCATCTATACATTTTGTTACTTTAACAAGAGATAAAGTTTATACAGGGTCGAATGATAATTTAAATATTATTAATAAAGAAAACTTAGATAGAAGTAATAAAACTATAATTAATTTATTAATTAACAGATGGGTAGGAATTGAAGAGATGATGTTAGTTGAGAACTTTGAAGATAAAAATTTTAATTTTTTTTTAAAATCTCTTAATGAAAAGCAGTCTAATCAAAGCATACCTTTGTTTGACTCAATGATTTTCAAAGATTACCAGAATATTGATAGAACTAAATTTAATTTTGTTTCTATACCAGGTTTGATAGCTTTTTTATATTTTTCTAATAACTTCCTATTTGTATTTTTAGGTTGTTTTTTATTTTCTTTTTTTCTTTCATTAATTGAAATTTTTGCATTAAAAATTTCAATCAATAATGTATTTTTTGCATCTCTAATTGGACAATTATTAGCATATAGAATAATTCACTTTGGTGTGTATCCACTAGAAACATACAAATTTTTGATATCCATATTTTTGTGTTTCATCATGCATTTTATTATGAATAAAATGTTTTTGAAATAGACATTTATTTATTTTTCACATAATAAGTAGATTTTTAATTTCAAAATTTCTTCTTTTTTAGAAATATTTAAAAACTTTGTTATCTGGTGAGGACGACAGGACTCGAACCTGTTACCTTGAGATTAGGAATCTCACGCTCTATCCCGATGAGCTACGCCCCCACTTTTTGATATTCTATAAACCTATTATAGACTAAGTAAATGAAAAAGTGTTTAATGGGTTATAAATAGGATTATCTATGAATGATTTAGGGTTAAAAGATAAAGTTGCAATTGTTACAGGTGCAGGAGGAGGAATTGGAAGAGAAATTGCGTTAGCCCTAGCCAATGAAGGTGTAAAAATTTTAGCAAATGATATAGGTGTATCTCTAAGTGGAGAAGGTGGATCAATTCAACCTGCAGAGGAAACTTGTGGATTGATAACACAAAAAGGAGGAGAAGCTATACCAGACACTAATAGTGTTACCTCATGGTCATCAGCATCAAAAATTATTGAGAATGCTTTAGATAACTTTAAACAAATTGATATTATTGTTAATAATGCAGGTATTTTAAGGGATGTAATTTTTCATAAAATGGATCCAAAAGATTGGGCAGATGTTATTGATGTACATTTAAATGGTAGTTTTTATATTAGCAGAGCAGCAGCACCATTTTTTAGAGAACAAAACTCAGGTTCCTTTGTTCATATGACAAGTACTTCTGGGTTAATAGGTAACTTTGGGCAAGCTAATTATTCTGCAGCAAAATTAGGAATTGCTGGATTATCAAAATCAATATCTTTAGATATGAAGCGTTTTAATGTAAGATCTAACTGCATTGCACCATTTGCTTGGAGTAGAATGACGAATTCTATACCCTCAACAACCGAACAAGAAAAAGCTAGAGTCGAACGTCTAAAAAAAATGACTCCCGAAACAAATGCTCCACTTGCAGTATACCTTTCATCAGAAGATGCAAAGGATATTACAGGACAGATTTTTAGCTCAAGATTAAATGAATTATTTATTTATAACCAAAATAGACCTGTAAAAAGTGTTCATAATAGTGAAGGATGGAATCCACAAAAAATAATGGAAATAGCGATGCCAGCATTTAAGCCTTACTTAACTCCTTTAGAAAGAAGTGGTGATGTGTTTAGTTGGGATCCCTTATAAATTTAAAACTGATTTTAACTCATATATATTATTTAGGTAAAAATCTGCACCTAAAGATTTACAATCCTCATTTGTATAACCACCATCAACTATTACAGAACTAATTTCTGCATTTTTTGCTGCTAAAATATCTACCTTTGTATCTCCAACCATTATAAATTCATTTTCATCACTATCATATTGATTGCAAATAAAGTCTATCATTTGTCTTTGAGGTTTAAGTGGAACATTCTCTTGTGCACCAACAATAAAATCAAAATTATCAAATAAATTCATTAGTTTTAAAATTTTCTCTGCAACATGTTGTCTTTTATTTGTACATATGTTTATACGGATATTTTTATCTAATAAATGGTTAAGAATATCTTTAACACCTGGCATTAAAGTAGTCAGATTATACGGGTTTTCAGAATATTCTTTTCTATACATTAAGAAAAAGTCATCTATTAAATTCAAATTGGCCCCTGAAAATTTAAGTACATTCTCAGATAATTTCAACATACCTTCGCCAACAAACTCTTGAAGTTTTTCCTCTGTTATAGATTTTAATTTAAATTGCTCTAATGTTTTATTCATAGCAATGCACATGTCTGGTATTGAATGAATCAAAGTTCCATCTAAATCAAAAATGATTATTTTGTTTGCATTCTTCTTTGACATAAATTATCTCAAAGATGCTATTCTTTCCTTATAAATACTTTTATTCTCTCCAGAAAATATAAAAGATCCAGAAACAAGAATATTTGCACCAGCATTTTTGACAAGTGTTGCGGTTTTATCATCTATGCCTCCATCAACCTCAATATCAATATTAAAGTTTTGCACTAATTCTTTAATTTTTTTAATTTTTTGAATTGATGAGTTTATAAACTTTTGTCCTCCAAAACCTGGATTTACTGACATAACTAAAATTAAATCAATCTTCTCTAAGACATACTCTAACCCAGAAATATCAGTACCAGGATTGATTGAAACACCAGCTTTACATCCTGTATTTTTTATAGATGATAAAGTTTTATCTAAATGTCTACAAACTTCTTTATGAACAGTGATTATATCTGAACCAGCATTTTTATACTGTTCTATATACTCATCAGGATTTGATATCATTAAATGAGTATCAAAACATTTTTTAGTTTTATTTCTAATACTAGAAATAACAGAAGGACCAAAAGTTAAATTTGGAACAAAATGTCCATCCATTACATCTAAATGGATCCAATCAGCGCCAGCTTCATCAATATCATTAACTTCTTGACCAAGATTACTAAAATCAGCAGATAAAATTGATGGTGCAATAATAATGTTTTTTGAAGACATAAACTATATATATTTTCCTATTTCTAATGCAGTATCACACATTCTATTTGAAAAACCCCATTCATTATCATACCAACTCAAAATTCTTACAAATTTCTTATTCATAACTTTTGTTTGATCAGAATGAAATATTGAAGAGGATGGATTATGATTAAAATCACTTGAAACAAGTTTTTTATCATTAAAACTTAAAATATTTTTTAATTCATTTTCAGAAGCAATTTTTATTGCCTTATTAATTTCTTCAATCGAAGTTTCTTTCTTTGAATTAAACTTAAAATCAACAACTGAAACATTTTGTGTAGGAACTCTAATTGCAACACCATCAAGTTTACCATCTAGTTCAGGTAAAACTAACCCAACAGCTTTAGCTGCGCCTGTTGATGTAGGTATCATATTAGCAGCTGCAGCCCTTGCTCTATAAAGATCACTATGCATTGTATCTAATGTTGGTTGATCTCCAGTATAAGAATGTATTGTGGTCATAAAACCATTTTCTATACCTATAGATTTATTTAATACATATGCTAAAGGAGCAAGACAATTAGTCGTACACGAAGCATTTGATAAAATTTGATGTTCACTTGAAATTTTTTTATGATTTACACCATACACGACAGTAAGATCGACTCCACTTGCAGGAGCAGATATAAGAACTTTTTTTGCACCCGCAGTTATATGTTGTTGAGCCTTTTCTTTACTAGTAAAAATTCCCGTACATTCTAAAACAACATCTACATCTAATTCTTTCCAAGGTAAATTTTCTGGATTTCTTTCTGCAGTGACTTTAATTGGTCCTGTTCCAACATCTAGATCACTACCATTAATTATAACATCCCTATTAAGAATGCCATGAACAGAATCATATTTTAATAAATGTGCATTTGTTTCTATAGGACCTAAATCGTTAATGCCAACTACTTTGATATTGTGATTTTTATTTTCTATAATAGACCTAATTATATTTCTACCAATTCTTCCAAATCCATTAATTGCTACTTTGACTGACATTATTTTCCTTTCGTAAGTTAACTTATAGGTTCGATACCTGGCAATACTTTACCTTCTAACCATTCTAAAAATGCTCCACCTGCAGTGGATACATAACTAAAATCATTCAATACTTTTGCATTGTTCAATGCAGAAACTGTATCACCTCCACCTGCAACACTCAAAATCTTTTTTTGTTTTGTAAGGCTTGAAACATGCGAAGCGACTTTATTAGTACCTTTATCGAATGGGTAAGTTTCAAAAGCACCTAATGGTCCGTTCCATAAAATGGTTTTACAGTTATTAATATTTTTATTAATAAGCTCTATCGATTTTGGGCCAATGTCTAGTGCCATCATATTATGTGGCAATGAGTCAAAATTAGCAGTTGTATATTCAGCATTTTTTTTTAAATTTTTAGATACAATAAAATCTGTTGGCAAAATTAAATTACAATTATTATTTTGTGACTTTTCTATAAGCTCTTTAGCTAAATCAATGCATTCTTTCTCAAATAAACTTTTACCCACATCAAGACCTTTTGCAGCAACAAAGGTATTAGCCATAGCTCCACCAATAATAATAATATCCATTTTTTTGAGTAAAAAATTTATTACATCTATTTTAGTTGAAACTTTTGACCCTCCAATTATTGCAGCTACAGGTTTATTAGGATTATTTAAAACACCCTCTAAAGCTTTAATCTCTTTTTCTAAGTGAGTTCCCATAAAAGAGGGTAAAAAATTTGTTACACCTACCGTACTAGAATGCCTTCTGTGGGAACATGAAAAAGCATCATTAACAAAATAATCAATCCCCAGAGTTAAATCTTCCGAAAAATCTTTATTATTAGTTTCTTCTCCCTTATGAAATCGTAAATTTTCTAAAAGTAAAGTTTGACCCTCTTTAAGATTATTTTTTAGTTCTTCTGCTTCTGGCCCAATGCAAGTTGGCGAAAAAACAATAGGACAATTTAATGCTTTTGACAAAGGTTCTATTAATGGTTTTAAACTGTACTTTTTATTATATTCACCATTAGGTCTTCCAAAGTGACTACAAAGTACTACCTTGCCACCTTTTTTAATAATTTCTTGAATAGTCGGTAAAACAGATTGAAGCCTTGTTTCATCTTGAACAACTCCATTTACTACAGGCAAATTCAAATCAACCCTGACAAGAATCAATTTATTCTTTAAATCTAATTTAAAAAATTCTTTTGAAGAAGGCATAAACTTATGTATTAATTTTAGCTAAAATTTTTTCTCTAATCTTATCTGAACTTAATCCAAAATGTTCAAATAAATGATTTGCAGGTGCTGATGCTCCAAATGTTTTCATTCCGATAAAAATACCATTTGATCCTATATATTTATGCCAGCCTAATTCTGAACCCGCTTCTACACCAACTTTTAATTTTTCTCCAAGAACATTTAATTTATATTCTTCTGATTGTTTTTCGAATATCTCCCAACATGGTAAAGATACCACTGATGCTTTAATATTATCTTTTAATAATAGATCCGAAGTTTCTAATGCAATCTCAACCTCAGAACCTGTGGCAATTATTGTTAAATCTCTTTTATTTCCAAAATCTTTAACGAGATATCCCCCTTTACCTGTAAGATTATCATTCCCTTTTTCGTCTCTAAATGTTTTTAAACCCTGTCTAGATAAAGCTAATATAGATGGTCCATCATATTTAAGTGCAAGTTCCCATGCTTCTGCTGTTTCAACTGCATCAGCAGGACGAAAAACATTGAGATTAGGTGTTGCTCTCAGCATTGCTAAATGCTCTACTGGTTGATGTGTTGGGCCATCTTCACCCAGACCAATTGAATCATGTGTTAAAACATAAATTACTTTAGTTTTCATGAGAGCTGACAACCTAATTGAACTTCTCATATAATCACTAAAAACTAAAAAAGTTCCACCATATGTTATAAAACCTTTATGAAGAGCTATTCCATTCATAACAGCTCCCATCATGTGTTCTCTAATTCCATAATGAATATAATTAGCTTTAAATTTTTTTGGTTTTACAGAATTCATATCTGGGGTTTTTGTCAAGTTTGATCCAGTTAAATCAGCTGAGCCTCCAGCAATATTATCTACATTAGATGACAAAACTTTTAAAAATTCTAAACTTGCCTGTCTTGTAGCTAATTTAGGTTTTTCTAATTTCAATTTTTGAATATGAGATTTTAAATTTTTATCAAAGACTTGGGATAAATAGTTTGAATTATTTTTAATAAATTTATTTTTTTTAGGACTTTTATTAAATCTATCTTCCCATTCCTTTCTAATTTGTAACCCTCTTTCAACTGAAGCTCTCCAATTACTAAGTATGTCTTTAGGAACTTCAAATGGGTTACTTTTCCAATTTAATTCTTCTTTAACTTTTTTAACTTCATCATCCCCAAGTGGTGCTCCATGTGTTTTTTCAGTGCCCGCAAGATTTGGTGAACCAAATCCAATTATAGTTTTACAAGCAATAAATGAAGGTTTATTGGTTTTTTGTGCGTTTTCAATCGCCTTTGATATTTGATCAAAATCGTGTCCATCAATTGATTGAGTATGCCACCCTGATGCTTTAAATCTAGCAATTTGATTACTTGAATTGGCCAAATTGGTATTACCATCAATCGAAATTGAATTATTATCCCAAAGAACAATTAATTTTGCTAATTTTAAATGTCCAGCAAATTCTATTGATTCATGACTTATACCCTCTTGGAGACACCCATCACCAACCATGACATAAGTAAAATGCTCAACAAGATTTTTTCCAAACTTTGCATTAGACATCCTTTCAGCTAAAGCCATACCAACAGCAGTACCTAAACCTTGACCAAGAGGCCCTGTTGTAGTTTCAACTCCTAAAGTATCACCGTATTCAGGGTGACCAGGTGTATTAGAATGTAATTGTCGAAAGTTTTTTAAACTTTCAATATTCATATCAGAATAACCTAAAAGGTAATTCAAAGCATATATAAGCATTGATCCATGACCAGCTGATAAAACAAATCTATCTCTGTCAGGCCAGTCAGGTTTGTCTACATCAATTTTCAAATATTTTGAAAATAAAATAGTTGCCACATCAGCAACTCCCATGGGCATTCCAGGATGTCCTGAATTTGCTTTTTGAACCCCTTCAGCTGCAAGTACTCTTATTGCATTAGACATTTTTTTCAATGTTTCTATATTTAGATCAGATGTTTTGGACATAATTTTCTCGACAATTTTAATTTAGATTTACTCAGTATTTAAAAAAATATCAACCTCTTCTTCAGAACCAAAAATAAAAGGTACTCGTTGATGAATTTCATTCACTTCCACATTCAAAATATCAATTGAACCATTTGTAGCTTTTCCTCCAGCTTGACTTATCAAAAAAGATATAGGGTTAGCTTCATAGGTAAGCCTTAATCTTCCACTTTTATTTTTCTCTCTTTTATCTTGTGGGTAAAGAAATATTCCACCTCTTTCAAAAATTCTACTCGCGTCTGCAACTAATGAACCCACCCATCTCATATTAAAATTTTTTTCTCTTATTCCATCACTTCCATCTTCACAATTTTTTATGTAATTTTTTACCTTGTCATTCCAATATCTTCTATAAGAAGAATTGATAGAAAATTCAGATGTTGATTTTGGAATGATTATATCTGGATTTAATATATTAAATTGACTATTTTTATTATCAAAATAAAAAGAATGTACTCCTTTACCAAGTGACAAAATAAGAGTTGTCTGAGGCCCATAGACAAAAAAACCTGCACATAATTGAGAATTGCCATTTTGTTTTAAAGAATTCTCAATTGAACCATTATAAAAAGGAAGAATTGAAAAAATTGTTCCTATTGATATGTTATTACCAATATTTGATGACCCGTCTAATGGATCACAAAATATTAAATATTTTCCATTTTTATCTATAGTTGTCATTCCATCTTGTTCTTCAGAACAATAGGCAGCAACCGAGCTGTTATTTAAAGACTCAAAAACACATTCATCAGCGAAAATATCTAAAGGTTTTTGTTTGTCACCATCAACATTTTGAGAAGTTTCTTTCTTATTTTCTAATTTATAATTATTTCTTATTGAGTTTGATATTTTAATCGCTGCATTTGATAAATCTAATATAACCTTATTTAAAGAATCTATTGAATAGTTCTTTTCAAGAAAGGTTTTTAAATCCATTTTAATTGCAACTTTCGTATATTTTGTTTTATAATTTTAATAACATTTTTTTTGTATAAAAAAAGATTTAATTTAAAGTATTCACGTTGAACTATATAAATAAAAATCAATTACCAGAAAATATTTCATCAATAAAAGATGTAAATGAATATTATGATCAAAACGTTAATGATTTAATAACCTATCTTTTTAAAAAAACAAAATTCAATAAACATGATATTTTAAATTATTATAAAGCTTACTTTAAAAATATTATTAATAAAAAAATACAAGATGATTACATATACTTAATTGAAGAGTTTTCTAATTCTATACTACCAATAATTTTAAAGTCTAAATATCCTAGACAAGGCACCTATCAGCTTCTCAGATTTATAGATGCTATACAACCCAATTTTGAATTTATTGAAATGGCGATTTTAAATTCTTTTTCTCACAAAAAAATATCAGATATTTTTACCTTCTCAGGACATGCTACAAATCTTTTGTCTAAAGATATTAGATTGCTAGAGATATTAGATCCTTATTACGAAATAAAACTAAATAAGAATATAAATATATATCAAAAAGAATTTAGTAAAATAAGCGTTAATGAAGATGAAGAAACAATCTTAAATAAATTAAGGAAAACTCATAGACAACTTAAATTTCAAATTATTGTATCAATTATAACTGATGAATTAAAAGTAGAAGATGCTGCATATGAATTTTATCTATTAGCTCATTGCACTCTACAAAAAGTTCAAAAAATTGCTGTTCATTTAATATCTAAAGAAAAAAAAATTGATCCAACTGCTTTAGATGATTTTGGAATCTTGTCATACGGAAGATTTGCTCAAAATTTGATGACATCAAACTCTGATTTAGATCTAGTGTTTATTTTTCCAGATAGAAACCAGAGTTTTCAGAATCTGAAAACTTATCATTTTATTTTGTCACTTATTGCACAAAAAATGATTTCAATATTAAGTTCAAAAACATCTCAGAATCTAATTTATGAGATAGATACCAAACTTGGACCTAAGGTAAGTATTAGTTCAAACGCTTGCACATTATCTGAATTTAAATCATTTCATGAAAACGAGACTTTTTCATGGGAAAAAATGGCATTAATGAAAAGTAAATTAGTTTTTAAAGATAGTAATTTTCAGAATGAATTAGAAAAAGTTATTCAAAAATTAAAATTACAAACAATTAATAGTAAAAATTTAATTCAAGAAATTAATGAAATGAGAAGAATAGTCATAAAACCTGAAACAAAAAAGAAGAATGAAAAACAAAATAATTTGAATATCTCTGAAAATGTAGAAAACAAAATTCATTGGTACGAAACTAAATATTCTTTAGGTGGGCAAAGGGATATTGAATTCTTAGAATTTTTTTTCAACAATCCAAAATGTTATGAAATAATTGAAAATTTAGATGAAAAAAAATACTTCATTAAAAAAGCAAAAATGTTTTATTTTATTATTGATCAATATGTAAATCTTACATATTCAAATCAAAAACCTAGCAGATTAACAAATCAAATTTTAGAAAAGCTTCAGAGAAATCTAAATATTAAAGATTTAGGTTCCCTCAAAATGAGTCTTAAAAAGACTAAAAATGAAATTAATAAATATTTATCACTCATCCTTGAGCACAGTTTATAAATGACTAATTATTAGTCGTTTACATAATTGGGTATCATTTTGTGCATATAATTTGGTCACAAATGAATTTCCAGCTTTATTTACAAATCATGTATTTCAATTAAATACGGTCGCATATATTAAATATCCAAACGTAAGGAGTTTTTATGAAACGAATTTTAAAATTAGGATTTTTATCAACATGCTTGTTTGTCACGTCAGTTGCAAACGCAGCGGTTGATGCTGAAGTCACATATATATTTAACTCATTTTCCTTTTTGGTTCATGGGTTTCTAGTAATGCTTATGGCAGCTGGTTTTTGTATGTTGGAAACTGGTTTGGTTAGAGCTAAAAATGCAGTTGTTCAATGTGCTAAAAATATAGGTTTATATTCTATTGCCGGAATAATGTTTGCGGTTGTAGGTTATAATTTAATGTACATGGATGTTTCAGGTTGGATTGGTTCATTTGCAATATGGGGCCCTTCTGATAAACTTGACCCACTTGAGGGTGATTATTCATCAGGATCCGATTGGTGGTTTCAAATGGTTTTTTGCGCTACGACTGCCTCAATTGTAAGTGGTGCAGTAGCTGAAAGAGTAAAATTATCGAGTTTTCTCATTTTTGTAGTATTTTTAACAGCTTTTATATATCCAATTCAAGGCTCATGGTCTTGGGGTGGTGGATACTTAAGTGAAGCAGGTTTTCTTGATTTTGCTGGATCCTCAATTGTGCATGGTGTTGGTGGCTGGGCTGCTTTAACCGGTGCAATAATATTAGGTGCTAGAAAAGGTAAATATGCATCAGACGGTAGTGTTAATCCAATGCCAGGTTCTAACTTACCATTAGCCACTTTAGGTACTTTTATTTTATGGTTTGGATGGTTTGGTTTTAATGGTGGATCACAATTAGCAATGGGATCTGCTGCTGATGTTGCCGCTATATCAAATATATATATAAACACTAATCTTGCAGCAGCAGCTGGAGTTGTTGTAGCAATTGTATTTACGATGGCTTTTTATAAAAAAACTGATCTTACAATGGCTTTAAATGGTGCATTGGGTGGATTGGTCGCCATAACTGCAGAACCTCTTGCTCCAACTCCAATGTTAGCAATATTTATTGGTGCTGTTGGTGGATTGATTGTAGTAGTTGCTATTCCAATGTTAGATAAATTCAAAATTGATGACGTAGTAGGAGCTGTACCAGTTCACTTATTTGCTGGTATTTGGGGAACAATAGCAGTTGTTTTTTCAAATTCTGATGCAAATATTGGGTCTCAGTTATACGGAATATTAGCGATTGGTGCTTTTACAGTAATTGCATCTTCAGTTGTATGGTACGCGATAAAATTGATTATTGGTATTAGAGTATCTGAAGAGCAAGAGCTTGAAGGTGTTGATGTAAGTGAGGTTGGCATGGAAGCTTATCCTGACTTTAGAAAATAATCTTATTACCTCCCCAAAAAAAGGCAGTCTTTATAGACTGCCTTTTAATATTTTTAAAATTACAACCCGAGTGACTTATAACTATCCATAACACGTTTTACAGATACCATCATTGCTGCAGTTCTTAAATCACCAGCATTAGAATTTTTATTCCACACTTCACTTATAACCTCATAAGTATTTCTCATCGTATCTTCTAACCCAGATCTTACTAAATCAATTTCAGATGATCCTTGCATAACTAGATCTTTATATTCTTCTGGAAAACTAGAACCTGTCATCTTTTCAAGTGCTTTTATCATTAATGAAGTTTGGTTCTCCTGAGCTCTTCTTTGAAGTCTACCTAAACGAATTCTGCTTAAGTTTTTAATCCATTCGAAATAACTAACTGTAACCCCTCCTGCATTAGCATAAAGATCTGGGATTATGACAACTCCTTTTTTACTCAAAATTTCATCAGCTTCACTTGACACAGGACCATTTGCGGCTTCTATTATTAAAGGCGTTTTAATTTTATCAGCGTTTTCTTTATTAATTACAAGTTCCATTGCGGCAGGGATTAAAATATCAGCATCTTCTTCTAATATTTCAGAACCTTTATCAACATATCCATTGAAACCTTTAACGCCACCATTTTCAAGAATATGTGTTTTTAATTTTTCTATATTTATTCCTTTTTGGTCTACAATAGAACCATCTCTTTCAATAACATGAGTTATTAAGCAATTATCTTCAGTCGACAAAAATAAAGCTGCATGATAACCAACATTCCCTAAACCTTGAACTATGACTCTTTTTCCTTTTAAGCCCGGTGTTAAACATGTTTTCTTTACATCGACTGGATTATCAAAAAAAGCCTGTAAAGCATATTGAACACCTCTTCCTGTGGCTTCTGTTCTTCCTCCTATTCCACCTTTATTAACTGGCTTACCAGTTACACATGCCCAGGCGTTTAACTCAGTTGGATGTAATTTTCTAAACTCATCAGCCATCCATGCCATTTCTTTTTCACCAGTACCCACATCAGGCGCAGGAACATTTTGAGAAGGGTGAATTAAATCTCTTTTAGATAATTCATCCGTAAAACGTCTTGTAATTTTTTCTAACTCTTCTTCAGTCCATTCTCTAATATTAATAATTAGACCTCCTTTTGATCCCCCAAAAGGAACTTCAACTAGAGAACACTTATAAGTCATCAATGCAGCCAAAGCATCAACTTCATCTTGATTAACGGCCAAATCATATCTAATACCTCCTTTAACAGGTTCAATATGATCAGAATGTACAGATCTATAACCAGTAAATGTATGAATAGTACCTCGTAATCTAACACCAAATCTAACAACATAAGTTGAATTGACAGTCATTACTTGTTTAGCTAATTCATCTGTATAAACTTCTTTACCTTCACTTTTTTGAAGACATGTTACTGCTTTTTTGTAATTTTGTTCTATTGATTTCAAAAACTCTTGACCTGCCATTTAATTCCTCCAAATAAATAATAGAATACTATAATTATATTTATTTAAATCTGTAAATTGATTTTTCTTGAAATTAAGTCTTTAATATAAAAAAAGGAAAATTTATGTTTCAAAATTTAAAAAATATCTTTGAGAAAGTCAAACAGGAAAATAATTCAGAAGTGGAGATTGTCGAAGAAGAAATCTATGCTGTTTTATCTCTTTTAATTGAAGCATGCAAGGTTGATGGAATAGTTTCAGATGATGAAATAGAAAAAATTACAAGCTTACTAATTAATAAATTTCATCTAGAAAATAGCAAAGCAAAAAATGCAGTTAATTTTGTTTTAGAGAAAGCAAATGAAAAAGTTGAAATCTTTTCAGATATAAAAGTCATTCTTGATACAATGGATCATGAGGAAAGAATAAAAGTCATCGAAATGCTATGGGGCGTAGTATTAGCTGATGGAAATATAGATGATTATGAATCAAATCTTATGAGAAAAATATCAAGCTTACTTCATGTATCAAGCTTTGAAACAGCTGAAGCTAAAAAACGCGCTCTGAATTAAAATTATGTATGATAAAACTCTTAACTTTGGATTTAACCAAGATCTAAATCAATTACAAGATACAGTATATAAATTTGCCCAAAATGAAATTGCTCCATTAGCAAAAAATGTTGATGAAAATAATGAATTTCCAAATTTTTTGTGGGAAAAATTCGGGGAATTAGGATTGCTAGGCATCACAGCTGATGAAGATTACGGAGGTACTGGTTTAAACTATTTGTCACATTGCATTGTTATGGAGGAAATTAGTCGAGCTAGTGCTTCAATAGGATTATCTTATGGAGCATTTTCAAATTTATGTGTGAATCAAATTAACAGAAACGGAACCCATGAGCAAAAAAATAAATATTTACCAGAGTTATGTTCTGGAAAAAAAATAGGTGCTTTAGCAATGAGTGAACCAAACTCTGGATCTGATGTTGTCTCTATGTCATTACACGCTGAAAAACAAGGAAATAAAACATATCTATTGAATGGCACAAAAATGTGGATAACAAATGGTCCAGATGCTGATGTTCTAATAATATATGCTAAAACAGATCCTTCTGCCGGTTCAAAAGGAATAACTGCATTTATAGTTGAAAAGGACATGGTAGGATTTTCTGTAGGAAAAAAAATTGATAAACTTGGGATGCGTGGTTCAAACACATCTGAATTAATATTTGATAATTGTGAAGTACCTGAAGACAATATTTTAGGAAATCCTGGAGATGGTGCATCAATATTAATGAGTGGTTTAGACTTTGAAAGAGTTGTATTGGCTGCAGGTCCCTTAGGAATCATGGCATCAGCACTGGATACTGTTATCCCTTATACACAAGAAAGAAAACAATTTGGAAAATCAATTGGCCAATTTCAATTAATCCAAGGTAAGATTGCAGATATGTATACCACACTAAATGCTTGTAGATCATATGTTTATGCCGTCGCATCTGCTTGCGATAGAGGTGAAACAACAAGGAAAGATGCTGCAGGTTGTATTTTGTACGCTGCGGAAAAAGCAACAAGTATTACTCTAGATGCTATTCAAATTTTAGGTGGTAATGGCTATACGAAAGATTATCCAGTTGAAAGATTATTAAGAGATGCAAAATTATATGAAATTGGTGCAGGAACTTCTGAGATAAGAAGAATGCTAATTGGAAGAGAAATATCAGAAGGAAATTAAAATGAGCATCTTAAAATCTAATTTATCAGTAACTAGTGATATTTTTTTAAAAAATAAAAATGAAATGCTATCAAAGATTGATGAAATCAAAAAGGTGAAAGATTTTGCTTTTAAAGGTGGTGTTAAAAAGTTTAATAAAAAAACTTCTAAAGAAAAAAAATTGCTCCCTAGAATGCGAATTACTCAATTACTTGATAAAAACTCTACTTTTTTAGAAATTGGAGCATTAGCTGGACATGAACTTTACGACAACGAGTGTCCTGGAGGTGGTATAATTACAGGCATTGGAAAAGTTCATGACTTGAATGTAATGATAATTTGCAATGATTACACGGTAAAAGGTGGTACATATTACCCCATAACTGTAAAAAAACATTTAAGAGCTCAAGAAATTGCAATGCAAAATAACTTACCTTGTATATATCTGGTTGATTCAGGAGGAGCAAATCTTCCAAATCAAGACGAAGTTTTTCCGGATAGAGATCATTTTGGGAGAATTTTTTATAATCAATCAAAAATGTCTTCTAAGAATATAATGCAAGTCGCAGTTGTTATGGGAAGTTGTACTGCTGGTGGAGCGTATGTCCCAGCAATGTCTGATGAAACTATTATTGTAAAAAACCAAGGTACTATTTTTTTAGCAGGGCCGCCTCTAGTGAAAGCAGCAATTGGTGAAAACATCTCTGCAGAAGATTTAGGAGGTGGCAAAGTTCATACAGAAATTTCAGGTGTTGCTGACTATCTTGCAGATGATGATTATCATGCTTTAGAATTAACTCGCCAATGCATTAAAAATGCAAATATTACTCAGAAAAAATTTGATCTAAAAACAAAGTTACCACTATATGACAATGAAGAATTAGTTGGAATTGTCCCAAGTGATCTGAAGAAGCCATTTGATATAAATGAAATTATAATGAGGATAATTGATGATTCTAATATAGATGAATTTAAACCAAACTATGGAAAAACTCTTGTAACAGGTTTTGCAAAAATAAACCAAATCAGTTGCGGAATAATAGCCAACAATGGCGTTTTATTTTCTGAGAGTGCACAAAAAGGAACCCATTTTATTCAACTTTGTAGTAAGAGAAAAATACCCATTATATTTATTCAAAATATTACCGGTTTTATGGTTGGCAAACAAGCCGAACATACTGGTATTGCTAAGAACGGCGCTAAATTAATTAATGCTGTTTCAAATTCAAAATCTCCTAAAATAACTATCATCGTAGGAGGTAGTTTTGGAGCTGGTAATTATGGTATGTGTGGAAGAGCGTTTCAGCCCAATTTTTTATGGATTTGGCCAAGTTCAAAAATATCAGTCATGGGTGGAGAACAAGCAGCAAATGTTTTACTTCAGCTTAAAAAAATAAATTTTAAAAAGAAAAACAAAGACTGGAATGAAAAGATGGAAAAAGAGTTTTTTTCAAAATTGGTCAAACAATTTGATTATCAATCAAATCCACTTTATTCATCTTCAAGATTATGGGATGATGGGATAATAGATCCAAGAGATACTAGAAATATAATTTCAGAGTGTCTACAAATAAGTTTGAACTCGAAAATTAAAGAAACAAAATTTGGTCTTTTTAGAATGTAGAATTTTTATGAATTTCAAGAAGCTTATAGTTACAAAAATTAATAATATTACTACTGAAATTAAGTTAAACGATCCAGATGTTCATAATGCTCTTACGCTCGATATCATAAACGAGTTAAGCCTTTGCGTTGATGAGTTATCACGAGACACATCATCTCTTATTTTAATTTCAGCAAACGGAAAAAGTTTTTGTGCTGGAGGTGATTTATCATGGATGAAAAAACAACTATCTGCACCAAGAGAGAATAGAATTAAAGAAGCATCTAAACTTGCTGACTTACTTCTAAAACTTTACAATTGTCCTAAAACTATAATTGGCAAAGTAGAAGGTAATACCTTTGGTGGTGGTGTTGGGATCATGTCAATATGCGATTTTGTTTTTTCAGTTAAAGATATCAAGATTGCATTAACAGAAGCAAAACTTGGCCTTATACCAGCAACAATAAGTCCTTATGTAGTTAGAAAAATTGGTGAAAAAAACTCAATCCACTTATTTACATCTGCAAAAATTTTTGCACCTGAAGATGGAGTTAAATTTGGATTGATTGATTTTATATATGAAAAAAATGAAATTAACTCTAAAATATCAGAGTTTTTAGACAGCTTTAAGAATTCAGCTCCGAATTCAATTTTACAATCAAAAAAACTAGTGAGAGATTTATCTTATCCTATTAATCAAAATATTGTAGATCTTACAATTAACAAACTAGCAGATATATGGGACACTAAAGAAGCTGAAGAGGGTATAAACGCTTTTTTTAATAAAAAAAAACCTAATTGGATTAAGGAGTGATAATGACTAAAATACCAAGACAATTGGCAAAAAATAAAATCACAAGTTTAAATCTTAAAAATAAGAAAAAAACAAAAGATGATTTAAATGCTGAAAATTATTTAAAAATTGTTAAGGAAAAAATTGGATTTATCCCAAATGTTTTAGCTGCATTCTCTAATTTTCCAAAACAGTTTGAAGGTTTTACCAAATTATACAATTCTATTATGTTAGGAGATTCTGGTTTAACAAAGTTAGAAAGAGAAATGATAGCAGTTACTGTTTCATCTTTAAATCACTGCTATTACTGTATAGTTGCACATGGGTCAGCTGTAAGAGAATTATCTGGAGATCCTCAGTTAGGAGAAAGATTAATTTCAAACTTAGAAGCAACAAAATTAGCAAAAAAGCACCAAGTAATGCTCAGATATGTTAAAGAGCTTACAAAAAATCCTTCTGACGTAAATAAGAAATTAAGGGATGAATTGAGTAAAAATGGTTTTTCTGACAGAGATATTTGGGACATAAGTTTAATCACTGGTTTTTTTAATATGACAAACAGACTAGCTATCGCTACTGAAATGGAGCCAAATGATATTTATCACTCATCTCATAGATAATATTCATGCTATTTGAACTAACAGAAACACAAAAAAATATTGTTGAAGCAGCTAAAAAAATTTCATCAAGATTTGATGATAATTATTGGTTAGATTTAGATTTAAAATCAGAGTTTCCTTTTGAATTCTATAATGAAGTTGCAAAAAGCGGTTGGTTGGGCATGTGTATGCCTGAAGAATACGGAGGAGCTAATTTAGGCATTCAAGAAGCCGCTCTTTTTATGCAAAATATTACTAGAAATGGTGGCGGAATGTCTGCTGCATCATCAATACATATTAATATCTTTGGGCCACACCCTATAGTTGTTCATGGGACTAAAACACAAAAAAAGAATTGGTTACCTAACTTGATCTCTGGAAATGACAAAACATGTTTTGGAGTAACAGAACCTGATGCTGGATTAGATACTGGAAAAATAAAAACTACAGCAAGTAAAATCCAAGGTGGATATTTAATAAACGGACAAAAAATTTGGACCTCAACAGCAAAAATTGCAAATAAAATTCTACTTTTAGCAAGAACATCTGAATTAGGAGAAACAAAAAGTAATATTGATGGATTGACTTTATTTTACACAGATTTTGACAGCACAAAAATTGAAGTAAGAGAGATAAAAAAAATGGGGAGAGGTTCAGTTGATAGTAATCAAATCTTTTTTGACAATTTAGAAATATCTGAAGAAGACCGAATAGGAGAAGAAGGCAAAGGCTTTAGATATATTTTAGATAGCTTAAATCCTGAAAGAATATTAATTGCAGCAGAAGCTCTAGGCATTGGAAAAGATGCTCTAGAAAAAGCTGTAAAATACGCTAATGAGAGAATTGTATTTGATAGACCGATTGGCAAAAATCAAAGTATTCAACATCCTTTAGCTGAATTGTGGATAGAACTTGAGGCTGCTGAATTATTAATATCAAAAGCTGCCTATCAATATGATAAAGGTCAAAATTCTGGAGGGCTTGCAAATGCTGCAAAATATTACGCTGCAGAAGTAGCATTTAAAACAGCAACTCAAGCTGTTGTAACTTTGGGAGGGATGGGATATGCAAAAGAGTATCATGTTGAAAGATTATTAAGAGAATCCTTAATACCAAAGTTAGCACCTGTTAGTTCACAAATGATATTAAATTACATATCAGAAAAAATACTTCATTTACCAAGATCATACTAATTAAAACCATAGGAAATAAAATGGAACATGCTTTGGAAAATTTAAAAATAATAGATCTAACTAGAGTTCTTGGAGGACCTTATGCAACTCAAATTCTTGCTGATCATGGAGCCGATGTTATAAAAGTAGAAGCTCACATCGGTGACGAGGTGAGAGGATGGGGGCCACCATTTTCAAATGGAATGGCGTCTTATTTTATAAATGTAAATAGAAATAAAAGATCAATTGCAATTGATTTATTATCAGATAAAGGAAAAGAAATATTAATTAAACTTCTGGAAGATGCAGATGTTCTTATTGAAAATTTTAAAACAGGGACAATGGAAAAATGGGGTTTAGGATATGAAGAAGTTTTAAAAGAAAAATTTCCAAAACTAATTCATTGTAGAATTTCCGGTTTTGGTCAAGATGGTCCACTAGGTGGAGCACCTGGTTATGATGCAATTGTTCAAGCGATGACTGGAATGATGTCCATAAATGGAACACCAGAAAGTGGTAGTGTAAGAATGGGAGCACCCTTTGTAGATATGGGCACTGGTTTATACTCTGCAATTGGAATATTAATGGCTTTACAAGAAAGAAACATCTCCAATAAAGGCCAGTATCTTGACATGACATTGTATGATTCTTCTCTAGCTTTAATGCATCCTCACAATGCAAATTTTTTTCTCAGTAAAAAGCCTGGAAAAGCTACAGGAAACTCTCATCCTAACATATCTCCATATGACAAATTCGATACAGCTACTAATGAAATTTTTATGGGAATAGGAAACGATGCCGGATTTGCAAGACTCTGTAAAGCACTCAATTTGGATAACTTAATAGACGATGATAGATTTAAAACTAATGCAGATAGAGTTAAAAATAGATTAGAATTAACAGATTATTTACAAAATGCACTTAAAGATGTTGATGGTAACTCTTTTTCAGAAAAACTTTTAAATGCAGGTGTTCCAGCTGGTCCAGTCAGGAACATGGAAGAAGCTATCAATCATCCTCAGACAAAAGAAAGACAAATGGTTCTTCATAAAGATGAATATCAAGGTATAGCTTCTCCAATAAAGTTTAGCAGATCAAAATCAGTTGGCGTTAAAAATATACCACCTCAAATTGGTGAACATACAAATGAAATTTTATTGGAGTTAAATTATACAAAAGGCGAAATAGAAAATTTAGTTAGTTCTAATGTAGTAAAATTAACATCATCAAGTGATTAATTTTTTAAAATAGTACTCTCTTATATTGTTATAATTACTCATGATTTTTTTTCTTAATTTTTCTTGTTCTGTAAAAATTATAAATGACTCTATTCCTTGAAATAAAAAAAGATCAATGCCAGTGATTATTTTTGCCCCACTATTCTCTGAATTTTTTAAAAAAGTTGTCATAGCAGGTGTGTAAACTACATCAAAAGACCATTGCTTACTATTTAATTTCAACCCATCGAATGGGTTTCCAGGAGTGTTAATATGGCCCTGCTCAGAGCAATTTAAAAATCCATCAAATTCATGCTGATTTTCTATCAACTCACCTAACTTTATTGAATATACCTGTTCGTTTTGTTTCTTTAAATCCTCTATTAATTTTTCTAATTTAATGTTATCATTTTCAATTATGTAAAGTTCTTTAACTCCTAATTTTAATAAAGCAAAACAAACTGATTTTCCAACTCCACCACCTCCTAAAATAACTAATTTTAAAGGTTCTTTATTAAAATTAAATTTATAAGTATTAAGAAAACCAGTGAAATCTGTATTATGTGCAGTCATATATTCATTGATTAAAATAAGATTGGTTGATTTTACTAACTTTGTTTCTTCGCTTAATTTAATTGAATGCTCTAATGCTAGTTCTTTAAAAGGGTAGGTAACATTAATCCCAAAAATATTCTTTTCTTTTATTTGGCTTAAAAATTTTTTGAAATTAAAATTTGTTTTTGAAGCTTGATCAAAAAGCTCGTACTTAATATCAAACCCAAATTCAATTCCTAATTTTGTGATAAGATTAGGCATTTCAGATCTTGATATATTGTTTCCTAATAAACCTAATTTAATCATAAATAATAATTATTACATTGCAGATATGTTCTGTTCTTTTTTAATTGCCATTACAGATGAAAATGAAGAAACACAGTACGGAACACAAAAGGTAATTATTATTTTGATCCAGTTGTTGCTAGTCATCTCACCCTTAATGATATGATCACCATGATTTATTCCAGCTAAAATAACACCAACAATTAAAGCAATTTTAAAAGCCCTAAATGCAACGTCTTTTCTTACAAATAATTCTACCATAATGTCCTCAATTTTTGTAACCTTACTATAGATCATAATATTTAAAAATAAAGTGTAAGGTATTCGTATGTTAGTAAAAATATTTGTTAGAACATTTTCAAGTAATGAAGACTGTGAACTTTTCGAGTCTATGCTAGAAACAAAATGGCCATCTCTTCTTCAAACTGTTAAAGGTGTAAGATTTAGATCATTGAAAAACCCAAATACACCTAATGTAAGTGTAGTTATTTGGGAATTTCCAGATAAAGAAATTATGAGAAATATTGAAAAACTTATTCAAGAAAATATTCAAAAGTATGTAAAGACCCTAACACCCAAAACTATTGAATTTACTGGAGTTGTTACACAAGATCTTGGGGACTTGTCATTTAATTAAAATATTTAAACAGATAAATATTTCTTAACAATCTGATCGGTTAATAAATAAGGTTTTCCATTCCAAGCATTTTCTCCTCTGTCAAGAATATATAGCATATCTGCAATTTGTTTTATTTTGTTCAAGTATTTATCTACTAAAATTATTGAAACATCCTTTTTTTTAATTTCAGAGATAATTGTCCATATCTCATTTCTTATATTTGGTGATAGGCCTTCGGTTGCTTCATCTAAAATTAACATCTTTGGATTAGTCATAAGAGTTCTTGCAATTGCTAACATTTGCTGTTCACCACCAGATAAAGAATTTGACATTTGAGTTAAACGTTCAGATAACCGTGGAAAAATTTTTTTTATTTTATTTAGATCCCAATAACCTTTTCTAGAAGCAACAATCAAGTTTTCTTCAACAGTAAGATTTGAAAAAATCCTTCTGCCTTCAGGCACTAAACCGATACCTAATTTAGATATTTCATAGGTTGGTAAATTTGAAATTAAATTATTTTTAAAAAATATTTTACCTGAAACTTTTTCGATTATCCCACATACTGAATGTAAAGTAGTTGTTTTTCCCATTCCATTTCTACCCAGTAAGGCAACAATTTCTCCTTCTTTAATTTCAATATCCACTTCATTTAGTACACGGGTATCACCATACCAAGCACTTAATTTTTCAATCTTAAGAAGTGTGCTCAATTTTCATCCCCAAGATAAACTTCCTGAACTTTGGCATTTGACTTTATTTCTTTTTCATTTCCAGAAGCAATTAAACTTCCATAATCTAAAACTGATATCCTGTCAGCTAATGCAAATACTGATTCCATATCATGTTCTATAAGTAAAATCGGAGCTTTAACTTTTAATTTTTTAAACAAGTCAATCATTAATTGTGATGATGTTTTATCTAATCCAGCCATTGGCTCATCAAAAAGTAATAACTTTGGATTCATGGATAGCGCTAAACTTATCTCAAGTTTTCTTTTATCACCATGACTTAAAGTACTTACTAAATCATTAGCCTTATTTGTTAAATCAACAATTTTAAGTAAATCAAATGCTTCATCGCTATAATCTTTATTTCTATAGATATTATTTAATGGATTTAAATAACCTCCATCTCTACCCAAAAGGGATAATCTTAAATTATCAATAACTTTAAATGAATTTATAACAGAAGAAATTTGAAAACTTCTAGCAATACCCATTCTTGACCTATGTTCAGCTGAATAATTGGAAATATTAATTTCTTCAAGATAAATTTGACCACTATCTTGTTTTAAAAATCCTGAAATTTGTTTAACTAATGTTGACTTACCAGAACCATTGGGACCTATTAAGGCATGAATTTCATTTTTAAATAAATTTAAATTTAAGTTATTATTAGCTTTTACAGCTCCGAATGATTTACTAAGGTTATCAATTTTAAGAACTGGTTTTTTCATCGTATTTATCTTTAATTAAAAAGCTTATTAACCCTGCCTTTGCGTAAAGCACTTCTAAAAGAATTATAAAACCCAACCAAAATTGCCAATTTTCTGTAATACCACCAAGAAATTGTTCTAATATAATATAAAAAAAAGCACCCAAAATTGGCCCATAAAGTCTAAACATTCCACCTAAAATTACTAAAATCATAATTTCACCAGACATTTGCCAACTTAAAATTGTTGGACTTACAAATCTATTAAGATCGGCGTATAAAGAACCAGCCAAACCTGTTATTGCTCCAGATATTATAAATGAAATTAATTTAACTTTTTTAGGGTTAATTCCAACTGATCTAACTCTATCCTCGTTTTCTTTGCTGGCTTTTAATGAGATTCCTAATGGAGAATTTAAAATAAATTTTACAAATATAATTGTTATAATCAACCATACATAACAAATATAAAAAAAAGTAATAGGATCCATTGTGTTAAAAAAAGGTATTTGATTTCTAAGTGAAAGTGACAATCCATCTTCTCCACCATAAGTAGGCCAACTTATTGAAAAATAATATAACATTTGAGCAAATGCTAATGTTATCATTATGAAATACACACCTGATGTTCTCAATGAAAAATAACCAATAAAGAGAGCTAATATAGATGAAAAAATTAAAGTAAAAATCCAGATCAATAATAATTGATTTGTTCCTTCAAACTCAAAAACTAATATTTGGATAGGTTCGTAATTATTAAAATGAAAAGCTAAAATTCCTGTAACATACCCACCTAAGCCAAAAAAAGCAGCGTGACCAAAGGAGACCATGCCTCCATATCCCAATATTAAATTAAGACCAATACCTGCAATGGCTAAAATAACAATCTTTGAAAATAATGTTGTTATATAAATATCATTTAAAAGAATTGAAAATAACGGTAGAAAAAACAAAAATATTAGAATTAAAAAATTTAATTTCTTTTCAGACATCATGCTGAGCTCTTACCAAACAAACCTGATGGCTTAAAAATTAAAACGATTGCCATAAGTATATATATTGACATTGAGGCTATCGATGAACCAATTAGATTTGCATCAGCATTATTAAAAAATAATTTAAATAACTCAGGAAGTAAGAAACGTCCTAACGTATCTGTAACTCCTACTAACAAAGCCCCAACAAAAGCACCTTTAATTGAGCCAATTCCACCAATGATAACTACTACAAATGCTAATATTAAAACTGGTTCACCCATACCGACCTCAACAGATTGTATCGCACCGATTAATGCCCCGGATAAACCAGCTAACGCAGCTCCTAATGCAAAAACAATTGTATAGAGAGTTTTAATATTTACTCCCAAAACAGAAATCATTTCCCTATCGTTTTGTCCTGCTTTTATTCTTATTCCAAGTAAAGTTTTAGAAGTTAAAATGTATAAGAAAAATGCTATTAAAATTCCAATTGCAATTATTAAAAGTCTGTATTTCGAATAAATAATTTCTAAAGGGAGAGAAACACTAGCATTGAGTTCTGAAGGTATATTTAGATAAAGAGGATATGCTCCAAAAATCCATCTAATACCTTCAGAAAAAATTAAAATTAAAGCAAAAGTTGCTAGCACTTGATCTAAGTGATCTTTTTTATATAACTTTCTAATAACTAAAATTTCAGTTATTACACCTGCAAACATAGCAAAAATAAAACTACTTATTAATCCAATAAAAAAAGAACCTGTAATTTCGGCAAGAAGAGCTGCTCCAAAAGCACCAATCATATAAAAGGAACCATGCGCAAGATTAATCAATCCCATAACACCAAACACTAAAGTCAAGCCTGCAGACATAAGGAACAACATTGTTCCGAATTGTAAGCCGTTTAATAGCTGTTCAATTAATAATTGAAATTCCATGTTATGATAATAAGTGAGTTAATAAAACTCACTTATTTATTTTTTTATTGCAAAGGACAATCTTTAACGTAAGCATTTGATCTATTTTTAAGCCCAGTTGAAATAATTTTATTTGTTAAAATTTTTCCCTCTTTGATCACTTCTCTTACATAGATGTCTTGAATAGGATGTTGATTTGTATCAAATTTAAATGAACCACGAGTACTTTCAAAATTAGCATTTTTCAATGCACTTCTGAATTTATCTTGATCTTTAACGTCTGCAACATTTAAAGCTGAAATTAACAATTTTCCAGTATCATATCCCTGAGATGCATATAAAGATGGTAATCGTCCGTACTCTTTTTGAAAATCTTGAACGAATTTCTTATTTGCTTTGTTATCAAGATCTTTTGACCATTGAGAAGTATTTTTAACTCCTAAAGCAGCATCACCAACAGCTTTTAAAATACCTTGGTCAAATGAAAAAGCTGGTCCAATGACTGGAACATTTATACCTGACTGAGATAATTGTTTCATAAATGAAATACCCATTCCACCAGGTAAAAAGAAGTAGATACTATCAGCTTTAGATGACCTTATTTGAGCGATTTCTGCTGCATAGTCTTTTTGACCGAGTTTGGTATATAATTCTTTTTCAATTTTACCTTTAAAAAATCTCTTATATCCTGTTAACGCATCTTTACCTGCTGGATAGTTAGGCGCAAGTATAAATGAGTTTTTATACCCAGCTGTGTTCCCATATCCACCAGCCGCTTCATGCAAATTATCATTTTGCCAAGCGACGTTAAAATAATTTTTATGACAACCTTTACCTGCTAATTTAGAAGGTCCTGCATTCGGAGACAAATAGAATTTTCCTTGTTTAACTGCAGCAGGAACTACAGCCATTGCTAAATTTGACCAAATAATTCCAGTAAGAACATCTACTTTATCTGATTGAATCATCTTGTCAGCGATTTGGACAGCGATATCTGGCTTTCTTTGATCGTCTTTTATTATAACTTCAAGATGCTTATCACCTTTAACTGCTAGTAAAAAACCATCTCTTACGTCAATTCCAAGACCTGAGCCTCCTCCAGATAAAGTGGTAATCATACCTACTTTTATTTTTTTATGCCCATTAGCAAAAACAGGGTTTATAAATAAACCGAGTATTGCAATTAAACTTATAATATATTTAATCATTATTTTTCCTCTTAAAACTTTATATAACTTAACTAAAAATAACTTTAAAATCAAAAAATTAGTTTTTTCGATCAAAAATCTACATCCATACCATTTATAGAATAAGTTTTCCCGTTAAACCCTTTATCCATTTTTTCAATATCAGTCATTTTTTCTGAATCAACTCTTTTAAATGGATTTTTTTTCATTTGTTCTAAACGTTTTTTATTTTGAAACTTTCCAAAGAGTTTATATTTTATTTTGTTAAGCATTGTTCTTACTAATAATACAATGTTCTAATTTATTAAATCTATAATAAGCAAATTTCTTATAGATTACAGACAATAAACTTTTAATTATTGGAAGAGACGCAATAAAGGCTAAAAATTTCCAATAAGTTAGATTTTTCCAAATTAAAATAAAAGCATCAACTCCGACATATTTTTTATTTTTCGAATCAAATGCATGAAGATACAAAAGTGCTTCTGATTGTTTAATACTAAATTCTTTTAAATTTTTAGGATTATTAGCAATATCTAACCATTTAAAATTTTTATTACTGGCAATCTTTTTATAATAATTGATCTCTTTATTACATAATCCACACTTACCATCATAAAGAACTTTTATCATATTATACTATCTTTGAAACATTTACTGCCATATTAGAACCTGACCCAACAATTTTTTTCCAAAAGTTGGTAAATGTGCTTTCATCTTTTTCTAATACTTTTGATCTCGCATCTTGTTGGTGTTCTATTTCTTCATCACAGCATTTTTTTAAAACCATTGCTAACTTGTAATTTAGATTATTATTTAATAAATAGTCAATTTGTTCATTGTAATGCTTCTCAACAAAAGTTTCGACTGCATCTACTGTAATGCAAAAAAATTTATAGCCAAACATTGCTGACAAAAATCCTAAAACAAACCCCATAATTCTCCATAAAAAAAGTAATTTGCTTTTTTCATTAGAGGTTAAAAGATTTTCCATAACTATCAGATGATTAGTCTCAGTTAAAATATGTTCTTTTGACATCTTTGATATTTTTTTATTCCAAAAAACACAACTTGCTCCTTTGTAAATCCAAACTGCTCCTGTTTCTCCAGCGTGGTTTGACCTCATCCATTTAATCATAAATTTTGGAATACTAATTCCAATTGCATTGTATTTTTTTAAAATATTTTCCACTAAAATCATCTATAAATATTACTTATTTTACTATGTTTTGATTTTCTTCCAGATACTCTTTCACGCCAAAGTTTAAAACTTCTAGGCTTGAGATTACTTCTCATCAATTTTATAACCTGCTTTTCGTTTAACCCAGTTTGTTCTTTAATTGAATCAAAACTAATTTCATCTGCCCAAGCGAAATCAATTACTTTATTTAGATACTTTTCATTTAACATTTTTTTTTAAATCTGATGAAGAAAATTTATATACATTTTTTTCATTACATATATATGCATTAAAACCAGATTTTAAATAAGGTTTAAATATTTTATTATTAATCGATAGCCCTCCTGTATATTTTCCAAATGAAGGAAGAATTAATTTACTTTCAGTTTGTAAAATACATTTTTCAGTTACTCTTTTTCCATTCAATTTAACAGATAAAGTTGGGTGATAATGTCCAGATATCTGATGTCTATCATCAACAATTGCTTCATGAATAAACTCAATATCATTTAGTCTTAAAATTTTATGACTTGGTATTTCATACATTATATTTTTATCGTGATTTCCCTCAATTAAAATGAATTCATAAAGATTAGTTAATGATTTTAATTTCTTTTGAGTATTGAT
>SGYL01000013.1 GCA_004213885.1 Alphaproteobacteria bacterium
AAGAATTGGCTCAATTTCAATATCTTTCATTATAGATGAAACCACAAGTGAAGAAAGGTGTGATTTTGCACTTGCGCCATCTGTTACATTTATTGCATCTGCTAGATCCTTGAGGCATAGAATTCTATCAGTTATATCAGATCTAACTGTTGAATCAGGAGGTGATGTCTCAGCTGTAAATACAAACTCTTTACTTTTTAATTTTTTTTCAAAATAATTGTTGATCAAATCTTATTCCTTTTATAATTTTTTAATATGGACTATAAACTAACGCAATCCAGTAGATTTGATTCTACACCATTTACATCAAGGAATGCTCTTGCTGGAGTATCATCTTATACAATATATAACAAGACACTTTTGCCTACAATATTTAATAGTTATGAAGAAGATTATCATCATCTTATCAATCATGTTCAAATGTGGGATGTATCTTGTCAAAAAATTATAGAGATTAAAGGACCTGACGCATTAAATTTTCTTCGTTATGTATCTTGTCGAAATTTTGAAACAATTGATAAATTTAAATGTTACTACACACCTATGACTGACTTTAATGGAGGTTTGTTAAATGATACTTTAGTATACTTCATAGACAATGACACTGTTTGGGTGTCAATTTCTGATTCTGATATGTTAATGTGGTTTAGCGGTTTGTTAGTTAACGCAAATCATAATGTTGAAATAAAAAAAAGAGATATATATACAATTGCTTTACAAGGGCCCAAGGCTATTAAATTAACTGAGGAATTAATTGATAAGAAAATCCTTTCTTTGTCTTTTTTTAGTTTTGATTTTTTTAATTTTAAGAATACTCAAGTTCTTGTTTCTAAAACAGGATATAGTAAACAAGGAGGATTTGAATTTCTTTTTGATAATGCAAAAATTGCTTGTGAATTTTGGGACTTTATAATTGAGGAAGGTAAACCATTTTATATAAAAGTTGGATGCCCAAATATGATTGAAAGAGTTGAAAACGCTCTTTTGAGTTATGGTAATGACATGACATCAAGAGATACACCTTATGATTGTTCACTAGGAAAATACTGTTCAATAGATATGTCATATGATTTTGTTGGTAAAAATAGTTTGACAAAATATATTAATAATTTTGAAAAAAAAAATATATTTCATGTTTTTTTTGGAGAAAATGACTTAAAAATTAAATCAAAACTTAAATGTTATGACGACCAAAAAGAAATAGGAGAAATTACTTCTATAATTTTTTCTCCCAAATTCAAAAAAAATATGGGGTTTATGATTGCTTATAAAAAAGATACTTCAACTGATAAATCTAAGAAGTATTTTGTAAACACAGAACAAGGTTTAATTCAAGCCACAATTCTTAATCTTAGTTAACCTTCATAAGCATTAGTTTTAAAAAAACTAATGCTAATTTTGGGAGGATTTATGAATATCTTATATTTAACCTTTGATTATGACTGAATTTAGAAATGAATATGGCAAATTTATGATTTATATATAATCTTTTAGTAGTTGAAACATTCCCCAGATTATTAAACTAAAACTAATTAATAAAATCATAATTGTCTGAAAAAAATCTTTGATTAAAGCTGAGATAAATAATTTAGTTTTAATAGGACCAATTACTATAACCAATATTAATAATGATAAAGGGAAAAATGAAAAAAATAGTAAACTTAGAACCCAAAATTTCACAAAGCCCATTTTGGAAAATGGATCTTCTTTATGTACCTCATTATTTTTATAATTATTCATTTTTATAATGATAAGTTTGAAGATGCATAATCCACACCTTTTTTAATGTGATCTCTAAGAGTATTTTGAGCTTTTTGAATATTACTTATTAAAGAGTAATCTAAGAGATCTTTGTGCTCTTTAATTGATTCCTTGCCTCTATATTTTAAAATTAAAAGTTGATATCTAAGATATTTATCAAATATTACTTCATGAATTCTAATCAAATTAAGAGAGTTACATTTTTTGATCAGCATTTGGTGAAACTCTGCATCATATTTAGTCCAAAGTGATTTTGCATTTAAATTATTTTTTTCTAATTCATTTTCAGCATGATTTAATTTATGATATGCTCCTAATAATTCTGCTTCCCATTCATAATCTTTATTTTTAATTGAAATTTCAAGAGCATGTGTTTCTAATGTAATTCTTAAATCTGCAATTTCATAAAGATCTTTTTTTGATATAGGTGAAACAAAAAATCCTTTTTGAACTTTATATATAATGAAACCATCACCGCATAATCGATTTAGTACTTCTCTTAAAATTGAGATTGATACATTATATTCTGTTTGTAATAAATTTAATTTAAGTTTTTGATCAGGCTCTAAATTCCCAAAAACAATATCATATTTAATTTTTTTAAAAATATTTTCGGTTACAGATAATTGGATATTTTCCATATAATTAAAGATTCGATTATTTTTATAATATATGTTATAGCATATATTACTAAAAATAACATATATTTATGAATAATAAAAAAATTAAATTAGCAGTAGTTGGTATAGGTGTTATGGGTTTAAAGCATATAGATGCTATAAACAAAGTTGGTAATGCTGAGCTTGCCGCAGTTGTTGATTTTGAAGAAAGTGCAACAATAGGAAAAATAAACTGTAGTTATTTTCCTACAATTAAACAGATGTTCAAATCTAAGGCTGTAGATGGTGTAATAGTAGCGACACCTAATTCATCACACTTTAAAGACGGTATTGAAGTTATAAAAAATGAATGTGCTGTTTTGATTGAGAAACCAATTACAATAAGATCTAAGGATACTGAAAAACTTATATTGGAAGCCAAAAAAAAGAAAGTTCAAATATTAGTAGGGCACCATAGAAGGCATAACCCTATTATGCATAAAGCTAAAGAAATAATAGATGGTAATATTTTAGGAAAAATAAGAACTATTAACATAAACTGTCAAATGTTTAAACCTGACACTTATTTTAAACAAGCAAATTGGAAGAAAAATGATGGTGCTGGCCCTGTCTTTGTTAATTTAATTCATGATCTTGATTTGATGAATTTTTTGTTTGGAAAAATTGTAAAAGTGTTTTCTATATCAAAAAACTCTATAAGAGGTTTTGAAAATGAAGATGTTTCTGGAGCTGTTCTAGAATTTCAAAAGGGAATAATAGCAACTTTTCTAACTTCCGATAGTGTTGCTTCACCGTGGAGTTGGGAATTAACTGCTAGAGAAAATGAAATTTACCCATCAACAGAAGAGTCAAGTTATTTGATTGGGGGTACAAAAGCCTCACTTTCTTTACCAAATCTTAAATTATGGCAACATACAAAAAATGGACATTGGTTTACACCTATCTCTAGCACCAAATATCCTTACAAATTTTCAGACCCACTAGTAAATCAAATTGAACATTTTTGTGATGTAATACAAAAAAAGAAAAAACCAATAATCACCGCCTCAATCGCGAATGAAACAATAAAGGTTATTGAAGCTATTAAACTTTCTTCAAAAACAAAAAAACTTGTGGAGTTGACTTATTAAAACATCTATAGCAACAGTTTCTATTAATGGGTCTTTAGAAGAAAAATTAAAATCTATTTCAAAAATGGGTTTTAAAGGTGTTGAAATCTTTGAAAATGACTTTTTAGTTCATGATTTAAAGCCAAAAGAAATTAAAAAAATTGTAAGTGACTATGGGCTGGAAATATCTTTGTTCCAACCATTTAGAGATTTTGAAGGTATGCCTGAGCCATATAGATCTAGAGCGTTTGATAGAGCAAAAAAGAAATTTGATATTATGAATGAGCTAGGAGCAAAAACAATTTTAGTATGTTCAAATACATCTAATTTGGCTGTAGGTGGAATTGACAGAGCCGCTGATGATTTTAATGAGTTAGGTGAAATAGCAAAAAATCGAAATATTTTTATTGGTTATGAAGCTTTAGCATGGGGCAAATATATATCAGACCATAGAGACGCTTGGGAAATTGTAAGAAGAGCTAATCATAATAATGTTGGTATAATTTTAGATTCATTTCATACTTTATCTAGAGATATAAATCTTGATTCAATAGCTTCAATTCCAAAGGAAAAAATATTTATAGTCCAAATTGCTGATGCACCGAAATACAACATGGATTTACTATTTTGGAGTAGACATTTCCGAAATATGCCTGGGCAAGGGGATCTCAATGTTTTGGATTTTATGCAAACTCTTTATAATACAGGATATGATAATTGGATTTCATTAGAAATTTTTAATGATCAATTTAGAAAAGATAATAGAGACGTAATAGCAAAGGATGGCTATAGATCACTTATTAATTTGTCAAAAAAAAATGAAATTGTTGAAAGAACAAAAATTAAAAAAATTGAATTTTTAGAGTTTTCTGTTAAAAAAGAAGAACTAAATATCATTCATGCATTATTTAATAGTTTAGGTTTTGTTAAAGTAGGACATCACAAAACAAAGAATATTATTTTATATGTATTTGGAAATGTAAAATTTATAATTAATGCAGAAATAGCTTCAAACGAAAAAAATGGAGAATTCAACCCTTATGCTTTTGGTCTTGTAGTAGATAATGTTCAATCGACTCTCAAAAGGTGTAAGGCATTAAAAATAAATAATGTTAAAGATTTTTATCTTAAAAATAAATTTAAAATGAACTTAATAGAAGACAATGGGCAATATATTTTTTTAATTGATAATAAAAAATGGCAGAATGATTTTAATTTTTTAGACCAAGTTAATCAAAATTCAAATTTAGAGTTTGATCATATTGCTATCTCTGTAGAGCACTCAACTTTATTATCATCTGTATTATTTTATAAATCCTTATTTGAATGTAAAAAAATTTCAAATACGGATATAATTGATCCTAGTGGAATTATAAAAAGCCATGTAATTGAGAATAAATCTAAAACATTTAAGATAGTAATAAATTCAGCTGAAAATAATGAAACTTTGACTAGTCAGTTAAGGAAAAAGAAATACATATCAAATATCCAACATATAGCTTTGCGTACTGATGATATTTTTAAATTGTCAAAAAAATTTAACGAACTTGGTTTAAAAACTCTTAAAATATCTGACAATTATTATGATGATATTGATGCTAAGTTTGGTTTAGAAACAAATATTTTAAAAAAAATAAAAGAAAATAATATACTTTATGATGAAGACAGTGATGGCTCTTTTTTCCAAATTTATACAACATTAATAAATAATTCATTTTTTTTTGAATTTCTTCAACGAAATAAAAGTTATGATGGTTACGGCGCAAACAATGCAATTTTCAGAATTTCAGCTCAAAAAAAACTAATTTATGGATGTCATACTTGATAATTATTTAATTACCATTTCTATTATAATCGTAAGTTTTTTTACTGCGATGATCACATCTCTTGCAGGCGCTGGTGGTGGTACAATTTTATTAGCTTACATGCTTCAATTTATAAATCCATTAGTGGCAATACCAATTCATGGTACTGTCCAGTTAACCTCAAATATAGCAAGAGTATTTTTGTTTAGAAAGTATTTGGTTTGGAAATTAATAATTCCTTTTTGTATATTTTTACCATTTGGAGTTTATTTAGGATTAACTATTTTTCAAAATTTAGGTTCACAAAAAATTAAGTTTTTAATTGGTGTATTCATTATTTCAACAATAGTATTTCAAAATTTAAAAAAAAATAAAAAAGTTACAATTCCTAAAAATTTTTATTATATCCTAGGGTTTTTTACTGGAGTTATGAATATGTTAGTCGGCGTTATAGCACCAATTTTGGCTATAATAATAAGAAATAATTTAACTAAAAAAGAGGAAATAGTAGGCACTTTAGGTTTTTTTGGTTTTATAGGAAACCTAATTAAAATTATTGGGTTTATGTTTATAGGATTTAATTTTTATGAATATTTAACTTTAATTTTACCTATGATACCTAGTACAATATTAGGTAGCTGGGTAGGCCAAATTTTATTATTCAAAATTGATGAGAAAACATTTAAGGTTATTTTTGATGCTATTTTATTTTTACTTGCGCTGAGACTTTTATTTTAAAATTATGAAAAAAATAGTTGTTATAGGAAGTGGTATTGCAGGCTTAGCTGCAGCAAAGCATTGTAATTCTAAAAATTTCAACATAACTGTTTTAGACAAAGGAAAATACCCTGGAGGAAGAATTAGCACAAGAAAAAATAAAGAATTTATATTTAATCATGGCGCTCAATTTTTCACAGCTAAATCTAATGAATTTAAAAAAATATGCCAGCTTGGAGTTGAGGATAATGTATTAATAAATTGGAATACACTTTCAAAAAAAGAAAGATTTATTGGAAATCCAGATATGAGAGAATTTTCATATTGGTTTTCAAAAAATTTAGAAATTCATCAAGAAACTCTTGTTGAAAGTATTGAGTACAATAACACTTTTACTATCATTACTAATAATAAAAAATTTAGTGCAGATGGGTTAATAATTACAGCTCCCGCATCTCAAACTGCTGGATTAATAAAAAACTTGGATAACCAAATTTATAAATTAATAAAAAATGTCACATATTTGCCTTGTTGGTGTGTAATGATATCTATAAAAGATATGAACTTAAAACATTTTGAAATTGACGAAAACAGTATTTTCAGTTGGATTGTTTCTGAAAATAATAAAATTAAAAATTCATTAAGTAATAATTGTATAACTATACATGCAAATGAAAAGTTCTCACTTAATCATTTAGAAAAAAATAAAGAATTCGTTTTAGATAAAATAATAAGAGAATTTACCAAAATTTATAAAGTTAAAAATAATGATATAACTTATAAAAATATTCATAGATGGAGATATGCAAAAGTTAAGAACTACTTCCCATTAGAGCAGAGTAAAATTTCAAAAATAATGCCTCTTGGTATTGCTGGTGATTGGTGCCCACCTATGTTAGATGGAGATTATTATGTAAATGGACAGAGAGTTGAAGATGCATTCTTGTCAGGAATAGAATGTTCAAAAACTTTGATTAATAAATACTTTAAATAAATTCTAATATAACGATTTCATTACTAGAACCTAATCTCATTCTTGGTCCCCAACAACCTGAACCTGAAGAAACATATAGATCTGTATTCCCCTTTTTGAAAAATCCATAAACATAAGAAAATTTTATTTTTACAATTAAATTAAATGGAAATATTTGACCATTATGTGTATGTCCAGACAATACTAATCCAGATGAATTTAGTATATTAAAGAGTGAAGGTTTATGAGTTAAATAAATATTAAATCTATTTTTATCAAAATATCTAAGTGCAACATTTTTTTGTTCTTCGATAGATTGATTATCATTGATGCCAATAATATTAAAATTTTTTATTAACTTAGAACGATTGTTTAAATAAGTAATATTATATTTAGATAATTTATTTAATTTATCTTTAGATTCTTTGATATAATAATCGTGATTTCCAGTACAAAATAAAATTGGTTTTTTTATTTTTTTAAAAATTTCTAAATCAGATAATTTAAATTGACTTGAATCAATCAAATCACCTCCAATTAAAATAAAATCAAAGTCAATTTTACAAATCTTATCTAAAATTTTTCTTAGATGTTCTGTTGAATTAGTTCCAAGATGCAAATCACTCATAAAGATAATTCTGGATTTATTTTTAACTAAGTTAGAATTAAAAGTTAAAAATTTTAATTTAATTTTGGCGCCATTTGAATATGAGTAAATAGTAATTAAAATAATTAAAAAAATAGAGGCATATCCACTTTCAGTTTGATATTGTTTTATTAAAAATGAAAAAAGAAGCGATAAGCTTGTGATACAAAAACTTACAAACCCAATACCTATTCCTTCATTAACAAACAATTTCAAAAGCCTGTTTGTGTTAAATGTTTTAAAGTATATTAAGATTAGTAAATTAATAACAAGAGTAGTTAATAGTGATTTTAAATTAAAAATTTCTCCATTTAATATTAATAATTCTATAACTTCTGACGGATAAACGAATAGTAAATAAGTAACAATAAACAACAGTCCGTAGTAGAGAATTTTATTAAAAAGAGAGGTCATAATTTTTTATTTTTTATTAAAAAACTTTATAATATAATCTGATATTAACTCCGGTTCTTCTTCAGCAACCCAATGTCCACAATTAGAGATTTCATAACCTTCATAATTATTTGTTACTCTTTTCAATGAGTTTAAAATTATTTTAATGCCCCTTCCATAACCTTCTTCTCCTGCAATTCCCAGAAAAGGTATGTTCAATTTACCTTTTTTTAAAAATTTAAGATTGTCTTTAATATCCTGTGGTAAAGCTCTATAATATTCAAATCCTGATTTCATAGCATTTTTGTTTGCGTACGCATCTAAATATTTTTTTTGGGCATCTCTGTCCATAACAAAATTTTTTCCACTCCAATTATTATAAAAATAATTTAAATAAATCTCTTCTCTGTCTAATGTAAGTTCTTCCGGTAAGTTGATAATTTTATGAAATTGATGATGCCATCTATTTTCGGAAAAATCAGCACTTCCATCTCCTGGTATAGGAACATCAATTAGTACAATTTTTTCAACCTTATTTTGACATGTTTGTGCATAAGAGAAAGAAATTGGCCCTCCCCAATCATGACCAATAATAAAAATTTTATCGAACCCAAGAAAATCGTGTACAAAAACTTGAATATACGAAGCTATGGTTTTTTTATCAAAAGATTTAGGAGCAGAGGATTTTCCAAGCCCAGGTAAATCTGGCATAATTACATTAAATCCATTTTTTACTAAATATGGATAAAGGTGTCTCCACATGTAAGAAGTTTGTGGCCAACCATGTAATAATAAAACTGGAAAACCCTCTCCAACGATACCATAATATAGCTTTTTTTGATCATATTCAAAAAAACTATATTTTACTTCCATTTATTTAAACACCAGCAAAAATCCTAATTTCTCTATCTGCTCCATTATCTAATGCTTTTAATGCTTTTTGATAATCTTCACTTTCGTATGCTGCAACTGCTTTTTCAAATGTTTCAAACTCAACTAAAACCGTCTGTTGAGAGACTCCTTTTTCGTGAGCAACAATATCACTGGTGCTAGCTAAAACTTTTCCTCCAGCTTTTAACATTGCTGGACCAGCTAATTCTAAATATGCAGCTCTTTTTTCAGGATCTGCTGGACTTCTATGTGCACTTAAAAAATAACCTTTTGGCATATTATCTCCTTTTTTAAAAATTCATTTCGTTTCCATCATAATTAAAGAATTTTCCAGTATCTTCAAATGTTAAATTTTCAAAACTTTTTATTAAAAATGATGCACTCTCTTTAGCTGAAAGTGTTGCATTTGGACCTCCCATATCTGTTCTAACCCAACCTGGATGAAAAGATGACACAGTTATGTATTTTGATTTTAACTCTTGTGAAATCGAAACCATTATATTGTTAACTGCCGCTTTAGATGCTCTATAAATAAGAGCATTAGAGCCACTATGTTTTTGAACACTCATAATTGATGAAATCAATATTATCTTAGCATTTTTTCCTAAATTTCTAGTAAAATGCTTAATTGTCAAAATACAACCTAATACATTTACGTTCAATACTTCTAACATTTTCTCATAACTATGATCTTGATCAAAAATACCTCCATAGCCATTATTTATGCCAGCATTACAAATCAAATAATCGATTGTATAATCAATATTATTTGACACATTTAAAATAGAATTTTCTTTAACGACATCCATTTCAAAAAGTTTGAGATTATTAGATTTTAATTTTAAAAGTTCTTTAGCATTATTTTTGTTTCTAAATGTTCCAGCAACAGAAAATTTTTTAGCCAAACTTTCTTTAACTAATTCTAGACCTATACCTCTGTTGGAACCAGTAATTAAAATAGTTTTAGAATTTGTCATACTTTAATATATAAAATATCTATAAGAAAATCTAAACTAATCTTTAAGTTAAATGAAAACAAAATTAGAACATTTTAAATCAGGTGTCATTCAGGAATTACCATTGCAAATAGGCGTCTTCCCATTTGGACTAATATATGGAATATTAGCCATTGAAAGTGGGTTATCTGTATTACAAGCTTTTTTAATGTCTTCAATTATTTTTGCGGGAGCTAGCCAAATTGTTTTTGCACAGTTTTATTTATTAGTATCTCCTTTTTCTTTAATCACTTCAATAGTTTCAATTAACTTGAGACATTTGCTTTATGGCATATCAATTAATGAATATTTAAAAGAACTTTCTCTAAAATGGAGAATAATATTGTCCTATCTTTTAACGGATGAAGCTTATGCTGTTTCAATTAAATACTTTGCAACAAATAAAAATAAAAAATTTATGCACTACCATCTTTTAGGATCTGGTTTGACATTATTTTTAACTTGGCAAATTTCTACGTTATTTGGTATTTTTTTTGGGCAACTAATTCCTGAAAATATTAATTTAGCATTTATAATACCATTAAGTTTTATAGCGATAATTACACCAATGATAACACAAAAGTATGAAATAATAGCATGTTTAGCTTCTGGTATCTTAGCTATTTTATTTTACAAATTAAATTTCGAATTATGGATTATCTTTTCTGCTATATTAAGCTTGTTAATTTCCATACCTTTTATTGAAAAAGATAATTCACAATGAGTTTGTGGTATTTAATATTTTTGTGTGGAGTTCTAACTTTTTTAATTAGGTTTATCCCACTTTCGGGATTTATTAGATTTAAAGGTTCAGAATTATATTTAAAGGTAATTAATTTAATACCAATTGTTGTTTTAACTCCTATCATTGTTCAAGCTCTATTTTTTGATAAAAATGATGATTTGATTGAAACTGTTAATTTTGAAATTATTTGTGGTTTTTTAGCAATATTAATATCTATCTTATTTAAAAATGTAATGATAACAATTTTACTTACTATGATGTTTTTTTTAATTTTAACTAATATTCTCTTTGTTAATGGTTAGTTTAAATAAAAAATCACTGACCTTTATTTTATATGATTGGGCTACATCACCAATTACAACTATTCACACCACTTTTATTTTTTCAGTTTATTTTGTTGAAAAAATTGCTGTTGAAAATGGATCCTTTATATGGGGAGTTATAATTGCAATTGCAGCAATGCTAACAGCATTTATGGGGCCAATTTTGGGAAGTTATGCTGACAAGAAAAGAAAAAGAAAATTGATTTTATTCTTTCTGACAATACTAGGAGGATTTTCAACCATGCTATTATGGTTTGCAAAACCTGGTATAGATTATTTAGTTTTTGCAAGTATATTTTCTTGCATAAGTATTTTTACAATGGAAGTTGTTTTTGTTTTATATAATTCACTTCTATCAAGCTCAACAAATAAAAAAAATTATGGTGTTTTATCTGGTTTATCCTGGGGAGCTGGATATGTAGCTGGAATTATATCTTTATTATTATGTTTAGTTTTATTTATTTTTCCTGAAAAATTGATGTTTGGTTTAACAAAAGAAAATGGTGAAAATATTAGAGCATGTATGTTATTTATTTCAATATGGATGATGGTTTTTGCGATACCACTATTTATTTTCACATCTGAACCCAAAAAAAATAAAACAAAGAAAAGTACATTTCAGTATATAAAACAAGGCTGCATATTTATATTTAATGAGAAATTGATTTTTAGGTTCTTTTTATCAAGACTATTTTACTTTGATGCTCTGGCTACATTATTTGCATTTGGAGGTATTTACGCATCAAATGTATTTGATTTCTCTACAAAAGAAATTTTATATTTTGCAATTTTAATAAACTTATCTGCTGCTCTAGGTGCCATTATTGGTGGTTTTTATGATAGGATTATTTCTTCATTTAGAGTGATACAATGTTGTATAATATCTTTGATTGTTTTTGGTATATTTTTAATTTTAATTAAAAATGAAATATATTTTTGGATAGTAAGTTTTTTTTTAGGTCTCTTTATTGGTCCACTTCAATCTTCAAGTAGAGTGTTAATAAGTGATCTAATCCCTTCAAAAAAAGGTGGCCAATTCTTTGGCTTTGCTATTTTTTCTGGAAAAATAACAAGTTTTTTAGGTCCCTTAGCTTATGGTTTTTTAATACTTATTTTTGATGATCATAGGATTGGTATGTGTTTTGTAATTATTTTATTAATCCTTTCTTTTTTAATACTTGGCCAAAAAAACCCATTACTAAAAAATTATAGGTCTTTTAATTAAACATTTAATAATTAATTATAATACCATAAACGGAAGGTAGATCTATGTTCAAAAAATTAATTTTTATAATATTTATATTATTCTATTCATCAATGAGTTACGGAAAAACTATTGAAATAGATATGTTGAATAAACTTGGCAAAGAGAAAATGGTTTATTCTATAAAAGTAGCTAAGCTTGATTTAAATGATAAAATTATTTGGAAACATGTTTCTAAAGGTCACAATGTTGAATTTATTGGAATGCCAAAAGGTGTAAAGAAGTTTAAAACTAAAATAAATAAAAAAGCAGAATATGAATTTAAAAAACCTGGCATATATCTTTATCAATGTACTCCACATAAGGCTATGGGCATGATTGGAATTGTAGTTGTTGGTGGAGATAAAAGTAATCTTGAAAAAATAAAAAAAGTTAAACTTTATGGAAAATCAAAAAAAATATTTAAGAAATTATTAAAAGAATTATAATAGTATATATATAAAATAAATGGAGTTATATTATGGCTAACACTTTTCATTTGGCAGTGCCTGCAGGAGATATCCCTACAGCTTTAAAATTTTATAAAGACATTTTAGGATGTAAAACGGGAAATCAAGAAGAGGGTCATTGGATCGACGTTGATTTTTGGGGAAATGAACTAACTCTTCATCAGACGGAAACTAGACAGAATAGAGAAAGACATCATGTCGATATGGGAGAAGTTTGTGTTCCACATTTTGGAGTACATCTTGATGAAGACATTTTTCAAAATGTTAAAAAAAGAATTGAAGCTAGTGATATTGACTATCTAGATAAACCATACAGAAGATTTAAAGGCACTGAATTTGAACAAGAAACTTTCTTTGTTGAAGATCCAAATGGTAATGTTTTAGAAATTAAAACTATGACAAATCCAGAGGTTCTTTTCAAAGTAACTAATTAAATTGATGATATAATTTTGATACCTGATTTAACATTAAGTGCATTAGAAAATGGATTTGGTCATTTTGGAGTTGCATCTAATAATAATAAAACCCGTCATGTTGACACACTGGGCGTAAATGTTGATAGTAAAAATTCAACATTAACTTGTTATGTTAGGAATGATGAAACTAAAGAAGTTTTAGAATTTCTTAATGAGTCTGGAAGGATAAGTTTTTTTGTAGGAATGATAACTCATGAGGCTTACAATTTCAAAGGCCAATTTGTAGAAGTTATCAATTTATCAATAGATGACTTAGAAGCCTCAAATATTTACAGAAATAAAATTATAGATAAAATTACAAGCATAGGGATGTCTAAAGAAGGAGCTTTATCTAAATACGGAATAATACCAGATATAGGTATAAAATTTAAAGTTGATAAAGTTTTTGTACAAACTCCAGGTCCTGATGCTGGAAAAGAAATTGGAGAATAGATTAAAACTATGATAAAGGAAAAACATTTACCTTCGCTTCAAGGCATGTTCCCAAGTTGGATAACGAGTTGTTCAAAAGATGGAGAACCAAATACAACAGTTATCTCTCAAATATGGTATGTAGATGAAAAACATGTTGCACTATCATTTCAATTTTTCAATAAAACAAAAAGAAATATATCTGAAAATCCTTACGCATATGCAACAATTTCAGACCCATCAACTTTAAAACAATATAATTTAGAACTGAAATTTGATCATGCTGAAACCGAAGGTAATTTATTTGAGGAAATGGATATGAAATTACAAGCAATTGCTTCTATGACTGGGATGACTGGTATTTTTAAGTTGCAAGCAGCTGATGTTTATGAAGTTCTTTCAATTACAGATTAATATCATTTTAAAAAAAATGGCTCTAAATCTCTTTTAAATAAATAATTTAAAATGAATAAGCAAAATCATTCTGAAATAGAAACCAAAAAAATTATGAATCTTTTGGAAAGAAGAACTAAAGAAGTTGAGATAATTAAACAAATCTCAGGCCAAATAAATAAATCACTAAATCTTTCTGTTATAGCTTCAACCATGCTCTCTTTAATGGATGAATATTTTGGTTTTAAGCACTCCATGATACTTCTAGTTTCCGAGGATAAAAAATGTCTTAATGTATTAGAGACTTATGGTTACGAAAATAAAGGTATAGGTGCTAAGGTCAATTTTGGTATTGGCGTAATTGGTATTGTAGCTCAAAAGAAAAAATTAATGAGAATGGCAAATTTAGGTATGCAGAGAAGTTATATGCAAGCTATTCGAAAGCAGGTAAGTGTTTCAGACAATAAAAAATTGCAAGATGAAGTTGAGTTACCTGGTCTTAAAAATGCTGAAAGTCAAGTAGCTATCCCAATGCTTATAGATGATGAGTTAGTGGGAGTATTTTCAGTTGAAAGTGTAAAGTTAAATATATTTGATAAAGATGATGAGATTTTGATTGGAATTTTAGCAAATCAAGCAGCTAACGCATTACAAAATGCTAGACTCTACCAATTAGAACAAAAAAGATTGAATGAATTGAATAATGCTCACCTTCAGCTAGAAAATTTAAATTTAAATCTTGAAAAAAAAGTTGAAGAGAGAACTTCTGAATTACAAGAACTTTCACAGAAGTTGGCTAAGTATTTTTCTCCTCAAGTGTATGAGTCTATTTTTTCTGGTAAACTAGATGTTAAGGTTCAAACCAAGAGAAAGCACTTAACTGTTTTTTTCTCTGATTTACAGGGTTTTACTGAACTTACAGAAAGATTAGAGCCTGAAGTGTTAACCGAATTATTAACACAATATTTAACAGAAATGTCTAACATAGCCATAAAATGGGGTGGAACAATAGATAAATTTATTGGAGATGCAATTTTAGTATTTTTTGGCGACCCAAAAACAAAAGGAAAAGAAGAAGATGCCGTATCCTGTGTATCTATGGCAATTGAAATGCTAGAAAAATTAAATAGCTTGAGAATCACTTGGAGAAAAAAAGGATTGGCAAAACCACTAAATGCTAGAATTGGTATACACACAGGCGTATGTACAGTTGGTAATTTTGGTTCAGAAGATAGACTAGATTATACAATTATAGGTAATGGAGTAAATCTGGCATCTCGACTTGAAACGAGTTCAGAAGTAAATAAAATTCTGTTGTCTGAGGATACGTATCTTCTTGTAAGAAATAAAATTGCTTGTAAGAAAAAAAAATCAATAAATGTTAAGGGGATCTCTTATCCAGTTCAAACCTATGAAGTATCTGGATTTTTAGATTTAAATAAAAATTTATTTGAAAAAAATATACCAGGCTTATCTTTGTCTTTAGATAAGACGGAAATTGAAGATAATGATTCTGCTATTAAATTATTGTCGGATGTACTTAAAAAACTAAAATCTAGTAATAATAAATAATCAGTTACTCTAAATAATATTAGTTAAATTTATTTATATTTTATTTAGATCAATTATTATAAATTATGACATTTGTAAAATATATTATCCGTTATCCTATAAAAGGTTTGAACGGGGAATTCATGAATATAGCAAACCTTCATCCAGGTTCAACAATCTCAGGTGATAGGAAATATGCTTTTGCAAAATTTGAAAATGACATTTGTGAAAAATCTTTAATTTATATGAAAAAAACAAATTTTCTTGCGCTAGTTAAGGAAGAGAAATTATCTTTATTAGAGCCTCAGATTAATTTAAAAAATAATTTTTTAAAATTGATTTATAAAGATAAAGAAATTTTCAATGGTTTTTTAAATAATAATAATGATATTAAAAAATTAAATTTATGTTTAGCAAATTTTCTTAACATTAATTTAAAGAAAAAACCGAGATTAGTTACAGATAAATCTGATGTTAAAAACGATAACAAACATTCTTTTTCGGATATACCCGACAAAGCTTTATCATTTATAAATTTAAATAGTATAAATGATTTTGAAGCAAAGATTAAAAAGGAAGTTAACCACTCTAGATTTAGAGGTAATTTAATCCTTTCAGGGATTAAAGCTTGGGAAGAATTTAATTGGTTAGGCAAGATTATTAGTATTGGAGATGTTAAATTTGAGATATTTAGAAAAACAAAAAGGTGTGCTGCTACTAACGTGAATCCCAAAACTGGTTTAAGGGATTTGAATATACCCAGTCAACTTCAAAAAATTTATGGTCATTATGATCTAGGTGTATATGGAAGAGTTTTGAACAAGGGTACTATAAAAATAAATGATGAGATTAAATTTTAATTTAGACATAAGAGGGATTTATGTATGCAGTTAATGTAACAATTAAAGTACAAAATGAATTAGCAAAAAAGGCAATTATTCTTGCTTTAAAAGATTGGAGTAATGATTTATTTCAAAATAATGGACTAATGTTAAGATGTTTTGTAGATAGAACAGAAAATCAAGTAGAAATATTTCATGTTTTTCGAACAAAGAAAGAAATGGAAGAAGTTAGAACAACTAAATCAAATAAATTTTGGGATCAAATAAAAGAAATGGGTGGTCAAGTTACTAGATTTGAAGGAGGTTGTGAACTTGAAGTTTCAAGAGGGTTGCAGGATTTAGATTTAAAATTTAAATAAATGACAAAATTCATTCTTTTTATTTCTTTTCTTTTTTATAGCTTTAATTCTTATGGATACGAAAAAATTCATGTTGCTGTTGCATCAAATTTTATAGAGCCATTAAATTTAATAAAAAAAGAATTTTTAAAAAACAATAAAACATCTTTTAAAATATCTACGGGATCAACAGCTAAACTTTTTGCTCAAATTTTAAATAAAGCACCAATTGATATATTTTTATCTGCAGATCAATTAACGATTGAAAAAATACCTGATAATAAAAAGATTAAAGTTTCTAAATTTACTTATGCTATTGGAAGTCTTGTGATCTTTTCCAAAACAAGAGTTGATAATGAAGATAAATTTGAAAATATACTTCTTCAAAGATTTTCAAATAAAATAGTTATAGCTAATCCTAAATTTTCGCCATATGGTCGTGCTTCTAAGCAGGTTTTAGAAAGTTTAGGTATATTATCTCTATTTGAAAATAATATAATTCTTGCTTCAAATATTAACCAAGTTTCATCATTTATTTATTCAGGTAATGTTGATTTAGGTGTTATTTCTAATTCTGATACGTTAAAACTTAAAAAATATGAATTGGGATATTTTAAAGAAATACCACAAAATCTTTATACTCAGATAAAGCAAGATGCCGTTCTTTTAAAAAATGCAAAAAAAAATCAAAAAGCAAAGTTATTTTTCAATTTTCTAAAATCTAATGTTGCTAAAAAAATTATCCAATCATTTGGATATAGAATTACAAATTAAGTAGTTTTTGTAGTTTCAATTTTATGGATTTATCACTTTCTCCCCAAGCTATTGTTCCAGCAAAATTTCCTTTTTTATTAATCATAAATACTGTGGCTGTATGATTAATTGTATAACTATCTCCTTCAGAAACTTTTTCCCAATAAATATTCCAATTTTTAGCAAATTTATTTATTTCATCTATTTCGCCAGTTAAGCCAATCACAGATGAATTAAAGTTTTGTAGATAATTATTTAAATTATTTATAGTGTCTCTTTCCGGGTCTAAAGTTACAAATAAAACTTTATAATTTTTTTTATTTTTCTCTAGCAATTCAATATTATTTAACAAATTTGACAGAGTTGTAGGGCAAACCTCAGGACAATGAGTAAATCCGAAAAAAAGCAAAGTAGGTGTATCTTTAAAATCTTTAATATTAACTATTTTTCCATGATGTGAAAAGAGATTCACTTCGGTTAAAGTAGATTTTAATGATAAAGATGAAGCTGACTTAAAATAACTTACCAAAAGTGAATAAGTAGGTATTAAAATTAATAAACCAATTAAAGTAAACGGAATTATTAGTTGTCTTTTTATGTTCATTGTTAAATCGCTATTTCAATTTTTTATTAAAATAATTAGATGCTAAGTTATGTCAATTCATTAATTGAAACATAATTATTAGATTGAAGAAGACGAATTTTCAAAAGCCACAGAAAGATAAAACATTTTGAAGTAGCTGATTATTTTTGGCAATAATAGGTAGCGATATAATTATTGATATTACTAGGAAAATAAAAAAAGAAAATTTTAATTTATTTATTATTGTAATAAACATGATATATTATAACACTTTATCTCAATTTATAAAGTTATAAAGTAAGTGAAATTATTAGTGTAAAAATATGAAATATGATTCGAAAATTAGATTTGAGGATAATTTTGAAGGAAACTACTTTGGATCAGGTGATTTAAATTTAAGAGGCACTTATAAAGGAACAATTAAAATTGATAAACTTATTGTCAGTGAAAATGCATCCTTTATTGGGAATATTACGGCTCAAGAAATTATCGTAGAAGGACAAATTAAAGCTGATATATCTACTGAAAAATTACATGTGATGTCGACTGGGAAAGTTGAAGGTGATTTGCTTTATAGAACATTAAAGATAGATGAAGGTGGGTATTTAAATTCATCAAAAGTTATTAAGATGTCTGATCAAAAGACTGTAAAAAGTAAAGTTTTAAAAAGTTAAATGGAAATTAATTTTGAAAATTTCATTAAATTTAATATTCAGGTAGGAACAATCGTTGATATTCAAGAAAACAAAAAAGCTAGAAAGCCAGCTTATGTACTAGATATAGATTTTGGAGAAAAAGATGGAATAAAAAAATCATCTGCTCAAATTACAAACTATTCAAAAAATGAATTATTAAATAGAAAAATTATAGCTGTAACTAATTTTCCACAAAAAAATATTGCTGGCGTTTTATCTGAAGTCTTAATTTTAGGGGCAATTACAGATAAAGAAGTCAAATTGCTTGTAGTCAATCCAAATGTTGAAAATGGTACAAAAATAGGATGAATGCCAATCTCTCTCCTATTAATGAGTTAAATGGAATTATACCTAGTTTACATACACCATTTAAAAATAATAAATCTATAGATTATAAAAGTCTTGAAAAGTTAGTCTTACATACGATAGACACGAATTGTGCTGGTATGCTTTTGTCAGCTGTTGCAGGTGAAACTCAAAATTTAACATTTAATGAAAAAGCAGAAATGATGGAATTTGTATTAGATGTTAGCAGAAATATAATCCCAATTATTTTTGGATGTAGTTCACAAAAAATAGAAGAAATTTATTCTTTAGTTGATCTTGCGAAACAAAAAAAAATTAAATGGGTTTTAATTCAAGCTCCACTCAATTTAGATGAAAGTGATTTGATAGCCTTTTACAAAAAAATAAATGAAATTGGACCATCTCATTTGATGATACAAGATTTGTCTTGGGATGGATATGGTCTTTCAGATCCAATAATTCAAAATCTTATCAATGAGGTTTCAAATTTTAAATCTTTAAAAGTAGAAGTTGTAAACTCAGGAAAAAAATATTCAAACATTATAAATTTAACAAAAAATAAATTACATCTTACTGGAGGATGGGCTGCAACTGGTTTTATAGAGGCAATGAGAAGAGGAGTTCATGGTTTTATACCGTCCACTATGGAAACAATTTATAATTCTGTTTATAATTTGATGATAAATAACGAAGAAAAAGAGGCAAGAAAACTTTTTTATAGAATTTTACCAGCTATTTCTTTTGCTCATCAGCATATAGATATATCAATTAAGTTTTATAAAATGTTAAGGGTTGCTGAAGAAATATTTTCTACCGATATGTGTAGAGGTGATATTCAAGAATTTGATGAAGCTCAAAGATATGAAGCAGAATTTCATATTGATAATATTTTAAATTTACAAAAAGAGTTATTAAACAAAAATAATAAATAGTCGTAATTTAGAGTATAACGATATCCTCCAAAAAAAAATTATAGTGGGCACTATATGTGTCCACTAGTTTTATAAAAAACTTTTTAAGTTTTCAAAACTCATATAATATTTAGATAATATGGATGATATAAAGATTTCAAAAAAATTTTCATTACCAAAACAAATGAAAGCTTGGGTTTTAAAAACTCCAAATGAGTTGGAATTAAAAACAAAAGCAATACCCACTCCTGGCTACTCAGAAGTTTTGGTAAAAATAGATGCAGTTGCTATATGTGCTACAGACTTGGATGTTATAAGTTATGGTCCTCCAGCTTTGATCGAAGGAGAGAAGCCCTTCAATAAAGAGTTTACTCCAGGTCATGAATATATGGGTACAGTTGTTGCACTTGGTCCCTCAGTTGATGAGTTTCAAATAGGAGATAGGGTTACAGTAGAAATACATTCAGGATGTGGACAATGTAAAAGATGTAGAATGGGGATGTATACATCATGTCATAATTATGGACTTAATTATGGAAAAAAGAATAAAGGTCATAGAGCAAATGGGTTCACTTCTGATGGTGGATTTAAACAGTATGCAATTAATCATATCAATACGCTAATCAAAGTACCTGATGATATGACGGATGAAGAAGCAACACTCGTTGTAACTGCAGGTACGACGATGTATGGTTTAACTGAATTAGGTGGTTTAGTAGCAGGTGAAAGTCTAGTTGTAATTGGCCCTGGTCCTATTGGTTTGTTAGGAGTGGCGGTAGCAAAAGCTCTTGGTGCAGATCCAGTTATATTAATTGGCACAAGAAATGATAGACTTGAAATAGGGAAAAAACTTGGAGCTGATTTTGTTTTAAATGTAAAAGAAGAAAATGACATTGTTAATTCGGTTAAATCTTTAGTTGGAGATTTAGGTGTAGATTATGTTGTCGAATGTGCTGGAACAGAAAAAGCTTTAGATGATGCAATAATGATGACTAATAGAGGTGGAAAAATTTGTTTGGCAGCTTTCCCTCATGATCCAATAAAAGTAAATATTCCACACATGGTAATAAATAATATTTATATGTATGGCATAAGAGGTGAAGGTAAAAGTGCAACGCATAGAGCAATGGCTTTTATGAAACAAAAAAGATTTAATGCTAAACTTGTTCACACGCACACATTTAAAATGAATGAATTACCAACTGCTTTAAAATATGCAAAGGAAAGAATTGATGGTGCAATTAAAGTAGTTATAAAACCATGGGAATAAGATGTCTATAACTACGAATTTTTTCCTTGCCTACATTACAACTAAGAATGAAGAGGAAGCTCTTAATCTAGCAAATTTTGCAGTAGAAAAAAATCTTGCAGCTTGTGGCAATATTTTCCCTAAAATGAAATCTGTTTATAAATGGAACAAAAAACTTCAAAATGACGATGAAAGTCTTTTAATTTTAAAAACTAATTCAAGTAAATATCCTTTACTTAAGAAATTAATAATAGAAAAACATTCTTATGAAGTTCCATGTATTTTAAAAATACCCATTGATGATGGAAATAAGGAATACTTGAAATGGATTGACGATAGCTTGATTTAATTTGGTTGAACAACTTTACCTATGTAAGGTAAATTTCTATTATTTTGTGCATAATCAATTCCATAGCCAACTACAAACTCATCAGGTATGTCAAAACCTACCCAGTTGACATTTATATCTGTTTCTCGTCTTGATGATTTATTTAAAAGGCAACAAACTTCTAAGGATTTTGGTTCTCTTTCATTAAGCATTTTAATTACTTGGTTAAGAGTATGGCCAGTGTCTATAATATCTTCTACAAGAAGGACATCAGTATTTTTTATGTCTGTATTTAAATCACTCAATATGCGAACATTATGAGAGCTTACCATAGAGTTTCCATAGCTAGAAACTGTCATAAAGTCTATTTCTACTGGTACTTTAATTTCTCTTGCTAAATCAGCTATAAAGACAAAAGACCCTCTTAACAGACCAACCACTAAAAGTTTGTTTGTATTTGTATAAAATTGATTTATTTCGCTACTTAAGTCCTTTATTCTATTTTTAATTTTTAATTCATCGATTAAAACTTGGACATCATAATTTTTAGTCATAATATTAGATATTAAATAATAATATATTAAATATTTAAAGTATTTTTTTGGAGACAAATTTGATTATATTAATTCTTGGAATGATTTTAGGTTTTATGGTTTTTTTTCCTATAGTTGTTGCTCCAAGCATTTTTAAAAATTTAAATGAAAAACAATCTAGCTTATTTTTAAGGTCTTTTTTCCCTAAATATTATTTGTTTGGCATAATTATTAGTTTAATCGGTTTAATAGTTTCATTTCTAGAAAATGATTTAATTATTATTTCAAGTTTTGTTTTGATTTTTGTTGGGTTTCTTTTTTCAAGACAATATCTCACTCCATTAATTAATAAAGCGAAAGACGAAATAAATAAAAGTGATAATTTGTCTAAAGTTAAATTTGAAAAACTTCATAGGTTTTCAGTATTAATCAATATTTTACAAATAGTGATTTGTATTATAATTTTATGTTACATAATAATGTTTTAATATAAATATGATTAAAAAACATCAACCTCTTAGAAGATTTCCTGACTATAAATCAAGTATAGTTAGATCACCTGAAAATGAACCTTTATTAATAAATTTTTCAAATTCTGAAATAACTGGGCCATTGTTTAACAAAAATATTTTAAATGAAAATGATAATAATTTAATTTTAAACTTTTCTAAAAATGGTGAAAAAGCACTAGGACAAGAAATATTTGTTCATGGTTTTGTTACAGATGAAAATGGAAATCCATTGAAAGATGTTTTAATTGAAGTTTGGCAAGCTAATGCAGGAGGGAAATATAGGCATCAAAATGATCCTAGCAATATTAAGTTAGATGAAAATTTTGGAGGCTGTGGAAGGTTTATAACTTCTTCCGATGGTTATTATATATTTAAAACTATTCAACCTGGGGCCTATCCATATCCAAATAGAGGTATTGAATGGAGACCAAAACATATCCATTTCTCTTTGTTTGGGTCAATGTTCCTTCAAAGATTAATTACTCAGATGTATTTTGAGGGTGATCCATTAATAAAATCTTGTCCAATGGTAAATTCTATACCTGATATAAATGCAAGAAAATTACTTGTTGGGAAATTAGATCTTTCAAAAACAGATGAGGAAAAAATTCTTGGTTATAGATTTGATATAATTTTAAGAGGAAAACATCAAACATATTTTGAGAATAAAATAGAAGGCTCATAATTTCATGGTTAAGGTTAAAAATTTTATCGACACTCCATCTCAAACAGCTGGGCCTTTTTTACATATAGGTTGTACACCAAGTATTACAGGAATAAACATTTTTAAAGATGAATTAGGATCAACACCTTTTACAGATATATCTTTAAATGAAGAAATAAATATTAAAGGTAAAATATATGATGGAAATAATGAACCAATAATTGATGCGATGATAGAAACATGGCAGTGTGATGAAAATGGAAAATATTTTAATTACCAAGGATTTTCTAGGAGAGTTACTGATTTTAAAACCGGAGAATATCAACTCAAAACAATTAGACCAGGTAATCAAATAAATGTAGATGGCACCATTTTTCCATCATATATTTTATTCTGGATTGTAGCTAGAGGTATGAATAGTCCATTAATTACTAGAATGTATTTTGATGAAAATGAGATTAAAAGTGATTTAATGTTTAAAAATTTTAATATTCAAGATAGATTAAAAACTTTAATTCCTTACACAGAGGATAAAAAAAATTTTGTTTTTGATATTCATCTTCAAGGGAAAAAAGAGACGATTTTTTTTGAATTTTAAGTTATAATTTAATTATGCCTAGATCAAATTTGATTATTCGACATTATCAATCCTATATAAAGGAAACTTTAGAAGAAAACGAGAGAACGAAAAATAATAAGCCAATGGGCCTTTTCGCTTATTTTCTTTTTTTCTGTTATATTGTTTTTTGGGGGTATGTTTTTTGGATGCCTCCATTAGGATAGTCAAAAAAATTTATGCAACGAAATAACGATTCAATTATCTGGAACCCTGGTGAACTAATTTATGAAATTGGTAGTATCCCAGAAGAAGCTTATTTAATTTTAGAAGGATATGTAAATATAGAAACGCAAGACCAGTTTAAACTAAATACATTAGGAAAGGGAGAAGTTTTCGGGGAAAGTTCTTTGCTTTTAGGTACTAAAAGAACAGTTACAGCAAGAGCAGATACTCAAAAAGTTGTAGCTAATATTATTCCAAAAGATTATTTTGTGAAGTTAAAGAATAATGATGTAGTTTTAAATGCACTGATTAGGAAGACTCAAATTCGGTTAATGGATGCTAATAAAAAAATTAATCAACTTGCAAATGAAGTATCTGAATTATTATCATCTTTAAAAGGGGATTCAAAGCTTGATGGTGAATTGTCAAATAGAATATCAAACCTCAGGAAAAAAATTTCTGAAATCAATAATATAGCGAATGATTAGATTAACTAAAAGCAAATCCCTCGTAATTATTATTTTTTACATTTTCACAAATTTTTGTATAAGTAGGTAGTCCACCAGCATAAGGCATAAACACTCGAGGCTTATTTGGAATATTCGCTCCCAAATACCATGAATGTTTAACAGTAGGAAGTAATGTTTTATCTGCAGCTTCTTTAACTTGCTTTCCCCATTTAAGTGAATTTTTTTCAGAAGTAGAGACTTTATTGAACTTATTTTCAATCATGTATGATATACAATCTGTTACCCATTCAACATGTTGTTCAATTGCAGTTGGCATATTTGTTAATACCGAAGGACTTCCTGGTCCAGTAATCGTAAACATGTTTGGGAAGCCTGGTATCTGTAATCCAAGGTAAGTTTTTGGACCTTCATTCCAATAATCCTTTAAATTTAAATTATTCTCGCCAGTTATATTTAAATTTATTAGTGTACCTGTCATTGCATCATAACCAGTTGCAAAAACAATTGTATCTAATTTAAAATAATTATTTTTTGTTTTAATGCCTTTTTCATCTATTTCAATTATAGGATCATTTTTAATGTCAACTAGATGAACATTATCTTTATTATAAGTTTCAAAATAATTGGTATCTATAGGAGGTCTTTTGCATCCATATGGGTGATCAAAGTTTGTTAATATTTTTGCAAACTCTTTATTTTTTACGACCTGGCTAATTTTTTTCTTTAAAAAAAATGATGCAGAATCATTTGCTTTTTGGTCTGTAATTATATCTTTAAAAACTCCTCTAAATTGAAGCCCACCTTTTTCCCAGTATTCTTCGTATTTTTTTTCTCTTTCTTTTTGATCAACATCATAAGTAAGTTTTTCACTAATACGAAAAGCATGTCCATTAGGTGTTTCTTTTACAATTGATTTTAGTTCATCATAATTATTTTTAACATACTCTTTGAATTCTTTTGAAAGCGGTTTATTTCTTGCTGGCACACTAAAGTTAGGAGTTCTTTGAAAAACTGTAAGGTGTTTTGCCTTTTCAGCAATTACAGGTGCAGCTTGAATTCCAGTTGACCCAGTACCGATTTGACCAACTCGTTTGCCAGAAAAATCTACATCGTTTTTAGGCCAATTCCCGGTATGGTAATAATCCCCATTAAACTTATTTAAACCTTTTATGTTTGGAATGTTTGTTGTTGAAATACATCCAACTGCCGTTATTAAAAATTTACATTTAAATATTTCATCATTCTTTGTTTTTAAAATCCATGAATTATTTTCTTCGTCAAATGTCGCTGAAATGACTTCAGTATCAAGCTGAATATCATCTTTTAATGAATATTTGTTGGAAACGTAGTTTAAATATTTACGAATTTCTGCATGGCCTGGATAGCGTTCGCTCCATTCCCATTCCTTGAAAATTTCTTCAGAAAAAAAATAGGTATAAGCGTGGCTTTCAGTGTCACATCTAGCACCTGGGTATCTGTTCCAGTACCATGTTCCACCTATGCCAGAACCTTTTTCTAATACTCTACAGTTTAGTTTCAATTTATCTCTCAACTTATAAAGTTGATATAAACCTGAAAAGCCTGCTCCAATTATAATTGCATCATAAGAAATTTTAGACATTTTACTACTGTACCTTTATATAAGGTAGTGTATAAGAATAGATATCGTCAATAATTTAATAACAAAAATATAATTGTATGGATCCAATATCTCAAGGTACTTTTGGTGGAGTATTCTCACAGTTTTTTTCATCTAAAAAAAAATTAACTGTTGCGACAGCCATTGGAATTATAAGTGGGTTAGCTCCAGATCTTGATGTATTTATTAAATCTTCTTATGATCCATTGCTAAGCTTAGAATATCACAGACAATTCACTCATTCTTTTATATTTATACCTTTTGGAGCACTAATTGTTACTTTATTTACTTATAATTTTGTTAAAAAATATGTAACTTTTTTTGAAAACTACATTTTTGCTTTTGTTGGATATTCTACTCATGCTTTACTAGATGCATGCACGAGTTATGGAACTCAATTATTTTGGCCATTTTCAGATTATCGATTTGCTTGGAATAGTATTTCAATAATTGATCCTCTTTTGACTGTACCGATATTAATTTTAATGATTTTAGCTGTTATTTTGAAAAAAAAGTTCTTAAATATAATCGGCTTTATTTGGATCTTTTTGTATTTGGGATTTGGGTTTTTTCAAAGTTCAGTAGCCTTAAAAGAAGCAAAAAATCTTGCTAAATACAGAAATCACGACTTTAAAAAAATTACTGTTAAACCGAGTTTGGGAAATCTTTTTTTGTGGAAAATAGTATATTTATATGAGGGTAAATATTATGTAGATTCTGTAAATCTGATTGGAAAGACAAAGTTTTGCTTTGGAGAAACTATTGAAAAATTTGATACTAATATTCATTATAAAAATTTAAATAAAGATAGTAAGCAATTCAATGATATTTTAAGGTTTAGCTGGTTTTCACAAGAGTACCTTGCGTATGACAAAGACAAAGATTTAATAATTGATGTAAGATATTCTGCAATTCCTAATGAGGCTGAAGGTCTATGGGGAATAAAAATTAATTCAGATCCAAATTATAAAGACCATGTAAAATGGGTGGTTAATAGGGGAAACTTTTTTGAGAAAGGACCAAAATTCAAAGCAATGTTATTTGGTGATTTTTGTAATAAAGAAATTTAGTGTAATAAGGAAAAATCTGGATCATTAAAGAAAGTTGCAAAAAATTCTCCTAAATTATTGTTTAAAAATGTATTTAACTTCACATTAAGACCTTAATATTCCTTTGCCCCATAAATTTAAAGTTTTTTCAGATTGTGGCCATTCATTTACTTTTCTATCATGAATTATTTCTAATTCTGCAGAAAATTCTAACCAATTTTTGTCCAAATCTTCAATAAATATAAACAAATTATTTCCAGGACCATGCCTTCCGGGTCCCCATATTATTTTAATATTTTGTTGTGAAAAATAATCACACAAAATTTTGATATTTTCCCATTGACTAACTTCATATGAATAGTGATCAATACCAATTTTATTAGATTTAAAACATGCTATAGTGTGGTGTTCGTGATTTGAAGTTAAAAAAATTGTAGCTAAACTTCTATTCTTATGAATAACTCTATCTGTAGTTTTAAAACCTAACATGTTACAATAAAAATGCTCAAATTGTTCAACATCTCTACTAGAAAAAGTTAAATGTTGTAAAGGCATACAAAATTTATTTTTAAATGCAATTTTTGTTTTTTTTCGAATTCCGAAGGATATTATATTTTTATCAGGGTCAATTATTGAGAAAGCCCCTTTTTCTAGGTGACTATTTACAAATTTTGAAAATGGGACTTTATTTGCAATTATAAAGTTTTTAAATTGTTCAAGATTTTTTCTATTTCTGCACGAAAAACCTGCATAAGAAAGCTTTTTTTTTTTTCCTTTGATTAATATGACTTTTCTATTTTGTCCTTCGCAAATTATTTCCTGATTTTTTTTCTCAACATGTTCCATCATAATGAAATTTTTATAAAATTTTGACAACTCATTTGGAGTAGGACTTTCAAAAGCAATATGATCTAAATTAAAACCTGCTTGTAATGCACTTAATTTCATAATTTTGAACCAAATTGCAATGTCGATTTCTCGATAAAATCATTTATTTTTGAATTATCATTTAATGAACTTAAAATAAATCTATCAGGTCTTAAAATCAAAGCACTAATATTTAGTCTGTTGAAAACTTTCATTACTTCTTCATATTTGTTCACATTTATATGCTTAATTTTTTTATTATCTACGTTTTGTTTTGAAAGTAAAACTAACTCTGTTTCAAATTGCGTGTCAAAATTTGAAACGTTTGAATTTTGTAAATTTATATAGGGAAAAACTTTTCCTCTCAATTTATCTTTATTATTTCCTAATCCAGGACCTAGAGGTGGTTTTATAGAAGTCATTTTTTTAGATCCATCTTTTTCTTCTTTTACCGTATTAGAAACATTTGTGTCACCAATTGAATTTAACAATCTTCCCATATTAATTGTGGTTATGATATATTCTTTTACATTTTTTAATCTCTCACTCTGATAAGTGTTTAGAAGCTTTTCTTTATGCCCAAAATTACAGCAATAAGCTATTTTCCAAAATAGATTTGACACGTCTCTAATTCCAGAACACATTCCTTGACCCATAAATGGAGGTGACAAATGAGCAGCATCTCCAGCAATGAATACTCTTCCTTTTCTCCATTTTTTTGCAATCAAAGACTTAAAAGTATAAATTGTTTTTCTTTCTATGGTTGCATCTTCTGGAGTAATCCATTTAGATAAAAAATGCCAAATTTTATCATCATTTAAAATTTCTTTATCTAATGAATTTTTATCTAAAGAAAATTCCCATCTTCTTCTTCTGCCAACATTTCTACAGTAAGTTGCAGGAGTTTTTTTACTGCAATATTGTATAGTTCTGTCAGGTAAGTTATTTTTATTTTGTTTCATAATTAAATCAATAACTGCCCATTTTTCTTGAAAACCAAAATCTATTACCTCTTGACTAATATATTCTTTAACCAAAGAGTTAGCTCCATCACATCCTACAACATAATCTGCATTAATGATTTGAAAAGAATTACTGACTTTATCTAAATATTTTGCAGAAATAAAATTACCTTTTTCTGATATTTCTAACAACTCAGAATTATAACTAATTTTAACTTTTTTATTTTCAATTAAGTTTTTTCTTAAAATTTTTTCAAGATCTGGCTGATGAAATCTATAACTTGGGTAAAAACCATTTTCTGTAATTTTTTTCGGTCTTGGCCAATCTAAAATTATATTATCATATTCATCAACAAATTTTGTTCCCTTATTGATAATAGTTTTTTTTAAAAATTTTTTAAAAATACCGATACTCTTAAATGTTCTCATAATTTCATCATCAAAATGAACAGCTCTAGGTAAATTATAAATTTCGTTTTCTTTTTCTAAAATATGGATAGTGATATTGTACTTTGACAATAAATTAGCAAGCACTGATCCAGTCGGACCAAAACCAACAATTAAAACATTACATTTAGTATTATGCATCTTTTTTGGATTGATTTTGATAAAGCCATGGACAATCAATTATTAAAGGCGCTTGAATTCCATTAGCTGCTATTTCCATCCTTTTATCTCTAAATTTTAGTCTTTGGTCTTTTGGAAGATGAAGTCTTTCATGTCCCCAAAAACTAGGTCCAACATTAGTCAATTCTGGTTTCCACGTGTTTGGATCTATGAGTCTTCCTCCCCAACCATTTTCTACAAAAAATCCTGAAGGTGAATATGAATAAAATGATGTCATGTAGTCATTAGTGTGTCTACCCATGGTATATGCAATTTTATTGTCTTCAAATTGAAGAAGATCATAGCCCTGTCCAACATCATCCAAATTATTGTATTCTACCATAAAATGATGAAAACCAACTTTACCTGTTTCAACAAGCGCAAAACTATGATGTCTTTCATTGACATGAAAAAAGTGAAGTCTAATAGGTTCAAAACTAAAATCACTCACTTTAAAACCCAATAAATCCCGATAAAATTTTACGAGTGGTTCTATATTGTCAGTATGCAATACGGCGTGACCTAAACCACAAATTCCAGTTTTGAAGCCAGATATTGCTCTTCCAGGTTTAAACTCTTCATCAGTTTTAAATGGATTAAATATTAATTCAATTTGATTTCCAGCAGGATCTTTAAAATAAAGTAAATCTTCAACGAATCTTTTATCACAAAGAAACTTTTGTCCTCTAAAGACTTTTACATTATTTTGATCTAATATTGATGCAAAATTATCTAAGTCACTTTTGTTTTCTACTTCCCACCCTAAAAATGATAAACCCTCACCACCATCATTTGAAATGGAAAACCTTTGTTTTTGATCATCCATTCTTAGCATTAAAGAGTTTTTTGTTTTATCAATTTCCTGCATGCCAAGATTTTTTGTTGCATAATCTGACCAATCTTGGATTTTTTCTGATGTAACACCTAAATATGAAAGAGCTTTTATTGCCATATAAATTACCTAATTAAATTTTATCAATCGATTTCTTAAAATCAATTTTTTAAATTTATATTAGTAACTTATTTTTTTTTGTGATTTAATTTTCTTAATTTAGGAGGAAACAATGAAAATGCTTATAAAAATGATTATTTTATCATTAACCTTTTTTTCATTTTCTGCACTAGCTGATAAGGTAACTTTGAAATTTCATACATTTGTTCCTGCACCAGCTAACTCTAATGCAAAATTTGTTTTGCCGTGGGCAGAAAAAGTTAAAAAAGAATCAAATGGTGAAATTATAACCGAGATGTATTATTCTATGCAACTTGGAGGAAAGCCACCCCAGCTAGTTGATCAAGTCAGAGAAGGGGTAGTAGACATAGTTTGGACAGTTGCGGGTTATACACCAGGAAGATTTCCAAGACTTGAAGCTTTTGAATTACCATTTTTGCCAACAAAATCAGTAATAACATCACAAGCGGTTCAGGAGTATGTAGAAACCATAGGAGCAGAAGATCTAAAAGATTATAAAATCTTAACAGTTCATGTGCACGCTCCTGGTATGATACATACAAAAAATAAGCTGATTAAGTCTATTGGTGATTTTCAAAGGATGAAGATGAGAGGTCCTACAAGAGTAATTACAACTATGCTTAAAAGTATGGGTGCCACTCCAGTCGGGATGCCAGTTCCAAAAGTTGCCCCGTCATTGTCAAAAGGAGTAATTGATGGAATGGTTGTGCCTTGGGAAATTATGCCTTCATTTAAATTGCAAGAATTAACAAAAGCACATACTAATGTTGCAGGTAATAGAGGTCTATATACAACACCTTTTTTATTCATAATGAATAAAGCAAAGTATGAGAGTTTATCACCATCGCAAAAAAAAGTTATTGATAATAATTCAGGCTTATCTTTAGCAAAAGAGGCAGGTAAACTTTGGGACGGCTTTGAAGTTCCTGCAAGAAAATTAGCTGTAAATGCTGGTGGACAGTTTTTTACTTTGCAAGGCGAAGAACTAGCCAAAATGAAAGCTGCAGGAAAAAAAGTAACTGAAGATTGGATTAAGAGTACTAATAAAAAAGGTTTAGACGCTCAAAAACTTTTAGATACAGCAAAAAGCTTAATTTCAAAATATGAAAAATCATTATAATTAAATGAGTTCATCAACCAATCCTATTGATGAACTTACAGAACGACCAAATGATAAATTTGGTCGTTTTTTATATGACTTAGCTTATATTTTAGCTATTTTAGGAGGTATAATTCTTGTCATTGTTATTTTAATTAACTTTGTTTCAATATTAAGTAGAATTATATTCTTAAATCCTCTAGTGGGTGATTTTGAATTGGTTGAAATTGGTAGTGCAATTGCTATCTCTTCCTTTTTACCTTTGTGCCATTTAAAAAAAGGTAATGTTATTGTAGATTTCATAACTGCAAAATTAAATTTCAAAAAGATTGCTTTTTTAGATTGTGTTAGCTCAGTTTTTTATGGACTTATAGCCTTATTTTTTACTTGGAGGATGTTTTTCGGAGCAAAAGACATGTATAATTATCAAGAAGAAACTATGTTACTACAATTTCCAATTTGGATACCCTTTTTGCCAGTGACATTTTCATTTGGACTGCTATCTATATGTTGTTTATACACATTTTATCGTGAATTAGTTCTATCGAGAAGTTAATCATGGACAAATATATTCTTGGCATTCTAGCTTTCCCAATTCTGTTTTCACTTTTAGCATTCAGAGTTCCTATTGGTTTAGCCATGTTGTTAGTTGGATGTACCGGTACAATTTTAATTACAGGATGGCTTCCTATTATGTCTCTAGCTAAAACAAGTGCATGGCATTTATTTTCAAATTACTCTCTTTCAGTTATTCCACTTTTTTTACTTATGGGTAATTTCGCATCTAAAGCTGGCATGAGTGAAGCATTGTTTAAGTTTGCTGGTGCATGTTTAGGTCATAAAAAAGGTGGAGTTGCTATGGCTGCCGTTGGAGCATGTGCTGGGTTTGGCGCAATTTGTGGATCATCGTTAGCGACTGCAGCAACTATGGGGAAAGTAGCCTTGCCAGAGTTAAGAAGATTAGGGTATTCAGGAGCATTAAGTACTGGTGCATTAGCTGCAGGAGGAACTCTAGGCATTTTAATTCCCCCTTCAGTTATATTAATAATTTATTCTATTCTGACCGAACAAAACATAGCTAAAATGTTTTTATGCGCTTTCATACCTGGTTTACTTGCTGCCATAGGTTATATAGTTGCAATTAGTCTATATGTCCGATTAAACCAAGATTCTGGACCAATTAAAGATAGAGTTCCTTGGAAAGAACGTATGTATTTATTTAAAAATATTTGGCATATAATCTTGATCTTTGTTGTCATGATTGGTGGAATTTATCTAGGTTTTTTTACACCTACTGAAGGTGCTGCAATTGGTGCTGCAGGAACTGGTATTATAGCTATCACAAATAAATCATTTAACATAAAGTCATTTATTGAGGTTATTGAAAGCACAGCGGTTACAACTGGAATGATATTTTTTGTTTTATTAGGTGCGGAATTTTTTAATTCTTTTATTGCTTTAACTCAGCTTCCAAATTTATTAACTGAATTTTCTAAGGAAAATAATTTAGAACCTTTAATAGTTGTTGCATGTATTATGATTTTATATCTGTTCTTAGGATGTTTAATGGATAGCTTAGCAATGATATTGTTAACAATCCCTGTTTTTTTTCCTTTAGTGATGTCACTTGATTTTGGATTTTCTCCAGAAGAAACAGCAATTTGGTTTGGAATATTAACTCTAGTTGTTGTTGAAGTTGGTTTAATAACTCCACCTGTTGGACTAAATGTATTTATAATTAATAAAATGGCTAAGGATGTACCTATAATTGATACTTTTAAAGGCGTTATACCCTTTTTGTTAAGTGATATAATCAGAATAATATTATTATTTTCTTTCCCAAGTATTACTCTAATAATGTTATGGGCTTTTTATTAAAAGACGTAACAACAATTTAAAATTAATTTTTTAATTCAATTTGATTTTTAATAAAACATTCATTTATTATAATTCTTATATATGTTTTTGTTATTAAAAAATAAGATTCACTGGATATTTTTATGAGAACTCAAGTTCTTATCATTGGAGGAGGGCCTTCAGGATTACTATTGTCGCAACTTTTAAGTGATATTAATATTGATTGTTTAGTTTTGGAAAAACACACCAAAGAACATGTGTTATCCAGAATAAGAGCAGGTGTTTTAGAAGAAGGAACCATAAAATTACTAAAAAAGGCAGGAATTTTCAAAAGGATAAAGGAAGAAGGTTTTTCTCATGATGGCATTTTTTTGTCTTTAAAAAATCGTGGATTTAGAATGGATTTTAACAAATTGATTAATCAAAAAGTTACTGTTTATGGTCAAACAGAAGTGACAAAAGATCTATATGAGCTAAGAGAAAAAAATAATGGTAAAGTTTTTAATTCAGTTAAAGATGTAAAAATTCATGAAATTGAAACAAGTAGCCCATACGTTACATGCAAGATCGTTGATAAAGAAACAAAAATTAATGCGGATTTTATAATAGGTTGTGATGGATTTCATGGTGTTTCAAGAAATACAATTCCTAAAGAAAAAATTAAAACCTTTGAGAGAGTCTACCCTTTTGCATGGTTGGGAATCTTATCTGAAACACCTCCAATTAGCGAAGAATTAATTTATGCAAACCATAAAACAGGTTTTGCTCTGGCTTCTATGCGGAATGAAAATTTAAGTAGATATTATATCCAAACTTCAATTGAAGAAAAAACTACTGAATGGAGTGATGATCGTTTTTGGAATGAAATAAAAAAAAGATTACCAGAAGAATCTTTAGGAAATCTCGTAACAGGTCCATCTATAGAGAAGTCACTAGCTCCTCTAAGATCATTTGTGGTTGAACCAATGAGTTATGGAAATCTATTTTTAGTTGGAGATGCTGCTCATATAGTTCCACCTACAGGTGCAAAGGGGTTAAATTTAGCTTTTTCAGATGTAAACTATTTAGTTGAGACCTTAGAAGAATATTACCAAGAAAAAAATAAAACGGTATTATCTAAATATTCAAAACGAGCATTAAATAGAGTTTGGAAAGCCATTAGATTTAGTTGGTGGATGACAGTAACTTTTCATAAATTTCCCAATCAGTCTGATTTTGACCAAAAAATGCAAGAGACTGAAATTGAATATTTAGAAAATTCAGAAGTCGCTCAAAAATCATTTGCCGAAAATTACGTCGGATTACCATTTTAAATTATTTTAATAATAATTAGAAAAAAAGCATATTTGGATATATATAAAAAACAATTCAATTGTAGCGTAAAATATTTTCTTTACTTGACAATAATTATCCTTGTTGATCGAATTAATCATTAGTATTAAAAATAATTATCAGGGAGAAAAAATGCCAATTTATAATTTAGGAGATAAAAATCCTCAACTACCATCTGAAGGTTCATATTGGGTAGCACCAGATGCTCATGTCATAGGTAATGTTATTCTAGGTCAGGATGTTGGAATTTGGTTTGGTTCAGTTTTGAGAGGTGATAATGATATTATAAAAATAGGTAATGAAACAAACATTCAAGAAAATACAATTATTCATGTTGATCCAAATACTCCTGTCACAATTGGTGATAATTGTACTATTGGCCACAATGCAATAATACATGGTTGCACTATTGGAAATAATTCACTTGTTGGAATGGGAGCTACTATTCTTAATAACGCAAAAATTGGAAATAACTGTCTTGTTGGTGCAGGAGCTTTAGTGACTGAAAATAAGGAGTTTCCTGATGGAATGTTAATTATAGGATCTCCAGCTAAAGCGGTAAGAGAGTTGAGCCCAGAAATGATAAAAGATATGACACGATCATCTAAGCACTATGTAGCTAATTTTAAAAAGTTTATTAAAGAGCTTGAAGAAACTAAATAATATTTTCTTTTGTTAAATTTTCAATTTCATCAGTTGTGTATCCTAACTTTTCAAGAATTTCTGAGTTGTGTTCACCAAGTTTAGGGGCTCTTTTAATATTTGCTGGAGTTTTAGAAAACTTCCATGGGGTTCCATGTACTTTTAAATTTTTATTTAATTCAGGATACCAAACCTCAGTTACATAATTATTGTTTACTATGTTTGGATCAGATGAAGCTTCCAACATTGTATTTACATGGGTTGAAATTTTATCAGCTTTTCTTAATATTGAAATCCAGTGATCTCTTTCGTTAGTTGAAAAGAGTTCAGCTAGTTTATTTAAAATTTCTGCTTTCTTTTTCTCTGATTCAAATGCTAAGCCTAAGTCTAATAGTCCTTCTGCTTCTAAAGCTTCTTTAAAGCCCAAGACTTTCATTGCATCTAACCAGCTATTAGGTTCTAGCTGAAGAGCAAAAGGTTTTCCATTTTTGTCATTAAAGCAAGCAGCAATACCAGCACGTTCTCTTGTTCCGTTTATCCTTGCACCAGTAATTGGAGGTTTATTACTCCACATGGCGGTTGTCATAGTCCATCCAAGTAACCTGAATGCGCTACCAACAAGTGAAGTTTCTAGTTTTTGCCCTTTACCTGTTTTTTGAGCATTAATATATGCAGCAAGTATTCCTCCAAAAGTTAAAATAGCACAAGTTTCATCAGCTACGGATGCAACTCCAGTCCTTAAATTATTTCCTGGTATAGAATAAGCTTCAGCAACTCCACTTAGTGCTTGACCAACAGCATCAGTACCTGGCAAATGACCATCTGGTGCGTCTGGTCCATAGGCTGAAACTGACGCATAAATGATTTTAGGATTAATTTTTTCTAAAGTTTCATAATCAAAATTAAGTTTTTTAGCAACACCTGGTCTAAAATTTTGTCCAAAGATATCAGCTTCTTTAACAAGTTCATGTAAGATTTTTTGACCTTTTTCAGATTTGAGATTTAAAGTTAAACTCTTAACTCCACGATTGTTAGTTTCAAAAAAAGAACCAGTTTCCCCAAAAAGATAACCAGATTTACGATTATTGTCACCTTTACCCGGTGTTTCAATTTTTATTACATCTGCACCTAAATCTGCCATGAGCATATAAGGCACTGTTCCTGCTTGGGCTGTAGAGCAAGCCACTATTTTTAATCCTGACAAAGCCCCTTTAATCTCATTCATCTTAAAACCTTTTCTACTCTTCTTCTAACTTTGGCATATTGTATCTATCATCTGGGTTTAACCATCCTTTATAATTTGGTTCTCTTTTTTCAGCAAAAGCTCTTCTGCTTTCCATACGATCCTCGGTATCGCCATGAAGGTGAAGTTTTTCTGCTAAATTTGTTATGTTTGATGGTAATTTAGGCGCCATATGCTTCATCATGTATAAAGTATTAACCCTTGATGCTGGGGGAAGTGAAAGTAGATGTTTCGCCATTGAGTGAGCTTCTTCCATTAAATTTTCTTGGTCAACAAGTCTATTAACAAAACCAACTTGATACATTCTCTCTGCATTTATTCTATAACCAAAAGCCATTTCAGTAGCTACAGGGTGAGGTAAGTTTCCATAGTGACCATGATTATATCCTCCTAACAACCACCTCTTAGCTTCAGACATTTCAAAAATAGCTTCTTTCACAGCAATTCTTAAGTCGCATCTTTCAACAAGCATGAACCCTCCTCCCATTGCAAAACCATTTACTGCGGCTATTACAGGTTTTTGTAAAATCCCATCTTGAAAAGGGTTGGTTAAATCTTTTTGAACCATTTCTTTTGGAGATCCAGCTATCCCTCTATCTAATGATTCTTTCATGTCTTCGCCAGCGCAAAAACCTCTTCCAGTACCGGTTAAAATAGCAACTTCTAAATTATTATCATTATGAAACTTAGTAAAAGCTTCAGCCATTCCTTCTCTAATAACAGTGCTAAGTGCATTTAATCTTTCAGGTCTATTTAATCTGATTGTAAAAATCTGACCATTTGTTTCTGTATCCACAAAACTCATCTAAATCTCCAATATTTAATTTAATAAAACGTAACAGAATTTTTGTTTTTTAAAAAGATTTTTTGGGAGGAATAGAATAGGTTAATGATGCATGAGCTACAGGATCTTTTAAATCAACTGAATATATTAAGACATCACCCACACATAAAGATTTGCCAATTTTTAAAATTCTATTTTCACTATATAAATTTTTTTCAGATGGTTTTCTTAAAAAATCAATAGAACAATTAGTTGTAACTGCTAAGCTCTCAGGTCCTATTTTAGACAAAATTGATAAATAAAAACTTACATCTGCTAAGAGAAACATTGTAGGTCCAGATATAGTATTACCTGGCCTTAAATGTTCATGATTGATACTCATTTCTAAGGAAACATTTCCTGGAGTTAAATTTCTAATTTCAAAAAGATTTGAGACTTGAGGAAAATTCTCACTTAAAAAATTATAAAAATCATTTTTGCTTAAAGAGTTTTTCATTTGATATTTTTTAAAAGTTGCTCTGCCATTCTTGGTGCCGCACCTAGATAATTTTTAGGATTTAAACAAAATTCTATTTCTTCTTTTCTGAAATTTTTAGATATATTTTTATCCATCATTAGTGCTTCAAATAAACTTATTTTATCAGTTATTGATTTTCTACAGCAATCATATACGAGATCATGAGCTATTTGTCTTCCAAGTTTTGGCGCAATTGTCATCATTACAGATTCGGCTAAAATTAATCCGTTAGTTTGATTTAAATTATTTATCATCTTATTTTGATCAACTTGAATTCCTTCTAGTAATTCTCTTGAGCATCGAAATGAAGAAGAAGCAATTATAAACATTTTAGGTAATGTATACCACTCCAAATGCCATTGACCAGTTGCTCTTTCGTGATCTAATACCATACTATCAAGCATAGCAGAGTGATGTTCTCTTAAAAGTTTAGAACAAGCTAGAATCACTTCAGACGAAATTGGATTTCTTTTTTGTGGCATAGTAGAAGATGAACCCCTGCCGTGAATAAAAGGCTCATTAACCTCTTGTACTTCGGTTTGCATCATTAGCATAACATCATAAGCAATTTTACCTAATGATGCACCAACTAGAGAAATCCAAGATGATAACTCACAAAAATTATCTCTAATCGAATGCCAACTCACATCTGGAGATTTTAATTTTAATTCTTTAGCAAGTCCGTTTTTTGTCATTAGCCCATTTTTCTCTCCTAAAGAGGCAAGAGTTCCTGCAGCTCCAAAAAAAGAAACGTAAAATAATCTCTCTTTTATTTCTTTAATTCTATCAATATGCCTTTCAATACCAGATAACCATGTGCTACATTTATAGCCAAAAGAAGTAGGTGAAGCATGCTGTAAATGAGTTCTTCCAGACATTGGTGTGTTGATGTACTTTTTTACAAGTTTTTTTAAAGCTTTTTTAATTCCAACTAAATCAGATAATAAGATTGATAAAGCATCTCTAATTTGTAAAACATCAGCTGTGTCCATTATGTCTTGTGTTGTTGCTCCCCAATGACAGTACTGCCCAAGGTTTTTTTTCACTTTTAAGCTTAATTGTTCAACTAATGGTAAAATTGGATAACCTACAATGGAGGTTCTTTTTTTTAATAATTTCCAGTCAATCCAATCTGTTTTGGCAACCTTTGAAATTTCTAAACCACAAGTTTTAGGAATTATTCCTAATCTTGATTGAACTCGAGCGAGTGCAGCTTCAACTTCGAGGTAATATTGTATAGTTTTTTTATCTGAAAAAATGTCTGACATTTCTCTAGTACCAAACATTTCGCCCCAGATTTTTGAATTTATAACTAATGAAGACATATCAATTATCCTTTATTTTTGGGTACCAAGAAGGAGATCTTTTTTCAGAAAAACTATTTAGACCTTCAAAAGCCTCATCGCTCATTCTTTTTAGTGAATGTTCTTCCACTAATTCATTAAATTCCTTATCATTCAAAATTAAATTTGCATCTTTTAAGGCTCTCATTTTCGTTTGGTAAATTGCCTCAGGGCCACATAGTAAAATGTGATCTAAAATAGATTCTAACTTCTTATCAATAAATTGTTGATCTAAAACTTCATGAACTAAACCAATTCTTTTGGCTTCATCTGCATTAAATCTCTCAGAAGAAATTGCATATCTTCTAACATTTCTGACTCCAATTGATTTATTAAGTTGAGGTATTATTATGCCTGCCATCACACCCCAACGAGTTTCCGATATTGAAAAAATTGAATTTGTCTCTGCTATTACAATATCAGATGCAGCTACAATTCCTGTTCCACCACCAAAGCAACCGCCATGAACTATTGAAATTACAGGTCGAGGAAACTCTGTTAGACCTTTTATCGCCAAAGCTGTTTTTTTAGAGACTATAAAATTTTCATCTTTTGTTAATTTTCCTATTTCCTTTAACCATTCTAAATCTGCTCCAGCTTGAAAATGCTTTCCATTACCTCTTATTACTACAGCTTTTAGAGTTTTGTCAGAACTTAGTCCTTCAAAAACTTCTAGTAATCTCTTAATCATTTCCCCATTGTAAGCATTATTTTTATGAGGTCTGTTTAAATAAACATTTGCAATTCCTCTACTATCTTTTTCGCAAAGTACAATGTTTTTATCTGTCATCATCTTCCCCTAATTTAATCTGTGCAGCATTAATTAATTCATCTTTGATTGAAAAAGATCTTAACCTAATATTTGTTGAAAAACTTTTTGATAATTTTTTACCAATTTTGTTTAAAAAATTATTTTTAATTAAGTTTGTACGGTTCTCATTTTTTCGTAAAAGTAATTCACCATAAATCTTGTACTCAGATTTGAATATTTCTGTTGTTATCCAAATTATTTGACAATTTTCAAACTTAGCGTTTAATTCTGCATTCATTATTTTGATAAGATAATCCTCAATTAAAACTAGATCTATCTTACAATCTATATTTTTATCTTTATATAATTTTAAAACAGGCATTTATTTAAATTTATGAATTCGTTCATATTAATAATTTATTTACTAGATTAAAACCTCAATTAAAAATGGACCATTTTCTTTTATTCCGTGTTTAAAACATTTAACCAGATCTTCTATATTATCTACTTTAACTGCATCTACACCCATTCCTTTAGAAATTGAAACCCAATCTAATTCTGGATTTTTAAGTGACAACATTTCAATCGCAGATTTTCCTGGATTTGTTACACCAACATTTTTTAATTCTCCTTGCAAAATTTTGTAACTTTGGTTGGCAAAAATTAAAATAACAATATCTAAATTCTCTCTTGCCATTGTCCATAAAGATTGGACGGTATACATAGCGCTACCATCACCTTCAAGAGAAATGATTTTCTGATTTGGACAAGCTATTGCTGCGCCAATTGCTACAGGCATACCAAATCCAATAGATCCTCCACAATTATTTAACCATGTGTGAGGATGAGATCCTGAAGTTTGATAAAAAAACTCTCTGCCAGTTGTTACTGACTCATCAACGATAATTGCGTTCTCTGGTATTAAAGCTCCAAGGGCCATGCCGAGAGAAGTTGTATTAATAGGTCCTTTGGGTATTTCGGGAGGATTAGATTCTGATATTGTTTTAGGATTTTTAGAAGTAACATTTACGAGATCTGAAAATTCATTGATTAAAGATGTTATGTCATCAGATAATTCAGCTAATTCTAAAAATTTTGTTTTGTCTTGGGTCAAAATTCCAGGCTTATTAGGATAAGCAAAAAAAGCAACAGGTTGTTTGGCTCCAATAGTGATAATAGTGTCAAAATTTTTTAAGGCATCAACTGCTTTGTCAACAACATAGGGGATTCTTATTGAATTTATCCTTCCTGCTCCTTTGTCTAGTCGTGCGTTAAACCAATCTGTTTTTAATTCACATCCAAGTTTTTCTGCTATTAGAGCTATTTTAATTAGATTGTTTTCTTCTAATGCAGATCCTCCAACAAGAAGTAATGGGTTATTTGCTTTTTGTATTTCTGCTATTGCTTTTTTAATTAAATCTGTTGGAACTTTTTTTGAATTATTTTCTAATATAACTTCTTCAATTTTAGAGCCCTCATTCCAAGCAGTATCACCAGGTAATATCAGTGTTGCAATTTCTCCAGGTTTTTTATTGGCTACTTTTATAGCTTCTGCTGTATCTAATCCTATTTCCTTTGATGATTTGCTAGTTTTAACCCAACTCGAAACAGGTCTTGCTATACCTTCTATGTCAGAAGTTAAAGGAGCATTTAAATTTATATGATCAAGAGCATGTTCACCTACAATATTCACAATTCCAGAATTAGCTTTTTTTGCATTGTGTAAATTTGATAATCCATTCGCTAATCCTGGCCCTAAATGTAATAAAGTTGAAGCTGGTGTTCTTTTCATTCTAAAATAACCATCAGCAGCACCAGTTGCACAACCTTCAAACAAACATAAAATACTTCTCATTTTTTTGTATTCATCTAATGCTGCGACAAAGTGCATTTCAGACGTTCCTGGGTTAGTAAAACAAACATTAACATTACCTTTTAATAATGTTCCTACCAGTGTTTCTGCTCCGTTCAAAAAAATCTCCTTAAGATATTATTTATGGTAAAATCAATTTTTTTATCAATTTTCTATTAAATAATACTTTTTTAAATAGTAAAATTAAAATCTTGTTGTTTTTTACATTTTTAACTTTATCTAATTTAAAATCTGGGATTTAATTAATCATAAGAATCATTCTAATTCACTAATAAAAATTATAGGGCCTAATTATTATGTCTACAAAAGTTGATATTGATCATTTAAGAAAATGGATAGGGAAAATAGATAATGTTACTGATTATGTGACACCCATAGTCGAACAAAGATATAGAGCAACGCTTAATATGGATATAGGAAATCCTAAAGATGGAGAGCCAGTCACTTCTGGATTACATTGGATGTTAGGATGGAATTTAGTTAAAAATGATGAACTTGGCGTAGATTCACACCCAGCATTAGGAGAATTTTTACCGCCAGTTCCATTGCCAAGAAGAATGTGGGCAGGAAGTGAAATTAAAGTATTAAAACCAATTAGAGTAGGTAACAAAGTTGTTAAACAATCAACTGTAGCTGATATTCAAGTTAAAGAAGGGCGAACTGGTCTTTTGTGTTTTGTAACAGCAGAATACAATTTCTTAGTCAATGATAAAGTAACCATTAATGAAAAACATAATATTGTTTATAGAGATATTTCAAAGTCTGGAGGTGGATCAGGTTATTCGAAAGAAATACCTGAGAGAGCAGATTTAAGTGAAAAAATATTTATGCATCCAACTATACTATTTAGATATTCTGCAATTGGATTTGTAGGGCATAGAATTCATTATGATCATCCTTACACAGTTAATGAAGAGAATTACCCTGGCTTGATTGTACATGGTCCACTTCAGGCGACTT
>SGYL01000014.1 GCA_004213885.1 Alphaproteobacteria bacterium
TTATTAATCTATAGTAGTTACTGCTCTTCTATTTTTAGACCAAGCCATATCATTTGCACCAACAACTGCTGGTTTTTCCTTACCATAAGAAATAACTCTAATTCTATCTGGGCTTATCCCTTCAATAACTAAGTAATCTCTTACTGCTGTGGCTCTCTTTTCACCTAATGCTAAGTTGTACTCTCTTGTACCTCTTTCATCACAGTGACCTTCAATAGTAAAAGTCAAATCTGAATTAACTCTTAAAAATCTTGATTGCTTGTCTAAAGTTAGTTTTGCTTCTGATGATAATTCAGATGAATCATAATCAAATAATACTCTATCACCAACGGCGATTAGTTTGTCAGCCGGTGTTTGTTTAGCTGATCCAAATATTGATGCACTTCCTGCTTTTGCAGTAGCACTTGCTTTTCCAGCAGCACCTTTAACTGCATCTTGTGTAGCTGTTTCACAGGATGCTAAGAAAAATAATGATATTATTGAAATAATGACTTTTTGATTAAACATATTAACTCTCTTTATTAACTGAATCGGTTATTTTTGAATATAGATTAGAGACTGAAGGTTTGGTTTCAACATTTAGATCGCTTTCTTTTAATATATTAAATCTTTCTTTAATAGCATATTCACTTAAATAAATTGATCCTGTACTTGCTCTAGCTCTTGACTCTATGAGATAATGTAAAATGCCATTCATTTCTTTCTTGTCAACAATTGTATAAGTTAAATCTTTGTTTTCTTTATTATATATTGATAAACCTATGTCAATTTCCTGCTTCTGAGCCATATCTGCCTCTTAACTAATCAGGTGATATTATAGTAAAATAGAATAATGTATTTGAAAATATTTCACGTATCGTGATAATATAAAGTATGGAATTTTACTCATGACTGTTCAAAAACCTTACAAGCCTGAAGAGTATAAAAGCTTAATAGAAAATAATTTTTCTGAAATTTGGTTTCAATTCCTTTATTTTGAAGTGATGCGAAGTAGAGATTGTGTGAGATTTATGAGAAACAATCCTAATGGATACTTAATTTTACAGGTAATTAGTTGGCATCATGGTTTAGTTTTGCTGTCAGAAAATAAAAATCAAGATAGAAAAAACTTTGTAAAAAGTTGGGAGGCAAGTGCTAAATCTAAGAAAAAGCCAGATAAAAAACTTACATATTCTTTGGTTTCTGAACTTACTGGCCTAAGTATTGAAACTATAAGAAGACAAGTAAAAAAATTAATTAATGATGGATGGGTATCTTACACTAAAAAAGAAGGTATTACCTACATGCCTAATATTGATAAAGCTAAAGAAATGACAGAAAACTTAAATCCAAAAGAAATTGATAGGTTTGTAAATCTTTTATCTAATATTGATAAAATTAGGTTTAGGTAATGAGTAATTCAGTTGTAGTTGTTACAGGTGGTTCTGGAGGTATAGGTCAAGCATTAATTAAAAAGTATCTTCAGGAAGGATGTTTTGTCATATCCGCTGATTTAGAAAAAACTACTGATTTTGATGATAAAAATTTTAGTTTTTTACAATGTAATGTTGAATGTGAAAATAGCATCAATAATTTATTTGAATTTGTTTTAAAGAAATATAATAGGATTGATTATTTTTTTTCAAATGCGGGCATTTTATCTCTTGGAGATGAAAATTCTAGCGATTTTGATTGGGAAAAAAATTGGAAATTACATTTAATGAGTCATGTTTTTGTTTCTAGAAAATTACTACCTATATATAAAAAACAAAAATTTGGTTATCTTTTAATAACAGCTTCTGCCGCAGGTCTTTTAACTCATATTGACTCAATAACTTATTCTGTAACAAAACATAGTGCAATTGCATTTGCAGAATGGATAGCAATTAATAATAGAGAACATAATTTCCATGTTTCAGTTATTTGCCCTCAAGCAGTAAGAACAAATATGACAAAAGGAAGAGAAAAAGACGTAGCTTCTGTTGACGGAATGTTAGAACCTGATGATTTAGTTAAAAAAATTCAAGAGGGCATAGATAAGAAACAATTTTTAATTTTACCGCACCCAGAAGTTCAAAATTATATTGATAAAAAATCATCTAACCATGACAAATGGATAAGTGGCATGGCAAGACTTAAACAAAAAATTGAGGAAAATAAGTGAAATTAGAAAAAATTGATCATGTTGTAATTACGGTCAAAGATTTAAATAAAACAATTGATTTTTATACAAATATATTAGGAATGAAGTTAGAAAAATTTTCATCATCATTAGATAATAATCAATTTAGATATGCAGTGAGTTTTGGTTTTCAAAAAATTAATATTCATGAAGATAAAAAGCCTATTAAACCTAATGCATTTAATCCATCCTCTGGATCAATGGATATCTGTTTTATTTCCAAAAATAAGATTAATGACTGGGTTCATCACCTAGCAAAAAAAGGAATTAATATTGAAATTGGACCTGAGAGAAAAACTGGTGCTTTAGGTCCCATTTTATCTATATATATCAGAGATCCAGATTTTAATTTAATTGAAATATCTAACCAATTGTAATTTTAGATTGATTTCATAATAGCATCGCCACATTCATTAGTTTTAGCAATTCCGCCTAAATCTTTGGTTCTGTTTTCTTGTTTAGATATTGTTGATTCAATTGTCTTGATGATATGATCATGTGCTTCTTTGTATCCGAAATGTTCTAGCATCATGGCACCAGCCCAAATTTGTCCGATAGGGTTTGCGATATTTTGTCCAGCAATGTCAGGCGCGGATCCATGAACTGGTTCAAATAAAGATGGAAAATCTTTTTCTGGATTAATATTTCCTGAAGGGGCAACACCAATTGTACCAGTACATGCTGGTCCTAAATCAGATAAAATATCACCAAAAAGATTTGATCCTACGACGACATTAAACTTTTCTGGATTTAAAACGAAATGAGCACACAAAATGTCAATGTGATATTTGTCAAATTTAACTTCAGGGAAATTTTTTGATATTTCTTCAACTCTTTCATCCCAGTAAGGCATTGTAATTGAAATACCGTTAGATTTTGTAGCTGAAGTTAAATTTTTTCTTTTTGTTTGCTTTGCTAGATTAAAAGCAAATTTTAAAACTCTATCCACTCCAATTTTTGTCATTATAGTTTCTTGGACAACAAATTCTCTTTCTGTGTTAGGAAACATTTTTCCGCCAATAGAGGAGTATTCTCCTTCAGTATTTTCTCTAACAATATAGAAATCAATATCGCCTGGATTTTTATTAGCTAATGGAGAGGGAACTCCAGGCATTAATTTGACAGGTCTTAAGTTAACATATTGATCAAATTCTCTTCTAAACTTCAGAAGTGACCCCCATAAAGAAACATGATCCGGGATTTTATCTGGCCAACCTACAGCTCCAAAAAAAATAGCATCGTGATTTGAAATTTTTTCCTTCCAATCATTAGGCATCATTTGTCCATGCCTTTCATAATAATCATAAGAACTAAAATCAAATTCTTCAAAATTTAAATTAATATCAAATTTTTCAGATACTTTTTTAAGAACTTTTATACCTTCAGGCATAACTTCTTTTCCAATTCCATCACCTGCAATGACGGCAATATTAAATCTATTTTTCATCATAAATATCCATTTATATTATTATTCAACCCATGGAGCTTGGGTCATCAATTTATTTTCCTGATTTAAGACTAAAGGTCTAAATTTAGCGGCAAATTTAATAAAATCTTCATCTGAAAAAATCTGTTTCCATAATTTTCTCCTCTCATTATCATCCTCAAATTTCCAAATGTGGATAATTTGGTTTAAAGCACCAATATCCCCAAGATAATAATTTACTAAATTTTTTTTAAACTTATTAATCCATGGAGTGCCTAATTCTTTATATATTTCGGATGCTTCTTGGATTTTTCCTACAAAAAGAGTATATGTTCTTAGCTCATAGATTGCCATTTTATCCTCTATAATTTAGTTAATTTGAACTTGTAATGAGTTGTAAATAAGATAATTTATAAATATCAATTAAGCAACGAGAAACATATGGATATTTTAGAAATTAAGGATCTTGAAAAATTAGCCAAAAAAAGAGTTCCAAAAATGTTTTTTGATTATGTTAACTCAGGCTCATGGACAGAAACAACATACAATGAAAATGTAAGCGACTATTCTAAAATTAAACTTAGGCAAAGGGTTGCTGTTGATATGACTAATAGAAAATTAAATACAAAATTAGTTGATCAAGATGTTTCAATGCCATTAGCCATTGCTCCAACAGGTTTAACAGGTATGCAAAGAGCCGATGGAGAAATTTTAGCAGCTCAAGCATGTGAAGAATTTGGTATACCTTACACTTTATCGACTATGAGCGTATGTTCTATTGAAGAAGTTGCTAAGTATACAAAAAAACCTTTTTGGTTTCAGCTTTATGTGATGAAAGATAAAAAGTTTATGGAAAACTTAATTGAAAGAGCTGATAAAGCTGGATGTAGTGCACTAGTTTTAACTCTAGATCTTCAAATTTTAGGACAGAGGCACAAAGACATACGAAATGGATTGTCTACTCCTCCAAAATTCACTCCAAAGCATATTTATCAAATGATCACAAGACCAAAATGGTGTTTTGAAATGATGCAAACAAAAAACAGGTCTTTTGGTAATATAGTTGGACATGTTGATGGCGTTTCAGATTTAAGGTCTTTAGGCTCTTGGACCTCTGAGCAGTTTGATCCCAAATTAGATTGGAATGAAATTGAATGGATCAGAAAAAAATGGAAAAAAAAACTTATACTTAAAGGTATTCTTGACATTGAAGACGCTATAATTGCAACTAAAACAGGTGCAGATGCTATAATTGTTTCAAATCATGGAGGTCGTCAGCTAGACGGTGCGCCTTCATCAATTAAAGTTTTGCCTGAAATAGTTGATGCAGTTGGAAGAAAAATTGAAATTCACATTGATGGTGGCATTAGATCAGGACAAGATGTTGTCAAAGCATTGTGTTTAGGTGCAAAAGGCACTTACATCGGCAGAGCATTTCTTTATGGGTTAGGAGCTCTAGGAAAAAAAGGTGTTTCTAAATCTTTAGATATTATTAAAAATGAACTTGATAAAACAATGGCTTTTTGTGGAAGGCGTAATGTTGAAGACTTAGACAAAACTAATCTTTATATAGAGAAACCTTTAAATAATTATTAATTGATCTGAATTATTTTTTTAATCGCTACACTTGCTTCATCTATGCAATCAATTGATGTAGGCAAACTTACTATATTACTTACAAAAGCATGCATCTGCCCTTCATAAACTTTATAATGTACTTCGTTTTCAAAAGATTTTAATCTTTTCATAAGTGCATAACCTTCATCAACAAGTGGGTCTAATCCTGCACCATAAATATGAGTAATAGGCATTCCGTTAAAATCTGAGTAAAGCAAAGGTGATATTTTCCAATTAGTAATGTCATCATTATCATTTAAATAATGATCTGCAAAATAATGTAAAGTTGATTTTTTAACAATTAGACCATTTAAATTTATGCTCATAGATAGTCTTGACATTGTAAAGTCAATCCATGGATAAAAAAGTATTTGTCCAATAATATTGGGGAGTTTTTTTTCTTTTGAAAGAATTGATATAATTAATGCTAAATTTCCCCCGGCACTATCTCCACAAACTATAACTTTGTTTTGATTAAATTTAATTTGTTTATTGTTTTCAAAAATATAATTCACAGCATTGATTGAATCTTCTAAAGAACATGGAAATTTATATTCTGGTGCTAAGGAATAATCTACGGCAATTAACTTACATTCTGATTTTTTAGTAAGATGTCTGCATAGTAAATCATGACTATCAAGATCGCCCATTACGAAACCACCACCATGAAAAAAAATTATTAAAGGTTGATCATCATTATTATTATTTGAATATTCTCTGAGTTTTAGATCTCTATTTTCGCTTTTTATTAAAATATCTTTAATATGATTAATTTGGACTTGATGCTCTGGGGGAACAGCTGCCATTGAAGCTCTCATTTCTCTCAATTCTATTGGAGAAAGATCTTCAACTTCAGGCGCATTATTTTCAAGTCTTAATTTAATAAACTGTTTTGTATCATCATCTATTTTCATTGTTTTAAAGATAGATCAATTATTGATAAATTTATACAAAAAAAAAGTTAGCCAAAGCTAATAATATTAGGTTATTGACTTTTTATAAGCTGTAACCAATATATATATTATGCAAACACCAAATTTAAGATATAACGAATTAACTGAACCGATTTTAATTAAGCATCAATTAACAACTACATATCTATTCTTATTAATTTGCACATTTGTTTATTTGAATTTAGATAATGAAGTTCTAAATATTATCCAAAATTCTATATCAGATGCATATATAGGAGTTTCAAGTTTTGTGGCTGGAACACTTTTAGTTTTTTACTCACTCGAAAAATTTTTAAAATTTGACGCAGGTGTTTTTGCAAAAAAACATCCAAAATTAGAGATAGTACTTAGCTCATTTCTTGGGGCTTTGCCTGGTTGTGGTGGAGCTATAATAGTTATGACGCAATATACTAGAGGTAAAATCTCTTTTGGATCTGTTGTTGCAACTTTAACAGCGACAATGGGTGATGCTGCGTTCCTTTTGATTGCAAAAAAACCAACAATTGGATTGTTTGTTTTAGTCGTTGGTTTCATTGTTGGAGTTATTTCTGGTTTTTTAGTTAATTTATTACATGGCAGATATTTTTTAAAGTTAACTGGATGCCAAATCATTAAAAAGTCATCTTTCGGCAAAAAAAGATTCACTCAATCAAGAAATTTAGAAAATCTTTGGATGTTATTTATAATACCTGGCATTGTATTAGGTATATTCAGTGCTTTTCAATTTGATCTTAATGCTATTCTTTCAAATAATTTTGTGAAAGATCCAGTCTCACTTTTTGGCTTTATTGCAGGATCTTTATGTCTTTTTATGTGGTTATTACCATTTTTTTACGGCTATAAAAGCGATATATCTAACTGTGATTCTACTTTAAAGCACAGAACTATCAGTGACACTAATTTCGTTACTGGATGGGTTATATTAGCTTTTTTAACCTATGAATTAACCGTCCATTTTGCAAACATTGATCTTTCAATCGTTTTTAACTCATATATTTATGTTATACCTTTAATATCGATTTTAATTGGTTTTTTACCTGGTTGTGGACCGCAAATATTAGTAACTACAATGTATTTAAGTGGTGTAATTCCATTATCTGCACAATTAGGTAATGCTATTTCAAATGATGGAGATGCATTATTTCCAGCTATTGCAATACATCCAAAAGCCGCATTAATAGCAACTCTTTACTCTGCAGTTCCAGCTTTTATAGTCAGTTATTTATATTTGTTTATTTTTGAGGCTAATATTTTTTGGTTTTAAAAATAATAAATAAATAATTTTTTGTTTATTTAAAATATTGTTAATATTATTTAATGAGTAAGGACAATTATATAGCTGATTATCTACCAGCGCCAATTATAAAAAATGAAAATCAGAGATTGGAAGCCGTCAAAAGAACTGGCGCCATGTATTTGGATCAGGATGAACTTTATGATGTATATTGTTATTTAGCAAAAGAAATTACTGGATGTCCAGTAAGTTGGACTGGCCTAATTGATAGTGAAAATCAATATTGTTTAGCAAGTGATGGGTTCCCTGAAGATTCATCAAAAAAAATACCAAGAAATCAAACTTTTTGCCAATACGCGTTAGACAAAACAGAACCTCTTATAATACAAAATATGAAAACTGATTTAACTTTTAAAAATCATCCATTAGTTAAAGAAGGGATCGTTAAATTTTATGCAGCATTTCCAATAGTAACATCTGATGGTTATACTTTAGGAACATTATGTGTCAGCAGTGACAAAGCAGTTGAACTTACTAAAAATCAAATTAAATCACTTAAAAGTTTATCTAGAAAAATGGCTTATCAATTAGAAATACAAGAAAATTTTAGAAATAAGAGTGCTGAAAATTTGATACAAATTATAAACAAAATTTCGCAATATGTAGAAAATTTAAAAATTAATAATTTAAAAACAATTTTAAAATTTTTTTCAGATCAGACCATCGATGATATCGAAAAAAATTATTTACTAAAAATTAAAGTAATTAAAAAATCATCTGAAAAATTTGAAATTTCAGATTTTGGGAATAAATTAAAAAGTGAACTTTCTCTGGATAAAGGTATATTAAAGAGAGTAAAAAATTTATCAAATAATGAAAATGATTTAGACAATTTATTTAGTGAAATTAGGAATAATTAGTGTTTGGGAAAATATTAAATTTTAGATTTCCATCAGTTAGTGAGGCAAAGTTAGCAGCCTCATTTTGCTCCGAAAAGTTTGGTTCAAAAATATCAGATTATAATATAATAGGTCTTAACATATTTATTAGTCAGTTAGGAGATCTTAATGTATCAATTAAATTTGAAAATTCAAATGCACTTAATAAATTTGAGACTAATTATGAAGATATAATCTCAGACTTAAAAAAAAGTTTAGCTTTTAAAGAAAATAATTTTGTCGGTGTCTGTGCATATACATATGAAAAAGAAGCAACTCTCACAGAGAACTAGTAATGATTGAAGCTAAAGAAAATTTTAATAACACGTGGCCTTTTAAAGCTAATTTTTTCTCAGGTAATTGTTTTAAACAACATTATGTTGATGAAGGTAAGGAAAATAAAAAAGTAATTTTATGCCTTCATGGTGAACCTACATGGGGATATATATATAGACATTTTATTAGAGAATTATCTAAGGATTTCAGAGTAGTAGTTCCAGATTTAATGGGTTTTGGAAAATCTGAAACACCAAAAAATAAAGAATATTCTCTAAAGACCCATGTTGAAAATTTAGAAAATTTAGTAAACTACTTAAAATTAGAAAATATATATTTTGTTGGACAAGATTGGGGTGGCCCAATTTTAGGAGCATATACTTTACGTAATTTAAAAAATACCAAAGGTATGTTTTTGATTAATACAATTCTTGGATATAGCAGAACTGACAAACCTAAAGAATTAACCCCATGGTTTAAATGGATTAAAAAAAATGAAGATAATGGTACACTAGAGGTGTTATTAGGAGAATTGAACACAACTATTTTATCAATAATGAAAATATTAAATTTTACAAATAGTTCTATAATCGATGATAATTGGATAAAAGCATATGCTTCCCCTTTTCCAAATAGGGATAGTTGTTTAGGAGCAATCAATTTTCCACTTGATGTTCTTCATGGAAGAATGGTTCCATTTATAATTAGCTGCTTAAAAAATGCAGATATGAAATCTTTTTTAGAAATTCCAGCTGAACTGGTGTATGGAATGAAAGATAGAGCGATTGATCCTGATTATGCCATAAATGATTTTAAAGCATTATATCCTAATTCTAAAGTAACCAAATTAGAGAATGCAGGTCATTTTTCCCAAGAAGATGAACCTTATAAAATTATTGAATTAATAAAAGAATTTGTCAGCAATCATTAATGAACTCAAACTTTGTTTTCAAAATTTTAGAGCACAAAGAATGGTTTAATAAAGAAGAAGAATATAAAGGGTCTTTAATTGATTTAAAAGATGGTTTTATTCATCTGTCTAAGAACAATCAGATATATGAAACCTGTAAGAAACATTTTTTTGGTAAAGAAAATTTAATTGTAATTTATTTTAAAATTAAAGATTTGGAAAATAATTTAAAGTGGGAAAAATCTAGAAACGATGATTTATTTCCTCATTATTATGGAAAAATAAAAAAAAAATTAATGATTGGATTTTTTAAGATTCGAAGAATTAGTGATGGCAGTCATGAATTTCCTGAAGACTTTATCACTGGAAAACTTTTTAATAAATAATAGTCTTGCATTTTTACCCAATCGATCTCTTTTATTTTGATTATTAATAGCTTCAAAAATTACATTTTCTAATTCTTTTTCATTAAGTGTATCAACATTCCAACCTGTTTCATTATTTACTACAGCATCTAAAACGCCACCATCTACTCCAGAGATAGAAGGTACTGAAAATTTTGCAGCTTCAATATAAGATATTCCAAATCCTTCAACAGAATTTTTAACTTTGTAAGACGGCATAATGAACAAATTTGAATTTAACAAAATCTGTTCTTTTGATTCTTCATTAACAAAATTTTTAATTTTTATATACTTATTCAACTTGTAATAATCTATTTGTTTATTAATTTTTTCTTTTAAATAACCATCGCCATATATTGACCATGTAAAATTATTTATTGAATTTTTTTCTACTAAGTTTTTTAAGGCTTTTATTACAGGTAAAAAACCTTTTCTCTCTTCTAATCTTGAGATAGTTGTAAGTATAAGATCTTTTTTATTAGATGATTTTTTATGAATTTTAATTTCATCATTTTCTAGTTCATATGTTGGTGGAATGACATGGATTTTATTTTCAGGAAATTTGGAAATATTTAAAAAAATATTTTTTGTATAATTTGAAGAAGAAATAACAATACTTACCTTTTCTAATAGTTTATTGATTTTATTTTGTTTTGACTTGGACAAATATTCTTGACCGTGTGCAAGCATTACAACTTTGTTATTTGTATTTGGTAAAGCGTTAAGAGATTTCCAACTATCACAAATAATGATGTCATCTTTTTTTAAAATTTTTTTTAATTTTATTTTTTTAATCAATGGTCTTAGAAATTTTGGAAAGTTAGAAAAATTAAATTTAATTTTATAACTTCTTATGGGATGAGAATCTGGTATATTATGATCTGGTAAAACAAAGGTTGGAACTGTTTTTGAAAAATTCTTTGCTAATGCAGACATAACACTTTGCATTCCTCCAAAACGAGGAGGAAAAGTTTGTGTAACAATTATAACTCTCATTTTTTTGATTATATTCAAATATTTTGTGTAGTATATTACTATTAAATTTAAGAAGGTAAGAATATGTATAAATTAACTTATAGTCCAGCCTCTCCTTATGTAAGGAAGGTTAGATTAGCAGGCTATCTTTCTGGTTTAAATGATCAGATAGAATTATTAAATCCAGATCATGAAACTCATATTAAAATGAAATCAAACAATCCATTAGGAAAGATACCGGTTTTAATGACCCCAAACAATCAGTATATTTTTGATAGTCGTGTAATTGTTGAATTATTTAATGATACTTCAGGTAAGTTATATCCTAATGATGATAATAAAAAAATAATTTTAACTAACGCTGCTCTTGCTGAAGGTCTTGTTGATGCATCTCTTCTTTACGTTTATTCAATTAGATATTCAGGAGATCAAAAACCATCAGAAGTATGGCAAAAGCTTCAATTAACTAAGATTAAAAACACTATAGATTATTTGGATACAAATGTTTTGAATGATTTTAATTCTTCGAACCTATTCATATCACATATAGGTTTAATTGTTGCACTCGATTATTTGAATTTTAGAAAAATTTACGATTGGGAATTGAAAACAAAAAACTTGGATGCATGGCATAAACAAGTTAGTGCATCTTTGCCTGGTTATAAAGAAACCTATCCTAAAGATCCTTCTTAATTTGGAAGAATAAGTACAGCTCTAAAATCATTAACATTAGTTAATGTAGGCCCAGTGAAAATAAGATCACTGGTTTTTTCAAAAAAACTAAATGAATCGTTATTATTTAAGTATTTTTTTATATCTAAATTTAGTTTTGTAGAAGTTAAAAATGTTTCGTAAGAAAAAAAAGCACCCGCATTATCTTCACTTCCATCTATTCCATCAGTATCTACTGAAAGTCCAAGTATATTTTTATTTCCTTTTAAGGTATTGACCATAGACAGAGCAAATTCTGAATTTCTACCACCTTTGCCGAAACCATTTACTTTTACTGTAGTTTCTCCTCCTGAGAGTAGTAATATAGGGTTTTCCAAGGATATATTTTTATAATGTTGTTCTTTTTTAATTTTAAGGGCAAGATTTGCCATCCTTTTACCTTCCTCCGAAGCAATCCCCTCTAGTTTATCTGAAAGAATAATAGGCGAAAAACCTATTTTTTTTGCTAAATTTGCTGCTGCTTTCAGTGCTTTCATTGGAGATGCTATCAAATGAAAATTTTCATTTATACCTTGTGGCAGAAGATTATTTTTAATAATAGATAAAATTTCTTTTGAGATTTTTATTTTATAATTATCTAAAATTTCGAAAAACTTGTTTGTATCATTATTAGTATATATTGTTGGTCCAGAGCCAATAAAACTTGGATCGTCACCAGGAATGTCAGAAATTCCATAAGTAATACAATTAGAAGGTTTTATTAATTCTAATAATCTTCCTCCTTTCACTGCAGAAATAGACTGCCTTACAATATTCATTTCATCTATAGATGCTCCAGATTTCAAAAGTTCATTATTAATTTTTTGTTTTTCATCAAAACTTATTCCATCAAGAGGGGAGCACAATAATGCAGATGCTCCACCAGAGATAAGGAAAATGACTAGATCATCTTTGGATGTTTTTTTTGCGATTTTTATTATTTGTTTTGTAGCATTATAGCCATTTAAATCAGGGATTGGATGTGATGCTTCTACCACTTTGATTTTTTTAGTTTTAACAAAATGATCATACCTTGTTATAACCAAACCTTCTAAATCAAATGGACATTGTTCTTCAAAAGCTTTAGCCATACTTCCTGCTGCTTTCCCTGCACCTAAAACATAAATTTCCCCTTTTGGTTTTTTTAGTAATTTTGGAAAATTATGGACAGGTTTAGCTGCGTTTATTGCTTTTTCCATAATAAGTAATAATTGTTGTTTATTATTTTTAATCATAAAAAAATTGTATTAACTTTGAACTAATTTATTATTTTAATTTAATCGTAGTAAGGGGAATTTATATGTCAATTATTGATGGTCAAAAGATTAACAATACGTTTTTTATTTCTATAAATAATCCTAAATCAAAAAACTCAATGGTTCCAGGGTTTCATCCGCAGTTACAGAGTAAAATTGATGAAGCCGAAAATTCAAAAGATATAAATTCAATAATTATTTTTGGGGAAGGCGGGTTCTTTTGTGCAGGAGGAGACCTTAATAGTTTAAAAACTAGAAGAGACATGACAGCGCCTCAGAGATTGGAAACTCTTGAGCAATTAAATGGAACAATAAAAAAAATCAAAAATTGTTCCAAACCTACAATCGCAGCAGTTGAAGGTGGAGCAGCAGGTGCAGGGGTTTCTCTTGCAATTGCATGTGATTTTTTGATTATGTCAGATAAGAGTTTTTTATCTCTTGCTTATGTAAAAATTGGGCTTACTCCAGATGGTGGGGTTACAAAACTTTTAGCAGAAGTTTTACCAAAACAAATCTTGTCAGAAATGGCGTTAATTGGAGATAGAATTTTTGCAAAAAAATTATTTGATCTAGGTTTTTTAAATTTCATTTCAGATGCGGGTGAAGTTAAAACAGATGCTTTAAAGTTTTCTGAAAAATTTAAAAATTTACCTCAAAATGCAATGTTTAGAATAAAAACATTAATTCATCATTCTTATGATAATAATTTTGATGATCAAATGAAATTAGAAGCTAATTTGATGGCCGAATCTCAAGGAGATAAAGAAAGCATGGAGGGAATAGATTCTTTTCTAGAAAAAAGAGAACCAAATTTTTCAAAATTCAGATCATAAATTTGGCATTTTATTTGCTCTAGATATGAATGGGATTAATAAAAAATCTATTTTTCATACTTGTATTACTATTTTCTGAAACTGCTTTTTCGAAGTTAAATTATTCTAACACTTGTCAAAACGAAATAAATGTTATTGAAAAACAAATTGATATTCCAAAAGGTTTATTGACTGCGATTGGAAAAACTGAATCAGGAAGATTTAAAGATAATAAGACTATTGTAATTTGGCCTTGGACAATAAATACAGGTAAAAAAAGTTTATTTTTTGATAATAAATTACAAATGAAAAACTTTGTTGTAAATGAATTAAAAAAAGAAAACTATAATTTAGATGTTGGTTGTATGCAGATAAATCTGAAATGGCATGGGTCGAAATTTAAAAATATATTAGATGTATTAGATCCAATGGTAAATATTTCTTATGCAACGTCATTTTTATATGAATTACATTCTAATTTTGGTGACTGGGATGAGGCTATAAAAAGATATCATTCATCTAAACCTAAAAAAAATATAAAATATCATCAAAAAGTTTTAGCAAACTGGAATTCAAACATTATAAAATACAAAAAAGTTAAGGTTGCTAAGCTAGACAATTTAGAAAGCCATATTAAAAACTTTCAACCTAGATTGTATGATAACATAAAAAAAATTATGTACTTTAGAAATATTTTTATGCAACAATCTGAGAATTAAACTTATAATTAATTCAAATTCAGAAGTGGTGTTAATATGGATGTATATAATTCTCTAATTTCAAGAAGATCAGTCAGACGTTTTCTTCCAAAAGAAGTTGATCAAAATAAAATAAAAAAGATTTTAGAAGGTGCTGCCTTTGCACCAAGTGGCCATAATATTCAACCTTGGCATGTATATGTTGTAACGGGTGATAAAAAGAAAAAGATTACAAATGAAATCATAAACTCAATTGAAAGTGGAGAAGCAAAAAATTTTAAGCAAGAATTTGATTATTATCCAACTGAGTGGTACGAGCCTTATATTTCAAGAAGAAGAGCTGTAGGGTTTGAACTCTATAAACTACTTGGCATTGCAAAAGATGATTATGATGCTAGAAATAAACAAATGCAGGAGAATTTTCATTTTTTTGGAGCGCCTGTAGGGATGTTTATAACTATGGATAGAAGGCTTGCAGAAGGAACTTTTATTGATTTGGGAATGTTTATACAAAGTATTTTGGTAGGTGCAAGAGGAGAAGGACTACATACTTGTGGTCAAGTAGCATTTACAAAATTTCATACTATACTGAGTAAAGAATTAAAATTTGATGAAAATGAAATGTTAGTTTGTGGTGTGTCAATGGGCTATGAAGATGAGAGTGCACCAGAAAATAAATTGAGAGTTGAAAAGTTAAAACATGATCAGTTCTCAACATTTATTGATTAATTTTTATGAAATTATTTAACATTGAGGCATCAAGAAATTTAACTTTACCAGATATGTACATTAATGTTGGTCATTTCCTTGATCATTTCATGATGTTGATTTTTGCTAAAGCTGCATTTGATGCAGGCCGTCATTTTGGTCTTGGTTATGATGAAATTATTATTTATGGAACTTTAGGTTTATTTTTATTTGGGGCTGCTGCGCCACTAGCTGGGTGGTTGGCAGACAAATATTCAAGGTCGATTATAATAATAATTTATCCTTTTGGTGTATCATTAGGTGCATTTTTATGTTTTTTATCTTCTTCTCCAATTATGCTAGGTTTTTCAATTGGAGTAATTGGTTTTTTTGCCGCTATTTTTCATCCAGTTGGTATTGCGATGTTGATAAGAGATTCAAAAAAAGTAGGTTTTAGGTTAGGAGTAAATGGTGTTTGGGGTAATATGGGAGTTGCTGCTGCTCCAGTTTTAACTGGCTTTATAATTTTAAATTCAAATTGGCAATTGAGCTTTTTAGTCCCTTCAATAATTTGTTTAATTTTTGGGCTTGCTCAATTAAGAGGTTTTAAAGAAATTGATATTAAAGAAGAAAAAACTAAACAAAAAACATCAAATGGTCTTGTTGAAGGATGGAAAATAGTTTTAATTTCACTTACCATGACGACATTAGCTGGGGGGTTTATCTTTGGTTCATTAACTTTTTTGATACCAAGAATATTTGAAGTAAATTTATCTGGAATTTCTGTTGATATTGCAATAACAGGATTATTAGCGGGAATTGTTTATGCTATAGCGTCATTATCTCAAGTTGGTGTCGGGTATTTAATTGATAGATATTCGCCTAAAATAATTTTAGGTTTTGTTGGAATAGGCCAGTTTTTTTTAATTTATTTATCGAGTTTATATATCGATTATGCTTTATTTTTTGTAATGTTAATGGCAATGTTTTTTGTTTTTGGTCAAGTGCCAATTACCGACGCAATTCTTGTAAGATATGTTGATGATCGATGGAGAGCAAGAATACTTTCAATTAAATTTTTGATAAATCTTTGTGCTGGTGCTTCTGTTTTACCTTTAGTTTCATTGTTTCTAGGTTATGGATATAATTTTAGTGACTTGTTAATGATATTGTCTTTTTTGGCTATTTTTGTAGTTATTTCTGCTTATATGTTACCTAAAATAAAAGATAATAAGCCTAAATTAAAAACAGCTTAGTTAAAGAGAATTAGTTATTTAAACTAAACCATTCAACTTTATCAGTATCAGAAAATTTTTTTGCATATCCTGTTTTTACTAAATTTATGAGGTGTGATCTAGCTTCTCCAATGGCGAAATGCATTTGTTCATTTCCTATTTTTCTATCAAAAATTAAACTTAAAGAGTTATAAACAGTAATATTTCTCTTTAATAATTCATTTTTTAAAATATCTAATCTTTGATTATGATGATTTATAAGTTCTATAGCTCTACTGTCTCCATCTTTAAAAGGCCAATCATGACAAGGAAATACTTCTACTTCAGAATTAATGTTTTTAATGTCATTTAAATAGTTTAAATATCCCCCTAATCTATCATCAAAAGGATCAAAAAAATTGTCAGAAACATTTGGTGATATTCTTGGAAGTAAGAAATCTCCAGCCAGATATAAGTTTCTTTTTTTATCTGTCAAAGATATGTGTTCTGGTGAATGACCCACATCTGTCCTTACTTTCCAGCTACCTTCATTTGATTCAATTTCAAAGCCTTCAGATATTATTTGAAAATCTGGTAAATTAAAGACTTTGTTTTTATATAATCTTGTAGCCCCTAACATTTCTTGTTTTTGATCATAAGGAATGCCTGATCTTTGAAAAATATTGTCAAACATAATTGAATATTCTTTGTCAGGCATAATTAATAACTGTTTTGCTACTTCTAATTCTTTAAATGAAGTAAATGCAGGAATATTTAATTTTTTTTGGAGCCATCCTGCCATGCCAATATGATCTGGATGATAATGAGTAATAAGTAAAGAGTGAATTTTTTCTGCTTTTAATGGTCCATTGAGTATTTTTTCCCACATTTCTATAGAGTGTTCAGATCTTAGGCCACTATCAATTAATACCCAACCATTTTTTGTATTTAAAAAAAATAGATTTACGTGATTCAAACGAAATGGAAGTTCGAATTGAGTCCAATATAGGTCTTTCCTAAGTTCATGAAATTCGCCATGCTTAGGTATTTCATAATTAAGTTTTGTCAATTTAAACCTCTTACTTCATTAATCCTTGTTTTGTTAATAATTCTGGAATTTTTTTTTTAAAAGGAAAAAAACCCTTTTTAGCGAATGGAAAAGCTAATCTATCCCATTCTCTTAAATAAAAAAATACATTAACATTCTTATTTGTAAATTTATTTAATATATTTTTTTTATTTAATAAACATTTTCCTTGAGGCTCATAAGGAATTATTAAATTTTTTATTTTAAACTTTAATATCCATTCAATTAATTCTTCATCATTCTCTGCATACGAAATTTGTTTATTATTATTTAATATTTCTTCATATAAATTTTTATCAAAGTTTTTGATAAGTTCGCTTTGATTAATTAATGGGTCATCACTTTTAAAAAGGCATGTTTTAAAATCTATGTTTTTTTTCAATAAAGAATCTAAAGTGAAATCATTTTTGTTAATAATTAATCCAATATTGTCTAAATCACTTAAAGAAATTTTTTCAAATTCTTTATCAATAATTTGTTGATTTAAACTTGATTGACTTTCAAGGGGTGGTGCTGTTTCATTTAGTTGATTAACAGGGTTGTATTTACAGTTTGTAAACTTATAAATATTATCTGCACGTGCAATATAATTCTTCCCAATAGTCTGAAGTCCTGCCACCCACCTCCAGCTCAATGTATTTACAGCAGGGCACCAATCAAGTAAATATTTTTGAAAAAAAAGTGCACCAGCAATCCAACTTTTGTTCAGTGTAAAAATCCATATGCTTGCATACCACATTCGTGCGTGATTATGTAAATAGCCAGTTTCAATTAATTCTTGTGTCCAATGATCAAAACATTTTATGCCTGTTTTCTCAGTAGGTTCTTCATCTCGTATTTTTTTTTCATATTCATTCCAAATTATTGGATGAAGTTCAAGCCATCCTCTCCAATAGGATCTCCAAAAGATTTCTTGAACAAATTTTTCTATTTTAATTGGTTTAAACTTTTGAAATGCAACATTCAAAATATCTTTTTCTGATATTAACCTTCTACCAATGTATGGTGAAAGAGTGGATACATTTGTATGAGGTGGTCCCAAATCAAAATTTCTTTTAGAACTATAATCAATTAAATTTGTATTAATAAATTTGTTAAATTTTTCTTTTATTTCAGAAGTTTTTGTAGGAAATTGTGTGTTCATGAATTATACACATACTTAATTAATAGAAAAAAGTATAGAAATTAAAATTTGCTTTAAAAGGGTTTTATATGAATAGTCCGTTAAAAGGTTTAAAGGTATTAGATTTAACAAGGGTTTTAGCTGGCCCTTATTGTACACAAATGCTTGGAGATTTAGGAGCTGAAATTATAAAGGTTGAGAGACCAGGCGCTGGTGATGACACTAGGGGATTTGCACCTCCTTATTTAAAAGATGATAATGGAGATGATACTGACTTAAGCGCTTATTATTGTGGTGCTAACAGAAATAAAAGATCTATCACAATAAACTTAAGTGAAAAAGAAGGCCAAGATATTGTTCGTAAACTTCTTAAAAATTCTGATATTTTAGTTGAAAATTTTAAGACTGGAACTTTAGCCAAATATGGTTTGTCTTACGATGATCTTAAAGAAGAGTTTCCAAGATTAATTTTTTGTTCAATAACTGGTTTTGGTCAAACGGGACCATATGCTTCGAGACCTGGTTATGATGGTCTTATTCAAGCTATGGGCGGAGTTATGGCTTTAACAGGAGAACCTAATGGTGAACCTATGAAAGTTGGAGTTCCAATTGGTGATTTAATGGCTGGCATGTTTGCTTCTGTAGGTATTTTGGCTGCTGTTAGGCATCAAGCTGAAACTGGAAAAGGACAATTTATAGATATTGGTATGTTAGATACGCATGTAGCATGGTTAGCTAATCAAGGGATGAATTATCTTTCGACTGACAAAAATCCAGAAAGATTAGGAAATCAACACCCTAACATAGTTCCTTATCAAGTCATGCCAACTGCTGATGGCTACATTGTATTATCAATTGGAAATGATCCAACATTTCAACGTTTTTGCGAATTAGCCGGTGAGGCCAAATTACTTGAAGATGATCGTTTTAAAACAAATGCATCAAGGGTATCAAACAGAGAGCATGTCACTAAAGTACTTAACGAAATTACAAGACGAAAAACTTCTAATCAATGGTTAAGTGAACTAGAAAAAGCAAAAATTGGTTGTGGTCCGATAAATAATCTTTCGGATGTTTTTAACGATCCACACGTTATATCTAGGGAAATGGTTATGGAAATGGAGCACTCTAAAACTGGAGAAAAGCCATTAAAATTAATATCAAATCCTATAAAAATGAATGAAACACCAGTTTCGTATAGATATGCACCTCCACTGCTTGGTGAACATACGAACGAAATTTTAAAAACTGAATTAAATCTCGATGAAGATCAAATTAAGTCTCTTAAAGACAAAAAGATAATTTAACATAGGTTTATTTTATGACAGATTCCAGTCAATCCAATTTGATAATTTCTGATTCTAAAAGTGCATGGTTAAGAGCAACTATATTATTTATTCTTGCCTTAATCGGAACAGTAGGAATGTGGTCAGTTGTAGTTTTTATTCCTGATATTGAAAGAGAATTTAATCTAGATAGAGGAACATCATCTTTACTTTATGCTTTTACAATGATTGGATTTGGTTTTGGTACTGTAGTTATTGGTAAAATTTACGATAAATTTGGCATCAAAAAACCAATTTTATTAGCAACAATCGTATTAATTGCATGCTATTACCTCTATTCAATTTTTCCATTTTATTGGCAATTTTTGACTTTGCAATTTTTTATGGGCTTTGCAGCATCAGCATTTTTTGGTCCAGCTATGGCAGATATTTCAAATTATTTTAATAAACAAAGAGGTTTTGCATTATCTATTGTTGCAAGTGCTAACTATGTAGCAGGAGCAACATGGCCACTCTTAATTGGTTATTTTTTAAAGTTTATTGACTGGAGAACGACTCATTTCTGGATATCAATATGTTTATTAATTATGATTCCACTGATACTATTACTCAAAAATGCTTCTGTAGATGAAAGTAAATTTCAGGATACAAAACAAAGATATAAAGATATAAATTTAAATCTTTCGAATAATCAAATCCAAGTACTGTTAATGCTAGCAGGAATATGTTGTTGTGTAGCTATGGCAATGCCCCAAGTTCATATGGTTGCTTTATGTGTGGATAATGGCTTTGGACTTCAAGTTGGTACAGAAATTTTAGCCGTAATGCTTTACAGTGGGATGTTAAGTAGAATTGTTTTTGGAATGATTTCTGACAGAATTGGACCTGTATTAACATTACTATTAGGTTCATTTTTACAAATGGTTTCGTTAACATTTTTCTTGCCATTTTCTTCTGAAATTTCTTTATACGTAGTTTCTTTGATGTTTGGATTATCACAAGGAGGAATTGTTCCTGCATATGCAATAATAATTAGAAAATATTTGCCAATTAAAGAAGCTGGATTAAGAGTAGGTCTGGTCATAGGTGCTACTATTGTTGGGATGTCTTTAGGAGGATGGATGTCTGGAGAGATTTTTGATATTACATCATCTTATTATTTTGCTTTTATGAATGGTATTATTTGGAATTTATTTAATTTGATTATAGTTTTGTATATATTATACAAATCTGATTTCTGGCATAATAAAAAGGTTATTTCAGTTGGATAAAAGTATCAAAAAAATAAAGAATATTGTCAAAAATATTTTCGAAATTACTTATGAGCTTTTTCGTATAATGATACCCACTTTAATTGTGGTTAAAATTTTACAAGAGTTTGGTTTTGTCGATATCTTAAATAATTTCTTATCGCCCTTAATGTTCTTAGTAGGGTTGCCTGAAGAAATTGGTATAGTTGTTACAACAACAATTCTTACAAGCCCTTATACAGGTCTTGCAGTTCTAGCAGGTTTGCCACTAGAAAATGGTTTAACTAGTGCTCAGGCAAGCGTGTTAGGATTGTTAATATTATTTGCACATTCATTACCTATAGAAGCATTAATATGTAGAAGAGCAGGCGTTAGAATTAGAGCAACTATATTTGTACGGTTAATTTTAGGATTTCTTTTTTGTGTCATGTTGTATCAATTTTTAAATGCAACAAATTTATTAAGCTCTCAAGCAACTATAATTATTCCATTTTCTGAGCCTTCACCAATTTTGTTAGATTGGGTAATTAATCAAATCAAAACTCTTTTCATTATATTTATAATAATAGTCTTGATTGTCATCTTAATAGAAATTTTTAAATATATCGGTATCCAAAGGCTTATAGAATTATCACTTAAACCATTCCTTAATTTAATTGGAGTGGGAGAAAGAGCATCAACAATCGCAGTAGTTGGAGTAACTCTTGGGATTGGTTTTGGGGGAGGTCTTTTAATTCAAGAAGTTAAATCTGGTAAAATAAAATATAAAGACGTTTTCGGTGTTATTATGCTAATTGGAATGTTGCACAGTGTAATAGAAGATACTGGATTAGTAAGTTTGATGGGTGCAAACATATTTATAACATTATTATTAAGATGTATTTTGACTCTTTTATGTGTTTATTTGATTTTAAAAATATTTTCTAATTATTCTGAAGAATTTTGGAAGAAATATTTAGTCAATGATAATATTCCAAAACAAAGTTATGGTAATATTTCTTGATTATTCCAATCAAAAATTTTCCCGTTATCATTCTTAGTTTTTGTATCAATAACATGGTAAAGATAATCAGCTGAGGTTTCGGGACTGAAATAATTTTTATTTTTATTTTTAAAAGGATCTGAAAGTTTTGAGGTCACTGTTCCAGGATGTAGACCAAAAATTATACTATTTTTATTAGTTCTATTTATCTCAATTGAAAAATTCTTAATGATCATATTTAAAGCTGATTTAGATGCTCTATATGAATACCAGCCACCTAGAAAATTATCGCTTATGCTTCCAACTCTTGCTGAAAGAGATGCGAATTTAGAGATTTTATTTTTATTTAATTTTGGAAGAAAATATTTTCCAATTAACAAAGTTGGCAAAGTATTAGCAGAAATCATGTCATTAAATTTTTCTATGTTTAGGTCTTTTATTGATTTCTCAGGATTTAAAAGTGCTCCAATTGAAATTAAAATAATGTCAAACGAAAAATTTATTTCGCTGGATAGAGCAGATAGATTTTTTTCATCTAGATAATCTAAAATAAAGCATTGAGCTTTTTCGTGGTAAATATCTGTTTTTTTTCTTGAAAAACAATATACTTTTCCAACATTCTCTTGCTGTATATATTTTTTACAAAGGGCAGATCCAATGGCACCAGAGCTCCCAAAGATTGCTATTTTTAATTGATCCATCTTTAAATGATATAGTTAGTTTACTAAATTATATAATTTTTTTTTAAACACCGTATAATATATTTATGGAAAATAAATTACATTTTTTATTAATTCATGGATCATGGCATGGAAGTTGGGCTTGGGGAAATGTTAAATCAAAGCTCTTGGAGAAAAATTTTAAAGTTTCATGTCCTAATTTGACTGGGTTAGGTGAGAGAAAGCATTTGATTTCTAATCAAATTACTATTGAGACATTTATTCAAGATGTTGAAAATCATATTATATATCAAAATTTAGAAAATTTGGTTTTAGTAGGTCATAGTTTCGCAGGAAGTATCCTTTCTGGTTTAGCTGATAGATTTAAAAATAAGATAAAACTTTTAATTTATTTTGATAGTATTATTTTATTAAATGGAGAAACACCGTTTGATACTTTGCCAAAAGAAATAGTTAAAGAAAGAATTCAACTTTCAGAAAAATTTGATAATGGAATTTCTATACCAGAGCCTAGTGCTGAAAGTTTTGGGATTTTTGATATTAGGCAATCTTTACTTCTCAAAGAAAGGTTAACACCAATGCCATTAAGTTCTTTTCAATCAAAATTAAGTTTAAAAAATAAAATTGGAAATGGTGTGCCACTTTGTTATATAAGATGCAAAAATCCAATATATAAGGCATTAGAGTTGTCAAGAAAAAGGGTGGAAGATTTTGGATGGCCAATCTATGATTTAAATGCAGGTCATGACGGTATGATAAGTCATCCGCACGATACTATTAATTTATTTTATAAGATTTTAGCAGAACAATTAAAATAGGGGTTTTTAAATGGGAAATATAATTGGATGGGGACATAATAAATTTGGTAGAAATGACACGCAATCTACCGAAGATATGATTGCAGAAGTAGTTTCAGAAGCTATATCTCACGCACAAGTAGATCCAAAAGACATTGATAATATTGTTGTAGGCACTTTTAATAATGGTTTTCAAAAACAGGATTTTCATGGTGCTCTACCAGCAATTAATTGCGAAGTTTTAAAGCATGTACCATCACTTAGAGTGGAAAATGCATGTGCGACAGGTTCAGCTGCAATTCATACTGCGTTAAATAGTATCGAAGCAAAAAGATCAAAGTTAAATTTAGTTGTTGGAGTAGAGAAAATGACTGACAGATCTACAAAAGAGGCCGGTGATATATTACTTGGAGCTAGTTACAGAAAAGAAGAAGACAAAATAGATGGTGGTTTTGCAGGTGTTTTTGCACAGATAACAGATACTTATTTTCAAAGATATGGAGATCAAACTAAATATCTGTCAAAGATTGCAGCAAAAAATCATAAAAATGGTGCTTTAAATCCTTACGCACATATGCAAGTAGATTTAGGTTTTGATTTTTGTAATAAAGTGTCAGAAAAAAATCCTTTGGTTGCACCACCTTTAAAAAGAAGCGATTGTTCAATGATTTCAGATGGAGCAGCAGCGCTTATAATAGCAGATGACGAGTTAGCTTTAGAAGCTGAAAGAGCAGTTAGTTTTAAGGCTCGAGTTCAAATGAATGATTTAATGCCAATGAGTAAAAGAGATAAAATTGAATTTCGTGGAGCTGCACTTTCTTGGAAGAAAGCTTTGTCAGATGCTCAGGTAAACTTAATGGACCTTTCTTTTGTAGAGACACACGATTGTTTTACAATTGCAGAATTAATTGAATATGAAGCAATGGGATTAACTCAAAGGGGAGAAGGCTATAAAGTTTTAGAAGAAGGCACTGTTTATAAAAACGGAAAATTACCAATCAATCCATCTGGTGGGTTAAAAGCAAAAGGGCATCCTGTAGGTGCAACTGGTGTTTCACAGCATGTTATGGCTTGTATGCAACTAGTAGGTGAAGCAAAAGATATGCAAATAAAAAACGCATCATTAGGTGGTATTTTTAATATGGGTGGTTCTGCTGTTGCTAATTATGTGTCAATCTTAGAAAGAAAAAGCTAAAGATTTGCCTCAAATCATTATTATAAGACATGCTAAGTCTGATTGGAGTTCTTTTGACTTTGATTTTGATAGAGGACTTAATGAAAGAGGTTATAAATCATGTAAAATAATTTCGCGTGAATTGAAAAAAAGAATTAATATACCAGATAAATATCTTGTCTCACCAGCTAAACGAGCTCAATTAACACATGAAGAAATTTTTTTTTCTTGGCATAAACAACATGATATTTATAAATTAACAACAAATGAAGATAAACTATATGGAGGTTCTCTAAATAATATATTAGAAAGCATTAAAATTAATTTTTCAAATATTGAAACGGGAGTAGTTATTGGTCATAATCCAATTTTAAATGAGCTATTACATTATTTAGCTTTTAAAAATAAAAAATTATTACCTTACAATTTAGTAACAACGGCTTGCGTTATAATTGAGTATTACAATAACAAATATATAGTTTCAAATTTCCAAGATGGTGCAGTTAAAGAATATATATTTCCAAAACAGTTTTTATGATATTTGACATTTTGTAATAAAATGATAACATTTTTGTAATATTAACCGAAAAAGTTTAAATTTTGACATTAATATTACAAAAATATTACAAATTTTATATTTTAATTTGCTTTTTGATTTGTTCATTATTTTTAACAAATTTAAGTTATTCAGCTCTAACTTTAGGTGAACCAAATCAGCGTTTCACAAGCCAATTTTTTTTAGAAAAACTTAATTTAGCCAAAACTTATTGGAAGAATAAAGATTTTAATAATGTAATTAAAATTCTTACTATTAATATTGAGAATGAAAACACCCCAAAAAATATTTATATTGAAAGTTTAATACATAGAGCTAAGGCTTATTATATTTTAAATTTAAATCAAAAAGCATTATTTGATTTAAAAAAATGTATAACAATTGAAGAATGTAATAAACCAGAAATAAGCTTTCTTCTGGCTAAATCTTACGAAAAAACTGGGAATTTAATTAGTGCCTCAGAGATTTATATTTCAATTTTAAAATGTAAAAAGTCTAATTTAAAACTTAAATTAAATGCTTTAAAATTTTTTAACAAAATATAATTTTAAATTAATTATTTGTTATTATATCTAGCTTCTCTTTTTTCAATTAATGCTTGAATAGCTTCTTTATGATCACTAGTCATTTGGAGAAGAGTTTGCTGACTGGCAGCCATTTCAAGAGCAGTATGTAAATTGATGTTTTGAGACAATCTTAATAGTCTTTTAGCTCTTCTAATTGATTGAGGTGGGTTTTTAATAATTTTATTTGCTATTTCATATGCTTTATTTAGTAATTCTTCCTGAGGGACAACATGTGAAACTAGTCCCCAATCTAAAGCTTTTTGTGCATCAAGCACTTCACAAGTTAATATCATCTCTGTAGCTCTAGAAAGGCCAATTATTTTTGGTAAAAACCATGAGCCTCCATCACCAGGTATAATTCCAATTCTTAAAAAACTTTCAGAAAATTTGGCATTTTCTGATGCTATTCTGATGTCACACATAGTACAGAGATCATTACCTGCACCTATTGCATGCCCATTAACAGCTGCTATTACTGGCACATCTATTTTATTGAATGTCATAGGAATTCTTTGAATTCCATTTCTATACCAATTTTCAATATCTCTTAATGACATGTTGTTATTTTCAGTCATTTCATTGATTTCGTGTAAATTTCCACCAGAGGAAAAGCTTTTTCCAGCTCCGGTCAATATTGCGCATGATATATTTTTGTTATTATCAATTTCTTCTAAAATACTTACTAATTCTTTTATTATTTCTGGAGAAATGGCATTTCTAGTATCTTTTTCATTAAGAGTTACTAAACAAATATTATCTTTTTCTTCACATACAACTGATTTGCTCATTTATTTTCTCCAATACTTAATTTTAATGATTTAAAAATTCCCAAAGGTTTTTATTTTGATTTAGAAATAGTTTGCCAAGAATATTTTGCCAATATATTTCGTTCCCAAACTCATTTCGCCAACTATTTAAAGCCTTGGTGAAATAGCTAAGTTCATATTCTTTTGTAAATCCCATTGCTCCATGAACTTGATGAGACAAGGCTATGACTTTTCCTGATGCTATTCCAGTTCTGATTTTAGGGATAGCAGTACTTTTGAGATTATAAAAATTTTTATTATTATTTTTTAATGTAGATAAAGACGCACCACTTGCTGCCACCTCTAAAGCAATTTCGCTAATGTGATTTTGTATCATTTGAAATTTAGATAATGTACGTCCAAATTGTTTTCTTTGAGAGCAATATTCAATACAAAGTTTTAAAATTTTTTCCATAGCACCAAATGATTGAATTGACCTTACATTTATTAAAAGATTTTGTACGTCTATTTGTTCAGGTTTTTCCATCATAGAAATGATTTCTAACTCTGAAGCATCAAGATCAAACTTTGGCTCTGATAAAAAATTTTTTTGCAGTTTTAATTTCCCACCTTTTTTAAACAAGATGATATATTTTTGATTTTTAATTTCAGTTTCTACTAAAATTTTTTCAACTAGATTTAGGTAAGGTATTGATTTAAAATTTCCAGATATTTTATCTTTTTTTATTTGAATATTTTCAGTTTTGTTAGTCAGTGTTATAAAGTCGTTTTCAGGTTTTACATTTAATTCTGATAATAAAAAATTACTAATTATTGTTTCAATGAAAGGTATAGGTGTTCCATATTGAGCGGACAACTGCACTATGGGAATAATATCAGTCAGAGTCATTCCAGCACCACCTAAGTCTTCTTTTACAAGTAACTTTGTTAACTCACTTGATATTATTTCATCTTTTAAAGTTTTAAATTGAGTTGAAATTGGTTCTAGATTCAATCTTAGATGGTGATCTACATTTTTAAGTAATATTTTATTACAAATATCTAAGATTATTTTAGCTTCATCTTTCATCTTAAGCCAAGTTGTTTTGAGATTATACCTCGCATGATTTCAGATGTGCCTCCCCTTAATGAATTCGCTGGTATTCTAAGAGTAGCATCTTGAAATAAACTTTTTAGACTAGATGACCATTTTTCAAAAGGAATCAAGTTTGACATTTCTCTAATCGTTTCAATTAATTTTTTTTCAAAAACGTTGCCGGCTTCTTTAACAAAAGCTGCTTGAACATCTGGTGATTTTTTTTCTTGTATCATCCAAGCAATTGAAAAACTCATCATTCTTAATGTTTGTAATTCTGATATGATTTTACCTAATGATGTAATACCCATTTCAGACATTTTATATCTGAATTCACAAATAAAGTTATCTAATAAAATATAATGAGATAAAAATCTCTCTGGCCCAGATCTTTCAAGAGCAAGTTCTCCAACAACTTGTTGCCAACCCATACCTTCTTCACCTAAAAGGGCATCTTTATTTAATTTAATATTATTAAAAACTGTTTCATTAAAGTGCTTTTGGTGTGTCATATCTTCAATTGGATTAATTTCTACACCTGGTAATTTTAAATTTACTAAGAATTGAGATAGACCAGAATGTCTGTTTTTCTCATCAAGTTTTTCTGTTCGAGCTAAAACAATCATGTAATGTGACAAATGGGCTCCTGTTGACCATATTTTTCTGCCTGTTAACTCCCAACAATCGTCAGTTTTTTTTGCAAAAGTTTTTACTGAAGCAAGGTCAGAACCTGAATCAGGTTCACTCATCCCAATGGCAAAAAAACATTCACCAGATGAAATTTTAGGAATGATTTCTTTCTTTTGTTCTTCTGTTCCGTATCTAATAATTTGTGACCCACTTTGTCTATCTGCAATCCAATGAGCAGCAACAGGTGCTCCAGCAACTAAAAGTTCTTCAGTAATAACGTATCTTTCCAACATTGTTTTTTCACGACCGCCATATTTTTTAGGGAATGACATTCCAAGCCATCCTTTTTCACCAAGTTTTTTACTAAACTCTGGGTTTGCAGAATACATCCAGGCATCAGCTTGAGGTTTAATATTATTAGAATTAAATGTTGTTTTTAAAAAACTTTTTACATCATTTCTTAGGTTTTTAAGATTATCATCTTCTTCAATATGTGGAAAATTAAAATAAGTCATAATAATAATATAAATAATTTATTGAATATGACTAGGGTAAATTTGTGGGTTAATTGATTTTAAAGTTTAAATCACATAAACTAAATCGATGGTTAAATTTACAAAGGAACATAAATCAAGGTTAGAAAAATTAGCAACTCCAACATTGGCAAATGTATTGGATGATATTGGATTTGAAGGAATAATGTATAATTTACAACCTGCAGGTTTTGGAATGAGGGTTGTAGGTGAGGCACTCACAGTTCAAGAAACAACTGGACCTTTTGGTTCATTTAAAACTGAAGATTTTAAAGTGGGTCACATGATCGAAAAAGCAAATCCAGGAGATGTTATAGTTGTAGCAAATAATGGTGCACCAGTTTCTACTTGGGGAGGTATGGCTTCTTATTCTGCAAAATTAAAGGGTATTGGTGGATTAGTTGTTGATGGAGGGATAAGAGATAGGGAAGAAATAATTGAGTTTAACTTTCCTGCCTTTTCAAAGCATATGGTACCAACCCCAGGAAAAACTAGGATAAAAGTTTTATCGATTGGAGAACCAATTATTTGTTCTGGAGTGAAGGTGAGAACAGGTGATATAATTGTAGCTGATGGAACAGGTGTTCTTTGTATTCCTCTAGAAGAATTAGAAAATGTAATTTCAAATGCTGAAAAATTTAGCGCTGATGATAATCAAGCAATGTTAGAAATGGAGAAAGGTTTAACATTTATAGAAGCGCTTTCAAAATTCAAAAAAATATAATTTTATAGTTTTTTTAAAGCTCTAGAAAAAAAATCTTTTTGCCCAAAGTTTCCTGATTTTAAAGTGATTTTAATATTCTTTTCTGGCTCCCACATAACAGGCACACCTGCTGAAATTTCTTCACCAATTTGAAGTTCTTTAATCATTAATGCTTTAACAATAGCACCTGATGTTTCACCTCCAGCACATACAATTTTATTAAAATTATATTTATAAATATTTTTAATAATTTTTTGAAAAAGGTTTTCTATTTTAGATGAAATGTTTGAACCAAACTTTTTCTGATAAAGAGATACTTTTTTAGGAAGAGTTGTTGAATAAATAAGTGGTCTTTTTTTACTATTTCTCAATATCCATTCAATAATCTCATTGTGATAATTTTTGTTTTTAATTAATTCCTCTGGTGAAATAAACAAAGAAGGATTACTTTTTTTATATAATTCTACTTGTTCATTAGTTGTTAGAGAACAAGAGCCTGAAAGAATGATTGTGTTTCCTTTAACATTAGGTAACTTCGAGTTGCTTTTTTTAAGCATACCTTTTTTCTTGAAAACTTTTGGAAGACCTAGTGCTATACCTGAGCCACCTGTTAGAAATTTTAAATTATCTGTGCCACTACAAATTAAATCAAAATCTTGATTATCAAGAGTATCAGTAATTGCGTATTTCACATTACTTTTTTTTAATTCAGTTATTCTTTTTTTTATTGATTTAGCACCTTCTTTGATTGTGAGGGAATTTATTAAATCTACTTTTCCTTTTGTTTGATAGTTTAACCATCTAACAAGGTTGTGATCAGTCATGGGTGTAAGCGGATGGTTTTCCATGCCTGATTCATTGAGTGGCACACCATTAACAAACATGTGGCCTTGATATAATATTCTTCCTGCATCTGGGAACGATGGACAAGCAATAGTAAAGTCAACATTTAAGTTTTTCATAATTGCATCAATGACAGGCCCTATATTACCTTTTTTTGTGGAATCAAAAGTAGAGCAATATTTAAAAATGATTTTTTTACACTTTTTGGATTTTAACCATTCTAAAGCTTTAATACTTTCTGAAATTGCTTTTTTTATTGGAATTGTCCGTGTCTTAAGAGCGATTACAACAGCATTATACTTATTTAATTTTATTTTATTGTCAGGCACTCCGGAATACATGCCAACTGACATTCCAGCTTTTTTTAAATTATTTGCTATATCTGAAGAGCCGGTAAAATCATCACCTATTACCCCAAGAAGCATCTTAACCTCACTAGTTTTGTTTAATTAATTGATTAACTATTTTCTTTGTCACCCAATTTTTTACGTCTTTATCAAAGCTTAAATAGTGATCGCTTTTGAGATGATAATCAAAAGCATCTTTATCTTGATAAATTTCATAAAGAAAGACTTTGTTTGTATTTTTTTCATCAAAACATACATCAAATATGAAGCACTGTTTTTCATTGTTTAATGAATCCTTTGCTTGTTGCAAAACTCTATTTCTGAATTCATTCACAAATTCACTTTTAATTTCAAAGTCTACAGTTATAACAAACATATAAATTAAACCTTTCTTTATTTAATTAAATTTAAAATTTGAGATGTTATTTCAGTAGTGGACATATCTCCTCCAAATTCGAATGGTCTTAACAAATTTTTATTAAATCCTTCTTCAATAGCATTTTCTATTATTAACGCAGCTTCATTAGCATCTGGGCAACCTTTTTTATCAGCAAGATATTCTAACATCAATGAGCCACTTAAAATTGTTGCAAGTGGATTTGCTTTATTTTTCCCCATAATATCTGGCGCACTTCCATGAGCTGGTTGAAATAGACCGTGATTATCTCCAATTTCTCCACATGATGCCATGCCCATGCCACCAACTAAGCCTCCGCCCAAATCTGAAAGTATATCGCCAAATATATTTTCCATTACCATAACATCATATTCCCATGGTTGTCGGATCAAATTAAGAGCCATAGCATCTACATAGCATGTGTCAGCTGATATATTTGGGTATTCTTCTTTAATTTCATTAAATATTTTTCTAAATAAAGCTTGTGATTTAAAAACGTTAGCCTTATCAACGCATGTTACTTTTCCAAGTTTTCCTTTTTGTTTTCTTTTTTCAGCTAGATTAAATGCAAAATTATGAAGTCTTGTTGTTGTATTTCTTGTTATTCTCATGATGTCTTCGACTTCATTATTATTTGCAATTTTATTTCTATTATGAACTGCTGCAGTATAAAACAAACCTTCAGTGCACTCTCTTAGTACTACAAAGTCAATTTTTTCAGCATTTTTGTTAATTAATCGCTGAGGTGTATTCTTGTATGCTTTTACAGGTCTAACGCCAGCATAAAGATTAAATACCTCCCTAAATCTTAAATGAGGTGCTATTTCTGTTCCATCGTCTTTTCTTATGCTTGGAAGTCCTATTGCTCCTAAGAAAATTGCATCTGATTGTTCTGCTTGTCTCTCTCCATCATCTTCTAAGTCTTTTCCAGTTTCTTTATAATAAACAGCTCCAGCTTTTATGAAATTCCATTCAAAATTTAAGCCGCCAACAGCATTAGATGCTTTTTCAATTATTTCTATTGCAGAATTAATAACATCAGGTCCTATACCATCACCTTTAAATGTTGCAATATTAAATGTTTCACTCATTTGTTTAACCTATTTTATTACTTAAATATTACATTATATTATATAATAACAAGATCGAGTAATTTGTTTTCTAATTATGTTCAAATTTAAATTCAATAAAACACATTTTTCCAAATTGTCTGATAAACATGTGCTCGCTTTAGCAATTTACGCTGAAGAAGAAGATTCTAAGATTTATTATTATTTTGCAAATACCTTTAAAAAAGATTTTCCTGAAACAGCTAAATTATTTGATGAAATGGGAAAAGAAGAAAATGAACATCGAAAACTATTAATTGATTTATATAAAAAAAAATTTGGAAATAGTATCCCGATAGTAAAAAGAGAACACGTATCTGGATTTTATAAAAGAAAGCCAATTTGGTTAATTGAAAATTTAAAATTAGATGCTGCTAGAGATGAAATTAGAAAAATGGAAAATGATGCTGCCAAATTTTATTTTGATGCTGCTCAGAGAACATCTGATGCAAGTATAAGAAAATTACTAGGGGACCTAGCAATCATCGAATCCAAACATGAAGATAGAGCAATAAAAAGAGCAAGAGAGCTTGATGAAAAAAAATCTGCAATAAAAGAATTAGAAAAAGATAAAAAGCAATTTTTATTAACATGGGTTCAGCCTGGACTTGCTGGCTTGATGGATGGGTCAGTTTCGACTTTAGCACCAATATTTGCAACTGCTTTTGCAACCATGAATTCACATACGACACTACTTGTTGGCCTTGCAGCATCAATTGGAGCTGGAATATCCATGGGTTTTACTGAAGCTGTACATGACGATGGTATAATATCAGGACGGGGATCTCCTGTTAAAAGAGGATTTGCTTCTGGGGTGATGACAACTTTAGGTGGTTTAGGTCATGCACTGCCTTATTTGATAACAGATTTCAACACTGCAACGGTATTAGCAATATTAATTGTTTTTTTTGAGTTGTGGTTAATTGCATGGATACAAAACAAATACATGAAAATTAGTTTTTCTAAAGCAATTTTCCAAGTTGTGTTTGGGGGTTCCTTAGTACTTTGCGCAGGTATATTGATAGGTGGTGTATAACAGTTTGACATATGATAATAATAATGATAATGATTCTTATTAACAATAAAATCTAAATGGAGAATATAATGTTTTTAAAAATTTTTGTATTAATGAGTTCTTTATTAATTATGTTGAGTTCTTCATTTGCCAATGAACTTAATATCTACTCTTATAGAAAACCTTTTCTTTTAAAACCTTTTCTTGATGAATATTCCAAACAAACAAAAATCAAATTTAATGTTCTTCATCTAAAAAAAGGAATGGCTCAAAGATTACTTTCTGAAGGTAAAAATACAAAAGCAGATATAATTTTAACAGTAGATATATCAAGAATAACTGAATTAAAAGATTATAATTTATTAAAATCTATTAGTTCACAAGTGATTAATAATAACGTTCCAGACCATTTAGTTGATAGTGACAATAAATGGGTGGCATTATCAACTCGAGCTAGGATAATTGGGGTGTCAAAAAGCAGAGTTAATAAAGATGAAATTAAAAGAATAGAGGATTTAGCAAAACCTCAATTTAAAAATAAAATATGCACAAGAAAAGGAAGTCATCCATACAATAGAGCTTTGTTATCTTCAATCATAAGTCATAACGGATATAATCAAGCTTTAATATGGGCTAAAGGATTAGTAAAAAATTTTGCTAGAAAACCACAAGGTAATGATAGAGCGCAGGCAAAAGCAATATTTTCTGGTGAATGTGACATAGTGTTAATGAATACATATTATTTTGGCATGATGAAATTTAATACAAAAAACTTTGAACAACAAAAATGGGCAGATGCAACTGATATCATATTTTTTAATCAAAATGATAGGGGGCAGCATATTAATGTTTCTGCAGGGGGAATATCAAAGCATTCTAAAAATTCAAAAGAAAGTTTAAAGTTTTTAGAATGGTTAACAAGTGAAAAGGCACAAAAAATATATTCTGAAATAAATTATGAATATCCTGTAAATAAAAATATTAAACCATCAGGAAAAATTACAATGTGGGGCTCCTTCAAATCAGATAAAATTGATATTACTACTATTTCTGAAAATACACCAAAAGCACAAGAAATTATAGATAAAGTAGGTTGGTAATTTTAAAAAAACGGTTATCATATCATTATGATAATCATTTGTAATATATTTATATGAGCGAAAATATAATTATTCTGACAGGTGGTAGCAGAGGTATAGGTCATGCTACTTCAAAAAAATTTTGGGAAGAAGGATGGAGAGTGATAACTTGCTCAAGATCTGAAGTGGCCCCTCAATGTCCATGGGAAAAAAATAAGACAGATCATTTTCAAATAGATCTAGAAGATTTAGATGATTTACGAAAAAAAGTTAAAGACTTACAAGCCTTACTAAAAGGTAAACCTGTTAAAGCATTAATAAATAACGCAGCTATTTCCCCTAAAAATGAAAAAAATAACAGACTTAATTTTGATGAAACTGATGTAAATTTGTGGCAAAAAGTATTTAATGTAAATTTCTTTTCACCTATAATTTTATCTAAAAGTTTAATTCCAAATCTTCAATTAGCAAATGGAGTAATTATAAATATTACTTCGATTGCAAGTGATATGGTTCATGAATTTGCAGGGCCAGCTTATGCCACCTCAAAAGCAGCACTTAAATCATTGACTAGAGAAATGGCATCTGATTTAAGCCAATATAATATTAGAGTAAATGCTATTGCTCCTGGAGAAATTGAAACTAGTATGATTACAAAAAATTCTCAACATTTGATCAAACAAATTCCAATGGGTAGATTTGGAAAACCCGAAGAAGTAGCTTCTGTAATATTTTCAATGTGTTCAGAAGCATTTTCATACGTTAATGGAACAGAAATCCAAATTAATGGTGGACAGACTGTTTAATATTAAAGGAAATTTAAAATATATAGGTTTAGGAGCATTTTTATTTTTTTAATTAAAGGAATAATCTGGCTAATAATAAGTTGATCTCTTTTAAACTATTTTTTAAATTAATAAAAACTGTTTTATTTTTTTATTTTTTTCCCAAACAATTCAAGTCTATGATCAACTAATTCATAGCCCATATTTAGTGCAACTTGACGTTTCATTTCCTCTAATTCTTCATTTTGAAATTCTATAATTTCACCAGTTTCAACATCAATGAGATGTTCATGATGTTCACCAGCTTCTTCATACCTTGCTCTTCCATCTCCTATATCAAGTTTTTCGATTATACCAGCTTCTTCGAATAATTTAATTGTTCTATAAACAGTGGCAATTGAAATGGATCTATCTTTTTCAACAGCTCTTCTATAAAGTTCTTCTACATCTGGATGATCTTCAGAAGCTTCAATGACTTCAAGGATAACTTTTCTAGGTAAAGTCATTCTTAGTCCAACTTTTAAGCATTTATCATACAATTCGGGCATGTTTTTTTATACAATAGATTCAATTAAAATTAAATAAATTATAATGACAAATTATTTTTTAATGAAAGTTTTATAAATTATAAAAACGGGTAATAAACTAGCAATTATAATTATTAGGGACGGTAAAGCAGCTTTTTCAAGCATTTCATCACTAGCATATTGATAAATATGAGTTGTAAGGGTTTCGAAGTTAAAAGGCCTTAGCAACAAAGTAATTGGTAATTCTTTGATAATGTCAATAAATGTAAGTATAAAGCCGATTAAAATAGATGATTTAAGCAAAGGTAATAAAATTTTCTTTGTTCCATAAACAAATGATTGGCCAAGCGTAAGATTAGCTTCAATTAAATTTTTAGGAATTCTGGACAACCCGGTATTTATAGAACCAAGACCAATAGAATTAAATCTTACAGTAAGAGCTAAAATTAAACCAAAAAAACCACCAATAAATGAAAAATTTAAATTAAATTCAAAAAATTCAAAAAAACTATTAATTTGAAACTGTAAATTTCCTAAAAAGAAAAGAGTTCCAAGAGCTATAACGACCCCTGGAAAAGCATAGCCAGAACCTAGAATGGGTAGTAGAAAATTAGATACTCTGGAGTTGTCATACAATTTGTATAAACAAAAATATAATGAAGATATGACAATACTTGCTCCACCTAAAAAACCAATTAGAAAAGAGTTTTTTGTTATTATAAGAGAGTATAATAATTCATCAAAATCAAAATTGGAGAGAGTTAAATTTAACAAAATTAAAACAGGTATAATGAAACCTATAATAATGGGAATTAAACAAAGAAATAAAATTAAAAGTTTTTGAGAACGAGATATTTTTTTAGAAAATTCATATTCATTACTAATAACATTACTATCAAATCTTTTATTTCTTCTATTTATTAACTCAATAGAGAGAATAATTATTACAAATGAAAAAATTATTAATGAAATTTGTGAGGCGGCTTCCAAATTGTTCATACCTAACCAGATATTAAACATTGCTAATGTTAGTGTTTCAACAGCAAAGTAATCGACAGTTCCAAAGTCAGATATGGTTTCCATTATGACTAATGCTGATCCAGCAATAATTGCAGGCCTTGATAAAGGTAAAATGACATTATAAAAAGGATTTTTCTGATTTAATATAGAAGTTTCTATTAGATTTTTTGGGGTAGTATTAAAAGCAAATTTTACCAGGAGATAAACATAAGGATACAAAGAAAAAGACAATATAAAAATTGCTCCTCCTAGAGATCTAATAGATGGAAAATAATATTCACTTGGATTAGAAAATCCAAAAAATGATCTTATAAAAGTTTGAAAAGCACCACTGTATTCAAGAAAATCTGTATAAGCATAGGCCACAATATATCCTGGGATTGCTAACGGTAAAATTAAAAGCCACTCAATATATTTTTTGAAATAAAAATTATATTGTG
>SGYL01000015.1 GCA_004213885.1 Alphaproteobacteria bacterium
TGCTTGAGGTTTTGTGTCGGCTGCAATGTAGTATATATCTTTTTGATTTTTATCCATTGTATTCACATAATCTTCTAAAGAAATAAGATCATCATTTTCATTATTTGAGAATCTTGCCAATTCTAACAAAGTATCTTTTCTTTCAAGATCTTCATAAAGACCTTCTTTTAATACTTGACCAAATTCATTCCAAAACTGAATATATTTAGCCTTATCTTTGTCAGCTATTTTTTTTAATTCTCTTAAAATTTTTCCAACAAGTGACTTACTAATTTTTGCAACTGCTGGATTATTTTGTAACATCTCTCTACTAACGTTTAGATCTATATCTTGTGTATCAACAATACCTTTAACAAATCTTAAATATGCTGGTATTAAATTGTCACATTTATCAGTAATAAATACTCTATTAATATATAATTTTAAACTTGATTTTCTATCAGGATTAAACAGGTCAAATGGTTTTGATGAAGGAATACAAAGTAAGTTTGTGTAACTTACGGTACCTTCCGTATTATTATGCATTGTTAATAATGGCTTACCAAAACCAGCACCTATATGAGAGAAAAAATCTTCATACTGTTTTTCTTTTATGTCTTTTGGTACTCTTGTCCATAAAGCTGATGCCTCATTGATAGTTTCTTCCTTAGCATCTTTTTTTGAAACCTCTAACATTTTAACTGGATAAGAAATATGATCTGAATATTTTCTAACTACAAATTGAATTCTAGTTCCTTCAAGAAACTCCTTGGCATCTTTTTTAAGATGTAAAATCAACTGAGTTCCAGAATTTGTTTTCTCGCCTTTTTCTATGTTATAACCACTTTTTCCGTCAGAAATCCATTTCCAGCTCTTATCAGTGCCAGCTTTTTTTGATAAAACTTCAACTTTATCTGCAACCATAAAAGAAGCATAAAACCCCACACCAAATTGACCAATTAAGTTTACGTCTTCTTTTTTTTCGTCTTTTGATTTATTAAATTGTTCAAGAAATGCCTTTGTTCCTGATCTGGCAATGGTGCCAAGAGAATTTATTAGATCTTCTTCATCCATCCCGATGCCATTGTCACTTATTTTTATAGTATTTTCCTTACTATTAACTTCTATCTTTATTTCGAAAGGATCTGATGTGTCATTAATAGATTTATTTGTTAAAGCTAAATATTTTTTCTTGTCAATCGCATCTGATGCATTTGAAATTAATTCTCTTACAAAGATTTCTCTTTCCGAGTAAAGAGAATTAATTACAATATCAAGAATTTTGCCGGTATCCGCCTCAAATTTTTTTTCCATATTTGACATTATTTTTTCCTTTCGCATTGTAATTACATGTTTAAATTGGTTATTATTATTTCAATTTCAAGATTTAAAAAAAACTTTATAAAAGGGATAAAAATGAAAAAAATTGGACTTTGTGGAACTGGGAAAATGGGAAAAGCTATAGGCGCAAGATTAATAGAAAAGGAATATAATCTTTCAATTTGGAATAGAACAAAATCTAATTCAGATGACCTTATAAAGTCAGGTGGACAATTTTTTAAAAAAGTTAGTGAGTTAGTCGATGAAGTTGACATTATTATAGTTATATTAGGTAATGATGACGCGTTAAAAAATGTTTATGAAACAGAGACTGGATTTAAAAATTGTAATTTGAAAAATAAAACTATTATTGAGATGAGTACAACAAGTGTAAATTACATGAAAGAGCTCTCCAATTTAGTCTTAAATCAAAATGGTTCTTTTATTGAGTGCCCAGTCGGTGGATCAACTAAACCAGCAAGAGATGGACAACTTCTTGGTTTAATGGGAGGCAAGAAAAGTGAAATCGATTCTTTAGATTTCCTCTTCGGTCATTTATTTAGACGTTATGAATATTTAGGCGAAATAGGGAAGGGAACTGCCATGAAACTCGCTATAAATCTTCCTTTATTAGTTTATTGGCAATCGTTGGGAGAAGCATTAAAATTAACTTGCCAAAATGGGATCCAATTTGAAAAAGCTCTTGATATTATGATGGATACATCAGGCGCCTGTAAAGTTGCTCATCTAAAAATTGAACCCATATTAAAAGCGTACAATAATAACTTAGATGGATCTTCAACTTTTGGTCTTGAATCATCTCTAAAAGATATGAAATTAATGCAAGAAGATGCAATTAAACATAAGAATCATCTTAATATTGTTTCTCAAGCTATTAAGTATATAGAAAAGGGGTTAGATCAAAATCTTCATAAAGAAGATGCAGCATGCACAAGTGGTTTAATAGCAAAAAATTTTAGTTAAAATTTACTGATCAAAATCAGAATTTTCATTAGACAAAATTGTTTTGATTTCTTTTAGAAAAGCTGTACCTGCAGGGTTGGGATACTCTTCATTATTTAGTTCTTCAGCAGTTTTTTTTGCAACAACTTCATCTAATATTTTTAGAGGTTTTCTAGTTTGCAAGGCTTTAACATAAACTTTGGCTGCCCTTTCAAAATAAAATAGTCTATTGAAAGCTTCAGCAACATTACTGCCAATTACCAATAGCCCATGATTACCCATAATCATGGTTGTAAAACTTTCATTTTTCAAAAGATTTGAACATCTTTGACCTTCCTCTTCAAACGCTAAGCCACCATATTGTTTATCAATAATTTGTTTTCCAAAAAAAAGACAAGAAATTTGATTTATAGGGGGGATAATCATATCATCTTTTAAAGAAGCTAAGACTGTTGCGTATATAGAATGAACATGCATGACACATCTTGCGTGTTTACAATTTTTATGTATAGCTCCATGCAATCCCCATGCAGTCGCATCTGGAGGATTTTCCTTCTGCAAAACTGACTTATCATTTGCATTTAAAAGTAATAAATCTGAAGCCTTAATACGCGAGAAATGCCACATATTAGGATTCATAAGAAATTCAGTTCCATCTTCATTTACCGCAAGGCTAAAATGGTTTGCCACTCCTTCATGCAAATTAATTCTTTCAGCCCACCTGAATGATGCCGCAAGATCTTTTCTTTCTTCATAGAAATTAATATAGGGTTTCATAATTTTTATTTAATATAATTTTGTTATATACTCACATAATAGTCACTCAAGTGTCAATATTATCAAAGAGGAAAATATGGGATATTTTTATCTTATTATAGCCATCATAGGTGAGGTTGTTGGGACATTATCACTTAAAAGCAGTAATGGATTCACTGCAATAACCCCATCTATTTTAGTCATAGTTGGTTACGGAATTGCTTTTTACTTCATGGTATTGTCTATGAAAACTATACCTGTAGGAATTACCTATGCAATATGGTCAGGAGTTGGAATTGCAGCTGTAACATTCATTGCTTCAGTAAAATTTGGTGAAAAACCTGACGTTTTCGCTTTAATAGGACTAAGTTTCATAATAATTGGAATTATAATTCTGGTTTCACTTAGTAAAATGGGAACGAAAATATCTTAATGTTTTAAGAATGTATTGCTTTTGAAAAAGTTGCTAAAGCTGCTTCTTTTATTGCCTCATTGACTGTAGGATGACCATGACATATTCGAGCAACATCTTCTGAAGAAGCGCCAAAACCCATTGCAACACTCAATTCGTGTATAATTGTTCCTGCTTCATGTCCTATTATATGTGCACCTAAAATTTTATCTGTTTCTTTGTCTGACAAAATTTTCACAAAACCCTCAGTATGACCAATCGCTTTTGCTCTACTGTTGGCAGTAAATGGAAAAACACCTTTTTTATACGAAATCTCTTCTTGTTTTAAATCATCTTCTGTTTTACCTATTGACGCTACTTCAGGAGCTGTGTAAATAATATTAGGAACAAGATTGTAGTCGACATGACCTGCTTCATTATTAATTAATTCAACTAATGCAACACCATCTTCTTCTGCTTTGTGAGCTAACATTGGACCTTTAATGACATCTCCAATTGCATAAATATTATCTACAGATGTTTTAAAATTATCATCTGTTTCAACAAATCCTCTTTTGTCAACTTTTACACCAATTTTGTCTAAACCTAAATTATCTGTATTGGGTCTTCTTCCAACTGCAACTAATACTATATCCGCCACTAATATATCTGTTTTTGAAGTTTTAAGGTCTTTAATTTCAACATTTACTTTATCTTTAATTAAAGATGTCTTTTCTACAGAATGTTCTAATTTAAATTTTAAGCCTTGTTGTAGAAGAATTTTATGAAATTTCTCTGACACTTCAGAGTCCATACCATTTAAAATTCGTGGCAAAAATTCAATAACTTCCACTTCTGAACCTAATCTTCTCCAAACAGTACCTAATTCTAATCCAATTACACCAGCTCCAATCACAATTACTTTTTTTGGAACAGACTTTAAGTCTAAAGCGCCTGTAGAAGTAACAATTTTTTGTTCATCAATTTTAATATTTTTTAAATTTGAAGGCTCAGAACCAGTAGCAATAATAATCTTCTCAGCAAATATTTTTTCAGTCTTACCTTTTCCCTTAACCTGAATTTCATTTTTGTTAACTAAAGTTGCTTCACCTACATATTTATCAATTTTATTTTTACTAAATAGAAAATTAATACCTTTTGTTAATTCATCAACAATGGTTGATTTTTTTTTCATTAATTGATGAATATCAATGCTTACATCAGATGTTTTTATTCCCCATGATAAATTAGCATTGTTTTTTACATTATTTTCATATTGTTCTGATGCATGAAGCAAAGCTTTAGAGGGAATACACCCTACATTTAAGCATGTTCCTCCTAAAGTTTCTCTCTTTTCAATATTTGCAACTTTCATTCCCTTTTGTGCTGCAACGATAGAAGCAACATATCCACCAGGACCAGCTCCAATTACGACTAAATCATATTTTTTTTCTGACATGATTTTTATACTCCAATAAGCATTCGTTGTGGATCTTCAAGATTCTCTTTAACATTTACTAAGAAAGAAACCGCCTCTCTTCCATCAATAATCCTGTGGTCATAAGATAAAGCCAAATACATCATAGATCTAATTTCAACTTTGTCATCTATAACAACTGCTCTTTTTTGAATATTATGCATTCCAAGAATTCCAGATTGTGGTGGGTTAAGAATCGGTGATGATAACATCGAACCGTAAACACCTCCATTAGAGATAGTAAATGTACCATTTGACATGTCTTGAATGGTTAAGTTACCTTCTCTTGCTTGTTTTCCAAAATTTACAATTGTTTTTTCAATTTCCGGAAAATCCATGTACTCTGCATTTTTTAAAACTGGAACAACTAATCCTTCAGGAGTTCCAACTGCAACACCTATATTATAATAATTTTTATATACAATGTTGTTATCTCTTATTTCTGCATTAACAGCTGGATAAACTTTTAATGCATTAATACATGCCTTTACAAAGAAACTCATATATCCAAGTTTTATCCCAAACTTTTTTTCAAAATTAGGCTGGTATGTTGATCTTATTTTCATTAATGCTGTCATATCAACTTCATTATAAGTCGTTAAAATTGCTGCTGTGTTTTGTGCTGATTTTAATCTATTAGCAATTGCTTGCCTTAATCTAGACATTGGAACAATTTCTTCTTGGCTATTTGGTAACTTTACAGCATCATCTTTTTTAAGATCTGTCTCAGAAGATGAAGTTTTTGTATCTTTAGTTTCTAATTGTTTTTCTTCTTTATCATTAATTTCTTTAGCCTTTGGTTTATCATCTGATGATTTTTTTCCACTTGGGTCAAGATCTCCTATGTTCTGGCCAACTTCAACAGTTTCACCTTCTGCAGCAATTATAGATCCAATTACTCCTGAGATTGGCGCAGGAACTTCAAGTGTCACTTTATCAGTTTCTAATTCAACTACAGGTTCATCAACTTCAACATATTCCCCTTCATTTTTAAGCCATTTTGATACTGTGGCTTCTACTATTGACTCGCCAAGTGTAGGAACAGTTATATCCATTGTAGATCCCTTTCTATTTTCATTAATTTTAAGATTTTCTTTTTTATTTTTGTTATCTGTTAGTTTTTGTGATGTACCATTTGATTTTAAGAAAAACAAAACATCACCTTTGGTTATTCTGCCGTCTTTTCCTGTACCTTGCATGATATTTATATTAATATCATTTTCTAAAATTAATTTTTTAGCTGCAGGCATAACCAAATCGAAACTTTTGTCATTCATTTTGTTCATAAAAATTAAACTCTATTCAGCAGCACGTATCTCTTTTTTATTTGGTTTAATCAAATTTAATGATTCTTTAACAATATTATCTTGCTCTTTTAAATGTCTTGAGAGTGAACCTGTTGCAGGTGATGCTGCTTCTGCTCTGCCCACATAAATAGGCCTTGAAAATTTTGACTTTATCTTAATTAAAACATCTTCGATATTTCTATCTACAAAAAACCAAGAGCCCATGTTTTTTGGCTCTTCTTGACACCAAATTACCTTTGCATTTGGTGTTTTTTCTAACTCCTTTTCTAATGTTTTACTTGGAAAAGGATAAATTTGTTCTAACCTTAACAACTTAACATCAGTAATATTGTTTTTTTCTCTTTCCTCATAAAGATGATAGAATATTTTACCAGAGCAAATAACTACACGATTAATATTTTTATCTTTAAGGTTTTTGTTAGGGTCTAATATAATCCTGTGGAATGATGTATTTTCTGCCATATCTGATAAATTAGAAACGCACAATTTATGTCTAAGTAGACTTTTAGGTGTCATTATAATTAATGGTTTTCTAAAGTCTCTTTTCAACTGTCTTCTAAGAGCATGAAAATAATTTGCTGGTGTACTACAATTTAACACTTGCATATTATCTTCACCACAAAGCTGTAAATATCTTTCTAATCTAGCTGAAGAGTGTTCAGGACCTTGACCCTCATAACCATGAGGTAGCAACATAACTAAACCTGACATCCTTAACCATTTTGCTTCTCCACTAGATATAAACTGATCAACTATTACTTGAGCACCATTTGCAAAATCACCAAATTGTGCTTCCCACATAACTAATGCTGAAGGTTCTGTCAGAGAATATCCATATTCAAAACCTAACACCGAAGCTTCTGACAAAGGTGAATCAATAACTTCAAATTGAGGTTGGTTTTCTTTTAAATAGTTTAGTGGTATATATCTGTTTTCATTATTTTGATCTACAAACACAGCATGTCTTTGAGAAAAAGTTCCTCTACAACTATCTTGCCCTGACAATCTTACTGGATGCCCCTCATCTAAGAGTGTACCGAAAGCTAAATGTTCTGCAGTTGACCAATCTATGTTTTTTTCTTCATTAATTGATTTTCTTCTATTTTCAACAATTCTAACTAATTTTTTATTTAATTCATATCCTTCAGGAAGTTCTGTCATTGATAAACCAATTTCCTTTAATTTTTCTAGCTTAACTGATGTGTCTCCTCTTCTCTGCTCACGATCGGGAGCTGCTTTCAAACCTGACCATTGTCCGTCTAACCAGTCAGCTTTATTTGGTTTATAACTGCTTCCAGCTTCAAATTCCTTTTCTAAAAAATCATTGTGTTTTTTTAATTCTTGATCTGCATCTTGTTTAGTTATTGTACCTTCATTAATCAATTTTTTGCTATAAATTTTACTAATACTCTCATGCTGAGCTATCTTTTTATACATTGAAGGTTGAGTGAACGCAGGTTCATCACCTTCATTATGACCAAATCTTCTGTAGCAAATTACATCTAAAACTACATCACAAGAGAACTTTTGTCTAAATTCAGTTGCAATTCTTGCCACATGAACTACCGCCTCAGGATCATCTCCGTTTACATGAAAAATTGGTGCCATCACCATCTTGGCAACATCCGTACAGTATGGACTTGACCTTGAAAAATTTGGACTTGTTGTAAACCCAATTTGATTATTGATGATAACGTGAATAGTTCCACCTGTTTCATAACCTCTTAAACCTGAAAAATCAAACGTTTCAGCAACTATTCCTTGTCCTGCAAATGCAGCATCACCATGTAAAACTATCCCCAATACAGAATTCCTTTCTTCTCTATCATTATGCTGAAGTTGTTTTGCACGAACTCTTCCAATAACTACAGGAGCAACAACTTCTAAGTGAGATGGATTTGCTTGAAGAGACAAATGAACATTCTCATTATCAAACTCTCTATCTGCAGAAGCGCCCATATGATACTTTACATCTCCAGATCCGCCAGCTTCTTCGGGATTGGCAAGATTACCTAAAAATTCCGAAATTATTGCCCTGAATGGTTTATTTAATACATTATATAAAACATTTAATCTTCCTCTGTGAGCCATGCCAATTACAACTTCTTTTAAACCTAATTGACTCCCTCTTTTTAAAATTTGCTCAATAGCTGGTACAACTGATTCTGAGCCATCTAATCCAAATCTTTTTGTACCTGCATATTTTTTATGAAGAAATTGTTCAAATGTTTCAGCACTTACTAAACGTTCGAAAATTGCTTTTTTACCATTATCTGTGAACTGCGTAGTATTTCTAATAGATTCAATTCTTTCTTGGATCCATGCTTTTTGCGCTGGGTCTTGAACATGCATAAATTCAACACCAATAGAGCCACAATACGTTTCCTTAAGAATATCCATTATTTCATTTAAAGAAGCAGTCTCCATGCCTAAAACATTGTCTATAAAAATTGGTCGGTCCCAATCTTCCTCTTTAAAACCATAAGTCTTAGGATCAAGCTCAGGGTGAATGTCAGGCTCATATAATTTTAAAGGATCTAAATTAGCTAGCAGGTGACCTCTAATTCTATAAGCTCTTATTAACATTATTGCTCTTAAGGAATCAGTTGTTGCTGATCTTAAATCAGATGCAGAAATTTTTCCTTTTCCAGCCACTCCTTGAGCAACCGCTTTCACAGATTCCTCTATATCAATAGCACCTATAACTCTATTATTCTCTTTTGCCCAACTTGGCCCTTTGTCTGCAATTTCAGATCCAATTTCTTTAAACCAATTAGACCACTCTTCAGGAACAGACTTAGGGTCGTTTTCCCACTTATTAAGCAAATCATTTATAAAAACGGAATTAGAACCTGACAGGAATGTTTGATCTAAATTATTATCTGACATAGAATTAACCTATTAATTGAGTTATATCATAAACCTTATTATACACATCAAATTTAACTCATAATCAAGTTAATTTACTATGTTTTATCAATAGCTCTTAAAACAGCTTTACCAAGATCCGATGGTGAGTTAGCTACCTCAATGTTACATTCTTTAAATTTAGATATTTTAGAATCTGCATCTCCACTACCACCGCTTACTATAGCACCTGCATGACCCATAGTACGACCAGGAGGTGCCGTTCTTCCAGCAATAAATCCTGCAACAGGTTTCTTAATTTTATGATTTTTTAAAAATTCAGCAGCTTCTTCTTCTGCAGAACCTCCAATTTCACCTATCATTAAAATTGCTTCAGTTTGTTCATCTGACAAAAATAGGTCTAAACAGTCGATAAAGTTTGTTCCATTTAATGGATCACCACCTATGCCGACACAAGTTGACTGTCCTAAATTCACAGCAGTTGTTTGATCAACGGCTTCATAGGTCAATGTCCCTGATCTAGATACAATTCCTATTTTTCCTGGTTTATGAATTGACCCAGGCATAATACCAATTTTACATTCTCCAGGTGTAATTATCCCAGGACAATTTGGGCCTATAAGTCTTGAAGTAGAATCCTTCAGAAAATTCTTTACTCTTATCATATCCTGAACTGGTATACCTTCTGTAATACAAATAATTAATGGTATTTTTGCATCAATTGCTTCAATTATAGAGTCTGCAGCAAATGGTGGAGGAACATAAATAACTGAAGCATCTATTTCTAAATTCTCATTAGCTTCTTTAACTGTATTAAATACTGGTAAATCTAAATGCCTCGTACCACCTTTACCTGGTGTCACACCCCCAACCATATTAGTACCATAAGCAATAGCTTGTTCAGAGTGAAATGTACCTTGGCCACCTGTAAAACCTTGACAAATAACTTTTGTGTTTTTGTTGACTAAAATTGACATCTATTATCCTTTTACAGCTTTAACTATTTTTTCAGCTGCATCATTCAGATCATCAGCTGAAATAATTTGTAGATCAGATTTAGATAAAATCTCTTTTCCCTTCTCTACGTTTGTTCCTGAAAGTCTTACTACAAGGGGTTTGTCAAGAGCCAAATCACTAGCCGCTGCCACAACACCTTCTGCAATAATATCACATCTCATTATACCACCGAATATATTTACTAATATGCCTTTAACAGCATCATCAGACAAAATTATCTTGAATGCTTCTTTAACTTTTTCTTTAGTAGCACTTCCACCTACATCTAAAAAATTAGCTGGTGATGATCCTTTAAGATTGATGATATCCATAGTTGCCATGGCTAATCCGGCACCATTTACTAAACAACCAATTTCACCATCTAACTTTATGTATGCTAAATCAAATTTTTTAGCTAATGTTTCGGAAGGCTCTTCTTCTGTTTCATCTTTAAGTTCCACAACTTCTGATTGTCTAAATAAACTATTATTGTCAAAAGACATTTTTGCATCAAGTGCAATTAATTTATTTTCTTTTGAAAGCACAAGTGGATTTATCTCTACCAAGCTAGCATCTAAATCAACAAAAGTTTTATAAATTTTAGAAAAAAAACTATAACTTTGTTTAAAAGCATCACCTGAAAGTTTAAGTCCGTTAGCAATAATTCTTGCATGAAATGGCATAAATCCACCTTTAGGATCAACCCTAACTTTAATAATTTTCTCAGGAGTTTTTTCTGCTACTTCTTCAATGTTAACTCCACCTTCAGTAGATGAAATTATAGAAATACACCCAGCGTTTCTATCAACTAAAATTGAAAAATAAAATTCTTTATCAATTTGACATCCATCTTCAATGTATAATCTTTGAACTTTTTTTCCTTTAGAACCAGTTTGAGGTGTAACTAAAACTTTCCCTAAAATTTCTTCAGAGGCTTTTTCAACTTCTTCAATATTTTTTACAACTTTAACACCTCCAGCTTTACCTCTACCTCCTGCGTGAATTTGTGCTTTAACAACATATACAGGACCAGAAAGTTTTTTTGCATTGTTAACTGCCTCTTCAACTGTGAAAGCTGGGTATCCATCTGGTACTGAAACACCAAATTTTCTCAGTAATCCTTTAGCTTGATGCTCGTGAATATTCATAATTTATATTACCTATTTTTCAAAATTTTGTGCAAGTTGATTTAATTTTTGTACAGATTCAACTGAATGATTAAACATTTGTTTTTCTTCTTCACTTAAATTAATTTCAACAATTCTTTCTACGCCTTCTTTCCCAATAACTACAGGAACTCCAACATATATTCCATCTAAATTATAAGGGCCATCAACAAATGCTGCACAAGGCAAAAGTTTTTTCTTATCCTTTAAAAAGGCGTCTGCCATTTGAACGGCTGATTCTGCAGGAGCATAAAAAGCTGAACCTGTTTTTAATAAACCAACAATCTCGGCACCACCGTCTCTTGTCCTCTGAACAATATCATCTATTTTTTTCTGAGTACTCCATCCCATTTCTAAAAGATCTGGAATTGGAATGCCAGCTACAGTGGAGTATCTGACCAGAGGAACCATCGTGTCGCCATGTCCTCCTAAAACAAAAGCTGACACATCCGTCATCGAGATATTAAATTCTTCTGCTAAAAAATATCTAAATCTTGCAGAGTCTAAAACTCCAGCCATTCCAACTATCATATTTGTAGGCAGACCAGACGCTCTTTGAAGCACACCTACCATAGCATCAAGTGGGTTAGTTATACATATTACAAAGGCACCCGGACAATTATTTTTTATACCTTCTCCAACCTGTTTCATAACTTTTGTATTTATCTCAACTAAATCATCTCGACTCATCCCAGGCTTCCTAGGAACACCAGCAGTAACTACAACCACATCACTATCTTTAAGATCTGAATAATCGTTGGTTCCTTCAACTTTTACATCAAATGACTCAACTGGCCCTGATTGTTGTAAGTCTAATGCTTTACCTTGAGGAATGCCTTCTGCAATGTCAAATAACATTACATCACCCAATTCTTTCATGGCAAATAAATGCGCTAGAGTGCCTCCTATATTACCTGATCCAATTAGTGATATTTTTTTTCTCATAACTATCTCTTTAAAACTTTATCAGATACAATACTTCGTTTTGAATTATAATCAAGCTATCTCAGTTAATTTTCTACAACCTGAGACATTTCAAGTAATCTTGAAATCGTTCGACTAAACTCAAACTTCCATTCCGTTCCAGTATATAATTTTTTTATATCAACTTCTGATGTAGCAATTAAAAAGCATTTTCGGTCATAGAGTGCATCTATAAGCCAAATAAACCTTCTTGATTCGTTATTTTGATTTTTGCCTAAACTAGGAATATTATTAATTAAAAACCCCTTAAATTTGTCAGCTAATTCTACATAATCTGATGCAGCTAAGGGTTTTTCACATAAATCTCTAAAATCAAACGCTGCGATGCCACCTGCAGAATTAGGAATTCTAATTTTTCTACCTGATACTATTATTTCTTCTTCCTTAACATTAAAACCTTGAGTTAATTGGCTAAATATTTTATTAGCAATATTTTCATTTGATGAATTTATTGGATTTAACCAAGTTTTTTTACCTATAAGTAAAGATTTTCTCCAATCCTTTCCTTCCTTGATTTGGGATACTTCCATATTAAAATTAATTAAATCTATAAATGGTAAAAATCTGTCTCTGTGAAGTCCATTTTTATATAAATTTTCTGGAGGTTGATTAGAAGTTGTTACTAGAGTTAAACCTAATGAGAATAAACTTTTAAATAATCTATAGATAATCATTGCATCAGCAATGTCCCGGATTTCCATTTCATCAAAACACAACAATTTTGTTTTTTCTATAAATTTTTTTGCAAAAACCTGGACGGGATCAATATTTTTATTTTTTTGACCTATAGAATATATTTTAGAATGAACTTCTTTCATAAAATCATGAAAATGAATTCTTCTCTTATGCTCTAATCTAATATTTTCAAAAAAAATATCCATGATCATTGATTTTCCTCTTCCAACTCCTCCATAAATATAAAGACCTTTAAATTCACTGGATTTGTTAAAGAATGGAAAAGAAAACTTTTTGGAATTTTGCACTAAATCTATTGCAAGTTTATCTAAATTTTCACTAATGAATTTTTGACCTTCATCAAGGTCTATTTTCATATTCTTTGCTATTTCAAAGATTGTATCTCTTTGACCATTCACAAATAAACCTTAAAAAGAATTAAGTTTCTAATTGAAGTTTTTTAATTTCACCAATAGCTTTTGCAGGATTTAAACCTTTAGGACACGTTTTAGTACAATTCATAATTGTATGACACCTATAAAGCTTAAAAGAATCTTGTAAATCTTTAAGTCTCTCTTCTTTAGCTTCATCTCTACTATCTGCAATCCATCTATAAGCTTGCAATAATGCAGCAGGACCTAAATACTTATCGCCATTCCACCAATAAGATGGACATGATGTAGAACAAGAAAAACAAAGAACACATTCCCAAAGTCCATCAAGCTTTTCTCTTTCTTTAGGTGATTGATGTCTTTCACTTCCTTCTTTTGGTTTATTTTCAGTTTGTAGCCATGGCTTTATTGATGTTAATTGCTTGTATGCATCCGTAAGATCCGGCACTAAATCTTTTATAACAGGCATGTGTGGTAAGGGATATATATTTACTGACCCTTTTACATCTTCAATTGATTTCAAACAAGCTAGGGTGTTTGTTCCATCCACATTCATTGAACATGATCCACATATTCCTTCTCTACATGATCTTCTAAATGTAAGTGATGAATCAATTTCATCTTTTATTTTGATTAAGGCATCTAAGACCATTGGCCCACAGTCATCCATATCTATTGTATATGTATCTATTCTTGGATTATCATCATCATCAGGTGACCATCTGTAAATATTAAAAACTTTTTTATTTTCAGACTCACCCTTATATGGAAAATCCTTGCCTTCTTGTACTTTTGAGTTTTTTGGTAAACTAAACTCAGCCATTAATTACTCCTTAATTAATACACCCTTGCTACTGGTGGAATTGATTTAACTTCATTAGATAATGTATTCAAATTAACATCTCTGTAAGATAATTTAGATTTGTTTGATTTGTCTAACCACATAACTGTATGTTTCATCCAATCTTTATCGTCTCTATTAGGAAAATCCTCATGAGCATGTGCTCCACGAGATTCTTTTCTTTGGTCAGCTGATCTCATGGTAACAATTGCTTGTTGAATTAAGTTTTCTAACTCAAGAGATTCAATTAAATCAGTATTGAAAATAAGTGATTTGTCTTTAATGCTTACACTTCTCATATCCATACTAATTTTATCTATTTTTTGCACCCCTTCCTGAAGGGAGGCGTTTGATCGAAAGACAGCAGCATGTTTTTGCATAGCGTTTTGCATTGCTGATCTTACTTCACCTACTGAAGCATCTCCTTTTGAATAACGAGCCTTATCGAGACGATCGACTATTTTATCAGTTGCTTCCTTATCGATTGAAGAATGTTTTTGATTTTTTTTCAAAGTATCGTCTGTCCTCATAGCTGCAGCTCTACCAAAAACAACTATATCTAAAAGTGAGTTTGTTCCTAATCTATTTGCTCCATGAACAGAAACACATGCGGCTTCACCAATAGCCATCAATCCTGGTACTACCTTATGTTGATCATCATCAGTAGGTGAAAGAACTTCACCATGGAAGTTTGTTGGTATTCCACCCATATTATAATGGACTGTTGGTAAAACTGGGATAGGCTCTTTAGTAACATCTACGCCACAAAAAATCTTAGCTGTCTCACTGATACCAGGTAATCTTGTATGTAAAGTCTCAGGATCAATATGATGAAGATGTAAATTTATATGGTCTTTTTTCGGACCAATACCCCTACCTTCATTAATTTCTATTGTCATAGCACGAGACACAACATCTCTACTAGCCAAGTCTTTAGCTGTAGGAGCATATCGTTCCATAAATCTTTCACCTTCAGAATTTGTTAAATATCCCCCTTCTCCTCTTGCGCCTTCTGTAATTAAAACACCAGCTCCATAAACTCCAGTAGGATGAAATTGAACAAACTCCATATCTTGCAATGGTAATCCAGCTCTTAATACCATAGCATTTCCATCTCCTGTACAAGTGTGTGCAGAAGTACAAGAAAAATACACTCTGCCATAACCTCCTGTAGCTAAAACAGTTTTATGCGCTCTAAATCTATGAAGCTTACCATCTTCTAAGCTAATAGCCATAACTCCTTTACACGCACCATTTTTATCCATAATTAAGTCTAGCGCGTAATATTCAATAAAAAACTCGGCATTATGTTTTAAACATTGTTGATAAAGTGTATGAAGAATAGCATGCCCAGTTCTATCTGCAGCAGCACAGGCTCTTCTTGCCATACTTTTTCCATAATCTAAAGTGTGACCACCAAAAGGTCTTTGATAAATTTTACCTTCATCTGTTCTAGAAAAGGGTACACCAAAATTCTCAAGTTCAATAACAGAAGGGATAGCATTTTTGCACATATACTCTATAGAATCTTGATCACCTAGCCAGTCTGATCCCTTAACTGTATCATACATATGATACTTCCAATTATCGTCTTCTCCCATATTATTTAATGCTGCACCAATTCCACCTTGTGCAGCAACAGTATGACTTCTAGTTGGAAATACTTTAGTAATACAAGCAGTTTTAAATCCTTTTTCAACCATTCCTACAGTAGCTCTTAACCCTGCACCACCTGCACCTACAACTAAAACATCATGTTCATGATCTATAATTTCATAATTAGTCATTAAATAATCCTTATTTTTTTATTTTATATATATATATTAACTAATGATCCAAAAGAAACTATAAATAAGAAAAAAATAATTAATTTTGAAAAATTGAGTAAAAATTCACGTGATTTAATCTCTGAGATATAATCCTCTATTACAACTTGGATGCCTAAGGATGAATGATAAAATATAGATGCAAACATAGAAGCAATTAATATACAATTTATAGGGCTTTTAACCCATTCCGTGACAGAGATATAACTGTAATCTGAGAATGTAACAATTGAATAAACAAACCACATTATTAAAGGCATATTAATTATTGCTGAAATTCTTTGAAATTTCCAATGGGGTATCCCATTATGAAAATTGCTACTTAATTTTTTATCATTTAGAGACATACTTTATAGCACCAAATACCAAATTAAAATTGTTAGTGAACAAGACACAACTAAAACAGCTAACCCACTTTTATAAACTGTCTCAATCTCATAACCATAACCTGCATCCCAAAATAGGTGCCTTATTCCATTACAGAAATGATAATTCAAAGCAAATGTAAACCCAAATAAAATTAGCAGTCCAAACCAAGATTGTATAAAGATAGAAAAATATTCAAAATACTTTTCTCCCAATGAAAGAGTAAATATCCATGCAACTAATAAAATAAGCCCAAATGTCAAAGCAACACCTGTAATCCTATGAAATATTGATAACACAGATGTTATTTGAGGTTTATAAACGTTTAGATGTGGTGATATCGGTCTTTCTTTAGCCATTTAAAGTTCCTTGCTTTTATATATATACATTAAAAATAATGTATCAATTACTAAATCTCATTATTTCAAATTCTCGCATAAATTACTAATAAAATTGATATAATTAACATGCAAATTCCAAATATTTCAGTTCTTTGGACTTTTTCTTTGAAAATGATAATTGATATAATAATTGAAAATATTAACTCAATCTGACCTACTGCTCTCACTTCTGCTGCAGTAGCTAAAGCAAATGCCAAGAACCATCCAGCGGTAGCACCACTTCCACAAATTCCTGCTGGTAAAGATTGTTTCCAAAATTGAAAAACTAACCTAAATTCATTTCGTTTATAATAATATAACCAAATACCCATCATTATTGATTGAATAAATACAGCAAGAATAGATAAATAAATTGTGGCATCTAGAATGTGGCCCTCAACATTAATTATTGCCATTCTGTAACCAACAGTAGAACCGGCTAAAATTAAACCAGTTAAAACTCCAAATAGTGTTGAAAAAGTAAAAAATGATTTACTAATTTTAGCTAAAACATCATTTATATTTGTAGTTTCTTTTGCAACAGAGAGGAAAATGACAGCGAATACACCTAAGATAATTCCAAAATTAATTATTGGCAGGAATACAATATTCAAAATAAAAATTTCAATCAACGCTGCAAATAATACTTCTGTTTTTGAAAAGGCAATGCCCGCAGCAAAGTTTCTATAAGAAAAAATTATCATTAATAATAGTGTAAATAATACCTGACAAAGAGCGCCAATAAAGCAATAAAAAATTGCTAAATTATTTAATTTTGGAATTTCATTTTTCAGAACAAAAAACCAAAATATAAAAATTAAAAATGTAAATGGAAGAGCATAAATAAATCTAATATAAGTAGCTCCAAATTTACCAATATCAGGTATCATTCTTTTTTGAAAAGCAGATCTAAATGTTTGCAATGCTGCTGCAAAAATTGCCACAAAAATCCATAAATAATCCATAAGTAATTTCTACTTTTGAGAGATTAATTTTTTTGAAATTAATAATTCAGCAATTTGCACTGCATTTAATGCTGCACCTTTTCTTAAATTGTCTGAAACACACCAAAAAACCAAATTATTTTTATTAAAATTATTTTGTCTGATCCTACTGATATAAACATCATCTTCTCCAGCCACTTCAGCTGGGGTTACGTATCCTTCATCTGCCCTATGATCAACTACTGTAACTCCATCAGCTTTTCTTAATATATTTCTAGCTCTTGCTTCATTAATTTCTTTTTCGCATTCAATAAATATTGCTTCACTATGTCCTATAAAAACCGGAACTCTTACACAGTGGGCTGTCACTTGAATATTTTTATCTAAAATTTTGTTTGTCTCAACAGACATTTTCCATTCTTCTTTAGTAGAGCCATCATCCATAAATACATCTATATGTGGAATAACATTAAATGATATTTTTTTAGTGAACTGTTCAGGCATAGATGAATCATTAACATATACACCTTTAGTTTGATTAAATAATTCATCCATAGCCGCTTTTCCTGCGCCAGAGACAGCTTGGTATGTCGAAACAAAAACCTTTTTAATTATAAACTCTTTATGTAAAGGACTTAAAGCTGTTACCATTTGAATGGTAGAACAATTTGGATTAGCAATAATATTTTTCTTCTTAAAATCTGTAATATGATTAGGATTAACTTCAGGAACAATTAAAGGAACATCTTTATCCATTCTAAAAAATGAAGAATTATCTATAACAATACATTTATTTTTACCAGCAAGAGGTGCAAATTTTTTTGATACATCTGAACCAGCTGAAAATAAAGCAATGTCAGCTTTACTAAAATCAAAATCTTCTAGTGCTTCTACTTTGAGTACTTTGTCCTCACCAAAAGAAACCTCTTTACCTAATGAAGATTTTGAAGCCAATGCATAGACATTTTTACAAGGGAACTTTCTATAAGAAAGAGTCTCCAACATTTCTCTTCCAACAGCGCCTGTTGAGCCTACGATTGCTATATTATAACTCATTTGTCAATTAAGTCTGTCATTTTATTTATAATGACATCTGTCATTTCTGAAGTACCTACTACTTTTTCATCTTTACTTGCTAAATCTTTAGTTCTGTATCCCTCGTCTAATGTTAATGAAATAGCTTTTTCAAGAAGTTCTGCTTCTTTATTTAGTTCAAAAGAATATCTTAAAAGCATTGAAAAACTTAAAATTTGAGCTATTGGATTAACAATTCCTTTACCTGCAATGTCAGGAGCAGATCCGTGAACAGGTTCATACATTGCATATCTTTTTCCAGTTATTTCATCTTTAGATCCAAGGCTAGCAGATGGAAGCATTCCTAAAGATCCAGTGAGCATAGCAGAAGTATCTGAAAGAATATCCCCGAATAGATTATCTGTTACAATTACATCAAACTGTTTAGGATCTCTGACTAATTGCATTGCACAATTATCAGCATACATATGGTTAAGTGAAATTTCTTTCCCTTCATTTTCATAAAGAGAGGATATAACTTCTTTCCATAAAACTCCTGACATCATTACATTAGACTTTTCTACAGATGTAACTTTTTTATTTCTAAATTTAGCTAAATCAAATGCAATTCTTCCAATTCTTTCAATTTCTCTTGTCGTATAAAGATTAGTATCAAAACCCTTTTTTTCACCATTAGATAAATCTTCAATACCCCTTGGTTCAGCAAAATAAATACCACCAGTAAGTTCTCTTACAATCAAAATATCTAAACCTGAAACAATTTCTTTTTTTAAGGTTGATGAATTTGCTAATGCAGGAAAAACCATTGCAGGTCTTAAATTTGCAAAAAGATCCATCTCTTTTCTTAATTTAAGAAGACCATTTTCTGGTCTCATATCAAATGAAACTTTATCGTATTGTGGGCCACCTACCGAACCAAATAATATAGCATCTGCAGACATTGCATCTGCCAAGGTTTCGTCTGTTAAGGGAACTCCAAACTTATCATAAGATGCTCCTCCAACTAAACCCTCATCTAGATCAAATGCTAAATTTAGATTATCTTCAAACCATTTTATTATTCTTATTGTTTCATTTACAACTTCTGGACCTACTCCATCACCTGCTAGTAACATTATTTTTTTATTATTTTTCATAATTAAATTTTACAGCCAAGGATGTTTAGTACTTCGGCTTTCTTCAAAAGATTTAATTTTATTTTCATGAAGTTCCGTTAAACCAATATCATCTAATCCTTCCAACAAGCATTTCTTCCTAAATGGATCAATTTTAAATTTAATCCTACCTCCATTTGGTCTTCTAATTTCTTGATTTCCTAAGTCAATTTCTATTTCAGGGTTTTCTTTGTCTTTGGCATCTTCTAAAAGGGCATCTCTTTCATCTTTTGTCACCATGATAGGTAAAAGACCATTCTTAAAAGAATTATTGTAAAAAATATCTGCAAAAGAAGTTGATATAATACATTTTATACCAAAGTCTTTAAGCGCCCATGGCGCATGTTCTCTACTTGAACCACATCCAAAATTATCACCAGCAATCAATATATTACTCTTGTCATATGGCTTTTGATTTAAAACAAAATTAGGATTTTCTGAACCATCTTTTTTATATCTCATCTCGTCAAATACGTGTTTGCCCAAACCAGTTCTTTTAATTGTTGTTAAAAACTGTTTTGGAATGATTTTATCAGTGTCAACATTAAGAATATTAAACGGAGCTGCAATTCCTTTGAATGTGTTGAATTTTTCCATCTATGTCACATCTCTAGGGTCAGTTAATTTTCCTGTTATCGCAGAAGCAGCTGCAATTTCTGGGCTCACCAAATGTGTTCTTCCACCTTTACCTTGCCTACCTTCAAAATTTCTATTTGACGTACTTGCGCATCTGTCACCTTCATTTAATTTATCAGAATTCATGGCAAGGCACATTGAACAACCTGGCTCTCGCCATTCAAACCCAGCATGCTTGAATATAACATCAAGACCTTCTTCTTCGGCTTGTTTCTTAACAAGACCAGATCCCGGAACAACCAATGCTTTAACATTAGTAGAAACTTTTTTTCCCTTAATAATTTCAGCTGCTGACCTTATATCTTCTATTCTTGAATTAGTACATGAACCAATGAAGACAGTATTGATTTCAACATCACTTATTTTCTGGCCAGGAGTTAAACCCATATATTCTATAGATCTTTTAATTTTGTTTTGTTTAACTTCATCAGAAATTTTATCTGGATTTGGTACATTGCCATCAATACTTACTATTTCTTCAGGGCTAGTGCCCCATGTAATAGTTTGTGTTACTTTAGTTGCATCAATGTCTACAATCTTATCAAACTTTGCCCCGGTGTCAGAGGGTAGAGTTTTCCACCAATTAACTGCTTTGTCCCAATCTTTATTTTTTGGAGCCATTGGCTTTTCATAAAGATAATTGAATGTAATATCATCTGGAGCTATCATGCCTGCTCTTGCACCTGCTTCTATAGACATATTACATATAGTCATTCTGCTTTCCATTGACATATCTCTAAGCGCATTTCCAGAATATTCAATTACACAACCGGTTCCACCAGCTGTTCCAATTTTTCCAATAATATAAAGTATCAAATCTTTGGATGTAACAATTTTATCAAGATTACCAGTAATATTAATGAGCATATTCATAGCTTTTTTTTGAATTAATGTTTGAGTAGCTAAAACATGTTCTACTTCAGACGTTCCAATTCCAAAAGCTAAAGAACCAAAAGCTCCATGAGTTGCTGTATGGCTATCTCCACAAACAATTGTCATGCCTGGCTGAGTAAATCCTTGTTCTGGTCCAATAACGTGCACAATACCTTGTCGTGTATCATTCATGTTAAAATAAGGTATTTGAAATTCTTCAACATTTTTATCAAGTTCTTCAACTTGAATACGAGAGTCTTCTTCTTTAATTCCTAATTCTCTATCTAAAGTAGGCACATTATGATCTGCAACTGCAAGTGTTCTTTTAGGGGAATTAACTTTTCTATTGGATAACCTTAATCCTTCAAAAGCCTGAGGACTAGTTACTTCGTGTACTAAATGTCGATCAATATATATTAAAGATGTACCATCATCCTGTTCATTTATTAAATGACTTTGCCAAATTTTATCATAAAGAGTTTTAGACACTAGTTAAACTCACTAAATTAATCTTTTTTATCTTCAGTTTTAACTTCAGGTTTATTCTCAACTTCCTTTTTAGAAGATGTTTCAACAACTTTATCTTTTGACACTGAAGCAATACCCTTTTTTTCGTTAGTTTTTTTCTTAACTTCAATTTTTTCTACTATTCTAGCTGCTTTACCTCTTCTATCTCTTAAGTAGTATAGTTTAGCTCTTCTTACTTTACCTTTTCTAACTAAAGTAATAGAAGAAATTTTTGGAGAAAATAAAGGAAAAACTCTCTCAACACCTTCACCGTATGAAATTTTCCTAACTGTAAAACTTTCATTTATGCCCTTTCCACCACGAGCAATACAAACTCCTTCAAAGGCTTGAATTCTTTCTCTAGTTCCTTCGACAACTTTAACATCAACTTTTATTGTATCTCCAGCATTAAAATCAGGTATATTTTTACCAGAGCTTAATTTTTCTAATTGTTCTTTTTCAATTTTTTCAATGATATTCATGGCTAAAACCTCTCGATGACAACACTTAACAAAAAAACTTTAAAATATCTACTTCAATTTTAAATATTTTTTCCAAAGATCTGGTCGTCTTTTCATTGTTATATCCTCAGATTGTTTTATTTTCCAGTTTTTTATTTTTTTGTGATCTCCTGATAATAATATATCTGGTACTTTGTAATTTTTCCACTCCCTGGGTTGTGTGTAAAGAGGGTATTCTAACAGATGATTTGTAAAAGTTTCTTCATTTAAAGTTAGTGGATTTCCTAAAACATTTGGCAAACACCTCACTACACTATCAATAAGAACCATAGCTGCTAAATCTCCACCTGATAATATATAATCACCAATACTTATTTCAATCATATTATAATGTTTAATAACTCTTTCATCTACACCTTCATATTTCCCGCAAAGTAAGGTGATTCCATTTAATTTTGATATGGAATTAGAAATTTGATTGTCTAGTTTAACACCCCTGGGTGATAAATAGTAAATTGGAAAATCATTTGATTTTAAAGAAAGAAGGGCTCTATCTATTACATCTGGTTTAATTACCATGCCTGGTCCACCACCAAATGGCGTATCATCCACTCTCTTATATTTTTCTGCAAATTGCTTTAAATCTGTAATGTTAAGTTTCCATTTACCATTTTTTCTTGCTTCACCTAATATTGAAGAACCTAAAGGACCTGGATACAAATCAGGAAATAATGTTAAAATATTAGCAGTCCACATTTTTAATTTATTAATGTTTTAATATTAGAAGATAAAGTAATTACTCTTAAATCTTGGTCTATATTTATTATAAAGTTATCAGAAAAAGGCAGCATCTTTTCTTTATGACCTTGTTTCACTCCAATTATTGGGCCAGCCCCAAAATCATAAAATTTTACTAATTCACCTAAATACAAACCAGATTCTAATTCTACATTGAAACTTATTAAATCATTCAAATATGTTTCATCTTTATCTATTTTAGGTAAGGATGATTTATAAATAAAAATATCATTATTGACAAATTTTTTAGCTTCTTCGATAGAATTTATACCAACTAACTCACAAATAAAGACAGATTTTTTATTAAACTTTAATAATATGGAGCTAAAACTAAGCTTATTAATAAAATATTCATCAAACTTAAAAATATCTTTTGGGTTTTCTAAAAAACTTTTGACTTTTAAATAGCCCCTTAGGCCATGAAGGCCAACAATTGATCCTACTAAAATAAAATCCTTACTATACAATCTTAACTATGATTTTTTTTCTTCTTCAGCAGGGGCCTCAGTCTTAGCTTCTTCAGCAGAGGCCTCAGTCTTAGCTTCTTCAGCAGCAGGAGCCTCAGTCTTAGCTTCTTCAGCAGCAGGAGCCTCAGTCTTAGCTTCTTCAGCAGCAGGAGCCTCAGTCTTAGCTTCTTCAGCAGGAGCCTCAGTCTTAGCTTCTTCAGCAGGGGCCTCAGTCTTAGCTTCTTCAGCAGGAACCTCAGTCTTAGCTTCTTCAGCAGCAGGAGCCTCAGTCTTAGCTTCTTCAGCTTCTCTTTCTAAACGTTTTTTTCCAGGAGCACTTTTTTTAGGCTGTTCATTTATAATTGGTTTATCAACTAATCCATCTTTAGAAATTAATTTGCTAACTCTTAATGTCGGTTTTGCACCTTTTGATATCCAATATTTTACTCTCTCCCCATCTATTACTAATCTCTCTTTATTATCATGATCTACCATTGGATTATAAGACCCAATTTTTTCAACAAATTTACCATCTCTTGGAGATGTGGTTTCTGCTACTACAATTCTATAAAAAGGTTTCTTTTTAGCTCCACCTCTTGATAATCTTATTTTTAATGCCATTAATTTTCCTTTTCTATAATAATTTATTTAATTCTTTTTGACGGCTTTCCAGAAAAACCTGGCAATCCTATTCCACTAAATTTGTTTGCACCACCACCCATAGGTAACTTACCCATCATCTTTTGCATTTCCTCAATTGAACCAGGCATACCATTGGGCATGTTACTTTCAGAGTTTCCACCTAAACCCGAAAACATATTTTTAAACGCCCCCATTCCTCCAACTTTTCCAACTTTTTTCATCATTCTAGCCATGTCTTGTTGTTGTTTAACTAATCTATTAACCTCGTGTACACTGGAACCAGAACCTGAGGCTATTCTTTTTCTTCTAGAAGCATTCAACAAGCCAACATTAGTTCTTTCTTTTTTTGTCATTGAATAAATGATTGCTTCTTGTTTTGCAATAACTTTATCGTCAAAATTATGAGCTTCCATTTGTTTTTGTAACTTTCCTATACCTGGTAACATTGACATAACTCCACTTAATCCACCTAACTTTTTAAGTTGACCAATTTGTTTTAACATGTCGTTCATATCAAATGAACCTTGAGATAAACGTTTCATCATCTCTTCTGCTTCTTCTTCAGCAATAGTTTCTTGAGCCTTTTCAACTAAAGAAACTACGTCACCCATATCAAGAATTCTTCCTGCCGCTCTCTCAGGATGAAAAGTTTCTAAACCCTCTAACTTCTCTGAGACACCTATAAATTTGATTGGTTTACCTGTTATTGCTCTCATTGATAAAGCTGCTCCACCTCTAGCATCACCATCAGTTCTAGATAAAATAACACCTGTAATATTTAGAATTTCAGAAAATGCTTTTGCTGTATTAACAGCATCTTGGCCTGTCATTGAATCTGCTACTAATAATGTTTCAGAGGGATTTGAAAGTTTAAAGATATTTTTTGCTTCTGTCATCATTATATCATCTAAAGTGGTTCTTCCTGCAGTGTCTAAAATTAGTACATCAACACCTTGGACTTTTGAAGAAGCAAGAGCTCTTTTAGTAATGCTTTCAGGACTTTCACCATCACTATCAGGCAAGACAAGAACCTCAGCCTGTTCACCTAACAATCTTAATTGTTCTCGAGCAGCAGGTCTGTAAATATCTAATGAGGCCAACATAACTTTCTTTTTTTCTTTATTTTTAAGATAAAAGGCTAATTTACCAGCAGTTGTTGTTTTACCAGAACCTTGTAAACCGACCAATAACATTACAACTGGAGGTGAGTGATTTATCTCCAATGGAGAATTGGCTGTTCCTAAAGCATCAATTAAAATATCATTAACAATTTTAACGACTTGTTGACCTGGAGTTACTGATTTTAATACTTCTTGGCCAACGGCCCTTTCTCTGACCTTTACTATAAAGTCTTTAACAACTTCTAATGATACATCTGCTTCTAAAAGAGCTACCCTTACGTCTTTTAAAGCTTCATCGACGTCTTTTTCCGTTAAAGCGCCTCTCTTTTTAAGAGAATTAAAAACTTTACCCAGTTTATTTGTTAAATTTTCAAACATACATATCTATTAATTAATTATCAGTTAAATATATTTTTTTAAGCTTATAGTCAAGGTAAACGCATATTTCGAACTTATTCTAAATTTAAAAGTGCTTTAGAATAATCATCAGCCTTAAATATATCTAAATCATCAACTTTTTCGCCCACACCTACTGCGAAAATAGGAAGTTTAAATTGTTCAGCTAAAGAAACAATTACACCCCCCTTTGCACTACCATCTAATTTTGTAATTATCATTCCAGTTAACTGAATTTGTTCATTAAAATTTTTGACTTGTGAATGAGCATTTTGCCCTACTGTTCCATCTAATACAACTATCTTATTATGCGGAGCATTAGCATTAAGCTTAGATATAACACGGCATATTTTTGATAACTCGTCCATTAGTCCCGTTTTATTTTGAAGTCTTCCAGCAGTATCTACAATTAAATAATCAGCTTTTTCTTTAATAGAAAACTCCAGTGCTTTAAATGCTACTGCAGCAGCATCTGAACTGTTAGATCCTTTGAAAAATAATGATTTTGTTCTTGATGCCCATTGTTCTAATTGCTCAACAGCTGCAGCTCTAAAAGTATCACATGCGGCAATTACAACTTTTTTATTTTTTTCTTTAAGCATTGAAGCTATTTTTCCAGCAGTAGTAGTTTTGCCAGATCCATTAACGCCAATTAATAGAATTACATGGGGCTTATCATTATTATCTTTAAATAAACTTTTTTCAGAGTTTATTAAAATTTTGTTTAATTCGTCTTTAACTACTTGAAGAATCATCTCTTTTGAGATTTCTTTATTTTTTGAAGTTAATTCAAATTTGTGATTCCTTAGTTTATCAACTATTTTTATTGAAGCATTAACACCTAAATCTGATGATATTAATTGATCCTCTATTTCAGTTAGTGAATTCTCATCAAGCTTTTTTTTACCTATCACGGAGGTAAATGCCTTTTCAACTTTTTGGGCGGATTTTGAAAGTCCAGTTTTAAGTTTTTTAAACCAATTGAACGCCATATATTATAATAACACCCCTTCTAAATGATTTTTGTTTGAGGAAATAATTTTAACATCGACAAGAGATCCTGGTGATAATTTTTCGTTAAGATGTACTCTAGAAAAACACTCAGTGTAACCTTTGTTTCCTTCTTCAATTAATACTTTTTTATGATAATTTATGATTGATTTAAAATATTTTATTTTATTCCTATGACCAAGTTCTCTTACTTCTTTTGCTCTCTTATTAATTATCTCATTTGAGAGCATTTTCATTTTTGCAGCAGGTGTGCCTTCTCGAGGAGAAAATGGAAAAGCATGTACAAAATTTATGTTTGCTTCTTTTATTAATTTTAGAGTATTCCTATGAGCTTGCGAAGTTTCAGTTGGAAATCCTGATATAATATCTGCACCAAAAGTAATTTCAGGCCTTCTTCTTCTGGCTTCATTAACTAAATTTATTACATCTCTATATAAATGTCTTCTTTTCATTCTTTTTAGTATTAAATCATCACCATGTTGAATTGATAAATGTAGATGTGGCATGAATCTATCATCATATTCTAGAACTTCCATTAATTCATAGTCTATTTCTGCTGGATCAATAGAAGAGACCCTTAATCTTGGAAGAATTTTAAATTCATTTAAAATTTTCTTTACAAGAAAACCAAGTGAATACTCTTCACCTAAAAGTTCTTTACCCCAAGAAGTTAAATCCACACCTGTCAAAACAATCTCTTTAAAATTATTTTGAAGAGCTTCATTAACATTTTCTAATATTTTATTTACACTTACAGATCTACTATTTCCTCTACCATATGGTATAACACAAAAAGTACAACGATGATCACAACCATTTTGTATTTGCAAAAAATATCTTGAATTTTGGTTAACCAATCCAGAAAAATCAGTTTTATCCTCTCTAACTAGCATAATGTCAGAAGCGATCATTTCATTTTTTTGATTTAAAGAAAAATTTTTCCAAAATTCTTTTTTTGTTTTCTCTGAATTTCCAATGACATTTGATACTTCTTCCATTTGTAGCCATTTGTTAGGATCTATTTGTGCAGAGCAACCGGTTACAACGATTTTTGCATTAGGGTTTTCTTTTTTAATTTTCCTAATACTTTGTCTTGCTTTTCTTTCTGCCTCTGATGTCACTGCACAAGTGTTAAATATAAAAGTATTTTTATCTATTGAATGTTGATTAAGTTGTTGATTAATTAACTCTGATTCTAAATTATTAAGTCTACAACCAAAAGTAATTACTTTTTTTGATAATTTAGTCACAATAAAAATTACCTTTAAAAACTAAGTTAACTTCACCTGACATAATAACATCCTCACTTTCAAGCCAATCAATTGTTAACTTACCACCGTCAAGAATTATATCGTTTTTTCTTAGTGATAAATTTTGCTGATTAGCAGCCACAAGAGTTGCGCACGCTCCTGATCCACAAGCTAAAGTTCTGCCAACACCTCTTTCCCAAACTTTCATTCTTATTGTTTTATCTTCTAATATAGTGGCAAACTCAACATTAACACTTTCTGGGAAAATATCACTTTTTTGTATTTTGATACCAATTTTTTCGATATCGATTTTATTCAACTCATTTAAATCTTCAAAAAAAATTACAGCATGAGGATTACCCATAGACACGCAAAATAAATCAAATTCATCAATTTTAATAATTTGTTTTTCAAATTGTTTTGATAACGGTATTACAGACCAATTAAAACATGGTTTTCCCATGTTTACAAAACAGCTTTCATTTTCAATCCAACAATCTAAATTACCAGATATTGTTTTTATTCTTATTTCAGTAGTATTTTGTTTGTTCATTAAGTAGGAGGCAACACATCTTACACCATTTCCGCATGCACCTGTCTCTGAACCATCGTTATTGAAAATGGTAACTTCGGCATGTTTATTGTCATGTCTCTCAATAATTAAGATTTGATCACAACCAATACCAAAATTTCTTGAACCTATTTTTTTTAAAGTTTCTTTTTTTTTAACTTTAACTAAATTTTGTCTATCATCTATTATGACAAAGTCATTTCCTAAACCATGCATTTTTATAAATTCTAAATAGCTCATATAGATAACTCTAAAGTTAATGGTACGTGATCTGAGGGCTTTTCCCAATCTCTAGTTTCTTTAAAACTTAAAAACGATTTTAATATGGTATCTAAATCTTTTGAAACCCAAATATGATCTAATCTCCTTCCTCTATTTGATTTTTTCCAATCTCTATTCCTATATGACCACCATGAATATAACTTTTCATTCTTTGATACAAATTTTCTTCCAACATCAACCCAATTTGAAGCAGCTATGAGTTTGCTAAGTAGTTCTGTTTCAATTGGCGTATGTGATACAACATTTAACAATTGTTTATGAGACCAAACGTCATTTTCATACGGGGCAATATTCAAATCTCCAACTAAAATAGTCTTTTTAAGATTAATTTTATTAAAATATTGCGTCATCTCTTTTATAAAATTTATTTTATGATTAAATTTCTCATTAAGCTTTATGTCAGGCTCATCTCCACCGGCAGGAACGTAAAAATTATGTATTTTAATTTTATTTTCTAAAACAACTGAAATATGTCTGGTATCATTTAAACCACACCATAACTCAAAACTATTTTCTTTAATTGGTATTTTTGATAAAATTGCGACACCATTATATGATTTTTCTCCTCTAAAGTTACAATACTTCATTCCAGCATCAATAAATTGAGCTATTGGAAAATACTCATCTTTAGTTTTTGTTTCTTGTAGGCACATAACGTCTATGTCATACTCTTTTATAAACCTCAAAACATGATGTATTCTGAGCCTTACAGAGTTAATATTCCAAGTTGCTATTCTCACTCAAAAACCTCTTCGCCAAATTTTCGCCAAATAATCATTCTTTTTCCAAACATTTAAACGCACACATTACTAATCTTTGAACAATAATACCTAATGGCAAAATACATATTAAAATTAGAAACGCAACGAAAATAGAAATTAACAAATCCATTATATTAAACCTTTGCTTTCCTTGAGATAATCTTTAACTGCATCTTTAAATTCTTTTGGGGAAACAATCTTTAATTCTCCTTGCCAATCAGGGTGCAAAAGTTCATGAATTAATTCTTTCCAACCTTTGCATTTAAAATACATTTTTAAACTATTGTCTTTTTGCCAAACTAAATGTTGAGTAGGGTGAAACTTAATCTTTTCTGCACGTGTTGAAACTTTAGGACTAAAAACAACTTCAACTGTTATTTTTTCATCTCCGTGATAAACACCAAAACTTTCTTCACTCCATTCTTTAAAATTAAAGGTTTCAGGTTTCACAAAAAAAGTATTTGTTTCTAACACTTCTTCGATTAAATCTAATCTATAAATTATTGGTTTATTTTTATATCCAAGACAAACTAAGTAACCAAACCTTCCATAAATTAATCCAATCGGCTTTTCTTGTTTTTGGGTTGCAGTTCTGCTCTTTTGGGTTTTGTATTTAAACCTAATCTCCGTTAAACCCTGAATACTGCGTTCAATAATATCCATTTGCTTAGGATTAACTTCTATTTTGGGTTGAACATTATTTGTATGTGCTGTTTGGTCTATCAGTTCTTGAAGATTGTTTATCATAGCAGTTGATAAATTGGTTTGAGTTGAAAGAACTTTATTTAAAGCATCTTTGGTTGTTGTATCACTTACCATGGTTGCATAACGTTCTAACGCACTTCTTTCTGTTGGTTGTAGCTTTAACAAAGCATTTGGCAAACCTGTTACTTTATATCTGTTCGCTTTTCCGTGGTCAGTTTCAACAGTTGTAACTTCATATTCTAATCCAACGTCTTGTAATTGAAAAAGCCAACGTTCAAGTGTCCTCTGAGATATTTCATATCCTCTATCTTTGATGTTTTCTAACATCTGTTTTTTAGTCAGACCTATTGATGATGATTGCAAATCAACAGCAAGGTTTAAAATATCTCTTAATCTTGAATTTTGCATAATTACAAATTTACCACGACAAGATATGACGTGTCCAGTTGTTACATTATTATTATAACAACGAAACAAATTGATAAAAAAATGACTAAAAAAATTAAATTCACAAAGACAAAGAAGATAACAATAATTGAAAATTGAAAAGAAGAAGTTGTTTCAATAAATTAAAAACCTAATTAGTTCCTAATTTAAGAATCTCTAACCAAAAAAGGGATAACCTAAGTTATCCCTTTTGAAGTTAAATAACTTTATCTGATTAGAAAGCTGCAGTTAAAGTTAATTGAGTAATTTGACCTGAGTCATCACTTCCACCAGATGTACCACCATCTTTATACTCATAGTCAGTGTATGTAACTTTAGCTGCTAGGCCTGGCGCTACAGTGTAAACTACTTCACCAATATTTGAGGTGTACTTTTCATTTTCACCACCAGATGTTGTACCAGTATCTTCAACTTCAGATGAAG
>SGYL01000016.1 GCA_004213885.1 Alphaproteobacteria bacterium
CTGGTTCGAGAGTAGAGGTCGCTGATTATAAAATTAATCCTGGAGATTTCGTTCTTTGGAAACCCTCAAAGCAAAATATACCAGGATGGGAAAGTCCATGGGGAAGGGGCAGGCCAGGCTGGCATATTGAATGTTCTGCGATGAGTAAAAAATATCTTGGAGTTCAATTTGATATTCATGGAGGTGGCGCGGATTTAATTTTCCCCCATCATGAAAATGAAATTGCTCAATCTAGATGTGCAAATAACTCTAATTCTCTAGCAAACTATTGGATGCATAATGGTTATGTAAATATTGATAATATAAAGATGTCTAAGTCTTTAAAGAACTTTGTAAGTATTTCAGAACTTCTTTATAAATTTAAGGGTGAAACTATAAGATATTTTTTGTTACAATCACACTATAGAGCGCCATTAAATTTCTCAAATAATTCTCTTTTAGAAGCAAATACTTCATTATCAAGTTTGTATAGATCAGTTGAAGATTTATCTGTAAATGGTGATCCTGATAAAGAAATATTAACTAATTTAGAAGATGACGTTAATACTCCTAAAGTTTTTTCTAGATTACATTATTTGTCTGAACAAGCTAACAAGGGAAGTATTGAGGCCGCACAGCTTTTAAAAAATTCATCATCAATTTTAGGATTGCTTGAAAACACTTCAGATAATTGGTTTAAAACAAATTCATTTAATCAAGATGATTTATCAATTAATAAGCTAACAAAAAGACAAATTTTAGAACTTATTGAAAAAAGAGCAAATGCTAAAATCAAAAAAGATTTTGAATTAGCAGATAAAATAAGAAAATCTTTAGATGATGAAGGAATAGTTTTAGAAGACAATGCAAACGGTACAGATTGGCGATATAAATAATTTATATGAATAATGTTTTTATAATATTGGTTAAGCCACAATTAGGTCAAAACATTGGTTCTGTAGCAAGAGTAATGAAAAATCTAAATTTTAAAAACTTAAGGATTGTAAATCCAAGAGATGGCTGGCCAAATCAAGATGTAATATCAACTGCAGCTGGTGCTGATGATGTTGTAACAAATACTAAAGTGTTTGATAACGTTTCTGAAGCTTGTAATGATTTAAATTATTTATTTGCATCCTCTGCAAGAAAAAGAGACTTAAATATTAAAACTTTGAATTTAGTCAATACAGTTTCTTCTTTAAATAAAACTGAGTTTTCTAGAAATGAATTTAAATTTGGTATTTTATTTGGTTGTGAAAGTTCAGGGTTATCAAACGAAGACTTAATTACTGCAAATCAATTGATTTACATACCATCTAATTCAGATTTTTCTTCATTAAATATATCTCATGCAGTTTCATTAATATGTTGGGAATTTTTTAAACTTTTTAATGATTTAATTTTAGATCAAAATTCAAAAATTTCTCAAAATACATCTCCTACAATAAAAGATATGGATTATTTTTATAAAAATTTATGTGAAAAATTAAATAATTCAGGTTTTTTCCATTCAGATTTTATGAAAAAATCAATTATGGAAAATATTAAAGTTTTATTTAATAGGGCAGAATTATCATCTCAAGAAATAAAAACTTTAAATGGTATAATAAAATCTTTGTATGAATACAATAAACAAGCTTGACATTAATGATTCAAACGTTATTTTAAGGGAAAAATAGGTAAATGATGGCTAAATCTGATCACAAACGCTTAAGTTCAAAACATAAAATTGACAGACGTCTTGGCGTTAATCTATGGGGTCGTCCCAAATCTCCTTTGAATATGAGAGATTATGCTCCTGGTCAACATGGACAAAGAAGAAAAAAACCTACTGACTTTGGTGTACAGTTAATGGCTAAACAAAAGTTAAAAGGTTACTATGGAAATATCGGTGAAAAACAATTTAAAAAATATTACGTAGAAGCGGTAAGACGCAAAGGTGATACGGGTGCTAATCTTGTTGGTTTGTTAGAATGTAGATTGGATGCAATTATCTATAGAATGAAATTAGCTCCAACTGTTTTCGCTTGTAGGCAGTTAATTAATCATGGACATGTTAATATTAATGACAAAAGATGTAATATACCATCTAGAATGATTAAAGTTGGTGATGTCATATCTCTAAAAGAAAAGGCAAAAACAATACCGTACGTATTGCAAGCCATAGAAACACCTGAACGTGATGTTCCAGATTATATTGAAATTGATCATTCTAAATTTTCTGGTGGAATTTTGAGAATACCCGCGCCTGATGAAATTCCATACCCAGTGCAAATGGAAACAAATTTAGTTATTGAGTATTACTCTAGATAATAATCAATTTAATTTAAAAAAAAGCCCGCTTATGATAGCGGGCTTTTTTAGTATCTAATCGCTAATTTTTTCTAGCACCTTAGGTGGAGACATAGGCAAACTGTAAAACCTTGTTCCTATAGCATTATAAATAGCATTTGCAATGGCTGATAATGGTGGAACTATTGGTACTTCTCCTACACCTCTAACTCCTTGAGGGTGTTGTGGATTTGGAACTTCTACAAGTATTGTATCTATCATAGGCAGATCAGAACAGACCGGTATTCTATAATCTAAAAAGCCAGGATTATCTAGTTTTCCTTCTTTATTATATATATATTCTTCATTTAATGCCCAACCAATTCCTTGAACAACTCCACCTTGAAGTTGGCCTTCAACATAAGCAGGATGTATAGCTTTTCCTACATCTTGTGCTGCTGTATATCTTATAATTCTTGCTATACCAAGCTCTATATCTACCTCTACGTCACATATGTGTGTAGCAAAACCACCTTCTGCTCCAACAGTGTTAACTTGATGCCCTGCACCTATAGGTCCACCTGTTGGTGTAGCTTGTTCAGCTAGTTCAACAAGTGACAATGGTTTGAATTTACCTGCATTATCTCCTGCAGGACGAGCTTCACCATTTTCCCATTCAATAGCTTCTTTGTCGATATTCCAGATTTTTGATGCTCTATCTTTAAGTATATCAATTACCTGATTTGTTGATTCTGTAACTACTAGTGCTGAAGCAAATAATACACGACTTCCACCTGTTAAATTACTGAAACCAATTGTGGCTGTATCACCAATCAATACAGATACTCTATTAACGTCAATACCTAGAAGTTCAGCTGTAATATTTGCAATCGATGCTCTAGAACCACCAATATCTGGATGTCCAGTTGTTACTACAACATTACCATCCTCTGTTATGTTAACCTGAGCACTTGATTCGCCACCAGCATTAAACCAAAAACCACTCGCATAACCTCTACCTTGAAGTTTTTTTAATGGAGCTTTGTAGTGTGGATGTGATAAACAAGCTTCTAATGTTTCAACATAACCCATTACAGGATAAGTCGGTCCATGAACAGCTTTAGTACCTTCTTTGGCAGCATTTTTTAATCTAAATTCTAAAGGACACATCTTAAGCGCCTCTGCAACCTCATCTAATACGCATTCAACAGCATATGCACCTATAGGTGCACCTGGTGCTCTATAGGCAGCTACTTTCGAACGGTTTGAAACAACATCGTAACCAAATGTATGTGCGTTTGGTATATCATACGGTGCTAAACAGCATCCTGCTGCACCTCTTATTGGTGCGCCAGGAAATGCACCAGCTTGAAGATAAAAAGTTCCTTGAGCAGCTGTAATTTTACCATTATTTTTGGCACCAATTTTAACTTTACTTTTTGAACCGGATGTTGGTCCACTAGCTCTCATTACTTCTTCTCTAGTCATAACCATTTTTACAGGTCTACCTGACTTTTTTGATAAAATTGTAGCAACTGGTTCAAGATATACTATCGTCTTTCCACCAAATCCTCCACCAATCTCTGCAGGAATTGCTCGAATACTACTTTGAGGAATACCAGTGATAAATGATGTCATTGCTCTAACCATAAATTGACCTTGGCTAGAACTCCATATTGTTGTTCTGTCATCAGGAGATACACTTACTAAGCAAGCATGAGTTTCTAGATAACCTTGATGAACAGCAGCTGTTTCAAATTCTCTTTCAATTACAACATCTGCTTCTTTAAAACCCTCTTCAATATTACCTTTTTTGTGTTCAAGCGTTCCTGCAATATTCGATGGTTTACCATCAAAATTAATGAAATCATGTAGAATAGGAGCGTTTGGTTTTATAGCATCATCTATCTCTATTGCCCAAGGGTGAATATTATATTCAACCTCAATTAGTTCACATGCTTTTTCTGCAATTTCTTCTGTTCTAGCAGCTACAGCAGCAATTGGATGTCCATGGAAAAGCACCTTTTCTTTTGCCAAAACGTTTCTTGCCATCCATCTTATATCCTGAATTCCTAATATTACTGGTGTATCAACAGGAAAATCAACACAATCAGCTGACGTCGCAACTGAAAAAACTCCGTCCAATTCTTCAGCTTTTTTGGTATTAATTGATTTAATTGTAGCATGAGGGTGAGGGCTTCTTAAAACTTTACCCCAAATCATTCCTGGCATTATAGTATCAGCAGCATACTCAGCTCTTCCTGTTACTTTATCAGCTCCATCTGGTCTAATTGTATTTTTACCAATCCATTTGTTATCCATTTCATTCATTATGCATTCTCCCTAATTTCTTCAGCTGCTGCTTGAACTGCTTTTACAATTTTATCATAACCTGTGCATCTACAAAGATTCCCAGCTAGCCAATAACGAATTTCGGTCTCTGTAGGATTTGTATTTTTCTCAAGAAGAGATTTTGCAGCAACTAACATTCCTGGAGTGCATATACCGCATTGAAGGGCAGCATGTTCTAGAAAGGTTTTTTGTAAAACATTAAACTTCCCATTTTTTGCCATTCCTTCGATAGTTTCAATTTTTTTATCTTCTGTTTCTGCAGCCAATACTAAACAGGAACATACCAGTCTTCCATCCATAGTGATGCTACATGCACCGCAGTCTCCAGTACTACAAACTTCTTTAGTTCCAGTCATGTTTAAATCTCTTCTTAGTACGTCAAGAACTGTATCATATGGCTGGCATAAAAATTCTGTCTCTTCACCATTTATTTTTGTTTTAACCTGTATTTTAGCCATTTATTTATCCTTTTTTTGCTCGTTCAATTGCTTTTTCTAAAGCTCTTTTGAATAATACTTTTGAAACTTTTTTTCTATAACTTATGGTTCCTCTTTTATCGTCGATAGGATTACAAGCTGCTTCACATGCTAAAGATGCTTTTTCTACAGCTTCTTTCTCAAAATTTGACCCAATTAGGGCTTTAGAAGCATCTTCTACTAGCAATGCTTTAGGAGCAACTGCACCAAGAGCTACTCTTGCATCAACACACTTATCATTTTCAATTGTAACATTCACAGCACAACCTACGACAGCTATATCCATTTCAGTTCTTGGTATCATTCGAAGATAAGCATCGCCTGAATTTCTTTGTTTTTTTGGAAATTGAAAGTTAACAACAATTTCACCATTCTTTAAATTAGTTTTTCCTGGACCTACGTGAAAACTTTCAATAGGCATTTTTCTTTCGCCTTCAGGACCCTGTATCTTTACAGTAGCACCAGATGCTATTAATGCTGGCACACTATCTCCAGCAGGTGAGGCATTACAAAGATTACCACCTAATGAAGCTCTACCTTGTATTTGCTCAGATCCAATTAATCTTAAGGCTTCAAGAACTCCTGGCCAATTATTACCAAAATCTTCTTCTTCATCTAAAACTGCACCAGCAACTGCGGCACCAATTGTATATGATCCATTATCATTACTTATCTCTTTTAACTCTTTTATATTTTTAATATCAATTATTGTATCAGGTTGAGATATACCAGACCGAATTTGAACCAAAAGGTCAGTACCTCCAGCTAAAATTTTAGTTTTTCCTTCTTTACTCGATTTAGAATATGCATCTACAGCTTGTTCAATTGTTTCAGGGGATATGAATTTAACTTCAGACATGTTTTTAATTCTCCAATTATGTTTATAACAGCTTAAAAATTTAATAAGATTAAATCAATAGTTAAGGTTAATTAGTTTTAATTTTTTTTCCTTCAAAAAAACTTATTAGCTCTCCATTTTCATGCATTTCTCTAATTATATCACATCCTCCAACAAATTCTTTTTTTACATAAAGTTGAGGTATAGTTGGCCAATCAGAATATTCTTTAATGCCTTCTCTAATTTCTTCATCTTGTAAAACATTACTAGTCTTGTAATCAATCCCTAAATGATTTAAAACTCCAACGACCGCTGCAGAAAATCCACATTGAGGCATTTCAGGGGTTCCTTTCATAAAAAGCATTACTTCGCTTTCATTGATTAAGTTTTCAATTTTTTCTTTTACAGAATTTTCCATTTTAATTCTCCATTATTTATTTTGGCTCAGATGTATTTAATGCTAAAGCGTGAAGATCATACCCCATCTTTCCTTTAAGAGCCTTGTAAACCATTTGATGTTGTTTAACTTTTGAAAGGCCTTTAAATGAGCTTGTTTCAATGTAAGCTGCGTAATGGTCACCATCACCTCTAAGATCATCAATCTCAATTTTAGCATCCGGAAATGTTTCTAAAAGTAGATTTTTTATTTCATCAGCTTGCATTGGCATAAGTTCACCTCTAAGAAAATAAGTTTGAAATACTATTGTTATAAAGATCTGAGCACTTATTAATACATATGCTATCATATTTTGGTATTTCAACAATACCCGTGTTATTAGTTTTTCCTATACAATACACTTTAATATTTTCAGATTTAGAAAACTCTACCAATTTATCAGGTTTATTTGTGGAAATTATTATTCTACTTTGATCTTCGCCAAATAACCAGCCATGTAAAAATAAAAGATTTTCTTTGTTTGGAATTTGTATTCTAGGAGGTAAATTAATATCAATACCCAACTTATTAAATAAAAGCATTTCAATCATGCAGGGCAATAGTCCACCATCAGAGATATCATGAGCAGAGTTAATAATTTTATTATCATTCAGCTTCATTACAAAATCATGAAAATGTTTTTCTTTTTTTAAATCAATTGGTGGGACTTGTCCTGAAAAGTCATCACAAAAAATTTCTTGGTATAAACTTGATTGAAGAAAACCATCATACTTATTTTCATCTTGGCCTACTATAAATAAAGTTTCATTATTTTTTGCATTCATGTAAATAATTTTTTCAATATCATCTACAATACCTACCATGCCAATCACGGGTGTAGGCAATATACTTTTTCCATTTGTTTCATTATACAATGATACATTACCAGAAACTACAGGAGTATTTAATTGTTCACATGCTTCTTTAATTCCTTTTATTGAGCCCACAATTTGACCCATAATTTCTTTTTTTTCAGGATTTCCAAAATTGAGATTATTTGTTATGGCTAATGGCTTTGCACCTGAAACAACTAAATTTCTTGCAGCTTCTGCTACGGTGATTTTTCCACCTTCAATTGGGTTGTTTAAAATATATTTTGAATTGCAGTCAGTTGAAATAGCAACTGCTTTACCTTTAAATTCACCTTTTTCACTATTATGAATTTTAACAATTGATGCATCACTTTTATTGCCAACAGATATTGTATCTCCCATTACAGAACTGTCATATTGTTCATAAATCCATTTTTTTGAAGCAAAGTTTTCATTTTCAATTATTTTATAAATTATTGATTTTATTGATTCTTTTATTATAATATTTTTATTATTTAAAATTTTTCTTGAAGTTTTAATTACGTATTCTCTACTTAGTTCAGGTGAGTCGTTTACCAAAAAATCGAGTGGTAGATTACAAACTTTTTTATTTTCCTTTTTTAATATGATTTTCTTTTCGTTAATAATTTTACCAATAACAGCAAAGTCTAAATCCCATTTTTTAAAAATTTTTTTTGCGTCATCTTCAGCTCCCTTTTTTAAAATCATCAACATTCTTTCTTGGCTTTCTGAAAGCATGATTTCATAACTTGACATGTTTTTTTCTCTCAGTGGAATTTCATCTAAATCAATTTCAATCCCAACATTTCCTTTTGAAGCCATTTCAACACTTGAGCTTGTTAATCCAGCTGCACCCATGTCTTGGATTGATAATATTAAGTCTGTTTTCATTAATTCTAGGCATGCCTCTAATAAAAGTTTTCCAGTGAATGGATCTCCAACTTGAACAGTTGGTTTTTGGCTTTCTGTATCATCAGAAAATTCAGCTGAGGCCATAGTAGCCCCATGTATTCCATCTCTTCCTGTTTTTGCGCCAACATAAATCACTGGGTTTCCAACACCACTTGCAGCTGAGTAAAAAATTTTATTTTTATTTACTAAGCCTGTAGCCATTGCGTTTACAAGTATGTTCGAGTTATAAGATTTGTTAAAATTTGTTTCACCACCAACTGTTGGAATACCTATACAATTTCCATAACCTCCAATTCCTTTAACAACTCCACGAAGCAGATGATTAGTTAATGAATGATTAATTTCTCCAAATCGTAGTACATTCATAAGTGCAATTGGTCTTGCTCCCATTGTAAAAACATCTCTTAATATTCCTCCAACACCTGTGGCGGCACCTTGATATGGGTCTATAAAAGAAGGATGATTGTGAGACTCTATTTTGAAAACAATAGCTTGATCGTCTCCAATATCAATTATACCAGCATTTTCTCCTGGTCCTTGAATAACGTGACCGCCAGTGGTGGGCAATGTTTTTAACCATTTTTTTGAACTTTTATAAGAACAATGTTCAGAAAACATTGCTGAACAAATACCAGCTTCCGTTAGATTTGGTATTTTACCAATTTTTTGGCATATTAATTCAAACTCCTCTTTTGTAAGTCCCATCTCCATTGCTTGATTTAATGTGCATTTATTATTTATATTTTCTTTTGTCATTATTAACTCAACAATTGTTCCATTAAGTTCTGAAAGAACAATTTGCCATCTAAAGAATTATGATGATTTAAAACTGATCTTTCTGGATGAGGCATCATTCCAAGAATTCTTCCATTTTCGGATAATACACCTGCAATATTTCCCACTGAACCATTAGGATTTAAGTTTTCTTCATATTTAAAAGCTATTTGACCATTAAATTTTAATTTTTTTAATTCATTATCATTGATGTAATAGTTTCCTTCATTGTGAGCAATTGGAATATTAAGTTTAGTAGTCGGCTTAAACCCCCATGTAAAAGGGCTTGGAAGTGTATCTTGGACGATCACATTTAAATCATGACATAGAAATTTTAAAGCATTATTTCTAATTAAAGTTCCAGGAAGAAGTTTTGTTTCTGTTAAAATCTGAAATCCATTACAGATTCCTAAAATTGCTCCACCTCTACTAGCATGGTCTCTAATCGATTTAATTACTGGTGAATTTGAAGCCAAAGCACCACATCTTAAATAATCTCCAAAAGTAAATCCTCCAGGAATTATAATTAAATCAAAATTTTCAATATTAGTTTCTTTATGCCATATAAATTTAGGCAATTTTTTTGAGATAGATTTTATAGCTTCAAATACATCTCTATCACAATTAGAACCAGGAAAGACTACAATTGCAACTCTCATATCAATCTTTCTTTAGGAGTGAAATTTCATAATCTTGTATATTAGTGTTTACTAGAATCTGATCACACATTAGTTTGGATTGATATATACAATCTTCTTCATTCAAATTCTTAAATGAAAGCTTTATTTGTTTGCTAAGAACTAATTCATCAATATTTTTATAACCCAAATTTGACAAGGTTTTTTTTACGGCTTCAGTTTCAGGGTTCAAAACTTCTTTTTTTGGAAATATATCAATTATAACATCAATCGTCATTAATTAACTCTCTATTTTTATTTCAAATCTTTTTACAATTTCTTGATAACCTTCAATCAAACTACCTGTATTATTTCTAAATATATCTTTATCAAAATTTTTTTTTGTACTTTTATCCCATAACCTGCAATTATCCGGACTTATTTCATCTGCAAGTATTAATTTATTTTCATTGTCATTAACAGTTTTTCCAAACTCTATTTTAAAATCAATAAGTTCTATATTAATTTTGCTAAATAAATTAACTAGGTGTTCATTAATTATAAGCGCCTTATTTTTTAGATCTTCTAATTCTAATCTGCTCACCCAACCTAGTTCTACTATTAAATCGTCATTTATGAGTGGATCATTTAATTCATCTTTTTTTAAAAATAATTCAATTAACGGTTTTTTAAATTTATATTCTTTGGATAAATTATATCTTTTAATTATAGAACCAAATGCAAAATTTCTGACTACAAATTCTATAGGAATTATTTTTACTTTTCTTATAAGTTGTTCTCTTGAATTTACTCTTTTAATGAAATGATTTTCAACTCCCTTTTTACCAAGAAAATTCATAATATATTCAGATATATAATTATTAATAATTCCTTTGGAATTAATTATTTCTAGTTTTTGTGCATTATGGGCTGTTGCATCATCTTTGAAAAATTGAATAAGTTCGTTACATACATTAGTTTCGTATAAAATTTTTGCTTTACCTTCATATAAAATATTTGATTTAGTCATATTAATTTTCAAACACCCTTTTAAAAATAGTATCAATATTTTTTGTATGGTATTTATAATCAAACTGCTCGTTAATTTCATCTTTAGATATGTTTGATATTATTTCCTGATCTTGAATTAAAAGTTTCTTAAATAGACCAGACCTTTTAGATGAAGGAGCTTCCCAGACTTTCATGGCATTTTTTTGAACTATTTCATATGCTTTTTCTCTACTAAAGCCTTTTTGCGTTAGTAATAATAGAACCTGCTGTGAAAAAACTAATCCGCCTAAAGCATCTAAGTTTTCTTTCATTTTATCTGGATAAATAACTAAATTTTTTATGACATTAGTTAGTCTGCTCAAGGCAAAATCTAGTGTGATTGTAACATCTGGTGCAATCATTCTTTCTACAGATGAATGAGATATATCTCGCTCATGCCATAAGGCAACATTCTCTAATGCTGGTATTACTGAGCTTCGTACAACTCTTGCTAATCCTGTTAAGTTTTCAGTTAGAACAGGGTTTCTTTTGTGTGGCATTGCGCTCGAGCCTTTTTGACCTTTTGAAAAGTATTCTTCAACTTCTCTGACTTCAGTTCTTTGCAAATGCCTTATTTCTGTAGAAACTCTCTCTATACTTGACGCTATAACTCCCAGGGTTGCAAAATACATTGCGTGTCTGTCTCTAGGTATAACTTGTGTAGACATTTCTTCTGGATATAAATCTAATTTTTCAGCAACATATTTTTCAACAAATGGATCAATATTTGCAAATGTACCTATGGCACCAGAAATAGCACAAGTAGATATTTCTTTATCGGCATTTTCTAAACGCTTTTTATTCCTTTTAAATTCAGAGTAAAAAGATGCTAACTTCAAACCAAATGTCATTGGCTCAGCATGTATTCCATGAGATCTTCCAATTGTAAGTGTTTCCTTGTGCTCTAACGCTCTATTTTTTAATGCTAATAAAAGTTTATCAATTCCTTTCAAAAGTATCTGATTAGATTTTTTTAATTGAATTGATAAAGTTGTGTCCAGAACGTCTGAGGAAGTCATGCCTTGATGTACAAATCGAGAATCTTCTCCAATTGATTCTGCTAGATTTGTTAAAAATGCAATTACATCATGTTTTGTGATTTTTTCAATTTCATCAATCTTAGAAGGGTCTACTTTTCCTTTGTTCCAGATATTTTTTACTGACTCTTTTGGTATCTTGCCTAATTCAGCCATTGCTTCACATGCGAATGCTTCAATTTTAAACCAAATATTATATTTTTCTTGAGATGACCAAATTTCTTTCATCTCAGGTCTAGAGTATCTTTCAATCATTTATTTACCTAGAAATATAATTATTATAAAATATATTATAAATAAAGCATAAACATATAATTAGTCTCATAAATGTTAAATATAATTAAATTTGCTGCAAAATTGGCATTACAAAATCCAAAAGTAAGAGAAGGTATCAAGAAAATTGCTATTAAATCTTACAATAAAGCTAAGCCAATAATAAAGAAGAATATTGAGGTTGCAAAAAAAACATCAAATCAAACTTCACCTCTTAAAAATTTTAAGTCTTTTAAAAAAAAATATAGAGAAAATTTTAAAAATTATGATTGAGGAAATTCCAATCCCTTTGGTGATAGAGTAAAAATCTCACAACCTTCTGACGTTACTCCAATACTATGTTCGAACTGAGCTGATAAGCTTTTATCTCTTGTAACCGCTGTCCATCCATCAGATAATATTTTTACATTGTGTTTTCCTGAGTTTATCATTGGCTCAATTGTAAAAAACATTCCTTCTTCAAGAATTAATCCAGTTTTAGGTTTCCCATAATGAAGTACAGTTGGAGATGTATGAAAAACAGTACCAAGTCCATGGCCTGTAAAGTCTCTTACAACAGAAAACCCATTTTTTTCAGCGTGAGATTGTATAGCAAAACCCACATCACCTAAAGTTTCCCCTGGTTTAACTGTTTCAATACCTATCATTAAACATTCATATGTAATTTTTGTTAGAATTTTAGCCTTGGCAGATGGTTTTCCAACATAAAACATTCTACTTGTATCTCCATACCAACCATCAAGGATTACTGTAACATCTATATTTAAAATATCTCCATTTTTTAAAATTTTATCTCCTGGAATTCCATGACACACTACATGATTTACAGATATACATGTTGCTTTAGGAAAGCCTTTATAATTTAACGGTGCAGGGATAGCATTATTTTCTATGATGAATTGATGACACAAGTCGTTTAAATAATTTGTAGTTATATCAGGTTTTATAAAATCATTTATATAATCTAAAACTTGAGCTGCAAGTTTTCCAGCTTTATGCATTTTAAGAAAATCTTTTTTTGGATGTTTTAAAATAGATGACATTATTTCTATTTACTCATTTTTCTTTAACTTGTAAATTGTATATTTTAGGAGTTTTTTTATGAGTTCTTCAGCAGGAATTATTATTATAGGAGATGAAATCTTATCCGGAAGAACAAAAGATACAAACATTAATTGGATTGCAAATGAATTAAATGGGATAGGCATTAAACTAAAAGAAGCAAGAGTTATAGAAGATGATAAAAAAACTATTATTAATACAGTTTTAGAATTCAGCAAAAAATTTACATATGTATTTACCTCTGGTGGAATTGGCCCTACCCATGATGATATAACAACCGAATCAATTGCTGCAGCATTTAAAGTTGATTTAGAGAAAAATAAAATAGCAATGAATTTATTAAAAAAACATTATGAAAAATCTAATATTGATTTTAATGAAGCCAGACAAAAAATGGCAATTATTCCAAAAGGAGCCTCACTTATTGATAATCCTGTTTCTGTTGCGCCAGGTTTTAATATAAAAAATGTATATGTATTTGCTGGTATTCCAAAAATTATGCAAAGTATGTTTCATTCTATTTCTAGTAAATTAGAGGGTGGAATTATAATCAAGTCTAAAACAATAACTTGTGATATTGGAGAAGGGAAGATTGCTAATGATTTAAGTCAAATTGAAAAACAATTTTTAAATATGAAAATTGGTTCATATCCATTTTTTAATCCGAAATCCTTTGGAACTTCAATTGTCATTAGATCAGAAAAAATAGAAGATATTGATCTGGCTCTAGAAAAATTAACAAAAATTATTAAACAATTTGGTGGAAAATTTGAAATTATAACATAGTTTAATTACTATTCGGTAATGAGCCTTTAGTTAATCTTTTTGATTGCTTTGATATTTTCTTTCTAAAAATAATTATTAAAATTATTCCAGCTATAAAACCTCCAATATGTGCTAAATAAGCAATATTACTTTCTTCGCTACTATTTAAACTAAAAAACTGAATAAATATCCAGCCTCCAATTACGTACATTGCTGGAATTTTAAAAATTTTAATAAATATAAAAAACCAAATAAAAACCTTTATGTCTTTTTTGGGAAATAAAATTAAATAAGCACCAAGAATACCCGATATAGCTCCTGATGCGCCTATCATTGGGATTTCAGAGTTAATATCAATTAATGCCTGGCACAACCCTGCAAAAATACCACAAAATATATAAAAAATTATAAATTTAAATTTTCCAAGCTCATCTTCAATATTATCACCAAAAATATATAAATATGTCATATTTCCAATTAAATGCATCCACCCACCATGTAAAAACATTGATGATATTAATGTCATATAAGCTGGAATGATTGTGAGATCATCTGATAATTGCTTAATGTTAAACAATACAGAAGGTATCACCCCAAAAGATAATATAGTTTTTTGTTCAAAATGATAACCTGAAATTTTTTGATTAATAAAAATTAATATACAACTAATTAAAATTAGCCAACTTATAACAGGTTTTTTTTTAGTAGCGTTTACATCTGATAAAGGGAAGAAAAACATCAATTAAATTCTATATTATCTATTAGTCTAGTTTGTCCAAGTTTTACAGAACTTAAGAGTATTTTTCTTTCAGAAGTATTTAGTTTTAATTTTTCTAACTCTGTAGTTAAAAAAGATACATAATTAACTATAAATCTATTTTTTTCTAAATTAGCTGTGATATATTTAATAGTTTTTTCAACATTGTTAGAGTTATTAAGATTATTAATTCCATCTGCTAATATTTTATAGAATAAAGGTGCAGTTTTAATTGCTTCTTTATCTAAATATGAGTTCCTTGAGGAGAGTGCAAGTCCATTTTTAGTTCTGATTGTTGGTGCAGAAATAATGTTTAATTTTGGGAAATATATTTTCGCCATTTGCTTAATAAGATAAAGTTGTTGAAAGTCTTTTAGGCCAAAAACTGAAAGATTAGGTTGAGTTAATTGAAAAAGCATGTAGACGACTTTTAATACGCCATCAAAATGACCAGGTCTAATTTTACCACATAAAATATTTCCCTTTGGACCAGCTTTTAAATTTTTTAGATCATCAAAGTTATCAAAAACTTCATTTTTCGATTTAGGCGCAAAAAGAATATCGCAATTTATTTTTTTTAATTTGTTAATATCCTGCTTCATCGTTCTTGGATATAATGCAAAATCCTCGTCTTTTCGAAATTGAAGAGGGTTTATAAAAATTGTAGTTATTACTTTACTTGAACTTTTTTTTGCGATTTCAACCAAAGATAAATGACCATCATGTAAATTGCCCATTGTTGGAACAAGTGAAATTATTTCCCCTTTTGATTTAAGAAGATTGACATGATTTTCATAATCTTCTTTTGTATCTAAAATAATCAACTTACAACCATTTTATTAAGTGGTACGAGCGGGGGGACTTGAACCCCCACGACCAATATGGTCACTGGATTTTAAGTCCAGTGCGTCTACCTATTCCGCCACGCTCGCATATCGTAAAGATTTACCAATCTAATTATATTAAGGCAAGTACTTTTATGAATTAAGTATAGGTTTAAATAAATGACAAATTACTTTATTTGATTTATTTTTAAATTATGTCATAAGAATTCTTATGGATTTTTATGAAACCCAAAAAAAATATAGAAAAAAAAGCTTTAAAGTATTTGCAAATATATTTTTAAAAGTTTTTTTAGTTGCTATTTCAATATTAATTGGCTGGAGGATTGGCGCTTCAGATAAAGACATTTTAATATTAGAAAATGAAAAAAAATTAAAATCTTTTGAAGTATCGATATTAAATCTTGAAGAACAACTTGTGTCAATCAAGTTGAAGCTTAAGGAAGCTAATAGGGCACTTAGAGAAAAAAATATTGTTGAAGGTAAAAACTATGGATTTGAAGCAAAAAAAGTTTTAGCTGTTGCTTTAGCCAATGGGATATCAGAGAAAAGAATAATAGATCATTTACGTATTTTAAATTCCAAAGAAAATTGTCGCAATTTTACTTCGAAAGAGATGTCTGTATCCACAGAAAATTTTATACCTCCAAATAGTTTTTTAACTTTACTTGGTGGTGGATTACGATTAAAAGCTGAGGGAGCATCCATTGACAATTCTCCTGACAAACCTTTTTTTGATCCAAAGAAACCAATTAATGTTTCATTAATCTATTTTGGTGGAACAGAAACTCTTGCAGAAAAATTACCAATTTCAAAAAAAATACATGCAGGTAAATTTGTAATAAATTTGATCATAAAAAAATCAAATGTGAGAGGTAGTATTATTGTAAAATATAATACTTGTAAGCTTTGATGAAAAAAATAAAACATAATTTAAAAAAAATAGCTGTTATAACTGGTGCTAGTGAAGGAATTGGTGCTGCTTTAGTAAACGAACTTCTGCAAAATAATTACAAAGTTATAGCTGTAAGTAGAAACATTAAAAAATTGTCAAAATTAAAATCTTTTAATTCAAAATACAAAAGTAATTTAGAAGTTTTTTCTGCTGATGTGACAAATTCGTTCCAACTTTTATCAGTTGCAAAAAATATTGGTCCACCAGATCTTTTGATTTTAAATGCAGGGATATATGAACCAGTTTCAATTGAAAACTTTTCTGTGGAAACGTTTATAAAACAATCTGAAATAAATTATTTAGGAGTTATCAAATCTTTTGATGCTTTTATAAAAAAAATGCTATTAAGTAGGTCTGGTACAGTTTTGATTATGTCATCCATAGCTGGTTGGATAGGATTGCCAAAAGCGTCTGCTTATGCGCCTACAAAATCTGCACTTAAATCATTTGCTCAATCTATAAGATATGATTTAGCTAAGTATAACATAGTAGTTAAATTATGTTCACCTGGTTTTGTAAATACAAAAGCTGTTAAGGTTAATGATTTTAAAATGCCAGGGTTAATGGAACCTAATGTTGCCGCAAAAATAATTTTAAAAAACATAAATAGTAAAAAATTTGAAATTACTTTTCCTTGGTTATTTTCCTCTATAATGAAGTTTCTGACATATCTTCCAGATAATCTTTCATACAAATTAATTAAATACGTTACATTAAATGATAAAGAAAAATAATATTGAAAACTATGTAAAATTATTTGAATCTTTAAATTTAGAAAATTTAAATAAATTTGATAAATTATTAGATGAAAATATTTATTTTGAAGACCCTTTTAATAAAGTTAATGGAATTGAAAATTTCAAAAGAATTTTTTCTAATACTTTAAATAAATTAGATAATGTAAAATTTAAGGTACTAAATATTATTTCTAAAAATAATATTTATATTATAAAATGGGAAATGATATATTTTGCATTTAATAAAAATAATTCTATTTTTGGCCTTTCTGAAGTTACTATAGGTAAAAATAAAAAAATTGTTTCTCATGTTGATTATTGGGATAGTTACAATAATTTTTATATCAAAATACCAATCTTTGGATTGATGTTTAAATTTGTTTTAAGTCTAGTAAAAAAGAGAATTTAGTTGTGCATAATTTTAATTTGATTTAGACCAATTCTTTTAGTTTTAAAACCACTTTCACAATAGGCTAAGTAATAATTCCATAATCTTATAAACCTATCATCAAAACCATTGTCTTTAATTTTATTTAAGGATGAGTTAAAGCTATTTCTCCAGTTATTTAGAGTTTTGGCGTAATGTTCTGCATAATTATTATTTTCAATAATTTTTAATTTATTATTTTCTAAAACTTTTTTTAGCATATTTACACTCGGTAACATCCCTCCCGGAAAAATATGTTTTTGAATGAAATCTGGATTTTTATTATAATAATCAAAGGCATTATCTTTAATTGTAATTATTTGCAAAACTATTATACCATTTTGATTGAGTAAAGATTTTAATTTCTTAAAATAAACGTTCCAAAACTCCTTGCCTACAGCCTCAAACATTTCTATAGATATTATTTTATCAAATTGACCTGAGAGGTCTCTATAATCCTTTTTTAATATAGTTAGATTTTTATTTCTGATTTTTAAAAACTTTGATTTCACATATTTGTATTGTTCTTCAGAAATTGTTGTAGTTGTAATTTTACAATTCAAGTAACTGGTTATTTCACTAACAAAACCACCCCAGCCTGACCCAATTTCTAAAACTTTATCACCATCTTTGATTTCTGCTAAATTTAACAATTGATTATATTTATTTTTTTGCGCTATTTCCAAAGCATCAGTTTCATTTTTAAAAATTGCGCTTGAATATGTCATTGATTTATCAAGCCAAATTTTATAAAAATTATTACCTAAATCATAATGGGAACTAATATTTTTCTTGGACCCTTTTTTTGTGTTTTTATTGAAATAGTGATTTAATTTGTTTTTAATTTTAAATAACAAATTATACTTTATGTTTTTTTCAACTTCATCATTGTTAACAGCAAAATAACTTAATAAATTTTCTAAATTAGATGTCTTTATATTGCCATTTACGTACTCTTCCCCAAATGTAACAGAGCCCTGAATTAGTATTTTTTTTATGATATCTTTATTTTTAATTTTTAAATCAGCATTAGGCCCTGGTAAATTTCCAGAAATTAAATGACGTTTCTCATCAATTGATAATTTTAACTTACCATATTTTAAATTATTTAATGCAAATATAAAAAGTTTTATCCATATATTCATTTTATGATTTTTCTGCAAAGGTGTGCTTGATTTTATTTTCTAAAGGTTTTTTCTCAATCTTAATTTTTTTTAAAAATAATTTCAATGCTTGATAATGAATATTTATCCAAACTTTTCCAGGAAAAATGAAATTTTTAATTAATGCAGACAATAGTAAAATATTGTTACTTTCAATTAATGTAGCATTTAAAGATGCTTTTAATTTTATGTTATCTTTTACTATGTAATTGATTTTTACAAAAACTGATTTATTTCTAATTTTTGACAAAATTTCATAATGTCCATCATTCTTAAAAAAAGGCGACACAAACATTTTTTTATCAAATTTATTTTTAGAAATTTTATTATTTGTTATGTAATGGTGTATATCACCAAATGTATTCTTAACTTCATATATGGTGTGTGTAATTTTATTATTATAGGAAAAAAAATAAATTGAAATTGGATTAAAACCAAAATTAAGAATTCTAGGGAAACATAACAGATAAATATCGTCAAATTTTTTTATTTTTGATATTTTAACAATATATTCATTTAATTTTTCAATTTTTTCATTTTTTCGATTTCCATGATCTTTAATATGCCATGACAAAATATTGAATTTGTTAATGGATAAAAAAGAAACATTGTTACAAATTGATGATAAGTTAGAATTTTTAATTTTTGAAATATTAATTAGTAAAAATAGATGTAAATTTATAAACTTATGTTTTATTTTTCCAAGTCTTTGATGAATAATTTTTCCATTACAAATATTAATTAGACTTTTCATTTTTATCTAACCAATTAAGATCAACTTTTAATTTTTTTGCAATATTTAAGGCAGATTTAACCCCATCTTCATGGAACCCATAACCGTTCCAAGCACCTGCAAAAAAAATGTTATTTTTACCTTGATACGATTTAATTTGTTTTTGAACGAGTATAGATTTTTGATCATATATAGGGTGCTCATATTTGAAAATTTTTATAATCTTATTTTCTTTTGGAATTTGAATTGGATTTAATGTAACAAAAATGTTTTTATCTGTATCTAATTTTTGTAATTTATTCATCCAATAAGTTATGCATGAAATTTGTTTTTGAGAATTAGTACTATAATTCCAACTTGACCAAATTAATTTATTTTTAGGCATTAAACTTTGATCAAAATGAAGATAAGCTAAATTATTTTGATATCTAAATTTATTTAGTAATATAGAAACATTTCTATCTATACTTTTAATGATTTTAGAAGACTGATCTGTATGACATGCTAAAATAACATGATCAAACTCATGCTTTTTATTTTTTTTGTCTATAACTATATGTTTTAATTTATTTTTTTTAATACTAATAATTTCAGTTTCTAATTTAAATGAATTGTTTTTATTTAGTTTCAAATATGAAATTAAATTATCAACATAATTTTTTGAACCACCTTTAATTGTTCTCCATTGAGGTCTTTCAACAAAATTTAATAACTGATGATTGTTATAAAAATCAAAAAGAGATTTTACTGGAAACTTTAAAATTTCTTTTTCTTGAGATGACCATATAGCAGAAGCCATAGGTATTATATGGTATTTATTAAAATGATTTGAAAAATTAAATTTATTTAAAAACTCATCTAATGTGCAATCGTCATTAACTTTTTTTAAATATTTTGGACTCAGTTTAAAAAATCTAAAAATATCATAAATCATTTTGTGATAATTTTTATCCAATAAGTTTTTATAATTTCCTAGCATCCCAATTAAAGATCCTGAATATTCAAAACTTTTATCCACAGACATTGCAAATGACATATCTGATATATCACTCGGAGTATTTAGATAATCAAGAATTTTAATAAAGTTTGGATAATTTTTTTTGTTATAGACAATAAAGCCACAATCAATTGGAATTTTTTTGTTTTCAAAATTAAAATCATATGTATTTGCATGGCCACCAAACATTTTGTTTTTTTCAAATATTGTAATATCAGAAAATTTTGACAAATAAAAAGCTGAGGATAAACCAGATATTCCTGATCCTATAATAGCTATTTTCATGAATTAAGCTTTCTTAAATATGAATAAGTTTCTAATGCTCTTTCTCGAGCAAATTTATGATCAACTATCATTGACTTATATGAACTTTTTGATGGTGAATGAATTTCTTTTGAATCAAGGTTTTTTAATTCAGGAATATATTTTTTTATATATTTTCCTGATGGATCAAATTTTGAGCTTTGAGTTATGGGGTTGAATATTCTAAAATATGGTGCTGCATCTGCACCAGAACCTGCAACCCATTGCCAACTAGCGTAATTTGAGGCAAAGTCTGCATCAAGTAATGTATCGTGAAACCAATTAGCTCCCCATTGCCAGGGTATTAATAAATGTTTTGTTAAAAAAGATGCTGTAATCATTCTTGCTCTATTATGCATCCAACCAGTATTCCATAATTCTTTCATAGCCGCATCAACTATAGGGTATCCTGTGGTTCCTTTAGTCCAAGCTTTAAAATTTTCTTTATTATCATCCCATTTGAAATGATTAAAATTTTCTTTAATATTTTCTTTATCTAAATTTGGATATAAAAACATCAAATTTACTGCAAACTCTCTCCAAATAATTTCAGAAAGAAAAACTTTGCGGCCATTTGAAATTTTTTCATAATTTTGATTATTACATGTCATTTTCCAAACCTTCACAGGAGAAATTTCTCCAAAATGTAAATGTGGTGAAAGTTTTGAAGTTCCATCTTTAAATGGAAAATTTCTATCTTGATCATAATCATCAATGCCGTTTGATATAAATTTTTCTAATTTAGTTAATGCAGCTTTCTCACCAACATGCCAAATACCATCAAACTTTTTCATCCAGTTGTTAGAAATCAAATTTAGTTCACTTAGTTTTAGAGATGATGATATTTTAAAATGGTATTTTATTTTTGAAATAGGTAAAGCTTCAGGTATAAAATGATTTCCAAGTAAAGAGTTTTTATATGGTGTGAATACTTTTAAATTTTGGTTCTGTTTCCCTTTGATGTTCCAAGGTTCTACTAAAACCTTGCCATTAAATGTTTGAACATTAATATTTAATGTTTTGAACTTTGATTTAATTTTTGTATCTCTTTCAACGCATTTAGCTTCGTATCTTCTGTTCCAAAAAATACCATTAATTTTAAATTTTTTGATTAAATCAGAGAAAATTTTTTCTGGATCACCCTTAAACAGATTAATATCTAAATCATTTTTTTGAATTAAATTATTAGAAAAATTTTCATTAAATTTTTTTAAACTATTATACAACCACCATTTACTTGCAGATCCTAAATCAGTTGATAGACAGTTAAAATTTTCTAATATATATATTATTGAAATTTGGCTATTATTTTTTTTTGCATATTCACTTGCATGATATAGAGCAGGGTTATCTTCTAATCTGAGGTCATTTCTTAACCAAACTATTGTAATTTCAGAATTCATTAATTGGTTTTTCTTATAATGCCATCTCTTGGCGTGCACTTATCTGAAAACATTTGTTGTAACATTGATTCTTTACATTTTAAGTGATCAGGTGTTGGTAAACTTGAATATTCTTTATACATCGATGATAATACAAGGATAACTAGAAGCGTGAGTAAAATCCACATTGTTTTTGACACTTAATTATTCTCCCAATCGGTAATATAATTTTGTATTTTTTTTATATCAATTTCTTTTTCATTTGTAACTCGATTTCGTACACACATTCTTTGTTTTTCCATTTCCTCAAAATTTCCTGTGAGTAAATAATGCCATGAAGGTAATTTTTTTCCTTCATTTATCAATCTGTAAGAGCAAGTTTTTGGCATCCACTTTAAAGTGTCAATATTATTATAGCTTAAAGTTGTACAATCTTTAACTATCTTTTTTCTATTTATATAATTTGTACAATTCCCTGTTTTAACACAAAGTAATTTACAAGAAATATTTGTATAAAATATTTCGCCATTATCCTCATCTTCTAATTTGATCAGACAACATTTTCCACATCTGTCACAGAGAGCTTCCCATTCTTCTTTATTAAATTGGTTAAGTTTTTTTTTCCAAAAATTTTTCTTTAGCATGTTATATAAATATATAGTTAGTAAATTAATGGAAAACAAATTAAAAAATATATCTGTTATAAGTTCAAATAAAATTTTGAAATCAGAAAAATTTAATGATTTTTATTTTAATTCAATAAATCCGACTAATGAATGTAAATACGTTTATATAGATGCTAATAATTTAATTGAAAAAATTGAACAAACATCAAATTTAGTTATAGGTGAGTTAGGTTTTGGTATAGGCTTAAATTTTCTTATGACTGTTAAGTCACTTAAAAAAAATTTAATTAATAATAAACATCTTCACTATATAAGTTTCGAAGGGTACCCATTAGAACATAAACAATTAAAAGAAATATACTCAAATTTCTCAGAACTTAATGTTATTTCTAATGTATTACTAAATAGACTTCCTTTGAAAATGTCAGGTGTACATGATATTTATTTTCCAGAATATAATACTACTCTGACCTTAGTTTATGATGATTTTAGTTCTATTGAAAAATTTTCTTTTTTGGCTGATGTGTGGTATTTAGATGGATTTGCACCTAAGAAAAATCTATCTGCTTGGACCGAAGATATTTTAAGAAATATATATAAAAAAACAAAATTTGAGGGTACTTTTTCTACTTTTACATCTGCAACTATAGTTAGAAAAGAATTAATAAAAGTTGGTTTTGATGTCTCAAAAAAAATAGGCTTTTCTCATAAAAGAGAAATGCTAATAGGAATTAAAAGAAAAAATATAAAAAAAATTAATTTAAGTTTTCATAATTTTAATATAGAGCCTGTTGCAATTATTGGAGGAGGGGTGACTGGAGCTTCATTAGCTTTTTCACTTAAAAAAAGAAATATCGAGTGTTTTATAGTTGAAAAAGGACATGAGTTAGGTAACGGTGCTAGTGGTAATTTGGTGGCTTTTCAAATACCAAAATTAACATTAGATGACTCAATTTATGGTATTTTTTCATTAAGGAGTTACTTATATTCAAGAAACCTTGCCATTAATCTAGATAGTGTTCCAATTTCTAATGGTGTGATAATTTTCCCAAATAGAGATCGTGAGAATAAAAAATTTGAAGAGTTATTAAATTTAAAATGGCCATACGAATTATTTTGTAATTATCAAAGTGTTGAATTTCAAAATTTTAAAAATTTACACTTATTTCCAAATTCGGGAATTGTTGCAACAAAAAATTTTTTAAAAAATTTATCGAAATCTGTAAAATTTATAAATAACTTTGAAGTTAAAAAAATTGACCACTTTAAAAATAAGAAGATTATATATAATACTGTTGGAGATTCAATTTCTGCAAAGACAGTTATTTGGGCAAATGGTTACGAGGTAAAAAATGAACTTTTAAAAAAAATATGTATACCAACATCTGGTCAAGTTACATATATAAAAAAAGATATAAATTTTTTGAATCAAAAATTAAACTATAGTTATGGAAATTTTTTCTCACAAGAATTTAGCGACCTTCATCAAATTGGATCAACATTTTCAAAAGATTTAAACAAGAATGAAGATTATAATAATAAATTAAATATTATTAACATCCCATTGTTTTTAAAAGAAAAATTTAAATCTCAATTAAAAGTTGTTAATTCTCGTTTTAGTATAAGATCTTCTACTGCTAACAGATTACCTTACTTTGGATCACTTAAAGAAGAAAATGAGTTTTTTATAGGAGGGATGGGGTCATGGGGATTTACTTATGCACCTTTTTTAAGTGAATTACTAGTAAAACATATCATGCATGAGCCAAAAATAATTGAAACAAAACTTTTAGAAAAATTAATTTTAGATAATAGAATTTAAATTATTCTGCAGCTATTGATGTTTTAACATTCAATTTTTCAACAATACTTTTAAATATATTCTTAACGATATTTATATTGTTTTTAAGTTCAAAAGTATTTTCGTTCATATAATAATTTTTTGAAATCTCAAGTTGAATTACATTTACATTTTTATCTTTTTTGCCATATCTTCTAGTTATAAACCCTCCTGAATAAGGGTTGTTGATTGATAATTTTAAATCTAAATTTTTAAAATGATTAATTAAATCGTTTTTAAAGTTTTCTTCACTGCTTTTTCCAAAGTTGTCACCGATAATAACGTCTGGAAAGTTTTTATTATTATTTGATAACGTGGGTGTTGAATGTATGTCTATTAAGTATACAACGCCAAACTTTGATTTTAAGTAATTTATTCTTTTACTTAATTTGTTATGAAATGGATCATAATATTTCTCTAACATTTTTGATATATAAAAATTTGGCAATTTAGATTTGAAAATTTCTTCAGTATAACATTTTGAGGGTATAACTCCGAGGCCTGACTTAATTAATAAGACTTCTTCATGAGGAGTGGTTTTTATTTTTGAAGTAAACATTGAATCATCTAATGATTGCCTTGATCTATTTAAATCAACTACAGCTCTAGAGCATTCTGCGATAAAAATGTCTGCTAAATTCAAATTTACTTTGTCAATGAATTTATCTGTTTTAAAATCTTCCATTATTTTTAATTTTTTTATATCTATAGATTTATATTTCAAAAACTCTTTTGGATAGTAACTTCCTGCATGGGGTATAGATATAATTAAAGGAGTGATTGGAGTTTTTCTGATATGAAATTGCATTTTTTCTTTAAATAAATTATTTTTTATAAAGTTAATTAATTATGAAAATAAATCCACATAAAAAAATAGAGTATCCTTGTTTTTATAAATTAAAAACAAGATGGAAAGACAATGATGTTTACGGTCACATTAATAATGTAATTTATTATGAGTATTTCGATACTGCGGTGAATTTGTGGCTAATTGAGAATGATTTATTAAATTTCAAATCTGGAAAAAATATTGGGTTTATTGTCAAGTCAGGTTGTGATTTCATTTCTCCAATCTCACATCCTTCAAACCTTATTATTGGAATAGGCGCATCTGCAATAGGAACATCTTCAGTAACATACAAATCTGCAGTATTCAAAGAAAATGACGAATTTGCTTCAGCACAAGGGTTTTTTACTCATGTATATGTTAACAGGACCACTCAAAAAGCGTCACCTATATCAAATGAATTTAGAGGAAAATTAAATGAAATTTTTAAACCTTAATTTATCTCCAATCTAAGCTTATCTCATCACCTGATTTTATATTATCAAAATCTGATTTTTTGAAACTACAATCTGCCCATACATTGCATGGCCCTATTAATCTAATTTCCTGACCTACTGAAACCGGTGTTTTTCCATAGCCAATTGCAATAGCTGATCCTTCTGTCCAAAATGCTAATTCACCTAATTGCATTACATCTCTTGCATCATCTTCGAGTTTAACTTGAAGATTAGTATTAAAAAATATTTCTTCTCCCCATGTTTGAATTTTAGATTTTATTGGGACTGACTCAGCTATTAATCTAGCTGTTTCAGTATTTCTTAAGTTAATTTCAAATAGTTTTGAATTAAATTTTAAAATTAGATTTTTATCATTATTATGCATTTTAATTAAAATATTATATATTAATTATTTATTAATTGAAAATGGTTATATTATATATATATATCAAATTATTTAAATGTCTAAAGGGACTATAGCTCAGCGGTAGAGCACTACGTTGACATCGTAGGGGTCGCTAGTTCGAACCTAGCTAGTCCCACCATTTAAAAAGGATTAACATTGAATAATTTTAAAATAACCCACATTCCAAAAGTTAAGTGGAGTTCTGATAGTCCTTTTAACATTAAACCAAATCCAAAAACTTTATTTTTTCTATTCTTTGGATTGACGCTATTTGGATTAGGTGAAGCTTTGCTTATAGTGTCAAATTTTGGTGTTACTCCTTGGACGGTTTTTGCTGAAGGAGTTGCCAAAAATTTTGACATAAGTATTGGTTTAGCAACTTTTTTAGTAAGCATTAGCATTTTAATTTTGTGGTTCCCTTTAAAACAAAAAATAGGTATAGGCACTATTTCAAATGCCATTATCATTGCTTTTACAATTGATTTATTTGCTTACTTATTACCTCTTAGTAAAAATACTTTTTTATCAATTGTAGAGATGATTATTGGGATATTATTAGTTGGAATTGGTAGCGGCATTTATTTAATAACAAATTTAGGCCCAGGAACGAGAGATGGATTAATGAAAGGAATTTCAGAAAATTTTCATAAACCAATTTATTTAATTAGATTATCTATTGAAATAGTAGTTGTAATTCTAGGGTGGATTTTGGGTGGAACAGTTGGTTTAGGTACATTGATGTTTGCCGTACTAATAGGCCCAATTATTTCAGTTAGTTTGATTGTGATCAAAAGGACTGATAAGAAATGAATAATATAACTTAAAATTATGGCATTATTAGGAAAAGGAGCATTATTGAATTGGGGTGGAGTGCTGCCTAACCATGATCTTGATTATAATTTGTGGCACAGCTTAGAACATATGCCTGAAAGAATGAGTCTGAAAGGTTTTTTGCGTGCGTTTCGATGTGTTGGACTTAAGGGGACTAATGATAATGATAAATATTTCATGATGTATGATGTAAAAAACAAAGATATTTTATCGTCAAAACAATATTTAAATAAATTAAATAATCCAACAGATTGGACGTCCAAAATTTTGTCAAAATATGTTTATCCATCACGTGCTATTTGTGAAGTAATAAAAACAAAATCACTTACTACCGGTTTAAGTGGTTTTTTTGTAACGATAATATATTTAGCTAAAAGCAATGAAATAAAAAAATTTTATAATATTTCAGATGAAATTATGAGTAAAAATGGAATTTTTTCTATTCATTGCTTTCAATCAGATAAAGAAATTAGTCAGTTAAAAACAAAAGAAAAAGTAATTAGAAGTTACCAAGGGAATGAAGATGAAATTATTGATTATGCTGTAGTTATTGAATGTTTAAATATAAATAAAGTAAAAATGTTTTTACTAAATAACTTAAAAATAAAATCTGATAAAAAAATAAAAATCAATTATTATCAATTACAACATATTATAGAATTAAGTTAATGCGCTCTTAGCTCAACTGGATTAGAGTACCAGATTTCGACTCTGGGGGTTAGGGGTTCGAGTCCTCTAGAGCGCACCATTCCACATAATGTGTTTCCCATAAGTCATTGATTTCATAGCGAAAGTTAAAACTTGGACTTGGGGTGTGAAACAATATGAGAAACAAATATGTAGCAAATCATTTGTTGAATCGTGATGGTAATTATTACTTTGTAAGGCGTGTTCCAAATGACTTGAAAAATCTATATACAGTTAAAAGATTATGTTTTAGTCTTAAAACTAAATCATATTCATCAGCTATAAGAATGATAAAATCAGTTAGTCAAAGACTAGAAGATTATTGGTTTGGTATCAGACTTCAGAATATGAATGTTCCTGCAATGCATTTGATAAAGACTGATAGTGATAATGATAATGGTCCCAATATAATAGATGCTCTTCAATTATATTTAAAACTCAAAGGCGTTGGAAAGGATAAAACCTTTATAAGGACTGCTAATAGAAATGTTGAATATATAATTAAAGTTTTGGGTAATAAATCTATTCAATCATACTCATCATTAGATGCAGGTAAGTTTCGTGATTGGTTAATAGAGCAGGGGATGTCTAACTCAACTGTTAAAAGGTTATTCTCATCAGTAAGGGCAATTATTAATTTAAGTATAAGTGAGCATGGATTAAATATAGTTAACCCTTTCTCTAAGGTATATCTGCCGTCAATAGATAACGAGCTAAGAAAGAGTATTCCTGTAAAATCAATTAAAACAGTTCAATCATATTGCAGAATATCTGATGATGAGCCTAGGTGGTTAATATCTTTATTATCAGATAGTGGTATGCGTTTATCTGAGGCATTAGGGTTAGCTAAAGAGGATATAAAGCTAGATGAACCGATACCTTATATTAGACTCATTTCTCATCCATGGAGACGTTTAAAGACTAGAAGTAGTCAAAGATATATCCCTTTAGTTGGAGAGGCTCTATGGGCTTGTAGAAGGATTCTAGAGCATAATGATGATAGTATATTTGCTTTCCCAAGATATACCTCCATAAATCATTGTAATGCAAATTCAGCAAGTGCAACTTTAAATAAATGGCTAAAGAGTAAACTGATGGATGACTATGTTATTCATTATTTTAGGCATAGTTTTAGAGATAGGTTGAGGGCAGTTGAATGTCCTTCAGATATTATAGACCAATTAGGTGGATGGAGTTTGAAAAGCGTAGCGCAGGGATATGGTAAAAGATATAAATTATCTATTCTTCGCAAGTGGATGAAGAATATTGAATTTTGACGGTCTAGTGAAACCAACTGAAACCTTCAAACATAGCTAACCCAAAAACAGAATGTCGTGCTAACAAAATAAGCGAAGTTAAGAAAGGCATATCAGTTTTTCTTGCAAGCACTCCCTGACCAGTAAAAGGCATGAAAATGAATAATGGGGCAATCGTTGTTAATGCACCAAACAATAGCCCATTTCTGTAGGATAAATCTAATAACGGATAACTAATGAAGAATATATAAAACATAACAGCCCAAGCTACAGCAATTAAATAATGGAAAGCCCAGCCAATTTTTACTTCATGAGCTATTGGCATAGCATCTGAAATTTGTGGATTAAAAATCTCTCCTCGCCTGACCATGTAAAAAACCCAACGACCAACAACACCCCATGAAGGTTCGGGTACTTTAAATAAAATCAATAAGAGACGGCCAAATATATCTAAAGCTATACAGGAAAAAAATCCTGCTGTAATAATACTTAGAAAATCAATCATAGGCATTGTTTCAGAGATAGATTAAGAGTAGTTGAATGTCCATCAGAAATTATAGACCAGTTAGGTGGATGGAGTTTTAAGAGTGTAGGGCAGGGATATGGAAAAGGTTTTAGTAAAGATATATTGTTTAAATGGATGAAACAAATTTGATGTAATCTATTGTTTCACACCCCAAGTCCAAGTTTTAACTTTCGCTATGAAATCAATGACTTATGGGAAACAAATAATGTGGAATGGTGCGCTCTAGAGGAGTTCTATTCCTAGTGTATGCACCACAAATAATATCATTC
>SGYL01000002.1 GCA_004213885.1 Alphaproteobacteria bacterium
ACTTTCATTAATAGCTGCACGTACTACGCCTGTAGTCCCCTCTGGCCTTAACATTAATGTGTTATTACTTCTATCTTGAAAAACATAATTCTCTTTTGTTACAATGTCGCTTGTCTCACCAAGTGGTTTTTCAAAAAGTTCTGCAAATTCAAATATTGGAACTGAGATTTCTTCATAGCAAGCATTTTTACAAACTAAAGCAGCTTGTTGTTCTATAAACCTCATTTTGCCTAACTCTTCTGGCAGTAAATCTTTTACTCCTCTAACAGTTTGAAAATTTTCCACTAAATCCTCTAAAGTATTAAATAATTGCTAGTTTAAAGATGATAACTTTTTTCTTACTTCGTTAACAACGTGGTCAACTACACTTTGATTTTTTATAACATGATCAGGTATACCATTTACATAAATTTGATGAGTACCTTTTCCACCACCAGTTATACCAACATCTGTGGACCTTGCTTCTCCTGGTCCATTGACAACACATCCTATTATTGAAACCGTTATTGGTGTTAGAACGTCATCTAACTGTTCTTCAATTTCTCTTACAGTACTAATAACATCAAATTGTTGTCTTGCGCAAGATGGGCAAGATATCACGGTGACACCTTTTTGTCTTAAACCTAAAGATTTTAAGATATCAAAACCTACTCTCACTTCATCACAAGGATCTGATGACAATGAAACTCGTATTGTGTCTCCAATACCATTAAGTAGTAAATTTCCAATTCCAATTGAGGATTTTACTGTTCCTGCACGAAAGCTACCTGCTTCAGTAATACCAACATGCAATGGGCAATCAATTTTTTCAGAAAGGCTTGAATACGCCGCAATGGATAACAATGCATTCGAAGCCTTAACACTAATTTTAAAACGATGAAAGTCTTGTTCTTGTAAAATACTTGCATGGAAAAGAGCGGACTCCACAAGAGCTTCATAAGTAGGCTCCTTATATTTATCTAAAATATTTTTTTCTAGCGACCCCGCATTTACACCAATTCTAATGGCACAATCATAATCTTTTGCAGCATTTATAACATCTTTTACTTTTTCTTTGGATCCTATATTACCTGGATTAATTCTTAAACAAGACGCTCCTGCTTTTGCTGCTTCTATAGCTCTTAGATAATGAAAATGTATATCTGCAATAATAGGTATATTTGAAAATTTTACGATTTCTTTTAAACTTGAAGTGGAATCTTGGTCTGGGCATGAAACTCTCACTAAGTCAGCACCAGCTTTTTCTATTGTTTCAATTTGATTTAAGGTTGAAGTAGGATTTGAAGTAATCGTATTTGTCATAGTTTGAACGCTTATAGGAGCATCACCACCAATCTCAACATCTTTTATATTAATTTTACGTGTTGTTTTTCGAGTAATTTTTGTTAAAGAATTAAAATCCATTCTTATAGATATATTACCTTTTTTTAAAGGCTTCAATATTTAATGGTCTAGAAGATATTACTTCCCCGACACTACCTAGTTTAGAAATATGTGTGGATCCAAATGTTAATGATAAAACACCTGCATTCCCAGTTGATAAGGTTAACCCTTTTTTATCAGGCACAACAAATGTTTCTCCAGATCTCATTAATCTTGTTAAATATGAATTTCCATCTAAATCCTCAATCTCTACCCAACTATTTCCTGATGACTTTAAAACCATTTCTTCTTTAGGTGTTCTTTCATTTGCTATTGCAGAAATTTCATTACTTTTTGAAGTTTCTATTAAGGTGTTGGGTTCTAATAAAATTTTTGTTCCATCTTCATTACTATCGATAACTTTATTTTGAAAATTTTTGTCAATTATAATGTTTGGGGTTTCTTTTTCACTTACAACTACATTTTCACTATTGAATTGGTCACTATTATTTGATGGTGTATTTTTTTTATCTTCGATTTTAACATAATCTAAATTATTATTGTCATTATCTAAATAGGTAATATTTTTATTTTCAGTTTCTAAATTATTTATGTTTAAATAATACCAACTAGAGTAAATTACTAATGAAAAAAGAAAAGTGCATAAGGCAATTACAGGCAATAATGATTTTTTTTCTTTTGTTACACTTGGAAAATTATAATCAAATTTTATATTTTTTTCACTATTAGATGATTTATAATTTTTAATAATATTTTCAGGATCTAAATCAACTAATTTTGCATAACTTCTTAAAAACCCTAAGCTATAGGCTGAACCTAATGACCCCAATTCTTCACCACTTTCGGCCTGCTTTATAGCAGAAATTCTAACCCTTAATATTTTGCTTACATCTTCTTGGGTTAAGCCTTTTTTAACTCTAGCATCAATAAATAAAGAACCTATATCTTCAAAATGTTCTGAAATGTCAAATATTTCAGAAAAATCTTTTGAAATATTTCTATCATCAATATTAGATTTTCTTGTTTTATTATTTTTATCGCTTAATTTCATTAATTAACTTTTATCATATTTTTTTTTAATTAATCAATATTTATTGTCTTTATATCTTTACCTAAGCCAAAGGCATCATGTAACGTTCTAATAGCTAATTCAGTATAATCAGAAGAAATAAGAACAGAAATTTTTATCTCACTCGTTGATATCACCTGTATATTAATGTTATTATCAGCTAGGGTCTTGAACATTGTTTTAGCTACTCCTGGCTTAGTTCTCATACCATTTCCAACGACTGAAACTTTTGAAACTTTACTATCTTCAACCATATTTTTGAATTTAATAGTGTTTTTAAGATTTTCAAAAATTTGTTTTGTACCTAATAAGTCTGATTTTAATACCGTAAATGTTATATCTGTAGCTTCTCCATCTTTTGTTGAAGTTTGGACAATCATGTCTACGTTAATTCCTTGATCTGCTAGAGCTCCAAATATCATTGCGGCCTGACCAGGCTTATCTATTACATTGAATAAAGTTATTTTTGCTTCATTTAAAGTATATGTAATTCCACTAATAATTGTTTCTTCCATACTTTTTTGCCTCTCATTAATAATAAACGTTCCTTTTTTATTTTCAAAACTACTCAAAACTTGAAGATTTACATTATGATTCATTGCTAGAGCAACAGAACGAGTTTGAAGAACTTTTGCACCCTGTGATGCTAATTCTAACATCTCTTCAAATGTTATTGTTTCTAATTTAAGAGCATTAGCTACAATTCTAGGATCAGCTGTATAAACTCCATCAACATCAGTGTATATATCGCATCTATCTGCTCCAAAAGCCGCTGCTAATGCTACAGCTGAAGTATCAGATCCTCCCCTTCCAAGTGTTGTTACTCTATTTTGGTATACACCTTGAAAACCCGGAACAACAATCACATAACCATCATTTAAGTCAAACAAAATTTTATCTTGTTTTATTTCTTTAATATTTGCCTTACTAAAGTTATTGTCAGTTTCAAATGGTATTTGCCAACCTTGATATGATTTTGATTTAATTCCTAACTCGTTTAAAGCTATTGCAAGCAAACCAGATGTTACTTGTTCTCCAGAAGAGATCACTGTGTCATATTCACTTGTTCTGTAATTATTTGTTAAACTTTCTACAAGCTTTATTAATCTGTTTGTTTCTCCAGCCATTGCAGATACTACAACGATTACATTATATCCATTATTAACTTCCTTTTTTATTCTTTTAGCTACAGATTTAATTCTATCTATTGTTCCAACAGAAGTGCCACCAAATTTTGTAACAATTAATTTCAATTAAATCCTCTTTTGATTATTTTTATAAAATCGTGTAACAAATGTTTATGAATACATCAACTTTTAATAATAAAAAAGATCCTTTCAAAGAATTGTCTAACGAATGGTGGGATGAAAATGGTAAATTTCAATCTTTACATAAATTTACCGATATTAGAATTCAATATATTAATAGAATAGTTTCAAAATATAAAAAACAAGATAGAAAATATAGTTTAGATAAACTTGAATGCCTAGATATAGGGTGTGGTGGTGGATTATTGTCAGAAAGAATAGCTCGTCTAGGAGCATCAGTTACCGGCATAGATATTACTAAAAATTCGATTGATATTGCTAAAATTCATGCATTAAATTCTGACTTAAATATCAATTATATAAATACTGATGTTTCGTTATTTATTAAAAATAATTCTTCAAAAAAATTTGATCTAGTTATTGCTTCAGAAGTAGTTGAACATTTGGATAATAGATGTTTATTCTTCAAGGAAGTATCAAAATTGTTAAAAAATGAAGGTATATTAATTTTAACTACAATTAATAAAACTGCTTTAAGTCTATTATTTGCTAAATTCATGGCAGAGAATATTTTAAAACTTCTTCCAAAAGGAATTCATGATTTTGAAAAATTTGTAAGTCCTAAAACTCTTATAGATGAAGCAAAACCATACAAAATTTACCTTGACGAAATTGTTGGGTTTAAACCAGTTATTGGTATTTCCAGTGATTTCAAGCCCATTATAAAAAATTTTAAATTTACAAATTTTTTTAATGTTAATTATGGAATTTCTGGTATTAAAATTATTTAGTTATCGTCCTGTGCCCAAGGGACATTGATAAAGTCAATATTTTTACTTTTTAATTCTTCTAAGTCTTTTGCTTCTGCTTGCCCATAAATAGCTCTTTCTTTTGATTTTCCTTCGTGAATAGCTTTTGCCTCTTTTGTAAAATTTTTTCCAACAAACTCAGCATTTTTTTGAATTTCTTTTTTTAGATTTCTTAATATTACCATCATGTCAATTTGTTTGTTTGAATTTTTATTTAATTCATTATGTTTGACATTTTTTGAAATAATTTTGGGGGATTTTTCCTTAGTACTTTTTACTGAAGGAGACATTAAGTTTTTTTTTATACTTAAACTTCCACAGTAAGGACAAGAAATATAACCAGCATCAATTTGTTTTTCAAAAGAAGTACTATTTTGGAACCAACCATCAAAAGGTTCATTTTTGTTACAATTTTCTTCCCCACATTTAAGACTATATTTAATCATATAAAAATCTTTAGTTATAACTTTCCACAGCAATGTTTAAATTTCTTTTCTGATCCACAAGGACATTGTTGATTTCTTGAAATCTTTCCGAAATTATCTTTTGATTTATTTGAAGGAGATTTATCTGGTGTATTTTCTTCTCCAATTACAACTTTAGCTAAAATGGATGTAATCATAAGACTTATTTTTGATAACATCATCTCGAAAAGTTGAAAAGCTTCTTTTTTGTATTCATTTAATGGGTCTTTTTGTCCATATGCTCTAAGACCAATAGATTGTCTAAGTTGGTCTAAGTATAAGAGGTGATCTTTCCAGCATTGGTCTAACACTTGTAACAAAATACTTTTTTCAGCTTCTCTAAAAACATCATTTCCAATTTTAGATACTTTTTGAGCCATAAAATGAGATACATCTTTTTCAATTCTTTCAATTATTTCTTTTTCTACTATGCCATCTTCATTAACCCAATCTTTTGCAGGTATATCAATGTTCAAATTAGTTTCAACTTCATTTTTTAATTTTTCATGATTCCATTCGGAATAATAACTGTTCTCAGGAATACAATCAGAAACTATTTTTTGTATAACTTCTAACCTCATATCTTTTATCATTAAATTAATGTCGTCAGAACTCATTATTTCTTTTCTCTGCTCAAATATAACCTTTCGTTGATCATTCATAACGTCGTCATACTTAAGAAGTTGTTTTCTAATTTCAAAATTATGAGCTTCAACTTTTCCTTGAGCTTTTTCAACTGCTTTATTTATCCATGGATGAATTATAGCCTCACCTTTTTCAAGCCCTAGCTTATTCAGCATGTTTTCTAATTTTTCAGAACCAAAAATTCTCATCAAATCATCTTGCAGTGATAATAAAAATTTTGACTTCCCTATATCTCCTTGTCTTCCAGTTCTTCCTCTTAATTGATTATCAATTCGCCTACTTTCATGTCTTTCAGTTCCAATAACAAACAACCCTCCAGACTCTAGCGCGAGAGCTTTTTTTGTTGATATATCTTTTTGTAAATCAATAACCTTTTTATCATCATCAGAAATTTCGAAAGGTATTTCTAGTTGTTTTCTAATTTCAAAGTTTCCTCCTAATTGAATATCCGTTCCCCTTCCTGCCATGTTTGTTGCAATAGTTACCGCACCAGGCATGCCAGCATAACCAATAATTTTTGCTTCTTGCTCATGAAATTTTGCATTCAATACTTCATGTTTTATACCTTTATCTTTTAATAATTTTGAAATTTGTTCAGATTTACTGATAGATACTGTTCCAACTAAAACAGGTTGATTGTTTTCAGAAGAATTCTGAATTAATTTAATTACAGCTTCATCTCTTTCTTCGTTTGTCTTGTAAATTTCATCATCTTCATCAATGCGTTCAACTTTTTCATTTGTTGGTATCTCAATTACATCTAGACTATAAATCTCTGAAAACTCGCCTTCTTCGGTTAAAGCAGTACCTGTCATTCCTGACAATTTTGGATACATTCTAAAATAATTTTGAAATGTGATGCTAGCTAACGTTTGATTTTCTGGCTGTACAAATACGTTTTCTTTAGCCTCAATTGCTTGATGTTGGCCATCTCCAAATCTTCTACCTTCCATAGCTCTGCCAGTAAATTCGTCAATAATTACAACAGAATTATTTTTTACCATATAATGAGTATTTTTTTTAAATAAAGTATGAGCTTTTAAAGCTTGATTTATATGATGCAGGAGATTTACATTATTTACATCATATAATGATCCATTTTCAATCAAATTATTATCAATGAGCAGTTTTTCAATACTTAAAATTCCATTTTCTGTTAGATTACAAGTTCTTTGCTTTTCATCCAATTCATAATCATCTTTTGATAATTGAGGTATGATTTTATCAATTTTATTATACAAAACTGAAGAATCTTCTGCTTGTCCTGATATAATTAATGGCGTCCTTGCTTCGTCAATAAGTATTGAATCAACCTCATCAATTATGGCAAAATTAAATGGTCTTTGAACCATATCACTGATTCCAAATTTCATATTATCTCTTAAATAATCAAAGCCAAACTCATTATTTGTTCCATATGTAATATCACAATCATATGCTGATTTTCTTTCTGTATCTTCTTTCTCATTAGTTATACACCCTACAGAAACTTCTAAATATTTATAAATTTCTCCCATCCATTCAGAATCTCTTTTAGCAAGATAATCATTTACTGTAACAATATGGACTCCTTTTTTTGTTAAAGAGTTCAAATAACTAGGAAGGGTTGATACTAATGTTTTTCCCTCTCCCGTCTTCATTTCTGCAATTTTACCTTGATGAAGAACAATACCCCCAACCAATTGCACATCAAAATGTCTTTGTTTAAGTGTTCTCTTAGAAGCTTCTCTTACAACTGCAAAAGCTTCAGGAAGAATAGAGTCTAAATCTTCGCCATTATTAATTCTATTTTTAAAAAGTTTAGTCTTTTCTATTAATTTATTCTTATCAAGCTTGGAAATTTCTTTTTCAAGATCATTGATCTTATTTATAGTAGGTCTTAATTTATTAAGTTGTCTGTCATTTGAAGAACCAAAAATTACTTTCCCAATTTTAGAAAACATAATTATCCTTTATTATAATTCTATTTACTTATTACATTTAAATGGTATTTTTGAAATGAAATTCTATATGTAAATTAATCTTTATCGATAAAATGATAAAAAATAAAGATCCTATTAAAAAAATCGAGATTGATGGACTTGATTTTAAAATATTTAAATCGGGTATAAAAAAAAATAATACCGATTTGTTGTTAGTAACCTTCCCAAAATTTTCTTCAATTTCAGGAGTATTTACAAAATCTAAAACACCAAGCGCTGCTGTAATCGATTGTAAAAAAAAAATTAATTTTAAAAATAGGTCTATTAGATGTTTACTAGTTAACTCAGGCAATGCAAATGCCTTTACTGGATTAAAAGGCACAAAAACAGTAAATAAAATTACTAAATTTCTTTCTAATCTCTATAATTGTGATGAAAATGAAGTTTTTTCATCATCAACGGGAGTAATTGGTGAAGAATTAAAACCATCAAAAATAATATCTTGCATTAAAAATAAAAAGCCAGTTTTTGAAAACTCTATTGAAGAAGCTGCCAAATCAATAATGACTACTGATACTTTTCCTAAATATTATATTTCTAAAGTTAAATATAAAAATTTTGAAGTTAATGTTATTGGAATTGCCAAAGGATCTGGAATGATTGCACCTAATATGGGCACGATGTTAGCATACATATTTACCGATTTGAATGTAAGCTCAAAAGTACTGCAAAAAATTTTAATTAATGAAAATGATAAAACATTCAATTCCATTACAGTTGATAGCGACACATCAACAAGTGACACGTGTTTATTGATATCTACAAATCAATTGAAAAATAAAAAAATAAACAACTTTAATGATAAATTTCTGAATAATTTTAAAAAATGTATTTCAAATATTATGCTAGATTTAGCAAAACAGATTGTTATTGATGGGGAGGGTGCAAAAAAAATTATAGAAATAAGAGTAGAAAATGCAAAATCTATCTCTTCAGCCAAAAATATTGCTTTTTCTATTGCTAATTCTCCATTGGTTAAAACAGCTATAGCAGGAGAAGATGCTAACTGGGGTAGAATAGTAATGGCAATTGGTAAATCCTATGAATCAATAGATCAAAATAAAATAAAAATAAAATTTGGGAAAAATTTGGTTACGAAAAATGGGATGAGATATTCAAAATATTCAGAAAAAAATCTAAGTGAATATCTAAAAAATAAGGAAATTAGTATTTTAATTGATATAGGTATGGGCAACCATAAATGGACTGTCTACACTTGTGATTTAACAGAACAATATATTCGTATTAATGCAGATTATAGAAGTTAAAAATCAACTAGTTTCAACAATAGCTTTAATTGATGACGAAAATAAAATACTTATTAGTAAAAGACCTGTTGGAAAAGCATTTGAAAACTTATGGGAATTCCCCGGAGGAAAAGTAAAAAAAAATGAAACTGTAGAACAAGCTTTAATCAGAGAAATAAAAGAGGAAATAAATGTTGATCTTAGTATGAATTGTATTGCTCCTCTAGCTTTTTCAACCTATAAAAGTGAACATTTTAATATTATCATTTTACTCTTTATTAGCCGAAATTGGGACTTAGATCCAATTTGTAAAGTCCATAGTGAATTGAGATGGGTTAAAGCCAATGATTTAAACAAATATAATATGCCACCAGCAAACAAGTTCTTAGTTACAAGCCTTCAAGATCTGCTCTTATAAATTATCCTTCCAAGCAGTTAAAGTCAGTATTTCAAAAGGAACTAAAAACTCTTTATTTTTATTATCCTTTATTAAAAAATCATTCACTTCATCAAATAAACTTTTTGGTGTAAAAAATTTAGATCTATTTAAGAGGTTATTTGTCATACCCATACCACGAAGATCACGCATTAATTTAAAAAGACTATTATATTTAACTTTTATAATTTCCGTTTCTACAATGACATTTTTAAACCCTATTTTCTTTAGATCATTCCCAATTGTATCTAAATCAAATAATGGATTAAAGCGAAGTGATATGCCACTATATTTTTTTTCTTCAATCTTTATAAAAGATTCTTTAACATTTTCCATTGTTTTTGTACCAAAAATCGAAAATATTAAAAATCCATTATTTATTAAAATTTTGTAAATATTTGAGAATAATTTTTCAGAGTCGATTATACTATCCAAATATAAGCAAGAAATCACACCTGAAACAGTTTCTTTTTTAAAAGGCAAATTATTTTCATTAATGACAAGGTTATTATTTGATGAGCTATTTTGTTTTAAGAAATTTATTGAATTGTCTATTGAAATAAAAAGACAATTGTTATTTTTGCTATACATTTCACTTATATTACTATTTGAACCAAGTTCTACTAAAACTTCAACTTTTGAAGCAAAATTATTTATTTTATTTAAAATTTGATTTTCACTTAATTTAATTAAAAATTTATGATTAACTATGTCAGAAGATATCCTGGCTCGTTTAAGAGTTTTTATTTTATAGTCAATTTTAAATATATTATTTCGCAAAGAATTTCATTAATATAAATTAATTTATAAATAGCATACATATTTAATTAGATTATTAAATGATTTATGAAATAATTTTATGAGAGTCGCTTGTATACAATATAAATCTTATGAAGATGAAAAAAAAACTCTAAAAAGATTAATACCTTTAATTTTTAGTGCAGCCAAAAAAAAAGTTGATCTTATAACACTTCCTGAATGTGCAACTTTTTTAAATACTAATAAATCTGATACCATGATGAATGCAAGCTTTGAAAGAAATAGTTATTCTCTTAAAATGATAAAAGATATTGCAAAAAATTTAGATGTAAATATTTTAATTGGATCTTTACAAACTCTTGAATACAAAATGTTAACTAAAAAGTTGTTCAATAGATCGTTTTTAATTAATAGAAAAGGCAAGGTGATTTGCAAATATGATAAAATTCATATGTATGATGTTAAAATATCAAAACAACAATCCTATCAAGAGTCAAAAACTTATGAAAGTGGTCAATCCGCAAAAATCGCTAAATTAAAAGTTAATGGAAAATACTACAAAATAGGTATGACCATTTGCTATGATCTAAGGTTTCCACATTTATTTAGAGATCTTGCACTAAACGGAGCAGACTTAATTACAGTTCCATCAGTTTTTATGCATATTACTGGAAAAGATCACTGGCATAGTCTGTTAAAAGCACGTGCAATTGAAACGGGTTGTTATATAGTTGCTCCTGCACAATATGGTCATTATTTTAATAAAAGAAAATCTTATGGTCACTCTTTAATAGTTTCACCATGGGGAAAAATACTTAAAGACGCAAAAACTGAAAAGAATATAATAATAACCGATATTGACAAACGTCAGATAGAAATAGCTAGATCAAAAATACCTTCACTATTTATAAACAAGAAATATAAAATAGACTAAATGATTTGATACAAACTATGTGATTTTTAAATATTTATTTTGCTTTATTAATTTCAATTCTTTTGGATCAAGTTTAAGTAATTTATTAAGTTGTAACTCAATAGAATCTCCTAAAAGTGTTAGAGATTGAGCATAATCTCTATGAGCCCCTCCTAAAGGCTCTTGAATAATTTCATCAATGATGTTTAGTTTTTTCATATCTGTAGCGGTTAATTTTAAAGCTTTTGCAGCCTCGCTAGCTTTACTTGCATCTCTCCACAAAATAGACGCACAACCTTCAGGAGAAATTACTGAAAAAATTGAATGTTCAAACATTAGAATTATATTTCCAGAAGTTAATGCAATTGCTCCTCCAGAGCCACCTTCACCTAGAATTGTAGAGATCATTGGTGTATTTAACCTTAGACATGCATCAACACATGATGCAATAGCTTGAGCTTGTCCCCTTTCCTCAGCTCCTTTGCCTGGATATGCACCAGCTGTATCAATAAAAGAAAGTACAGGTAGATTAAATCTATTAGCTAATTCCATTAATCTAATAGCTTTTCTATAGCCTTCAGGTCTAGCCATGCCAAAGTTTCTTAAAATTCTATCGTTAGTATTCTTGCCTTTATCAATGCCAAGTAATACAACTTTTTTTCCTCTAAAATAGCCCACCCCTCCTGTAAGAGCATTATCATTGCCAAATAAGCGATCTCCCCCTAAACTCAAATAATTATCAATTAAGTGCTCAATAACATCTTGAAACTGTGGTCTGTCAGGATGTCTTGCTACTTGAACTTTTTGCCAAGGATTTAAATTGGAATAGGTATCCATTAATTCGTCTGTTACTTTATTTTGTAATTTACCAATTTCTTCAGCAATATTTAAATCAGAGTTTGATGAAATATGCTTTAAATCTTCTATTTTCCCTTCAAGATCAGCTATATTTTTTTCAAATGTTAAAAAATGTTTAATCATTTCTTTAATCCTCTATCTCTTTAATATATTACTAAGTGGATGTATGTTAAGTACTAAACCTTTTAGTCTATTTTGTCTAACTTGTGTATAAATTTCTGTAGTTGATATGTCAGAATGTCCCAAAAGTTTTTGAACACTTCTTAAATCAGCACCTCTGTTTAACATATGACTAGCGAAAGAATGTCTTATCGAATGAGGAGAAAGTTTCTCGACGTCAGTATTTGTTTTAAGTGCTAACTTTTTAAGGTCTTTATATATTTGTTGTCGTGAAATAACTTTTATGTTGTGAATATTTTCAAAAAGATAAGAGTTTTTATTTTTATTATTCTTAATCATTATGCTTATCCAATTTTTTAATAAATCTAAAGCATTTTTATTAAATATTACTAATCTCTGTTTATTACCCTTACCGTTTATGTACAATTTATCTTTTATATTCGCCACTTGGTTGATTTTAATATTTAACAATTCACTAATACGAAGACCAGTTGAATATAAAATCTCTAAAATTACCTGAATTCGTAAATACGATATATTTTTAGTAGGATTTTTAACATACATTTCTTTGGATTTGTCTATAAGATGTAATATCTCTTTTTCAGATAAAAGTTTTGGTAAATTCTTTTCTAATTTCTGGGTTACTATTGTTTTAAGTTCATTCAAATTTATTAAATTTATTTGATTCAAATAATCATAAAAACTTTTAATGACAGATAGTTTTCTATTAATAGAAGAACTATTTAAATTTTTTTCTTTTAAAAAATGAATATAAAAATTTATGTCTTTTTTTTGAACTTCAATCAAACTAATCTTATTATTTAAACACCATTTAGTAAATAGATTTAAATCTTTTTTGTAAGCTGTAATTGTATTACTTGTTATTCCTTTATCTAAAACTTTTGTAGAAACAAAGTTCTCTATTATTTCGTTAATTTTATTTTTATCAAAATTCATTGTAGAGATTTTTAGAATAGAAAAACTTTTCATATAAAACTTCTTTTCTAAATTCATCACGTAAAGTTAAAAAATCTAAATCAGTTAAATACATATCAATTGCTTGAAAAGTTGTTAAATTTAAAAATTTTAATTCATTTTCACCTATTAATTTACCAATTAATAAAATTGCCTTTAAATAATTTTTTTCTATAATATTATCAGAAATTCCTCTACTTAAAATAAAATCTTCATGAGAAATATTTAAAGAAAATTTATCATTTATTTTTTTTAAATCTTTTGAGGTGAAATTGATATTACTTTCCCATGTAATTTTAGGTGACTGCATCCCTAAATAGCTAAGGAAATTAACAAAATTCCAAGCGTTGTGCCGTGAGATAAATTGTTCATCCCACACTTTATTTTTAGGATCTAATAATATTTGTGAAAAAGGTGCATCAACAAATTTTTCTGGATTATTGAGATTATATATGTAGTTGATATCCTGAGTTTGAGATTGAGACAATGAATTAGTTTTTAAAGAAAGCAAAGATGGAATGTATAGCTCTGAGGCTGTTTTAGAATTATTATGTTTGTTCTCAATTAAAAGACTTTTTAGTATAAATTCAGCTTTTTCCGAACTATCTTTAATTTTCATTGCATTTTGCCAAACCTTAGCTCTAATCAATCCATTAGGATTTAAATTTAGGCTTTTGAGAATCTCATCTTGATTTGAATTTTCAAATTTAATGTCTTGATATATCTTAATTAATAAATCACTGTTTATATCTTTAACTGTTGTTAATTGATCAATAAGCAATGCTCTTGCTTCAGGCTGTAAATATATTAGGTTTGATAATTGCAACTTATATTCAAAACCAAAATCTTTTATCATTTCAAAACTAATTGGATACTTAGTTATATCAAACAAAATCAAATTAAGTGGTGTAACTGATTTACCTTTAAAATTAAATTTTTCTAATTCTTTTTCGTTTAAAATTTTATCAATAAGTGTTTCAAATGTGTCATCTAATAAATTTTGAGAGCGCATAACATCATATATGAAATTTGCTTCAGATAAATTCCTTTGAAGAATAAGACATAATAGATTAGCTTTTTTCCAAAAAATACTATCATAATTATTAATTGTATTGGATATTTTAAGACACGCATTAGTATCGTCTTTAACCAAAAAATGATGAATCACATACCATTCCTTCCACCTCTCCCATTTTGGACTATCAGGCAATTGAGAAATTATTTTTATTAAATAATCTGTTTGACCATTTAAAGCTAATTTGACTAATCTAGTCTCTAAAAATTTAGAAATTTCATCAGAATTTCCTTTAGGAGGTTCAGATGTACTAGCATATACTTCATTTAGAAATCTTTGATAGGCTGTACTAGAAATTTTATTTGGTAATAAATTTAAATACTTTATTGCATCATTAGCTGTAAAATCACTCCATAAATTTAAACCCTTTTTTTTATTTAAACTTGTTTCTACACCAATAGAACCTAAGGAAGGTATTTCAAGCTTGCCGATCAAAACAGGTTTTATTTTTTTTGTTTCATTATCACTTTGTTTGTCGATCGTTTTATCATTTTTAACATCATTTGATGTTTTTAGGTCACCTTTTATTTCATTTGTTAAATTGATAAAGTTATCGTCGGAGTTTTTAAGTATCTCAGGAAAAGCAGAGTTTGAAAATAAAGCTAAGAATAAAATGAATAATAATTTCATAAATTTATTTCTTAAGATCTAAAATATTTATTTCTTTTTTTATTTCTTTTTCTGGCACAGGTATGTCCCATGTATAAATATATGTGAAAAAACCTACAATAAATAAAAAAATCATTGAAATTATAATTTTCATTGAAGTGTGATATGAAAAGATTGTGGCAAGTTTTTGTCTTTATTTACATTTTTAAAAAAATAAATGAATTTTAATCACTTATATACGTTATAGTTACAATATATGAATAGCATGACAAACAATAATATTAAGTTAATTACTTTAGTAGGAATGATGGGTTCTGGTAAAACTAGTTGTGGAAGTGTATTAGCTAAAAAATTAGGAATAAGTTTTTTAGATATAGACTCAATTATTGAATTAGAAGAAAATTTAAAAATAAGTGAGATTTTCAAGAAGTTTGGAGAGGAATATTTTCGTTTAATAGAAGAAAAGCTTATTTTTTTGAAAGTAAGTGAATACTTAAGACAAAATGTTAAGGCTATAATTAGTTTAGGTGGAGGTGGTTTCGAAAGTAAAAAAACTAGAGAATTTCTTCTAAAGAATTCTAAGGTAATTTGGTTAAATAGTGACATTAAAGTTTTAGGCAAAAGGGTTGGCAAAGCTTTCAATAGGCCTATGATAAAAGGTAATGTTGAGACCAATATTGAAATGTTATTAAATAAAAGAATTAAAAATTATCAAAAATCACATTTAAAAATTAATACAGATAATCTTTCTATTAACGATTTATGTAATAAAATAATAAAAGGTATATTATGACTGTCTTCAAAAAAATATCAGTTATTAATGAAAATAAATCATTTAAATACTCAATATTGATAGGAAATAATTTTATTCAAACCTTAGAAAAGAATTTTTCCAAAACTTTAAAGGGAAAAAAAATATATATAATTTATGATGAGTTTTTTTATAAATTACAATTACATGAAAATTTGATTAAAGACTTTGAAAAAGTTTCAACAAAACTAGGGTCAGAAAATTTTTTTTTCAAAATCAAATCAAAAGATAAATTCAAAAATTTTGACAAGCTCTCAATTTTATTAAATTTTATTTTGTCTCATAAAATTAATAGAGATTCTATTATTATTTCCATAGGTGGTGGTGTAACAGGAGATTTAGTTGGTTTTGCTAGTTCAATTGTATTAAGGGGAGTTAAATGTATACATATTCCAACAACTCTACTTTCTCAAGTAGATAGTTCTGTAGGAGGAAAAACTGGAATAAATACAAAACATGGAAAAAATCTTGTTGGAACTTTTTATCAGCCAGAAGGAGTTTTAATTGATATAAATTTTTTAAAAACACTTCCAGAAAGAGAGCTCTTAGCAGGCTTTGCAGAAGTTATTAAATATTCCTTTATATATGATAAAAAGTTCTTTAGTTATTTAGAAAGAAATATTGAAAGTATTAAAAAACTAAAAAGTCCATATATCGAAAATATTATTTTTCAATCATGTCAAATTAAAGCAAAGATAGTATCTATAGATGAAAAAGAACAAGGTATTAGAGCCATATTAAATTTCGGTCATACTTTTGCACACGCATTTGAAAATTTAATAAATTATGATAGCAAAAAATTAATTCATGGTGAGGCCGTTGCAATTGGAATGGCCTGTGCATTTAAACTAAGTACCCATATGAATCTATGCTCAAAAAAAGAAGCTAGGAGATGTATAGAATTAATATCAAAATTTAATCTTCCAACAAAATTAAAGGATATTAAGGGCATAAAAATATCGTCAAAAAAGCTTTTAGATAAATTTTATTTAGATAAAAAAGTTAAAAACGGAAAAATTATACTTATTTTATCTAATGGAATAGGAAGTGCATTAGTTAAAAATGATGTAGATGAAATTACATTAAAAAAATTTTTAAATGAGTTGATCAATGAATGAATTAAGTATTTTTATACTAATTATTGTATTTTTAATTGTATGTTCTGCATTTTTTTCAAGTTCTGAAACTGCTTTAACAGCTGTATCTGAAGCTCGTATTAATGAGCTTGTAAATAAAGGAAATAAAAAAGCAAAATTAATCGAAAAGATTTTAAAAAATCGAGATAAAATGATTGGAACAATACTTATAGGTAATAATTTTGTAAATATAATTGCTTCAGTATATGCAACCAGTTTTGCAATACAATATTTTACAGACATACCTTTGATTATTATTACAATTATATTAACTATAATTCTTGTCATTTTTGCTGAGATGATACCAAAGACTTATGCTCTTAAAAATGCAGATGAAATTGCACTTGTAGTATCACCATTAATTAATTTAATTATTATAATTTTTACTCCTTTAACTTTCTTAACAGAGAAATTTTCAAAATTAATAACTGGACCAGATTATGCTAGCGAAGAAGCTAAGACAGAAGAATTAAAAGGAATGATAAGATTGCATGCTGGAAAAGAAACCAGGGCCATCGAAAGAGGAAAAATAATGTCAAGTATGATTGACATTGAAGATGTGAATATCGAAGAAGTCATGACACATAGAGGCGTAGTAACAATGATTGATATTAACTTATCTGCAGCAAATATTTATAGAATTGTTGGAGAAAGTCCCTATACTAGAATACCTGTTTTTTCAGGCACACAAGATAACATCATTGGTATATTGCATGCAAAAGAACTTTTCAGATTTTTACAAAGAAACAATTTTAAGGATACAAAATCATTTGATCTTAAAAATATTTTAATCGATCCTTACTTTGCACCTGAAACGACACCAATATTAGATCAATTAGAAATTTTTAGAGGTAGGAAAGAGCACTTTGCAATTGTAGTGAATGAATATGGTGATTTTCGTGGAATTGTGACATTAGAAGATATTTTAGAAGAAATTGTTGGAGAAATTGATGATGAAACTGATATAAATGTTGAAGGTGTAAAATCACAACCTGATGGCTCTTTAATAATTGACGGTTCAGTTACAATAAGAGATTTAAACCGATCTCTAGCTTGGGATTTACCAGATGAAAATTACAATACTATTGCCGGGTTGGTTGTTTTTGAAACAAAAACAATTCCAAACCCTGGACAAGAGTTTAGACTTTTTGGAATTAAAATTAGAATATTACAAAAAGATAAAAACTTTTTATCTAAATTGAGATTATGGAAAGAACAAGAAAAATAATGAATAAAATAAAACGTAAATTACTTCATAACAGAAATATAAGTTTTAAAGGGTATATCAGAGATGATGAACTTTTTGAAATTGAAGCTGAATTAATAGATACTAAAAATTACGATTTTCAAAATCATGACAGAGGTACTATTAAAAAAGACGAGCCTATACACCAAATGAAAATAAAATTAGTTCTTGATAACAATTTGTTTGTTGTAGATGCAGAAGCTAAAACAGAAAATAGTCCTTATTCTATTTGTAAAAATGCAAACTCAAATTTCAAAAAAATTATTGGACTACAAATTAAATCTGGCTGGAAGAAAGAAATAACAAAATTAATAGGTGGAACAAATGGCTGTACTCATATAACAGAGCTACTATCTTCAGCTGCCACAGCTGCTTTCCAAACAATATATCCTTACAAATCAAAACAAAAAAATCGAAATGAGACTAAATTAAACCATAATCAAGAAAAGCCACTTCTTCTTGGAACTTGTCATGCATTTAACACTAATAGTGAAGTTGTTAAAAGATTATGGCCAAAATGGTATGAAAATTAATTCTTCTTACTTTCTGATACTGTCATCAACTTATAAGTAATTGAATGTAAAGAACCTAAAAATTCATTTTTTAAAAAATTATTAACCATTTTATGTCTTTCTAATCTATTTTTATTTTCAAAATCATTTGAGATAATAAAAACCTCAAAGTGAGTCTCCTCTCCTTTAACATATCCACTATGGCCTTTATGTGATTCAGATACATCTGAAACATAACATCTATAAAGATCAAGATTTTCACTTAAAATATTAGTTATTTTTGCTTTTCTATTCATTTATGCTATTTGTATATTTATGAGTTTAATATAAAATTAATTTATAACTGATCAAGGTTTAAAAGATAAGAATGAAAAAAATTTGTGAGTTTTTAAATTGTAAGGAAGAAGGGATTTATCCAGCACCTAGATCTAGAAAAGATATTACTAATTATAAATATTATTGTATTGAACATATAAGAGATTTTAATAAATCATGGAATTTTTTTGAAGGTCTTACCGAAGAACAATTTGAAAATGAAATCAGAAAATCAACAACATGGGACAGACCATCATGGAGATTTGGCACGAGTAATTTTAACAAAAAAGTAAATGATACTTTCAATTTTTTCAATGATATAGAGAATAAAAATCTTTCTAAGAAAAAAATCAATTCTAAATTACTATCTTCCTGGAAATTATTAGAATTAAATCCAACAGCAAATATTGAAGAAGTTAAGAAACAATATAAATTATTGGCAAAGAAATGGCACCCAGACAAAAATTTAAAATTAAAAGATAATGAGAGTGATATGTTTGTCAAAATAACTAATGCTTACAAAGCAATCATCAAATCTTTTAACAGCCCATCAATAGATATTAATTAATATAAAATTTTGGAGATATGTATATGAATGATATTGGACTTGCAAGAAATATGGATAATGATGAAAAAGCATTTCCAAAAAAGCTAGAAGAAGTTAATACAAAGTCACTTTTTGGATTTTCTTCGAACATGAAAGTTTATGGATTTAAAGAAAAAACAAAATTTGTCCCTGATCATGATGAATCTTATGTCTTTGATGAAGTAACTACTAAAGCAATTCTTGCTGGTTTTTCTTATAATAGAAGAGTAATGATCCAAGGATATCATGGTACTGGTAAATCAACTCATATAGAACAAGTTGCTTCAAGATTAAATTGGCCTTGTATTAGAATTAATTTAGATAGTCACATTAGTCGTCTAGATTTAGTAGGAAAAGATGCAATTGTGCTCGAAGATGGTAAACAAGTAACTGTTTTCAAAGAAGGAGTTTTACCTTGGGCTCTTCAAAATCCAGTTGCTCTTGTCTTTGATGAATATGATGCGGGAAGACCTGACGTTATGTTTGTAATTCAAAGAATTTTAGAAGCTAGTGGAAAACTAACATTATTAGATAATAATAAAGTAATTACCCCTCACCAAAATTTTAGGCTTTTTGCCACAGCAAATACTGTAGGCTTAGGTGATACCAGTGGCCTTTATCATGGGACACAACAAATTAATCAAGGTCAAATGGATAGATGGTCTATTGTATCTGCATTAAATTATTTGCCAAACGAGATTGAAGAAAAAATTGTTTTAGCTAAGGTTCCAACATTAGTTGGGAAAAATGAAAAATTAATTAATCAAATGGTATCTCTAGCTGAATTGACACGAAATGGTTTTATAGCTGGTGATTTATCTACTGTAATGTCACCAAGAACTGTAATAACCTGGGCAGAAAATTTTAATATTATCGAAGATTTAGATTTAGCATTTAAAATGACTTTTTTAAATAAGTGTGATGAGGTAGAAAAACCAATTGTTTCAGAATATTACCAACGTTGTTTTGGAAGGATATTAGTTGAAAACGAAACCTTAGAAAATGAATAAAGAAAAAAAAATAGCAGAATTTCAGAATGCAACTGCAGCTACAATTAAAGCAATTGCTTCAAATAAATTAAAAAATCGTGAGATACAATTTTTTGGAAATACAACTAGATTTAATTCAAAACAAATAACAATTGCAAAAGATTCTAATGACTTTGATGACAAATTTGTTAATAAAACAAGAGGCGAATCAGATGAAATTTCTCTAAAATTACAATATCATGATAAAACAATTCATTCAAAATTAAAGCCATCATCTGATTTGGCTGCAACTATTTTTAACTTAGCTGAAGATACAAGAATTGAAAAAATAGGTGGTAAAAAATTTTTTGGTGTTAAAAAAAATTTACAGAAATTAATAGAAAAAAAATTTGAGACTAATTTAATTGCACCACCAGGAGGTGACGACACGACTTCTTTTGTAAATGCAATGCATTTATATTTAAGAAAAAAACTATCAGATGCACCTATACCTCAAAATTCAACAAAAACTATGTCTTTATGGGAGCCATGGTTAGAAAAAAGAGTTGGAAAATTTATATCTGAACTTTCAGAAAATGTTGATGATCAAGAGCTATTTGGAAAAAATATTAATAATCTTCTTATCGCATTAAAATCTGAATTAGGAGACTTAGATGATAATAATAACGATTCTGAAGATGATTCTGATAATGAGGGAAGTGATGAAGAGAACTCGGATGATCAAAATAATACATCACAAGGAGACAATGAAGAAGAGAATGAAGACGGGATTGAAACAGGCGTAGAAGAAAACACAGAATCTACTTCTGATGAAAATGAATTTTCAGATGATGATATCGAAAACAACGACGGAGAAGGAAATGAAGAACTAATTTCTAAGCAACAAAATAATCAAAATCAATTAGATAACAAGTCAAATGCTTATAAAATTTTTACAAATAAATATGACGAAATTATAAATGCAACAGATCTATGTGATAATGATGAATTATTAAGATTAAGGAAAACCTTAGATAAACAACTTGAAAATCTTCAAGGAGCTGTCGCTCGCTTAGCTAACAAATTACAAAGAAAATTACAAGCAAGACAAAATAGAACATGGGAATTTGATTTAGAAGAAGGTATGCTTGATGCCGCAAAATTGGCAAGAGTTGTTTCAAATCCTTTATTCCCACTTTCATATAAAGTTGAGAAAGATACAAAATTTAAAGATACTATTGTTTCAATTTTAATTGATAACTCAGGTTCAATGAGGGGTAGACCAATTACTATAGCCGCTATAAGTGCAGATATTCTAGCAAGAACATTAGAAAGGTGTGGAGTTAAAGTTGAAATTTTAGGCTTTACAACAAAAGCTTGGAAAGGAGGTCAATCTAGAGAACAATGGATAAATGAAGGTAAGATAACTAACCCAGGTAGACTTAATGATTTAAGGCACATTATCTATAAATCAGCAGATGCACCATGGCGAAGAGCAAAAAACTCTCTAGGTTTAATGCTAAGAGAAGGTATATTAAAAGAGAATATTGATGGTGAAGCTCTGACATGGGCTCATGAAAGAATTTTTCATAGATACGAAGAAAGAAAAATTTTGATGGTTATCAGTGATGGAGCTCCTGTAGATGACACCACATTATCAGCTAATAGTGGTAACTACCTAGAAAAACATTTAAAACTGATAATTAATTTTATAGAAAATCAATCTCCAGTTGAATTAATTGCAATCGGAATTGGTCATGATGTTACAAGGTATTATAAAAAAGCTGTAACGCTTACTGATGCAGAACATCTTGCTGGAGCAATGACAGAACAGCTAGCAGATTTATTTGATGAAAATGTACAATAAATTACTTTTTATTATTCTTTAAAATTTGCTTTTTAATTTTAATAGCTGTATCAGCCAAATTTTTATTACTTGTTTTAATTAGATAAGAATCTAAGCCACCATTTTTTTCAACAGTTTTCATAGTTCTGATAGTAATGTTTAAATTAATGTATTTTTGCAATATTCCACTATATAATTTTACGTTTTGAAGATTTGGAATAAATCTCCTTTTGGTCCTATTATTAGCATGACTGACATTGTTCCCAGTCATTGGTTTTTTACCTGAAATTTCACAGACTTTGGACATAAATTAACCCTCGTTGAAGTTATAAAGGAAGCTCTTTTGATGGTCAAGCAAAAGTAAAAATTACGCTATGTTTTTTTGTTTAATCCATTTTCTACAATTTTATTTGCTTCATTTATGCTTTTAGCTCGTCCTCTAACATCTTCCCAATTTTTGATATTATCTCTTTTTCTAAACCTATCAAGTTGATCTAAGATATTTTTTACAACAAAAGGTCCTTCATAAACCATGCCAGTATATAGTTGAATTAAGTCAGCTCCACATAAAATTTTGATGTATGCTGATTTTCCATCACAAACACCCCCGGTAGCAATAATTGAAATACGAGAATCAAAATCATTTAAAATTTTTCTAGCCATAATTAAAACTTTAGTTGATTCCTCAAAAAGTGGTTCTCCAGATAAACCACCTGTTTCTTCTTTGTATTTAGATTTCACATTTCTTTTAATAGTTGTGTTAGATATGATTAAGCCATGCAATTTATGATTTACTGTTTCTTTAATTATTTTTTTTAGTTCTGTATTGCTTAAATCAGGAGAAATCTTAATTAATATAGGTGGGCAATTGTTAAGCTTAATAATTTCTTTTTTTATTGAAATAATTAAGTTTTTAAAATTTTTATCTGAGTGAAGTTTTCTTAAATTTGGTGTATTTGGAGAGGATATATTAATCACTAAATAATCAGCATATTTAGCAAATGCGTGAATTAATTTAGTATAATCTTTAATCCTATCAGAAGTATCTTTGTTAGGACCAATATTTATTCCTAATTTTATATTTGAGGATTTATTGTTTTTTTGAAAATCTTTTATTCTATTCTTGATTAAAGTAAGACCATCATTATTAAATCCATTTCTATTAATAATAGCTTTGTCTTCAGGTAATCTAAATATCCTTGGTTTTGGATTACCTTCTTGAGGAAAAACTGTAATCGTGCCAACCTCTAAAAAACCAAACCCCAACTTATGTATTTGGTTAATAGTCTCAGCATTTTTATCAAAACCAGCTGCCAATCCAACTGGATTTTGAAATTTAATATCCATTACTGTTAATGGAATAGATTTTGTTTTTATTTTTGGTAAAAATCCATTCTTAATTATTTTAATTATAAAATTATGTGCAGTTTCTGGATCAATCAAACTTAAAACTCTATAAAAAAATCTCCAGTACATTTTTATTTAACAAGGTTACCATTAAGAACATCTTCTAATAATTTGATACTCTTATTTATTCCATATAATCTTATAAACCCACCCATTCTTGGTCCACTAGATTGCCCTAAGGCTGTTTCATACAAGCAAGAAAACCATTCTCTAAGATTTTCGTAACCAGCTTCCTTTCCAACTTTAAACACAATAGATTGTATTTCTTCATTAGACGTTTTGGCATCTAAGTCTTTTAAATAGGTTAATAAATTTTTTATAGTTTTAGTTTCGAATTCACTAGGTAATCTAAATTTTTTAAATGGTAAAACTCTTTGTTTATAATAATTAATAGAAAGATCAACTAACATATCAAATTTTTTGTTTAACCCTTTTTTCAACTCTGGTGTGTAATTAGTAATATAACTCCACAAATCATTTGAATTATCGGCATTACATACTGAAGATAAATTTAAAAGCAAATTAAATGAGACAGGAAAAATATCTTTAGGTGGATTACTTTTATGAATGTGCCAGACTGGATTATCATATTCACATTCAGTATTTGAGTTATATTTACTTAAAAATGAGTAGTACTCATCTATCGTTTTAGGTATTACATCAAAAAATAATTTTTTTGCTCTCTTTGGATTGTTAAACATAAACAACGATAAAGATTCTTCAGTTCCATATGCTAGCCACTCTTCTATTGATAAGCCATTACCTTTAGATTTTGATATTTTTTGACCATTCACATCCAAAAACAACTCATAAGAAAAACCTGCTGGTTGAGAACCACCTAATATATTTAAAATTTTTGTAGATAAAATTACGCTTTCACTTAAATCTTTTCCTGCCATTTCGTAATCAACTCCAAGTGCATACCATCTCATAGCCCAATCACATTTCCATTGTAATTTACAATTACCATTTAAAATTGAAACTTTCTCTTCTTTATTACTAATGGGAGAAAAGTATGTTATTGAGTTATTCGTTGCATCTATATCTATAACATTGGCTTGTAATACTTTACCTGTGTACGAACATATAGGCAGAAAAGGACTATATGTTTTCTTTCTTTCTTCACCTAAAGTTGGCATAATGACATTTTTAATTTTATCATAATGAAGTAAAATTTTTGATAATGCATCATTAAATTGGCCTGATTTGTAACATTCAGTAGATGATACAAATTGATAATCAAAACTAAACTTATTTAAAAATTCTTTTAATTTGTTATTATTGTACGAACCAAAGCTTTCAAATTTTTCAAAAGGATCCGGAACATCAGTAAGAGGTTTTTCTAGATGTTCACTGAGCATTGTTTGATTTGGAACGTTTTCAGGAACTTTTCTAAATCCATCCATATCATCAGAAAAACAAATTAACTTTGTAGCTTTTCCAGTGAGATGATAAAAAGCGTTTTGAACCATAGTTGTTCTAGCCACCTCACCAAAGGTACCTATATGTGGCAATCCAGATGGACCATACCCTGTTTCAAACAAAACAGGATTATCATCATTAATGAGATCAAATTTTTTATTTTTTTTTAATCTTTCTATTAAAACTTTAGCTTCTAAAAAAGGCCAAGATTTTAAATCATTTAAAATTTTTTCATCTATAAAGTTCATAAGTTAAACATTTATTAATCTAATTTAAATTATTAATAAAGAATTATTGTAAAATTCAAAAAAAAACACCTAATAAAAATTAGGTGTTTTTAAATTTTAGTTTGGACTAGGGTTACATCATTCCAGGCATTCCACCCATGCCGCCCATGCCGCCCATGCCGCCCATGCCGCCCATGTCTGGCATTCCACCACCTGATCCGGATGCCGGCTCAGGTTGATCTGCAATCATAGCCTCTGTTGTTATTAATAATCCAGCTACAGAAGATGCATTTTGAAGTGCCGATCTAACAACTTTTGTTGGATCTATAACACCATCTTTGACAAGATCTACAAATTTTCCTGTCTGTGCATTATAACCAAAATTTGCATCATCGTTTTCTTCTAATTTTCCAACAATTACAGCACCATCTTGTCCAGCATTATCTGCAATTTGCTTAGCAGGAGCCTTTAGAGCTTTCTTAACTATTTCGATACCAACGTTTTGATCTTCATTTTCGCCCTTAACTTTAGATAGAGCTTTAATAGCTTTAATATAAACTGTTCCGCCACCAGGCACTATTCCTTCTTCAACAGCCGCTCTAGTAGCATGCATTGCATCATCGACTCTATCTTTTCTTTCTTTAACTTCAACTTCAGTAGCACCACCAACTTTGATTACGGCTACACCACCAGCTAACTTAGCTAATCTTTCTTGAAGTTTTTCTTTATCGTAATCAGATGTAGTTTCTTCTATTTGAGCTCTTATCTGATTACACCTTGCGCTAATATCATCTTTAGAACCAGCACCATCAATAATAGTAGTTTCTTCCTTTGTTATCTCAATTCTTTTAGCAGTGCCTAACATTTCTAGAGAAACATTGTCGAGCTTTATTCCTAAATCTTCTGAGATTAATTCACCCTTGGTTAGAATAGCAATATCTTCTAACATTGCTTTTCTTCTGTCACCAAAACCTGGAGCTTTAACAGCAGCAATTTTTAAACCACCTCTTAGTTTATTAACAACTAAAGTTGCTAAAGCTTCTCCTTCAACATCCTCAGCAATGATTAGTAATGGTTTACCTGACTGAACAACTTTTTCTAATAAAGGCACCATTTCCTGTAAGTTAGATAGTTTCTTTTCGTGTAATAAAATATAACAATCTTCTAATACAGTCTTCATTTTGTCTGCATCTGTTATAAAATATGGGGATAAGTAACCTCTATCAAATTGCATGCCTTCAACGACATCTAATTCAGTATCAAGACTTTTTGCTTCTTCTACTGTGATAACTCCCTCATTACCAACTTTATCCATAGCTTTAGCAATCATCTCACCAATTTCTTTTTCGCCATTAGCAGAAATTGTTCCAACTTGAGCTACCTCAGCATTAGTGCTTATTTTACTAGCTCTACCTTCTAAATCAGATACAACTGCAGTTGTTGCTAAATCAATACCTCTTTTCAGATCCATTGGATTTCTTCCAGCAGCTACTGCTTTAGAGCCTTCAGTTGCAATTGCTTGCGCAAGAACTGTTGCAGTAGTTGTTCCATCACCAGCAACATCATTAGCTTTTGATGCAACTTCTCTGACCATCTGAGCACCCATATTTTGAAACTTGTCTTTTAAATCAATTTCTTTAGCAACAGTTACACCATCTTTAGAAATCCTTGGAGCACCAAATGATTTATCCATTACGACATTTCTACCTTTAGGTCCTAATGTAACTTTAACCGCTTCAGCAAGTACATTTATACCTTCAAGCATTTTTTGTCTTGCATCACCGCCGAATTTTACGTCTTTAGCAGCCATTATATTTTCCTTTCAAATAATTAAAAATTTTTAGATTTAGTTTATAATTCCCATGATGTCACTTTCCTTCATAATTAGAAGGTCTTTACCATCAATTTTAACTTCTGTACCTGACCACTTGCCAAAAAGTATTATATCACCTTCTTTGACATCTAATGGTTGTATCTTTCCAGAATCATCTCTTGCCCCAGAACCTACAGCTAATATTTTACCTTGCATTGGTTTTTCTTGAGCTGAATCTGGGATTATAATTCCACCTGCAGTTTTCTCGTCTGAGTCCAAACGTTCGACAACTACTCTATCGTGAAGTGGCTTAAACTTCATTATTATCTCCCTAATTATTTAAATTACACTCTTTAAGAGCACAACACATAAATAGTTGTAAATTATAAAGTTTCAAGATTTTTAAAAAAAAAAAATTCTATTTACTTACATTATAATTTTGGTAAATAAATTAACGATATGAATGACAATATTAATCCTATAAAACAACATGTGTTTCTCATAAATTGGCTTACATTAATTTTAATTTTAGTGGTAGCCATGATTATTATTGGAGGCATTACAAGAATTACAGATTCAGGCTTGTCAATGGTTGAATGGAGACCCATTCTTGGATTTTTACCACCTTTAAATCATCAAGAATGGGAAAGGGTGTTTGACCTTTACAAAAATACACCTGAATATGCTTACTATAACAAAGGAATGCTACTTTCAGATTTTAAATTTATTTTTTTCTGGGAATATTTTCATAGATTATGGGGGAGAATAATTGGAATTGTTTTTATTTTACCTTTCATATATTTAATTATTTCAAAGAAAATAAATAAACTTATTACTTTAAGACTTCTTGTCATTTTGTTTTTTGGTAGCCTTCAAGCATTTATCGGTTGGTGGATGGTTAAATCTGGATTAATTGATAAACCAGACGTATCTCAGTATAGGTTAGCAATCCATTTTGGAAACAGCTTACTGATTTTGTTTCTATTATTTTGGCTAATCCTAGATTTAAAAAACAAAAAATCTAGAATTAAGTTTGATTTAAACTTCATCATTTTTTTTATAATATTTATTACAATTATCGCAGGATCTCTAGTTGCTGGAATGGATGCAGGACTAATGTACAATACATATCCTTTAATGAATGATAGTTTTTTTCCCAGTGACTATCTTTCATTAGGAGTTTTAGATCCTTTTGAAAATCCTGGGTCAGCGCAATTTCATCATAGACATTTGGGATTTATTTCATTAATTGCAATTATAATATTTTTTGCTAGAAATTTTTATCAAAAGAAAGTTTTTCTTGAATTAATATTATTAATTACTTTTATAATTATACAATTCGTATTAGGAGTTTATATACTGTTGAATTATGTTCCAAATTTAAATGCAAGTTTGCATCAAATTGGTGCAGTCCTAATATTCTTAACAATGATAAAAATAATACACACCTTAAATATTAAGACTTAATCTTTTTATTAATATTAATACCTAATTCTTTCAGTTGAATTTCATTAACGTTGGAAGGCGCCCCCATCATTAAGTCCTCTGCTTTTCCGGTCATAGGAAATAATACAATCTCTCTCAGATTAGGTTCATCAGCTAAAAGCATAACTATTCTATCGATACCAGGTGCGATACCTCCATGAGGAGGGGCGCCAAATTTGAAAGCATTAATCATACCAGGAAATTTATTGTCAACAACATCATGATTATGACCAGCAATTTCAAATGCTTTATACATAATAGCTGGAACATGATTCCTAATCGCACCTGAAGATAACTCTACACCATTACAAACTAGATCGTACTGATATGCTAAAATATCTAATGGGTTTTTTTCAACAAGTGATTTCATCCCACCCTGCGGCATTGAAAAGGGGTTATGAGAAAAGTCTATTTCTCCAGTAATTTCATTTTTTTCAAACATTGGATAATCAACAATCCAACAAAACTTAAATTGATTTTCATCAATCATATTTTTTTCAGTAGCTATTTTTGATCTTGCCCTACCTGCTAAATCTGCAGCTTCTTTTTCTATTGCACATGAGAAAAATAAAGCATCTCCGTCATTCAAATTAAATTTTTCTTTTAGTATTTGAGATTTTTCAAGACCAAGTGCATTTGCTATTGGACCTTTTGCTTCGTTATCAGAGAAAATAATATACCCCATACCTGGAGCTCCCTGTGATTGAGCCCAACTATTCATTTTATCGGCAAATGCCCGACTACCACAATCTACACCTGGCACACCTCTAACCACTGACCCTTTTTCAATATTACTTGCAAAAATTTTAAAATTAGAATCTTTAAAAACATCTGTTACATCTTGAATAAATACATCATATCTAATATCAGGTTTGTCAGTTCCATATTTTAACATTGCATCTTTAAAAGTAATTTTGATAAAGTCTTTAATTACTTCTTTTTTTGTGAATTTTTTAAAAACATTATAAATTACTGGTTGAACAGCTTTAAAAACATCTTCTTGCTCTACAAATGACATTTCTACATCCAATTGATAAAACTCACCTGGAGACCTATCAGCTCTACTATCCTCATCTCTAAAACAAGGAGCAATTTGAAAGTATTTATCAAACCCTGACACCATGACAAGTTGCTTAAATTGTTGGGGCGCTTGAGGAAGGGCATAAAATTTACCTTTATGAATTCTAGAGGGAACTAAAAAATCTCTAGCACCTTCAGGACTAGATGCAGTTAAGATTGGTGTTTGAAATTCGATAAAATCCTGCTCTAACATTTCAGATCTTATCTCTTGAATAATTTGAGATCTCAAAATTATATTTTGATGAGGCCTATTTCTTCTCAAATCTAAATATCTATATCTTAACCTTATTTCTTCTCCATAATCATCATCCGAATTGACTTGCAAAGGTAGACTTTCTGCATTTGATAAAATAATAATTTTATCAACTTGGAGCTCCACCTCTCCCGTAGGAATATTATGATTTATAGTTTCAGCTGACCTTTCGACTACTTTTCCATGCACAGAAATGACAGATTCCAAAGAAATTTTTTCTAGAATATCAAAAGTATCTTTTTGTGTGTCAGAAACTATTTGAGATATGCCATAATGGTCTCTTAAATCCACAAATATCAACTGTCCATGATCTCTTTTTCTATGAACCCAACCTGATAATGTTACTGTTTCACCTACCAAAGATTTATTAATTTCATTACATTTGTGTGTTCTATAAGTGTGAGCTTTATTCATCAAGATTACCTCTCAACAATTTTTATAACATCAAACTATAAAATTACTATAAGATTTTTAAAATTATCTTAAACTGACCACTTGATAAATATCTTTGATTTCAAGTGGAAAATTAATAAAATTAATAGAGGGATTACCATTTGTAATGTAGTAGCAACAGCTAGGTCTTTTCGATCTCCGCTTGTTTGTAAATTGATGATTTCTAATGATAACGTTGTTATTTCACCATTGCCTATAAAATAGATTGGAGCATATAGACCCATAGATATGATAAATCCTATCGCAAAGCTAAGAAAAATTATATTTAAAATTAAATTCAATTTAATTTTAAATAAAATTGTTAAATAACTCTTATTTAGAGACTGAGCTATTTTTAAATATTTTTTGTTAATATTTTTATAAGAACTTGAAAATATTAAATATGTATATGGAATTATATATATAATTTTAATCCATAATATGTTAAGAAACTTGTTATCAAAGTTATTAGTTAAAAGAAAAAAATTAAAGCCTAACAAAATTGTTAATTCAGGTATTAACAATGGAATGTAAAATATAAAATTTAAAAAATTATTCTTTAATTTTAATGCTTCCAAAAGCTCTAACCATACAATTATTATTATTAAACTAATAAAAGATCCTAAAGTAGCTAAAATTAATGAATTAAGAAAACTATCAAAATTAAATTTAAAAAAAACAAAATAATTATCTAAGGTAAATTTTTTAGGAAATAAATCAGGGAAATTCCAATCAACTGCTAAAGACCAGGTAATTGATATAAAAATATTGGTAATAAAAATTAGAAAACAAGTTATTGAAACAAAATATAAAATATTTTCTAAAAAATTGTTTCTTCTATCTAAAAAATTTTTAAAAAAAACTAAATATTGTTGTTTAAAAATCAATTTTTCGAGACTAATCCAAGTTAATATTATTAAAATAATTATCAATAATTGTATAATTGATAAACAAGATGCAATTGAAAAACTAGCCAATTCTGGTTGTTGAAAAAGTTGTAAAATTCGTATTGATATAGTTGAAGGTGTTGTTGGAGCAAGTATCAACGACATATCAATTACAGTTGCCGAAAATATTAATACAACAAATATAGTAATTTTTAATTTTCTATAAATTAAGGGGAAAATAAAAAAAATCCAGCTTGTAAAATCAGAAAAATTTTTTGATTTTGCTAAAAAAAAATACTCCTTGCTTTTTACATTATTTAAAAATCCAATTGATATTAACAAAAAGAAAGGGGTCTCTTTAAGTATCAAACCAAATATTAAAAAAAGACCAAAATTATCTGGAAACAAATCTAAATTTGGAGGTCTGTCGAAATTAAAAAATAATGAAAATATACGAATAAAAAAACCACTTGATGAAAATAAAAAAGAAATTCCAACCGCCATGGTTATGTGTGGAAAAGCAATTAACGGATATAAAAGTTTATTTAGCTTAGTAAAAAAATTTGTAAAATATAATTTCGCTAATATAGCTTGGGATAATATTAAAGAAATAAAAGTAGATAATATACCCACTAAAATAGATAAATAAATTGATTTTTCTATCCCAGGAAGCTGAAATGTTAAAAGAAAATATTTAAGAGTAAAATTATCTGAAACATCCAAAAAATATCCCATTGATGGAAGTATAGTACCTAGTGTACCAAAAATTACAGGAAAAGATATAACACCTAAAATTAAAAGAAAAAGTAAAAATAATAATATATTTTTTTTTGTTTCAATTAATTGTTCCATATCTTGCAATCCAGCCTTCTTCAATAACTTTGACCCAGCTAGGGTGAGGTTCAGGAATTTTTTTGTCTAAATCTTGAAAACTTAAATCGGTAGATTTACTCAAAAGATTTTCAAAGTCTTTTTTAAGGTTTTTGTTTAATTTTTCGAAAGATAAAACTGAAGGATCACCCCATATTTCTGAGTTTTGCTTTTCTAATTGCGCTTCAGGTGAAATCATATAATTTATTACAACCTTTGAAGCATTCTTATTTGTAGCATTGTAAGGAATTGTAAGATAATGAGTGTTAGCTAATGAACCGATATTTGGTATAAAACTTTTAACTGAAGATTTAAAATTTCCTTTTGAAATTTCATTTTTTGGATATGCAATATTGAATGTTAAACCTATGTCTAATTCATTATCAGAAAATATTTGGCCAAGTGACAAATAATTATTTGGGTATGTTTTGCCACTTTTCCATAAAAAAGGTGTGATTTCGTCAAACCAATTCCATAATTCATTCAATGACGATTTATGTCTATCATTGTTAAGATTATACTTATTATAAAAGAGTTTTTTATCTTTAGATACTTCTATCAAAATTTGTTTCAAAAAACTTGTTCCTATAAAATCTGGTGGTTGAGGAAAAGTAAATCTGCCAGGATTCTTTTTTATGAAATCTTTTAATTGAGACGCACTTTTTGGAACAATTTTTAATTTATCACTATCATAATAAAAAATAAGTTGAGATAATCCCCAAGGCATTTCCTTTCCTTCATTAAAAATACCAAAGTCATAAAAATAGGCTGAGGATTTAGAAAAATCGATAAATTTAGAATTAGGTAATTGCAATATCCAATTCTTATTTAACAACAAATTATTTTTTTTCATTGTTAAAAAATTCTCTCCATTTATCCAAATGATATCAACTGAACCATTATCATTTTTTTTTGCAATTTTCTCAAATAAAACTTTTTTAACTGCATCAGATGTATCTTTAATTTTTATATGTTGTAATTTAATCCCATATTTTTCATGAACTTTTGCTTTAACCCAATTAATATAATTATTGATATTTTTAGAACCTCCCCATGCGTGAAGTTTCACAGTTTTATTTTGGGCACGGTTAACTATTTGATCCCAATTATTCGTATGTCCAGTTTTACTAAATGAAGGATTTATAACATTAAAAATAAATAGAATAATTAAAAATAAAGATTTCATATTCACCCGTTTAAAATTTTATTTTAAAACTTATATCAATACAATAACAAAAATAATTTAACAATGAATGCTTTATTTATATTATTAGATCAAATCATATCCATATATATATATACTCTTATAGCTTATGTGATAATAACCCTCCTAGTTCAATTCGAAATCGTAAATCGATACAATAGAATTATCGATTTAATATTAAGAGGATTAATTGCACTTCATGAACCTTTTTTAATTAAAATTAGAAAATATATTCCATTTATTGGTGGAATGGATTTCTCACCTGTAATAGTCATATTGCTTTTATCATTTATTAGAAATTTATTAATTGATTACAGATTAAGTTTGTAGGAGTAAGACAATTGATAAGTGATAATATAAAAATCATTAATGGAATAAAACATTCTCAAAACTTGATTGATAGCGTCAAAGAATTAGTTTTAAAATCTGAGAAACTTAATAAACGCAGACCTTCTATAGCCGTAATTTTAATTGGAGAAAATTCAGCTAGTGAAATATATGTTAAAAATAAAATTAAAACTGCAGAAAATATTGGAATAATATCAAAGAAAATTATTTATCCCTCGTCAATATCTGAAAAAGAATTATTAAATAAAATTAAAGAATTAAATCAACAAAAAGATATTGATGGAATTCTTGTTCAACTTCCGTTACCAATGCATATATCTGAAGATAAAGTTATTTTGTCAATTGATCCAAAAAAAGATGTAGACGGATTTCATCCAATAAATTTAGGTAACTTATTTCTAGGTATTAATTACGGAATGATCCCTTGTACACCTCTTGGGTGTATTTATATGTTAAAAAAAGAATTAGGTTCACTTAATGGATTAAATGCTACGATAGTAGGTAGATCAAATATTGTTGGGAAACCTATGCAATCTTTGCTACTAAAAGAAAACTGCACAACTACAATTACACACTCTAAAACAAGAAACTTATCTGAATTTACACTAAAAGCTGATATTTTAATTGCTGCAATCGGAATGACTGAATTTATAGATAATAATTATGTAAAAGACAAAGCAACTGTAATTGATGTTGGGATCAATAGAAAAAAAATGAATGATAAAATTAAAATTTTAGGTGATGTAAATTTTAATGATGTTATTAATAAGGTTAATTTAATTACACCTGTACCTGGTGGGGTAGGTCCTATGACAATTGCATGTTTAATGTATAACACAGTTAAAGCAAGTTTCTTAAGAAATAATCACGAATTTAAAGAGATTATTTTTGATGAATGATTTACTTGCAAATTCAGTATTAGTAATTTGTCTTCTAATAGTTTTTGGAATTTTAATGTGGGGCGTTATTACAATGGGTAGAGGTGGTGAATATAACAAATCTAAAAGTAATTTAATAATGAGATATAGAATTATTTTCCAAGCAATTGCAATAATCGTTTTTGTATTTATTTTATATTTAAAGAGATATTATAATGGTTAAACTCAATAAAATTTATACTAAGACAGGAGATGACGGAACAACTGGTCTGTCAGATGGTAGTCGTGTAAAAAAATATGATTTAAGACCCTCAGCATATGGCGATGTTGATGAATTAAATTCATTTATTGGCCTTTCAATTAGCTGTATCAATAATGATAAAAAATATAATTTTTTAGTTCAGATTTTAAAAAAAATACAAAATGACCTTTTTGATTTAGGCGCCGACTTATCTACACCATTTGAAGAAAACCCAAAATTTGAACCATTAAGAATTAAAAATTCTCAGGTTTTAAATTTAGAGGATATGATTGATAAATTTAATAATAAATTAGAACCATTAAATTCATTTGTTTTACCTGGTGGATCTGAAATGTCGTGCTGGCTTCATATTGCAAGAACAGTAGCAAGAAGAGCGGAAAGATCCATGTCAAAACTTGCTGAAAAAAATAAGATTAACAAACAATCATTAATGTATATCAATAGACTATCAGACTTTTTATTTGTAGTTTCAAGAATAACAAATGATAATGGAAAAGCGGATATATTATGGGTTCCTGGAGGAAATCAATGAGTAAAATGGGAGATGATTTATGAAAATACTTGTTCCAGTAAAAAGAGTTGTAGACTACAACGTTAAAGTTCGAGTTAAAAAAGATGAGACGGACGTCGAATTAGATAATGTAAAAATGTCTATGAACCCTTTTGATGAAATAGCTGTAGAAGAAGCTCTTCGATTAAAAGAAAAAGGTGTTGCCAGTGAAATAATTGCAGTATCCATAGGCTTACCAGAAGTACAAGAAACAATTAGAAACGCTTTAGCCATGGGAGCTGATTCTGGTATTTTTGTAAATTGCACATCTAAACTTGAACCATTATCAGTCGCTAAAATTCTGACATCTATAGGTAATAAAATTAAACCTGATCTTGTTATTATGGGCAAACAAGCAATTGATGATGACATGAATGCCACTGGACAAATGCTTTCAGCAATGCTGAACTGGGGTCAAGCAACCTTTGCAAGTAAATTAGAAATACAAGATAAAAAAATAAAAGTTGGTAGAGAAATAGATGGGGGTATAGAAAATATTGAAGTTAATTTGCCAGCTATTGTAACAACTGACTTGAGGTTGAATGAACCAAGATATGCAAGTTTGCCTAACATTATGAAGGCAAAAAGAAAACCAATTGATGAAATAAAAGTTGAAGATTTAAAAATCGACATTGAACCGAAGTTAGAAATCTTAAAAGTTGAGGAACCTAAATCCAGAGAAGCTGGAATTATGGTAAAATCTGTTGATGAGATGATTGAAAAATTAAAAAATGAAGCTAAAGTAATTTAGGATAGAGGTAAATATGAAAACATTAGTAGTAGTAGATCATAATAATAATAAATTAGAAAAATCAACATTAAATACTATAAAAGCTGCTCTTAAACTTGAAAATGTAGATTTATTAGTTTTAAGCGATAGTTGTAAAGATATTTGTAATGAATTAATTCATATTAAAAATATTAATAATATTTTTACTAATGAAAATGATGCATTTAAAAATCAATTAGCTGAAGATTCAGCAAATTTTATTGCTGAAAATTTTAAAGACTACACAAATATTTTATTTTCTAATACTTCTAATGGTAAAAATATAGCTCCAAGACTAGCAGGTTTACTTGATACTATGATAATTCCAGATGTGATTGAAATTGTTGATAAGCAAACATTTAAAAGGCCAATTTATGCTGGAAACGCTATTGCAACTTGTAAGAGTAAAAATAAAATAAACATCATAACTATTCGATCCACAGCATTTGAAGAAGCAGAAATTGGCAATGAAAACGTTGGTAAGATTCAAGAAATAGGGAGTTTAACAACTAATAACCAAACAAAATATTTAAATTCTGAGCTAACTAAAAGTGAAAGACCTGAATTAACTTCAGCTGATATAGTTGTATCAGGTGGAAGAGGGTTAGGATCTGCAGAAAACTTCCAGATATTAGAAAAATTGGCTGATAAACTTGGCGCTGCGATGGGAGCAAGTAGGGCTGCAGTCGATGCTGGATATGTGCCAAATGACTGGCAGGTTGGTCAAACTGGAAAAATTGTTGCTCCAAACCTTTACATAGCCGTAGGTATCTCAGGTGCAATACAGCACTTAGCAGGAATGAAGGATAGTAAAGTTATAATAGGAATTAATAAAGACGAAGAAGCACCTATTTTTTCAATCTCTGATTATGGCTTAGCTGAAGATTTATTTAAAGCAGTCCCAGAGATGGAAAGTAAACTTAATTAAAAAAGTTATTAATTTGTTCTAATGAATTTTTATTATAACTAAAAATGCCTTCTTTTTTTGCTATTATCTTTTGTTGTTTAATTAATAGAGTAGTGGGTATACCTCTTAGTTTTAAATTTTTAAAAAAGGTCATGTTTTGATCATAATAAGAAGTTAATTCATTTACTTTATTTTTTTTTAGAAAATTCAATTGATCCTTAATTGATTTTTTGTCTATAGAAATAATTACAACTTTTAAATCTTTATTATCCATTTTCATTTTTTTTAAGTCTGGCAATTCTTTTTTACAAGGGATACACCAGGTAGCCCAAAAATTTAATACGTATTTTGAGTTTAAATCAAAAATATCAAACAATTTTTTTTCAATATTTTTTTCGTCATTTAAAATTACGTTGTTTTCTAATTTTATATCTATTTTTTGAAATAAAGAATTTGATTGAGATGGAAATGGGATGATAATTGATAAAATTAATAAATATTTTAGACTATTAAACAATATTGTTTCTCTTTTTTATTTTATATATAAGATAATTAAAAAAATTATAAAGTTAAGATAATGGCAAAAAGAAAAAAAAGTTTAAAAAGCACAATTTGGGGTGGAAGATTTGAAGGAGAATCAAGTGATAATTTGATTAAGTTCAATTCTTCAATCAGTTTTGACAAAAATTTATATGTTCAAGACATTGAAGGATCTATAGCTCATGCTGAAATGTTATCAAAACAAAAAATTATTTTAAAAAAAGATTTTTTAGAAATTAAAAGTGGCCTTTTAAAGATTAAAAAAGAAATTGAAACAAATAAATTTAAATTCAAAATTGAACTAGAAGACATCCACATGAATATTGAGAGTAGGTTAGTTGAATTAATTGGTGAGTCTGGAAAAAAATTACATACTGCACGTTCAAGAAATGATCAAGTTGTTACCGACTTTAAGATGTGGATAAGAAGTGATTTGGATTCGATATTAGAGCTTTTAAAACAACTTCAAGAAAAATTAATTTTTCAAGCTGAAGATAATTATGAAACCTTAATGCCTGGTTATACTCACTTGCAAGTTGCTCAACCTGTCACTTTTGGACATCATCTTTTGGCATATGTTGAAATGTTTGGAAGAGACAGAACAAGGATTGAAGATTGTAAAAACAGAATGAATGAGTGCCCTCTTGGTTCAGCTGCACTTGCTGGAACAAGTTACCCTATTGATAGAAACTTCGTAGCAAAAAAATTAAACTTTTCTTCACCTACAAGAAACTCTATAGATTCCGTTTCAAGTCGTGATTTTGCTATTGAATATTTATCCGTACTTAGTTTGATTGGCATGAATTTATCTAGAATAGCTGAAGAGCTTATTTTATGGTCATCAAATGGTTTTAATTTCATAGTTATTAATGAAGAATACACAACTGGATCAAGTATCATGCCCCAAAAAAGAAATCCTGATGCAGCTGAACTTATTAGAGGGAAATCTAACAGACTTGTAGGAAACTTAATTAATTTAACAACTTTATTAAAAGGGTTACCTCTTGCTTATAGTAAAGACTTACAAGAGGATAAAGAACCAATTTTTGATTCTTCAGAAAATATCAAAAATTGTCTATTAAACATGATTGGTATAATTAAGTCTTTAAAAATTAATAAAAATAAAATGCTTAAAGCCTTACAGAGAGGTTTCCCAACTGCAACAGACCTAGCTGATTATTTAGTAACATATTTAAATATTCCATTCAGAGATGCTCATAAAATTACCGGTAAAATAATTCTTCTAGCAGAAAAGAAGAATTGCTCTCTTGATGAATTGTCATTAGAAGATTTAAGATTAATTGAACCTAAAATTGAAAGTAATATTATGAAATCAATAAGTATTAGTTCTTCTATATTAAAAAAAACATCATTTGGTGGAACCTCTCCAAGATTAGTTTTAAAAGCAATATCGGAGGCCAAAAGGAGATATCTATAAAGTTATGCCAAAATTAAAGCAATTAAATACTCTATTTTTTTTATTATTAGTTTTAAGTTTTTTTTCTTATGGATGTGGGAAAAAAGCTGACCCTATTTCACAATCAAAAAAAATCATTTCTACAAAAAAATAATATGCAAAAAATTGGATACTATCGAAAATCAGGAGAATTATTTCTTCAAAATTTAAGTTTGAAAAAATTGGTAGATCACTATGGAACTCCAACCTTTGTTTATGACTCAAATTTAATTAAAAACTCCTTCTATATGCTTAAAAAAATTATGGACCCTCTTAATGGCAAAATTCATTTTGCTGTTAAATCAAATGATAATCTTGGAGTAATTAAATATATAAACAGTTTAGGTGCTGGTGCTGACGTTGTATCGATTGGTGAATTAAAAAGATGCTTAAAAGTTTCAGTTAAACCAAAAGACATTATATTTTCAGGTGTTGGAAAACAAAAAGATGAGATAGAGTTTGCTATTAATAAAAATATTAAACAATTAAATGCAGAATCAATCGAAGAATTAAAAGATATAATTGAAATTTCAAAAAACATAAAAAAGACAGTAAATGTAGCATTAAGAGTAAACCTCGATATAAACGCAAAAACCCATAAAAAAATATCTACTGGTGATGAAAATTCAAAATTTGGAATTATCTATAATGATATCGTCAATGCTTATAAATTGATAAATGAAGCTTCTTTTATTAAACCATATGGGCTGGCTATACATGTAGGATCACAGTTATTTGATTATGATGTTTTTTTTCAAACATTTTCAAAAATTAAAAATTTAGCATTGGAATTAAGAAATCTTGGCTACGAAGTTAATCATTTAGACCTAGGAGGTGGATTTGGAGTTGATTATACAATGAAAAATTTACTTAATTATAAATCTCTTAGTAAAGCTTTAAATGAAGTTTTCAAAAATAAAGAGTTTCAACTAAGCGTTGAACCAGGAAGATCTTTAATTGCTGAATCAGGGATTTTACTAACTAAAGTAATTAGAACAAAATCAACTAATTATAAAAATTTTTTGATTGTTGATGCTGCAATGAATAATTTAATTAGACCTACTCTTTACAATGCAACCCATTCAATACAACCTCTTAAAATTAAAAGTGATCGGTCTTCAAAAAAATATGATGTCGTTGGACCAATTTGTGAAACAGGTGATTTTTTAGGTATTGATTTTAATTTACAAGAAACAAAAAAAAATGAAGTTCTAGCAATTATGACCTGTGGTGCATACGGAAGTGTTATGAGATCAAATTATAACAGTAGACCAAGTGCTGCTGAGGTTTTTATATTTAATAACAAAGAAATTTTGCTTAGAAAAAGAGAAAATATAGATGAACTACTTAATCTTGACATAATACCAAATTTCTAACTTGAACTTTCAATTTCTTTCATAATAGTAGCACGAATTGTAGCATTATTATATTTTTGGTTTGTAAGAATCAAATGATTTATTTTGATAAAGTTATTTGATGAAATAAATGGTTGTGTTGATTTAATTATTGTTTCTGCAAGAATTTTACCATCTTCGGTTGTCATAATTACTTTTAACGTAGGTGTTAATATAGAGTATTTAGAATTATTTTTTATATTACCAAAAAACTTTACTGACTTACCTTCATAAACTGCACCAAAATTTTCTATCTCTAAATTTTTAAAGTCAGCATAAAATGGTATTTTAACATGTTTGAATAAATCAAATACTTTATGAAAATTTTTTTCTACAAATTTAGGGAAATAAGAATGACCTAAACTTATAACATTATTTCTAAAATAAATGCTACTACTTATAAATGTAATAGAAATAAAAATAATCAAAGGAATTGCAAAACTCTTTTGTTTTGAATTAACATTTTTTAGAGTTTCAATATTAGATGTTTTTTTATTAATTCGTTTTTTATTCTTAATTATTTTTGTTTCTCTGTTTTTTACACTGGCTTCAGCAATTTCTTCTGCAATTTGAGCAACTGTTTTTTTCTTAGTATTATAGTTTTGATTTTTAAGCTTAGTTATTTTTTCTTTTGGATGAGACTTTATTTCGTTACTAAGTATGTCAGTTTTCTTCTCAATTTCTGACCTGATGGCGTCAAGATCTTTACGTAATTTTTCTTCAGACATGTTTTCTGAAGATTTTTCAGAATTTTTGTTATTTACAAATGGCCATTCATTATCACACAAACTACACTTAAAAAATTTTAACTTTGATGTTATTAGACTTTCATCAACTTCAAATGAAGTATTACATTTTAAACATTTTTCTAACATATTATTTAACCTAAATAATTTATTATTGTATAATAAAAAGTATGTCTTTCCAAATAATTAACCAATTCAAATGATAAAAAAAAAATATCTATTTCTAATCATCCTACCTTTAATAGTATTAGTCATAGACTACTCATTTTTCTATAAAAAAATTTTTAATTATAAAAATAACTTAAACTATAATAATAATTTTATTGTTTTAACAGGAGGAGATAATAGAGTTAAAAAATCTTTAAAAATTTTTTTTCGAATTGAAAATAAAAATAAAAATTTATTTATTAGCGGTGTAGGAAAAGGATTTAATAAAAAAACATTAAAAAAATTAACTACAAACAACCCTAATTATAATAAAATTATAGATTGTTGCATTCAAATAGAGGGCATTTCTAGAAATACTTTTTCTAATGCAGTAGAGAGTTTAAAATGGGTTAAATCAAAAAAAATTAATTCTTTTGTTCTATTAACAAATAATTACCACATGCCTAGAGCTATGCTAGAATTTAAAAGTATTTTTAAAGATATTAAAATTAAACCTTTTGTATTTATTGATGAAAATAAAATATGGTGGAAAACAAAAATTAATTATATTTCTGAATATTTTAAATATAAATTGACATATTTAAGAATAAATTTACTTCAGTTTTGATGCTTCTGGCAGATGTTGTTTTGCTTCAATAATTTTATTTCTTATCTCTTTAGAGTTTTTGAAAAAATTATATAGTTCGTTAGAATCTTTTTTTCTAATTAATTTTTGTAACGCTGATAGATCTTCATTAAATCTTTGCAACATTTCTAATACTGCTTCGGAATTATTTAAAAAAACGTCTCTCCACATAGTTGGATCAGAAGATGCCAATCTAGTAAAGTCTCTAAATCCAGTTGCTGAATATCTAATAACATCATTTTTTAAATCACTTTCTAAATTATTAGCAGTGTCAACTATTGAATAAGCAATTAAATGCGGTAAATGTGAAGTAATAGCAAGCACTTTATCATGATAGAATTCATCCATGAACTCAACTTTAGAACCAAACTTTTTAAATAGTTTTTCTAAAAAAATTCCTTTTTTATCGTTTCTATTACTAATTATAATCCAATACCTACCTTCGAATAAGTTATGAAAACCGGCTTTTGGTCCAGAATGCTCAGTTCCTGCTAGAGGGTGTGAAGGTACTAAAAATACATTTTTAGGTATCAATAAAGATAGATCTTTTATTACGGAAAGCTTTGTTGACCCTGTATCTGTTAAAATTGCTCCCTTTTTTAGATATGGTGATATTAACTTTCCCACTTCGGCCATTGAACCAACAGGAATAGCCAATATTACCAGATCAGAGTCTTTTACAGAGTCTTCTGCAGAGTTGCAAATTTCATCTGCTATATTAAATGACTTAACAACTTTAAGATGTTCAGAATTATTATCATAAACTTTTACATAAAATTTATCTTTTAAGTAAAAACTAAATGCTCTTAATATTGAACTTCCAATTAACCCTAAGCCAATTATCGTTACGATTTTTTTTTTAACTATCATTTTTTGTAATAAATTTTTTAAGTAGTTTTAAAAAATACTTATTTTCTTTTTCAGTTCCTAATGAAACTCTAATATAATTTGGTAAGTTATAAACGTTCATTTCACGAACTAACATACCATTTTTTTTAAAAAATAATGCAGCATTTTGTGCTGAAAGTTTATCTTTATCTGATAAATTTATCAGAATAAAATTAGTTGATGATTTTATAAATTTTACACCTAAATGATCTAATTCCATTTCCATAAATTTCATCGACTTTATATTAAAATCAAAGCAATAATTTTGAAAATCAATATCTTTCATAGCAATTATGCCAGCTTCAATGGCTATAGAATTAACACTAAAAGGACCTCTAACTGCCATTAGATAGTTTATAATTTTACTATTACTATAACCCCAACCTAGTCTCAAACCAGCAAGTCCATGTAATTTAGAAAACGTTCTTAACATTATTACGTTATTATATTTTTCAACTAATTCAGATCCATCTATATAATAATCATTTCTAATATATTCTGCATATGCTGCATCATAAACTAACAATATATTTTCCGGTATATTGTTAATTAATCTATAAACTTCACTTTTATTAATAAACGTGCCTGTTGGGTTGTTAGCATTAGCAAGAAATATTAAACGAGTCTTATCTGTTATTAAATTCAAAATATTGTCGACACTCACAGTAAAGTTAATGTCTTTTGCGATTTTTTTAATTCCTCCTGCAACTGTAATGGATTGTGGGAATTGTAAAAATCCATATTCTGTATAAATTGCCTCATCTCCAGGTTTTAAGAATGTTTGAGCAATTACAGAAATTAGATCATCCGAACCATTTCCGAGAATTAATTTAGTTTGGTCTAAATTTTTGATTTTACTAATTGTTTTAATAAGTTCTTCACTAAGTTGTGGAGGATACCTGTTAAAACTTTTTAATTTTAACTCTTTATCAATTCTTGGAGAATATCCTAAAGCATTTTCATTCGCAGATAATCTAATTAATTTTTTTAAATTAGAAGACCCAAAATTTGGTTTATAGGCATCTAAATTTAAAATGGATTCTTTTGGTTGTAAAAGCATAATTTTTTTCTAACCTAAGTTATTTCAAAATTAAATACTTTTTTTTGTAAAAATATTCATTTAATGGGAATTCTGATACAATCTTTATTTTAGAATTAATTTTAGTAAAGGCTAATTGTGATTTCTCTATTATTACTGCATCAATAATTTTATTATTTATTCCTTCCATTAGCTTATTAACATTTTTAAAATCTCTATTTTCAAAATATGGCCCAAAATAACTTTCATAAGCTGCTATAGAAAATTTATCATCGCCAAGATATCCAATTTTTAATTTTTTTTGTGTTGACAAATTAAAAGCTATAATTTGTCTCCATATTCTTTCTGCAAGTTTAGAATTGATATCGTAAGAGAAAATTTTTTCCATCACTTTCCTTTCTCTCACTGGATCATAAGTAAACATCCCTCCTTTAGCTTTTAAAATTTTATTTGAAAGTCCTTGTCTTTTGGAAATTAACACGGCTATCATTTTATCAAGCTTATCTATTTCTTTTCTAAGTTTTTCTAATTCTTCCATAGTAAAATTGAATTATAATTTTTAATAATATATCTTTATTGATAACATAATTTTTTCTTAAGGATAATAATATTATGACTCAAATTGAAATCATAAAAGCATTAAGTGACAACTATATTTATGTTTTACATAATCCTATTAATAAACAAACAGCTGTAATTGATCCTGGGGAAGCACAGCCAGTCATTGAGCTACTTGAAAAAAAAAATTGGAAACTATCCTACATTTTTAATACCCACCATCATGAAGACCATATTGCAGGAAATCAAAAATTAATAGACAAATATAACTGTAAACTTATTGGCCCAAAATATGACCAAAATAGAATACATAATTGCGATCATTATGTTTTAGATGGAGATGAAATTGATATGATCGGTAAAAAAGGTAAAGTTTTACATACACCTGGCCACACTATCGGTCACATATGTTATTACTTTGAGAGCTTAAAAATACTTTTTTCTGGAGATACCTTGTTTAGACTTGGATGTGGAAGAATATTTGAAGGGACTTTTGAGCAAATGAAAAATAGTTTAGATAAAATTTTAAATTTACCTGATGATATACTTGTATATTGTGGTCATGAATATACGATGTCAAACGCAAACTTTTGCAAAAGTATAGTTTACAATAATGTTGAAGAGTTAGATGCTAACATTCTAGAAATTAAAAATTTAAGAGATGAAGAAAAACCAACTATACCTTTTTTTCTTGGCCAAGAGAAAAAGTTAAATCCATTCTTAAGATACAATGATACTAATTTTAAAATTGCTAATAATATTCAAGAACTTAATAGTGTAGAAACATTTAAATATTTTAGAAAACTTAAGGATAATTACTAATTTCATAGGAAACTGAGCAATCATTAAAAATATCAGGTTTTGTAATTTTTAATTTAATATTTTCAACTTTATCAAACGTTTCTATTTTTTTTATTAGATTATCTGCAAGTGTCTCAATTAAATTAAAATGCTTCGAATTAATAACATCCAATATAATTCTTCTAAATTTTCCATAATCCGCAACGTCACTTAGATTATCAGTATGAGTTTTCATTTTGTTAATAAGTAAAACTTCTAAATTAATTATTATTTTTTGTTTGTTTAATTTTTCGTTTTCATAAACACCAACAGAGGCACTACAAGTTAAATTTTCAATAAGAATTTTCTTAAGCATTAAAATTATACCTTATTTAATGGCAACATCTCTTGAAGGAGGAGCCAAATGTGATCCTCCATCTAATAGTGAGATGTGTCCTGTAACAGAATTTGAGTTAGTTAAAAAATCAAGAGCCAAGTAAAAATCATCTATCGTTGCAGAACTGTTTAAAATATTTTTTTTGTGAGATTCCATGAAATCTTTTTCATTTTGATTTTCTGCAGGCAATATTATTCCTGGTGCAATAGCATTTATTCTCAAATCTGGTGCATAAGATAAAGCTGACATTTTTGTTAATCCTGACATTGCTAACTTTGACAAAGTATAAGAATAATAATCTGGATTTAAACCTTCAATTTTGGCATCAATAATATTTATGACCATGTTGTTTTTGTTTCTTACAATTTGGTTTTTAATTATATTTTTATAAAGTGCTTGGATAAGTATTGCAGGAGTGGAAAAATTAATTGACATATGTCGATTTAACTTTTCTATGGTAAATTCTTGGCCAGTATCGTATTCGAATAAACCAGCATTATTTACTAAACCTATCCAATCTTTTTCTTTTAAAAGTAAGTTTTCTACTAAATTTTCAACATCCTTATAATTTGTAAAGTCTGCTTGATATAATTTTATGTTTTTTGAATAAAGTGATAACTCATTTGCTGTTTCTTCTGCTTCAACTTTTGAGTTATTATAATGTAAAATTAAATCCCAATCATTCATTACAAAAAACTTAGAAATATACTTTCCTAATCTTTTTGATCCCGACGTAACCAATATAGATTTTCTTTTATTCATTTTAAGGACCCTCAATCAAATAATCTGGTATAATTCCAGTTTTTTTTATACAAGAAGCAATATTTTGATTTCTTAATAAACCATATTTTGTCATTAAAATTGATTTAATTCCAATTGAGTTTGCGCCCAAAATGTCAGTATGCAATGTATCTCCTACCATTCCAATTCTAGACATATTAATTGAAGATCCTGTTATAAACTGTACTTTTTCTAAAGCCATTTCAAAAATGGTTGAAAAAGGTTTACCGAACCATAATGGTAAATTTATACCTTCATTTATTAATTTTAAGGTAAAATAACCTGGCTCAATACTAAAAAAATCCTTGTGCGGAGCAACAATATCCGGATTGGAAACAAAAAATGGTCTCGGATTTGAGGTCAATGAATCTTTTAATAAATCTTGAAAATCTGAGTCCCAATAACTTGTACCTAAAAAAATAAAAGTGTCCATTTCATCAAATTGTTCAATATCTTTTGATAACTCTATTGTGATACTATTTTTTATGTTTAGCTCTTCATCTTTATTACCTAGAACACCTATTTTAGATGGTTTAAGATGAGTAGATAAAAATCTTTCTGTAGCGTCGCGACTTGATATAACTTCATCATAAGAAAATTCTAACCCAAGTTTATAAAATTGATTAATTTTTTTTTCTGAACAAAAAGTTGCACCATTTGTAAGAATAATTATATATATACCTCTATCTCTAGCAATATTTAGAGTCTCAATTATCCGAGGTATTAATTGATCTCCTATATTTATAACTCCAAACGCATCTAAAAATAAAACATCAAATTCATCTAAAATATCACTTAAGTTTCTTCTTACTTTTAAATCTTTAGAATATTTTTGAGAATGAGGTAAAATTTTTTTAAAGTTTTCATATAATGTTATGACCTGCTGAGTATTGATATTATTAATTGATGGATAAATAAAATTTTTATTAAACTCTTCATGTTGAATTAAAAATTGTTGATTGTTATTTGTCATTATTTATTTATATTAAATTATCAATATTAATCTATTGGAAACTAATAAAATGACAATTAAATCTTGTTTTTCTCTAGTTGAAGAAGCAAAACAAAAAATCAAAAGTATTAACTTTAAGAATGCTATGAAATTACACAATGAAGGTGAAACAATTTTTATTGATCTAAGAGATATTAGAGAATTAGAGAAAAATGGGAAAATAAAAAATGCTAAGCATGTACCAAGAGGAATGTTAGAGTTTTGGATTGACCCTAAAAGTCCTTATTATAAAGATTACTTCAATTCTAAAAATAAGTTTATATTTTATTGTGCCTCTGGATGGCGATCATCCTTATCTTCTAAAACAGCTTTGGAAATGGGTTTAATTAATGTTTTGAATCTAGAAAATGGTATTGATGATTGGATAAAACAAAACGGCCCAATAGAAAAGATTACTGTAAAAAAAAATTAGTTTGATTATTTTCTAAATAGAATTATCATATAATTGTCATTACCTCTTTTTGTGAGAGCGTTTTAAATAACCGCCGAAGGAGCAACTACCCTAGAAACTCTCAGGTAAAAGTATCATAAAGAGTTGACAATCTGGAGAGAGACATACTTTATGTCCACCGAAGGAGTAAGCTCATACGACGAGTTAATCTCTCAGGTACACATGACAGATTAGGGCTTAATTTGTCGTGGAGTTTTTATGAAAAAAATAGCAGTTATTGGCGCAGGCATAACAGGCATAACAACAGCATATCAATTAATGAAAAAAGGTTACGATGTAACTGTTTTTGATAAACAAAAGTATGCAGCAATGGAGACAAGTTATGCTAATGGTGGACAACTATCCGCATGTAATGGTGAAGTTTGGACAAACTGGAAAACCATTTACCAAGGAATACAGTGGATTTTTAAAAAAGATGCTCCTCTTTCTATTAATTTAAAACCTTCCTTAAATAAAATAGGATGGTTTTTAAGTTTTTTATCAAATGTAAAAAATCATGAAAAAAATACAATTGCCACAGTAAAGATGGCAATTGAAAGTGGCAATCTTTTAAAAGAACTATTAAAAGATGAAAACATTAATTTTGACTTTAAAGAAAAGGGTATTTTACATCTTTGTAATACAGAAGAAAATTTTAACCATGGATTAAAAGTTAATAAATGGCTAACAAAAGCAGGTTTAAAAAGAGAACCACTTAACAACAAAGAAATTCAAAAAATTGAGCCTACAATTAATTTAGATAATTTTTTTGGTGGTTTTTTTACCAAAAGCGATATGTCTGGAGATATACATCTATTTTGCACTCAATTAGCTGAAATTTGTAAAAAAAACAATGTCAAATTTAATTATAATACATCTATAAATGATATAGTTCATAAACATAATTTAGTTGAATTAAAGTTTAGCACTCAAAACACTGACAATACTGATACTTTTGATGCAACTGTAATTTGTGCAGGTGTATCAAGTAAGCTTATAGCTTCTAAATTAGGAGATAACGTTAATATATATCCTGTAAAGGGCTATTCAATAACGATCGATCTTAATGATAAAATTAGCCAAAAACATGCGCCTGAAGTTTCACTACTGGATGATGGAGCTAAAATTGTGTCAAGTAGACTTGGTATAAATAGATTTAGAATAGCAGGTACAGCTGAATTTAATGGTTATAATAAAGATATAAGAGAAGACAGAATACTTCCATTGATTAAATGGAGTAACAAACTTTTTCCAAAAGTGTCAACTGAACACTATAGACCTTGGGCTGGGCTAAGACCTATGACCCCAAATATGATGCCTAAAATTGGTAAAGGCAAATTACCTGGAATATTTTATAACACTGGCCACGGACATTTAGGATGGACATTAAGTGCTTTTTCATCTTTATTAATTTCAGATATATTATTAAGAACTGACAATTTAAATTAATTTTATATATCTAAGTTTGAAACATTTAATGCATTCTCTTGAATAAAATTTCTTCTAGGCTCTACCACCTCTCCCATGAGTGTTGAAAAGGTTTCTTCAGCATTAATTTCTTGTTCAATTTTGACCTGAATTAAACTTCTAGAATTTGGATCAAGAGTTGTTTCCCAAAGTTGGTCTGGGTTCATCTCTCCTAGCCCTTTATATCTATTTATTTGAGCACCCTTTTTTCCTTTTTCTAAAATAAGATCTACAAAATGTAATGAAGAATTAATTTCTAATTCTTCGTTTTCAAACACTAATTTTACACTTTCTTGAAAAATCTTAGAGTGTTCAAAAAGATTATTAATTTCTAAAACTTCGTTATAATTTAAATCCTCAGATTTTAATTCAAACTTTTCTGTTACACCACGATAAGTATTTTCAAATAGTATTGATTTTTCAGAAGAATTTAAATTAATTTCCCAATATTTATTTTCAGGATTAAGTCTATTTAAAAAATTTGAGATTATATTAATTTTTTCTTTATCTTGAAAAATGTTTTTGTTGAGTAATCCTAAATTTGATAAACTTGATATAATTTCTTCACCACCAATCTTACGAGTCAATGACCTAATATACTTGTTAAGAATTATACATTTTTCAACAAAATTATTTAAATCTTTTTCAATGATTGTTTCATTATTACCAATTGTCAGAGAACAATTTTTTATTCCATTTTTGATTAAAAAATCATCTAAATGATTTTGATCTTTAAGATATATTTCTGATTTATTTAACTTAATTTTAAAAAGTGGTGGCTGAGCAATATATAAATAACCAGCATCAACCAAAGGTCTCATATGACGAAAAAAGAATGTTAGAAGTAAAGTTCTAATATGACTTCCATCAACATCAGCATCTGTCATTATGATTATCTTATGGTAACGTGATTTATCTAAATTTAACTCGGCATTTCCTACTCCAGCTCCTATCGCTGTAATTAGTGTACCAATTTCAGTTGATGATAACATTTTATCAATTCTTGATCTTTCAACATTTAATATCTTTCCTCTAAGTGGCAATATTGCTTGATTTGATCTATCACGGCCTTGTTTTGCTGATCCACCAGCAGAATCACCTTCAACTAAAAATATTTCAGCTTTCTCAGGATCTTTCTCCTGACAATCAGCAAGTTTTCCAGGCAAACTTGCTATATCTAGCACTCCTTTTCTTCTAGTTAATTCTCTAGCTTTTCTTGCTGCTTCTCTTGCAGAAGCGGCTTCATAAACTTTATTTATAATTTTTTTTGCATCTGCAGGATTTTCTTCAAACCATTGTGACAATGATTCATTTATACATTGTTCAACGATTGGTCTAACTTCACTGGAAACTAACTTATCCTTAGTTTGACTAGAAAATTTTGGATCAGATAACTTTAATGAAATTATTGATGATAAACCTTCTCTACAATCATCTCCAGTCAGTTGAATTTTTTCTTTTTTGGAAAACCCAAAGTTGTTTGAATAATTATTTATTACCCTTGTCAAAGCGGCTCTAAAACCTGCAAGATGTGTCCCACCGTCTTTTTGTGGAATGTTATTAGTAAAACATAAAGAAGTTTCATGAAAAACATCAGTCCACTCAAGGGCAACCTCCATCGAAATATCTTCTTTTTGATGTGATGTAATTATTGTTTCATGAAAACTATTTCTAGATTTATTAATATGTTTTATATATTGCCTCAAACCTCCTTCATAACTAAATTGAAGAGTTTTATTTTCAGAATTTCTTTCATCAATTAAGTTTATTGTTATTCCACTATTTAAAAATGCAAGTTCACGAAGCCTATGTTCTAAAATCTTAAAATCAAAAGTAACATTTGAAAAAATACTTGAACTTGGCTTAAAAATAATTTCTGTTCCAGTAACCTGAGATTCTCCAATAATTTTTAGAGGATTTTCAGCATTACCATGTATAAATTTAACAAAATACTTTTTACCATTCCTACTTATATTCAATAAAAGAAAATCTGATAAAGCATTAACTACAGATATACCAACACCATGTAACCCTCCTGATACTTTGTAAGAGTTGTTGTCAAATTTTCCCCCAGCATGAAGTTGCGTCATAATTACTTCTGCTGCTGAAATGCCTTCTTCAGGATGTAAATCTACTGGTATGCCTCTACCATCATCTGAAATTTTAACAGATCCATTAGATAATAAAGTAACATTTATATTTTTACAATAACCTGCCAGTGATTCATCAATTGAATTATCTAAAACTTCATAAACCATGTGATGTAATCCTGAACCATCATCGGTATCTCCAATATACATTCCAGGTCTTTTTCTAACGGCATCTAAACCTCTTAAAACTTTAATAGAGTCTGCATCATAATTTTTGTCACTTTCACTTTTACTTGTTAAATCATTATGCATATTTCAACTCTCTTTTTTTGGAAAAATTTTTTTGTAATTTATTAACATCAATTGATTTATATGAAACCGGATAATCTTTAAAAGCTCTAGAGTTTGTGCACGTGAACCAACATTGTGAGTTGTGTTCAGATGTCTTTTCAAATAAAGCTCTTTTATGAATATCATCAAGATGTTCTATTATATCATCTAGCAAAAGAATTGGTGTTTGTTTATATATAGACTCAATTAAGTCACAATGTTTAAAAATTAAAGAAATTAACATTACTTTTTGTTCTCCAGTAGAACAATATCTGATTTCCTGTTTGCTTTCTCTTTTAAAAATCAATAATTCTGATTTGTGAGGACCAATAAATGAACTTATACCATCGTTTCTATTTTTTCTTAAGATTTCTATCATTTTAGAATGATATTTTTCTTTACCTAAACTATCTAATAATTCTTCTGCTTTTCCAGTAATTTCTATACATATATCAGGAAAAAATTCTTCATTTAAATCAGATTTAAAAAAAATACTCTGCATTTCTGAAACAAATTTTTTTCTGCTTTCTATAATATTGATCGATAAATTGACAATGTCATTTTCAATGGTATCAATCCAAATTTTATTACCATTATAATTATTAATTATTTTAAGTCTTTCTTTAATTAAAAATTCATATCTATATAGTAAACCTACATGTGTTGGGTTAGATATGTTAATCAATCTATCAATAAATCTTCTCTTTTCTTGCATTCCATTATGAAAAATAAGAAGCATTTGTGGGGTGATCCAAGAAATTTTTACTAATTTTGACAAGTCAGCCTGTTTTGCAAATTCACCATTAATTTTTACTAATCTAGAATTATTATTTTTTTGAATTCCAGTGCCTATTTCAAATGTTTTATCCATTACAAAAACACTTGCATGAACCCCCCAAAAAAGATTTTCATAAAATTTATCATCAAAACTATTATAACTTAAATCTTTTGATTTTGCTTTTCTTATACCTCTTCCTGAAGTCAAATAAGAAACAGCTTCTAATATATTGGTCTTACCAACACCATTATGTCCAACTAAAACAATATTATCAGCAGATAAGTTTAATTCCAAATTTTTATAATTTCTAAAATAATTTGCTTTTATTTGTTTAATAAAAAGTTGTTTATTATTTACAAAATTAATATTTGTATTTACTTGGGCTTGATTCATTAACTTATTAATTCTATACCCTCATTGGCATTAAAACAAAAATTGTACCCTCTTGTTGTTCATCTGTAATCAAAGCTGGAGAAGAAGAGTCAGATAATGAAAAATGAATTTTATCACCTTGAATTTGATTTGTAATATCCAGTAAATATTTAGAATTAAAGCCTATTTCAAGCTTTTCTCCACCAAATTCAATTGTTAATTCTTCGATGGCATTACCTATTTCACTATTATTCACTTTTAGAATTAATGAATTGTTATTTATTTCAAGTTTAACTGCCCTAGTTTTCTCTATAGATATAGTAGAAACTCTATCAACAGCATCTTTAAAATCTTTAGTTAAAACTTCTAATTTATTTTTATTTTCTTTTGGTATTACCCTTTGATAGTCAGGAAAAGTGCCATCAATCAATTTTGAAGTTAAAATACAATTATTTACGGTAAACTTAATTTTATTCTTTGAAACCTTTACTAATATATCTCCGTCAGTTTCTTCTAAAAGTTTTCTTAACTCATTTACGGTTTTTCTAGGAATAATAATTGATGGAATTCCATTAGCTCCTTCTGGAAGCTTAAGTTTAACTTGAGCTAGTCTATGTCCATCTGTAGCTACTCCTTTTAAAAAATTTTTATTTTCTTCATCTTGGTGAACGTAGATGCCATTCAAGTAATATCTTGTTTCTTCTAGAGAAATTGCAAACTTAGTATTATCAATCAAATTTTTCATGTCTTCAGAACTAATTGAAAATTCTTTTCCATCAGATATATCTGACATAACAGGGAAATCATCAAAAGGTAGAGTGGGTAGAGTAAATTTTGATTTACCACATTCTAAAGTTAAATTATTATCGCTTACATACATTAAAATTTCAGAACCATCAGGAAGTTTTTTAACAATGTCGTGTAAAGTATGTGCTGGTACTGTAATTTTGCCATCTGATATTATATTTGTGTAAATTTTCTCTTTAATATCTATTTCCATATCTGTAGCTATAAAGTTAATTTCTTTGCCAACTGCTTCAATTACCAAATTTGACAAAATCGCAATTGCATTTTTTCTTTCAACAACTGAGTTAATGTGACTTAAGGGTTTAATTAAATCTGTTTTTACAATTGCAAACTTCATTTCATTTTCCATATATTAATCATGTTTATTTTAAAAATTATAATTTCTAATTTAACACAAAATATAGCATTAATTTTATGAATCAGCAAATTTTTACGTATATATAGTATATATAATTAATCTACTTCTAAGCTTGAGATTATATTATCTAAATCCTGTTTAACTTTTCTATCAGTTTCACTTAAAACTTTAATTTTATTTACACCATGTATAACTGTAGCATGATCTTTTCCACCAAAAAGTTTGCCTATTTCGGGGTAAGAAGTATCTGTCAATTGTTTTGATAAAAACATTGCAATCTGCCTTGGTTTTGAAATATATCTAGATCTATTCTTAGAACAAAGTTCATGAAATTGAAGATTATAATATTTTGAAACTTCAAGTTGAATATCTTTTACAGTTATTTTTTTATAATTTTTACTTATATAATCAGTAAGTATAGTTTGTGTGTTTTTTAAATTTAATTCGGTCTTTGTTATATCAGAATATAACATTATTTTATTTAAAGCCCCTTCTAATTCTCTTACACTACTATAAATATTATCAGCTAAAAAAGTAATAACATCTCTTTCTAAATTTACATTTTTAGTAATAACTTTATTTCTAATTATTTTTTTTCTTAATTCAAATGTAGTTGGCAAAATGTCGACAACAAGACCCCCAGATAATCTAGATCTAATTTTATAATCAAGATTTTTAATATTAGAAGGAGATTTATCAGCTGTAATTATAACTTGTTTTTTATTATCAATAAGATCGTTCAATAAATGGAAAAACTCTTCTTGAGTAGATTTTTTACCACTAATAAATTGCAAATCATCTATCATCAAAACATCAATTGATCGAAATTGATCTTTAAAACGTATCGTTTCATTCATCTTTAGTGACTTGATAAATTGATACATAAATCTTTCAGCTGAAATATATATAAATTTTTTATTATCATTTTTTTGCATATACCATGCAATTGCGTTTAGCAAATGAGTTTTTCCAATTCCTACGTTTCCATAAATAATAAATGGGTTATAGTCTACATTAAATTCTTTACCAACTCTTTGAGCTGAAAAATAAGCAAGTTCATTTGATTGATCTACAATGAATTTTTCAAATGTATAATCTTTGTTTAAAATTTTAGACGTATTATCTGTGAATGATATTGATGACAATGTTTGATTTACATCTTCAGACTTTTGTTTTATTGTTTTGTGAATAAGCTTCTTATCTTTTTGAACTGTAAACCTAATCTTATTTAAACCTATAAAAACTCTTTTTGCCCTAAAAAAAATTTGATCGTAATATTGATTGTCAATTCTATTTTTTACTAACTCTGAAGGTGTCTCAATTGTTAAAATAAAATTTGTATACTCCAGAAAATTTAAAGGCTTAACCCATGAATTCCATATGATACTTTTAAAATCATCTTTAAGATCATTTTGAACAATTAACCAGGGTGCATCATCAATTTTTGAATTATCTATTATTTTATTCGACATTTTAAAACCTAAAAATCAATTAAATCTTATTTAGCAATTAAAGCAATTTATATGAGTTAAAAAAAAAAAAATATATATTGATTTTCATTTTTTCTAAATTTATATAATGAAAACAACTGCTTATAGTTTTAAAAATATTTAAAAAAATTATTAATTTAAAAATAATTTAATTTACACATTTTTATTTTATTAAATAATTTTTGTAAATTGTATTAAGATATAAACATACATTATTGATTTTATTACGATTCTTAATAAGTAGCAGTAAAAATAATTAAAAGACATTTATCTATCAAATATTAATATTTTGTGAACTTGATTTAATATAATAAAGATCACTTACCATTAAATTAGCGAATCGTTTATATGTGTATAAAAAATAATTATTAAATATTATTTAAGGAATTTTATTTTATTTGATAGTCTTGATAATTTTCTAGAAATAGTGTTTCTTTTGAACACGCCTTTAGCCACAGATCTATGCATTTCAGGCTGAGCTTCAACAAAAGCTAATTGAGCATTTTTTTTATCTTTTTTCTCAATAAAACTTTCAACTTTTTTAATAAATGTTCTAACTCTAGTTTTTCTAATCTTATTAATTAATTGAAATTTATCATTTCTTCTTATTCTTTTTTTTGCTGATTTATGATTCGCCATATATTTCCTCTGAAACAGAGCTACATTTTAAGTTTGAAAATGTCAAGTTAAAAATTTTCAACTATTATTTTAATTTTTAAAACATTATCTTCAAAATTCTCTATTTTAAAAATCTTTTTTTTAAATGTTTTATTTTTTGTTTCCCAAACATTTTCATTTTCATTTTTTTTCCATTTTTTTTCTTCAAAAAAATTGATATAAAATGAAAAAATTTGTTTCTTTGATAAATTTTTTGTATCAAATGAGATAGAAATTATTTTTCCATTAGAAGAATCAAATTCTACGACATCTCTTTTATTTTCAATTAAACTCGATAAAATAGGAATATTTTCTATCCAGTTTTGAATTTTAAATTTATCAATATTATATGAAGACTGACTTGAAGAGTAAAATGATAATATAAAACATAACAAAAAAAAGCTAAATTTATTTATTAGTTTATTTGACATTCTGGACATATATATGTTGCTCTTTTATTAATATTTAACTTTAAAATAATACTATCACAATTATAGCATTTTAATTTTTCTCTACCATAAACTTTTAGTTTCTGTTTGAAATATCCAACTTTTCCATTTGGTTGTTTATAATCTTTTATAGTTGTTCCTCCATTTAAAACAGCTTTTGAAAGAACAATATTAATATTAAGTAATAGTGAATTAATTTCATCTTTACATAAATTGTTAACTTTTTTTAAAGGATGAATTTTTGAATAAAACAAGATCTCAGATGCATAAATATTACCTATTCCGCATATAATTTTTTGATCTAAAAGAGCATTTTTAATTATTGTAGTCTTTTTTGAAAAAATTTTTTGCAAAAAATCATATTTTATACTTTTACTTAAGCCATCTATACCTAGATTTTTAATTAGAAAATGTTTTTTTAAATTAGATGTATAATGAAAATCTATATGACCAAATCTTCTTTGATCATTAAATATTAAACACTTTTTCTCACCGGTTATAACCTCAAAATTTATAATGATATGATCATGTTTTACTTTTTTGAAGTTTGCCTTATTTATACTTAAATACCCACTCATACCAAGATGTAAAATTATAGTATTGTTGTTTGAGGTATTTATCAAAATATACTTTCCAATACGATCGATTTTTAAAATTATAGTATTATTAAAAAAATATTTTATATCAGGATGGATTTCCCATCTTAATTTAGATACTCTAGAATGAATATTTAAAATTTTTGCATTTAACAAAAATTGTTCTATGTATCTCTTAGATGTTTCAACCTCTGGTAATTCAGGCATTTTTGTTTATAGTCTAATAATGAAAAAAAGTTTAGAAAAAATCGATTTTGGTTTTAAGAAAGTTAACATAAATAAGAAAGAAAAGTTAGTAAATAATATTTTCGATTCTGTATCTTCTAAATACGATTTAATGAATGATTTATCTAGTTTGGGTTTTCATAGATTATGGAAACAAGAATTAATTAATTGGATTGCACCACAATCTAATCAAACTTTACTAGACATTGCAGGTGGAACTGGAGATATAGCAAAGCTTTTTATAAAGTCCGGTGGAAATTCAGCAGACATTATCGATATTAACTACAACATGTTAGTTAATGGTAAATCAAACGATAATAGAATACGCTACATTGTTGGGAATTGTGAGAAACTTCCAATTAAAAATAATGTTTACGACAGAATAACAATAGCTTTTGGATTAAGAAATATAACTGACAGACAATTAGCACTTGATGAAATATATAGAGTTTTAAAACCAGGCGGTAGGTTTATTTGTCTAGAATTTAGTATGGTTAATGATACCATTGTAAAAAAATTTTATGATTTATGGTCGTTCAAAGTTATTCCAAAATTAGGGAAAATTATTACAAATAATGAAGATGCATATAAATATTTAATTGAATCTATAAGAATGTTTCCTGATCAAGATCAATTATCATCAATGTTTATTAAGTCCAAATTTGAGAGAGTTAAATATAGAAATTTATCAAAAGGAATAGCTTCTCTTCATTCTGGGTGGAAATTTTAATGAGACATATTAAAGTTATTGTTCCAAAATTTCATGAATATCCACTAATTATTTCAAGATGTTTTTATGTAATTTACATTCTGATTCGAAATGGTTTATTAACAGAAATCGAAAGATTAAATATAATCAATAAAAAATATCAAAAGGTACTTAATACTTTAAGATTTATTTTTGAAAAAAAAAAAATTGATAATGAATTTCTTAATAATTTAGGTGAGATTGGGCCAGGCTTTGTCAAGCTCGGTCAAGCTTTATCAACTAGACCAGATATATTTGGTTTAAATATAACTAATAGACTAATATTGTTACAAGATAAACTTCCTCCTTTTTCGGATGTTATTGCGATTAAAATTATAGAAGAAGAAACAAATAAGAAAATTGATGAAATTTTCAACTTTTTTGAAAAAAAACCTATCGCTGCTGCTTCTGTAGCTCAAGTCCATAAAGGTGTTCTTAAAAATGGTAGCAAAGTAGCAATAAAAGTTTTAAGGCCAAATATTGAACAAACACTCTTTAGAGATTTTAAATTTTTTTACGGAATTTGTAATGTGTTAGAATTTTTTTCAACTAACTGTAAAAGATTAAGTCTTAAAGAGATTATAGCTACATTTGCTCATAGTTCACTCGACGAAATAGATCTTAGGTTAGAAGCATCTAACTCAGAACAACTCAGTGAAAATTTTAATGATTATGAGTTATTTGATACACCTAAAATTTATTGGGAATATACAACAAAAAAAATTTTAACTAGTGAATTTATTGACGGCGTAAGAATAGACGAAATTAATAATTTGAAAACAAATATAAATGTAAAAAATTTAACAACTGTTGCGTCTGAAATTTTTTTCTATCAAACATTTAGAGATGGTTTTTTTCATGGTGATTTACATCCTGGGAATATTTTTATTAACCAATCGGGAAAAATTATAGCTATAGATTTTGGTATAATGGGTTATCTAAATTTAAACGATAGGAAATTTCTAGCAAAACTTTTTAATTTTCTTTTAAAAAAAGAATTTTTTAAAATTGTAAAACTACATAAGGAGAATGGAATGCTGGATAAAGATACAGATTTATATAAACTAACGCAGGAAATTAGAATCTTAGCTACACCTATTCTAAATAAACCAATTGGTGATATTTCAATGGGACATTTATTTGGCGAAATACTTGCATTATCAAGAAAATTTAATATTAAAATTCAAGCTAAGTTTTGCCTACTACAAAAATCCATGATAATGGCAGAGGGTATTGCTAGGCAAATTAATCCAAAAGCAAATATTTGGCAAACTACAGAACCATTAATGGAAGAATGGATTAACGATAATATGAAATATGATTTTTTATTTGAAAAAATTAATGATAAAAGTTTCTTTTCTAAAGAATTGTTTGAAATATTTCAAAAAGTTGATAAAATATTAAAAATAATTTTTAGATTTTAATACATTATGAATAATTTCATGAATATATCTGAATTAATTTTTAAACTTGGTGGCACAGGCTCAGTTTCAAAATTACTTAATACGAATCCATCAACAGTATCTAATTGGAAAAAAAATAATAAAATTCCTAAGTCTTATATGAATGAATTAGATATATTACTTAAAGAAAGAAATTTAATTACTTTCACTGAAAACGAAGATGATAAAAGTATTACACCAATCAGAAAAAACTCAAAATTTAGTATATTGGTTATAATATCAGGAGGTGTATCCTGTTACAAAATTCTAGAACTAATAAGATTATATTATAAAAATGATTTTGATATTGAAGTTGTGTTAACAAAATCAGCTCAAAAATTTATTACTCCTTTAATAGTAACAAGCTTAATTAATAAAAAATGTTTTACAGAATTGTTTTCTTCTGAAGAAAATGAGAACATGAATCATATAAATTTAGCTAGAAATAAAAATTTAATTTTAATTGCGCCATGCACAGCTAATTTTATTGCTAAAATGACTCATGGAATAGCAGATGACTTAGCATTAAATATTATTTTAGCTTCTAATAGTAAAATATTTATAGCCCCCTCAATGAACCCTTACATGTGGGAAAATAAAGCTACTCAGGATAATTTAGAAACTTTAAAAAAAAGAGGTGTTGTTTTAATTAATCCAAATTCAGGTTTAATGGCATGTGGCGAGAATGGTACAGGCAGACTACCAGAAATAAATGAAATATTTTCATTTACTACAAACTATCTTTTGAAAAAAGACGTGAAGAAGTGTATTGGGTTTCAAAGCCAATTAAAAATACTAATAACTGCAGGCCCAACTCAAGAGAAAATTGATCCCATAAGATATGTATCTAATAACTCTTCAGGAAAACAAGGTTATGCATTAGCTGAAGAATTTTTAAAACTTGGTGCACATGTAACTCTAATAAGCGGTCCAACAAATATTAACAAACCGAATGTAAATAAGTTTATAGAAGTTTTATCTGCAGAAGAAATGCTTTCACAAGTGGAAAACAATATTGATTGTGATATTTTTATTAGCAGTGCAGCAGTTTGTGACTGGAAGTTAATTCCTTATACCTTGAAAAATAAAAAACTATCTAACAATGACAAACTTAAAAAAAATAAGGATATTTTTTTTAAATTAGAAACTAATCCTGATATAATTAAATCAGTAAGCAAAAATAAAAAAAGACCAAGATTGGTTATTGGATTTGCTGCAGAAACAAAAAACTTAATACAGAATGCCAAAAAAAAACTTAAAGAAAAACAATTAGATATGATTATAGCTAATTTAATAGAAAAAGAAAATGCTATTTTTGGAGAGGAATTCAACAAAATATTTATAATAGATAAGCAATGTAACATCCAAGAATCAGAAAAATTAACAAAAAAAGAAATTGCAAATTTAATAATTTCCAAAACTTTAAAACTGCACGAAGAAACATATGCTAAAAATTATAATAGAAAAAGTATCTCGATCTGAGAATTTTCAGATTCCAAAATATCATTCAGAAAACTCATCAGGATTAGATATAGTTGCAGATATAAAAGATCCAGTGAATTTAAACCAAAATGAGATATTTTTAGTACCAACCGGAATTAGATTAAAAATACCTAGAGGCTATGAAGGTCAAGTGAGGCCAAGGTCTGGCTTGGCTTTAAATCATGGGATAACAATATTAAATTCCCCAGGCACAATTGATTCAGATTATAGAGGTGAAGTAAAAGTAATTTTAATAAATCATTTCTCAAAAAAATTTACAATAAAGCCCAAAATGAGAATTGGTCAAATTGTTTTTGCTCCAATCGTTAAGGTTCAGCTACAATTGGGAGATGTAAATATTTTTGAAACTAAAAGATCTTCTAAAGGATTTGGTTCAACAGGATTAGAGTAAATAATAATGCTAAATGAAAGTGATTTAGAGAGATATGCTAGTCAGTTGATAATGCCTGAAATAGAAGAAGAAGGGCAATCAATACTTTTAAAAAGTAAAGTTTTAATAATTGGAGCAGGAGGCTTAGGCAACCCTACAGCTATTTTTTGTTCTGCTGCTGGCATTGGAAATATTGATATATGTGATCATGATAATATTGAATTATCTAATTTAAATAGACAAATAGCTTTTACCGTTAATAATTTAGGCCTTTCAAAATCCATTAAATTAAAAGATTACTGTTTAAACTTGAATCCAAATTTAAAAATTAACTCTATTGTTGATAGTTTTAATAACAAATTTCCTGTAGATAATTATGATATTATTCTTGATTGCTCGGACAACATTAAGACTAAATATACTGCTAATATATTAGCTCATGAATATAATAAAACTTTAATAACAGCTTCAGCAGCTCAGTTTGAAGGACAGTTAGCAGTATTCAAAAGTGGAAAGTTTAAAAATTTACCGTGTTATGAATGTATTTTTCCACAAGATCAACATCAACAAACTAATTTAAATTGTAGAGAAATTGGAATAATTGGTCCTGTTACAAATTTAATTTCAAGTCTTCAAGTAACAGAAACCATTAGAGAATTATTAATTGGAAAATCTTTTAAGAAAGATCAATCATTCACAAAAAACACCTTAGCTGGTAATTTATTATTATATGATAGTATTAAACAAGAAATTACTAAAATTAAGATAAAAAAAAATTTAAATTGTAATATTTGTAAATGAATTTTTATTTAAAACTTTTTTTTCTATTACTGTTTAGTAGTCTTTTTTATTTACCAAAAATAGTTTTAGCTGAAAAAATTCCTAAACTTGTGTCAATAAAAACTTCAAAAGCTAACCTAAGATTTGGGCCTGGTAAAAATTATCCTGTAAAATTAGTTTTTATAAAAAAAAAAATACCATTAGTTATTATTGACCAATTTGATCATTGGAGAAAAGTATTAACAACTAAAAATCTGACTGGATGGATTCATAAATCACAATTAACTATGAAACATAGAAGTATAATATTAAAACCAGATTACTTAAGAAAGAAACCTGAGCTATCATCTAAAAAGATTGCCTTTTTAGATAAAAATGTAAATGTTTCAATTCTTAAATGTAAAGTTTATTGGTGTAAAATAAATTTAAAAAGTAGGAAATTTTCAGGTTGGTATATAAAAAAGTATCTATGGGGCTCAAATTATATTATAATCAATTAAATTAAACAGTTACAATGAAGGAATAATTTTGTCATTACTTAAAAATAAATTCAATTACGAAGAATTAATTGCATGTGCAAAAGGAAAACTTGCTGGAATTGATTTTCCTAGATTACCACTGCCACCCATGCTTATGTTTGATAAGATTGTTAATATATCAGAAGAAGGAGGAAATTATAATAAAGGTTTAGCTCATGCTGAATATAATATTACTCCTGATAAATGGTTTTTTGAATGTCACTTTGAAAACGACCCCGTTATGCCAGGTTGTTTAGGCATGGATGGGTTGTGGCAATTACTTGGGTTTTGTCTAGGCATTATGGGTGGTAGAGGAAAAGGTAGGGCATTATCTGTAGGAAATGTGAAGTTTTCTGGTCAGATTTTACCTATAGCTAAAAAAGTTGAATATCTATTAGATTTTAAGAAAATAATTAATAGAAAGCTTATGCTTGGCATAGCAGACGGAAAAGTTTTATGTGATAAACAAATAGTTTTTGAAGCCTTTGATATAAGGGTTGGTCTTTTTCAAGATGAAAAAACATAATTAGGGATATAAATGGTTGAACAAAGAAGAGTAGTTGTTACCGGCATTGGAATAGTTAGTCCAATTGGTAATAATCAAAAAGAAGTCAAAGACTCTTTATTTTATAATAAATCTGGAATTAGCTTTAGCAAAGACTATGCTGATCTAGGTTTTAGAAGCCATATTCATGGAGAGATTAATATAAATTTTGAGGACTTTTTAGACAAAAAAGACCTCAGATTTATGGGTGATGGCGCTGCTTACACAGCAATTGCTATGAAAGAAGCAATTCAAGATGCAAATCTCACTAATGATTTAATATCAAATCCTTTAACTGGTTTAATTGCGGGTGCAGGTGGGCCAAGTACAATTAACTTATTAAAATCATTTGATATAACACGAGATAAAGGTCCAAAAAGAGTAGGGCCATTTATGGTGCCAAAGTGTATGAGTTCAAGTATTTCTGCTTGTCTTTCAACAATGTTTAAAATAAAAGGTCTTAATTATTCAATAACTTCTGCATGCTCAACATCTGCACACTGCATTGGTGTGGGAGTTGATAATATAAAATATGGTAATCAAAATATTGTTTTTGCAGGTGGAGGAGAAGAACTAGATTGGACATTATCTGTCCTATTTGATTCGATGGGAGCATTATCTAGCAAGTATAACGAAACTCCTCAAAAAGCATCTAGACCATATGATGCTAACAGAGATGGTTTTGTTATTGCGGGTGGTGGTGGAATTGTAGTACTTGAAGAATATGAACATGCAAAGAAAAGGGGCGCTAAAATTTATGGAGAAATATTAGGTCACTTCGCAAACTCAGATGGACATGACATGGTAGCACCTAGTGGAGAAGGTGCCGTTAGATGTATGGCAAATGCATTAAAAAATACTGACTTAACAATTGATTATATCAATGCACACGGTACAAGTACACCTGTTGGCGATGTTCAAGAGATAAAAGCAATAAAAGAAGTTTTTTCAAGAAAAGGTTATTTACCTAAGATAACAAGTACAAAGTCATTAACAGGTCATTCATTAGGGGCTACCGGTGTTCATGAGGCTATATATACTTTAATAATGATGAATTATAATTTTATATCTGGTTCCTCTAATATAGAAACCCCTGATCCTATAATTGAAAATATAGATATTCCTAGAGAAACTATTAAAAATACAAATATTAATACAGCATTATCTAATTCATTTGGTTTTGGAGGTACAAATGCAACTCTAATATTTTCAAAGGTTTCACAAAATTAATATATGAACTTAATGGAAGGAAAAATCGGATTAATAATGGGTGTTGCTAATGAAAGATCCATAGCATGGGGAATAGCAAACCAACTTTTTTTAAACAAAGCAAATATTGTTTTAACCTACCAAAATGATAGTTTAAAAAAAAGAATTGAACCCTTATCAGAAAAAATAAAATGTAAAAATTTATATAAATGTGATGTTTCATTAGACCCTGAAGATGAATACTCTATTGAAAATTTAATTAAAAATATAAATAAAGATGTTGGAAATTTAGATTTTGTTGTCCATGCCTTGGCATATTCTGACAAAGAGGAACTCAAAGGCAAATATGTAGAAACTTCAAGACAAAATTTTTTAAGCACACTTGACATCTCTACATATAGTTTTACTAGAATTTCAAAGTCTGCTTCAAAAATTATGAGTAATGGAGGATCTTTATTAACGCTTACTTATGTAGGATCCAACAAAACTACTCCAAATTATAACGTTATGGGTGTGGCAAAAGCAGCACTGGAAACATCAGTTAAATATCTATCCGTAGATTTAGGAAAAAATAACATTAGAGTGAATGCAATTTCAGCTGGACCTATGAAAACAATTGCTGGTGCAGCAATATCTGGAGCAAGACACGTTTACAGATATTCTGAAAAAATTGCTCCTTTACAAAAAAATCCAGATCTTGAACAAGTTGGAAATGCTGCTTTGTATCTTTTATCAGACATATCGAGTGGAGTTACTGGGCTAACTCATTATGTAGATGGAGGTTTAAAAGTTGTAGGAATTCCAGATCAAAATATGGTCAGTATTTAATTATTTATTTTTCCAATTAGGTTTTCTTTTTTCTGAAAATGCTTCCATTCCTTCTTTATGATCTTCTAATGAAAAAGTTGACATAAAAATAGCTCTTTCTGCTCTTAAGCCTTCATTTAAAGTTGTTTCATAACTCACATTTACAGTTTCTTTAGCTAATCTTGCTAACGCTGTAGACTTACTTGCTACTTTATGTGCAACTTTTAAAACTTCTTCATTGAAATTTTCTGTACTAAATACTTTAGCTACTAAGCCACATTTTTCAGCTTCGTTCGCATCTATCATGTCTCCAGTTAGGATGGCATACATAGCTTTTGATTTACCTATGAACCTTGGCATTCTTTGACTTCCACCAGCTCCTGGTATTGCGCCTACATTAATTTCTGGTTGTCCAAACTTTGCATCATCAGAGGCTAATATAAAATCACAAGCCATTGCAAGCTCACAACCTCCACCTAGAGCAAATCCTTGAACAGCAGCTATTAATGGTTTTTGAATATATGAAAAATAAGACCAATTTTTTTCAATATATCTAGTTTTAGAAATTTCGGCAAAGGAAAGTGGTAACATTTCTTTTAAGTCTGCACCTGCTGCAAAAGCCTTATTAGAACCTGTCAAAACAATACAATTTATATCTTCATCTTCATCGAATTTTTTACATGAAAGATAAATAGCCTCTACAAAGCCTGCAGAGAGAGGATTCAAAGAATTTTCATGATTTAAGGTAACTAACCCAACTTTATCAATTTTTTCTGATTTTACCCAATCAAACTTCACTTCATAATTTTTTTTCATTGCAAGCTCTCACCTGTTTCTTGATCAACTCTTTTCATTGATAATTTTACTTTTCCTCTATCATCAAAACCTATTACCACAACCTTTACTTCATCACCTTCTTTGCATACGTCGGTAGTTTTATTTGTTCTTTCTTCTTGCAGTTCGGAAATATGAACTAATCCATCCTTTGAACCCAAAAAGTTGACAAAAGCTCCAAAATCAACTGTCTTTACAACTTTTCCATTATATATTACACCCTTTTCAGGTTCAACTATTATATCATTAATTCTCTCCAAAGCAATAGCAAGACTTTCATCATTTGGTGATGCTATTTTTAATACCCCATTATCATCAATATCTATCTTTGAAGAAGAAGATTCGCATATGTCCTTAATAACTTTTCCGGATGGTCCTATAATCTCTTTGATTTTATCAACTTTAATTTTAAGAATCTTTATTTTAGGAGCATTTTCAGCTAAGGTTGTTCTTGGTTTTGAGATTGCTTTTTTCATCTCTTTAAGAATATGTTTTCTTCCATCTAAAGCCTGATCAAGCGCAACTTTCATTATTTTACTAGTTATAGATGTGATTTTAATATCCATTTGTAAACTTGTAATACCTTCATCTGTTCCAGCAACCTTAAAGTCCATATCACCTAAATGGTCCTCATCTCCTAAAATGTCTGAAAGTACTACAAAATCTTTATCTTCCTTAATTAAACCCATGGCTATTCCAGCTACTGGTTTTTTTAATGGGACACCAGCATCCATTAATGCCAATGAAGTACCACAAACTGTAGCCATAGAAGAAGATCCATTTGACTCAGTAATGTCAGAAACTACTCTCATTGTATACGGGAACTCTTCGGCTGAAGGTAGTAAAGGATTGATAGCTCTCCAAGCAAGTTTACCATGACCAATTTCTCTTCTTCCAGGAGAACCAGTTCTTCCAACCTCACCTACAGAAAAAGGAGGAAAATTATAATGTAACATAAATTGTTCTTTATAATCTCCATCTAATCCATCAATTATTTGAGAATCCTGGGAAGAACCCAGTGTTGTAACAACAAGTGCTTGAGTTTCTCCTCTAGTAAATAAAGAAGATCCATGTGTTCTTGGAAGTGTTCCAACTTCTGCAACAATCTTTCTAACAGTTTTATTATCTCTTCCATCAATTCTTTTTTTTGTTTTTAAAATAGAAGTTCTTACAATATCGGCTTCTACTTTTTTAAATACATCAGAGAATAAGTTTAGGTTTATTTCATCACCATAATCTTTTTTTATCTTTTCTTTAATATTATCTAACTCATTATATCTTAAAGATTTTTCTTGAATTTGATACGCTTTTTCAATTTCTTTCTTAAACCCTTTAACTAATTTAAGATAATCTTTTTCTTCTGGGATATCTTCATCAATTGATATTGGTTCTTTTGCAGCAACTTCAGCTAATTCAATAATACCTTTAATCACATTCTTTAATTCTTTGTGCCCAAAATCAACGGCACCAAGCATAATTTTTTCATTTAATTCACTTGCCTCTGATTCAACCATTAATACGCCATCATTAGTTCCAGCAACTACTAAATCAAGTAAACCTTTATTTTCCTTATTGATCTTTGGATTTAATATATAATTTTTCCCATCCCAACCAACTCTGCATGCTCCAATAGGCCCCATAAATGGCAGACCAGATAAGGTTAATGCCGCAGATGCTGCGATAATTGCTACTATATCAGGATCATTTATAAAATCATACTCAAGAACTGTTGCAATAATTTGTGTCTCACGTTTGAAATTTTTGTGAAACAATGGTCTTATTGGTCTATCAATTAACCTTGAAGTTAATGTTTCTTTTTCAGATGGACGACCTTCTCTCTTAAAAAAACCTCCTGGTATCTTACCTGCTGAAAAAGCTTTTTCTTGATAATTAACTGTAAGAGGGAAAAAATCAACATCAGAATTTTTTTTTGCAGCCGTTGCTGTACATAAAACTGTTGTACCACCGTAAGTTACAAGTACGGCACCATCAGCTTGCCGTGCAACTTTTCCAGTTTCAAAAGTTAATTTTTCACCACCAAATTTGACTTCTTTTCGATAAACTTCAAACATATCTCTACCTATTTTTTGATTGAATTAGATTACTTTATAAGATTAAATTAGATTATTACCTTCTTAATCCAAGTGATTTAATTAAATCACTATATTTAGTTTCACTTTTGCTTTTTATATAAGAAAGTAAATTTCGTCTTTTACCAACCATGCTTAATAATCCACGTCTAGATATGAAATCCTTATGGTGCTCTTTCAAGTGCTCTGTAAGTGATTTAATTTTTTCAGATAAAATAGCAACTTGAACATAAGCTGATCCTGTATCCTTTTCATTTATCTTAAATTCTTTAATTAATTTTGATTTTTTATCTTTTGTGATCGACATACTTCCCTCTTTTACAAATTAAAAACTCTAGTTGGTTTAACAAAATTATTCTCTATTTTAAAAAAACATATAAGTCTATTTTCATTTTTACATATCATCAAACTATCATTACTTTTAAATAATAAAAATTTTTTATTCTCATCATCTTTATTTAATTCATCTAAACAAATTTTCTGCCCATTTCTTATGGCAATTTCTTGCTTTTTTGTAAGATTTATAAAAGGTAAACTTTCTAAAACTTTATCCATAGGCAAAATGTTTTTCAAAATTGCTGAACTATGTATTAATTTTTCTGATAAATCCAGTAAAATCGCACATTTAGTTGAAAAATTTCCAATATGCGTTCGTCTTAATTGATATAAATGACCAAAACAATTCATCACCTCACCCAAATCTCTTCCTAATGCTCTAATATAAGTCCCTTTTGAACAAACGCATTCAAAAGAACAATGATCTTTATCGATATATTTATGAATTTTTAAAGATTCAATAAAAACAGTTCTCGCATCTAATAAAAAATCTTCATTATTTCTTGCTAACATGTAAGCTCTTTTACCATTTACTTTTATGGCCGAAAATTTTGGAGGTATTTGTTTAATTTCACCTATAAATTTTTTTATATTCTTATGTATATTTTTGTTACTGGGCCTAACTCTAGTTGTTGAAATTATAGAACCCAGTTTATCGTCAGTAGATGTTTTTTCTCCCCACTTTACACTAAACTCATAGCGTTTTTTAAGTTGTTGAATTACTGCAATACTCTTAGTTGCCTCTCCAATGGCTATAGGCAATAAGCCTGAAGCCATTGGATCTAAAGTTCCCGCATGACCAACTTTTTTTATGGAAAGAGAATTTGAGATTAAATTAACTACTTTTCTTGAAGATATTCCTTCTGGTTTATCAACAAACAGCCAACCATTAATTCTCATTACTTACCTATTAATGGTTTCAAGTATATTATTAATTTTGTCTGAATATTCAAAAGAATTATCAAAAAAGAATTTTAATTTTGGAGTAAATTTTGAAGTCAAATTTAATGCTATTTTCTTTTGTATCAACTTAGACTTGTTATTTAATTCATTAATAAGCAACTTATTTGTATCAAAAGAATTTGTTATCACAAATATTTTTGCAATTTTTAGGTCAGGACTTAAAACAACATCGACAACCGTCAAATTCTTACTATCAAAATTCTCAAAAACAAAGTCTTCTTTAATAAAAAAATTTGAAATCAAAAATCTTATTTGTTGCCCAATTTTTAATTGTCTATTAGAAGGTTGTTTTTTTTCATTCATAAGTTAATTATAATGTTTTTTTTATTTCTTTTACTTCAAAACATTCCATAATATCACCAACTTTAATATCATTATAATTTTCTAAACCCATTCCGCATTCAAGTCCAAATTTAACCTCTTTAACTTCATCTTTAAATCTTTGCAATGTTTTAAGTTTTCCTTCATGAACAACTATGTTTTCTCTTAAAAGTCTAAAACTACAACCTCTTTTAATAATTCCTTCCGTTACGGAACAACCTGCTATTTTTCCATGATTAGTAATGTTAAAAACTTGTTTAATCTCAGCATAACCAATAAATTCCTCTTGAAGATCAGGATCTAACATTCCTGAAAGACCATTTTTAGCATCCTCTATAAGTTCATAAATTATTGAGTGGTATCTAATTTCAACCAGATCTCTTTTAGCAATTTCTCTAGCTTGAGGAATTGCTCTTACATTGAAACCGAAAACAAGAGCTGAAGATGCTACCGCTAAAGAGATGTCAGATTCATTAATTGGACCTACTGAACCAGATAAAATTTTAACTTTGATTTTTTCGTCGCCTAATTTTGTTAATGCCACTTTAATAGCTTCTAAAGATCCATGTACATCGGTTTTAATAACAACAGGTAATTCCGTAATCTCACCTGACTGAATATTGGCTAACATTTGTTCAACTGACCCTCTAGATGATAGTGCTGCTTCTTTTTCTTTAAATTTTCTAGATCTATATTCCGCAACCTCTCTTGCTTTGGATTCACTATCCACTACATTAGCTATGTCACCAGCCATTGGAGTTCCTGATAGTCCTAAAACTTCAATAGGAGTTGAAGGCACAGCTTCATCGACCCTCTCACCTAAATCATTTATTAACGCCCTGACTTTTCCACTTTCGGTGCCAACAACAATTATATCACCTACTCTAATTGTTCCTGAGTTCACAAGTAAAGTAATTACTGAACCTTTACCTTTTTCTAATTTTGACTCAATAACAATACCGGTTGCTGGACAATCTGGATCACTTTTTAACTCTAGGATTTCTGCTTGCAATTCAATTGCTTCAATTAACTGATCAAGTCCGGTTTTCTTCAAAGCTGATACATGTATACATTGTACATCACCACCCATATCTTCTGGAATTAATTCATGTTGAAGTAGTTCATTTTTAACCTTCTGAGGGTCAATATCTGGTTTATCGCATTTATTAACAGCAACAATAATTGGAACTTTTGCAGACTTAGCATGATTAATTGCTTCTATAGTTTGTTGTTTAATTCCATCATCAGCCGCAACCACTAAAATTACAATATCAGTAATATTAGCTCCTCTTGCTCTCATTTCTGAAAAAGCCTCATGACCAGGTGTGTCTATAAATGATATAAGATTACCATTCTTAGATTTAATTTGATAAGCACCAATATGTTGTGTGATTCCGCCAGCTTCACTTTTTACAACATTTGTTTTTCTTAAAGAATCTAATAAGGATGTTTTTCCATGATCTACATGACCCATGATAGTTACAACTGGGGGTCTCGAAATAAGATTTTGAGAAGTTTTATTATTATTAACTAAGTCTAATTCTATGTCAGAATCTGAAACACGCTTAACTTTATGACCAAATTCATTTGTTATTAATTCTGCAGTATCTGCGTCTATAACTTGTGTAGCTGTAGCCATTATACCATTTTTCATAAGCTCTCTAACAACATCTGCTGTTTTTTCAGACATTCTGTTTGCTAGTTCAGATACTACTATTGTATCTGGTATTATAACATCTCTAATTTGCTTGACTGCGGGTGTAGAAACTTCTGATTGTAATTTTACTTTTTCTCTTCTACGTTTAATTGAGGCAAGTGAACGAAATCTAACATTCTCACTATCTAAAGCTCTTGCAATAGTAAGTTTACCTTCTCTTTTTTTCTCATAACCCTTAGGTATTACTTTTTTAGTATTATCTTTAAAAGCGTCTCTATTTGTAGTTTTTTTTGAATATTTATTATCATCAGATTTTTTTTCTTCTTGAAACTTATTTTTATCATTCAATGATGTAGTCTTGATATTATGTAATTTTTCATTACTTTTGATTTCATCTTTTTTAATAGAATTCTTTAATTCCAAATTATTTTTTGTGTTAAATACTTCATTCTCTGCTAGAGCAGCAGTTCTAGCAAGACCATCTTTAAGTTCTTTACTTCTTTTTGCAATTTGCTCTGCACTTAATGTGCTATTAATACCATTTTGATCATATTTAGATATAAATTTATTTTCAAAACTTCTCTTTGATCTTTTGACCTCAACTTGAACAGTATTTCGACCAGATCTTGAATTAGTTGTAACACTTGAAGGTGTCTTATTAGAATATAAATTCGACTTTAGTGTCAATTTACCGGAAGATAAACTTAATTTTTTTCGTTCTTTTGAATTATTTTCAGACATTTTAATTTTTATTTCTTATAATCTTCATCAAACCAATGCTTTCGAGCTTCCATTATTATCTCTCCAGCTTCATTTTCATTGTTAAACACTTTTTTTCCCAATAATGTGAATAATTCTTCACTATCTAAGTCTGCAAGATCATCTAAAGTCTTTATATCATTTTCTACCAAAGTCAAAATGTCAGATTTGGATAGATGACCAAACTCATATAACTTACTATCAATTCCACTTGATTTAAGTTTTTTTTCTACATTTTCTTTTTGGAGCTTAACATAATTTTGCGCTCTCTCTTTTAACTCTATTGATAGTTCTTCTTCGAAACCTTCTATATTATTTAATTCATCTATTGAAGTATCTGCAATATCATTGATTGATAAGTAACCTTCTGCAACTATCAAATGAGCTATTACATCATCAACATCCAAAGCTTCAATAAAGATTTTTGTCCTTTCACTTATTTCTTCCTGTCTTTTATCAGATTCATCACTTTCAGATATTACGTCAATGTACCATTTACTTAGATCAGAGGCTAATCTGACATTTTGACCTCTTCTACCTATTGCAAGTGACAATTGATCATCAGGGACAATTACCTCCATTCTTCCTGCCTCTTCATCCATAATTACCTTAGATGGTACAGCAGGTGCCAAAGAGTTAATTACAAAAGTAACTGGATCTTCTGACCAAGGAATTATCTCAATTTTTTCACCTTGTAATTCATTCACAACTGCTTGAACTCTTGATCCTCTCATTCCAACACAAGCTCCAACAGGGTCGATTGTATTATCTTTTGAATAAACACTAATTTTAGCTCTACTACCAGGTTCTCTAGCGACACTTTTAACTTCAATTATACCATCATATATCTCGGGCACTTCTTGAGTAAATAATAAGCTTAAAAATTGATTGCATGATCGTGAAAGAAAAATTTGAGGCCCTCTAGTCTCTTCACTTACATTTAATATGTAAGTTCTCACTCTATCACCTGGCTTTAATTGTTCTCTGGGAATCATTTCCTCTTTTCTAATCACGCCTTCAGCTTTACCAATATCAAGTGTCACTGAAAAATTATCAAACCTTTTAACAGTGCCAAGTATAATCTCACCAACCCTATCTTTAAATTGGCTGTATTGACGCAATCTCTCAGCATCTCTTACTTTTTGAGAAATGACCTGTTTAGCACTTTGTGCAGCTATTCTTCCAAAATCAAAAGGAGGCAATTCTTTTTTGTGATAGTCACCAATTTTTAGAGATTTATCTCTTCTAAGAGCTTCTTCAAGTGACATTTGTGTTGATTCATCTTCCACTTCCTGAACAACTTGTGTATATTGCTCAATAGAAATTGATCCATTATTTCTATTTACAGTGGCTCTTATATCTCTTTCTAAACCATATTTAGATCTTGCAGCCCTTTGAATGGCATCCTCCATAGCTAATATGACGTCTTCTTTATCAATTAACTTTTCTCTAGCTACAGCTTCAGCTACCTGGATAAGTTCGATTCTTGGAATATTTTCCATTTAAAAAAACCCCTTTTACTTAGTCTAAACCTAAAATTTCCCTAGTAATAACTTATAAGAGTATAATTTGAAATAAAAATTTATTTTTTTTTAAAAAAAAACCAATTTACTACTTTGTTATTTTCTAGTGCTTTATTTGAATATTTTGTATTAAAAATCCATTTTGGTTTTAAATTTGTATAATAATATCCATTTTTAATCCACAAAAAATCATTCCTAATATGGAGATGCTCTAACACCCAACTTTTCATAACGTTATGATCTGTTGATATTATAAGTTTACCTTCATATTTCAAAATTTGATTAAGATCATCAAGAAATTTTTGTTGAATTAATCTTCTTTTTTCATGTTTTCTCTTTGGCCAAGGATCAGGCTGTAAAATTAAAATTAAATCAAAGAAATTCTTTTTAAATTTTTTTATTATTAGATGGATATCATCAGGCCAAATTTTAATATTTTTAATATTTTTATTAACAATTTTTTTAAGTAATTTTACACATCCATTATAATAAGCATCACATCCAATAAATAAATAATTTGGTTTATTTACAGACATGTTAATTAAATTATCACCATTTCCAAATCCTATTTCTAAAATATTTTTATTATATTCATGAGATTCTAACTTACAGATCTGATCTTCGTGTAAGTAAAATTTATTTCTATGATCCTCTAAAAGTTTTAAGTTCACTGAAGAAATTCGCCTACCTTTACGACGACCGTAAAATTTTTTTTGATTTTTTAAAAACAATCTTTTTTATAACTCCTTTTTCAACATTTCTACAAGATCAGTTTTCTCCCACGTGAATGACCCTTTTATCAACTCATCTGGGTTTCTACCAAAATGACCATATGCTGAAGTTGGAACATAAATTGGATTATTTAATTTAAGTTTATTTCTGATACCTTTAGGTGATAAATCTATATTTTTTTTTATACATTCTTCAATTATGTGGTCATCTACTTTTCCTGTACCAAAGGTATTAACATATAAAGACAAGGGCTCTGACACACCTATTGCATAAGCTATTTGAATACTACATTTAGAAGCTAAATTAGAAGCAACCACATTTTTAGCTAAATATCTTGTCATGTATGCGGCAGATCGATCAACTTTAGTTGGATCTTTTCCTGAAAAGGCTCCGCCTCCATGTTGAGCTGATCCACCGTAGGTATCAACAATTATTTTTCTACCTGTTAATCCAGTATCTCCATCAGGACCTCCAATTACAAACCTGCCAGTTGGATTAACTAAAATATCATCACTATTATAAGACCATTCTTTGGGAAGAACTTTTTTAATTACTTCAACTATAAATTCTTTTAAATTTTCTTGATTGTAATTTTCTTCGTGCTGTGTAGACACTACAATTTTTTTTGCACCAATTGGTTTAGATCCGTCATATTCCACAGATAGTTGAGACTTACTATCTGGCCCTAAAAAACCCACTCTTCCAGAGTGTCGTATGTCAGATAATTCCTTTAAAATTAAATGTGAATAATAAATTGGGGCTGGCATATAAGTTTCAGTTTCATCAACAGCATAACCAAACATTAAACCTTGATCACCTGCTCCTTCTTCTTTATTTTCATTTTGATCTACACCTAAAGCGATATCACTTGACTGATTATGCAGGTAATTTTCAATTTGAATTTTTTCCCAATGAAATCCTGGTTGTTCATATCCTATTTTTTTTATAGCTAATCTAATTTTCTCCTCAATCTCCTGAAATAAGTAAGTTTTATTTGCTTCTAGTCTGTATTCACCAGCGATAACAACTTTATTTGTTGTTACAAGAGTTTCACATGCAACTCGGCTATAAGGATCTTTACTGATCATCAAATCAACAATTGTATCTGATATAAGATCACTGATTTTATCTGGATGACCTTCAGAAACTGATTCAGATGTAAATAGATAATTTCTCATTTATACTCCAGTTTTGAAAAAATAAATTTTAGTAATACATTAAGTAAGAAAATAATTGCTATAATGATTATAAATATACTGTTACTATATTTTTTGAACATAGTATTTTTTATTTTATTAATCAATTTAAAAGATAAAACCCCCACCTCGTTATAGTTTAATTTTTTTAAAACTTCTCCATAAGGACTGATCAAACCAGAATAACCTGTATTTGCAACTCTAATCACAGGAATTCCAAACTCTACTGCTCTTATTTTGGCATACTGAAAATGTTGAATAGGACCAATAGTATTTCCAAACCAAGCATCATTTGTAATATTTATAATTACTGATGTATCTTGATCCAAAGACTTAAAAATTAGATCACTAAAAAGAATCTCATAACATATTAAAGGAACAAATTTGTAATATTTGTTAATAGCTATAGGTTTAATTTGATAGCTACTTGAAAAGTCTATCTTATTTTCAAAAAAATCAAATCTTGATAATATCTTTCTGAATGGCACGAATTCACCAAAGGGGACTAAAATATTTTTACTATAAATATTTTTCACTTCCTTTTTAGAATTTATTAATAAAGCAGAGTTATAATAATTATTTTCATAATTCGATATTGTTCCGGTAAATAAAAATTCGTTTTTTTTTGGATTTAAAAATCTTTGGGATAAGTCTTGTATTAAACTTTTGTCTCTAGGATACACTCCTAAGAAAGCTGTTTCTGGCCAAATATTTAATATTGAAAGAAGATCTTTATCATTATGTTTAAATTTTGATAAATTAGTCAATTTTTGATGATGGTCTAATTTCAAAATTTTTTTCCATTTAATTTCCTGTTTTATATTTGGTTGAATAATATTTATCAAATGATTTTCTTTATAGGAGGGAATGGATTTAGTTGAATATCTATCATATGATTTTATAAATAAATATACTATTGGAGTTAAAAGAAGAAATATTGGTAAAATAGATAATTTTTTATATTTAATAATTAATACTGGTGAGATAATAAGAATAAGAAATACAAGATTCATAGAATAGGAACCTATAAATGAAAATCCCTGTATTAACACATCATCAGATGCAAAAAAACTTCCCGGCATTAACCAAGGAAAATTTAATAATTTACCTCTTAAATACTCAAAAATAGATAATAATATTATAACGTTTATATGAACTTCTCCAATTTTTGGCGAAATTAATTTTGCAAAAAGAAAAGCTATACACCAAGTTAGCGACAAAAATAAAGGGAGTAATGCCGCGGCAATAGGCATTAAAAAAATATAAAAACCTGATTTAACCAAAAATGCGTTTGCTATCCAATAAAGACCTACAAAAAACCAACCAAAAGCGAATGAAAATGATAAATAAAATACCTCTTTTAAGTTACTAACTTTGCAAATTCCATATATTGCAAATGAAAAACAAAAAATTAAAGGATAAATTTTATAAGGCTCTAAAGAAAAAGTTGCCAAAGCTCCAAAAAAGAAAAACAAAGGAGTCTGAATTAATAATTTATTAACTCTCATTTAAAAATTTTAAGCCTTTAATTTTAACCTTAATAATTTTTCTTTTATCTGAATTTATTATTTCAAATTCTATTTTGTTCTTAACATCTCTAATAACTTCACCTTTTATTGGGACTCTTCCTGATAAACTTATTATATATCCTCCCAATGTTTCAAATTCTTCATTTTTAAATTTAGATAAATCTAAACTTAATTTATCTTTAAGAAAATCAAGGCTTGCTCTAGCCTCTACAATTATTGTATTAAAATTTAATTTTTCTATTTTAATTTCAGATGTTTCATCATGTTCATCTTCAATTTCTCCAACAAGTTCTTCAACTAGATCTTCAATGGTCACTAAGCCATCAATGCCTCCATATTCATCCACGACTAGTGCCATATGTCTTTTTTTAAGTCTCATCTCATGCAATAAATCTAATAAGCTTATTGAAGGCGCTATAAAAATTGGCTCTTTAAGAATATATTTTATCCGATTTTTTTTCTTTGAATTAATATTTGCCAAAACATCTTTTATGTGAATGATCCCTACTATATCATCTTTTGTTTTTCCAGTTACAGGTACTCTACTATGATTAGCCTTTGTTAATTGATTAACAATATCATTAAAATTGTCTGACATTGACACAGTCACTATATCTACCCTTGGAACCATTACATCAATAGCCGTAATACCTCTCAGTCCAGCTAAATTTTTTAATAATTCATTTTCATGTTTTTGGGTTTTGTTAACTTCAAGCTTTGAATTAATTCGGCGTGATACAAATTGTTCGAGGTCATCGTCTGAATTATAAGATTTAACAATTGTTTTGTCTTTAAAAATCAACTTTAGAATATTTAAAAATTTAAGCATAAGGATTTTTAATTCCTAAATTCTTTAATATTGAAATTTCAATTTTTTCCATTTTTATTCTTTCACTGTCATTTTCGTGATCATATCCTAAGACATGTAAAATTGCGTGTAAAAAGATATGTATAAAATGATCTTTAAATAAAACATTGTTTGTCTTTGATTCACTAAAAATTCTTTCCATAGATATTACTATTTCACCTAAATGAATTTCTTGCTCAGTATTTTTAAAATAATTATTCTTATCTATCATAGACTGAAAGGACAACACATTTGTAGGCTTGTTTAGGTTTCTATATTTAAAGTTAATTTCTTTAATCTCTGCATCATTAGTAAGTAGAACAGAGAAATTTATTTTTTTTTTTTTTAAAAATGAATTTGTATATTTTTTAACATTCGAAAACAAAAGATCAAATTTTCTTATTTTACGCAAATAATAAATTTCATTATAAAAATCTAGGTGTTTAAACTTAAACTCTAAGGTAAATATATTGTTCTTATATAAACTTACCTTTTCCGAAAACATTCTTTTACTTAACAAAAAACTGTTACTTTTCATAAGCACTTATAATTTCTGAAACTATTTTATGACGCACCACATCTTTTTTGTTTAAATTAATAAATTTAATTGTTTTTAGATTAGAGAGTTTCTTTTTTGCTACACTTAATCCTGAATCATTTATGTATTTTATATCAATCTGTGTAAGGTCTCCATTAATGATCATTTTTGATCCATGACCTAAACGAGTTAGTATCATCTTCATCTGAATTGATGAAGTATTTTGAGCTTCATCTATAATAATAAATGAATTTTTAAAAGTTCTTCCCCTCATGAAAGCAACAGGAGCAATTTCAATAATTCCTTCTTGTATTTTTTTTTCAACTGTTTCAAAAGGCATCATCTCATATAAAGCATCATAAATTGGTCTAAGATAGGGATCAACTTTGTCTTTCATATCACCAGGTAAAAAACCTAAATTCTCTCCTGCTTCTACAGCAGGCCTAGATAAAATTATTTTATCAATAAGACCCTTTTTTAAAGACTGTACAGCTTTTGCAACAGCTAAATAAGACTTGCCCGTACCAGCAGGGCCAAGACCGAATATTACATCATATTCATTAACAGCTTGTATATATTTATTTTGACCATCACTTTTAGGGTAAATAGTTTTTTTCCATGTATCTATTGAGTTTAATACTTTTGAAGATGTATCAACAGAATTTTTATTTTTTAACATTTTATACTCAGATTCAAAAATCGAAAAATCCATACTTTGAACATTATTTTTATTTAATAATAATATATCATAAACTCTATTTATCAAATCTTCAGCTAATTCAACGTTATGCTTTTTTCCAACAATAAGTAACTTATTTCCAAAAAAAGTAATCTCTACATCTATAATCTCATTAAGCTTATCTATGTTTTTAGAATTTTCGCCAAGTAATGTATTTAAGTCATCATTAGAATTAAAAATCAATTCAACTTGCAAAAGGTTTCTATGACTAAATGATTTAAGATTTTGAGCCTTTGTTTTAAGCATTTTTAGTAAAAGAACCTAATAGACTATTCTGATTTGATTTAATAATTTTAACATTTAACATAGATCCAATTAATTTTTCATGATGTTTTTTAACTGGCAAGTTTTCTTCATTAATATAAACAGTTTGATTATAAGGAGACCTACCCAAAAACTGATTGTTTTTGTTTTTATCTGTAATTAAAATAGGGAATTTTAAACCCTCCATATTTTTATTAAAAGCTAATTGATAATAGTTAAGTGTATTTTGAATTTGATGAAGCCTAATTTTCTTAATATTGTTGTCAACGATTTCTCCAAATTCTGATGATTTTGTCCCTGGTCTTTCTGAGTACATAAAAGAATATGAACTTGCAAACTGAACTTCATTTATAATGTCTAATGTTTTTTTATGATCCTCATTAGTTTCACCTGGATGACCTACAATAAAGTCTGATGAAATCGCAATATTCTCACAATTTTTTCTTACCAATTCAATTATTTTCAAATATTCACTAGCAGTATGTCTTCTATTCATTTTTTTTAAGATATTATCGGACCCTGATTGTATCGGCAGATGTAAATAAGGCATAAGTTTATCAACGTTTTTGTGCGCTTTTATTAATTCTAGATCCATATCAAGAGGATGTGATGTAGTATAACGTATAGATAAAATTTCATCGATTTTTGCAATATCTTCTATCAAGTTTCCTAAGGTATAAGCTTTACTTAAATTAGTATTATCTTTCCAAGCGTTTACATTCTGACCAAGTAATATAATTTCTTTAACCCCATTTTGAGCCATTATTTTAACCTCATCTAATATAGATTTTCTTGACCTTGAATATTCTGGACCTCTTGTAAAAGGAACAACACAAAAAGAACAAAATTTATCACAACCTTCTTGTATTGTTACAAAATCTGACACTTTACCAACTTTTTTATCAAAGTTAAGAAGGTCAAATTTTGGAATTTCAGGAAATTTTAAATTTATTTCTTTTTTCTTTGAATTTTCGTTTATCTTTTTAAGCAATTTGGGAAGATCTGTATAAGCTTGTGGGCCAACCACTAAATCTACCCATGGTGATCTTTTTGTAATCTCTTTTCCTTCTGCTTGTGCAACACAGCCAGCAACAGCAATAATTGGTTTAATTAAATCATTATTTTCGTAAATTTTTTTTATTCTTCCTAAATCAGAATACATTTTCTCAGCTGCTTTATCTCTAATGTGACATGTATTTAATATTACTAAATCAGCTTCTTTAATGTCTTCAGATGTTTCATAACCATGACCATTTAACAAATTAGACATATGATCGCTATCATAGAAGTTCATTTGACAACCATATGTTTTAATAAATAATTTTTTCATAATATAAAATAATTTTATAAACTTTTGTTAAACTCAGTTTAATAAAAATTATCAATAGCATGATGTAAGGTATAAGTCATATCTTTTCTATTTGTAAAATCTTTTCCATTAATAGGTGGTAAAAATGTTATTTTAGCTTTAATTGAAAATAATTTTAAGACATTAATTAAATGAGGTTTTAAATCCATATCACCGTACCAAGCAATAATAGGTTTTAACCATCTATTTAAAGGCATTCCATTTATACTTGTATAATTAATTACAATTGGTTGAATCAAAATATTTTTTTGTTCCAAAGAAGTTAGTAAACTTGACTTGAATTTAAGAACTCTTATCCCGTCAGATGTAGTCCCTTCTGGAAATAAAATAATACTATGCCCTTTAGAGATAAAATCATAAATTATTGATTTATTTCTTTTCAAAAATCTTAAATTTCTATTAATAAATATCGTATTACCCACCTTGGATAAATAACCAAAAATTGGCCAATTAGAAATCTCATTTTTTGCAATAAATCTTCCATTTAGTGTGGATCCTAAGACAGGAATATCCAGATATGAAAGATGATTTGATACATAGAGTTTTGGTACATTATTTAGATTACTTTTCCCTACGACCTCAACATTTATATTTATTAGCCACAAAAGTAATTTATGGAAAATTTGAACTATTTTTTGACTTGCTTTTTTTGAAACAAATTGTAAAAGAGTTTTTAAAAAAATTAGAAATATAGTTAAAAAAACAAAAATAAAAAATTTAAGATAAAAAATTCCTTTATCAACAAAATTTATTTTTACGAAATTTAGTTTAGACAATTATTACTCATATTAATTTAAAAATTTATTCTGGTAACGACTAACAATTTTTTCAGTTAACATTATTACACAATAATCAATTGTTTCAAATTCCGTATCTATATAAAAATTTTCACTAACCATTCCACCCGCTCTTAAATAACCTTTTATTAATGGAGGTAGCTTATTTAATGTAGTCGAGTGGTTAATGTTTTTATTAAATGAAATTTCGTTGCTTTGAAGTGATTTAACATCATAATCTTCTGGCAACCTATAGCTTTCATATAATAAAGAAAACTCGTCCTTAAATTTACTCGGGTTAGTTCCATGAAAACTAGCGCATCCCATTAAAATTTTAATTTTATACATTTTAATGTAATTTGATATTCCTTGCCATAGTAATTTTAATATAATACCAGATCGATATTGAGGGTGAACGCATGAACGACCAAGCTCTAAAATGTCTTTACTAGAAAAATTCTTCTTTAAATTTGATATATCAAATTCTTGTTCTGTATAAAATCCTCTATATAACTTTGCACAATTTCCTCTTAATAACCTGTAGGTTCCTATTACATTATCTCTAATTTCTCGATTATTATCGATTATTATTAAATGATCAGATATTTTATCATAAAAATCGTAGTCTCTTTGTAATAAAAATTTAAAACTTTTTTTCTTGATTTTTTTTTCTTTAAAAAAAATTTTGTATCTTAATGATTGAGCTTTTTTAATTTCAAAATTAGATTCTGCAATTTTGATTGTAAAATTTTTAAAAATTATTGATTCAAATTCACTTTTAATTTTTTTAATTATTCTTTTTTTTCTAATTATAGAAGACATCGTTTTCTTTGTCTTAACAATTTGATTTAATAAGGCTAAATTTTGCATATAATATATTTAATCATCAATTTTACAATTTTATTAAATGTAAGTTACAATTAATTGACATTTTCTAATTTTAATAGAATTGCATCAGACTTTTGCTTCTTATAATAATTTTTTCTTAAACCAATTTTTAAGAAATTTAAACTATGATAAAACATTATCGCATTTATATTATTTGAAGACACTTCTACAAAAATGTTTTTTAAATTTAAACTTATCAGATATTCTATTAATAGTTTACCATAACCCATATTTTGAAATTTTTGAAGAACACCAATTGAAATTATATCACAGTCACTTTTATTCAAAGAGAATTGTAAAAAACCTATAATTTGCTTTTCTAAAACTAATTTAATAAATCTAAAATTTTCATTTGATAATGTTTGATTAAAAAAATTTAATTTAGTTTTATTCAAATTTAACTGATTTTCTAATTCGTTTATTTTAGGTAAATCTTTTACTGTAATTTTAGATATTTTACACATATTAATTAGTTGATGGTGACTTTCCATAAAGAGGATCAAATTTTTCTTCAAAAAAATTTTTAAAATCAGTTTGACTTATTTTATTATTTTCAACCAAAAAAGATATTTGAATAATGGTTTCAAGAATCTTAGATCCTTCAACTATTTCAATATTTTTAAAAAATGAAACAAGATTTGGGTTTGCACCTAAATATCCAACATGAACATTTTGTATAGATAAATTAAAAGTTTTTAAATAATTTTCTATTAAATCTAAATCGATATTTTTTATATCTGACAACTTTTGGAGCAAAAAAGAAGAATTTTTTTTCTTTTGATAAATTTGAGCCATCTTATCTCCAGAGTGATTTAAAATTGAAATAATATATCCTTGATCACTTATTTTACATTTGTAATTTAAATGACAAGCAATAATAAATAAATTATTTAAACCTATAAATTTTGTATTAGAAAAATCTTTAAAATTTAGAGCTTTAACGCAAGAAATGATTTTCCTAATAATTGTAAACCCTCCAGGACCACAACTATAATACACACTATTAAAATATATCTTGTTTGAAATAAATATTGATATAACCTTAAAAAATTTATCCTCATTATCATCTTCAAAGATATTAAATTTCTTGACTTTGTCTATTTTTGAATTAACAACTAATGCTAATGTCAATATTTCAGAATAGCCAAATATAATTAAGGAATTTTTATTAATACTTTCCATGATAAATTCTCAATTTAATTCAAAAACCTTATTAATTTTTAATTTTATTTTTATATATTTATTTACTCCAAATATTTCGTTTTCTGAAGATAAATTTTTAGAAAAAATTAATCATGCAAATATTTTGATGTATCACAGATTTGGTGAAAGTAAGTATCCAACTACAAATACAACAATAGAACAGTTTATTTCTCATACAAATGAATTAGTTAAAGACAAATATAACGTAATTAGGCTTGATAAAGTTGTAAAGGGTTTACAGGGCGAAATTAATTTAAAAGATAGGACTGTTTCTATTACTATTGATGATGCATATTTATCTGTGTATACTAAAGCTTGGCCAATTTTAAAAAAACTAAATCTGCCTTTTACATTGTTTATTTCCACTGATGTGATTGATAATAATTTTTCAAATTACATGAATTGGGATCAAATCAGAGAATTAGTTGACAATGGTATTTTAATTGGAAGTCAAACAAAATCACATCCTCATTTGCATAGATTAAGTAGTAAACAAATATTAAATGAGATTGAGTATTCTAACAAGCGTTTCATAAAAGAATTAGGATTTAAGCCTAAATTATTTGCCTATCCTTATGGAGAATATGATAATAAAACTTTAGAAATTGTTAAAGGGTCTGGATTTGAAGCAGCCTTTGGACAACATTCAGGTGTTGCACATATATCTTCAGGAATTTTTGAGCTACCAAGATTTGCTATGAATGAAAATTATGGAGATTTAACAAGATTAAAACTTGCTATTAATGCACTACCAATCATTATTAAAGATATAAGCCCTGAGAATAATTTTCTTAAAATAAATCCTCCAGATTTTGGATTTACTCTCAGTTCTGAAATCAAACCAATGAGAGCCGTTAGATGTTTTGCAAGTAATGGTATTATTACAAATACTAAAAGAATTGGTAAATTTAGAATAGAAGTAAGATTAGAAGAAAAGTTCCCTAATGCTAGAGGAAGAATAAACTGTACAATGGCAGCTAAAGATGACAGATGGAGATGGTTTGGAAAACAATTCGTAACTAAGTAGAAAATTATTAATTTTCTAATTTAAAACTTAATGAATTAAACTTTTCTAAATTATTTTTTTTAATCATAAAATTTATTTTCTTTACGTACTCAAAGCCAATTATTGCATACTTGTCAAGATATCTTGAAAATTTATGCCCTTCGAAGTTTAGAGGCTTACGAATTAGTTCTCTGTAATTTCTTAATTTTGAGTATGCAGGATGTGTGTTTAAATTTAGAATATAAGCATCAACAGAATCTTGCAAGTTTTTGAAACTTTTTACAGCAAAACTTGGTCTATCAATACCGGTTGGAGAAATTCCCTTTTTTTTATCCCATGTCCATTGACCAAAAAGGGCATTACCTTTTTGGGCAAATCTTGATCCTCCCCAACCACTTTCAACAATAGCTTGGGCTAACATCATGGATATTGGAAAAACGTTTACTCTATTTAATAAATTTTTTTGTAAAGTTTTTAATTTAGCGTTATTTAAAGAATTTATATTATTACAATCAATAGTTTTAATTTTATATTTTTTGCAAAATATTTTTAACTTCTTAAAATTTTCTTTTTTAAAAAACATTATTAAATTTGATCTTTCAATAGAAACTTTTTCGTTCCCTTTTAATAATAAAGGAAGCATAATACTAATAAAAATTTTTTTCTTATCATTTATTTCATATGTATTTAAATCACTTGGCAACTGAGTAAAATATATTCTCGGAATTCTTGGTTCAATTTTTATTTGATCAATAAAATTTTTAGACCATGCAATCGCAATTTCTTTTCCAAAATAATTTTTAGATGATATTCTTGAATTTTTAAATTTATTATCTAAATCTATATCATTAGGATTAAACCTTAAACCTAATGTAGCTTTTGTTAAATGATTATTTTCATATTTTATTGGATTTGGAGATTTAATATCCCAAAAACCAGGGCCTATCAAACCTAATATTGATAAAAGAAACGCTAAAAATGTTAATAAGGTATTATTTCTAAATCTCACAGATCTGCAGCTTTAACTTCTAAAACCTCTGGTATATAATGTCTCAACATATTTTCAATACCCATCTTCAAAGTAGCTGTACTTGACGGACATCCAGCGCAAGCCCCTTTCATTTGAAGCGTAACTACACCATCCTCGAAAGAACAAAAAGAGATATCGCCTCCATCCATAGCAACTGCGGGCCTAACTCTTTGATCAATAAGTTCCTTAATTTGTTTAACAACTTCAGTATCTTCATCCGTAGATTCACTAGTATTATTTTGATTTATTTCAATAACTTGTTTTCCACTGGCATAATGATCCATGATTGCTGTCAAGATTAATGGCTTTAAAATTTCCCAATTATCTTTATTAGTCTTTGTAACAGATACAAATTCAGTAGCTAGAAAAACTCTCTCTACGCCATTAATACTAAATATTAAACTTGCTAAATTTGAAGACCTAGCTGAGACATTATCTTTAAATTCAACTGTGCCTTCTTTTAAAACCTGAACACCGGGGATAAACTTTAAAGTATTAGGATTAGGTGTCTCTTCAGTCTGTATAAACATATGTATAGATATATATGTTCAAAGTTGATTTATCAATATTTAAAGTTAATACCAATAATTTTTTTTATGTCAATTAATACTTCATTTGCTATTTCTTGAGCTTTACATGATCCATCAATAAGTATTTTTATAATTTCATCTTTATTGTTCATTAAATGCTTCATTTCTTTAGTAATTGGACTTATGTCATTTATTATCAAATCTGACAAGGATTCCTTGAATTGAGCAAAACCTTTTCCTGAAAATTGTTGAAGTATTTCTTTAACGCTTTTATTTGAGAATGAAGCATATATATTAATTAAGTTAAGTGCTTCTGGTCTATTATCTAAATCTTCAATATTGTCAGGAATAGGATATTGATCTGTTTTAGCTTTTCTAATTTTTAAATGAACTTCATCTTTATCATCCATCAAATTAATTCTTGAACCATCAGAAATATCCGATTTGCTCATTTTATTTTTACCATCTCTCAAACTCATAATTCGTTTTGCAGGCCCTAGAATGATGGGTTCTGGCAAACGAAAAAAATCTTTATCAAGAGACTTATTAAATGTTGTGTTAAAAGAACTTGCTATATCGCGTGTTAACTCCAAATGTTGTTTTTGATCTTCACCAACCGGAACATGTGTAGCTTTATACAATAATATATCCGCTGCCATAAGTACTGGGTAACTAAATAAACCAACAGTAGCATTATCTTTTTTTTTGCCCGCTTTTTCTTTAAATTGTGTCATTCTATTAAGCCATCCTATTCTGGCAATACAATTAAAAATCCATGCTAACTCAGTATGTTGAGGAACGTTAGATTGATTAAAAAGAATAGATTTTTTTGGGTCAATTCCAGAAGCAATTACTGCAGCTGCTACTTCTAAAGTTGAATTTTTTATATCCAATAAATTGTTTGGAACTGTCATTGCATGCAGATCAACAATTGAATAAATACAATCATCTTCTTCCTGTAGATTAATCCAATTTTTAATTGCTCCTAAATAATTCCCAATATGAAGGTTACCAGTAGGCTGAATTCCTGAGAAAATTCTTTTTGAAGGTTGTTTAGATTTTAACATAAGTATTTATAATTTTAATTTTGAAAATAACTCATTTGGAATTTGTTTAGTTATATAAGTTATAAATATATAAAATAAAATGCCTATGCTTGTAAAGATTGAAAGATAAATTATGCCAGAATTATAATCTGTCATAATTTGAAACAAGTATAAAACAAAAATCATTACAAATGATAAAATTGATATTTTTACAAAATAAAATAATACATTCTTTGAACTTGTGTAATTTTTTGAATTAACTGACAAAAAAATTAGTTTTTTATTTTTTAAAACATAAAATAAATAAATCGTAAACGATAATACTGTTGAAATTGAGGTTGCTAAGGCAATACCTCCGTGTAATAAATATTTCATTAAAATAATTGATAATATGAAATTAGTAATTAATTGCAAAATTGAAATATACAAAATTTTCTTCATTTCTCCAGTTGCTATAAAAACTGATTGAAAACATTTTATAATCATAACAAATGGTAATCCTAGAGAATACATTGTTAGTGCTAGTGCAACTGATTTGCTTGATGCTTGATCAAAGCTACCTCTTTCAAACAAACTGGTAATTATAAACTCCGAAAAGAAAAGTAGAGTTACCATTGATGGAACTCCAAAATATAATGAAATTTTAATTGCTATAATTAATTGATCAGAAATTTTTTTATTATCGTTAACTACTTTGGGATGAGAAATTGATGATAATAAAACAGTTCCTAGAGATACACCAATAATTCCTAAAGGTAATTGAATGATCCTATCTGAATAATATAAAAAAGAAACAGCACCAAAACCAACAATAGTAGCCAATATTGTATCAACTAAAATATTAATTTGAAACACACCACCTGAAAGTACTGCTGGGAAAAATCTTTTAAGAGTATCAGAAGTATTATTTTTAAATTTATTAAAATTATTTTGTTTTAAATTAGATATTTTATAAAAAACTTTTGTGATTAAATTAAATTTTTTAACAAAATAATAAATAAAACATAATTGAATGAAACCAGATATTGGCATTGCTACAGCAAGTGGTAGAGATTTTATTTTCAACGCATCATGTATATAAAAGCAGGAAACAATAATACATAAATTAAAAATAATCGGTGTAAAAGCGAAATAAAAAAACCTGCCAGATGCATTGAGCATTGCTCCAAAAAAGGCAGTCATAGAAATAAATGGTAAAAAAATAATTGTGAATCTTGATAACATTACAATATCATCAAAAATATTTTTATAATTTATAATACCAGGCGCAATTATTTTAATAAAAAAAGGCATGAAAATTTCAAAAAGGATTATAAGAATTGATAAAAAGATAATTAAAAAGAAACAAATTATTGCAGAAAACTTTTGTGCATTGTCTGATTTATCCTGATGTAAGAGTTTAGAATATATGGGTAAAAATGAAGATGTCATTGCACCTTCTGCTGTAATTCTTCTAAACAAGTTTGGTAATTTAGATGAAATAAAAAAGATATCAGATGCTATTCCAGCTCCCAAAAAAAATGCTAAAACAATATCTCTTATAAATCCTGTTATTCTACTTAAAATTGTTAATAAAGCATTAACTCTAAAACCTTTTATAAAAAATTTTATCATCTTTTATTATTTTTTTTACTCATTAATTTTTGTTTAGCACTTCTAATAGATTGTTTTTAATTTGTTTCATTTTTATTTCATCAATAATTTTTTGACCAAACAAATCTTTGACATAAAAAATATCTGTAACTCTTGTTCCATAAGTTGAAATAGAAGCATTGTATATCTGTAAATTTAACTTCGATATGCTTTGAGTAATTTTAAATAAAACTCCTGGTGCATTCTTACAATTTACTTCTAAAATAGTAAAATCATCACTTGTATCGTTGTCTATATAAACTCTAATGGGAGCCTTTATTTTTTTTATTTTTGAAGGAGATTCATTAAACCTTTTTTCTAACTCAATTTCAAAATCATAAACTCCCTCAAGACCATCTTTGAGTTTTTTAAAAATTTTTTGCTGAATATTCTTTTCTAAAATTGCCTTGTCCATTTTGTTATTTATTACAAAATAATCAATTGCAAAACCATCAGATCTTGTAATTATTTTAGCAGATATTATGTTAACATTACTCGATGATAATATCCCTGATATCTGAGAAAATAGTCCAAAATTATCAGGGGCAATTACAATCAATTCTGATACGTTTGAATTTAAATGATTGTAAATATTAAAAATAAATTTAGCTTTTGAAGCTAGCATTTTTTTAAATAACCTTACTTGATCTAACATTTGTTTTAAATCATACATTTGCCAATAATTATCTGGAAAATTAATTATATAATTTTGAGCTTCATCATTTTTTAAAATATTTAAATTTCGTATCTCATTAAATAAACAATCTGATTTTTTTTCTTTTTTTAAAGGTATTTTTTTTACTTCTTTAGAAACTAAATTAACCTTAATTTTATTGTATAATTCGATAAGAAGACTACCTTTCCAATCAGTCCAAACTCCAGGTCCAACAGCTTTTATATCGCACACAGTCAGAACAAAAAGTAAATTTAATTTTTCAATTGTATTAATTTTTTTTGTACTTTTTTCAATTATTTTTTTATCATTTAAATCATATCTAAATGCTGTTTCACTAAGATAAAGATGATTGAGCACGCACCATGAGACAATTTCAGTTTCATCATTATTCAGACCCAATCTAGGGCATAAACTTTTTGCAATTTTAGAACCATTTATAGAATGATCTCCTTTTAAGCCTTTTGCTATGTCATGAAGAAATAGAGAAACAGTTAGTAATTCAAATCTATCTATTTCAAATATTAATTTGCTTGCTAATTCTGTTCCAGAGTTTAAACACTCATTTTTTAATTCATAAACATTACTAATTGCAAAAAAAGTATGTTCATCAACTGTGTAATGATGATACATATCATGTTGTATTAAACCAATTATTTTCTTAAATTCAGGTATAAAATTTCCTAAAACATTTGTGTCATTCATTAATCGTAAAATTTTTCTAGGATTTTTCTCACTAGAAATTATTTCTAAAAATAATTTATTACTTCTTTTTGATATAACTTGTTTTTTTCTTATTAATTTGCTGCAATCTGACAGTAACCTAAGAGTTTCTGGATGTATTTCTAAATTTTTAAAATGTGATATGTAAAAAATTTCAATTAAAATTTCAGGCTTATTCAAAATAAAAGATTTTTCCTCTATTGCTATTTTTTTTCTTTTAAAAATAAATGGCTTTTCTAGATTAACGCTTTTACGGAAAAAAAAATTGAATCTAATTGATTTTTTAAAATTATCTTCGATTACTGAAAAAAAGATTCTTGTTAAACTACCAATATTTTTGGCTGCTATATAATATCTTTTCATAAATCTTTCTACTGGTCTTTGAAATTCTTTTTGTCTAAATCGAATAAGCTTAGATATTTCAATTTGTGATTCGATATCCAAATTGTCATTTTCTCTTTTAGATAAAAGATGTAAATAACACCTAGTTGAAATTAAAAACTTATAAGAATTAGACAATATATAGAGTTCTTTTTTTAGAAAAAATCCACTTTCAAGCAAGTGAAAAATATTTTTTGAATTATAAGCAAATTTTGATATCCAAATTAAAGTTTGAATATCCCTAATTCCACCTTTCCCCTCTTTAACGTTTGGTTCAATTACAAATCTAGATGAACCAAATTTTTTATGTCTTTGATCTGCCTCAATTAATTTATTTTTGATAAATTCAAAAGTGTTATAATTTTTTGTAAAAATTTGATAAGTTTTTTGAAAACTTTCAAACAATTCCTCGTTTCCAATCAAAAATCTATGATCTATTAAACTGGTCAAAAAAGTAATATCTTCCTTTGCATAATCAAATATTTGATTAACTGTTCTAGTTGAGTGACCAACTGAAAAACCTAGATCCCATAAAAAATAAAGAATTTCCTGAATTAATTTTTCTGAATGATTTGATTTAATTTTACTTAACTTTTTATCCTTTACTATAAAAAGTAAGTCAATATCAGATTTTGGGGCTAATTCGCCTCTGCCATAACCTCCTAATGTCAAGATTAATACATCGTTAAAATTTTTATTATCATTAGTATTTTTTAAATAGTTAAACAGACTTATTATCAAATTATCTGTGAGCTTTGTATTTAAGCCAACATAATTTATACCGTTTGAATCTTTTTCAAAAATTTCTTTTAAAAACTCTCTTTTATTGAATAATTGAGAAGATAAATTTTTTATAATTTTGTCTCGAGTTATATTTAATTTAATTTTATCAAATCCTATTTCTTCAAAAACTTTTTGATCAAAATTTTGATTTACTTGCCTTAAAGGATCTAACCAATTAACCCATGATAAATTTTTTAAATCAGAATAGCTTAAGTTTAACATTTATTATTAATTTTTGATTTTGATAATTTTTGGATATCAAATAACGTTTCTAAAGCATTTAAGGGTGTCATTTTATTCAAATCTAAATTGTTTATATAACTTTCAAGTAAAACCTCATTTTTTTCTTTGTTTGCACTATTTGAATCTTTTAGATCTTTTGAGTATTTTTTTTCTTCAAAACTATTTAAGATTTCATTTGCTTTTAATATTAAATCATCTGGTAATCCTGCTAATTTTGCCACTTCTAAACCATAAGACTTGTTAGCTTCGCCTTGTAAAATTTTATATAAAAAAATTATTTCATTATTCCATTCTTTGATTTCCATTTTATAATTTTTGATTTGTCTTGATTTTTTGTTAAACGATGTCAATTCATGGTAATGAGTTGCAAATAGAACCTTAGCTTTTAACTTCTCAAGCAAATACTCAAGAATAGCCCAAGCAATAGCTAATCCATCGTAGGTTGATGTTCCTCTACCTACTTCATCAAAAATAATAAAAGATTTCTCAGTAGCTCTATTCAATATTGAAGCTGTTTCCATCATCTCTACCATAAATGTTGATTGTCCTTGGCTAAGATTATCGGACGCACCAACTCTTGAAAAAATTTTATCTACTAATCCTATTTCAGCTTTTTCAGCTGGTACAAATAAACCAGTTTGTGCCAAAATTATAATTATTGCATTCTGTCTTAAAAATGTTGATTTTCCTGCCATATTTGGACCCGTGATTAACCAAATATTACCATCATCTAATTGACAATCATTTGGCGTATAATCTGATACCAATGGTAATGTTTCTTCTACAACTGGATGTCTTCCTTTTTTTATAAATAATTTCCTTCCATCTATAATTTTTGGAATATTATAATTATTAAACAATTTCTGATCCGCTGTCATATTAGCAATATCTAATTGGGCTATAAAATCTGACATTTGAAATATATTTTGCTTTTCTTCTAAAATCCGCTTTTTAAGAATTAGATAAAAATCTATTTCTAACTCGTTAATTAATTTATTAGCTTGATTAATCTTTATTTCTAGATCTAACAATTCCTTAGTTGTATACCTAACTGTTTGAGCAGTTGTTTGCCTATGAATAAATTGATCAAATAAATTAATTTTATCTAAATGATTTGTTCTTATCTCTATATGGTATCCCAATACTTTATTATACTTTATTTTTAACGAATTAATTTTAGTTAGTGTTATATATTTCAATTGAAATTCAATTATTTTATCCCCAGACGAGTTTTGAATATCTTTAACTTTATCTAACTCATTACTATAACCTCTATTAATAAAATCATTGTCTTTGTTTTCGTGTAAGACAGATTTTTTAATAGCTTTTAAAATTTCAAAAATAAGATCTTCATTTATTTTAATTTTTTCTGAGAGGAATTTAATAAACCTATCACAATTTTTAAAATTATAAATCTCAGATTTAATATCTAATGTTGTTTTTAAATTTTCAGCTAATACTAATAATTCTTTAGCATTAATAGTATTAAGAGAAATTCTTGATAAAGATCGCTCAAAGTCATTAATTTTGTTTAAATAATTTTTTATTTTCTCTTTAAAAGTTTTGTTTATATATAAAAACTCAGCAATTTTTTGCCTTCTAATAATTTCATCTTTATTGTTAGAAGGTGCTAACAACCTCTCTTTAATGAGTCTTGATCCTGATGCTGTCAATGTTTTATTAATTACGTTTAATAAGCTATTATTTTTTTCACCATTAATTGTGCATATGATCTCTAAAGAAGACATGGTTGATTTATCAATTTCTAAAAAAGGTATGTCTTGTTCAGTTTTAATATCTTTTAACTGAGGCAAATCTTGTTTGAAAGTATGTCTTAAATAATATAATAAAACTCCACATGCGATTATTTGTATTTTTTCAATTTTTTTATTGAAGTTCTTATCTCCAAAATGATCCTTCAATCTTTTAACATTCTCATTGAAAGTAAAATAAATATCACTTATCTTTTTAATTTTTACCTTTAAATATTCTAGACTTCGGATTTCTTTATCAGATACTAATAACTCAGAAATTGAAATCTTATTTAAAACATTTTCTATTTTATAGCTTAACTCTTGCTCTGTTTTGTATTTAAAAGTATTAGATGTAAAAGATCCAGTTGATACATCAAGCCATGATATGGAAAAATTTAATTTATCTATAAAAATACAACCCAAAAAATTATATTGTTCACTTTCTAAATGATTTTCTTCAATTAATGTTCCTGGTGTAATAATTCTTGTCACTTCTCTAGTTAAAGGTCCTTTAATACCTTTTAAAGACATTTCTTCTGGAGAGCTTGTTTGCTCACAAATTGCTATCTCAAAACCTTTTTTTACTAATTTTGGAACATAATTATTTGCAGCATGAAATGGTATTCCACACATTGGAATACTTTCATTCAAAATCTTTCCTCTTTTTGTGAGGGTTATATTTAATTCTTTAGCTGTAATAATTGCATCGTCAAAAAATAACTCATAAAAATCTCCCATTCTAAAAAAAAGCAGAGAGCTCTCATTATTTTTTTTTAAATTTGCATATTGTTGCATTGCAGGTGTTAACTTACTAACATCCTCAACGTCTCTTAATCTCACAACTATCCCTATTCAAAAAGTACTAAAAACAATTTATTTGTATGATTTTTAACTAAATCATATTAAGATTTTATTTTATTTTTTACATTAATTAAAGGAGATCTTTTATGTCAGGCGAAAATATAAATCAAAAAAAGGATGCCTTAGATTATCATAAAAATGGAAAGCCAGGTAAATTAGAGATTATTCCTTCAACACAATTAAATAGTGCTCAAGATCTATCATTAGCATACTCTCCAGGTGTTGCTATACCTTGTTTAGAAATAGAGAAGAATCCTGAAACGGCATATGATTATACCACAAAAGGAAATTTGGTTGCTGTAATATCTAACGGAACTGCAGTTTTAGGACTTGGTAATATCGGAGCCTTGGCTTCCAAACCAGTAATGGAAGGTAAATCTGTTTTATTCAAAAAATTCGCTGATGTAGACTCAATTGATCTAGAGGTGAATACAGATGATATAGATAAATTTGTAGAAACTGTGGCAAATCTAGAACCTAGTTTTGGAGGAATAAATCTAGAAGATATAAAAGCCCCAGATTGTTTTATTATAGAAGAAAAACTAAAAGAAAAATTAAATATCCCAGTTTTCCATGATGATCAACATGGAACTGCAATAATAACAGCTGCAGGGATAATTAATGCATTAGATCTCACCCAAAGAAAAATACAAGACACCAAATTTGTTGTAAATGGTGCTGGCGCAGCTTCAATAGCATGCGTTGAATTGATTAAAGCAATGGGCGCAAGAAATGACAATGTAATTTTGGTTGACAGACAAGGTGTAATATATCAAGGACGTGATTCAAACATGAATCAATGGAAATCTGGGCACGCAGTTAAAACAAAAGCTCGTTCCCTTGCAGATGCATTAATAGATGCAGATGCATTTTTAGGTTTATCTGTAGAGGGAGCCGTTAACAAAAAAATGGTTAAATCAATGGCTAAAAATCCTATAATATTTGCAATGGCAAATCCAACTCCAGAAATTATGCCCGAAGAAATCAAAGAAGTGAGAGATGATGCTATAATTGCAACAGGAAGATCTGACTATCCTAATCAAGTAAATAACGTTCTTGGTTTTCCCTATATATTTAGAGGTGCTTTGGACGTCCGAGCAGTAAAAATAAATGAAGAAATGAAAATTGCTGCAGCAGATGCCATAGCAAAATTAGCTAGAGAGGATGTTCCAGATGAAGTAAACAAAGCTTATAGTGGTCAGAATCTTCATTATGGAAAAGATTATATAATTCCTGCACCTTTTGACCCTAGGCTTATATCAAGAGTCTCTTTTGCAGTTGCAAAAGCTGCATTAGATAGTGGTGTTGCTCAAAAAAAAATAGATTCTTTTGATAAATACAAAAGCGAATTAACTGAAAGAATTAATCCTATAGCATCAATTTTAGAGCCAATTAAAAGAACTATTACTAATAAAAAGAAGAAAATTGTATTTGCTGAGGGAGAATCTGAAAATGTAATTCGTGCAGCCCTTACATTTTACAATTCAGGTTTTGGGCTTCCAATATTAATTGGCAGAGAAACAATTATTAAAGAGAATATGAAAAAATTAAATTTAGATGGTGTTGAAAATCTTGAAATTTTTAATGCAAGAATAAGTAATAAAAATGAACAATACATCGATACCTTATATTCACTTCTTCATAGAAAAGGTCATCTTAGAAGGGATTGTCAAAAATTAGTTAATCAAGACAGAAATGTTTTTGCAGCATCCATGGTTGCTTCAAAAGATGCAGACGCGATGGTAACGGGTTTCACGAGACCTTTTAACAGATGTTTTGATGATATTACAAAAGTAATAGAATCTTTGGAAAAAAGTGAGTATTTGTCAATGTCAATTGTTGTATCTAAACAAAAAACAATTTTTATTGGTGATGTAAATATCCATCAAAAACCGTCTAGTATTGAATTAGCTAACATTGCAATTGGTGTCGCGCAAAATGCAGAAAAATTAGGATATATTCCCAAAGTCGCTATTTTATCATACTCTAATTTTGGAAATCCTCCTGGATCAAATACTCAGACAATTAATGAATGTCTTAAAATATTAGAAGACAAGAAAGTTTCATTTGAATTTGATGGTGAAATGACAGCTGAAGTTGCGCTTGATTACAATTTGATCAAAGAAAATTACCCCTTTTGTAAATTGTCTGGTCCAGCAAATGTATTAATTATGCCTGATCTTTACTCGGCAAATATTTCATTTAAACTTTTACAAAAAATGGAAAATTTATCTGTAATTGGACCAATAATGATTGGAGGGAATAATCCTTTTCAAATTGTACAAATGGGCGCTTCTGTTTCAGATATCGTTAATTCAGCATGTATTTCAACATATAATTCACTTTAAGTTATTAACAAATTTGATAAACTTTCTACTGGCCTTGCGCCATATTGCTTTATTATGTGTGAAGCACTTTTAGTTGCAAGTTTTCCACAGTTATCTAATGTTAATTTTTTTGAAAATCCAAACAAAAATCCTGCGGCAAATAAGTCACCTGCTCCAGTTGTGTCAAGGACATCTAATTCATCTATAGGAGGAATAAAAATTGAATTATTTGATTTGATTATATTTGCTCCATTTGGACCATTAGTAACTACAGCAATTTCCACTATAGAACTTATTTTTTCTTGTGCTTGTCCATTTAAAAGAGCTTCAATTTCTTGATGATTACCAAATAAGATATTCACATAATTTTTTATTAATGAAATAAATTCATCTTTATGTCTTTCTACACAAAAGCTATCTGATAAAGAAAGACATATAAGAGCGTTTTTTTTCTGCGCAATTTTACAAAGATCTATCATTGCTTGTTTAGTTTGAATTTTGTCAAATAAATAACCTTCGAGATATAAAATATTATTATTTTTAAATATAGATTGGTTAAAATTTTTTAACGACAAAGAAGTACTTGCATCTAAGAATGTACACATTGTTCTTTCACCATCTGGTGAAATTAATACTAAACTTTTTGATGTTTTTGCATCTAATAAGTTATCTTCACTCGATAAAAACTGTATTCCTATATCATTAAGATCCTTTTGAAAACTTAATCCGAAATTATCTTTACCTATAGAACCAAAAAAGATTGCATTTCCACCAAAAGACGAGTATCCAACAGCTGTATTTGCAGCGCTTCCTCCAGATTCTATTTTATACTCACTTATTTTTGAAAATATATTATCGAATTCTTCATTGTTAACTAAAGACATTGAGCCTTTAATTAAATCATTTGATTTTAAGAAAGAATCTTCTACTTTTACAAGAATGTCTACAATAGCATTACCGACGCATATTAAAAAAGGGGCTGTCATCAAATTAAAGTAGTGGACTATTTCTTATACTGCAACTATTAATCTAATGATGAAAAAGTATTTTCTATTAACTTTATTATTTTCAATAATCATGAATGGGTGCACTAGGCAAAATCAAATAGATTTTTCATCAAGCGAAGCTTTTTTTTCTTCGTTAAACGAAACAAAAATAATACAAAAGAAAAATAAAAAAAACACTCCTATGTTAAATAGTTTAAAAAAAAGTAAGATTAATAATAAAGATAAGGGTATAATTAAAAAATCTTTGTTGTTGAATCTCTCATCATATAAAAAACTACTAGAAAAAAAAATTGGCATTGAAGAATATAACATTTTAAAAATTTTTAATAATGCAAGCTTAATAATAAAACATGGTAAAATTAAAAACTTTCAATTCCACTTAAAATCTTGCCATTTAGATTTGTTTTTTTTAGATAAAGATAAAACTTATATATTTAAATACTTTGATATTCGACCTTCAACTATCCTATCCAAGTTAGATAAAAAAAAGTGTGTTGAAGAATTAAATAATAAATTTACCTTAATACGTGATCCAAAGTAAAAAACCCTGGTTTCTGATTTAATATCCATATTGCAGCTCTAATTGCACCTTTGGCAAAAATTGATCTATCGTTTGCTATATGATTAATTTCTAATCTTTCATCCCCATTAAAATATTTTATTGAATGTTCTCCAACAACGTTGCCTCCACGAACTACAGAAAAACCAATTTCATCTTTTTTTCTTTTTTCAATTATACCTTCACGAGACAATTGTTTTATATCATCTAAATTTTTGCCTCTAGCTTTAGCAGCTGCAGAACCTAAAAGAAGCGCAGTACCTGATGGTGAGTCTACTTTTTTATTATGGTGGGCTTCAAAGATCTCAATTTCCCAATCAGACCCTAAATTTTTAGTTGCATCATTTATCAGCTTTTTCATTATTGTTATTCCAACTGAAAAATTTGCCGAATATACAATTGGTATTTTATTAGAAAATGATTTAATTTTATCAAATTGCTCGTTACTGAACCCTGTTGTTCCAATAACAATCGGAATTTCATAAGTAGCTGCTTTTTCAACATGCAAAATAGAGGCTTCTGGGACAGTAAAATCAATTATTACATCAGTGTCTTCAAATATACTCGAAAGATTATCAGTCAATATTTTGTCTATAGGGTTATGTCCTACTAATGTACCTAAATCTAATCCTTTTTCTTTTTCATCTGGAAGACAATAAGAATTTGCCAATTCTAAATTTTCATTTTCAATAATTTCTTTTATTAGAGTTTTGCCCATTCTGCCATTTCCACCTGGTATTGAGATTTTTGCAGACATAAATTTCCTTTTAAAATGTATTTCTATTAAATTTAGTAGTTTTTGGTATATTTTTCTCAGATCCTAAATTTATGAATTCTTTTATTAAATCTTGTTGTTTTTTTGATATATTTACGGGAGTTTCCAATACAATTTCTACATATTGATCACCATTAGACCCACCTCTTAACGCAGGCATTCCTTTACCTTTCATTCTTAATCTAGTTCCAGTTTGAGTACCAGATGCAATTGATAATTTAGCTTTTTTTCCATCTATGCATGGCACAAAAATTTCACACCCTAAAATTGCATCTAATGTTGAAACTGGAACTTGTATAAAAATATCTCTACCATCTCTTTCAAAAAATTTATGTGTTTTAACATCTATAAATATATACAAATCACCTGGATCTGCTCCTCTTTGTCCAGCCTCACCCTCACCTGCTAATCTTATTCTTGTTCCATTGTCAACTCCTGATGGAACATTCACTGATAATTTTTTGCTTTTATTTACTCTTCCTTGACCTCTACATCTCGAACAAGGATTGCTAATAATTTCTCCAACACCTGAACATTTTGGGCAAGTTCTTTCTATAGTAAAAAAACCCTGTTGAGCCCTAACTTTCCCATATCCACCGCATTGATTACATGTTTCAGGCCTAGAACCTTTGCTAGCACCAGAACCATCACAAGTGTCACATTGAGCTGGTAGATTTAATGAAATCTCAATTTGGTCACCCTTAAAAGCTTGTTCAAGTGATACAGAGAGATCATATCTAAGATCAGATCCAGAGGAAGGTCCTTGTTTATTTTGTTCCCTTCCCATTCCAAACATGTCTTCAAAAATGTCAGAAAAACCACTTGAGAAACCACCAAAACCTTGGCTTTGACCTTGGCCGCCATTTGAACTGGTAAACGCAGAATGTCCAAATTGGTCGTAAGCAGACCTTTTTTGGCTATCTTTTAAAACATCATAAGCTTCATTAACTTCTTTAAATTTATCTTCGGCTGCTTTATCATCTGGATTTCTATCAGGATGATATTTCATCGCAAGTTTTCTATAAGCTGATTTTATTTCTGAATCAGAAGCATTTTTAGAAATATTTAGAGTATCATAATAATCTTTTGACATTATTGAATATAGGACTAAGAAGCGTTTTTCTTATCGTCTTCAGGTTTTATTTCTTCAAAATCTGCGTCAACAACGTCTTCATTTTTTTTGTCTTCTTTATTAATTTCTTCATTTGAATTTGAAGTATTACTCTCAGCAGTATTTTCACTATTTTTATAAGCAACTTCACCCAATTTCATAAGTGCGTTAGATAAATCGGATGTCTTTGTTTTTATATCTTCAACATTTTCACTCTCTAATGCTGATTTTAATTCTACTAAAGAGTTTTCAACATCTTTTTTCATTTTTTCGTCAGCTTTTTCACCTAGATCAGTTAGTGTTTTTTCTGCACTATGTATTAAAGATTCAGCTTGATTTTTAGTTTCAACAGCTTCTTTTTTTAATTTGTCTTGTTCAGAATTATCTTCACCTTCTTTAACCATTCTTTCAATTTCAGACTCATCCAGTCCACCTGAAGCTTGAATAGTAATATTATGAACTTTCCCCGTAGCTTTATCTTGTGCACTTACATTAACTATACCATTTGCATCAATATCAAAAGTTACTTCTATTTGAGGGACCCCTCTAGGCGCTGGAGCTATACCTTCTAAATTAAATTCTCCTAAAAGTTTATTATCAACAGCCATCTGTCTTTCACCTTGAGATACTTTGATAGTAACAGCAGACTGATTATCATCAGCAGTAGAGAAAGTTTGAGATTTTTTTGTAGGAATAGTTGTGTTTCTTTCAATTAATTTTGTAAAGACACCCCCTAAAGTTTCTATCCCAAGGGAAAGTGGGGTTACATCTAAAAGTAAAACATCTTTAACGTCACCTGTTAATACACCACCTTGAATTGCCGCTCCAGAAGCAACAACTTCATCTGGATTAACTCCCCTATGTGGTTCAGCCTTAAAAAAATCAGTAACTGTTTTAATGATTTTTGGCATTCTAGTCATTCCACCTACTAAAATCACTTCGTCTATGTCACCCGCATTCACACCTGCATCTTTAAGAGCTTCTTTACAAGGATTTATACTTTTTGTGATTAAATCATCAACTAAATTTTCTAATTGAGATCTTGTTATTTTTAAATTTAAATGTTTAGGACCTGATGCATCTGCAGTAATAAATGGTAAATTTACTTCAGTTTGAGCAGAACTAGACAATTCAATTTTTGCCTTTTCTGCAGCCTCTTTCATTCTTTGAAGAGCTAATTTATCATTACGAAGATCTATACCTGCATCTTTTTTAAATTCATCGGCTAAAAAATCAATTATTCTCTGATCAAAATCTTCACCACCTAGAAAAGTATCACCATTTGTTGACTTTACTTCAAAAACACCGTCACCAACTTCTAAGATAGAAACATCGAAAGTTCCACCACCTAAATCATAAACTGCAATGGTACCACTTTCTTTCTTATCTAAACCATAAGCTAATGCAGCAGCTGTTGGTTCATTTATTATTCTTAAAACTTCTAATCCAGCTATTTTACCCGCATCTTTAGTAGCTTGCCTTTGAGCGTCGTTAAAGTAAGCTGGCACAGTAATTACAGCCTTATCGACAGTTTCTCCTAAATATGCTTCAGCATCTTCTTTTAATTTACGAAGTATAAAACTAGAAATTTCTGATGGAGCATATTCTTGACCTTTTACATCAACCCAAGCATCTCCGTTTTTTGCTGACACAATTTTATAAGGAACTAATTTTGAAAATTTTTTTGATGCTTCACCATCAAATCTTCTACCAATAAGTCTTTTAATCGCAAAGAGTGTGTTTTCAGGGTTTGTTACAGCTTGCCTTTTTGCAGGTTGCCCAACTAATTTTTCATCTTCGGTAAATGATACCATCGATGGTGTAGTTCTAGCACCTTCACTATTTTCAATAATTTTTGGATTTTTACCATCCATGACTGAAACACATGAATTAGTGGTTCCTAAATCAATACCAATGACCTTAGACATAAATCATCTCCCCCTGAATTGTATAAATGTAAATTCAATAACTAATGTGATATATGGGTTAAGTAACTGAATATACAAGATTAAAATATAATTTATTCATCTTTTTTTTCTTTTTCAGCCATTTCACCTTTTGATACACCTACCATTGCAGGCCTAATCAAACGATCATGCAAGACATAACCAGGTTGAATCACCTCTATGATTAAGCCTTCTTCATAATCGGAAGATGGTGCTTCAAACATTGCTTGATGAAAATTGTAATCAAATTTTTCATGAATTGGCTCTATTTTTTTAATTTGATTTTTGTCTAATAAAGATTTCATTTCTTTTAATACTATTTCAATCCCATCAATCAAATTTTTTAGACCTGTCTCAGACTGATTATCAGATGTGACTGATTTGACAGCACGTTCCATATTATCAACAACATTAAGAAAATCCCTTAATAAACTGATATGGCCATATTTTTTTACCTGTTCAATCTCTTTAGCAGTTCTCTTTCGAAGATTTTCATTCTCTGCAAGTGTTCGTAATAATTGGTCTTTTAAATCTTTAATCTCATCTTGAAAATCTATTTCATTATTATCTAAATCTTCTTCATTTTTTGAACTATCTTTCTCATCGATAGAAGTACTTTCATTACTTTGAGTATCGTCATTATTAACTGAAGTGGTGTTTTCATCTTCCACTTGATTATTAGCATTCTCATTTTTATCTGTATGTTTGTTTTGGTCCATATTTATATATCACCTCTTGCTTAATGATATTTATTTAGTAAAGTTGAATAAATATTCAACTAAAAAGTTTTAAATAAAAAATTATTTTATGGATTTTAAAAGAGTATCTAGAAAAAGAACTGACTTAAGGGAAATTTATTTTGAAAATAAATTTTCTCCTTATGCTGAAGGGTCTTGTTTAGTTAAATTTGGAAATACTCATGTTATTTGTACAGCTTCTATTGAGGAAAGAGTTCCATCGTGGCTTAGAGGAAAACAAAAAGGATGGATCACTGCAGAATATGGAATGATACCTAGAGCAACACATTCTAGAGTTGATCGTGAAATTTCCAAAGGAAAAATTTCAGGGAGAAGTCAAGAAATTCAAAGATTAATTGGAAGGTCTCTAAGATCTACAGTAAATTTAAACGAATTAGGGGAAAGACAAATAAAGATTGATTGTGATGTAATTCAAGCTGATGGGGGCACAAGAACTGCTTCAATTTCAGGCGCTTGGATAGCTTTACATGATGCAATTAAACACCTAATGTCTCAAGGAAAAATAACGCAAAACCCTCTTAAGAATCAAATTGCTGCTATTTCATGTGGAATTATTAATGAAGAGATATTTATAGACCTAGATTATAATGAAGACTCAAATGCTACTGTTGATGGAAATTTTGTACTTACAGACAATAAAGAAATTATTGAAATTCAATCGAGTTCTGAACAAAAACCCATATCAAAATCTAATTTTTTAAAAATGTATGAATTGGTTGAAAATAATATTGAGATAATTTTTAAAAAACAAAGAGACATTCTATCTTTATGAGAGCATTTATCGATAATAAATTAGTTATAGCTTCAAATAATGATGGAAAAATTTTAGAACTTCGAGAAATATTAAAAGTATTCGATATTCACATTTTATCTAATAGAGATTTTAATATTGCTGAACCAATTGAAGATGGTAAAACATTTAAAGAAAATGCTTACATAAAATCCTTTAACACAGCTTCAAAAACTAAGTTAGTCTCTTTGTCAGATGATAGTGGCATAAGTTTTAGAGCATTAAATAATAGGCCGGGTATACACTCAGCTAGATACGCAGGTAAAAAAAAAGACTTTGCTTTAGCAATGAAAAAAATAAATAAAGAACTCGAATTTAAAGATGATAAATCTTGTAAATTTACTTGTGCACTTAGTTTATGTTGGCCAGATGGTTATAATATTACAGTTCAAGGAGAAATATGTGGTGAATTTTCATGGCCCCCAAGTGGTAGAAATGGATTTGGATATGACCCAATATTTTATTACCCCAAGTTAAAAAAAACTTTTGGTGAGTTAGATCCAGCTGTAAAGCATGAAATAAGTCATCGAAATTTAGCTTTTAAAAAACTTAAAACTCAAATTAAAAAAATTGTCCATGAATAAATTGGGTATTTATATTCATTGGCCTTATTGTATTTCAAAATGTCCATACTGTGATTTCAATTCTCATAAAATACAAAATTATGATCCTAATGAGTGGCTATCAGCTTATGAAAATCAAATTAAATATTTTAAAGAGTATTTAGTTTCTCAGAACCTTAAAAATATTAAATTAAGTTCCATTTTTTTTGGTGGAGGAACACCCTCTTTAATGCCCCCCAAACTGGTAGAAAAAGTTTTATTATTTATAAATAAACTTTTTAATTTTGATAAAAATATTGAAATAACATTAGAATCAAATCCAACAAACTTGGAATTAAACAAAATTAGTGATTTTAAATCAGCCGGAGTTAATAGAGTCTCTTTAGGAGTACAAGGTTTAAATGATACAGATTTAAAATATTTAGGTCGTCTACATAATGCTTCAGAAACATTTATTGTTCTCGATCTTATGCAAAAAATAATAAACAATATTTCCGTAGATTTAATTTATGCTCTGTCTTGTCAAAATTTAGAAATATGGAACCATGAATTACAAACTTTTTTAAAAAACTTTTCTATTAAACATTTATCTGCATATCAACTTGTTATAGAAAAAGGTACCAAATTTTATCATTTATTTAATAGAGGAGAACTTAAAACAGTTTCGGATAATCTTTATAAAGAATTTTATTTTAGTACAAAAAATATCTTAAAAGATAATAAATTTGATCAATATGAAATTTCAAATTTTTCAAAACCTAATTTTTTTTCTAAACACAATACAATATACTGGAAATCAGATAATTGGATTGGGATTGGTCCTGGTGCCATTAGTAGAATTTGGAATAATAAAAAAGAAAGAATAGAATTTGAAAATTTTAAAAAACCTGAAACGTGGTTAAAAAATTGCTTGCAAAACAAAATAAATCTAAAAAAAATTTTAACAATTAATTTAGACGCTTCCGAACAAGAAATTCTTATGATGGGATTAAGACTAAATGAGGGTGTTGATTTAAATAAACTTCAACACAGAACATTTTTAAATAATGATGCGATGTTACACATCCAAAAACAAGGTATTATAAATATTAGAAAAAATAAATTAATGATAAATGAAAACTATTTTAATGTTCATGATTATATCGTTAGAAAAATCATAGACAACTATTTGTCTTCTTAATCATACCACTTTTATTAATTTTATAAATATTTACAGGTCTTAAAACATTTCCGTTAGCTTTAAAAATAAACTTATTACCTAGAATAGAAAATTTATTTCTTCCATTCTCTAATTGATTTTCAAATTTTGTATTTTGAGATGCAACCCAAATACTTATTTTTGAAATATAATATCCTAATCTCATTAAGTGGTCAGTTTCAGATTTTGACCATGCTAATTTCCATAATTTATTAAATTCATTGATATTTGTTTCTGATATAAAAGGAAATTTTGCATTAATAAGAGAATGTTCTTTTAATAATGTTTTGTCATTCAATACTGACGTAGTAAATAATTCAGTTTTTAATAAATCAACATCATAATATGTTAAAATAGGAGCTAACCCTAAAATAAAATTTCTATTTCCAATCAAAATAATAAAATCATATTCGTCATTAGACAATAAATCTTTATTATTGCTTTGATTGTAATTTAAAAAAATACTAATTTTATTTCTAAGATCTTCTTTATTTTTAAAAATTTGACTACTAATAAAGATTTTATTTTTTATTAAATTTTTTATTTCTGAATTTTCAACTTTTTTATAAATTTTACGTCCATAATCATTATCTACACTAATAAAACCAATTTTTTCTTTTTTACATTTAATTGCATAATCTATTATTTTATTTATTTGATCAAAAGGTGAAAAACCTAATGCCCAAATACCCTTTTCAGATAGAGAACTGTCATTCGTAAAACTAAATACTGGCATTTTAAACTTATTTATAACTGGTTTTATTTTAATTAAATTTTCTCTTAGCAAAGGTCCAACAATTAATCTTGGATTTAATTTTTCTATTACTAATTCAAGATCGTTAGAATTAAAGTCTTTCCCGGTATTAAAATATATAAATTTTATGCTATTATTTTTACTTTGAAGTACTGCAAGATCTACAGCTTTTCTAATTTTTTCTCCAATGGATCTAAATTTGTTTGAAAAGGGCAATAAAACTAAAATATTAATTTCTTCATTAATTTTATCAGTTTCACTTGTTGAGTTATAAAAGTTTTCAAAATTGTATTTTATTTTGTGAGATGTATTTTTAATCTTTAAATGTTCCATTCCTGTTATTGGAGCCTTGGATAACATTTTAAATGTTGCTTGAAGAGCTTTTTGCGCATAGTCAATCTTATTTTCAACTTCTTTACTTTGAATTCCCTCAAGATATCTTTCTTTTCTAAATTCAAAAACAACACTCTTAGCAGGATTACTTACCACATCCAACTTTTCTAGTTTTTTTTTATTAATTTTATTTTTGTTTAATTTTAATTCGTTGCTTTTAATTTGTGTAGAAGTACTATTATCAGAAAATTTATTTGAAATATGAGATGAACAGGAAGATAAGAATACAATAGTATAAATTAAGATTTTAAAATTGATAAATTTCACAATAATTAGATAATTAGTTTAATTTAAAAAGATAATGTAAAGTGGAACAAATTTCAAAAACATTTAATAAAATTACAGTAGAAAGTAATATTTTATATATAATTGCAACACCTATTGGTAATTTAGGTGACATTTCTTTAAGAGCTCTGAAAATATTGTCATCTTTGGATATCTTATTTTGTGAAGATACAAGAATAACCGGAAAACTTTTAAAAAATTTCGGCATAAAGCCTGTCAAATTAGAAGTCTATAATGATCACAGCAATCAAAAACATAGGGAATTAATAATTAATAAAATTAAAAATTCAAATTTTAAATTTGGATTAGTAAGTGATGCTGGAACACCACTCTTATCGGATCCTGGTTACAAATTAGTAAAAGAATGTATAAAAAATTCAATAAAAATTACACACGTACCAGGGGCTTCTTCTATTACTACTTCATTAGTATTATCAGGATTACCTTCTCATAACTTTTTTTTTGGAGGATTTTTAGAGAAAAGCAAAATACAAAGAAAAAAACAACTTGAAAACGCCTTAAATTTAAAATCCACCTCATTATGGCTTGAAAGTCCAAATAGATTAATTGAAACTCTAAAATTAATGATCGAACTCAATAATGAAGCATTAATATCAGTTATGAGAGAATTAACTAAGTTAAATGAGGAAATTATAAATGGATCCCCATCGTTCGTATATGATCAAATAAGCAAAAAAACAAAATTAAAAGGTGAAACTGTATTAGTTATATCTAATAACAATCAGTCACATTACACAAATGAAATGATTTTAGATTTAATTAAAAAAGATTATTCTAAATTTTCAACTAAAGAATTAGCAACATATATTTCAAATAAGACTGGATTACCAAAAAAATCTATTTACAATAGAATTATTGAGTTAAAATCATAATAGTTACTTTATGCGCCTATTTCTATTGTTATTAATTATTTTAAATTTACAATCATGTGCTGCACCTATAATTGGTGGTGTAGGTGCAATTGCTTTTAGCTCTTCTGCTCAAGAAAAAGGTCTTGGAACCTCAATTAATGATAAAGTAATTTATGTTAAATTGAGAAATGCTATCTATAACTGGAATCCCGCTGTTTCCGAAAATGTATCCTTAAGTGTAGATAATGGTTCAATTTTAGTGACAGGAAAATTAAAAAATATTGATACAAAAATTCAATTGACCAAAATTATCTGGGAAGTTAATGGCATTAAAGAAGTAAATAATAAAGTCCAAATTTCTGAAACAAATAATCTTAAAAATATAGCAAAAGATCTAGCATCGTTAGGTGAAATTAAAGCAAGATTAATGGCATCAAAGAAACTAAATAGTCTAAATTTTTCAATCGATGTAGTTAACAATATTGCATACATTAGTGGTGTTGCATCTAGCGAAGAAGAGATATCTATTGTGACACAAATTGCACAAGAAGCCAGATTTATTAAAGAAGTCCAAAATTTTGTAAAAGTAAATAAAGACACAAGATGAGACATAAGCTTAAGATTGCGCTTCAAATGGATCCTTTAGAAAAACTTGATCTAAAAGGAGATTCAACTTTTATACTTGGACTTGAGGCAATAAAGAGGGGATTTGAATTATATTTTTATTCACCATCTGATTTAATATACAAAAATAACAACGTTTACGCAAAAGCTAAAATTTTGGACCTTGCATTCGAAAATGGAAGAGAAACATTTAATTATGGTAAGATAAAAGTTCTGAAATTATCTTCTTTAGATGTTATTTTAATGAGACAAGACCCTCCATTTAATATGTCTTATATAACAGCAACACACATATTAGAAAAAATTGCTTCACAAACTTTAATATTAAATAATCCATTTCATGTTAGGAATGCCCCTGAAAAAGTTTTTGTTACTGAGTTTTCAAAGTTTATGCCTGAAACACTTATTACAAGAGAAACCAATGAAATAATAAAATTTAAGAATAAAAATAAAAATATTATTATCAAACCTCTTTACGGAAATGGAGGAGAAGGTGTATTTTACATTAAAGATAATGACTCAAATTTTAACGTAATAATAGAAAATTTTTTAAATTTGAATGAAGAACAATTTATTATACAAAGTTACATCCCAGAGGTTAAAAAAGGGGATAAAAGAATTATACTAATAGATGGAGAAGTTGTAGGTGCAATAAATAGAAAACCAGCAAAAAATGAAAATCGTTCAAATATGCATGTTGGAGGAAAACCAATTAAAACTTCATTGAACAAAAATGATAAATTAATATGTGAAACAATTTCTCCCCATTTAAAGGCTAAGGGACTGTTTTTTGTTGGAATAGATGTAATTGGCAATTATTTGACTGAAATTAATGTTACTTCTCCAACTGGAATAAGGGAAATAAATCGATTAGATAAAACTAATATTGAAAAAATTTTTTGGGATAAAACTTTAAAAATGTTATAGATTAATATTTTTTATTACATTTTTCCTAAGTTTTTACCTGCTAACAAATGAAAATGTAAATGCGGAACTTCTTGATTTGCGTTTCTTCCTGCATTAGTGATTAATCTATAGCCTGTATTTTCAAGATCGTAATCTTGAACCAACTGATTAATTAATTTAAAAAAATGATAAATTTCATCTTTTGAAGCTTTGTTGAGAAAGTCATCATATTTTACGTATTTCCCTTTAGGAATAATTAAAATATGAATTGGAGCCTGTGGTACTATATCATGAAAAGCAATTGCATGTTCGTTCTCCATAATAATATCCGTTGACAACTTTTTATTAAGTATTTTAAAAAATATATTATCGTCATTATAATCCATTAATTTGACCTACGTTTTTTTTCATCAAATCCTGATATTCCTTTCCTTCTATGAAGTTCGTGCCACACATCACCAGGTTTAATATCTGCAGAAATCCAAATTACACATAAATGATATAACAAATCTGCAGATTCTTTTATGATTTTGTTTTCATTATTATCAAGGTATTCTAATATAACTTCAATTGATTCTTCACCTATTTTTTTTGCTAACAAATTTTTATTAGTCAGAAGTGTTGATGTATATGAATTTTCTTTATCAAATTTTTTTTTCTTTAATAAATCATCAAATAATTTTTCAAGGTTATAATCAGCCAAATTCTTACCACGTATTTCTTACAGGAATTCTGTATTTTAACATTTCTTTTTTTACATTTTCAATAGAATAAATACCAAAATGAAAAATCGACGCTGCTAAAACTGCGGATGCATTTCCTTTTTTTAAAACATTAACCATATCAATAGGTTTCCCTGCTCCGCCAGAGGCAATCACAGGTATACTCACCTCCGTAGAAATTTTACTAGTTAACTCAATATCGTATCCAAGCTTTGTTCCATCAGCATTCATAGAAGTCAACAAAATTTCACCCGCTCCGTTTTTTTCTCCTTCAATTGCCCATTCTAATGCATCTATGTCAGTTTTTTTTTTTCCTCCGTGAGTTGAGACATTATAACCAGATTTATAATTACTTTGATCTTTATAAGCATCAATTGCTAAAACTATACATTGGCAACCAAAACTGTCGGATGCTTCTTTAATTAAACTAGGTTTAAAAACTGCAGCCGAGTTAATAGAAACTTTATCAGCTCCAGATTTTAATAAATTATTGATATCTAAATTGTTTTTTATACCACCACCAACTGTAAGAGGAATAAAACAACTTTCAGCAACTTTACTAACAATATTAAAAAGGGTTTTTCTTCCTTCATTTGTTGCAGAAATATCTAAAAAACAAATTTCATCTGCTCCAAGATCATTATATAACTTTGCTTGCTCTACCGGATCACCAGCATCAATAAGATCTACAAAGTTTATACCTTTAACTGTTCGTCCATCATGAACATCTAAACATGGTATAACCCGCTTTGACAGCATTTTTAATTTCCTATTAATTTTACTAAATTATTTAAATCAAATTTTTTTTCGTATATTGCTTTTCCTATAATAACCCCAGAGACTCCAATATCTTTTAGATCATATAGAGCTTTTACGTTATTTATATTTGAAATTCCACCAGACGCAATAATTGGAATTTCTATTGATTTTGCAAACTTTTTAGTTTGTGATATATTTACACCTTTTAAAGTACCGTCTTTAGAAATATCAGTATAGATAACTTTATCAAAATATTTTGTATCTATTTGATTAACATATTTAATTGGATCAATTTCAAGTAATTTTGTCCATCCGTTTACAGCTATCTTTTTATTTTTTATATCTAATCCTAAAGCTAACTTTTTACTAAAAAAGTCACTAAGATTATTTATTAGATCTGGATTTTTAAAGGCAAAAGTTCCTAAAACTATTCTTGAAACACCAGCATCAATCCAAAACTTAATATCTTCTACAGATCTAATTCCTCCACCTAATTGAATCTTAATATTATTCTTAATTTTCTTAAGAATTTGTAAAATAACTTGTTTGTTATCATATTTTCCAAACGCAGCATTTAAATCAACTATATGAACCCATTTAAAACCTTTATTTGAAAAAAATTTAACTTGCTTAATTGGATCAACTTCATAGATAGTCATTTTGTATTCTTTACCATGGACTAATCTTACACAATTTCCATCTTTTAAATCCACAGCTGGATATATTTGAAAATTAGTCATTTTTTATTAAATCTTTATAAAAATAATAACCAGAATAATATTTATTACCAATCAAAACAGATTTAGGGTTTTCTCCACTTTTCTTAAAGCCAGCTTGATGATATATCTGTATAGCTCTTTTTTGAGTTTCTCTAACTTCTAAAGTAATTACAGTAAATTTATTTTTTTTTGCTTCTTTTTCTACTTCTTGAATTAGCATTCTTGCCAAACCATAACCTCTTGCCCAAGATGCTATAAAAAATGTAGTTAAATTACATAAATGAGATTGGGCTTCATTACTTCGTGCAGGCTTAATAAGCTGGATGGAACCACATATTACATTATCAATTTTTCCTACTATTAATAATCTTTCTGGTACTAACAATACACCTTTCCAATAATCAACCAATTTTTTTCTTTGAGGTGGGTTAATCCATCCAAAACCTCCATCAACTAATATAGCATCTTCTGTAGCATCACATAACTCCTCAATATCAGCATTATTAAGAGCAGAAATAAACTTTGCTTCTATCTTAGGTCTTGGAAATTTTAATTCAAAATCATTCATAAACTTAATTTTAACCAATTATATAAAATTTTTAATCCTGATCTTCCACTTTTTTCAGGATGAAATTGAAACCCAAAAATATTATCTTGATTAACTATAGCAGGAATATTTATTCCGTATTGAGTATTACAAATTATATTTTTCTTGTGCTTTATATCAAAAAAATATGAATGTACAAAATAAAATTGATCGTTAGCAGTTATATCATTAAGTAAATTATTATTTTTATAAATACTTAAACTATTCCAACCCATATGAGGTATTTTGAAGTTTTTTGAATTCTCTAAAAAGTTTTTTAATGGTTTTACGTCCCCATTTATCCAAGATAATCCTTTAGTTTTTTGATTTTCATAGCCATAATCTGCTAATATTTGCATTCCTACACATATACCTAAAAATGGTTTTTTTTTTGTAATTACTTCATCCTTTAAAGTTTCTACAAGATCTTTTATTTTTCTTATTCTACTCATGCATTGATCAAATGAACCTACGCCAGGCAAAATTATTTTATCAGCTTTTTTAATTTCTGATAAATTTCTACTTACTTTCACTTCCGAAAATTCATTAAAATTATAAAGAGTTTTTTTTATAGAATTATATACAGATTTTATGTTCCCTGAACCATAGTCAATAATAAGAACAAACATTAAATTTTTTAAATAACTCCCTTGGTTGAAGGAATAATATCACTATTTCTTTGTATTACGGTTAGGCTCTTTTTCAAACAAACCGCCAAAACTTTAAAACACGACTCTATGATATGATGAGCATTACTACCATAATTGTTTTCAATGTGAATGGTCATTTTAGCAGATTGAGCAAAAGCACGAAAAAATTCTTGAAAAATCTCGGAATCAACTCCACCAATTTTTTCATTTGGCAAAATAACTCTCCACTGTAACCACGGTCTACCTGAAACATCAAGGGAACAACTGGTTAATGTTTCATCCATTGGTAAAGATGATGAAGCAAAGCGATTAATACCTGCTTTATTTAATATTGCATTATTTACAGTTTCTCCAATGCACCACCCTAGATCTTCAATAGTATGATGTGCATCAATCTCCACATCACCAGAACACTTAACATCTAAATCAATATAACTATGTTTTGAGATTTGATCTAACATATGATCCATAAAAGGAATTGGTGTATTAATGTTACTTAAACCTTTTCCATCTATATTTACTTTACAAAAAATTTCAGTTTCAGAAGTTTTTCTATGATTTTCAGATTTTCTTTCTTTTTTCATAATTTATATTTATGTTTATTTTTTAACTGAACAAACAAAGCGCCTTCTCCTCCTTTATTATGTGGCATAGTTTCAAAACCAACAACATATTTTGATAAAACTTCTCCTTCAAGCCATAATGGAGTTTTTAATTTTAATTTGCCTTTACTATTGGGTCCCTTTCCCGTCACGATTATAATGCTTTTAAAGTTATTAAAATAACAATCTATAATAAAATTTTTAATTGATTCATATGCCTGAACTTCTGTTTTACCATGTAAATCAATAATAGCATCAAAATTAAATCTATTACTTTTTATTTGTTTTTTTATTTTACTGTCTAATGTAAAAGTAACATTCGGTTTTAAAACTCTATTGACTACTGAAATAGTACTTGGATTAATTTTTTTGTTTTTATCAACCTTTTTAATAGATTTTAAATTTGATATATAAAAGTTCCATATTTTTTTATCTTTATCTGATAATTTATGCATTACTAGTTTCAACTAGTATCCAGTTCAAATCTTTTGACTGGATTTTTCTTTCAAATGTCCACAAATCATTTACCAAAATACTCTTTTTTTGATCACCATCAATAATTTTACCTTTTTTATCTTTAAGAACTTTAATTTGTTCAGATTCAAAAAGGACTGATATCCTCAAAAAGTTTTTTAGTTTTTTTACATCTTTAATTTGAATAGAAATCATTTTTATTATGTCTATTTTTAAGGATTCATCTTCCTGAAGACGTTCGTCTATAACTAACTGAAAATTTTTAATTAATTTATCATCAATATACATTTCTATATTTTTCAAATCACCTTTAACAAAGCAATCTATAACGATTTCAAAAAAGTTTTGAGCACCTTTTAAAAATTCTTTTTCGTTAAATGTTGGATCATCTTTGTATACTGAATCCTTTTTAGTTTTCGTTTCATTTATATTTGATTGTTTATTTCCTAATTTAACAACATTAGTAAAATCTTTTTTACCAATATCAATTTTATTATTTTGTTCATTACCATCAGAGTTTTGACCTAAAATACTCTTTAATCTATAAACTAAAAATATTGCAATTATTGCAAATATTATTATATCTATGAATGGTAAAGAAAGTTGCATAATGAGTACCTTGGGTAATTTTAAATTAATAATTGATATTTATCAATTTATATATGTATATTGATAAAATGTTCAATCATTTTAATTAAATAAATAATGAAAATTAGTGAAATAACGTTAATCGGACAATATATAAAAGATTTATCTTTTGAAAATCCTATGTCTCCAAATGTACCACCAAAGAATGAAAATCCTTCCGTTAATTTAGACATAAATACTACTTATTTAGATTTAAAAAATAATAATCATGAAGTGAACTTAAAAATAAAGAGTACTGCTTCTATAGATAAAAATGTAATATTCGTAATAGAGCTTCAATACGCTGGATTAATTAAAACTATTGTAAAAAATGAAAAAGATAAAAAGAAATTAATTATTTCTGGAAGTTATTTGCTTTTTCCATATGCAAGAAGCATTATTAGTAATATTACTATGGAAGGTGGTTTTAAACCTTTGGTTATTCAACCAATTGATTTTGAAAATATGTTTAAAAAATAATTATTTAATCTTTTTCCATAATGGATCTGTCATTTCAGCTATAAAATTCTCATGCTGTTTTTTTTCATGATCAGATAAATTCATTAATTTTTCTCGAGGAACAGATAAACTTACTTTTAAATTCTTTGTCTCTATATTGCTATTAAAATTAACCACCTTACTATCTGTTAGGTTAAACTTTTCCTGTTTTCCTGTTGTTAAATTTAAATATACTTTAGATAGGAGAGTAGCATCTAACAAAGCTCCATGGAAATTTTGTCTTGTATTTTTTACATTTAGTTTTCTACATAAAGAATCTAAATTTACTGTTTGTCCAGGAAATTCTTTCTTAGCTATTTTAATTGTATCGATAACAGAATTTTTAATATTGCTAAAACCACAATTTTGTAATTCTTTATTAATAAAATTTGTATCGAACTCTGCATTGTGAATTATTATTATGTCATCTTTAATAAAATCTAGAAATTTTTTTGCAATTTCATTGAATGTGGGCTTTTCAATTAGAAACTCGTTAGATATCCCATGTACTTTTTGTGCAGATAAACTTATGTTCATTTCTGGATTAATGTATTCATGAAAATAATTTTGTGTTAGTACATTGTCTATTAATTCAACAATGCCAATTTCTATTACTCTGTCATCAGAAAAATTTAAGCCTGTTGTTTCTGTATCAAGTATTAATTTTCGTTTTTCCATTTTTTGATTTTAACCTAATCAATATTTTTGTTAATAGTATGCATATCTTAATTAATATAAATAGCCTATTATTCGTATTAATTACTTGTGGTTTAAATTTTATTTTATCATCATAACTTAATTGTGATGCCAATATTTTCTCAAAGAGTGTATCTGATATTTTGTCTCTAGTTAAAACTCTCTCCCTTTGAATTTTTGTGTTACAATGGGCTAGTAAAATTTTATCATATCTATTTTCTGTTTTAGTTTCGTATATTAAGGGTACATCATAAACTAATATATTTTTTTTATAGTTAACTGTTTCAAACATTTTTAATTCCATTTCTAAATAAGGGTATAATAATTTTTCTAGTTTTTTTTTTTCAATATTATTAGAAAAAATAATTTCTCTTAATTTAAGCTTATCAATATGATCTTTTTTAATAATTAAAGGCCATATTTTCTTTAATTTTTGTTTGATCTCTTTTTTTCTTAATATTTTTTTTATTTCTCTATCAGCATCAAATACTGGTATATTAAATATAGCAAACATATTTGCTAGTGTTGTTTTTCCAGTACCTATTGATCCTGTTATTCCTATCTTATACATAATAAACTGTGAATAAATATAGTATTTTTACAATTTTCTTTTTTTATTCACAACCTATAAATCAATTTTTTTGTGTATAAAGTATATAACAAAATAAATTAATTAAATTTTTTCATTAAAAACAGTTACTTGTAAATTTTATGTTTGTTGATAAATAATAATAACTATTTATAAACAAATTTATGCAAACAACTACAACATAACTATTAATAAACATTTATGATTAGTAAGTTAATAAGATTAAAAAATAATAGCGTAAAACCTAAGTGGTTTCTAAGACAATCTGGAAGACACATACCAGAGTATTTTTCAATTAGAAATAAACATAGAAGTTTTATTAATTTCTGTCTCAATGAAAGATCAATAATTGAAGCTACTATTTTACCGCTAAAATATTACAATATTGATGCCGCAATTTTATTCTCTGATATTTTATTATTACCTCATTTTTTAGGACAAAAAGTCTCATTTGAGAAAAAAATAGGTCCTGTATTAGAAGGAATTATTATAGATGATAAGTTCCTTAAAAAAGAGATTGATCTTAATGACTTTACACCTATTAAAAAGGCTATTTTTGAAATTAAAAAAACATTACCTCCATTAAAAGATCTTATAGGTTTTTGTGGTGCTCCTTGGACCCTAGCTTGTTATATGATAGAGGGTGGTAGTTCGAAAGACTTTGCCAAAACGAGAACTTTTTTATGGAACAATGAAAAAAGTTTTTTTAAACTGATTAACAAGTTAACTAAAAATTGTGCAGATTTTTTGGAGTATCAGTATTTAGCTGGTTGTACTGTCTTAATGATTTTTGACACATGGTCAAGTATGATACCAGATAGATATTGGGTTAAGTTTGGAATTGAACCTACTAAATTGATAGTTGAAAGATTAAGAAAAAAAAATGTTAAATGTCCTATTATAGGGTTACCTTTTAAATCTGGGGAGATGTTAATTCAATATAGTTATGAAACTTTAGTTGATGTTGTATCAATTGACTGGAAAACAAATTTAAATTGGGCTTTAAAAAACATTAATGAAAATGTTATCACTCAAGGAAATTTAGACCCAGCAATACTCGCATCTGATAATTCATTATCTATAAAAAAAGAAGTATATAGAATATTAGATCTAACACAAAAAAAACGTCACATTTTTAACGTTGGTCATGGATTAACTCCTGAAGTTAAGATAAAAAATGTTAAATATGCAATTAAACTCATTGATGATTATTAAATGTTTTATTTATATATTAAGTCGTTTCATTTAATTTTATTAATAGCTTGGATGGTTTCTCTTCTATATTTACCAAGATTGTTTGTATATCACTGTGGTGTTTCTATAAATAGTTCTTCATATAACTTACTCTTATTAATGGAAAAAAGACTAATAAAAATTATAGCCATACCTGCTATGACTTTAACATTTTTATTTGGCATTATACTTTTAAGTATTCAAAATGAATTATTATATGAAAATTATTTTATAATAAAACTTTTGTCTGTAACAATTTTATTAATATATCAAATATATTTAATAAGGGTATACCTGGCTTTTAAGAGAAAAAAAAACAAAAGATCGGCAAGATTTTACAAATTAATCAATGAAATACCAACAATTTTTATGATTATTATTATTTTACTTGTTGTGCTTAAACCTAATTTAGGTTAAAAAGAATTCTCTCAAATTTTTATTATCGTAATTTATGCATTTAAATGAACTGAAATCAAAGAACCCATCTGACTTGTTATTATATGCTGAAAGTTTAGAAGTAGAGAACGCTAGCAATCTTAGAAAACAAGATATGATGTTTGCTTGCTTAAAAAAGCTAGCTGACAATGATGTTTCAATATATGGAGAAGGTGTATTAGAGGTTTTGGCTGATGGATTCGGTTTTTTAAGATCTGTTGATTCAAATTATCTAGCAGGGCCAGCTGACATTTATGTATCACCTAGTCAAATTAAAAAATTTGGCTTAAGAACTGGAGACACGGTCGAAGGAGAGATTAGATCGCCAAAAGATGGTGAAAGATATTTTGCATTGTTAAAAATTGAATCCATAAATTTTGAAAAACCAGATAATATAAGACAAAGAATTAATTTTGATAACTTAACACCACTATACCCAGATGAAAAAATTAATTTTGAAACAGAATTTAATCCAGAAAACAAAGATTACACACCGAGAATCATTGATTTAATAGCACCTGTAGGCAAAGGTCAAAGAAGTCTTATTGTTGCACCACCGAGAACCGGTAAAACTATGATGCTACAGTCTATTGCAAAAGCTATTACAACAAATCACCCAGAAATCTACTTATTAGTCTTATTAATTGACGAAAGGCCTGAAGAAGTAACTGACATGCAAAGATCAGTTAAAGGCGAAGTTATAAGTTCAACATTTGATGAACCAGCAACGAGGCATGTCCAAGTTACAGATATGGTCATAGAAAAAGCAAAAAGGCTGGTTGAACATAAGAGAGATGTTGTAATCTTGCTTGATTCTATAACAAGACTAGCCAGGGCATATAACACTGTTATACCATCAAGCGGGAAAGTTTTAACTGGTGGTGTTGATGCTAATGCTTTACAAAGGCCAAAAAGATTTTTCGGTGCGGCAAGAAACATTGAAGAGGGCGGATCTTTATCAATTATAGCAACTGCATTGGTAGAAACTGGATCTAGAATGGATGAAGTCATTTTTGAAGAGTTTAAGGGGACAGGTAATAGCGAAGTTATATTGGATAGAAAATTATCAGACAAAAGAGTTTTTCCTTCTATTGATGTAACCAAATCTGGAACAAGAAAAGAAGAACTGTTAGTTCAAAAGGACATACTTTCAAAAATGTGGGTGTTAAGAAGAATATTAATGCAGATGGGCCCTGTTGATGCCATGGAATTTTTAGTAGATAAGTTAAAACAAAGTAAATCGAATGAAGATTTTTTCAGAGCTATGAACAAGTAGTGTAGTTTCACGTGAAACAAAATGATCATGACACAATTTTTGCATCGTCTAGTCAATTTAAATCAGCAATTAAAATAGTTAGAATTAGTGGGAAAAAAGCAAGAAATGTTTCAAACATATTCAATTTCAAAAGGCCTAAGCCGAGAACGTTTGCATTAAGAAAATTAATCTACAAAGACAATATAATTGATAATGCTCCTGTTGTATGGCTGCCAGGAAAAAAGAGTTTCACAGGAGAAGATACCTTCGAAATTTATATTCATGGAAGCGTTGTAATAGAAAAGTTGATTTTTAAAATTCTATCATCCCACAAAAATTTTAGGTTTGCAGAACCAGGAGAGTTTTCTAAAAGGGCGACTTTAAATGGTAACATTGATTTAGTACAAGCTGAGAGTATAAATGAAATTATTAACTCACAAACAGAAAAACAACTTTCTGTAGCGCAAGCCCAGCTAGATGGCTCATTAAGTAATGTGGTTAATATTTGGAGAAAAGAAATTATTTATATGTCTTCTTTGATTGAATCTCTTATTGATTTTTCTGATGAAGATATTCCTGAAGAATTGTCTGATCTATTTTTTAAAAGATTAAAGAAAACACGAAAAAAGATTAAAGATTCGGTAAATTCTGCCAAGTTAGCTTCTTTTATTAAAGATGGATTTATTGTAACAATAATAGGCAAGCCTAATGCAGGAAAAAGTAGTTTAATTAATGCGTTAACAAAATTAAACACATCAATTGTTACTGATTTACCTGGAACAACAAGAGATTTAATACAACAAAAAATTGATTTAAAGGGCCTTCCTGTTATTTTGTATGATACTGCAGGTATTAGAAAAACAGATAATATTATTGAAAAAAAAGGCATTGAAATGGCAATCAATATTATGAAAAAGAGTAAAGTAATTTTAAATTTATGTGAAGACGGTAATTTTAATTCTAATATTTTAGAAAAAGATTTTTTAGATTATAGAAGAATTAAGATTATTAATGTTAAAACAAAGGTAGATATTAAAAAAAATAATCAGAAAAATGCAGATATAGAAATTTCTTCAAAGACAAACTTTGGAATTAATATTTTATTAGAAAAAATGTACTCTTATTTATCTAGTTTAGAGCCAAAAGGCACATCTTTAATAACATCTGAAAGACAAGTTTTACATTCTAAGAAAGCACTTAGTGCTCTAAACAGAATAAATAAATTGTCAATTATTGATGAAACTGAACTTATTGCAGAGGAATTAAGGCTTGCCTCTAAGCATATTAGTAATATAACTTCTTTTATAGATAATGAAGACGTTTTAGATAAAATATTTAGTAGTTTTTGTATTGGAAAATGAATGGAAAAAAATGTTGATGTAATAGTAGTAGGTGGCGGTCATGCTGGAATTGAGGCCTCAAGTGCTATAGCTAGGCTCGGTTGTAAGGTATTATTAATTACGTTAAAAAAAAATCAAATTGGTGAGATGTCCTGTAATCCAGCTATAGGAGGTCTTGGCAAAGGTCACTTAGTAAGAGAAATTGATGCATTAGATGGTGTTATGGGCAGAGCTATAGATCAGTCTGGTATTCAGTTTAGAATGTTAAACAGATCTAAGGGGCCTGCAGTTCATGGACCGAGATCTCAGGCTGATAGAAGTTTATACAAAAAAAGTGTTCAAGAAATACTACTAAATCAGCAAAAAATTAGAGTTATTGAAGGATTTGTCGATGATTTAATAATTAACAATCAAAAAATTAAAGGCGTCGTTTTAGATAATGATAAAAAATTTTTTTGTAGTTCATTAGTTATTACTACTGGCACATTTCTTGGTGGAAAAATATTTGTTGGTAAAGAAACATTTGAGGCTGGACGCTTAGGAGACAAATCATCTTCTAAACTTTCTCAAAAGATAAGAAATCTAGGTTTTCCATTAGGTCGCCTTAAAACAGGAACACCCCCAAGACTAGTAAAAAATACAATTGATTGGGATTTAATTGAACCACAATCGGCTGATGAAAACCCTGTTCCATTTTCATACTTAACTTCTAAAATAGAAGTCCCTCAAATTAAATGTGGAATAACAAGAACAACTGAGAAAACACACAATATTATCGAAGAAAATTTAAAAAAATCACCTGTTTTTTCAGGTTCAATAAAAGGTCATGGGCCTCGATATTGTCCTAGTATAGAAGATAAAGTTAATAGATTTAAGGACAAAAAAACTCATCAGGTCTTTTTAGAGCCTGAGGGGTTGGATAGCGATTTAGTATATCCTAATGGAATTTCAACAAGTTTACCAAAAGAAATTCAAGAAAAATTTATTAGAACTATACCAGGTTTAAAGAATGTAAAGATAAAACAGTATGGTTATGCCGTTGAATATGATTATATAGATCCCAGGTCTCTAAAATATACTTTAGAGTCAAAAAAGATAAAAAACTTATTTTTTGCTGGACAAATAAATGGAACGACAGGTTATGAAGAAGCAGCTGCACAAGGCTTAGTTGCTGGTGTAAATAGTGCGTTAAAAGCTAAAAAATCTAATTTAAAATTTTTATTAAATAGAACCGAAAGTTACATTGGTGTCATGATAGACGATTTGGTCACTCGAGGCGCGCCTGAGCCCTATAGAATGTTTACTTCAAGAGCTGAATACAGATTATTATTAAGATCTGACAATGCTGACCAAAGATTAACTGATAAAGCAATTAGTTTTGGGATAGTTAGTAATAAAAGAAAAAAAAAGTGGTTAACTAAAAAGAAATCTTTAAAGGACCTTAAACAATATGTAATGAATTTGAAATTAAATACTGAACAATTAAAAGAAATAGGAATAAAAGCTTTAAAAAATGGTAACATACCTTCAGTTCACAATTTAATTACGGGAAACAAAGTCTCGCTAGAGAAAATAATTACAAACTTTGAACCAAAAAATCAATTCTCAATTGATTGTATAAATCAAATCGAAATAGACATTAAATATGATATTTACATTAAACGTCAGCTTAATGATATTAAGCAATTTGAATCAGAACAACAAACATTGATACCTAAAGAGATAAGCTATAGGCAAATTAAAGGATTATCAAACGAATCTATTGATATTTTAAATCAACATAAGCCAGAAACTATCAGGCAAGCTTCACTATTGCCAGGTTTTACATCATCTGCCGTATTTTTACTGTTATATCACATCAAAAATAAAAAAACTAAATTAGCTTAATGAAGGAAAATTTTTCTAACTTAAAAAAACATATAAATGTTTCACATGAAACATTAGAAAAGCTAGCTATATATTTTGATCTTTTAAATATTTGGCAAAAAAAAATGAATTTAGTTAGTAAAAATTCTTTGGAAAATGCAGAAACACGACATTTTTTAGATTCTGGTCAATTATATATTTTCTGCAAAAATTTAAATGGTAACATAATTGATTTTGGAACTGGCGCTGGATTCCCGGGAGCGGTTCTATCAATTCTAGGTGCCTCACAAATTTTTTTAATAGAATCAAACCAGAAAAAATGTAATTTTTTAACAAAATTAAAAAAAGAGACCAATAGTAATTTCAACATTATTAATTCAAGAATTGAAAACTTAGATTTTTTAGAACCATCTTTAATTGTATCAAGGGCCTTAACATCCACAAAAAATTTACTACTTCTCTCTATTGATCATATGCTTAAATCAAAAAAAATAAAATCTAGGAAAGATGCTATAAAAAATCTTCCTAACCTATTGTTTTTAAAGGGAAAAACCTTTAAATATGAATTAAACGATATACCTGAAAATCTAAAAATACAATTTCAAACTTTTCCCTCTATTACAAGTGCAGAAAGTAGAATTTTGTTGTATAGTAAAAATATTTTATGACTTTATTTAACACTAATATTATTGCAATAGCTAATCAAAAAGGTGGTGTTGGAAAGACAACAACTGTCATTAACCTTGCTACTGCAATGGCTGCATGTAATAAAAAAGTCTTAATTATTGATTCAGATCCTCAAGGAAATGCAAGTACTGGTTTGGGTTTAGATAAAACAGTTCTTAAAAATAGTTTTTATGATTTAATTAGAGGTGATATTTCGATTAATGAAGTAATTGTTAAAACTCAAATTCCTAATTTATTTATAATTCCTACTTCTATGGATTTAGCTGTAGTTGAACAAGAATTTGTTAATATAGAAAAAAGAGAGGAAAGATTAAAAAAAGAAATTGAAAAACTTAATACACCTTTTGATTATATTTTGATTGATTGTCCACCATCCTTAGGTCTTTTAACTTTAAATGCATTAGTAGCATGTAAAAATTTGTTAGTACCTTTGCAGGTTGAATTTTATGCTTTAGAGGGTTTAACACAACTAATGGAAACAGTTAATCAAATTAAAAATAATTATAACAATTTATTAACTTTACAAGGTATAGTTTTAACAATGTATGATAAAAGAAACAAGATATCTGAATTGGTAGCATGTGACGTCAAAAATTTTTTTAAAGAAAAGGTTTATAAAACTATTATTCCAAGAAATGTAAAAATATCTGAAGCTCCTAGCCATGGGATGCCAATTTTAATGTATGATATTTCATGTTCAGGTTCTCAAGCTTATGCATCGCTTGCAGCAGAAATAATTAATCAGGAGAACAAGTTAAATGGCTAAAATTAGTAAAAAAAAACCATTGGGAAGAGGATTATCAAGTTTATTGGGAGATAATATAAATGTTGATAATTTAACTAATCTAAATAAAAAAAACAATTTGAGTGTTGTACCAATTGATCACTTGTCAGCAGGATCGTGGCAGGTCCGAAAAATGTTTGATGAAACTGAACTACATAGCCTTTCACAATCTATAAAAAATAATGGAATATTTCAACCTATAGTTGTGGTTTCTGATAAAGAAGAGAAAGGTAAATACAAAATTGTAGCTGGAGAACGTCGTTGGAGAGCAGCACAATTAGCAAATATTCATGAAGTTCCAATTATTTTAAGAGATGATTTGTCATCAGATAAAATTGTAGAAATATCTTTACTAGAAAATTTAGAGAGATCCGACTTAAATCCTATAGAAGAGGCAAAAGGTTATGAAGATCTAGTGAATAAGTATAATTATACTCAAGAAAAAGTTGCTAAAATTTTCAGTAAGTCTAGACCTTACATAACTAATTTTTTAAGGTTACTTACATTACCTGATGAAATTAAATCTTTTATTGTTGATGGAAAAATTTCCGTAGGCCATGCAAGAGCTATAATAAATAGTGATAATTCATTAGAATTAGCAAGAAATATAATTAAAAAAGGATTATCAGTTAGAGAAGTTGAAAAACTACTTAAAAAGCCTAAGAAATCTGAAAATACATCTGAGCTTCACAAATATTTAGATATTGAAAATGAATTATCTAGTAAAATTGGTCTTAAAACAAAGATTTTATTTAATAAAGAGAAAAAAAATGGATCTTTAATCATTAAATTTAAAAATTTAGATCAATTAGAGTACATTATGAAAAAATTTAATTAGGTTTAATTTTTATTTTAAAACAAAAATATAAAAATAATTGATTTAAAAAAATATACTCATATTCTTTTTTTGATTTACAGTTTAATTCTGTTTTAAATAAAAAATACAAACATTCATCAATATTACTTAAAGTCCAAAAATCTAACATTTTAAAAAAAACAGCATGCTCTTTATAAAAAATATTTAAAGATTTATTATTTACTATTTCATTTTTTGTTAGACCATTTTCTCTCATATTTATGCATTTTTGTAACAATTTGAGTTTAGACTTTATTAAATATAATATGGAGCTACTAGAAAAATTAATACGTTCAAAATTTTTTAATAAATTTATAGATTCATAGTATTTTCCTATCATTAATTTATTAATCATTTCAAAAATGGTTTCATCATTATTGTCATCAATGAGATGTAATAGTTGATCAAAATTCATATTCCCATTTTTATTTTGAAGTCTAATTTTTTCAAAAGTATTTTGAATTATTTTAGAGTCTTTTGAAAATTTATTTGTTAATTCATTTATTTGTGATTCATCTAAGTTTAAATTAAAATTTACCAATTGTTTCTTTAATTTATTTTTTACATCATCTTCATTTTCTTCATAACAAGCAAAACAAAGTGCATTTTTGCTGTTTATTAATTTTTTGGATAAAACGTCAGATTGTTTAAATAAGTAGCTTATAATTATTAGTTGAACTTCACTAATTTCTGAAAAATTAAGTTCAGTAAATATTTTAGTAATATCATTTTTTTTTTCACCTTGTCTTATATCGACTATTATTGTTTTTTTTGTATTAAATACAGAAATTGAATTTAATTCATCAAAAAAAGCTTCAGCATTAGTTAATAATTTGTTTTCATCAAAATAATTTGTAATGAAAGGATTATCCAAATCAACTTCTAAATTTTTTTTTAACTTAGAATAACAAATGTCAATCAAACCAAGATTATTTCCAAAGATGTAAAAAATATTGAAAGAGTCATCAATTTTATTTGAAAATATATTTTTATTTAATGGATTAATTTTCACTAGTATAAGTATTCAATAAGATTTTTCTATATAATTTAGAAGCTAAATACTTTGCTATTCTTTCTTTTGCAAAATTATTATTTTCATCAACACTATATAATGATGAAACGCTGCCAGTATTTATGGAACTTGAAATACTACCTGTCTTAATAATTTTAGAATTTATTTTATTAAATATTTTAAAATCAACAGTTCCTTTTATTATATTTAGTTTATTGTTACCTTTTTTTGAAAGAGCTTCACTCGTATCAAATGATAAATTTGTTTCTACAATAAACTTAGCTAAATTTTTATCATAAGTTTTTAAGTTATTATTAAATTGATGCTTTAATATTAATGAGTATTTATCCTGCTGGACAACAAGATTTACCAATGGCGGATTTTTGTTCACATTGTTTATGTTACTACATCCAAAGAATAACAATATAATAGAAATCAATGAAATAATTTTCATAAAACAATATTAATAATTTTGTGTGGAATATAAATAACTTTTTTCGGAGTTTCTGTTAAAAATTTGATTATGTTTTGATGATTCAATGCCAAATTCTTAACCTCCTTCGTACTTAAAGATTTTGATATTTTTATTTCAGCTCTTCTTTTGCCGTTAATTTGAATTGGAAGTGTAATATAATTGTCATTCAAATATTTTAAATCAACTTTAGGCCAAGGTGCATCTGAAATAGATTTTTTATTTCCTAACATTTCCCAAGCTTCTTCACATATATGAGGACATATTGGATTTAATATAATCAGGAAATTAGAAATACAAAATTTTAAAATAATTTTATTATTATTTGTTAGAGATTTATAAAAATTAAGTTCATTGAACAAAGTTCTAATATTTGCGATAGCTATATTAAAATGAAAATTGTCAATTGCTTGAGTGACATTTTTAATTGTTTTATAAGTACACAAAAAAATATTAAAATCGTGATCAGTATTGTAGTTTATTTTTTTGTATGGAATATCCTTATAATCATCATTAATTAATAATTGCCAGACTTTATTTAAAAATCTTGAAGCTCCTTCAACACCTTCATCTGTCCACTCCATATCTCTTTGCGGTGGAGAATCAGATAAAATAAAAAATCTAGCAGTGTCTGATCCAAATGTATCAACGATGGTATTAGGATCAATAACGTTCTTTTTTGATTTACTCATTTTTTCAATTCTTCCAGATGACACTTCATCTTTTTTATCAATTGTAAAAAATTTATCATTTATTTTTATGACATCTTTTGGAAACATCCATTCATTACGACTATTTTTATATGTTTGGTGACAAACCATTCCCTGAGTTTGTAAAGACTTAAAAGGTTCATTAAGATTGATTAAATTTAACTTATTCATCGCTTTTATAAAAAATCTTGAATATAAAAGATGTAATACAGCATGCTCAATTCCACCAATATATTGATCAACAGGCAACCAATAATCACTATTATTTTTATTAATTGCATCGTTAAAATTAGGATCTGTAAATCTTGCAAAATACCAACTGGACTCAAAAAAAGTGTCAAAAGTATCACTTTCTCTTTTTGCACTCTGTAAACATTTAGGACATTTAACATTAATCCAATCAGATTGATTTAAAAGAGGGTTTCCAGATTTTTTTAAATCAATTTTATCTGGGAGTTTTACTGGTAGATCTTTTTCAGGTACAGTTTGTGGCCCACATTTGTCACAGTAAATAATTGGAATTGGACAACCCCAATATCTTTGTCTAGACACTCCCCAGTCTTTTAATCTGTAATTAATAGTTCTTGAACCTAAGTTTAATTTCTCTAGCTCTTTAATAGAAACTTCTTTTGCTTTTTCAATAGTAAGACCATTTAAAAAATCTGAATTTACTAAGTAACCATTTTCAGTATAGGCGCTTTCTAATTTATTTTTTCTTACATGATTTTTTTCATTGCTCACGACCTCAATAATTTCAAGATTATATTTTTTAGCAAAATCAAAATCTCTTTGATCATGTGCAGGGCATCCAAAAACTGCTCCAGTTCCGTAATCAGCTAGAACAAAATTAGCAATAAAGATTGGAATAAGTTTATTTTTTAAAAACGGATGAGATGCTTTAAGAGGTATTTTAATACCAATTTTTTCAATTTTATCTATATTTTGTTCATTAGTGTTTTTTAAGTTTAATTTGTTAATTTCTTTGTTTATTTCAGGATAATCTTTTTTTAGTTTATCAACTAATTTATGTTCAGGTGATAAAGCAATAAAGGAAGCACCAAATAAAGTGTCTGGTCTAGTTGAGAAAACAGTAACTTTTTCATTTATTTTGTTTATATTAAAATCTACATACGCACCAAAACTTTTCCCTATCCAGTTTTTTTGCATTAATTTTACTTTTTCTGGCCAATTTTTAAGAGAGTTTAGGTCTTCTAGAAGTTCTTCAGCAAAATCAGTAATTTTTAAAAACCAACCTTTCATTTTCTTTTTTTCAATTATGGCATCAGATCTCCAACCCCTACCGTCAATTACCTGCTCGTTTGCAAGAACAGTTTGTTCTACAGGATCCCAATTTACAATTGTTTCTTTTTGATAAGCTAAACCTTTTTTGTAAAATTCTATAAAAATTTTTTGTTCATGTTTGTAGTACTCAGAATCGCAGGTTGAGAGTTCTTTACTCCAATCATATGATAACCCCATTTTTTTTAATTGAGTTTTCATATTTTTGATATTTTTTTCTGTCCAAGTTTTAGGATGGACATTATTTGAAATTGCAGCATTTTCGGCGGGTAATCCAAAAGAATCCCAACCCATTGGATGTAAAACGTTATATCCCCTTGCTCTTTTATATCTTGCTACAAGATCTCCAAGTGTATAATTCCTAACATGACCCATGTGGATATCGCCTGAAGGATACGGGAACATTTCTAAAACATAATATTTTTTAAAATTTTTATTTATCTTAGATGAAAACGTTTTATTAGTTTCCCAGAAATTTTGCCATTTTTTTTCGATTTTAGATGGATTATATTTTGACACAAAAAAACTCAGAAATTACTTTAATTTATTTTGTATTCTAAGTACCCTAGCTTTTGTTAAGATTAAGTCTTCAATTTTTCGAGAAAGTACTATATCCTCTGAAATTTCATTTTTTTTATTTTTGATATAGGCTTTTATATTAATACCTTCTGACCTTAAATCTCTAGACTTTATCAAAGCTGTTAATTTTATTTGTTGATTATTTTTTTTAAACCATTCCGTTACTATAATTCCACCAAAAGCATCAGTGGATTGAAATGGAGCAAATGATAATACGTCTAAACTAGCTCTCCATAAAAAAGAATTTACATAGAATTTTTCTGATTGACCGTCCCTATTTAAAAAATCATCGATGGTAATACCTTTAGATGCATCTTTACTAAATAAACCGGGTTCAGGTTTTTTTGTTACAACCTCGTTATTCGAAGAACATGAAGAAAGTATTAATAATAGGAATATAATTTTAAAGAGCTTCATAATTAGAATTAATATAATCCTAATTCATGAAATGTAAAACAAAAAAAGGGATAACTTAAGTTATCCCTTTTAAATTTAAATAACTGTATCTTACTAGAAAGCAGCAGATATAGTTAACTGAGTAATTTGACCTGAGTCATCATTTCCTGCAGCTCCACCACCATCTTTATACTCATAGTCAGTGTATGTAACTTTAGCTTTTAGACCTGGTGCTACAGTGTAAACTACTTCACCAATATTTGAGGTGTACTTTTCATTTTCACCACCAGATGTTGTACCAGTATCTTCAACTTCAGATGAAG
>SGYL01000003.1 GCA_004213885.1 Alphaproteobacteria bacterium
CCATTAATAATGATGGATTGTAAATAAATGCAAAAGGCACAATATATTTAGCAATACCAACTTTACTAGATTCTACAGCTGTAGACATAGGTGGCGATTTTGCAATTGCTGCTCCTGCAAATGAAGCTAGAGCGACGGGAGGAGTGATTGTAGATACAACTCCAAAGTAAAAAGCAAACATATGAGCAGCAATTGGTGTAACGCCTGCCTGAACAAGTGAAGGAACGATTAAAGCAGCAACTGTAATATATACTGCAGTAGTAGTCATGCCCATTCCAAGAATTATTGCAGAGATTGCAGTTAAACAGAGTAATGGAAAAAGCATACCACCTGACAAGTCAATAACAGATTGAGTAAATTTTAAACCAAGGCCTGATACAAAAACTGATCCAATTATAATTCCTGCACAGGCACAAGCTATTGTCACTGGAACTGTTGATTTAATTCCACTTTCAAATGCACCTAAAAGATCAACTACAGACATTCGAGTGTTACTTTTAAAAAAACTTAAAAAAATGACAGAAATTATTGCCCAAAATCCAGCTTTCATTGCAGTATATCCATATATAAGAAGAGCTATTAATACTACTAAAGAAAGCAACATGTGCCATCCACTTTTTAAAACATCGATTACATTTGGAAGCATGGATTTATCAATTTTTTCTATTCCATGTTTTTCTGCTTCGACATGAACCATGAAATAAATTGTTACAAAATATAAAAAAGCTGGAATAATAGCAGCCAATACAACGTAAGAGTAGGGCGCTTCTAAAAACTCTGCCATTATAAACGCCGCAGCACCCATTATAGGAGGAGTTATTTGACCTCCAGAGGAAGCACAAGCTTCAACGGCTGCGGCAAATCTTGGACGATACCCATAATTCTTCATTAATGGTATTGTAAAAGAACCTGTTGTAACAACGTTTGCAACAGCTGACCCATAAACAGTGCCTGTCATTCCAGATGCTACAACAGCAGCTTTAGCTGGGCCACCAGTCCTATGACCTGTAAGTGAAATAGCAAGGTCAACAAAAAATCTTCCAACACCAGAGCGGATTAAAATAGCACCAAAGATGATAAATAAAACTATGTATGTGGATGCTACATATAGAGGTATTCCGTAGATTCCATCAGACGTCATAAATAAAGTATCAATATACTTTGCAAGTCTTGTTGGTGGTCCATAAAAAAAACCAAAAAACTTATGAGCATATAATGCGTGCAACATAAAGAAACCAGCTACAAACACCATTGCCCAACCAACTGCTCTTCTTGTACCATCTAAAACTAAAAATATTAGAATTGAACCTACTATTATATCTCCTATATATTTATCTCCATATCGCATCATGAATGTTTCGACATCCCAGGTCGTCCATAATTGGACGAAGATTATTGAAATAATTATTAGAAAATCATAAATACTTCCCAACAATCTTAAAAAATTCCCTTTTTCATCATTTGGTAAAATTATTTTATCATTAATGCTTTTACGAAATACAGGATATATAAATACAGCTAGTATCATCATTACAGACAAATGTACTGATCGAAAGGATCTTCCTTCTGGCGTACCATAAACTGCAACAAATAAATGATAAAACGCTAAACCGATAGACAACCATGAGCAAATTATAATAATCCAGTAATAGAGTGATTTATCTTTACTCCATTGGATAAGTTCATCAAGAAAGCTTATTTCTTTTACTTCATTGTAAACGAGTTTTTTTGAAGAAGACTGCATAAAAAATTTTTAGATAAGAAGGTGCTGTTAAAGCACCTTCTAAATGTAGCTACATTATGCCTTTTTCTTTATAAAATTTTGCAGCTCCTGGATGAACTGGAACTGCAGCTCCGTTAACAGCATCTTTCATCAAAACTTTTTTCCAGACGCTTTTTACTTTAACGAATTCACTATGATTATCCCAAAAAACTTTAGCCATTTTGTAAACTAAATCTGTTGGTAAATCTTTATGAACAATCATAGAAGTTACTATACCTAGTGTAGGGATGTCCTTACTAAGAGATTTATATGCACTTGCTGGTATTTTGCCGTAAATATAACCTGGATTATTTTTAACAATCCTGTCAATCCTCTCTTTTGGCAAACCAATAAATCTTATTCCAGGGCTGTTTTCTAATTCAATAAAACTAGCTTGAGGCACTGAAGTAGCAGCCATAAAAACATCAGCTTGACCATCTTTCATTAAAGCTACTGATTCCTTATAACTAACCATATGGACAACACCACCATTTTTTTTAATGGTTTCAAAATTAAAACCATAATCTTTAATTATTGATTCGCAAAAAGCTGTACCAGTCCATTTTGGTTTGCCTGGACTAATATTTGCATTTTTCATGTCCTCAAAACTTTTGATTTTAGAATCAGCTCTAACTGCTACCTGAAAAGCTGCTGGATATAAAGTAGCAAAATATCTTACATTTTTATGATTTTTTTTAAACTTACCTTTTGCATTCCAACCATTAGCAACAGTATGAGCGTAAGACCATCCAATTTCAGCGTCGCCTCCATTTACAGACATAACATTTGATATACCACCACCAGAAGTGTTAGATGTTGAAATTCCTTTAATGTTACTTTCAAGTGTTTGCATCACCTTTGCACCTAAAGGATACCATGAACCTCCAGAAGGACCTGATACCATCCTAACAAATTGGTCTGCATTTGCTAAAGTGGCAACAATACTCATTGAAGACACAAGAGCAAAAGTTTTTAAAAACTTTTTCATAATTATTTCCTCCAAAATTTCTTTATTAATATAGTTCACTAATAATTTCTAACTAAGTCAACATTTAAGAATAATATTGGTGAAAATTTTTGAAATTGAATTAATATATCCATCTATTGGAGGAATTTAATGAATATAGATATAAAAGAAGTTGTTTTGACAGAAGTTGGTACACGTGATGGGTTTCAATCTGAAAAAAAAATAGTAAGTACTGAAGATAAAATTATGCTTATTAATGAGCTTGTTAAAGCTGGTTTTAAGCGAATAGAATTTTCTTCATTTGTCTCTCCAAAAGCAATCCCTCAACTAGCAGATGCAGATAAAGTAATTCAGGGGGTTAATAGAAATAATGATGTAACTTTTACTGCCTTGGTTCCAAATTTAAGAGGGGCTATAAGAGCTTTAGAGTGTCAAATAGATGAAATTGTAGTTTTTTTATCAGCTTCAGAAAGTCATAACCAAAAAAACCTCAATAGATCAATCAATGAATCTTTAACTGGCTTTGAAGAAGTTGTTAAGTTGGCTAATGATAATAATATTCCTGTACATGGTGATATATCAACAGCTTTTGGTTGTCCTTTTGAGGGAAATGTTGAATACAAAAAACTTATAGAAATCTCTAAACAATATAAAGAACTTGGTTTTAAAGGAGTTACTTTAGGCGACACAACTGGAATGGCAACTCCTCCCGTTGTAAAATCTGCAATTAGAGAAATACAAGATAATGTTCCAAATTTTGACATTACTTTACATTTTCACAATACAAGAGGTGTAGGGCTTGCAAATGTCTTAGTAGGATTAAACGAGGGTGTCCATTTATATGAAAGTTGCTTTGGAGGAATAGGTGGTTGTCCATTTGCGCCAGACGCAACAGGTAATATCTGTTCAGAAGATTTTGTCTACATGATGAATGAAATGAATATTAAGACTGGAATAGATATTAATCATTTAATTAAAATAGCCAAAGAGGCAGAGAGAATTTTAGATTATAAGTTACCTGGGCAAGTTATGCATGCAGGAGAAAGATTAAAGAAATACTCACTCGAAGACGTTAAAACTGCAAAAGGTAATTAATTTATGAACAAAGAAGGAGCATTATCTGGGATAAAAGTTATTGATTTAACAAGAGTAATATCTGGTCCTTTTTGTACTTTACTATTAGCTGATATGGGAGCTGAAGTTATAAAAATTGAGCCTCCAAAAGGCGATAATGTTAGAAATCAAGGTGAATTTGTAGATGGTTATAGTTCATACTTTGCTCAATTTAATAGAAACAAAAAATCTGTGGTCTTAGATTTATATCAAAATGATGATAAAGAAAAATTAAAACTATTATTAAAAAATGCAGATGTGATTGTTGATAATTTTAGACCAGGTGTCCTTGCCAAAATGGGATTAGATAGTAAAACTTTGACTTCAATAAATTCTAGATTAATTCAAGCATCAGTAAATGGCTTTGGTAGTACTGGACAATATAGTCAAAGACCAGCTTTTGATTTTATTGCACAAGCGATTTCTGGCTTCATGTCATTAAATGGATCTGAAAAAACTGGACCAGTAAGAACAGCAGCTCCAATTTCTGATTTGATTGCAGGTTTGTATTGTGCATTTGGAATTGTCACTGCGATTAATGCAAGGCATAATACAAAAAAGGGGCAAGTCGTTGAAACAAGTTTAACATCTAGTTTAATATCTCTTATGGCTTATTTATCTGCAGAATATTTTGTAACAGATAAACCTCCAAAAAAATCTGGAAACGATCATCCAATTTTATCACCTTATGGTTTATTCAAGACAAAAGATGGTAACATTGCTATTGCTCCAGCAAATGACAAATTATGTAGTATTTTTTTAAGAACTTTAAATTTAGAACATTTACTTGAGGATGATCTTTACAAAACGAATTCTTTAAGAATGATCAATAGAGATAAACTTAATGATATAATTAATAAAACAACAGAATTAAATACTACTGATTATTGGATTGAAAAACTGAATCAAAGTGGTTGTCCTGCTGGAAAAGTTTTAGACATGAAAGAAGCTTTGAATGATCAATTAGTTGAAGATACAGACATGGTTATAGTATCTGATGGACCAGATAATAGAAAAATAAAAATGACAGGATTTCCTGTTAAGTTATCTGATACACCTGCACAGTTATTTAGGTCTCCGCCCAAGCTAGGGGAGCATACAAAAGAAATATTATCTAAGATTAAAAATTAATTTTTGGGGTTATTAATGAATTTACAATATGAAACTATTAATTTTGAAGTTATTGAAAATATTGCCGTTATACGTCTCAATAGGCCAAATAGTTATAATTCTTTAAACGCAAAAATGGCAAAAGAACTTTTAGAAATTTCATATGAATGCGATACGAATAACAAAATTAGATCAATTATATTAACTGGAGAAGGTGAAAAAGCATTTTGTGCTGGCGGTGATTTAAAATCCTTTTATGAAGCTGGAAATATTGGAAAACATTTAAAAATGGTTACTCATGATCTTCATGGTGCCATAACAAAATTTTCAAGAATGAATGCTCCTTTAATAGTTGCGGTTAATGGGGTAGCTGCTGGCGCAGGATTGTCATTTGTTGGTTTTGCTGATTTGGCTATTGCAAAATCTAGTGCAACTTTTGTTTCAGCTTACACTAAGGCAGGCCTAACGCCTGATGGTTCTTCAAGTTATTATTTGCCAAGAATAATTGGTATTAGAAAATATCTTGAATTAGTTATGACAAATAAAGTTTTATCCTCTGAAGAAGCTCTTGCATGGGGCCTTTTAAACAAAGTATATGATGATAAAAATTTCTGGAGTGAAACACTTAAACTAGCTGATGATTTGTCAAAGGGTCCTACATTAGCTTATGGAAAAACTAAAAGATTAGTTCATAATTCACTAAACTCAACTTTAGAAACTCAAATGGAACTTGAAACAAAAATGATTTCTGAATCAGCAGAAACAAATGATGGTCAAAAGGGCATTCAAGCTTTTCTTAAAAAAGAAAAACCTAATTTTGAAGGCAAATAATTATTTATGAAAATATTAGTTTTGAGAGGTGATGGTATTGGTCCTGAAATAGTGGATGCAACAATTAAAGTTTTTAAAACAATTTCTCAAAAATTTAATTTTAATATAGATCTAATTTATTCAGACATTGGGTTCTCTTCTCTAAAAAAAAATAAAACTACTTTTCCAAAGGAAATTTTGAAATTATGTAGTGAAGTGGATGGTATTATTTTAGGACCAGTGGATCATAATAATTATCCACCAAAAAGTGAAGGTGGATTAAATCCATCTGGAGAATTAAGAACTAAATTAAAATTATATTCTAATATTCGTCCAGCTAAAGCATTTAAAGGTACTAAATGTATTTTAGACAAAATAGATCTAGTGATTGTTAGAGAAAATACAGAAGGTTTTTATTCTGATAGAAATATGTTTAGTGGAAATGGTGAATTAGAAATTGAAGAAGGAACTGGAATTTCAATTAGAAAAATTACAAAGAAAGCGTCAGAAAATATTGCAAAAAGAGGTTTTGAAATTGCAAAATTAATGAAAAAAAATAAAAAAGTTAATGTTCATGCAATTCACAAAGCAAATGTTTTAAGGTTAACAGATGGTATTTTTTTAAATGCTTGTAGAAATATTTCAAAAAAATATCCAGAAATTAATTATCAAGAAATGTTAGTCGATGCTGCAACTGCGCATATGGTTAGAAATCCAGAACAATTTGATGTTCTGATAACAACTAATATGTTTGGAGATATTTTATCAGATCTAGCCTCAGAACTTTCAGGATCATTAGGTCTTTCGGGTTCTTTGAACGTAGGTGATACAATACCTATGGCACAAGCTCAGCATGGTGCGGCAACTGATATTGTGAATAAAGGTATTGCAAATCCAATATCTTTGATTTTCTCCACAGCTATGCTGTTAGATTGGTTAGGAAAGCAAAAAGGACAAGAGATTTATATTAAAGCTAATCAATTAATTTTTAAAGTTGTAGAAAATATTTTAGAGGAAAATAAATATTTAACTCCTGATTTAGGAGGAAACTCGTCTACAGAGCAATTAACTAATCATATTATTGAAAGGATAGAAAATCATGAATGATTTAAGATCCATACCAGCATATTTAATGAGAGGAGGAACTTCAAAAGGGTTAGTTTTTCATAAAAAAGATTTACCAAATAATAGAAATTTATTAACTGAATACTTATTAAAAATAATGGGTTCTCCTGATATAAGGCAAATTAATGGAATAGGTGGAGGAACATCGGTAACAAGCAAAGTCTGTATAATATCTAAAAGTTTGGAAAAAAATGTAGATATTGATTATTTTTTTGCTCAAGTTGAAGTGGATAGAAAGCATGTTGATTATGCTCCAACATGTGGAAATATGCTATCGGCTTTAGGTCCATTTGCTATTGAAGAAGGTTTAGTAGAAACTCGTAATGATATTACGCAAGTGAACGTAAAATCAATAAACACTGATGCTTTAATTACTCTAGATGTTCCAACGCCAGATGGGAAATTAAAATATTCAGGTGATTTTAAAATTGATGGTGTACCAGGCACAGGTTCTCAAATATTAATGAATTTTAATAATCTAGAAGGTAAAATTACAGGCAATTTATTTCCAACAGGTAACACAGTAGATACTTTTGATGGGGTTAAAGTTACATGCTTTGATCTTGCAACTTGTATGATAATATGTGACGCCAAAGATTTTAATATTATTGGAAATGAGAGCTCAAAAGAATTAAATCATAATAAAAAACTTTTTAATAAAATTGAAAAAATTAGATTACTTGCTGGAAAGAAAATGGGAATGGGCGATGTTAAAGGAAAAGTTTTGCCTAAAGTCTCATTATTATCAAAAAGTGTTAATAACAATTCTATAATTTCAAGATATTTTACTCCTTACTCATGTCATGAAACTCATGCAGTTACCGGAACTTGTTGTGTTGCATCTTCCTGTTTAATTCCTGGAACAGTTGGATTTAGATTATTAAATAAAAAGGATAGTTTAAATTTTAATTCAGAAATTATTAAGATTGAGCATCCGATGGGTTCTATAGACTGTATAATTGTTCTTAATTCAAATTTTAAAAATAATTTAGTTTCAAAAAAAGACTTAGTAAAATCGTGTGGTATTTATAGAACATCTAGAATTTTAATGAAGGGTCAAGTTTATTTCTAAAAATTTAAATTTATATTGGTAAAATAATTTGAATTATTTTTTTAGTATATTTTTTTGTGTAATTGGAGGTTTTGTAGCGTACAAAATTAACATTCCTCTTCCATGGATGTTAGGACCATTGTCTTTTATAGGTTTTTTGTGTGCCATTAAGGTTGAAATAACACTTCCTAAAAAACCACTTCCTTTATTCAGAGCTTTACTTGGATGTGTTATTGGTACTAATTTCACTGAAGAAATATTTATTAATATCAATCAAAATGGCAAGTCATTGTTTTTATTGCCTATTTTTGTAATCCTAATGATTTGTTGTACCTATTTTGTTTTAAAAGTAATAATGAATTATGATAAAAAAACTTCTTTAATTGGATCTATGCCAGGAGGATTAAATGAAATGGTTCTTCTTGTATCTGAAATTGGTGGAAATGAAAGAATAGTAACTTTATTGAATACAACGAGAATTATTATAGTAGTTCTAATTGTTTCAATTCTAACTCATTTATTTGCTAAAAACATCACAAATGAAACTTCTGAAGTTTTATATTTTTCGCATTTAGATGACTTGTTTTTTATTTTTTTAATTTCAATTATTGGCTTTTACATAGGAAAATTTTTATCTATTCCAGGATACTCTATAATTGGTCCTATGTTGCTTTCAAGTTTTTTGCATGGATTTGGTATAACAAATTTATTACCAAATATTATATTGATTATTGTCATACAAATTTATCTAGGTTCAAATCTAGGCTTATATTTTAAAGATATCAAATTACAAGAATTTTTAGGACCTATCAAAGCTGGAATTTTAAGTACGTTTATCTCTCTAATCCCGCTCTGTTTATTTTTATATGTTTTAAACTTTTTAGGGTATGATATTTTATCTTTAATTTTATCTTATGCACCAGGTGGACAAGCAGAGATGTGTATTCTTACATTATCTATTGGTGGAGATATTGTATTTGTTAGCATACATCACGTATTTAGAGTTTTTTTTGTAATATTTTTAGCATCTATTTTAAAAAAATATCTATTAAAAAGTTAACCTTGATTGATTACAAATGTTTTGAAAACAGCATTAAATATGATTGGATCCTCTTCTTTACTTATTAAGAATTCATTCATAGAATCTCTTATAGCATTTAGAAACTTGTTTCTATTATCATTACCCAAAAATTCATTAGTTTTTCTTTTTTCTATTTCTTTCATAATAATATTACGAAAGTCAGGATCATATTCTTTTAAAAAATCACCTAATTTTTCTCCTTCATATGATGAGAAAGCAATTTCCATACTTAAATAATTGCCAGATCCTGTAATATTTGAAACAAAAGATTTATTAGAGTTTGGTCCCATTCCTCCTATGTCATAATATGTAAGAGAGGGCACAATTACTTTTCCATCTGGACCAATTTTAGGAACCTCTTTATCACTTTCTATTCTTCCTAATTTAATAGCTTCTTCCTTTGCAACTTCATAGATATCTATTTTTTCTTTTTTTGGTTTAAATTTAAATAAAAGTGAATTAGAGAAGAAGAAAAATAAAAAGGTAAGCGCGCTTGAAATCAAACCTAGTCCTACAAGTAAAAGGTATTTTTTTTGAGTTATGAGTGAAATCAGTTTTTTAAACATATTCTATCTTAATTAATCTTTTATTGATTTGTATATCTCTCTTTCAATCCAATATTTCTCAGCTAAATCATTGGCATCACCAATTCTTAGAGATAATCCTCTAATTATAGCTGATAAAAGTGGGTCAGCTTCGTTCATTTTTTTTATCAATACATTTTCATTTATAATTTTTATTAAGCTTTTTTTTGTTGCTATAGCAGAGACTGTTCTCGGGGATTTGATAACATGTCCAACCTCGCCAAATATTTCACCTTCTTTAAGTAAACCTAGTTCTAAGCCATTTTTACTTAAAATTTTAACTTCTCCACTATCAATTAAGTAGATGAAATCAGACAGATCATTATGTGAGTATATTACATCACCTTCTGCAAACGTTTTTGTTTCGATAATTGACTTTCTTATCATATTTTTTAACATAAATGAGTATTATAGTTTTTACGACTATAATAACATTATTATTAACAAATTTTTTAAAAAAATAATTTTGATAAATTTTTTTAAAATAAGCCGTTTAATTAATATGTATAAAAATATAGATCAAGAGAAAAATGAAAAGTTTTTAGAAGTTCTTCAAAATGAAGAAAATTTAAATTCTAAAGTTAAACAAAAAGTTTTATTTATGACTACTGATAGTTGGTTAGCTCAATTAGGTTCGAGAAAAAATATTTAATTATCCTTTTAAAAAAGGGACAACGTTTAAATTATTTTTACCATTATCATAAATTTTATCTAGTTCGCCTTTTACTACAAATTTATTAACAAAGTCACCAAATTTACCAAAATCTTCACCAGCATTTTCACCATCTTTTATCTTATAATTTCCATTATAGAAATGTCTAACACTTGCTAAATCTCTAATAGCTGGTCCAATAACTACGTCATGATTTGAAAGTCTTTTTGCCATAATGGAGTAATCTTTTTGACCAAATGGTATTTTATTCGGGCAAACTACTAAATGAGGATAAATTTGGTTATATCTTGCCTTAACTTTATCCATACTTTTAATAAAACTTTCAGTAGGAGCTAAATCAGCATTACTTAACGAGGTTGGTATAAGTACACAATAGCTTTCTCCAACTAAATTCCAAAGACGTTGTGATGTACCAGCTGGAGTGTCAATTATAACTATATGGCCACTTTTAAAGCTATTTTGTTTAATAAATTGTTGAAGAAGTGCAATGTTTGTATTTTCAAAAGCTGGAGTAATTGGTACAAACTCAATATTTATTTCAGGATTACTAGCTGATAAAAATTCTGTTGTGGTTCTTTGCAAGTCAGTGTCAATAACACTGATATTTTGAGGTGGTAATCTAGATGCTAGAGCTCTTGCAAGCATGATACTAAGAGTACTTTTACCAACTCCTCCCTTAACGTTGGCTATAAATATAGATTTCGCTGAATCTTTATTTGAGAAACCAGACATTAATTACACATTCTTTAATGAATTTATCAAATTTATAGCTTTATCGTACATTTCTTTTTCTTTTTGAATATTAATCAATTTCTTATCTAAACTATTCTTTCTAATTTCAAAATTACTCATTAATTGATCTAATTCACCAATTAAGTTATTTTTTTCCTTTTCTACAGTTTTTAATTTCTCAATAATAATATTTATTTCTGTAAAATTCTCAAATAAATTGCTGTTAGCATCTTCAAGGTTTTTACTGTCAAAAGTATCTTCAGTTACATTTATGTTCAAATTATCAGAATTATTTAATTTTAACTCATCTTTACTTGGAATAACCTCTTGTGGCAGTTTTTTCCAACCACCTTTTCTAGTTAAAACATTTACTTCATAATTATCCATAGATATAACTTATACTATACTATCAAATTTGTCTATAAGTAATTGAAAAACATATAATAATTAAAAAATTAGTAGTTGATGTATTTAATTTTGATCTTCTCTTTTACATTTAAAGCTAGTTTGACACTGTGGCGATGGTTGCATTACTGTTACATCTTTGCCTTTTAATTGCCTTCTAAATATACATTTATATCCGTCTTTTTTTCCGTCTTTTAGGTTGATTTCAACTTTCTTTAACCGACATAATTCATATTTTTTATATTCTTTATCAATTGTTTGTGATTTACCATATATTTTACCACTTCCAAAACTGAATTGTGAATTTAAAATTGATAAAATGAATATACTCAAAATTAAAAATTTATTTCTCATGTTCTTCGTCTTTTCCAGGTAAATATGCTTTTCCTTGAATTGCTTTTGCACCAATTTTGTCAAAAAAATCAGAATGTTCAGATAAAAACTTTTGAATTTTTGAATTAATTACATTTTCAGCATCTTCTTGAGTTTTTTCGTTAACATTTGCTATGCCATCAATAATCCAATGAACTTTATACATACTTAACCTCCACGATTGTTGATTTTATTGAAAATTTTAATAGATTCTTTTTGAATTTCAAATAATCTTTGTTTTTCAATATTTTCAATCATTTCATCTCTTTTAATTTTAGCTGTTTTAATGCCAAGGGCTACTGCAATATTGTACCATTTATAAGCATTTTCAAAATTTGGTTCGGGTGAAAGTTCAAGGTTCCATTTAGCAATTTGTACAATTGCTAGTTTATTTCCAGCAAGAGCTAATTTGTTAAAAAATATTTTAATTTTTTCATTTATTTTCAATTTATTTTCTTCATCTATTAAATCATTTAATTTATTTATAATATTTGAACTTTTTTTTAATCCACCAAGCTTAGACGTGTTTGACCAAAAATAAGACATTTCAAAATCTTGAGTAGTGATCTCTCCTGAATAGAGTATTTTTGCATAAAGTAATTGTGCTTCTGGTTTATTTTTTTCTGAAAGGTCTTTAAGTTTATTTATTGCTTCAGTAAACTGTTTATTTCTTAAGTGCTCATATACGTTTTTAAGATTATTATTATGATTATTACTATATGATGTATTTGATACTATCATCAGATAAAGAGTTAATAGAAAGAAATTGATAATTTTACTAATTTTCAAAAGTTTATCTCCCAGCCATCATTATCAGTTGAAGTTGAACAACTCTAACTTTAAAATTTGATTTACCTTTTCTCTCATAAACGACAATTTTAGGTCTTTTTGTATCAGGTTTTTGGAATTCTAAAAACATCTCGTCAGGTAAGAAAACACCATTGTCAGATAAAGTTTTTAAAGGATCCTTTTTAAATGTATCTTTAAAATCTTCATCTATCCATGTTCTTGCTAAAACTCTTCCTAATATTTCTGGCAAATATTTTTTAACTTCATTTCTATTTTCAAGAAAAATTTCATTATCAACTAATTCTAAAACTGAGGTATCATTATATTTGACTGGCAATTTTTCCTTTGCTTTTGTTGAGACAATGAGTTCTTTGCTTTTAGATTGTGAAGGCATAATTATTATTATTTCATATTTAAACTTTTTTCAAATTTTGTTTAAACTTTATTTGGTACAATAATTGCAGTAACTCGATATGTTAAATATAATAAAATCTTCATTAAATGCAAATATGAGAGGTATCTCTCTTATTTCAAACAATATAGCTAATAGTAATACGACTGCATTTAAAAAAAGTTATAGTAATTTTTCAGATATATATTCTAAGAATATTGGTGATAATCCAAAAGGATTTTCAGGTATGGGAGTAATAAATGATTCTCCAAGGAAACAGATGTTTCAAGGACCTCTAAAGCAGACTGATGGCGCATTAGATTTAGCAGTAAGTGGATTAGGTTTTTTAACATTAGCTAGTCCAAATAATACTGAAAATAGATTTTATACGAGAGACGGAAGTTTAGGGTTATCCAGTAATGGAGAGGTTTTAAATCAGCAAGGTCTAAATCTTCTTGCACACCCAGTTGATGGTGACGCTACATATAATCCAGCTATTCTTGAAAAGGTTATTATACAACCTAATATAAAAGATACATTAGGTAATACTAGAATCCTCACAAATGTAAATGTCTCATCGTCAGGCGTTTTAAAAGCTATTTACGGGTTAGATGAAGAAGTTGTAATTGCCAAAATACCTCTTACTTCTTTTGAGAGTATGGAAGCATTACAATCTGAAGGGAACAATCTTTTCACACCCACAACTAAATCAGGCGAACCTATAGTTGGAATAGCCTTAGAGGAAAATATGGGTGAAATAATCCCAGGGTTTTTAGAGGGTTCTAATGTAGAAATTACTGATGAGTTAGTAAAGATGTTAAAATATCAACAGGCTTATTCAGGAAATTCAAGATTGTTACAAACTGAGATAGATATCACAAAAAGACTTATAGATAGATAAATTTATAATAATGGTAAATAAATTTTGTAATTATTAATTACTGTAATTATTTCATCTTTTATCTCTAATATACCTTGATTGTTAATTTTAAGATTTTCAGCAATATATAAATTAATTTTACCAGGTTTATCAAATTTCAACGAAAATAAGGTATGGAATTTTTCAAAAAAATGGTCCTCAGCAATTAAATTACCTTCCATAATTGCTCTGTTATGTTTTATTAATAATTCTTGTTTTAGATTAGTATTTGAATTAACTAAAAATAAATCACATCTACCTTTATAGACATTTAACAAACTGCATGACAAGTTATAGTACATAATATTAGGATTGTTATCATATCTAACATCTATAGATTGAATTTGCATTTCCAACTTATTCATATTTTAATTTAATTCATCTTTTATTTTGGATCTAATTAACTTTAAAGCTGATGATTTTATTTGTGAAACTCTTCCTGTAGAAATATCTAAAATTTTTGCGATTTCATAGATGTTTAACTCTTCCACATAATAAAGTTGAATAAGCATCGCTTGTTTCTCGTTCAGAAAAGATAAAGAATTTTTTAAAATTTCTTTTAATTCTTTGTTATTTAAATTTTGTTCTGGGCTATCCTCTTTACTAGCAAACCAATAAGAAAATTCATCATAAATATCATCAATATTTTTAATAGTGCTTGCTTGAAAAGCTGCTTCCCACTCTAAATATTTATTATGTTCAATATTAATTTCTTTTGCGATTTCAATACTATCAGGTTCTCTGCCAAGTTTTTTATTTAAATTTTCAATGGCATTTTCAGCTGTCTTTTTCATTTTAATAGTTGATCTACATAAACTAGAATTCTTTCTTAAATAATCTACTATTTCTCCTCTGATTCTAAGGCTTGCATATGAACTGAAAGAAGCATCTTTGACAGGAGTATAATTTTGTGCAGCAGAAATTAACCCAATCATTCCAATTTGAATTAAATCTTCAATATCAATAATAGATTGAACTCTCCCATGAAGGTGCCATGCAATTTTCTTAACAAGTTTATAGTTGTTTTTTATTAAATCCTCTACGGCGGGACCCATAATTGTTTGATAATTATTCATTTCAATCTTCAAAAAATTTAATATTTTTGTTTTTGTTTGATTTAAGATTTTTTAAGTTATTACAAATTTTTTCAAAATATTCTGTTTCCTTTATATTTTTATTATCAATTATTGGTTTTCTTGACAAAATTGACTGCCTTATTAATTTTGAGTTATTTAAACATCCTAAGTATGTTAATTTTACATCTAAAAATTTAGTAGATATTGAACTAAATTTTTCAAAATGATTTTTTGCTTGAAAATCATTATTACTCATATTCCAAACGATACCAAAATTATCTAATTTTTCATCTAAATAACTTGCTTTAACTAAACTATATGCATCTGCAAAACTGGTTGGTTCACTCACTAAGACAGTAATTATTTTGTTTGCAGCTGACATAAACGAAATTGAAGAAGCGTCTGCTCCAGCACCTATATCAATTATCATATAATCATAAGTTTTTTTGATTTCGTTAAAACTTTTTATTATGCTATATCTCTCTGTATTTTCAAGGTTAAGTAATGAATGTACAGCACTTCCTCCTGATATAAAGTCTAAATTTTTGTTAATTTTATAAGAAATTTTACTGATAGGAGTTTTTTTATTAATGAAATCATCCAGAGTTTTTTCTGGATTAACTCCTAATACTAGATGTGCATTTGCCATTCCTAAATCTGCATCTAATAGCAAAGTCTTGTTTCCTTTTTTTGCTAATGTTAAAGCAACATTAACGGCAATAGTTGTTTTTCCAACTCCACCTTTGCCACTTGATACAGCAATACTTTCTGTCATAAATTTACCTTCTTTATTAAGTATTTATTAATTTTCTTTCATATATTGTGCCAAAATGAGACTATTTGCAAAAGCAATTGAGTCTATTATATTATTTGTTCCAGACAACAATCCTAATTTACAATTTAAATCATGGTACATCGAAAAATCATAAGAATTTATAATTATTTCATCTAGTTTAGTTAAAACATTGATAGGGCTTAGTCCATCAAGATAACTCATTTGTTTTTCTAAGCTTTTAAAATTAATCCCAGATTGAATGACATTAAGAAGTATTTTTCTATCATCTGAATGTATAATTTTCAAATAATCATTAAAATTGTTGTCAACTAGAAAATCTTTAGAGATATCAATAATTATGGTTTCATTTTTATTTTCTGAAATATATTTATCAAGATTTTCAATTTCTGAAAAAGAATAAACGTTTAAATTTAAAACTCTTCCAAAATTAAATAAATTAGAGGTCTTATTTGGTGATGTTTTCCCAAAATTTACTAATTTAACATTATCATTATTATAAGATGACGTTGATTGATCAAGGAGATAGGAAGCGATTTTTGCACAGATTGTTGTTTTTCCAACACCTGACAAACCGGAAACTAAAATTGTGTTAGAATTTAATAATTTATCTTTTAAATCAAACGTTAGCTTTTTAGACAAAACGTTGTAAAAATTATTTATTGATCTTGAAGTTTCTTTTTTATTTAAGTTTTCAAAAACGCTATTTATTGTTTTTTTTGAATATCCTTCATTTAAAAGTTTTATAAAATTATTATCATCAATATGATTATTTAAAGAGTTTAAATCAGTAATAATACTCTCATTTAGAATTGATTTAATTTCACACTTAAAAACTTCTAAATCTTTCTTTGAAACAAAATTTTCTTCACCTATTAATTTTTCATTATTCTTATTTTTAATTACGGTATTAATACTGTTATTAGAGATATTTTTAGATAAGGGAGCCTTAGAAAAAAGTTCCTTAAAGTCCGGTTTTTTTTGATTTTTTTTACTTGATTTTAAAATATCTTTAATATCGTTTGAACCAATGATTTCGATTTTTTGACCTATTTTTTTTGTAGATAAAATTACAGCATCTTGGCCTAGGACTCTAGCAATTTCATCCATTGCTGTCATGCTATCATCTGATAAAACTTTATGTTGCGTCATTTTGATTTCTCCATAATTTAATTTGTTTCTTCTTGATCAAGGTTAATGGTTGCCACTACATCAATTTTTTTATCATCTGGTAATTCTGTAAAGGATAGTACATCTACATTATCTATATGCTGTCTTAACATAAATGAAATATCTTTTCTAATTGCAGGGGCAGTTATTAAAACAGGTTTCTTGTTTTCATTTTGTAATTTTTCTATACTATTATTTATTGAACTTACTATTTTTTGAATTAGACTTGGTTCTAATATCAACCCATTTTCTCCAGATTGATTGGCTATATTCAAAATCATTTGTTCTAGATTTCCTGAAAATGTAATTATAGGTAATGCTTGATTTAATGGAGCTAATTGCTGAATTAACAAACCTACTACCGTTGGCCTGACTATTTCAGCTAGTTCGTAAGGTGATAAATTTTTATTATTTATTGTAGATAATTTCTCAAGAATTTTTCTTAAGTCACTTATGGGAATTCTTTCTGTTAACAATGATTTAAGAATTGTGGTCAAAATATTTAAAGGAAAAATTTTTGGTACAGTTAAAGATACTAATTGAGGGGATGTTTTACTTAAATTGTCAAGTAATGATTGTACATCATCCTGTCCGATTAACTCACTAGAATACTTATTTAATAGTTGATTTAGATGTGTTGCAATGACTGCTTCTGGTTCGACTACCATGTATCCAAGACTTTCTGCTTTAGAAATCTCATGTTTTTCTATCCAAGTAGAATCCATTTTAAAACTAGGGTCTTTAACATTAATACCTTCAATTTTTGTTTGTGAATTATCGCTTGGAATAGCTAATAGTAAATTTGGATAAATTTTGTCTTCACCAACTATAGTTTGTCCAATTCTTATCCTATACGTATTGGAATCTAGTGTTAAATCATCTCTAACTCTAACTTGTGGAACAATAAAACCAAGTTCCTTTGATAATTGCTTTCTAACTCCAGTTATTCTTGAAATTAAAGGTCCTTCATTATTATCATCAACTAATTGTATAAGTCCGTAACCTAATTGCATAGAAATCTGAGAATTGTCTGATATTTCATCAAGGTCAATATTATTGCTTTCTGACTGGTCTAAAACTGGTTTTCCATCATCTGTTAACATTTCTCCTTCAGCTTCTTCTTTAAATTTATTTTTATATAAATAATACCACATTAGAAGTGATAAAACTGAGGCTATTAAAAATAAAAAATTAGGCATTCCTGGTATCATACCAATTAAAAATAGAACCGCAGAACTTGGTAACCAGGCTTCTTTAATACCTATTTGAGATCCTATTTGTTCTGATAAATCATGATTTGAGGATATTCTTGTAACAATTATTGCAGTAGATATTGCTAGTAATAAGGATGGAATTTGAGCAACTAAACCATCACCAACTGATAAAATTATGTAATTTTCAGCAGCAGTTGATAATGGCAAATCATGTTGAGCTAAACCAATTGTTAGACCACCAATGATATTAATTAATAAAATTAAAATTCCAGCTATTGCGTCTCCTTTAACAAATTTTGATGCACCATCCATAGCACCATAAAAATCTGCTTCTTTTGCAATTTCTTCTCTTCTATTTTTTGCATCCTCACTCGTAAGTAAACCTGCATTTAAATCTGCATCAATCGCCATTTGTTTTCCTGGCATTGCATCTAAAGTAAATCTTGCAGATACTTCAGAAACTCTTCCAGCACCTTTAGTAACAACGACTAGATTAATTATGATTAAAATAGCAAACACAAATATTCCAACAACATAATTGCCAGCTATAACAAATGATCCAAATGCTTCAATTACCTTGCCAGCAGCCTCTGGCCCTGTATGTCCTTGGCTTAAAACTATTCTTGTGGAAGCTACGTTAAGTCCTAATCTTAATATTGTTGCAAATAATAAAACAGTAGGAAAACTTGAAAAATCTAATGGTCTAAAAGTATGTAATGCAACCATTAAAATTAACAAAGATAATAGTATATTACTTGTAAAAAACACATCAAGTAGGTAAGACGGTAATGGTATTACCATCATTACAATCAAAATCAAAATTCCTAAAGGTAAAGCTAAAGACTTTAATTTGTTAATTGCCAAAAATTGCTGTGATAGATTTTCAGTTGTCAAATTCATGACACTTCCTGATTAAATTTATTTAATAAAAACATATACTTATCATCTCAATAATTTATAATTTCGAATTATTAAATGGTGAAGCAAGAATAATGCCAAAGAAATTAAATAAAATTATTATGTAAAGGTATTTTATAAATCGATATTGGCATAGAATATGCAAACTCTTCCTAAATTAGGAGATTATGATGAAGTTTTTTAAACATACCAAAATTTTAATTCCACTTTGTTTTATATCATTAACTAGTTGTATTCAAAGTTTTGATGATCTAAAAATGTCAAAAACCAATTCTATTCATGTTGATAAAAATACAAACGGAATAGTTGCTTTAAAAGAAGTTTTTGATAGTTCTGTTGAAAAAATACCAACTTTAACTGCAGTAGGTTATGCTGTAGTTTCTAGTCAACCTGGCAGAACTCAGGCTCAAAAAAGATTAATGGCTATTAGGTCTTCAAGAATGTCAGCCATGAGAGAATTAGCTGAACAAATCCATGGTGTTCAAGTTGACTCAAATACTACTGTTATCGACTTAATGGTTCAAAATGATACTTTTAGAGCTGTAGTTAAAGGGGTTATCAGAGGTGCAAAGACTGTTAGAATAAACCCAACCGGAAATGATACTTATGAAACAGTTCTTGAAATTGATAGAGAGATGATGATGGCTTTATTAAGAAATGCGAGAAGAACATAATTTATGATAAAATTAATTAAATTTTACTTTTTTTTACAATTGATACTGCTATCTTTTCACTCATTTGCTTATCAAGATCTAAATATTTTAAAGGCTGAGGTAACAGGAAGATCTGTGATTCTGGATAATATTGAAAAGGCTAGGAGATTAGCGCTCGAAGATGCTTTATATTTGGCATCATTAAAAGGTGGGGCTTTTGTTGACGGTTTTTCAAGTGTATCAAAAAATACAATAATAAATGATCAGTCAATAATTAAATCTGACTCTAAAATTTTAGATTTTAAAATTTTATCAGAAAATAAAAACAAAGACCACTATGAAATAAAATTACTGGCTATTATTGGAAGTAAAAATAATTCTTTTGAATGCAAAGAAAAACCAATAAATATTTCGATATTCAAGCCTAAAGTAATTTATCATCATTCACTTCCTTCTTTTGTAATAAGGTCAATGTATGAGTGGAATAATTTTTTTATCGATAATATATCAAAAGATGATCAAATCAGTTTAAAAAAATATGATAATTTTGAATTAAATAAAATTATAGAGTCTTCTAATAATGTTGAATTTGACTACTCATCAAATGTAAATGGAATTCCATTAGTTGAGGAAGGGGATTACCTTGTTGCCCCAGTGTTTAAAGTGGAACCAGTTAATTCTTACAAGGTTGCACAAAACCCCTATGAAATAGCAAAATATTCAATAGAATTAGATTTTTTTAAAGGACCAAATTATAATTTTTTTAGAACTTTTCTAATTGATAAAGAATTTCAAAATAGATATCCAAGTAATTTTCACCTTATTTCTGCTTTAACCAGCAAAAGTAAAGCAGAAGTTAGTTCAGATGTTGTTTCAGGAATATCTGATGGGGTAAATGAAATGATAAAAACGTTTAATTGTTTGCCAATTGAAGGAAATCTTAAATTTGTAAATAACTCACTATATATTGATTTGGGAAAAAAACATGGTTTAAGAAACAGACAAATTGGGATTATCAAAAAAAATTATCAAAGTGGCTTGAAGTCAAATTTAGATACAACTGTATTATTTATTTCTGAAATAAATGCAAATAGAAGCAAACTAGTTCCTTTGAATGATAAAATTAAAATTTCTGAATTAGATAGAATGAAAATACAATTTATAGAGTAATAACAGAGTAAGACATGAAAAATAATATTAAACTTTTATCTATATTAATATCAATAGTGATTTGTCTACAATTTGCTACAAAAAGTGTTTTAAGTGAACCATTTGTTGTACTTGAATATAGAGATAACAACAGTAAATCATTTGAAGTATCAAATAATGCATTTCTTAAGAATGAAAATTTTTCTAAAAAATATAAGGTAAAGAAAAATGAAACATTATCAGATATAATTTTAAAAAACTATGGGGTTAAACACTTTAATAAAGATGTATTAAGTTTATCAATTGTTCATTTTAATCAACATGCATTTGTTAGAAAAAATCCTAATTTTTTATTTGCAAACAAAACTCTTCATCTTCCAAGCGTATTTGAAATAAAAAATTTAATATTAAAAACTAAACAAAATCATAGAGAACATCCAAATGATGAAAAACATATTTATTTTTTTGGAGGATAAATTGAGCATAAAATTTTTTATAATAAAATTTTTTATACTAGCTACGATTTTTTTGCCAAAATCTTTATATGCATTATCTGGAAAAGAAATCAATAATCATATTAAAAAATGGTTGGAATCTGAAGATATAAGATCTAATCCCCAATTTTCTCCCAACAAAAAACTTCCTGATTGTAAACAAAATGTATCATATGAAAGATATAATAACAGTTATAAATTGATCAAAGTTTCTTGTGAATCAAAAAACTCTTGGACAATTTTTGTTCAAACTAATGCAAATACTCTTAAACAAAAAAAACTAAAGGCATCAATTAAAAATAAAATACTTGTCTTAAATAAATCAATTGAAAAAGGGAATTATATAAAAAAAAGTGATCTTACTTTTATAAAAAGCCCAAAAAAGAATATTTTTTATTATAGTAAGGAAGAGTTAATTGGCAGAAAAGTTAAACAAAACTTAAAGAAAGGTCAATATATACAACCTAGGCATCTTTTTGCAAAATATTCAGTTAATGAGGGTGATCCAGTTGTAATTGTTTCAAAATTTAAAAATGCTGAGGTTAGCACTGGTGGTATTGCTATAAAATCAGGAAATATTGGGGATCTTTTAGAAGTAAAAAATACAAGAAGTGGTCTAATTATTAAGGGAATTTTAAAAAAAAATAAAAAAGTTAATGTTTTTTTCTAAAATGTATAAAATAAATGTCGTATATAAAATTGCGGAGAACTAATAATGGTTGATAAAATTACAAATAGCATAATAAATTTAGAAAATAAAACTTCTAAAAGCTCAGCTACTGTTAAAAATTCTGCGAAACAAGTCGATAATCATAGTAGTAATAACTCTGAAGATATTAAAATTGAAAACAAAAATATAATAGACGAGTTAGCTTCAAGTGCACCTATTGATCATGATAAAGTATCTAGTATTAAAAAAGCCATCTCATCAGGCAATTATCCACTTGATTTAGATAAGATATCTGATGCGTTGATGGATGCTTATAACGACATGAAATCTTGATAAATTGTAATTTATATGAGTTTTTTAAATAATCTAAATGATACTTATGAGTTGTTAAATAAATTAGACGACGTCATAATAAAAAACGTTGACAATAACCTTGTGAAAAAGCAGTTATTATCAGTAACTGAAGATTTAGCAAGATATAAGGATATTGATGAAAAAAATATTAAATTTGATAAGGATGAAATTAAATCAAAAATTATTGATGTCTTGAATAGAATCAACGATATAGAGATAAATGTTAAAAATAAATTAATACTAACTGAAAAATATAACTCATATTTAAATTCTTAACAATTTAGTAGTATTTTCTAGATTATATTTTTAATATACATTCATGTATTTGAACATTATACTAGATAATTTTGAAATAATTGTTATTTCAATCCTTTTAATTATTACAATTTCTACAATTTGCATTTTATTTATTCAGAACAATTTTATTAAAAATACTAGTAATAAAATTGACAATTATCACGATATAATAAAAAAAAATAATTCTGAATTAGCGGAGTATATCAACACCTTATCAAAAATTACTGAATTAAATAAACAAAAACTGGAAGAATTAATATCTGACACTTCTAATATTGGAAAAAACTTGTCAAATATAAAAGCTACTAAAGGAGATGATGATATATTAACTTTAGCTATAGAACTAGTACGTTCTGGAAGTTCAAAAGAAGAAATTAAAAATAAAACGGGCCTAAACGATAGTGAAATTGAAACTATTTATGCTTATCATAAAAACGTAAAAAATTAATTATGAAATAATTGCAGCTTTCCCAGATTCAATTAATTTTTTTGAATCATCCTCAGTAACATCAATTTGAATGCCTTCAGGAAATCTAACTCCATTAACCTCTGTACTTTCTTTCATAATGACCCTGATCCATGTTTCTGAGTTGCTTTTTTCGTTTTTCTCAGTGTCATTTTCAGCCTGAACTTCTTTTTCTTCATTTGAACTTTCATTTGAGCTTTCTTGTATTATTTTTGTTTTATTTTCATCTTGATGAATTTGATTTATCCTTTTCCTAATAGTCTCAACTCTGGAGGCTAACAAGACTATTTTTTTGACCGGATCATTTTCTACGTCAAAAAGTTCTGTTAATTTTTTAGAAATTATGTCCAATTTTTCATTTTTAAATTTTTCCAAAAATGAATTTCTTATTTCTAAAATAGAAGGGGCTAAAGTTTCCATAAATATATTACGACATAGTTTCTCAAATGTTTGGCATTATAATTGCAAATAATCCGATAATTAGGATATGAACATGGATTCAATTAAAAAACAACTTACTTTTTTTGGAAGTGCTCTAAATATTAGAAATAAAAGGAACGATATTATTGCTTCTAATATAGCAAATGCTGCTACACCAAATTATAAAGCAAGAGACATAAATTTTTTGGATGAGTTTAAAAAAGTCACTAATACTGGTGAAATTAAAACAACTCACTCTAATCATATACCTACAAAAAATTATAACATTTCTGGCAAAGCATTTTACAGAGACCCTGTGATCGCTTCTTTAGATGGGAATACTGTGGAATTATCAGTCGAACAAATGCAGTTCGCTGAAAATACTATGAAATATCAAACTACATTAAAATTTCTAAATGGTAAAATTACTAAGATGATATCTGCGATAAGAGGCGAGTAATGAAGATTAAAAATATATTTGATATTGCAGGCAGAGCAATGGCAGCACAGATGGTAAGATTGAATACCATATCATCTAATTTAGCTAACGCTGGTGCTACCTCTGGAGATCCAGAAACAGTATATAAACCTCTCAAACCAGAGTTTAAAACACAATATAGCGAAAATGTAAAAAAGAACGGTATATCAACAGTTAATGTATCAAAAGTAGTTGAACTAAAAAAAGAACCTTTTAAGATTTTTGATCCTAACCATCCATTAGCTGATGGAGATGGATATATTTATAAAGCTCCAATAAATGTTGAGGAAGAAATGGTCGACATGATGGATGCTTCTAGACAATACCAAAACAATATTGAGGTAGTTACAACACTCAAAGCATTAACTTTAAAGACAATAAATTTAGGAAAATAAAAGGATAAAAAATGTCTGAAATTTCTTCAAATCAATCATTAAATAAAATATTGGACCAATTAGGAATCAATAAAACAAAAGAGAAGTTTGCTCCAAGAGAAGTAAAAGATCAGTTGGGTCAAGAAGATTTTTTGAAGTTGATGACAGTTCAACTTCAGAACCAAGATCCATTTGCTCCAGTAGATAATGCTGACTTTATTGCTCAAATGGCACAATTTTCTACTGTTACAGGAATTACTCAGATGGGTGAAACTATGAAGAATGTAAACAATCAATTATCTGAATTGAGAATTGCTTCAGCAACCCAATTAATGGGACATTCAGTATTAGTTCCTGGAAAATTAGCAAGGCCAAATCAAGAGGGGATTATCAGTGGTGTTGTAGATTTACCTAAAACGGCATCAAACTTAAATATTATTTTCGAAAGCATGGAAGGTGAAGTTCTTCATGAAGAGAATTTAGGTCCTCAAGTTGCTGGACTAGTTGGTTTTCAATGGAAAGATCTTCCAAAAGATATGATAGAAAGTAAAAAGCAAATAATGATCAAAGCTTTTACCGGTAACCAAGGTGATGCAGATCAATTATCAACAAAAGTATTTGCCAAAGTTGAAGGGACTTCCAAAACTGATAATGGCTATATGCTTGAAGTAGAAGATTATGGATCAGTTGATCCATCACAAGTAGTAAGATTTAAGAATTAATTTATAGTTTAAGGAGAAACAAAAATGTCGTTTTATACCGCTTTAACAGGTTTGAATGGATCTCAGGCTGATATCTCAGCAACTTCTAACAATATAGCAAACGTTGCGACTACAGGTTATAAGAGAAGTAAAGCTGAATTTGGTGATATTTTTGCGACTTCACCATTACAAAATGCATCATCATCAATTGGTTCTGGTACTATTTTAAAAGGTATTAAACAACAATTTACTCAAGGTAACGTAACATCTTCACTTAATGCACTTGATTTAGCAATATCCGGTCAAGGTTTCTTTGCTCTAAGGCCTTCTCTTACTACTAATCAAACAGTTTATACTAGAAACGGTTCTTTTTCAGTAAATAATGATAGATTTGTGGTTGACTCTGCAGGTCAGTATGTTTTGGCACTTCCTGTATCTAATGATGGATCTGTTCAAGGTGGAGAAATTGTTGATGCGGCACCATTAAAATTAGAATTAGAAGCTGGTGAAGCAAAAGCTACAAAAAATTTAGATTTATCGGTGAATCTTCCTGCATCTTCAAGTGTTTATGCAAATGCAGATGATTTTGATCCATCAAATCCTGAGACATATAATTCTTCAACTTCTGTCACAATTTTTGATAATTTAGGTAACCCTGTTATTGCAACAGCTTATTTTATTAAAACTCAAGCTGCATCTGGAGATAATGTAACCCACAAATATCAAACAAAATTTATCGTTGATGGAAGAGAAGTTGAACCTTCTTTGACAGAAGCCATTTCACCAACTGGGCAAACACTTGTTGTTGATAGATTTGGTCAAATAATACCAATAGATGAGAAACCACAGATTATTTCTGTTGCTCAAACTCAGCCATTATTTTATTTAGATGATCTGGCAAATAAAACTGTATCAAAAGCTGCTACAGTAACGAATGAAGTACTTGAAGATGCAGCTTTTACAACCACAGCTCCATCTATAACTATAGTAACAGATCCTTTACAATATAATACAACTTATGAAGCAAACCCTACATTAAATAAATCAACTTATTGGGGAAAAGATTTTCTTACAATAAGAGTTGATGATACTACTGGAAGTGCAGCTTTTAAAAGTATTGATATAAGACCTGGGACTTATACTGCAGCTTCTCTTGCACAAGAAGTTCAAAGAGCAATTAATGCAGGTTTAGGTGATGATTCCAAATTGTCTATTGACCCAGTTACGGATGGAAACTTTTCAATTCAATTTAACCAGTTAGATAATAATGATGAAATTCAAACACTATCTGCAATTAAGGTTGACTTAATGAAAGATAGTTTTGTTACTGAAGATTTATTTAGTTCAACAAGTGGTATTGAAAATGTTGCTTCACCAAACTTTGAAAGAGAAGAATTTTTAGCTCATGCTCAATTAAGAATAAATGATGCTTTAAATAGAGCAGCTGTATCATCTGATGGTGCTACTAATAATTCATCTACTTATGGTGTTAGCTCATCACTATTTGCCAGAGGGACTGGAGCTAAAATAGCAAATGCAATTCAAGAAACAGAAGTGTTAAGTTTTAAATATAAACAACCAGCTACAGATTTAACTAACGAAAATGCAGTTACGGATGAAACTAAATTCTTACTACATAGTTATTATAATTCTTCCCCAACTTTAAAAGTTTTTGAAAGTTCATTAGATGTTAAAGCTGTTAGTGGTAATACAATGGTTCAAGATGCTAGTGGTACATTAAAAGTTTATGTGAATGACCCTAATGATACAATATCTACTACAACTTTTCCAACTGAAGTTCATCTAGCTGGAGAATTTGATACATCAACTTCTGAAGTTAACAATTTAAAGTATAATGGTGCAAAATTTTCTGTTTCTAGTGCTGGAACTGACGCAAATGGAAATAAATTTTTAAACCTTAAATCAGATTCAACTTCAGCAATTAATATTACAGATACAAAAATCAAAGTACTTCACACTGAATCTAAAGATGTTCAAGCTTATTTTGAAGGTGGCACTGATATATTTGATAATCAAACTCAACATTTTGGAAGTAAAAGAATTGTTCTTAAAGAGTTAAATAAACATGGTTATTTAAATAGTAATGTTAAACAACCTAACACTTTATTAAATATGGCAAGTGGAATGAATACGAACAATTCAATAACTATAACTGTTGATACAACAGTTGGTTTTCCAGAGAGTGGTACTTTATTAATTGGTTCTGAAGAATTAACTTATGATGGTAAAACAGCTACTACATTTGCGATTACAGGCAGAGGTCAAAATGGAACTAGTGCAGCTACTGCACTTGATGATGCAACAGTAAAATTAGCGTCATTTAGTGAAGATGTTTTTAGTGGATTTAAGGACAAACTTAGAAATACTACATATACAGATACAACTGCTTTTACAAATTCTCAACCAACTGTAGTTGTTGCTTCAACTGATGGGTTTCCAGATACAGGAACATTATTAGTTGGTAATGAAAGAATTACATATACTGGCAAAACAGATACTACTTTCACTGGCTTAGGTCGAGGTGCAGATAATACAACTGCAGCAGCTGCGGTTTCAGCAAATTTAACTGCTGCAGTAACTGTTACAACACCTATTTCAACTATAACAATAAATGATACCTCCTCTTTTGCTGACAGTGGTACAATTATGATAGGAACAGAATTCTTTACATATACTAGTAAGGACGATGCGACTAATACTTTCAATGGTATTACTAGAGGTGCTTTTGGCTCAACAGCAGCTACACATGCCACTGGAACAAACAATGTTAAGCAAGCTCCAGAGATTAGTTTAGTTGAGAGTGTAGAGACTATCGGGCTAGAGATAAGGACTACCGATGTTGCATCAGCGGCAACTTCAGAAGATACAACACTAACTGTTGATTCTACAGCTGGTTTTGAAGATGCTGGATTTTTAAGAATTGGAACAGAAGTAATTGGTTATACAGGTAAGACGGATACAACTTTTACTGGTTTAACAAGGGGAGCATCAGGTACAAGGAAACAAGCTCATTCAGTTGATGATAAAATTTTCCAAGAGATATCTATTACTGATGATTGGGTTGATGAAAACGATCCTGCTCTTAAAATCACGTATGATTCTTCTGGGCAACATTTTAGTTTACAAGGTGTTCCTTCAAAAATTGGAACATCAACATCAAGTAAAATGTTTTCTTTTTCAGCTTACGCACCTGGTGAAGGAACTGGTTCAAATGCAATTGGTTTAAAAACATTAGCTAATAAAGCTACTGCAAATATTGGTGGTGGTGCTGTATTAAAAGCAGAGGCAATTGTTTTTAATGGCGATCAGATCGCAGCTGATACTCAAAGAGCGTATGGAGTAGAAGTATCTTATAATAATTTAACAAGAAAGTTTGACATTTCCAGTGGAAGTACTGGTGAAGATATTCCTTCAAACTCTGCTGTTGGTGTTGGTGATGCAGGTCAGGCTGCTTCAAATATTGAGATTGGAAGACTTGCTATAGTCAATGGTGAAGCAACAGCTGCTACCGCTGGCACTGGTGGAACTAATGCGCTGTTAGGAATTAATGCTACATCTGCTGTTTCGGTAGCTGCAGGTGATACTGCTGGTAAAGGACTGAAGTCAACAGCTGCTACTTTAAGTGGTAAAACCTCAAATGAAGACTTATCTGAAGATTTCTTTTTATCTTCTGCAGCTGAAGAGACAATTTTTGTTGTAAACGTAAATGATATAACGGCTGCTATTAAAGTACCTGAAGGTGTTTATAATGGAACTCAGTTAGCAACAGCTCTTCAAGAAAGAATTAACCAGATGGAAGATGGTACTGGAAATACTGTAAATGGTGTTACTGTTGTCTATAATACAAATACAAATTCTTTTACATTTACAACAGGTACTACTGGTATAAAAAGTAAAATATTCGTTTCTGGAAGTGCTCGTTTAGGGTTAGATAATCTAGAACTTCAAACTGGATCAACACCTTCATTCGTAAACATGGCTAATGCTACGGCAACTTCTGCTACTGGCCAATCTTTATATGTGAATGATGACGGTGATACCACAACATTAGCACCTGATAGTTCTTGGACACCAACAACTAATGGTACTTTTGCAAAAGTTTACTTAAGACCAGGAGAATTAACATTTGATACACAAGGTAACTTGGTTAGTCCAATACAAAAAGTTGGATATAAAGGTGACTTCGCTGCTAATGCAGATCTAGATCAGTCAGCATTATCAATTGATCTGGATCTTAATTTTAATGGATCAACTCAATTCGCATCTGATTTTAACGTTAAATCTGTTACACAAGATGGTCAAACAGTTGGTAAATTAGATGGTTTGGACGTAGCATCTAACGGTCTAGTTAGTGCAAACTACACGAACGGATTGAACATTGCACTTGGCAGATTGGTAACTGTTAATTTTAACAACCAAAATGGTTTAAAACAGATAGGTAATGCAACATATGTTGAAACTTCAGTTTCTGGTGTTGCAAATGTTGGTGAAGCTGGTGCTGACGGTTATGGTACAATTCTTTCAGGTTCTTTAGAAAGATCAAATGTAGATATTACCGAAGAACTTGTAAACTTAATTACAGCCCAAAGAAACTTTCAGGCCAATGCTAAAACAATTGAGACAAATACAACTCTAACTCAGGCAATTATTCAAATTAGGGCATAAATTAAAAAGGGTTTAATAAATGGATAAAAGTATATTCACAGCTTTGAATAGCATGCAGATTTTGAAAAATAATCAGTCTGTTACTTCTCAAAATTTGTCAAATACTAGTGTGCCTGGATTTAAAAAGGATATACATGCAAATTTTGGATCATTATACCTTGATAGAGAAAAGGGAATAGATCCAAGAGTTTATGCTTTGAGTGACGTTGGTGCATTTGATAATAGCCAAGGTGCATTAAATCCTACAGAAAGACCTTTAGATTTATCAATTGATGGAGACGGATATTTTATAGTTAATCCTAAAAATGGAAATCAAGCTCTATCAAGAAGAGGCGATTTAAAAATTGATGAAAATCGTATTTTAATTGATAATACCGGCGCCCAAATTCTGTCTGTTGATTTAGAACCAATTGAAATACCTCCTTTTCAGAGAATATCAATTGCAAAAGACGGTGTTATTACTATTCAACCTCTTAATGCCGAACCTGGACAAGAAATCAATGTTGGTCAGATTGGGACAACAAGAGGAAACGAAAATATAAAATTAGTTAAATCCTTAGATGGGTATATTAGAACTGAACAAGGGGGAATACCTGAGCCTGACCAATTATCATCAATTATTTCTGGTTTTTTAGAAAGTTCTAATGTTAAAAGTGTAGATCAATTAGTAGCCGGAATAGAACAGTCAAGAGCTTATGAAATAAATGTTAAGTTTATAACTACTGCAAAAGAACTTGATGAGGCTGGAGCAAGTTTGATGAGAATTCCTAATTAATTTTTTTGGCATATGTATTGCAAACTCCTAATAGATGAATATTAGGAGTTTTTTTTATGTCAAATGCAATGCACGTAGCTAAAACAGGTTTAAATGCGCAAAATAAAAGAATGCAAGTTATTTCAAACAATCTTGCTAATGTAAATACGACTGGTTTTAAAAGAGATAGGGCAAATTTTGAATCACTACTATATCAAGTATTAAAAACCTCAGGTGCACAAACAACTGGTGAAACTAGAACTACTTCAGGTTTTAATGTTGGAACTGGCGTAAAAATCATAAATACTGATAAACTTTTTACTCAAGGAAATATTATTACAACTGATAATGCTCTTGATATTGCAATTGACGGTAGCGGATTTTTCCAAATTTTAAACCCTGATGGAACTCTTTCATATACAAGAGCAGGAACTTTTGGAAAAAGTGCTGAAGGTTTATTAACCACTCCATCAGGTTATATATTACAACCTGAGATAGAAATTCCTGAAGGAGTAACTTCAATTAATATATCTTCTGACGGAATTGTTTCGGTTCAAGTCCCTGGTCAAGTTGACGCAGAGGAAGTAGGACAACTTCAATTAGCTGACTTTGCAAATCCAACAGGTCTTCAGCCGATTGGACAGAATCTACTTATTGAAACACCAGCTAGTGGACCTCCAATTGTTGAAAATCCATTCACAAATGGTTTTGGAAAATTAGTACAAGGTGCACTAGAAAGCTCAAATGTTAATGTAGTACAGGAATTAGTTGATATGATCGAAACTCAAAGAGCTTATGAAATTAACTCAAAAGCAATTTCAGGAGTTGATGACATGTTAAGGTTTGTAAATCAAAATTTATAAGAATTTAAAGTAGAATAAAATGAAAAAAATATTTTTAAGATTTGGATTATTACTCATATTAACAAATTGCTCTACTTACGTCGAAAAAGCAATAAATAAGGATTTTAAACCAATAACTCCTACGATTGCAGAGATGAAAGCAACTAAAGCCAATAATGGAGCGATTTATAGTACCTCTTCACCTGGATTATTTTCTTCTGACAAAAGAGCTCATCAAGTTGGTGACATTTTAACGGTTCAATTGAACGAAACATTTTCTTCAACAAAATCTGTAACTAGTCAAAGTGCTAAAGAAGATTCTGTTGGTGCGGATGTTGCACCAACTGGATTATTAAAGAATTTTATTGGAATGGGTGGCAGTGTTGCCAAGTCCAATTCATTCAAAGGATCTGGATCAGCATCTCAGTCAAATTCTTTAACAGGTTTTATTTCAGCTACAGTAGTAAAAGTTTATCCAAATGGTAATTTAGAAATAAAAGGTCAAAAAAGATTAAGGTTAACAGACGGATCGGAGTATGTAAGATTAGCTGGTATTGTTAGACCTCAAGACATAAGTGCATCAAATACAGTTTCTTCAAATCTAATTGCTGAAGCTCAAATTGAATATGTCGGTTCTGGAACTTTAGCTAATGAAACTACTCCTGGCTGGGGTAGTCAATTTATAAGAGCAATTTCACCATTTTAGGAGAAATCATGAAATTTGAAAAAAAATTATTTTTAATTATTTCACTTTTAACACTTGTTTTTTCTATAATAAGTCAAGCAAAAAGTGATAGATTAAAAGATCTTGTTAGTTTTGCTGGAATTAGAAATAATCAACTTCTTGGATACGGGTTAGTTGTAGGTTTAGATGGAACTGGAGACTCAGCTTCTAATTTAACCCTTCAAAGTATGGCATCAACGGTATCACAATTCGGTTTGAAAGTTGGTCCTGCTGATATAAGTGCAAAAAATGCAGCTGCAGTGATGGTTACAGCCGAACTAAAACCTTTCACTAAAATTGGACAGACGATAAATGTTACTGTTTCATCAATGGGAAAAGCTAAAAGTTTAAGGGGTGGAACTTTATTAATGACCGCATTAAAAGGTGCTGACGGACAAGTTTATGCTATCGCGCAAGGTAACCTAGCAGTAGGTGGATTCGGAGTTGAGGGTAAAGATGGTTCATCTTTATCTGTAAATATACCAACGGTCGGGTCTATAGCCAACGGAGCTACAGTTGAAAAAATGGTAGAAACTCCATTCATAAAAAATAAGAACTTTGTAATGAATTTGCATCAAGGAGATTTTACTACAGCAAACAGAGTTGTTGAAGAAATTAACAAGTTATTTGGACCAGGTGTATCAAGAGCTTTAGATGGTACATCAATTAGTGTAAATGCACCAAAAGATCCTTCTCAAAAAGTATCTTTCATGAGCTTGTTAGAAAATATTGAAGTAAAACCAGCATCGCCAGTAGCGAGAGTTGTCGTTAACGCTAGAACAGGAACTGTTGTTATAGGTGGTGATGTAAGGGTTACTCCTGCTGCTGTGAGCCATGGAAGCCTAACTGTCAAAGTTAAAGAAAATACAACGACAACACCAGGTCAAACAACCACAACACAAAATGCTAATACTACAGTAACAAATACTACAGATCCAGTTACCAACGAAAATACTGATATAACTGCCGGCGCTGAAAATGTGTCAGCTTTTGTATTTGATGCTGGAACAACACTCTCTGATATTGTTGATGCTATTAATGCAATAGGAACAAATAGTGCTGATTTAGTAGCTATATTAGAGGCTTTGAGGGAAGCAGGAGCTTTAAGAGCTCAAATGATTATTATTTAAGAGAATAAAATGGATAACATTACTCTAAAATTGAATTCAAAACTCCATAATCAGAATAATGCTGATACGAACAAATTTAATTCAGATAAAAATTTAAAAGAGTTAAAAGAAATTTCTAATCAATTTGAGTCAATATTTATTAACCAAATATTAAAACAGGCAAGAAAAAATAAAATAGAAAATGGTCTTTTTGATTCAGAAGCGATAAGAACCTTTAATTCCATGATTGATGAACAATACTCTGAGATTTTATCTAAAAAAACAAATTTTGGAATTTCAGATGCTTTATTTAATCAATTTAAATCTCAAGTTGTTAATGAAAGAAAAAAATAAATGTCTAGTTTATTTGAAATTGGAAAATCAGGTGTTCAAGCATATCGTCAGGCTTTATCTGTAACGGGTCAAAATATTGCTAATGTTAATACTGACGGTTATAACAGAAGAGCTGCTGATCTCGAGGAGGTTCCAAGTGTTCAAGGTGGAGTAACCAATGTACCTGATCAATCTGGTTTAGGAGTACGAGTTAACAAAATAAGGCGCTCTTTTGATGCTTTTCTTTCATCAAATCTTAGAGATAATAATGCAGAATATACAAAATTAAAAAAATACGTAGATAACTTAAATAAATTAGAAAATATGTTATTACCAAGTGATAGCGATTTAGGAAAATTTATTGGACGTTTTTTTAATTCTTTACAAGATGTATCTTCACGACCTGACGACATTTCATCTAGATCTATCGTAATTGAAAATGGAAAAGCTTTAGCAAATTCTTTTAATAATTATGATATGCAATTGAAATCATTTCAATCAACTGCAAGTAAAGAAACTGAAACAAATTTATCAGAGTTAAATGAAACTTTAAAACAACTAGCCCAAGTTAATAAATTAATCATGAGTGGAGGTTCAAAAAACTCATCTCCAGACATATTAGATGCGAGAGACCAATTATTATCAAAATTATCAAATTTAATTGATTTTTCAGTAGATTATGGAAAAAGTGGAGAAGCAAAAATCACATCGGGTAGTTCTGGAAATGGAAAACTATTACTTGAAGATACTAACTTTTCAATTTTAACTCATACTATACAAGAAAATAAAATAGTTTTTAATGTCAATAGAGATGCAAAAACTAGTTCTTTAAATAGTTTTTCTTCAGGAATTTTAAGTGGAATAAAAAATTTTTATGACTTTTCTTCAGATGTTCAATCAGAAATAAATGATCTTGCAAGAAGAGTTGCTAGAGATTTTAATGAGATTCAAAAAATTGGGATTGATTTAAATGGAAAAATAGGTTCATCAATGTTTTCTATCAATTCGATGGAAGCAAAAGTTAATGGAAATAATAATTCTAACTTTAATGTAGAATTAATCATTAGCGATGAAGATAAAATCAGTCAGGAAGATTTGAATTTTAAATTCATTTCTTCTTTAAATTCATGGCAAGTAGCTTCATCAAGTGGTATTAAAAATTATAATGCAGATAATTTAAGTTTTAATGGATTTAAATTAAAAATAGATGGTATTCCAAGTGATGGAGATCAGTTTTATTTAAGGCCAGCATTATCAAATGCTTCTGCTTTTTCTTTTTTATTAAATGACCCAAAATCAATTGCAGCAGCATCTAAAAATTTAATTTCAGCTTCACTTGAAAATACAAGTAAAGCTGAGCTTAAAATAATAGGAAATGAAGTTGAAAATAAGAATAATCAAATTGCTAAAATTAATGATGTTTTTAGTTCTTCGACCAATCCACTTCTAGCTTCGGAGTTCCTAAAAGACGGGGCTATTGCAACAATTCCAAGCAATTCTAATGAAATCAAAATTTCATCTTTATTGAAACAATCATCTGCAACATTTGGTATTTATGATAGTCAAATAAAAGGTTTTTCAAATATTTCTATTAATTTGTCTGATGGTAGTAGCATAAATTTAACATCAGCTGTTGAAGATCCAGGCGATGGAATTAAATCAGTTCATGAATTAGCAAATATGTTAAATTCAGGCTTATTACTTGATGGTTTAAGTCAACACAATTTTAGGAAATTTGGTTTGTTTGCATCTGGGGCTGATGGTGGTCTAACGATTTCCTCATCAAATTCTTCTGTGTCCTCTGCATCCATTTTGTCCAATGGTAATACTTATACAGCATCAATTTCAGACATACCTTCTGACAAAGCAAAGGCTAGTGAGATTCAAATTTTTACAAGAGATGGACGACATATCAGTGGAAAATCATTAGATGCATCACAAATAGCGTCACTTTTTAAAGAAAGTAATGGTTTTTTGAAAAATGCTGAGTATAGAAATGATTATTTAAATACGAATTATAGAGGAATTGAAAGTAATAGGGTAAGTGTAACCGGAGACCACATTTATGACTTTGGTACTAATATAAGTTATGATAAACAAGCAACCGATGAAGATGGATTATTTACAAATAAAAATGCACAGTCTTTATCTGGAGCTCTTGTACTTGATGGAGAATTAGCAAACTCTAATGACATTGATGGTTATATAACCATAACTAATTCATTAAATGATACTTCTATAAATTATACTATTAAAGGTTATGATCAAGATGGTAACTTTCAAACAGAAACGCTTCCCGGGGGAAGTGAAGCACAAGTTACTGGGAATAAAATTTTTAAATCAATCTCTTCTATTACATCTAGTGGAAATGGTGCTGGGGACTTAAAAATTGGGATCAAATCTGCTGGTTTTACTCTTAAAGTAGAAAACAACAATGGAAATATTTCTAGTTCAACTATGCCAGTTAATGCCTCTGCTTATTATATGGCAGATAAATTAACTAATGATCTGGCAGGAACTGGAATACAAGCAACTGCGTCAAATAGGGTTATGTTAGGTCCATTATCTTCTGATACAAATGGATTAATGTCATTTAAATTGAAAGGCAGTAATTTCGATCCAGTAACTATATCTGCTAATATTTCACAAGATGATTTATCAAACTTAGCGAGAGTTATTAATCAATATTCAACTCAAACAGGTATAAATGCTTACTCTACAGAGGATTTTGATCGAATTGTTTTAGAATCAAATGTTGGTTATGACATAGAATTAACTGAAATAAGTTCACCTTCGGATTTCAAGATATATTCATTAAATCAAGATTTTGAAAGAATAAGCGATCGTCATTTTATAGATGTTTCAGAAAGTTCAAAAAGATCTGCTTATATTAATGGAACAATTAGATTTTCATCAACATCAGATTTTACAACTCAAATTGATAACGGGATCTTAAATTCATCTCAATTAGATGAAAAAACAAATGGCTTTTACAACATAAATTATAATTCAACTGGAGAAAAAATTACTGTAAATCCGATTTCACTTGAACACTTAGATGATAGTGTTTCAGGTCCAAATGGAAAAAAATCTCAATCAGGAAAAGCAACATATGGATTAAGCATTCCTTTGGCAGGCTATAGAGTTGAAGTGACGGATGATGATAGCTTATATACTCAAGCAAGCCCTGCGGGTACAGGCACAAAAAGTTTTTCAGGTGGGTTTCTAAAAGATAGCTCAAATTTAAACTCAACTATCGTGTTAACTTGTCTTGGAGATGAAAGCGCAAATACTTTTACTATAAGTGGAACAGATTATGATGGAAATACTGTTTCTGAAACTTTAAATGGTGTGAATAATGGTGTTATAAAAGGTGTTCAACTATTTAAATCTGTTACTTCATTTTCTCTTTCAAACGCTGTAAGTGGAAATATTAAAATAGGAACTGATGGTCGCCATAGGGTAAATGATGATGATTCGATACTTACTCAAAATACATATACTTCAAATACCTATACAACCTCTTCGACACCTGCCTTAAATGGAATACTGTCATCTTCAACCTATTTAGGTGCAAAGTTAACAATTCAAAACTTTGAAGATGAAAGAAATAATACTTTCACGGTAACAGGATATAATTTAGATGGTGATGTAATAACAGAACAAATAAAAGGTACAAATGGAACTTTATCTATGGGAGAAAAAGTTTTTAAAAGTATTACTTCAGTAGCAATAGCAAATAACACGTCTGGTTCAATTAAAATTGGAACAGTTGCCGCAGAGGATTTTTGGAAAGCTAATATAGATGCAAATGCTTTAAATTTGTCAACATCATCGGAAATATCTCAATCACTTCTCAATAAAATCAGAGAAGAAGCGCCTACTTCAAAGATAGAAGGTTCTGTGATTAGTAACTTACCTATTGACGATTCAGAACTAGATGTTGTTTTTGAAGGACAAACATATTCCTTAAAAATGACTTCAGGTGAATTACTTGTAGATGGACCTGAAGAAAATAGAGTAAAAGCAAAATTTGAAGAAACATCAAATATTTCTGAAAATTCTATTGCATTATCCCAACTAGGGTCTGCTGGAGTAAATTTAACTTTGAATGGTAATAGTGCAACTTCTACATTTGCAGGTACAAGAGTTTCGATTACTTCAGTTGAAGATGAAAGTTTGAATAGTTTTACTGTTTCTGGAACTGATTTGAATGGTAATGCAATTACAGAAAAAATAATAGGATCAACCGCAGGTAATACTAATTCAGGTTTAAAAATATTTAAAACAATTACTTCAATTCAACCAAGTTCAAATACTGCAGGTAACATACAAATTGGTACAGCAACAGCCTATAAATTAATTGTCATTGCAGAAGGGACTATTGAAGGTGACCAATTTGACTTAGTTCAAGATACACAAAATTTGTCTTCAGCTTCAAATTTTGGAATATCTGATGGAACAACCTCATTAATTGGTAATTTAGCTCTGAAACCAACTGAAAATGATACTTCCTTTAGAATTAACATTGAAAATAATGATTTAATTAACGATTTCAATGTTAAGTTTTTAAGTGATAGTAGTGAAACTTCTTTATTAACAAGCTCTGCAATCTCTAGTACAGCAGACTTATTTGGAGGAACACCTAGTACAACTCTTCTTGGAGGAAAAATTAATATTAAGACGGCAACATCTGGAGATAGAACTGGTGTAAATTTCACAGTGGTTGGAAGAGATATGAGTGGTAATGAAATTACTGAGGTTATTACAGGTGCAATTGGAGGAGAAACAGCTAAAGGATCAAAAATTTTTAAAACGGTTACATCAATAACACCAAGTGCAACAACTGGATCTGGTAATATTGAAATAGGGCACGAAAGTCAGCCAGTGTTCTTTAATGTGTCTAATGAACAAAGTCTATTTTCATCAAAAATAATGACTACAAATACAAGTTTAGGAACTCCAAAAACTCATAGTCAGGTTGGAGGTAAAGTTAAAATATTTACTGCCTCTGGAGGAGATCATTCAATTACTAAATTTACTATTGTAGGAACTGACTATAAAGGTGATGCTTTAACAGAAGTTATTGAAAATGGACCATTAAGTGGAAAAGCAGTTGTTGGAGGCAAAATATTTAAAACAATAAGTTCTATTACACCTCAGCCTATTTCAGAAATAGTGACATCTGCAAACGTATCAATAGCAAATGATACCATTACAATCTCTAATCATATGTTATCTACAGGATCAAAAATAACTTATTCGAACGGAAGTGCTGCTGACATTACTGGTTTGTCAAACAATACTGATTATTATGCAATTGTAATAGATGCAAATACAATAAAACTTGCAAGTTCACTTGCAAATGCAAACTCTAACAACTCAATTTCACTAACAGGTACTGGAAATAATAATCAAACTTTTACTAGGGATGTTATTGGTACTGGTTCAGTAGATATTGATTTGGTAATTACAACAGATGCAAGTTTAAATCCACCAAGTGATATTACAGTAAGTTGGACAGACGATGCTTCTGGGACTACTGATGATGATGGTTTATTTCAAAGTGCGGCCGTTTCTGGAAGTCCACCTTCAAAATTACAATTAAATGGAGTATTAACTTCACAAGATACCGATAGTTTGTATGCCACAAAGACAGGTACTTCTGGATTATTAAATTTAGATGGTGCCTTAAAAAATAATAAAGAATTAAGAGCTGTCGTTCAAATCGCTTTTTCTGGGGCAGAAACAGGTAAAACATTTACTGTTGCTGGATATGATTTGGATGGAATTTATAAAACAGATGTAATTAATGGTCCAAATAGTGCTTCTACAATCGAGGGATCTGTGCAATTCAGAGAAGTTATTTCTATAACTGCATCAAGTGCTACAGCTAACAATATTCAAATTGGAACAAGAGCAGAATCAGCAAATGTAAATGGATCTGTGATATCTATAACATCCTCTGGTGATGAAAGTAATAATGAGTTTACAATTGTTGGCAAGGATATGTTCGGAAATGATCAAACAGAGATTATGATGGGTGGTAATGCAACATCTGTAAATGGAAAAAAAGTTTTTAAATCAATAACATCAATTACTCCGTCATCAGCTACAGGTGTAAATACTATAAAAGTTGGAACTATTTCAACAGGAAGATTTTCTATATCCCATGAAATAGGAAAATCTAACTTTTCAATTGATAGAAATCCTAATGTTCAAGATGTTTATGGTATTAAAACTCAAAGGACTAGAGCAATTATTAATGACGGGAAGATAGAACTTAACTCATTGAATGGACGACCTATATCAGTCGATATACCAGCAGGTTCAACATCCAATGTAGTTTCTGAACAAATATCTATTTCAAACCTTCCTAATGAAGAACTCATAGCTGTTGTAATGGGTGGTGGAGCAAGAAGGATTAATGCAGAATTTAATTTTGTTAATGACAATCATATTAAAGAAGAACCAGAGTATGAAATAAAAATTGACAAAACTAATAAAAATAAAATTGAAATATTTGATAAAGAATTTGGCCATTCTATTTCTACTAGAATTTTAGACAATGCAAGATCTTTTGAAGCTATTGGATCAAGATTCCAATTCTCTGATGAAGCATTAATTGGCGAGAGTTTTTTGATTAGCAATAATAACTCAGGTTCGGGTGATAACAGAAATATAAATAATATGTTGGATTTACAATCTGATAAAATACAATCTAAGGGAAAAGGAAATTTTCAACAAATTTTTTCTAATACTGTTGCTAAAGTTGGCAGTAGTGTTCAAACAAATAAATTATCTTTAACTGCAGCGGAAGCTAACAAAGATGCTGCAGAAAGTGCTTTAAGCGAATTTTCAGGTGTTAGTTTAGATGATGAGGCAGCTCATTTATTGGAGTTTCAGCAAGCTTATCAAGCATCGGCACGATTATTGCAAACTGCAAGAGAATTATTTCAATCATTAATTGAAGTAGTCTAATAAAAAGATATTATAATGAAAGTTAGTACTAAATTATTTAATCAACAACAACTGAAGCAATTTACTTCTTTAAACGAAGAAATTCAAAAAACTCAAAATAAAATTTCAACAGGTAAAAACATACTCTTAGCTTCAGATGATCCTATAGGATCTGTTCAGTTGTCAGGTTTACAAGTAATTAGAGATCAAATAAATCAATATAATAAAAATATTGAAACTTCAAAGGAAAGACTAAGTTTACTCGATAAAAACTTACAAAACATGAATACAATTATGATTAGAGCTCAAGAGTTGATAATACAAGCATCTAGTGATGTATTAGGACCATCTGATAGAGAATCAATTGCTCTTGAAATTGATGAAATGAAGCATGAAATTTTAAGTATTGCAAATACTCAAGACTCTACAGGAAGTTTTCTTTTTTCTGGATATAAAACAAATACTTTACCTTTTGAAAAAGATTTTAATGGTTTAGTACAATATAATGGTGATAGAGGTGTTTCCTCATTATCTATTTCTGAAAGTAATATCATGCAAACCACTTTAGATGGAGGAAGTGTATTCCAAAATGTAATAGATAATAATCAAAAGAGTTTCTCCGTTTTTGAACTTTTAGAAGATGTTAGTGCATCTATTAGAACTGCAGCAGCAGGTGTGAATGGTGTAAAATCAATTGCTCAAGCAGAATTATCAATTTTTAACCAAAATCCAGGACAATGGTCTTTTGAAATAACAGGGAGTTTAGGTACTCAAAATATAGAAGTTGAAATTGCAGGTGACAATCCAACAGAAATTGTTGATAAAATAAATCAATATATCAACACTACAGGTATTACAGCTAGTTTAGATAGTGATGGTAAAACAATACTTCTATCAGATTCTAAAAACGGTCCATTAGAAATTAAAAATTTATCTGTATATGGCGTTGAAAGAGCTGAAGAAACTCCAAAATCTTATATTGAGGTTAAAACAAAAGACGCAGTTGGTAATTTTTTAAGTAAAAATCAAATATTGTACGATGATAACCAAAGGCCAGCCAAACAACTAGATAAAATTGTAAATGCTCAATCGCATATTTCTAATAAAAGAGGGTCAGTTGGTGCTAGGGTAAATTCACTTGAAAGACAATCTGAACTCTTAATAGAACGACAAAATGCTGTAGAAAAGGATGTAAGTGATTTAAGTGAAGCAGATTTATCAACTTTAGTAACAAATTTGCAATCTATGCTTACTTCAATGCAAGCTAGTCAACAGGCATTTGTAAAAGTATCTCAGCTTAACTTGTTTGATTATATTAGATAATTTTTTAATTAAAAATTATCTAGTACGTCTACAGGCTTTTCTACTAATTCTATAAACCAATCTAAATTATCATTGCCTTTAAGTTCTGAAATATTCCAACCAGGTGATGCTTTTGGCATAGTATCATTTCTTATACCAAAAACTGTTGCTCTAAAAATTTTTATAGAATTATTAACATTATAATCTTTTTTCTTTTCTGCATTTGTTGGTGATGCAAACAACCCAGATAATTTTCTCTCAGATCCATTATTTTGATAATAAATTCTTTTGAATATATATTGATCTATATATGTTACACCTTCTTCGCCAGCTTCAATTTCAGATAAGAATTGTAAAATACCTTCAGCAGTTTCTGATATCTCTTCAAAATAAACATCTTCATATTTTTCAGACAAACCTTTAGCAAATTTTCTTGCAAGTCCATTTATAGAGCTTTCAGAATAAAGAAATCCTTTTGCAGTATATGCAGCACTACAACCTACTAACCATTCAGGACAAAACATAAATATTTTATCTCCTATTTTAGACAAAATGTATATAGTTTAGTATTACAAAATGATAGAATTTTCAAGAAATAGTATTGTTTGTTTTAAGAAATTTTTAAGTTAACAGAACAAAATTTAATCACTTTATACTTTTCCAGCCATCTAGTATTTCACTTATTATATCAATGACTTTAAAAATAGCTTCAAAATCATTTTTTGAAAAACTTTTTATTATTGTAGTTTTACAAAAATCATATAATTCAAATAAGTTTTGAGCAATATCACCACCTGATTTAAAATCTAAACTTGATTGTAAAATATAAATAGCTGTTAAGGATTTTGAAAAACATTTTGATTTAGCCTCAGGCATATGGCCCTTATCTTTTAAACAATATGCTAAAGTAGATAAATTCTTTTTCAGCTCTATAAGGATTTGTTCAATGACACCATGTGGATTATTATTTTCAACTTTTTGATTTATATCATTTTGCAAATAATTTTGAATAGGTAGAGAGTGGTTCATAAAAACTCTTTATTAATGTTAATTTCAAAAATAATAACGACTAAATTAGAATAAGTTTAATATAAAAACTCTTACTAAATAAAATAAAATTATGACAGGTGTATAATTTGAATTATTACAATATAATAGACTTAAATTAATACGTAACTTTTAGATTTTTTTGCATTTGTTATTGTTTAATGATCGAAACTTATTACTTACTTCATATTTATCTTTTTTTATTAATGTCCAAATTTTTTGATAAAATTTCCATCATTATGAAATCATGATATTTCCTGTTTCAATAGCAAACATATGTAAAGCAATAGATCTATTTCATTTTATTTTATATATTTAAAATAGTTATTAATGTAACTCTTACATTGGATTTAATAATATTATATTTCTTAACCATTCTCTAAAATTATGAAGTTGCATGAGTTTTTCGATTAAAGGTCTCATCTATTAATTTTTTTTATAGAATTATTGATCTATTGTGATTAATACTAAATTGTTGGTAACAAATACTTTATTTAACTTCAAATCTATCACCTATTTTTAATTTTCCATCATATGTATATTCGGTAACTTTTATAAAACTATCTTGGGTCTTAACTATAAAACCATCTGGTTTTATGTTTATAATCGCACCAACTATACATTTATAAATTGGTGCGTTTTTAATGTGTTCTACCTTATTAATTTTCATTGCCTTTTTGTTGATAAACGTTCTGGCTAAAGGGCCTGGACTACAGATCGCCCTTACAAAATTAAATATTTCTCTGCTTGTTTGGTTCCAATTTAATGTATTATCACCTATATTTCTTTTTGAACAATAAAAACCTGTAGGATGTATTTCATTTTGTTTTTTAGCTTTTACAGGGCCATCTTTAAACATTAGTATTGCATCATATAAAATATTGGCACAGCCGACATAAGCTCTTTCAAGAAGAGTCTTATAATTATCTTGATCTGAAATTTGATAAATTTTTTGTAGAATAATATCTCCGGTATCTATCCCATCATCAACATAATGGACAGTAATGCCAAATTCTTTTTCATCATTTATCAACGCCCAATTTAGAATACTTCTCCCTCTATAAAATGGTAATTTACCTGCATGACAATTTATAGTGTTGTATTTGGCTAATTTAATGATTTTAGTTTTAAAGATTTGGTCAAAGGACATTGAAACAAATAAATCACAATTATATTTTTCTATAGTCGCAACAAATTTATCAGAATTAATGTTTCTATGCTTTAAGTAATCAATACTATATCGCTTTGCATAATTTTTTAAAGTCTCATCTTTAGTGTCAAATTTAACGCATATGAATGATATTTTAATATCAGAGTCATGTATTAATTTATCAAAAGTTTTATGGCTCCATGGACCGTCTGCAAAATACCCAATATTCAATTTCATTTGGTTATCATCGAGCAAGGAATGTTTATAAGTTTCTCTTTTAAAAACTTTATAATCTCTAAATTAATTATTTGACAGTCTTTAAATACCTCTAACACATTAATTAAATCCCGCAAAGGAACTCTCATTATACGCTGAGAATTAATTTCATTTAATACATGTATCTTACTGTCTTTTATTGAATAGTCTAAAAACGTTCCAATTTGCATATACTCTCATTTTCTTTAAGCAGAAATTAATAATCTGTCTGTTTAATTTTTGTTTGCACATCTTATTTCAAAATAATTAATTTAAGAAAAAACTTTTTCATCTTAATTTGTTTATTAAATTCATACTTTATATTTTTAAAATTAATTAATTTATAATTTGATTACTTAATGTTTTAACTCTTGAGGCAATATGCTCACAATTTTTCTCATTTAACCACCATCCACATGGTAAAGAGATTTGATGATCACTAAACTCTTCTGTTCCAGGAAGTTGTGTGTTGGAATCTTCAAATGCATTATATTTATGATTTGGAATGTGAACTAACCCTGCGGCAATTCCTTCTGAAATTAATTTTTCTAATAATATATCTCTTTTATTTCTATCACCTTTAAATAAACATGTGTAAACCCAGTAAGAAGAAGTTGACTTCTCAGGAAGTTTAATTGTTTGAATTATATTGGATTTTTTAAATGCTTTTTCATAAACATTGGCATTTTTTTTATTTTTATCGATAAGTTTATCTATATAATTTAATTGTACAAGTCCAATCGCTGCAGAAATGTTATTCATATTGAATTTATAACCAACATAATCTTTATCAATATCTGCATCCCATCTTTGACCTTTCCATTCTCCTTTTTTATCTTTTATATTATCTCTGTCATAGCCAAACCATTTTAATTTTTTAGCAGATAAATAGTCGTTTTTATTTTTACATATTAATGCGCCACCATCACCTGTTGTTAAATGTTTAATTGCTTGAAAAGAATAAGTAGTAAAATCTGCAAAATAAGATAAATCTTTACCTTTAAATTTGGAACCAAAAGCATGAGCTGAGTCTTGAATAATTTTAATATTATATTTTTCTCCAATTTCAGAAATTTTTTCTAATTCAGCTGGGTTTCCTCCCCAATTAACAAAAGAAATAGCACAAGTTTTATCATTTATTTTTTTTATTATATCATTGGGGTCAATTGCACCAGTTTCAGGCTTAACATCTGACCAAACAATTTTACCACCTAGATTAATTACTGGCGTGTTTGATGCTACACAAGTCATTGAAGTACATATTACTTCTTTACCAGGTTTTACACCTGCTAATCTATAAGCAATTGTTAAAGCACTTGTACATGAGTTTAGTAGTACTAAGTTTTTAACGTTCAAATATGATGAGAGTTTTTTAGAAAATTTATCAACTTCTATACCTTCATTTAAAAAACCAGAAGCCAAAACAGATTTAATTTTTGTTAAAACCTCATCAACTGGCATATGAACTTTAAACATAGGGTATTGCATAAAAAAAATCTCATAAATCTCAAATTAAAAATAATTAATTTAAAATATTTTAATTACTTTAATAATCTTAAGTATAGCGTGCAAAAAAAATGCCAGATGGAACTTGATTTTACGATTTTTTATAATTTAGTTATTTTAAATGACAAAAAATAACAAAATAAGTTGAATTAATATAAATAAATTTAATTAACTTTTTTTGAGTATATTTTTTTAAAAGCATCTTCAAGATGTTTACAATATAGTTTGGTGTTAAACAAAACTGAATTTTGTGAATTTTTCTCAAGTTTCTTTTTTAAAAAACTTAATAATTTTGGATCTTTAGCAATTTCTATAGCTATCTTTACATATTCTTTATGTGATTTTGCAATTAATTCATTTAGATCTAAAGCATTTAGAACACTTGCTGCAACTCTGCTTACAAAAGAATTTCCAATATATGTTAATACAGGTACACCCATTCTTACTGAATCACTAGACGTAACTCCTCCATTACAAGGAAAAGTATCTAACGAAAGATCCATTAATTTTAATCTAGCTAAATGTCTTGAAGATTCCATGTTTTCTACAAAAATCAATCTATTTGGATCAATTCCTCTTAATTTTATTTCATTCTTCAAATTTTGAATTGTTGTCTGATTTTTCGAGATTAACACTAAAACACTTTTCTTGACTTGATTTAATATTTTGGCCCATAGGTCAAAAGCTTCAGGCGAAATTTTGAATGAATTGTTAAATGAGCAAAAAACAAAGGCCTCATCAGGTATACCAAAATCTTTTTTGGTCATTATTTCTGTTGAAACTGGTTTCTTTGTCTCATTGGCTTGCCAACTAGGTAAATATAAAATATCTTCACGATAATATTTTTTATGTGTTTCTGGTATTATAGTTTTGTCTGCAATTATGTAATCATAATAATTAGTCCCCATTGTTCCTGCATAAAGAAAGGTTGCCTGAATGGGGGCGGCAGACATTGCAAAAATATTTGTTCTATGTCTTGCTGTATAACAACATAAATCAACAGCTATATCAATTTTTTCGTTATTAGATAATGCTACTGCTGATTTATCAGTATAATTTGCAATATTATGAAATTTATCAACTCCTTTTTTTATTCTAAAATATTCCTTATCTTGTGTGTCTCTTCCAAAGTAAAATGCATGTACTTCAAATTCTTCTCTATTATGAGTTTCAAATAATTCGGAAACAGAATATGCAATAGGATGTTGACGAAAATCAGGAGAAAAATATCCTATTTTAATTTTATTACTCTTATTGATAATTCTATGTTTATTGACAATAAAATTTTTAGGAAATTTTTTTGAGTAGATTTCAGCATTTTCTTTTTGTATTTTAGGATTGTCAATTAATGAAATTAAAGGAAATGGAGTGATCACTTTTTCTTTATTATTAATTTTTTTTATGATTTTATCAATTTTTTCTTTGCGATCTGTCCAGTCACAAATTCTTGCTTTTGAGAACAACGATATGCCCATTAAATCGTCAATTGTATCATCAAGTCTTAGAGCATTATCATAATTATAAACTGCTTTTTCGTTATGCTGATGATCATAATATAGGTTGCCTAGATTGAAATAAGCTTGAGCGCACTTTGGATCAATATTTAGAGCTTTTTCAAAAGATGCTTCAGCATGAGCTTCTAATTCGAATTTTCTATAAACATGTCCTAGATTGTTATAAGCTTCAACTTGCTTAGGATTTAACTCAATAGATTTATTATAACTTCTTATAGCAAGTGCGTCTTTGTCTAATTTCTCAAGTATATTTCCGTAATTTAAATGTATTTTTGCTGATAATGGATTAATTTCTATGGCCTTTAAAAATGCGGTTTCAGCATCTTCAAATTTTGATTGTTTTTGATATGCATCTCCAAGATAACATAAAAGCTGTGCATCATTAGGGTTTAATTGAATTAATTTGTGACATTCAACTAATATTTCTTCTGTTTTATTTAACTTTTGGAGTATTGATAAGAAATTTAAATATGAGGAAGAATTTTGAGGATTGATTTCATATGCATTTCTATAAACTTTCTCTGCTTTTATGAAATCTTTTTTTGCAGTTAAAATGAATCCTATATTATCAAGAACTTTAACATTATTGGGATCTAAATTGATTAATTTATTATATATAGAAAGTGCAGCGTTTAGGTTATTTGATTTGTGATAGGATGACCCTAGTACTTTTAGACAATTGATATCATTCGGATTATCATTTAAAATTGAAGTTGCTAACTTTTCAACTTCTTCATATTGATTATTTTTATAAAGATTGATTAACTCGTTTATTTTATTTTCTTCACCTAAATTTTGGATTTTTTGGTAAAAAGAATTAATCTCATTTTGAGATAATCCAAATGATTTACTTTTCTCTATTATAAGTTTTGCATTTTCTACATCTTTTAAATTAATAAGATTAGAAATATAGCTAATCCAAAATTGTTTTATTTTTGGATTACTTTTTAAAGCACTCTCAAAAAATTTCTTTGCTTCAAAATGGTTATTTAATGATGTTTCTAAGACACCAAGGTTATGATTGGCATCTGATTGATTAGGAAGAGTTTTTAAAATTAGTTTATAAAAATGTTTTGCTTTTTTTAAATTTCCTTTTTTAAAAGCTAAATTTCCTTTATTTAGAATTTGAGATGATGAAAGTGGCATTATAAAAATTATTTTTAAATTGTTAAAAATCTAGCAATATTGATACCAATAATAGCCTATTACCCAAATTGCACCCAACCTGTTGCGATATACTTGCATCCTTGTTTTACTATGCTTCCGGAATGGGCATGTGTCCATTCGGCAGGCCAAATTATTGTTTTTCCTTTTTGGGGTTTTATATTTATATCATAATAATGGAATGCTGTTTCTCCACCTTCTTTAACATCGTTTAAATAGGTCATAAAGGCTAAAACTCTGTGCATTGTAGCATAACTACCTCTTTCAGTATGAACAGCGCTGAAGTGCCCCCCAGGAGCATATTTTTGTAAATTGAAAGTACCTATTTCCATGCCTTTAATTGTATTTAAGAAAGGCCATTGATCTTTATAATCATTAAAACAATTTATAACATTATTTATGTAAATTTTAAAAATTTTATATTTTTCTTCTTCAAGTTGTTTTGGTTTAATTGGAATATCTGTTGTTTTTTTTTGACTTTCATCTACTCCTCCACCAATAGTTCCAGCACCTTGTTCAATTGGATTTTCTTCAAAAAAATTTACAATTTCATCACACATATCTGTATTTTCAAGCAACCAAGAGCCAATAAAATTTGGTGTATTTGAGTTATTTGAAATTTCAATTCTTTGCATCATTTGTTTTCTCCGTTGAAATAAACATTATTTATAAACTGATACTTCCATCAGTTTTTTGTATTAAAGATCGACCTTCTTCAAATTTACCAATTTTCAACAAACATGTGCCCATATTAGAATTTGCTTTTGAAAAGTCTGGATTTATCTTTAGAGCTTTATTAAAAGCTTCAAGGGCTTCTTCGGGTTTGCCTAGTCCATTAAGAACAGTGCCAATGTTATTATAAGCCTCAGCATCATCAGAATTGATAACTAGAGCTTGTTTGTAAGATACTAGAGCTTCTTTTAGTTTTCCTTGACTTTGAAGAACAACTCCCATGTTGTTATATGCTTTGCCAAAGTCAGGTTTTAATTTTATTGCTTTTACATAGCTTTGTTCAGCTTCCTCAAACCTTCCCAATTTATGGAGTGTTAAACCAAAGTTATTGTAAGCTGTAGCAAAGTCTGGCTTCAAGATTATTGCCTTTATAAAGCATTTTTCAGCTTCTTTGAGCCTTTCAAGTTCTTGAAGTGTAACACCCAAGTTGTAATGTGCTTCAGCAAAATTTGGTTTAAATGCTATAGCTTTTGCATAACTCAATTCAGCTTCTTTCAGTTTTCTTAGTTCTGTAAAAATATCACCTAAATTATTATGTGCTTCAGCAAAATCTGGTTTTATAGCTATTGTTTCGATGTAACTTGCTTTAGCTTCTTCCAAATTTCCAATTTCTGAGAGAAGTACACCTAAGTTGTAATGAGCTTCGGCAAAGTCTGGTTTCAATGCTATCGCTTCTAAATAACTAGCTTTAGCTTCTTCTAATCTTTTAAGTTCATTAAAAGTAACTCCCAAGTTGTAGTGGGCAGAAGCATCTTTTGGTGATAATGAAATTACAGTCTTGTTAGCAACTAAAGCTTCAGACATTTTTTTAGTCTGTCTTGAAACTGCCCCAAGTATTTTCCAAGATAAGATATCCGAAGGAAATTTCTTTGTAATAGATGTAGCAAGTTTTTTAGTTTTTTCCAAATATCCAGCTCTATAATATTCCAATAGTCTATTTATTTGTTGTTGAGGAGCTTTTGGATAATTAATTATTTTTCCGTCTTGAATAGAAATTATTTTTGTATTAAGATCATTTAATTTTTCTTCATTTATATTATGATTTTTAGCCTGATTTATAACTTCTTTGGCGTTTTCATACTTTTTTTCTCTAATTAAAACATCGATATAACTGATCCAAAATTGTTCTATGTCAGGGGATGCATCTAGAGCTCTTTTAAATGAAGATATTGCTTCATCACCATTATTCACGGATAACGCAATTAAACCAAGGTTATGATTTGCATCTGAATGATAAGGATTTTTTTTTAAAATAATATTATAAAATTGTTTAGCTTTTTTAAAATTTCCTTTTTCAAAGGCTAAATTTCCTTTATTTAAAATTTGTTGTGAAGATAGTACCATGTTAAAATTTATTTAATATGGTCTTTTAGCAATATTTATGCCAACAACTGAGAGAGAATTATACTAAAGAAGTGATATTCACCGTAAATTTATATTTAATTTTTTTCTATGTGATTGATATCATCTGAAATTTCTAAATAAGCAGCTAAGACATCATTTTCAGAAATTATACCAATTAATTTTTTACTTTGTTTATCAATTATAGGTATGCTTTCTCCAACAAAACTAGATAGCTTCTTTATAGTATCTAATAAGCTTATGTTTGAATTTAAAATGATAGGTTTTTGTTGTAAAAAATTAGTTATTAGTTGATTTTTTTTATCTATTATATCTATTAACCTTATTTTTCCAATTAATATATCATCTTTTGACAACACGTAACCTTCTGTTTCTTTATTTTTTAAAAGAAGTTTTGCTGCATCTTTTGTTAACATTGTTTCAGAAATTTTTGTAAATTTTGTACTTGCATAATGACGAATTTCTATCTCATTTAAAAGGATTTGTTCCCTTCCTTTTGAAATGTCAATTCCTCTTGAAAGAAGTTGTTTATCAAAAAAACTATTGCCGAATACTCTACTTGTTAAAAATGTACAAATGGAAATAGGTACTATAGATGCGATTGCATATTCATATGATCCTGTTAGCTCTAATACTAAGATTATTGCTGTAATTGGAGCTCCAATGACCGAGCTAGCAACAGATGCCATTCCTGCTACAGCAAGAACACTTAAATGATTCAATTCAAAATCAAAAAAATTAAAATTGTAAACTAATGCGCCAACTATTGCGCCAAGAAAAAGTGCAGGAGAGAATGTTCCGCCAAAAAAACCAAGTCCAATACAGCAGCTAGTTAAAAACAATTTTCCAATAAGAAGAATTAGTAAAAATGATAAATCTAAATTTTTTGTTATGATAGATAAAACCGTTTGTGTTCCTAAGCCGAGCACTTCATCTAAAAATAATCCAGTAATTCCACACATTAATCCAGCAATAATAGGAGCAGTCCAAAGTGAAATACTTAATTTTTTTGGTATTGAACCCATGAAAATCATTGATTTCATGAAGCTAATAGCAACTAATGCAGCAAGGGGTCCAATAATAAACAAAGCTATAATAGTATCTGACAATTCAAATTCTAAATTATTTAGCAAAAGAGGAGGGGAAACGATACCAATTTTATATGCTGTAAAATTAGCTGTTATTGAAGATAATGCTATAGATGTAATTGCTTTTAAAGAAAAATGTCTTAACACGGTCTCGTGTGCAAATATTATTCCAGCTATTGGTGCTCCAAATCCAGCAGAAATAGCAGCTGCAACTCCACTACCTATTATTATGTCATGCTGAATTTTAGGCATAAATTTTAATCTCCTCAAAAATGATGAGATAGTTGCCCCAAAATGAACTAAAGGACCATAAATTCCAACAGAGGCTCCACCACTTATTGATATTAAAGATGCTAAAGTCGAGGTAAATCCACCTTTAAGATTTAAAGTGCCAGCTTTATTATGCGCTGCATAAATAGTATCAGCCGGACCAAACCATCTTGGAAGTTTAGAAATATATAATAAAAAACCAACAAGTATTGATGCTGGAACACAAATAATCAATGGAATGAGATTTAATTTTAATCCAAATAGATATATTTTAAGAGAAAAGCTTGGATTTAAAAAAAGTAATTGAAAAAAATTTTGGGCAGCAATAATTAATACTTGAGCAACACCAGAGACAATTATACCTACGATAATTGATACAAATAAAAGTGCAAAATTTTCAATTATTATGTTTTTTTTAAAAAAATTTTTCATAACTTTATGTTATTTTAATCATTTCATCCATTCTATTACAGAATTAAATTCAAAGCTAATATTGAGTATCTATGGCACTAAAATTGCAAGAAAATCGTCGTATTATTAAGTATAGATGTGAGAAATAAATGGCAGTAGATTATTTAAGTGCTCTAAATACTAAAGGAAGTGGTTTAAATATTACTCAAATTGTAGATAGTTTGGTTAATGCTGAAAAAATTCCACAAAGCGAGCTTATAAATAAAAAAATTAATGAAAAAAATACTTCAATATCAGCTATTGGAGAAATAAAAAGTGCAATGTCAAACTTTTCTTCAACTGTAAAAGCTTTGAAAGGTGCAACAGCATATAACCCTTCATCTAATAGTTCATCATTATCTATAAGCATAACAGACTCAGCCAAAGCAAGATCTCTTAATTCAAGCGTAAATGTGACTTCGTTGGCTGCAGGGCAAACTTTAGCTTTTACAGGGTTTTCTTCAACAACTTCTGCCGTAGGGGCCGGTTCATTAACTCTACAAAGAGGTGATTGGTCGTCAGGAAGTTTTGTATCAAGGTCGACCGTCTCATCTCAAGTACTGAATGTATCTGCAACTGATACATTGGCATCATTGCGTGATAATATAAATGCAATGAATTATGGTGTTACAGCAAGTATTTTAGGTTCTGGTGATGGTACATATAATTTAGTTTTAAAGTCTGAAACTGGTTCTGAGAACGCTCTTAGAATAACAGCGACTGAAACTCCATCAGGCTCTGGTCTTGCTGCTATAGATAACACAACCACAAATGGTTCAAAACAAACTATTGCGGGAAGTAACGCTACAATAGTTGTTGATGGCATGACATTAACAAGAACCTCAAATACTATCACAGATTTATTTGATGGATATGAAGTGAATTTAATAAGTACAACTTCATCAGCCGCAAAATTAACATCATCAGTTGATGTTGAAACAGCAAAAGTTAATATGAATGCTTATATCGATTCAATTAATACTTTGAAAAAAATATTTAATGAAAAAACATTTAGAGGATCTTCAACTCAAGAAGCAGGAGAGTTGTCTTCCGATAGTGTCATTAACGGAATTAAAAAACAAATTGATCTTTATTTATCAAATGGTTTACCTGGATTTGGTGAGAATAGCCTGTACTTATCAAATTTAGGAGCACGTACAGAAAAAGATGGTACTTTATCCTTAAGCTCATCTTTATTTGAAAAAGAAATTAAAAATAATCCATCAACGTATGATGCTATTTTTAATTCAACTTATTCTTCTTCTTCAACTTTACTTTCAGTTTCAGGAGGAACAAACAAACCGCCTAAAGCTGGAAGTTATGCTTTTGAAATGACGGCATATGTCGCAGGAGCTTTGACAGGATTGAATAGCACAGATAGCACTCCAGAGGTAACTAGCTCAAACAATACAATCCAAGTCACAGTTGATGGTGTGTCTACAGGAGTATTGACTATACCAGCTTCACATTATTCTTCTCAAGGAGCTCTAGCAACGGCTATTCAAACAGCAATAAATAGCGACTCTAATTTAACATCAGTTGGAAATTCTGTAATAGTTTCTTATGAAAATGGAAGTTATACAATAAAATCAGCTTCGAAAGGTGCTTCTACTTCTGTAGTTTTAGATGCTATAGGGACAAACTTAGATGGTTTTTTGAAAATGAATGGCTCTGCAGACGCAGATGATATTGGTTCTTCTCAAACAGGCACTGCAAGTACAGCTATTACATTTAATGGATCATCCTCATTTATTACATCAACAGATGCAGATGGTCTTGTTGACGCAGAGAGTATAGTAGGCGCTGGTGATTTAACTATTGATGGTAGTCAAGACTCTCTTGCATCAAGCGGATTAAATTCATTCATTACAATTAATAGTACAAATAATCTGTCTGGAGTTCAATTTTCAATTACAGGAACTGATATTGACGGAAACGCAATCTCAGAAGTTATTACTGGTCCAACTGCAGGTGCAACTGTGACATCATCAAATATATTTCGTACAATTACCAAAATTGAAACAGATGGATCAGCAAGTTCAGTAAATGTAGGAACAAAATCTGTTTTTGTAAATTTAGAAGGGAAAAGGGCAAGCATTACAAGTGCGGGAGGAAATGAAAGCTCAGTATCTTTTACAGTTTTAGGAACTGATATGAATGGAAATGCTCAAACTGAAGTCATCACAGGTCCAGCGGCAAGTGCTACAGTCATAGGATTAAAGACTTTTAAAACAATTTCATCGATTACACCAGATACAAATACGTCAGGTTCAATTACATTAGGTTATAGTGGAGTAGGGATTACAACTGATGGTGTTACAGGATCAGCTACTCTTAATACTGTAGCTATGGTTGCTGATGTTACAAATAATATTTTTTCAATGTCAACAGGTGATGCTGCAGGTTTAAAAGTCCAATATTCTGGACTTGGGGCAAATGCATCAGTTTACTATGGTGAAAGTTCAGTCGACATATTGACGTTTTATATTGATGACATTTTATCTTCTTCAAATAGTTTAATATCGGATAGATTAACAAGATTAAATAAAGATTTAGTTTCACAAAATACAATGTTAAGTGATCTTGATAGTCAATATGAATCAATACGAGATAGGTATATGGTTCAATTTACAGCTATGGAACAAGCCGTAACAAGTTTAAAGTCAACAGGTGATTACTTAACTAATTTATTCAAAGCAATGAATAAAGATGATTAAATAAATTTAAATTTCTTATTTTCTAAACAAATTTTAAATGTGTCGTAATTTTATGTAACAACTAACATAGGAGTTACAAAAAATGGCTAGTGTAAACACAAATATGGGTTCACTTGTTGCTCAAGCAAATATGGGTAAACAAGAAAGAGCTATGAATACAGCGATGGAAAGACTTTCTTCTGGTCTAAGAATTAATAGTGCCGCTGACGATGCTGCTGGTTCTGCAATCGCATCAAAATTAACATCTCAGGTAAAAAGTTTGGGTCAGGCAATTAGAAATGCAAATGATGCTATTTCTCTTACACAAACAGCTGAGGGTGCTTTAGGTGAAGTTGAAAATATCCTTCAAAGAATGCGTGAATTATCAGTACAATCTGGAAATGATACATTAAATTCATCTGATAGGTCTCAAATTCAAGGAGAATTAGATCAGTTAGCTGCTGAAATTGACGCTATCTCTCAAAAAACTAATTTTAATAGAGTTAATCTTTTAGATGGATCAAATGACAAATTAACTATTCAAATGGGTATTGATGCAACTGATACACTTGATATTGCATTAAAGAAAACAACTGTTGAAAGTTTAGGTATTGGAAGTTCTTCAACAGCTGCTGTAAATCAGATAACATCTGGTAGAATAACAACTTTAGCTACATTTACCAATGATGATATTAAAATCAATGGTCAAAATATCACTAGTGCAGATGTTACAGGTGCTACAGCTACTTTCTCAAAGGCTGGTACCACAAACAATACTGTAAACATAACATCTGCTGTAGGAAGTGCAACTCAGCATGCTGCAGCTCTTGCTGAATTAATTAATACAAATACTGCAAATCACAATGTTGTAGCAACAGCTTTTAACGAAGTTAAAGCAGGCACAAATGTATTTACTTCAGGTGATGTAACTATTAATGGTACAACTGTTTTATCAAGAAACAGTAAAGAAGAATTTGTTGCGGCTGTAAATTCTGAAGTAGCAAATGTTGATGCTAGAATAGATGCTGATGGTTTTGTTATTTTCTCAAATGATTCAGGATATGCTATCAACTTTTCTGGTGCAAACCCTGAATTAGGAATTCTTGATGATGCTTATGGTGGTTTTGTAACATTAAAAAGTGTAGATAACTCACCTATAACTATTCAGGCTGGTTCTAAGCAAAATGGATATGGTGCTGATGAAGGTAAAAGAGCAGATCTTGCAACCATGGGTTTCAATGAAAGCAACATTGTTAATGGCAAATTAGCAGTTAGTGGTAATGTATATGTTGATGACAATCAATTAACAGGCGCTGATGGATTAAAAATCAATGGTGTTTTAATTACTGAATTAGATGGTCAAGATACTAATTCAAAGCATGCTACAGACAAAGTTGCTCAGATTAATGCTAAAACTGATGAACATGGTGTTGTTGCAACTGCATTTAACCAGGTTAAATTGACTGTTGATATGGTTGGGGCTACTATGGCTAACCATTCTGACTTAGCTATTAACGGTATAACAATAAACGTCTCTGCTGATGCAACTATTACAGATTTAGTTGAAGGAATTAATACAGGCCTTCAAGGTAAAGTTGATCTTGTTGCTTCAATAGAAGCTGATACTGGTGCTATGCTTTTAACAAGTAATAGTGGTGTAACTATTACTATTAATGATGGAGATTCAGGTGGATTGTTCACAGCTGGTACTTATGTTGATGGTTCAGCTTTCTCAGATGCTGCCTTTGCAACAGGAGCAGGTGTTGCCAAGGGCTTTATCACATTACAATCTCAAGATGGCACAGCTATAAAAATAGAAGACGGAGCTAGAGATAATGATGCTGACAATGGTGCTGACAGGATAGGTTTTGCATCTCAGAATGAAGCAGGAAACGCTACTGCTGGTGTCAGTGTTGGTACTGTAGCTTCTGCAAATGCAGCTTTATCAACAATAGACAGCGCGATTGAGAGCGTATCAAAATTTAGAGCAAGTTTTGGTGCTTATGAAAATCGTTTAGATGCAGCTATCAATAATCTTGTAACCTTACAAGTTAATACTGATGCAGCCAGATCAAGAATTGAAGATGCTGATTTTGCAGGTGAAACAAGTCAATTGACAAAAGCGCAAATACTTTCACAAGCTGCAACTTCTATGCTAGCGCAAGCAAATGCTTCAAAAAATAGTCTTTTAGCTCTTTTACAAGGTTAATAAGATTATTAATTGAACATTGAAAAAAGCCCCTCGAGTTTGTATTAAGTCCCCCACAAATGGGGGCTTTTTTCGTTTTAAATTTTAATGATAAATAAATATTAATAAGCCCCTAAAATTTAGGGGCTTATTTTTGTGGAGGAACTGTTAAATTTAATTCTGTAATAAAGTAAGAACGTTTTGTTGTATTCTTCCTGCCTGTGCAATCATTGCAAGAGCTGATTGTTGAAGTATTTGTGCTTTTGTTAATGCAGCAGATTCTTTTGCAAAGTTTGCATCTCTAATTCTTCCTCTCGATGCTTCAGTATTAACAGCAACGTTTGTCAAATTATCTATGGCTTTTTCCATTCTACTCATTAATGCGCCAAGCTTAGCTCTTTCTAAGTGAATTCTATCTAGAGATCTGTCTATAACTCTAAGTGCATTGATTGATGCATTTCTTGTTTTAACGTCAACTGTTTCTAACTTGTCAAGTGATGCTGCACCTGGAGAAGATTCAAATAAACTTTTTTCTTCTTCACCAAGAACAGTAAAACTATTACTAGAATAAAATTCTAATTGTCCTGAAACTATTGCTGAATCAGCACCTTTCAGGCCAACAGTTATGGCTGCACTTGTATTACTGTCAGGTGTTACTGAGAATATTGTACTAAATACTAGTCTGCCACTTGCTGTATTACCAGCTGTAGGGCCTTTAATAACCTCAGTTTGGGCATTACCATCCATATCATATCCGACTACTGAGAATAATACTCCACTTTCGTCACCTGTAGAACTTGTGATTGTCACAAGAGATGATCTAGCATTAACGGCTTGTTCTATACCTGCTGAAATTGTACCAGCAAGTGCACCATCAACAGAAATCGAAGTTACACTTTTAAAAACTTTTGTACTTGTTACTGCAGCGGTATTACCCATTGGTACTTCTTCTGTTACTGTGTTTCCATAAAGGTCTGTTCCGGTTATTGTTGCTTTTCGGGCAGAGTCATTACCACCTGAAGTTAAGGTAATTCTTGAATTTAAAGTTAATGAAGTTGCTCCAGTAACTAAAGCTAATGTATCTCCGCTTGTAAAACCACCACCAGCTTGACTTGCAGCTATAGATGCAGCCGCAGTTGTCGAAGCCTTGCCTGATGTATTAAGTGTCATTGCAGTTGCAGCAGTACCACTTGCAGAGGCGACTACATCATCTGTATCTGTAGTGACGGCAGCTTTATCTGATAACATAACAGAACTTCCTGCAGTAGCTTCATCATTATCTAAGCTTGTTACGACAAGAGCTTTTCTAGTTCCAGTTGTTGCTGTGTCACCTGCAAAATCTACGTCACCTAATTTTATATCATAACCTTCATTTTGAACTAGAATAATATTAGTTGCATCAGCAGATAAAGTTGCAGTAATACCTGTAGTTGTAGAATAATTATTAACTGCATCCCTTAGAGCGGATAAATCAGATGTACCTGTTGTTGTTCCAAAGTTAATATTTGCTGAAACTGCTGTCGCTGTAGCATTTTTCCCTTGAATTGTAAATGCAACACTATTCAATCCTGTATTATCTGAACCAAAGGCTTTTGCTTCAATTTTTAATTGAGTTGATGCTAATGCATTTACTCCTGTTGTTTCAAAAGCATTATTTACTAAAGTTGCAACATCTCTTATTGTTGAACCTGCAGTAGTAGTAAGAGTTTTGCTTCCAAGAAGACCATGGATTGTAAAACTTTCTTCTTGTACTAAATTAGCATTACTTGCTGAATCTGTTGCATATGCATTTAATGCAAGATTATTAGCTGTGCTAGCACTACTTAGTCCACTAGTATTGTCTGTACCATATTCTCCATCGGTTGTACTTGTTGTGACCTTAAATGCACCCAACGCACTTAATCTCATTGATGAAATTGAAAGTGTAGCAAATTCTCTTTCATGAACACCAATTTGAAATCTTCTATCTGCAAAAGTTCCATCTAATACAGCGATTTCATTAAAAGTTGTATCTCTTGTAACACGGTCATGTTCTGCTAGAAGTTGTTGAACTTCTGCATTTAGATAACTTCTTTCTTCTGCATTATATGAATCTGTCGCAGATTGGATAGCTAACATTCGAATTCTTTGAAGGATAGAAGATGTTTCATCAAGTGCTCCTTCAGTTACTTGTGCCATAGAAATAACATCAGCCGCATTCCTCGCTGATTGTTCTAAACCTTTTATCTGTGAAGTCATTCTGTCAGATATAGCAGCACCTGCTGCGTCATCTCCAGCATGATTTATTCGTTTGCCAGAGGATAATCGTTCCATTGCAGTCGTTAAATCACGATCTGTTTTGTTCAGATTATTTAAAGCATACTTAGCAGCTATATTAGAATTAACTGTTGGCATATTAAACTCCTTAATTGCATCGAGTAATCTGCAATTGCCGTGCCAAAATTTTTCAGATTGTTATACTATATATATAAATCTATATTTTTCTGCATTTTATATAGCTTTAAATCAATTTCACTTATCATTTGATAACGTGTTGCTTTTTCATTATGTCGGAAATTTGACGTTAAAATTGACTTAGCCTTTAGAAAATTTTCTGTTGTAGATCCACTAGAGGGACCCAAACTTGGAGAATAAACATTCTTCATGTAATTCGGTGTTAGGTTGTTATATCTTCTATGCGAACTTGGGGTTTCATCTACAAAGTTTGTATGATGGTTAATTGGCATATCATTTGCAGAATATGTAGTGGAATATCTGCTAGTAACATTAGCAATAGGTTGTACGCCATGTATATTGTTATAAGTGTTAACCGGCTGCATATTCACAAAATAGAATATAATTATTAATTAGTAAACTAAATTAAATAATGAAGAATATATAATAATGCAGAACAATTTTAATTTAAATCTTTATAAAAAATCTGAACAGAGTAGTAATGCTACTAAAAGTCCACATGAGATTGTAAGATTTCTTATGGAAAATTTATTAAAATCAATGAAAAATATTCAAGATTGTAACAAAAATTTTGATAAAAACATATCTGAGTTAAGTACTCTTGGTAAAATGAATAAAAAAGAATTAGCCTCATTTAAATCAAAAAATGCTTCAAAAGCTCTTACTATTATTTATAGTTTGCAAATTTCGTTAGATTTTGACAAAACGCCTGAAATCGCTAAAAACTTATTTCAATTATATGAATTTTGTAGAGTTCAAATAATAAATTCACTTCTTAAAAAAACAAAGTCTGGTCTGATAAAGGCTATTGATGCTTTAAAAGAGATTCTCGATGGATGGCAAAATATTGATCCTAGGAAAACTAAAAGTGTCTGAAGAATTAAAATTAAAATTAGAAGAATTGGAACTCATATCTATTAAAATATCTGATAGTATAGGGAATGGAAATTACGATAAAATTGTTCAACTTGATCTAAAAAGACAAGATATCATTAAATCTATTAATCCAAATCATGCCGTTTCTTTTAGAAATGAAATATCTAACTTATTAAAAGCCAACGATTGTCAAGTAAGAGAAGTTGAAAAAAATATCTCTAAATTTCAAGAAAACTCAAAGTATTCTCTAGAATGTTTTGCTGCATATAAAAAAAAATAGAAAATAATTAAACAAAATTAAATCTGTGTCGTAAATAATGTTGTAACTCTTAAACTAATTTGTGGGGGCAATATGTTTATAGTTGGACATCACGATAGAAGTACGTCTATCATCCAAAAAAATTTAATTTCAAGTTTAAAAAGAACTCAGGAATCTACTGAAAGGTTATCATCTGGGAAAAGAGTGAATAAATCCTCAGACGACCCAGGTAACATAGGGACTATTTCTAAATTAAATGCTAAAATTGGGAGTATTTCAGAAGCTTTAAAAAATGCTTCTTCTGCAAAATCACTTTCTCAAATAGCTGATTCAGGCTTAAGTGAAATAAATAATTTATTAAGTAGAATTAGAGAAATAGCAGTCCAAGCAAATTCTTCTACATTAACTTCAGGGGATAGAACCAGTCTTCAAACTGAAGTTGACGCATATCTTTCAGAGATTGATAATATTACGAAGTCAATAAAATTTAACGACCTAAAATTACTAGATGGAAGTATAAAAAAAGTAACTTTTATGATTGGTGATGAAAAAGATAGTTTATTGACAATTAATTTAAAAGACTCTGATAGTTCAGCATTGAGCTTATCATCAATTTCAGGAGTAAAAGAATTTACAAGTGGTAGAGTTTTAAGTTTTGATTATAGTGGTTCAAATCTAGCAGCAAATGAAATTAAAATTAATGGTCAAAATGCTCTTGCAGCAACTTTATCTTCTGACCTAACGTCAGGAAATAATACTGCAGCAGCTTTAGAGACTGCAATTAATGCGAATTCAAATACACATGGGTCAGTCGCTACGGCATTTAATAAATTAATATCTGCAGCAAAATCAACATTAAGTATGTCTAATACATTTACAATTAATGGTGATACAGTAGCTGTCCAAACTTCAATGGAAGATCTTGTTACCGAAATTAATCAATCTGTATCTGGTGTAACAGCAAATTTAAATAGTGACAATTCAATTACTTTATCTAATACAACTGGAAATGATATTGTCATAGCTGGATCAGCTCCAACTGATGCTGGTTTTACAGCTGGAACTTATTTAGGGTATTTAAAATTAGCTAATATTGATGAAACTTATGTTAAGATTGAGCCAATGACTAAAAATAATGGTTACGCAACTAACACAGGAAATATCTCCGATTTAGCTAATTTTGGTTTTAATGAAGTTGATTCTTCAACAATTACAACATCTGGCTTAGTATCTAGTAATGCACTAACTGCATCTCATGATATAAAGATAAATGATTATGCTGTAGGTGCTTCTACAAGTTCTTCTGCAGCTGCAAAGGCAGAAGCAATTAATCAAATTACAACCTCAACTAACGTATCTGCATCAGGGTCAAACCTTGTAACTGTCACTTTAAATTTTTCTAATTTACCTAGTGCTTCACAGGTTTCTATAAATGGAAACACTGTTGATTTTTCGAGTGCGACCGGAATAGGAGATGTAATCACTGCCATTAACAACGCTTCAATTGGAGATATTCGTGCAGCAGCTAATTCAGCTGGAGGGTTAGAAATTTCAAGCTCAAGTGGAGCAGATATAATTTTAAATCACTCAGGTACTGCTACGCATTTATTTTCTGCTCACACTGATGCTTCTGATAAAACGATATCTCGAGCTGCTTCAGTAACCTTTAAGGGAAGAATTTCTTTAACGCACTCTGAAGGAGATGTTATTAAAATATCTGGTGATAATGTTTCTGAGATTGGTTTTGCAGCACAAGCATCCACAAGTACCCCAGCATCTGGGTCATCAATTTCAATGTCATCAACAAGCAATGCTTCAGCTGCAATTACTTCTATTGATACTGCTATAGATACTATAGCTAATACACGTGCCGACATTGCAGCTAGTGAAAATATAATTGATCATAGAATTAATAATTTAACTAATATAGATGCAATTTCTAAAGTAAGATTAGGAAAAATAGTTGATGTTGATATAGCAATGGAAAGTTCACGATTAACAAAATCTCAGATCATTAATCAGATTGCCACTTCAATACTAGCTCAAGCAAACGCATCTAGTAATGTTTTTCTAAAGCTTTTAAATTAATTTGAAAAAAAGGATTTTGTAATTATAAATTATGGTATCAATAACAAAAAATTGTCAAAATCAATTACCAATATCTTCTAATAAATTAATTGAGTTACTTGAAGCAAATAATATAGAATTTAAGTTATTTAATCATAAGCCATTATTCTCTGTAAGTGAATCGAAAAGCTATCAAGATGTAATATTCCCTAATGACTTAAGTAGTGTTCATATTAAGAATTTATATTTAAGAGATAAAAAAAAACAAAATTTTTTGATAACTTGTGAACAAGATAAAAACATTGATTTAAAAAAACTTAAGGAAATAGTTAAATGTGAACACTTATCTTTTGGATCTGAAGAGAGATTATTTGAATATTTAGGTGCTTTACTTGGATCAGTTTCACCTTTTTGTATGCTCAATGGCTCTAGAAAAAATGTAAAGTTCATTTGTGATTATAGTTTAAAAAAGTTTAAAAAATTTTTTTTACATCCATTTGTTAATGATAAGACTATATATTTAAAATTAAATGATCTTGAAAATTTTTTAAGAAACCATGATGTACAAATTAATTGGATAGAATTATAGTTAATAATAATGTTATTTATTTTTCTAAAAGTACTCATAACTTCAATAATAATAGTTGTTGTTTCTGAAATTGTTAAAATTAATGATAGAGTCGGTGGTTTAATTGCAGCATTACCTTTTACGACTTTTTTAATACTTTTTTGGATGAATTTTGAAAATGCTACTACAGAAAAAATTTCAAATCATATGACTTATACACTTATATATTTAATTGCAACTGTCCCTATGTTTTTAATTTTCCCAATTTGTCTAAAAAATTTTGGATTTTGGGTTGCGATTTTTTTCAGTATTCTTGTTACCTTGGTTTCTACTTTAATAATTCATCAAATGAGTAAAAATTTTGATATTAAGTTATTTTAATATTCTATGTTATAATAAATGAGATTGGCACGTTAATTGAAGACTTATGAAAAAATATAATTTTAATGTTGGTACAAAATTTCAAAAGACGGTTTGGAACAGCATAGCGAATATACCTGAGGGTAAGGTTTTGACATATCAAGAATTAGCAATGAAAATTGGTCATCCAAAGAGTTTTAGAGCAGTTGCCAGTGCTTGTGGAAAAAACCCTTATGTTCCAGAAATACCATGTCATAGAGTTGTTAGAAAAGATGGTGGATTAGGTGGTTATAGTGCTGAAGGTGGAATTAAAAGAAAAAAATACATGTTAGAAAAAGAAGGACATAAATTTAATAAAGACAAAATAATTTTAAAAATTTGTCGTTAACTATATTAAGGCAATAATTATGAGTGATAATCAGGATCTAAAAAGTAAAATTTTATTAATGAGACAAAAAAATTTTGGTGAAGTAATTAATGAATCTAATGAAAAGAACGACAATGAAAAACCAGAAAATAATGAAATTAAAAAAGATGAAGTTTTAACTGAACATAAAGAAAATAAAGTTTCATTAAATAATAATAATTTAGAAAATAAAATTCAGCTTGATACAAATTCAGAAATATCTGAGTTAAAAGAAAATCTAAATAAAGTAGCTGAAACCAATGAGAAAGCGTTCGATTTACTTGCCAAAAAATTTAATGAGTCTGTTGAAGTTATTTTAGAATTAACACAAAGAGTAGAAAAACTTGAAACAGTTACAAAATTGCAATCTATGCAGGAGAGTGTTAATAAAAATGAAGTAAAACCTAGCCAAAAAGGTCTTAAGTTTTTTTTATTTCTTTTATTTGTTGCTGGAATATCATATTTTTTTTACAAATTTGATATAGATCTTAGCATTTTAAAAGATATCAGCAGAGATTTTTTAGCAATTCTTGGAAAGTAATTTAATCATCAAGATCTTCACTTAAGATTGTCATATTAAACTGATAACACGTATCTCCATCTTCATTGTCTTCAAAAACTACACCAATAAATTCATCATCTATTAAAACTTCTGCAGAATCATTTTTATTTGCTCTACCCTCAATTTTAATTTTTTTGTTGTTAAACTTTTGTTTAAAAAAGTTTTCTATTTTTTTTAGTGTAATTTTATCCATAATTATCCTTGTTTATTTCTTTGAAAAAATTCAAATTTTTTATCTAATCTTTTTAAAATTTTTGAAAGTGAAACATTAGTTTCTATAATTTTTTGTTTATAAGTTATACTAAAATCAAATAAAAGTTTACTTTTAACATTATTTTTTTTTTCTATTTGAAATATAGGGTTGTCAAAAGTACTTCGAAAAAAAGAAAAAATAGCTTTTTGTTTATTATGATCAATAGAATAGTCTCTACAAACTCCTGAAGAAACTTGTTTGCTGTAAGTTTGCAATATTATTTGTAATTCTGATTTTGAAAAAAATACTTTGTGTTTATTATTATAATTAAAACCTTTTGATATAATTTGTTGCATAATTTAGTTGTTCCACATATAAGTATTTTAAGAATCTATAGTATTTTATCAAGTATTTAACTTTTAATTTTGCTAGGGAATACAATGGCTGATATTTTTGATGAAGTTTCAGAAGATCTAAGAAAAGATCAATATAGGCAAATTTGGTTTAAATATAAAAAATTTATCATCTCTTTTGTTTTGATATTTGTATTGTCTGTTGCGACCTTTAAATTTATAGAATTTTATCAAGAAAAAAAGAAAATCGAAATAGCAACTCTTTATTTTGATGGCCTTCAAGAGATTAAAAATAAAAATTATGAAAAAGCAGAAGTTTTATTTAAGAAATTAATCAAAGATGCTGATAAAGGATATACTGTATTATCATATTTTAAACTTGCAAATATAAACTTAAACAAAAAAGACTTCCAATCTATGGAAATGTATTATGATAAAATTATGAGTTTAGATAATATTAACAAAGCTTATAAAGATTATGCTTTAATACTTAAAATTACAAATTCACCTAATATCAAAAATGATGATAAAATTAACTCATTAAAACCCTTTCTCACTAGCCCAAGTCAATTCCAACCAATTGCTTCTGAGTTAGAGATTCTATATTTGATAGAAGATAAGAAAATTAAAACTGCAAAAATTAAATTAGACAAGCTGTTGAAACAAAATAATATATCAAATAATCAGAGAAATAGGCTAAGTACAATAGATGAGATTTATTTTAAATAATATAAAATTAGCATTAAATTTTCTTTTTATAATTTTGCTTGCATTAGTTTTTTCGTGTTCTGATAAAGAAGTTAAACCCTTTGTAGGAAAAAAAATAGATATATATTTATCAAGTCAATCTATGGCTTCAAGAGATTTTGCTATAAACATTGATGAAGTTACTCAAAATAATTATTGGTTTCAAAAGGGAGGAAATGATTCTCATTCAATTCCGAATATTAAACTTAAATTTCCTCTTAAAAAAATATTTTCTAAAAATACTGATCAAGAAATTTCAGATGAGTATTTTAAGTTAGCAAATCCAGTTGTTGATGACAAAAATATATACCTATTAAATACTGATGGTAAAGTTACATCAATAAATAAACATAGTTTTAAAATAAATTGGAAAAAACAAATTTTTTCTAACCAAATTGATTTTCCTAATCTTGGTTCAATTGTTGTGCAATTAAATAGTAATAACTTATTTCTTCATAATGGAGGAGATTTAATATTTGCTTTAAATAAAAATAATGGAGAAGTTAAATGGAAATTTAAAAATGAGTTTCCTTTTAGAGGAAATATTTCTACTAAAGATAATTATTTATTAGCAAATGATTATAATAATAATTTACTAGCATTTTTAGAAAACAAATTAATATGGAAAAAAAAATTAGGTGATAGTGAAAATGTTATATTTACAAATATTAGACCAATAATCCATGATAATAAAATTATTAAGCCAGCTTTTAATGGTTTATTTCATATATTGAATATCAGTAACGGGAAATTAATATTTTCAGATTATCTTCAGCCAAATAACAAAATGGCAAAAATATTTAGAAATAATGATATTATTGCAAATCCTATCATATCAGATAACAAAATTTATATAATCTCTCACTCAGGGACATTAGCATCCTATGATTTAAATAATCTAAAACTTATTTGGTCAGTTCAAATTGGAGGAGGGAATGTTCCAATTGTATCAGGAAATAGTTTATTTCTGATTGATAATAGTAACATTTTATACGCTATAAACGCTAATAACGGAAAAATTAAATGGTTGAAACAATTGGATTCAAATATTGAAGAAGGTTTTTATTTTAAGGACATAAAAAAAATTAATTTTATTGGACCTTTTTTAATTGATAATAAATTGACTTTGTTTTCAAGCAATGGTTATTTAAAAATAATTGATCCATTTAATGGTAAATTTTTAAAATCTATAAATTTTGATCTTTTAGGAACTGAACCAATATTTGTTGAAGATAAATTGATTATTCTCACATCAGACGGTGATTTAAAAGTATATAAATAATTTAATTTTGTTATGTTTAATATAGCTATTTTTGGCAGACCTAATGTAGGTAAATCAACATTATTCAATGCACTTGTAGGGAAAAAAAAAGCCATTGTTTCAAATGTAAGTGGTGTCACAGTTGATAGGAATTATGGAATTGTAAAACTTAATGATATAAGTTTTAATCTAATTGATACAGCAGGTATTTTAGATAAAGCTCTTCATAAAAATGAGTTTACAGTTCAAACTTTAAAGGCGATAGAAGATGCAGATTTAGTTTTTTTTGTAACCGATTATTCCTCAGGTATTTTACCATATGATTTTGAATTAAGTTCTATTTTAAGAAAAACAAAAAAAAATGTTATTCATCTAGTAAATAAATTTGATGCAAAAAATAATTTTTTTTCTGATAAAGATGCAATTAAAATAGGATTTAAAGAAATCATATATATCTCGTCAGAACATAAAAAGGGATTTGATGATATATATAATTCACTAATAAAAATTGAAAACTTCAGAAATAGTGAAAACATAACTCCATTAAATTTTAGCAATAGCAGTCAAATTAGAATTTCATTTATTGGGAAGCCGAATGCAGGAAAATCATCTTTAATTAACACAATACTTGGTCATAAGAGGTTGGTTACTGGTTCAAAACCAGGAATAACGAGAGATAGTATTCAAATACCTTTTTCCTATAAGAATAAAAATTTTTCATTAATCGATACTGCAGGAATGAGAAGAAAAGCTAAAATAAATAATTTTGTTGAAAAACAAAGTGTATCTAAAAGTATGTTAGCTATAAGGATGTCTGATATTGTGATTCTAGTTTTAGATTCAACAGATAAATTAAATAAACAAGATTTAATTTTAGCTAAGAGAGCAATAGATTATGGCAAATCTATTATTATTTCTCTAAACAAATGGGATTTAATTGAGGATAAAATTAATTTAAAAAAATATTTTAGTGAAAAAATTAAAATTTCATTATCACAATTAAATGACGTAAAAATTTTACCAACATCATGTTTTAAAGTTCATGGTATTGATAAATTGCTTGAAGATATAATAAGTGTTTACGATAATTCCCATAATAGGATATCTACATCAGATTTAAATAAATGGTTTAAGTTTCTTTCAGAAAAACATCCAGTACCAATGGTTAAAGGAAAAAAAAACTCATTAAAATACATTTCTCAAGTAGAAGTTTTGCCGCCTCGTTTTATTATTTTTTGTTCATATCCAAAAGATATTCCTTCATCGTATGTTAAATATATTAAAAACAACTTAAAAAAAGCATTTAACTTTAAAGGTGTAAACATAGTTATAAATCTAAAAAAGACTTTAAACCCATTTACAAATCAATAGTAACTATTTCATTTTGATTATTTTTTTGACTTAAAATAGTAAACAATTTTAGGGCTGCATTTGTAGGAGTTTGATTATTTTTTTCGTCTTCACCAGGCATTGCAGTTTTTCTAAGTTTTGTATTTATAGGTTTAGGGTGAATTATATAGACCTTAACATTTGTTTTTTTATTTTCTAAATGCCAACTGTTAATCATTTGCTCTAATGCAGCCTTAGATATAGAGTAAGCTCCCCAAAATGGTTTTGGTTCTTTTGTTAATTTTGATGATACAACACATAATTCGCCATGTTTGCTTTCTTTTAAACTTAATTCTAGTGATCTCAAAAGTCTAAAATTTGCAATCAAGTTGGTATTTAAAACTTCTTCGAACTCTTTTGGTTCTTGGTGGCATAAGGGAGTTAGGGTTCCTAGGATGGCGGCATTCATTACTAATAAATCTAATTTTTTATATTTTTTAAAAATTTGATACCCTAATTTATCGATACCTTCATAATCTTTTAAATCAAGATTAATAATTGTAGATGTTCCATTTAAAGATTTTATTTGATCATATAAAGAATTGAGTTTGTTTTGATTTCTACCATGTATTAAAACATGATAGCCATTTTTTGCTAAGTGAATTGACAACTCTTTTCCCAATCCAGACGTGGCACCAGAAACAAAAGAAATTTTTTTAGTCAAACAATTCATTTTTTGAATTTTGTATTTCTTCTACATTAATTGGGTAGTCACCAGTAAAACAATGATCAGAAAATTGAGGGTTTTCATTATCTCTATTTTTGTATCCCATAGCTATATATGTACCTTTTAATGAAAGAAAAAAGAGCGACTTAGCACCAACAATTTTAGTCATTTCATCTAAATTATAATTTGAAGCCATTAATTCTTTATGTTTTGGGGTATCTATACCGTAAAAATCAGGAAATTTTATTGGTGGACACGTAATACCTAAATGAACTTCTTTTGCCCCAGCTTCATAAACCATATTTACAATTTTACTTGCAGTTGTTCCTCTAACAATTGAGTCATCAATTAAAATTACTTTTTTATTTTTTATACATGATCTATTTACGCTATGCTTAAGTTTAACACCAAGTTGTCTTATATTTTGTGTCGGTTCAATGAATGTTCTTCCAACATAATGACTTCTGATTATACCAAGCTCAAAGGGAATTTTTGATTTTTGAGAAAAACCTATTGCTGCCGATACACCAGAATCTGGAATAGGGACAATAACATCAGCGTCAATTTTATTTTCTAAGGCTAGCTGTTCACCTAACTTTTTTCTATAAGTATACACTGTTTTTCCATTTATGATACTGTCTGGACTGGCAAAATAAATTCTTTCAAATATGCAGGGTCTTTCATTATATTTTTTAAATGGTTTAAATGATTGAATATGATTTTGTTCAATAGAAATTATTTCTCCATTTTCTATATCTCTTATAAATTTAGCACCGATTATATCTAGCGCACACGTTTCAGAGGCTAAAACATATGATCCATTCAAAGATCCTAAAACAAGAGGGCGTATTCCAAAAGGATCTTTTACACCTATAAGCTTTTTATTAGTTAATATAACTAATGAATATGCTCCTTTAATTTTGTTCAAAGCATCAATTAGTTTATTTATGAGCTTTTTTTGTCGTGAACGAGCTACAAGTTGTAGAATTAATTCTGTATCTGAAGTTGTTTGAAAAATAGCACCTTTAGAAACTAATTCTTTTTTTAAAGAATCAGTATTTGTTAGGTTTCCATTATGAGCACATGCAAAGCCACCTAAAGAGAGGTTTGCAAATAGAGGTTGTAAATTTTCAGCTTTAGACTCTCCAGTTGTTGAATATCTAACATGACCTATAGCATGTCTTCCAGGTAAATTGGATAGAACCTTATTGTTATTAAAATTATCGCCAACTAGCCCTTGTTTTCTAATGTTATAAAATTTTTTTCCATCATAAGAAACAATCCCTGCACCTTCTTGTCCTCTATGTTGAAGAGAATGAAGACCAAGTGCAGTTAATACTGAAGCTTCTTCTGCATCAAAAATACCAAAAACGCCGCATTCTTCTTTAAGTTTAGTCATTAATTCCTCAACAAAATACCTTAAATAAAATTAACAATTTTTTCTATAACTTTAATCGAATATGTTTTGATTGGTTCAAAAAATAAGGAGTTTTTTAAAAAAAGAGGAAAGTCTTTTGTTGTGTAAAATAAATATATGATTCCTGATATACTTAGCAAAATAAAAAAAAAACCTTTTACAAATCCAAATATTAATCCAAATATATTGTTAACATAATTTCTATTTATCAAATTTTTAAGATCTCCAACAAAATAATAAATTATTAATTTTAAAATTATAAAGCTTAATAAAAACAAAATAAAAAATGTTATCATTAAAAAAATAACGTTAGGATTTATCAAATTAAAAATTAATAACTTATTTATTATCAAAAATGAAAATAATATAGATAAAGTCCAAATAAAAAAATTTAAAAACTCTTTAATAAATCCATTGTTAAAACCTATTAGTGATGTGATCAAAAGTAAAATTAAGATAATCCAATCTATTAAATGAAAGTTTAAAAACTCCATTATTTATTAATTAGAAATTGCATAACAATATTATTTTTTGATTTATTCATGTCATTTGGTTTTCCTGACCAAGCAATTTTATTGTTATCTAATAAAATGACCCTACTAGCCAAATTATCAATAGAAGAGATGTCATGTGTAATTGTAATAGCACTCACCCCTAGTTTTTTTACAGTTTTATATATTAAATCATTAATTATTTTTCCAGTTATTGGGTCAAGTCCAGAGGTTGGTTCATCAAAAAATAGAACTTGCGGTTGATCACATATTGCCCTTGCAATCGCCACTCTTTTTTGCATACCTCCAGATAATTCAGAAGGGTATAATTCTAATATATTTTTATCTAATTCAAGATTTTGAATAATTGAAAGAGCTTTTTCTTTAGCTGCTTTTTTATCAAACCCAAAAAATCTAGTTTCTTTGAAAGTTATATTCTCCCACACAGTTAAAGAATCAAATAAAGCTCCATTTTGAAATGTTACTCCTATATTTTTAAGAGCATTTTCTTTATCTATTCTATTTGTATTTACAATATCAACACCGTCTATCTTTATAGATCCAAGTTTTGGTTTTAATAAACCCATAAGACACTTTAGTAAAACTGACTTTCCTGAACCAGATTTACCAATTATCACAAGAGATTCCTTTTTTGAAAGATGTAAATTTATTTTATTTAAAATAATATTATTTCCAAATGAAACTGATAAATTTTTAACATCAATTAAATTTTTTGTTTTCATAATAATCAAATAAATAATGCTGTAATAAAATAAGTACTAGTTAAAATCAGTGTTGACGCAGTAACAACTGATATAGTAGTAGCTCTTCCTACGCCCTCTGCTCCACCAGAAGCATTAAAGCCAAAATAACAACTTATGATAGAAATAATGATCCCAAATACAAGAGCCTTGATTAATCCTTGAATTAAATCAATTGAATTAAAATTATCTATAGTTGATATCATATATAAAATAGGATTAAGGTCTAATTTAAAAGTTGCAACAATAAAGCCTCCAAAAACTCCAATTATGTTTCCTACTAATACAAGAAATGGTACTGCTATAATTGATGCTAAAAGTCTTGTTGATATTAGGAATTGCATTGGCCTAGTAGATAAAGTTTCTAAAGCATCAATCTGATTAGAAACTCTCATTGTTGCTATTTCAGCAGCCATTTTTGCTCCAACTCTTCCGCATACCATTAAACCCGCAAGAACAGGACCTAATTCTCTAAGAATAGATGTTAGTACTATTTTTGATATTGTGCTTTCATCATTAAAATTATCAAATCCTGAAAAAGTTTGCAAAGCGAGTACCATTCCTGAAAAAAAAGTTGTCAAACCAACAACTGGTAAAGAATAAAATGCAATATCTAAAAATTGAGATAAAAATTGTTTAAAATAAAAAGGTTTTTTAAATAACCAAAAAAAACTCATAAAAAAAAATAAAGTTATTTTTCCTAAGTTTTTAGATGCACTTAGTGATAGTTTACCAATTAAGTTAAAAACTTTTATCATTTTATGAACAATTTTTTTTTATACATATTTTCTAATAACACGATTTGAAATTAGAGTGAACAATTCATACATGCTAATTCCTAATTCACTTTTATTCCATTGAATTAAAAGTTCTTCATTAATTAATTCTAAAAATGAGCCAACCTTAAGGTTTTTGTCTACGTCTGTAATATCAACAATTAATGAATCCATTGTAATAGATCCAATGATTCGACAGGATTTCCCATATATCATTAAACTTATGTTCTTTTTTAACATTCGTAAAATACCATCAGCATATCCAATACCAATAGTTGCGAGTGTACTATCACGATTGAGTGTTTCAGTTCTACCATAAGAGACTTTATCACCTTTTTTACAAAACCTTATTTGCAGAATTGGAACTTTTAGTTTAGCAGGAAAATTTAAATTTTTCTTAGCAAGTGTAATATTTTTACCATTAGCATCATATCCATATATTCCAATCCCTGGTCTAGTTTGATCAAGTATAAATTTTTTATCTAACAAAATTCCACCAGTATTGGATAAACTAATTTTACTATTTTTAAAATATGAGTTTAATTTTAATATTTTTTCATATTGTACGTAATTAAAATTATCATCTTTATTATTAGAATTTGAAAAGTGCGTCAAAATAAATTCAAAATTGACTGAAGAAATATAAGAAATATTTTCTAGCATAAAGTCGAGTTCATTTGAATCTAATCCTAATCTATTCATACCTGTATCTAAGTGCAAAATACTTCTTATTTGTGGAAATAATTTTTTGTAATTAATAAAATTATTCAATTGATTGATATTATTAATCACAGGTATTAAATCATTTTTTTTGTATTCTTCTGGATGATGAATCATACCTTCTAGAACACCTATTTTAATTTTATCAGATTTTAGGCGATTTCTTAATTTGATACCTTCTTCAATTTGAGCAACATAAAAAAAATTACAACCTGACTGGTTTAAAGATATTGCAATCTCTTCTAACCCAAACCCATATGCGTTAGCTTTTACAACTGCTGAAGCTTTAAAATTTGAATATTTATTGATTTTTTCCCAATTAGATTTAACTTTTTTTAGAGATATTTCTAAAATACATTGCATTTTCAATAATCTTTAGAAGATCTTTCATTATCTTGAATTAAATCTAAAAATCTAGTGAATTGAGATTCAAATTGAATTTGTATATTTCCTGTTGGACCATGTCTTTGTTTCGATACAATTATCTCTGCTTTTCCGTGAGCTAATTCACATCTTTCTTCCCAACGTTTAAATCTCTCAGAAAAGGTTTCTCTATTTTCATTTTCTTTTTGGACTGGCTGAGCTTTATCTAAATAATATTCTTCTCTGTAAACAAACATGACTACATCTGCATCTTGTTCTATAGAACCAGATTCTCTTAAATCCGCTAGAATTGGTCTTTTGTCCTCTCGCTGTTCCACAGCTCTGCTTAATTGTGATAGGGCTAAAATAGGTACATTTAACTCTTTTGCAAGACCTTTAAGTTGTCTAGTTATTGCAGAAACTTCTTGTACTCTATACTCAGGTCCACGAGGACTTTTGGATTGAATGAGTTGTATATAATCTATGACTATTAATTTTAATCCCTCGGTTCTTTTTAATCTTCTAGCTCTCGAAGCCATCTGACTAACTGATAAAGCAGGTGTATCATCAATATAAAAAGGTGTTTCTTGAATAAGATTTTGAGTTTTAACTATATTAGAAAACTCATTCTCATTTATGTCACCTTTCCTAATCCTGTGAGAATCAATTCCAGATTGTTCTGACAAAATTCTTTGTGCTAATTGTTCAGATGACATTTCTAAGGAAAAAAATAAAACAGGTTCCTTATTCTCTAAACTTGATTTTGCTGCTTTAAAAGCAATGTTAGTTGCAAGCGCTGTTTTGCCCATAGAAGGTCTACCTGCCAAAACAATTAAATCAGACTTATTTAAGCCTCCTAAAAATCCATTTAATCTTTTAAAGCCAGTATCTACGCCTGGCAATTCTACTCCTCTTTTGTAAGCGTCATTAATTAACTCAGTAGCTAATTTTAAAGTAAATTGAAATTTTTGCGGCCCATTATCAACTTTATCTTTTTCAGCTAAATTAAATAAACTTTCTTCTGCTCTTTCAATTAAATCTTCTGGAGAAATATCTATTTTTATATTAAGAGAATTTTCTTTAATATCATCAGATATTTTTATTAAGCATCTTCTGAGATAGCAATTTTTAATTTCATTAGCATAAGAGTTTATATTTGAAATTGATAATACACTTCCTTTTAGTTTATTTAAATAATCCGATATATCGATTTTTCTATTCGGATTTTTATCTCTAAGATAACCTTTTAAAGTCGTTGGATCTGCCAGTTTATTATTATCAAAGAGTATCAGGCATGCTTGATATATTTCTTGGTGTAATGGTTCGTAAAGATGATAATCTTTGATCAAATCCATTGTATTTTCTATAGTAGTATTATCAAAAAGAATTGCACCTAAAAAACTTTGCTCAGCTTCTAAGTTGTAAGGCATAGAACTTTTATCATCAGCATTAATTTTATTGTTAGTATTTAAATTTATTAAATTGTAAGAATTTTCTTCAGCGCTCATTTTTAAATATTAACATAATTATTAATAATCTAAAGATTAAACATTTAAAATCAAAATTTAAAACTCATCATAATGTAATGATTTTTTTTATCTAAGTATAAGTTTATTCATTTAAAATAAACTTATTAACCAACTGTATCAGTATCAGTATCAGTATCAGTATCAGTATCTGATGCTTTGTTTTTTTCTGTTGGAGCTTTAGATTCTTTTGATTTATCATCTTCATTTAGCAAATCAACTGCTTGATTTATTTTTTCTGGTTTCTCATCTGTTTTCGTTTCATCTTGAACTGAGAATTCCTTAGACATTTCTTCTTTATTATTTTCATTTTCAGAATTGGTAGTTACAGCTTTTCCAAGTTTTTTTTGAGTGGATGCTTCTTCAGATGAACGTGCAACATTAAGTGATATTTCACAGGAAACTTCAGGGTGAAGGTTTATAGTAACTTTTTCATACGTCAGATTCTTAATAGATTTATTTAGGTCTATTTCATTTTTTAAAATTGAAATATTTTTTTCAGCCAAACTATTTACTATGTCTTTTGTACTAACTGATCCAAATAATTGACCAGAATCACTTGCAGCCCTTATTAAGGTTACTTCTTGTCCAGAGAGAGTTTTTAATTTTTCTTTTGCGTCTTTTATTAATTTATCATTTTGAGATTTTATCTCAGTCTTTTTCTCTTCAAAATATTTTTTATTTTCTGAAGTTGCATATAAGGCTTTTTTATTTGGTACCAAAAAATTTCTTGCATATCCTGATTTAACTTTAACTTCATCACCGATATCACCTAGTTTCTTGATTTTTTCTAATAAGATTATATTCATATATTATCCTTTATTTAACAACGTATGGCATCAAACCAATATATCTTGCTCTTTTAATTGCTTTGGATAGTTCTCTTTGTTTTTTTGCTGAAACTGCAGATATTCTAGAAGGTATAATTTTACCTCTTTCTGATACAAATTTTGTCAATGTTTTTATATTTTTATAATCTATTTTCTCTTTTGATCCAGAAAATGGGCAAGATTTTCTTTTCTTTAGAAAAGGTCTTCTAACCGCTTCTTTTGTAATTCTCAATTGTGTCATAAATCACCTAAAATTTAATATTTATTTTAATTTCCATCTTCGATTGTCTCAACCATTTTTGATTGTTTACCATCAAATGTTTTGATTTTAATTGTCATGAACCGAATAACGTCTTCATGAAGGCGCAATTTTCTTTCATATTCTTCTATTTTATCAGGATGAGTTTCTATGATGAGCATAGTGTAATGAGCTTTTTTATTTTTATTTATCTCGTAGGCTAGATTTTTTAAGCCCCAATACTCTTCACTTAAAATTTTCCCTTTTTCATTTTCGATATTTTTTTTAAATTCTGATATAATAATATCTAATTGATTTTTTGTAATATCTTGTCTACAGATAATTACACTCTCATATAAAGGCATAATTTCTCCCTATGAATATACCAGTTAGTAAAGCCATTATGTTTGATAACAGCAAGGAGTTTTTTGCAATATAGTATTTTATATAAATTTTGCAATAATTTATTTTTAATTTATTTTAAAAAAGGAGGTAATTATGAATATTTTAGCATTTCCTGGCCAAGGATCTCAAAAAATAGGAATGGGAAAAATTTTTTATGAAAATTTTAATGCTGCAAAAAGTGTATTTGAGGAAGTTGATGACACTCTAAATTTTAAATTAAGTAAATTAATTTTTGATGGGGACATAAGAGAATTATCTCTTACTAGAAATACTCAACCAGCTTTAATGGCAGTTAGCATTGCAATATTAAGAGTTTTTCTTGAAGAACATAAGATTAAAATCAATCAGATATTTAAATTTGTTTGTGGACACTCTTTAGGAGAGTTCACTGCTCTCTGTGCTGCTAACGTACTATCTTTAAAAGATACAGCTAATTTATTAAAAATAAGAGGACAATCTATGCAAGAGGCTGTCCCTAATGGTAAAGGTTCAATGGCAGCTTTAATAAGTTCTGATTTTAGCAAATTAGATAATCTCTTAAATATTGTTAAGAATATTGGGGTTTGTGAAATAGCAAATCATAATTCTTCTGAACAAATTGTTATAAGTGGTCATACAAAAGCTGTGCAAGAATTAGTTAATAATTCTGATAAATTTTCAATAAAAAGAGCAGTATTACTAAATGTAAGTGCACCATTCCATTGTAGTTTAATGATGCCAGCGCAGGTTAAGTTGGAAAATGAATTAAAAGAGATAACATTTAATGATCCTGATCTTCCAATTATATGTAATTATACTGCTGTTGCTGAAAATAATCCTCTTAAATTAAAAGAAAATATTATAAATCAAGTTACCAATAAAGTTAGGTGGAAAGAAACTATGGAGTATGCTCTTGATAAAAAGATTAATAAAGTTTTAGAATGTGGCTCAGGCAAAGTTTTATCTGGTTTATTCAAAAGATTTTCTAAAGATTTCAATGTTTATAATATAGAAACAATGGAAGATTTAAAAAAAATTGAAATTTAAAATTAGGGGGTGATATGTTTTCATTAATAAATAAAACAGTTTTTTTAACTGGTTCTACAGGAGGTATTGGAAAAGAAATCGCCTTTCAAATGTCTTCACTAGGCGCAAAAATGTTAATAACTGGAACTAATGAAGAAAAACTTAAAGATTTATCGTCTAAATTACCAAATGAAAATGATTACATTGTATCAAATTTAGATAATAGTCAAAACATTGAAAACTTATCAAATCAATTGAATGAGAGAGGATATTCAATTGATATTTTGATAAATAATGCGGGTATTACGAGAGATAATTTATTTTTAAGAATGAAAGAAGATGAATGGTCATCTGTAATGAATATTAATTTACATTCTACCGTTTTTCTAACTCAAAAAATTATTAAAGGAATGATTAAAAGAAAGTCTGGCAGGATTTTGTTTATTACTTCGATAATTGGCCACTCAGGTAATCCTGGCCAATCTAATTACTCTGCTTCAAAAGCTGGACTTATAGCTTTTTCAAAATCTATAGCATCTGAGGTGGCTAGTAGAGGAATAACAGTTAACTGTATTGCCCCAGGATTTATAAAAACACCAATGACTGACAAATTATCTGAAGATCAACAAAATCAGATTCTTAAAAATATTCCTGCCTCTAGATTTGGATTGCCAAGTGATGTGGCGTCTGCATGTATATATTTGTCTAGTGATGAGGCAAGTTTTGTAACAGGTTCCACAATTCATGTAAATGGTGGAATGGCTATGTTTTAAAAATTAAATTATCTTCTTGGCATAATTTATCAAATATGTTACAGCAACAACTTTAATATAGTGAGGATACAAATGAGTGACATTGAAAATAGAGTTAAAAAAATTGTAGTAGAGCATCTTGGCATCGATGAAGGTAAAGTTGTTGAGACAGCTAGTTTCATTGATGATCTAGGTGCTGATAGTCTTGATACAGTTGAGCTTGTAATGGCTTTCGAAGAAGAATTTGATTGCGAGATACCTGATGATGCTGCCGAAAAAATTCAAACTGTTAAAGATGCAATTGATTTTTTAAAAGAGAACTCAAAATAATTTTTAATGCGTGAAGTAGTTGTAACCGGGATAGGTCTTGTAACACCTCTAGGTCTTGGTCATGAAGTTAATTGGAAAAGATTAATCAACGGATATAGTGGTATCAGAAAAATTGAGGCTTTTGATACTGATGACTTACCTTGTAAAATTGCTGGTCAAGTTCCTAATGTTTCGAACGATTTAGAAGGTGGTCTAAATATTAATGATTGGATTGATTCTAAAGATCTAAGAAGAATTGACAGATTTATAGCTTATGGATTAATTGCTGCACAAATGGCAATAGAAGATTCCAAATGGGTGCCTTCTAATCTTGATGAAAATGAAAAAACAGGTGTCTTAGTTGGTTCTGGAATTGGTGGCTTGGAAACAATTGCTAATACAACTGAGATTTTAAATACTAAAGGAGCCAGAAAGATAAGTCCCTTTTTTATACCTTCTGCATTAATAAATTTGATTTCTGGACAGATTAGTATCAAATTTAATTTTAAAGGACCTAACCATTCAGTAGTAACAGCATGCTCTACAGGTGCACATGCTATAGGTGATGCAGCTAAAATTATAGAAAGTGGTAAAGCTAATGTCATGATTGCTGGAGGATCAGAAGCTGCTTGTTGCAGAATAGGCATGGCTGGTTTCTCCGCTGCTAAGGCTTTAAGTACTAATTTCAATGAGAATCCTCAGGCAGCATCTAGACCATGGGATCGAGATAGAGACGGTTTTGTAATGGGTGAAGGATCAGGTATTGTAGTACTCGAAGAAAAAGAGCATGCCTTAAATAGAGGCGCTAGAATCTATTCTAAAATAAAAGGTTATGGCCTTTCTGGTGACGCTTATCATATCACAGCACCTTCATCAGACGGTGACGGCGGCTTTAGAGCAATGAATTCAGCTTTGCATGAAGCTAAACTAAAGCCAAATCAGATTGATTATATCAATGCTCATGGCACCTCTACTCCTTTAGGTGATATGATTGAACTAAAAGCTGTTAAAAGATTGTTTGAATCTAATTTAAATAGTTTATCAATAAGTTCTACAAAATCCATGACAGGACATCTACTTGGAGCTGCTGGGGCTGTAGAAGCAATTTTTTCAATTTTAGCTATTCAACATCAAGAAGTTCCTCCAACTATAAATTTAAATACTCCTGATGAGGGCACTTCCGAATTTGATCTTGTGCCAAATAAATCCAAAAAGAAAAATATTAAAAATATTTTATCTAACTCATTTGGATTTGGTGGAACTAATGCAAGTTTAATTTTTGGTAGCATTGATTAAAAATCTTAAATTTTTTTTATTTTTATTAATAATAGTTTGTTCATGTATTTATTTAATTGGTAGTTTTATAAATTCAATTTTTGCTAAACCAATTTCTAATAATGACAGGTTAATAATTATTAAAAAAAATATTAACGAAGCTACTTTTTTAAATTATTTAAACAGTAAAGAAATTAAAGTTTCAAAAATTAAATGGCATATTTCAAAACTTTTTTTAAAAGATAAGTTTATATTAAAACACGGAGAGTTTTTAATTACTAAAAGTGATTCATTAATTGATATTCTAGAAAAGATTAATAAGAACATAGTATATTATAGAAAATTTACACTTATAGAAGGAACAAATTCTCAAGAATTAAAAAATAAACTAATTCAAGCTCCAGGGTTAGTAGGGAAAGTTCCATATCTTGGTGAAGGTAAATTTAAACCAGATACCTATCTCTATAAGTGGGGAGATAGAAAAGCCTCGCTATTAACAAAAATGGAGATTGAACAAAATAAAATCATTGAATCTCATTGGAAAAAAAGAAAAAGGAATAAATTTATTAAATCAAAATTTGATGTATTAATATTAGCTTCTATAATCGAAAAAGAAGGAAAAAAAAGTGAAGAATTAAAAAATATTTCAAGTGTTTTCTTGAATAGATTAGATAAAAACATGAAATTACAGTCTGATGTCACAGTTGCCTATGCTTTAAATAAAAAAGGAAATGATTTAAATACTTTAGATCTGAAATCAAAGAATTATTTTAATACTTATCGCTATAAAGGCTTACCACCAACACCTATTTGTTATCCTGGAGAAAAAGCAATCTTAGCTGTATTATATCCAAATAACACAGATTATTTATATTTTGTTTCTGATGGGAAAGGAGGGCATAGGTTTTCAAAAAACTTTTCAGAGCATAAAAAAAATATCAAACTATGGATAAAGGATCTAAAAAACTATGGGAAAAATTAAAAAAGAAGGTGTTTTATTAGTTATATCCTCTCCTTCGGGTACTGGGAAAACAACTATTTGTAAAAAATTACTTGAGTATGATAAAAACATCCATCTTTCTGTATCTGTAACAACTAGAAAAAAACGTAAAAACGAGGTTGAAGGAGTAGATTACTATTTTAAATCAAAAAAAGATTTTTTAAATTTAAAGTCTCAAAATTCTTTTATAGAAAATGCATTTGTTTTTGAAAATTATTATGGAACTTTGAAATTAGAAGTTTTAGAGCAACTAGAAAATGGTATTGATGTCCTCATTGATATTGATTGGCAAGGCACAAGACAAATTACTCAAGCAATGAAAGGAAACTTGATTAAAGTATTTTTATTACCTCCGAGTATTGACGAATTAAAAAAAAGACTAAGTAAAAGAAATAGTGATAGTACTAAAGAAATAAATTTTAGAATGTCTAAAGCACTTAAGGAAATAAAACATTTTGATGAATACGATTATGTTCTGGTTAATGATAATTTGGATAATACTTTTCAAAAAATTGTCAAAATTTTAGAGGTCGAAAGGCTAAAATTGCCTAAGCAACTTTATATATCTGATTATGTAAAAAAGTTAAATTTAACTTAGTGTTTACTTAAAGCAAACTCCAATTTACAAAATTCTTCTAAGGTCAAATTTTCAGGCCTGATGTTTGGGTATATATTTATTGAATTTAAAAATGAAGACCCACCTTCTTTTTTAAATATCGTTCTAAGCATTTTTCTTTTTTTTGAAAAAACAAATCTTGTTAATTCTTCCATTTTTTCAAAATTAAAATTATGTTTTTTATTCTCATATGGAATAAATTGGACTAAGCTAGATTGGACTTTGGGTTTTGGAAAAAATGCAGTGTTAGGTATATCAAATAAAATCTTTGTTTTGGTTTTAAGTTGAGTTATAACAGATAGTCTACTATAAAGCTTTGATCCTGGTTTAGCAATTATTCTGTTTGCAACTTCTTTTTGAAACATCATGGTCAATTTACTAAATTGGCTTGAGTTTTTTAATAAATTAATCAGAATTTTTGTACTTATATTATAAGGAAGATTTGCAATAACTTCTCTTGAACCACTTCCTAATTTCCAAATTGGCAAAGTTAAAACATCTTTGTTATAAATTTCAATAGAACTATTTTTTTCTTTTAAATTTTCAAGTAATTTTATTAAACTTTTATCTTTTTCTATTAAAATAATTTTATTTACATTTAATTTTAAAATAGATTTTGTTAAAGTTCCTGCTCCTGGACCTATCTCTATTACGGTATTTGAAAGTGGTAAGGAATAGTTCACAATTTTATCAGTTATATTCGAATCAAATAAAAAGTTTTGTCCTAATGATTTTTTGAATTTAAAATTATAATTTTTAAGTTGATCTATATTATTTGACATACTTTTTATGAATTAGATCTTCAGCTTTTTTGATTGCTAAAATTAAACTGTTTGGATTAGCTTTTTTCATACCTGCAATATCTAATGCTGTACCATGGTCAGGAGAAGTTCGAATAAAATCCAACCCAAGAGTGGTATTTATTATATTACCTGAGTACAGAGTTTTTATGGGAATTAAAGCTTGATCATGATACATGCATACAGCTACATCATACTCTTTAATTTTATGTTTTTGAAATAGCGTGTCACCTGGAAATGGGCCTTTAACATTTAAACCTAATTTTTTTAATTTTCTAATTGCAGGGTAAATTAGAGTTAATTCTTCTTTTCCAATCTTGCCACCATCTCCAGAATGTGGGTTCAAGCCTGAAATATAAATTTTAGGGTTTTTAATTTTATAAATATTTATTAATTCATTATTAAGAATATTAATTTTTTCAATTATCATTTTTGTATTTATTTTTTTGGATACAGAGCTTATTGGAATATGTGTAGTTAATGGAACAACTCGAAGTTTTTCTGATTCCAACATCATTATTGGTTTTTTATTAAATTTTGACAAGTGGCCAAGATATTCAGTATGTCCATTAAATTTAAAATTACTAGATTTCATGATAAATTTATTTATTGGATTGGTTACTACAGCATTAGCTTTTTTTTGAAGTAAAAAATCAACTGACTTTTTAATAGATTTTAGAACAAAATCGGAATTTTTTTTATTTAAAATTCCTGGAATTGTTATTTCATTAAGTTTTATTGGAATAATATTTATAAAATCTTTCTTATAATCTTTAAAATTAAGTTTTTTATCTAAAATATTTAATTCAGCTAATTGATTCAAATTTTTTAGTTCGTATTTGATCAAGCTTGGGTCAGTAATTAATATTAACTCAGAATTACTTTCTTTTTTTAGTTTTTTAATTGCTTTAATCGTAATTTCAGAAGAAATGCTTGCTGGTTCACCAGCAGTAATTAAAATTCTTTTTTTAATTAAGTTCATTAACTTTTATTTTTAAATCAATAATTGCATCTTTTTTTAAAATTTTTAAAATTTTATTTGTTAAAATATCAACTTTTTGCATTAATAGCTTTTCATCATATGTACTTTTGGATTGTATTTTTTTATTAATGTTATCCTTATTACATATATAAAATTGAAAATTTTCTGTATTAAAAATAATAGGATCTGTAAATTTTTTAACATTTGTCTTATTAATCATTAATAAAATCTTTTCGCTGAAATTAGTCAAATTTTCTTTTTGATAATTTAGATTAAACACTTCTAGTTCATTTAATTTTCTATAGAAATCTTTACAACTAAGTTTTGAATTTTTTTCATAAAATTTTTGTAAATTTATTCTTTCTCTTTTTGAATTTGCATAACTTAGTCTGATAAGTTCTATAATTTGTTCTCTTTTACTAAACTTACCATTTTCTCTTTTACTTATTATCCTAAGATAATTGATTTTATTATTAAATTTTTCTTTAATGATTTCACCTTCAGGAAATTGAAAAAGTTTTTCGAATGTATTTAATTTAAAATCGTTTTTATTTTGCCAACCAGATCTTCCTGCAGAAATTTTAAGTGATTTATTCTTTGATAAAATTTTTACAATTTCTTTAAATGAATAACCTTGATTAGACAAAGAGTCAATTTGAGTTTCGAGTGAATTCATCAAGTTAACATTTTTTTTATCAATGTTAATAATAATTTGTTCAAGGTCAATTTCATCATTTTTATTTTTGGAAATATTACTAATTTCTTTTAAATAATCGTCATATTCTTTCTCAAACATTTGACCAATTAAGTATTTTTTTATAATTTCTATTTGTATATTCAAGATTACCACAGACTTTGAAAGGTCATTTTTTTTTAAAAAATTTTCAAAAAACTCAATCGAATTATTATTTCTTTCTAAAATATATTTAAAAGCATCTTTTTGTGTTAAGTCTAAAATATTTTTATTAAATTCTATGGCTTTTTTTATCAATAGTTTTTCAGATATTAGACTTTTAAGTGATAAATCAAAATATTTATTTAGGTTTTCATATTGATTATTTTTAGTCCTTAAAAAATGAATCAATTTTGCTTTTTGTTTTAAATCAAAATAGGTAATTGGAGATCTATCAATAGTTGCTATCACAAAATTCTTTTCATTTGCAAAGACTTTGTAAGACATGCCAAAAATAAGTAAAATTAAGAAAATTTTTAAATTCAAAGTGAATTGAATTTTATTTTTTGATTTCATCAAAAGCACTCACTAGATAACATCCAATAAAGAAACAAACCCCAATAGGGCCTATGCCAGCAATAAAAGGATTTAATTTTTCCATTGATCCCAAAACATACATAAAATCCACTAAAAAATAAATAGAAAAACCTATTAATATAGTTAAGCACATTATAGTCAAAGGAAATTTTCTCTCATTATTTTTTAAAATTAAAGGGGCACTTATTAATATCAAAGAAACGATCAAAATTGGTTGAAATAATTGTTTTAATAAATAGATCAAATGATCAGAATAATTTACTCCTAATTTTTTCATTAATTTAATATAATTATATAAATCAACTAAATCCATATTTTCTGCTTTTTCTGAATTTAAATTAAAAGTATTAAACTTATTACTTAATTTAATTGAAAATATATCAAAAAAATTATTTTTAACTTCAGGATTTAAATTTTTACCTTTTTTTAGTAGCAATATATTTCCTTGAAGTGAAGCGGTATTAGCAATTATTTTATTGATAAAATTATTATTATTATCAAATCTAAAAATTTCTACATCATTCAAAACATTTTTATTTTTGTTAATATTTTTAGATTTAATAATCAAAAACCCTTCATTAGTTTTTTTTCTTATCCAAATACCATTTTCTGATAACGATATAGTTTCCTCAACTTTGTGACCAAAATATTTTTTTTCAAGAGTTTTATATTTATTATTACAATAGTTCGCTAAAGGATGTAAAAAAAATAAAGACAATAATCCTATAAATAATACTAGAACGCAGGGAAGAAAAATGGTTTTTTTTAATGAGATTCCAACTGTTCTCACAATAACAAAATAATTATTCTGCTTCCATTTTATAAAAGTTAAAACAGATGAGATTAGAATTGAAATTGGTAAAATGTTTTTTATTGTTATTGGCGTTTTTAAGAAAGATAAATAAATTAAAATTGAAATAAAGTTATCATTATTATTAAAATTAATTTTTTCACTTGCCCGTCTATATATTTCAATAAAATCAACAAGAAAAATAAGAAATAAAAAAATTAGTAAAACTAATAAAATATTTTTTAAAAATATTTTAATTAAATAGGAAAAAAGTTTTTTTGGAAATGTATTGTAATTATCCATTTTAAACTTTCTTAAAATTTAACAAAGAAATAGTTTCATATTTAATCAGTAAAAAATTTATTATTATTATAAAAATTGGCACAAAATAAAATATATAAATAAATTCTTCAAATTTAGTAACAATGTTTTTCATTGAGAAAAAAACTATTTGGATAAAAAAAATTAAACTTATGATCATCGATTTTTTAAAAATATTATCATATCTGGAATGTTGGAATCGTACAAAAAAAGATAGAAATACCATGCAAAAAATTATAGGAGTTAGACTAAATACATTTCGAGAATGAGCTTCAGCCAAATAAATTCCATTAGCTTTTGATTGTAATTTAGATTTATTTATCAGTTCAAAGTATGTGAATTCTTTTAAATCAACGACACGTTCTGATCTGTTTTGTTTTTTTGAATTTTTTTTGTTAAATGAAATATAATCTTGTTTAAAATTAATTATCAACGGGTTTGATTTTTGTTCTGAGATAATTTTAACACCATCAATTAATTTTATTCTAATATTATTTTCTTCAGGAATAAAAAGTGCTTTTTTAGCAAAAATATCTATAGTCTGTTTTTTAGATGAATAGTCTTTAATAAAAAGTTTGTTCAATTCATTTCCATTAATAGATTGTGCAAAAAATGTTTTTTTATCAATATGAAAAAATGTATTTTCATTAAATAAAATTGGAGGTTTTTTGTATCTTAAATTATCTTCATAATTTTTATAAAATGAATAACTTTTTGGAAGTAAAAAATGAAAGTTCAAAAATAAAAACGAACTTAATATAATGCCAATAACAAGAATTGGATACGAGAGTTGCAGTGAATTAAGTCCAGAAGATTTCATGGCAATAAGTTCTCTGTCATTTTCTAATTTAGTAAAGGTTATAAAAACTCCAAAAAAAAATCCAAAAGATACACTTATTGAGAGCCATGCGGGCATGCTAAAAATTGATAATAGAAAAAAATCGATAATAGTACCTCCTTTTTCAAATATAAACTTTATTGATCTAAATGATTGACTTACCCAAACAAGTCCAATAATTACTAAAAAAGAGATTAATGTATTTAACATTGACATTTTAAAAATGTATTTAAAAATACGCATGATGTAATTTAGCATTATTTTTATTTTAGTAATAGGAAAGAGTTATGATAAATGTTAGTAATTTGAAAATTGATTTTAAAAAAATTAGTTCAAAACAAAATTTAAAGAAAAACGAAGTAAATGTTTTATTTTTGGACAAATTTAAAGAAATAAAATTTAAACCAATGTGGTTGAATAATGAAATTGAAAAATTTTTAATTCAAAACTCAAAATCAAGAAAAATAAAACATCCATATTTATTTGAAACTCAATTTGGTTTGTTTTTAATAATTCCTATTTTAAAAAAAACTAATGACTATAGTTTAGATATTGAAAATCAAGGTGGTTTAATTTTTGATGAAATAAGTAATGATTTTTATGATAGTATAAATTTTTATATTGATGATGAATTATATTCATCAAATTTATTAAGAGGATTTTGCTTAAAGTCTTATAAGTTTGAAAATTATAAATCCAATGAAAAAAAACGTAAAATTAAAAATATTTTAATTTTTTCTCAAAATTATTCCAAAATTAAATCTATTTTTCAGTTTGATTTAAATCTTGTTAAAGGAGTTTATTTTACAAGAGATCTGGTATGGAAACCTGCAAATATTTTGAATCCTAAATCTTTTGCTGAAGAATGTAAAAAACTAAAAAAGTTTGGTGTCAAGCTTCAGATTTTAAATGAGAGCAATTTAAAAAAAATAGGTATGACATCATTGCTAGCCGTTGGCCAGGGTTCAAGACAGGAAAGTCATGTTGTAGTAATGGAATGGAGTGGTGGAAATAAAAATGAAAAACCACTTACTTTTGTTGGTAAAGGTGTATGTTTTGACTCTGGTGGCTTGTCTCTTAAGCCTGCTAAATCTATGGAAGATATGAAATGGGATATGGGAGGTGCTGCCACTGTTTCAGGGTTAATGGAGGCAGTTGCTAGGAATAAAATTAAGAAAAACGTTGTTGGAATAATCGGTTTAGTCGAAAATATGCCAGATGGAAATGCTCAAAGACCTGGTGATGTAATAAAATCATTTTCAGGTAAAACTATTGAGGTTTTAAATACAGATGCAGAAGGTAGGTTGGTACTAGCTGATTTGTTATCATGGGCAGAAAAAAATATTAAACCTGCATTTATGATTGACTTAGCTACTTTAACTGGAGCTATGATTGTGTCTTTAGGTAAAGTAAGAGCTGGTTTATTTTGTAATAATAATAATTTAACAAAAAAAATTGAAGTTTCTGGTGAAAAAACAGGAGACAAAGTATGGTCGATGCCATTAGATACTGAATATGACAAGATGATAAACACAGAAATTGCCGATATGAAAAATATCGGAGGTATGGGTGCTGGTTCAATTACTGCGGCATGCTTTTTACAAAGACATGTTGAAAACACACCATGGGCTCATCTTGATATTGCTGGAGTAACTTGGTTATCTAATTCTACTAAAACGTCATCTGCTGGAGCATCAGGGTGGGGTGTTAAATTGTTATTTGATTTAACAAGAAACTTTGATTATAAAATTTAAAATAGGAGAAATCATGTCTATAGAACAAACTTTGTCAATAATAAAACCAGATGCAACTTCTAGGAATATAACTGGACAAGTGAATTCAATAATAGAAAAGTCTGGGTTAAAAATAATTGGTCAGAAAAAAATTAAACTTACAAAAGAGACAGCTAGTAAATTTTATGAAGTGCATAAAGAAAGACCTTTCTTTCAAGACCTTGTTTCTTTTATGGTATCTGGTCCTGTAATTGTTCAAGTTTTACAAGGTGAAAATGCAGTTGCTTTGTATAGAAAAGTTATGGGTGCAACAAATCCCCAAGAAGCAGATTTAGGCACAATTAGAAAAGAATTTGCTTTAAGCATTGAGGCTAATTCAGTACATGGTTCGGATTCTATTGAAAATGCAAAAAAAGAAATTTCATTCTTTTTTTCAGAGACTGAAATTTTTGAGGATTAAACTAAAAAAATTGCTAGTAGCGCAATTATAACACATAGTATTATACAAGAATATAAAGTAAACTTCAAAAAACCTTCATAAAACTGTTGGTTATCCTTTGTATGCTTATCTAATTTATTGCTCATGTACAAATCCTTTTCAATATGAAAATACTACATCATCTATCTGAATTCTTTTATATTTTAAGAATTTATCTTCTTTAAATAAAAATGTCCAAATATATTTTTTAATAACTTCAGGATAGAGTAGATTTTCATACTTTTTAATATTATCAATCAAAAAATCTATATCATTACTTTTAACAGCGAATGCAAATTGTCCTAAAATTTTACCAGAGTCGAGTTTTTCATTTACTAAGTGAACAGTAGATCCATGAATTTTTATACCATTTAATAAAATTTTTTTATGTGTATTTAGACCAGGGAATAGTGGTAAAATTGAAGGATGTATATTTAGAATTTTATTCTTCCATTTTGATACAAACTTTGGTGATAAAACTCTCATAAATCCAGCTAAACAAATTAAATCAATTTTTTTTTTTGTTAATTCTTGATGAACAATGACTTCAAATTTTTCAATATTTAAATCTGAAATTAATTTTGTTTCATAGTTCAAGCTTTTGGCTAATTCATAGGCAGGGCAAATTTTATTACATATTACTAGTTGTAATTTTCCAGGAAAATATTTGTCCTTTGAAGCGTTGTGAATTGCTAAAAGGTTACTTCCTATTCCCGAAGCAAAAACAGATAAATTAGCTTTACTCATAATTTAAAATTATAACTGAATTTTGATTTTCAACTTTTTTTTGCATCTTTCCAACTATCCAAGAATTAAAATTAAGACACGTTAAATGGTTAAGAAGTTTTGAAGAATTTTTGTTATCTACGTAAACTAATAATCCAATACCACAATTAAATGTTTTAAATAATTCGTACCAATCAAGATTTGCTTTTTCTTTAATCCACATAAACAAAGGATCAATCTTAAATGTAGAACAATCTATTATTAATGATAAATCTTTTCCATAAGATCTTTTTGGATTCTCAATTAATCCACCACCTGTAATATGTGATATGCCATGCAATTTTAAATTTTTTGGTTTCTTCTTAATTAAATCAGTATAAATGTAGGTTGGTTTTAAAAGTGTTTCAGCAATATTTTTGTCATTATTGAATTCAAATTTATCATTAATTATGTCTATTGAATGGTAATCAATTAATTTTCTAATTAACGAATAACCATTTGAATGAATTCCATTACTTTCAATAGCAATTACTAAGTCATCTTCCTTTACTAGAGATGGCATTAATATTTCATTTCTTTCAACAGCACCTATAGAAAAACCAGCTATATCAAAATTATTTTTTAAATAATGCCCAGGCATTTCTGCCGTTTCTCCACCTACAAGTGCACAATTAGAAATAATACATCCTCGAATAATACTTTTTATAATTGCTTTAATCTGTTTTTCATCTAATTTTGCAACTGCTATATAATCTAAGAAAAAATGAGGTAGGCCACCTTGTGCTAGAATATCATTTACACACATAGCAACTAAATCTATACCAATATTATCAAAATTTTGAGCTTCAATTGCTAGTTTAAGTTTTGTTCCAACTCCATCTGTAGCAGACAGTAACAAAGGATCATTATATCCAAGTTTCTTTATATCTAATACACTAGAAAAACTTCCAAAATTATCAATTACTGCATCATTGAATGTACTTAAAATTTCTTTCTTTAAATCATTTAAAATTATTTCAAATTTATCAATATCAACACCTGATTCTTTATATGTTATTGATTTGCTTTTATTATTTTTTTTTTTCATAATCCTGATTAATTAATTTTAATAGTTAATTTAAATGTAAAAGATGATATAAATTATTATTTACTTTATTACCATGATATTTGAATTCAACTTAAAACTTTTTTTTGTAAAATTACTTTTTCTTTTTATATTTCAGTTTGAAGCACTTGCATCTTCGAAATTAGATTGTAAAGAAAAAGCTTTTTATGTAAATAACGTGATTTCAGAGGCTAAACATCAAGATTTAACAAAAGCAAAATCAAAAGCTGAAGAAAAAGGCAGATTAATTGCGTTTAATCAATTGCTTAATAGACTTACTTTAAGAAAGCAAATTAAAAATTCTTATAAAATTGATTTAAACAAAATGATTAATTTTATAAAAATTAATAATGAAGCTAATAGTACTAATCAATTCTTAGGAAGTTTTGATTTTTGTTTTAATAGAGAAGAAGTTGTTAGTTTTTTTAAAAAAGAAAATTTAAATTTTGCAGAAGTGTTTAGCTTACCTATATCTATATTTCCAATATATGAAGGGGCAAGTGGGTATGTTTTTTTGGACGAAAAAGATACATGGTATGAATTATGGAAGAATTTTTTAAATACAAATGATAGTTTACTTAAATTTAAATTATCCACCGGCAATTTATCATTAAAAAGAAGTATTAGAGGTAAAGAAATAATAAGTGCAAATAAAAATGTTTTAAAAAAATTAATAAAAAACGATTTAACAAAAAGAATATTAGTAGTTATTTTGGAGCCAAAGTTAGGACGTTTTGGAAAGTATCAATTAAAAATTTCAGGTAAGCTTTACAATGAATCTGGTGAATTTGATCAAACAATTTTTTCTAAATCTAGAAATTATGAAAATTTTAAGTCGATTACTATTTTAAATAAAGATTTACTTTTAAAAGACATTAGTGAATTGGTATATATTTTTGAAGAGAGTTGGAAAAAAAATAATTTTTTTAATGAAGGATTAATCACTTTTGTCGATGTATATATTCCAATTCAAAAAATGCAAGATTGGTCAAACTCTTTGCTACTTTTAAATAATCTTCCTTACATGAAGAAAATAAATATTATTGGGTTAAAAGGAGATGTTGGTAAAGTAAGTCTTGGATTTCAAGGAACGAATAATACTTTTTTTAATATTTTAAATGAAAAAGGTTATAAGTTAAAACAAGTTAATGATGAATTTATTTTGATAAAAAAATGAAAACATTTGAAGAGAATAAACAAAATATTTTTTTAATCATTTGTTTAACAATCTTAACTTTGACTATTTTTATATTTTACAAAATAACTTATCCATTTGTTTTGGCTTTTATTTTAGCATATCTTTTAGGTCCTATAAATCAAAGAATAAGCTTTTTTATGCCTGGTGCAATTTCCAGTTTTTTTGCATTGTTAATTTTTGTTATCATGGTATTTTTAATTTTATCTCTAACAATTCCTATTATTTTAGCTCAATTTGAAAAGATAACAATTAGTGCACCTAAATATATAAATTATTTAAACGAAATAGTTTCGCCTTATTTTAAATCTATTTTTGGCCAGAAAAAAATTAATGAAGAAGATCTATTTAAACTTTTAAAATTATTTTTTATTAAAGTTGGTGATGCAGGGTATAATTTTTTTAAAGGAGGTCTTTTAATATTAAACAGTTTATTAGATATTTTATTAATATTAATAATAACATTTTATATGTTATTGGAAATGAAAAATATTAGATCTTTTTTTAATAACATTACAAAAAATTCAAGCTTTAGTTTTTTTTCAATTATTTTAGAAGAGATAAATTTAACTTTATCTAAATATATCAGAGGACAAATTTCAGTTTGTCTATGTTTATCAATTTTTTATTCACTAATTTTAAATTTTTTATCACTTGAATTTGGTTTTATTCTGGGATTATTTATAGGTTTGATATCTTTTATACCTTATATTGGCGCTTTTTTAGGATGTGTTTTGGCATTAATACTAGGTTTAGTTCAATTTGGATATGGTTTTGAATTATTAATCATATTAATAACTTTTATTATTGGGCAATTATTAGAAAGTTATTTTTTGACACCTAAACTAGTTGGCGAGGCAGTTAAATTAAATCCGATATGGATTATTTTTGCACTTTCTGTTGGAGGTGGTTTTTTTGGATTTATAGGTATTTTAATGGCTATTCCTGTTGCTGCAATAATAGGTGTAATTGCACGTTTTTATTTTAATTATATTTTTGATGACTCAAAAAATGGAAAAAAAATTAATTAAACAATTAGCTTTACCTTTATCTTTTAGGAACGTTAAAAATCATTCTAATTTTATTTTAAATAAGGTTAATGAAGTTGCATTATCTTTAATTGATGAATTTAACGATATTAAAGAATTTAAAAAAAAATTCAATTTTCCAGTATTAATTCTCTATGGGCCTTCAGGTTCAGGAAAGACACATTTAGCTCACATCTATAAAGAAATCACAGATGCTAAATTTATTAAAAAATTTAGTAATATAAATTTAAATGAAGCTAAGTTAGGCAAATCATTCATTTTTGATGATTTTGATAAAGTAGAATGTTTAAATGAAAATCTTTTTATTCATTTTTTTAATGAAATTCTTTTAAATTTAGGATCTTTATTAATTACAACTTCAAAATCTCCTAGTGAAATAAACTTTAGTTTGGGTGATTTAGAATCAAGGATAAAATCATGTATAAGTACTAAAATAGAGTTGCCAGATGATGATTTCTTATTTTCTATTCTTATAAAAGAATTGAGTGATAAAAAGATATTTTTAAATGATAAGCTCTGTTTATATATTATTAAAAGAATTAAAAGAAACTATAAAGCTATTTCTCTTTTCGTAGAAACTTTGGATATAATGTCTCTCGAACAGAAAACCAAAATTACATTAAAGCAAATTAAAGAAGTATTAAATATTATAGAAACTTAAATTTAATTTTTTTCTAAAAAGAAATTATTTTCTTTAGAAATAATTTTAAGTTCATTATTAAAAAATTTCTTTATTTTGTTCCCAAACACTTCATTACGCCAAGATTTAAATAATCTAGAGTGTTTGTTATTTTTAAAGTTTAATTTTTCTAAATCTGATGTTGTAGCAATTAAATTTGGACTAATGTTTAATTCATTAGAAATTAATTTAAGAATAATTTTTAAAATAATTAGTAATTCAAAATCACTCTTTAAAAGATTAGATTTCTTTTCTAATAATGTATCAGAATTGTTGGATAAAATTTTATCAATTACTATTAAATCCTTTTTTTCTAATTTATATTTAATACTGAGTGAATTTAAATTATTTGGATTTTTTATTAATGTAACTAGATCTTTGTCACTAAATACTAATTTTCGGCTAATATTTAAACTTATACATTTTTCCTCTCTCCATTCCAAAATTTTTTTTAACTTAAATAAGTTCAAATTTTTTGTTTTAGACGGATAAATATTTTTCCAATAGTTTTCTGGAGAATTAAGATAAAGTTTTTTATTAAGATAAATTTTTGATTCTTCTAATGCCCAATCAAATCTATTTTGACTCTTTAATTTTTGTTCCAACTTAAAATATATTTTTCTTAAGTAATAGACATCATTCAACGCATAATTAAGCTGATTGTCATTAATAGGTCTTAAAGTCCAATCATAATATTGAAAAGTTTTATCTAATTTTATTTTTAATATATTTAAAACTATTTTTTCATAACTTATTTGATATTCTTGACTAATAAATGAATATGCTATTTGTGTATCAAATATATTGTTGGGTAAAGACCCAAATAAATTAAAAAAAATTTCTATATCTTGTCTGGGTGAATGAAAAATTTTTAAAATATTTTTATTTCTTAGAATTTTTTTTAAAAGTGGTAAATTTGAAATTTTATTTGGGTCTATTGCATAAGACCCTGTTGAAGTTCCAATTTGTAACAAGCATAATTTAGGATAAAATGTTTTGTTTCTTACAAACTCGGTGTCAATAGAAATAATATTTTCATCTAGACAAGAATTAATTAATTTCCTAAAAGAATTATTGCAATTAATTAAATTTTTTTCAGAAAACATATGAACATTTTAATTTTAATTATTTAGTGTATTTGTTATTTTAATTTATGATTAAATTTAATATATACGGTTTAATATCGATTTTTATTTCATTTTTATATGTAAATACTAGTCTATCGTCAACTATTGTCTCACATAAAGCTTATTATGATTTAGAGTTTTTAACAAACGAAACGCCATCAATAGTAGAAGGTGGGAGTGGAAAGTCATCTTTTTTACTTGAAAAACAATGTAAAGGTTGGGCTTTAAAAGAAACTTTTGCAATTACTTTTAATTTGAATAATAAAAACAATTCAAAGAATTTTTCAATTTTTAGCTCATTTGAGGATTTCACATCAAAAAAATTTAGTTTTGAACATTTAGATAATAACGATTTTGAAAAAGAAATGTTTTACTCAGGTTATGTTCAAAAAAATAAAAACATATTAGATGGTATAATTTTTGATAAAAATAATGAAAAATTTTCATTCAATGACGATATCTTATTCCCAACTGAACATTTAGAAATTCTTCTTGAAAATGCAAAAAAAAATATAAATTTCAATACAGCAAAAGTCTTTTTTGGAAGTGATAAAGATAATCTTGTCAAAATTGTATCTGCTTTTATTGGGAAAAAAATTAATACTGATGTATCCATTGAAAATGATCTATTAAAAAAACAAGTTTGGCCTATACAATTGTCATTTTATGATCTTAATCAGAAAAGCTCAGACCCTAAAACAAAGGTAATAGCTTATGTTGATGAGAGTGGTATAGCTCATGGTTATACAGTTGATTATGGTAGCTATAAAATGAAAGGTAAGTTAATAAGTATTGAAAAAGTTAGTAAATTAAAATGTTAATTATTTAATTTTAGCTTCTTTAAACATAACGTGCTTTTTAGCTTTAGGATCGTATTTTTTAAATTCCATTTTTTCAGGATGATTCCTAGGATTTTTTTTTGTTACATAATAAAATCCAGTGTCAGCTGTGCTTACAAGTTTAATTTGTATAGATGCAGGTTTAGCCATATTGTCTCCTAATCTTTAATTAGGTCTATTTATTTAATTTGTCAACCTCAAAGATGATTATAAATGTTTGCAGTATCCTAACAATATTTTACCTTTTAAAATATCTGTTTCTTTAATATTAACTAATAAAGACATTCCAATTTTAAAAAAATTTGATTTACCTTTTAAAAACTCTTTTTTTTCATTAAATAAATAATGATCTTTAGGCAGTAACCTTTTTGGAATAAAACCCTCACTTTTATGATTATCAAATTTTACAAATATACCAAAACTTTTTACTGAAATTACTTCACCAGAAAAAGTTTGTTCATTTTTACTAGAATAAATTAAAGCTATGTATCTATCGATAGTATTTCTTTCTGCAATTACAGCCTTTCTTTCAGTACTCGAAATATGTGCACATGTTTCGTTTAAGTTATTTTTATAAGCTTGATTAATTTCATTATTTTCTAAAATTTGAGTTAATTTTCTATGAACTATTAAATCTGAGTATCTTCTTATCGGTGAAGTAAAATGAACATAATTTTTCAGTGATAAACCAAAATGTCCTTTATTTTCGTTATGATATCTAGCTTGGGATTGAGATCTTAAAATTAATTCATTAATTTTTATAAAATCTTTACTATTAGATGACTGCTCAATTATTTTGTTAAATAAATTGCCTGTTACATTATTGTTTTTAAGTAATTTATCATAAGGTGAACCAATACAATTAATCAAAGATAAAATTTTTTCTGGTTTAGGTCTTTCGTGAATTCTATAAGGGTTATCGGAGCTATATTTTTGAAGTTCTTCTGCAGCACATTCATTTGCAAGTATCATGAGCTCTTCAATTATTTGATGACTTTCAAGTTGTTTGCTTTTTTGAACTTCTAAAGGGTTCCCTTTTTTATCAAATAAAATCTTTGTATCACTTATTTTTAAAGCAAGTGCTCCACGAGTTGAACTTTTATTTTTAAGTTTTTTATAAACCTGGTATAGATTTTTGGCATTTAACAATATATTATCATTTATAGATTTATTTTTTTTAAATTTTGTTTTGATTAAATTATTAACATCATTATAGGTAAATCTTTTTGCTGACTTGATAGTTGATTTAAAGAACTTGTGAGATAATTTATTACCTTCTGAATCAAGAATAATTTCAACAGATAAAGTTAAACGAAGTTTGTTTTCTTTAAGAGAACAAAGGTCGTTTGATAGCTTCTCGGGTAACATTGGTATTACAAAGTTTGGAAAATAAATAGAATTACCTCTTTCTTTAGCATGAGTGTCTAAATTTGAGTTTTCTCTAACATAGTGAGAAACATCAGCAATACTAACTAGAACTTTCCATTTATCACTTTTATATTTTTCAACAAAGACAGCATCGTCAAAGTCTTTAGCATCATCACCATCAATTGTAATGATAGCTAAATTTGTTAAATCAGATCTTTTGTCTGTATTAGATATATCAATCTTTTCAACTTCTTTTAACACTTTTGTTGGGAATGTATCTATTATATTTAATTCATTTATTTCAAGCATTGGAAAAAAATTATTGGAGTTAAATCCTTTATAAACTCTTTCTAACTTGCATGTTTTCAAGTTTTTAAAATTTGATTTAAATTCCTCACTAGCTTTGAGGATTTCTCCAACATTCAAATTTTCATGAGAATGATCATTTTTTATGAAATAATAATCATTATTGTAAGAAAATAATTTTTTTATTTTTATGAATTTAGATGAAATTTCATTTACTTGTGCAAAAAAAGGTTTTGGAGCATAGATTTTTTTTAGAATTTTTGTGTTAATTATTCTTTTTTTTTTATATTTAATTAATGAAGATACAGTATCACCAATTTTAATGACGGGGTTTTGTTTGTTGTAAGGTATAAAGACTTCAGTATTTCTTAACTTCTTGTCAATTATTTTAGCTGTAGTATTTCCGTCAGAATCAATATCTAAGATTTTGAGCAAATAATTTTTAATCATATCAGAATTATTTTTTTTTCTTTTCTCGTGACTCTTTTTTTTCAATCAATTCTAGAGCTTCATCAAGAGTGATTTCGTCTAAATTCATGGTTTTAGGCAAAGTTGCTCTGGTCTTTTTATACTCAACATAAGGACCATACCTTCCTTTTTTTGCCAGCACTTCTCCGTCATTCTTTGGATGTTTTCCAAGACTTCTTCCTCCAGGAGATTTTTCAGAAATTAATACAACTGCATGATTTAAACCTATAGTTAAAACAGTTTCATCATTTGGTAAACTAACTGAATTAACATCATATTTTAAGTAGGGGCCGTATCTTCCAATATTAGCAGTAATTTCTTTATTAGTTTCAGGATGGTTGCCAATAACTCTTGGTAACGATAAGAGTAAAAGAGCCTTTTCAAGGTTTATGTCTTTAGGATTTACTAATTTAGGAACACTTACTCTTTTAGGATTTTTGCCATCTCCAAGTTGAACATATGAACCATAAGGTCCTTTCTTTATAAAAATATCTTCATTTGTATCGGGATCTTTACCTAAACTTTGATCAAAATCAATTTCATTGTCAAATTCAGGGTTACCATCTTTTTTATTAGCTATCTGCTTTGTGTATTTGCATTCGGGATAATTATTACAGCCTATAAAAGCACCATATTTTCCAAGTTGTAATCCAATTTTACCATCCGAGCATTTAGGGCATTTTTTTGAAGCATCAAATTGATTATCTTCAGTTGAAAAAAACATTTGTTCTAATTCAGACTCTAGGGTGTTTAAAATCTCTGATCTCTCTAATTCAGTCATTTTGTCAAGATGTTTTTTAAAATCCCTCCAGAATTCAGATAATAAATCTTTATAAGGCAATTTGCCATCAGAGATTTTATCAAGATCTTTTTCTAATGTTGCTGTAAATTCGTAATCAATATATTTTCCAAAGAAATTACTTAGAAAAGCTGTCAATATTCTTCCTCTTTCTTCTGGAATTAGTTTTCCACTTTCTTTTGTAACATAATCTCTTTCAACTAGAACTCTTAATGTTGAGGCGTATGTTGATGGTCTTCCAATACCAAGTTCTTCCATTTTCTTAACTAAACTGGCGTCAGTATATCTTGCGGGTGGTTGTGTGAAATGTTGTTCATCTTCTAATTTTTTTATATTTAAGCTTTCATTAAGTTTCAATATTGGGAGAAGTTTATCGTCATCATTATCACTTGAAGTTGTTTTTTCATCAAAACTTTCTTTATATACTTTAAGAAACCCAGGAAAAGCAATCTGAGAGCCATTTGTTCTGAATGTAATAGAGTTATCTTTTGATTTTATATCAACCATAGTTTTGTCCAATTCTGCTGAAGACATTTGGCTTGATAAAGTTCTTTTCCAAATTAAATCATATAACTTAAGCTGATCTTTATCTAAATATTTTGAAATTAATTTTGGTGAATAAGTAAAGTTTGTTGGTCTAATTGCTTCATGAGCTTCTTGGGCGTTAGCAGCCTTTGATTTATAATATCTTGGGCTTTCGGGAATGAAGTTTTTTCCATATTCATTAGAAATAAACTCTCTTACATTTGTTATTGCTTCCTTACTCATTTGAACACCATCAGTTCTCATGTAAGTTATTAGACCACTAGTTTCTTGATTTAAATTAATGCCTTCATATAGTTTTTGAGCTACTCTCATTGTTTTATAAGCACTAAAACCAAGTTTTCTTGATGCTTCTTGCTGAAGTGTCGAAGTTGTGAAAGGAGGTATAGGATTTCTCTTAACTCTTTTCTTTTCAATATTTGATATATAAAAATCATGTTTTTTTATTTCATCTAATATTTTTTTTGAATGTTCCTCATTTGGTATGTCAAATTTTTTAAGTTTTTTTTGTTCAAATTCAATTAATCTAGAAGAAAATTTTTCACCACTTGAATTTTCAAAAATTCCTGAAATAGTCCAATACTCTTCTATTATAAATTTTTCAATTTCTAATTCACGTTCACAAACTAATCTAAGAGCTACTGACTGAACTCTGCCTGCTGATCTGGAACCTGGAAGTTTTCTCCATAAAATTGGAGATATTCTGAAACCAATTAAATGATCTAATGCTCTTCTAGCCAGATATGCATCAACTAATTCAGAGTTTATATCTCTAGGATGTTCCATAGCATTTAATACAGATGACTTTGTAATTTCATTAAAAACAACTCTTTGAACCTGTTTGCTTTTTAATACTTTTTTTTCGTTTAAAATTTCATTAATATGCCAACTGATGGCCTCACCTTCTCTGTCGGGGTCAGTTGCTAAAATTAGAGTTTCTGCATCTTTTAAATCTTTTATGATTCCATTGATAACCTTTTTTTTATCTAAAGGTTGATCCCAGGACATCTGAAATTCTTTTTCTGGTTCAACTGCACCATCTTTTCTTGGAAGATCTCTAACATGACCAATAGATGCTACAACTTTATAATTATTACCAAGGTATTTATTTATTGTCTGAGCTTTTGCAGGTGATTCAACAATAACTAACTTCATTTTAACTCCATAATTCTTTGCCAATTACCATTGGTTTAAAAATATATCAATATTAATTTAAATTTTTTTTTCTTCTTTTTTCAAAAGTCTAATTATATTTGCCCTATGTGTAAAAAACAAAAATGTAGTTAAAAGAATTGATAAATATAACAAATTTACTTTTTCATAATTAAAAAAAATTAAAATTGGGAAACTTGTCGATGAAATTAGTGCAGATAATGAACTTATTTTAAAAATTAAAAATACTAAAATCCAAATAGTTAATAGACACAAACCTATAAAAAAATCTATTGATAATATAACACCTAAGGAAGTTGCAATTCCTTTTCCACCTTTGAACTTAAGCCAAATTGGGAAACAATGTCCTAAAACAAAAAAATAACCAAATACTAAAATCAAAAATATTTTATCAATAATTATAAGATTAAAAAAATCATTGATTATTGGATATGAATTTAATTTAAAAAAAATAAATAACGGAATAAAACTTTTTGACAAATCTAGTATTAAAGTTAAAAGCGCTAATGTTTTATTTCCTGTTCTTAAAACATTAGTAGCTCCTATATTTCCACTTCCAATATTCCTTAAATCATTGTTATCAAATAATTTAGTAAGAATTAGTCCAAATGGAATGGATCCAATTAAGTAACAAATAATGAAAATTAGAAATAGAATAAAATGTTCAGTCATATTAGCTTATAATAAATCAAGATTATCAAAAACGATTTCACCATTCATCATGGACATATAATTTTTCCCTTGAACAGGTCTGCCGTGAAATGGAGTTGGTGAAGTGTGCAAGGAATCTTTGTTAATTAAATATTGTTCATTAGGATCAAATATAATGAAGTTTGCCTTTTCGTTAGATTTGATTTTAGGAATTTCAACTTTTAATAATTTTGATGGATTCAAAGTTATTTTTTTTAAAATATTCATTATTGAGACATCTGATTTGTTTAGCAAATTTAATGTCAGTGGAAGTAATGTTTCAATTCCAGATGCACCTGTAGAAGCTGAAGTAAAAGGAAGAATTTTTGTGTCATTCGACATTGGTTTATGATCTGATGTGATTACATCAATTGTATTATCAAAAATAGCATTTTGAATTGCAATTCTGTCTTCTTCGTTTCTAAGAGGAGGGGATAATTTAAAAGATGTGTCATAAGTTGATAATTCTAATTCATTTAAACTAAAATATGGTGGCGATGTATCACATGTGATTTTGATACCATTTAATTTAGCTCTCTTTATAACTTCAACTGTTTCTTTAGTAGATACATTCGACACATGATAATGTACACCTGTGAGTTCTGCTAATCTTAAATCTCTTTCGACTATCATTACTTCAGCACATGAAGGAATTCCAACTAACCCTAATCTCGTTGAAACTTCGCCTTCATTCATTTCACCTTGAATTGTTGTGGAGTTACTGGCTGTTAAACCAGCTAGAGATTTATCTTCAGGATTTTGAAGAATAGGTTTTTCAAGCATTTTTGCATAACTCATAACTCTTCTCATCACAAGAGAGTCTTGTATACAATTAGGCGCATCTGTAAAACCAATTGCGCCAACTTCAGCCATCAAACCTAATTCAGCTATTTCATTCCCTTTTAATTCCTTAGTTGCCCCTCCATAGGGATAAAAAAATTTATCATTATTAAAGTTTGTTTTTTCAATTAAATGTTCGATCATTATAGGGTTATCAAGCAGGGGTTTTTGGAATGGCAAAATTCCCATTTTAAAAACTCCTGATTTAACAGCTGCATTTTTTAAAATTGAAACATTTTCATTATTCGTTTCATTTAAATAAACTCTTAAGTCAAAAATGCCAGGTGATAAAATTTTATCTTTGCAATTTACAGACTTGAAATCCTTTTCATTAAATGGAATATTTTTTTTACTATTTTCAAAATATGAAATGATTCCATTATTTACAGTAATATTCATCTTTTGATCTAAATTTTGACATGCATCAATTACTCTAATATTTTTTAATAGAATTGGATTGTTATTTTTGTGCATTATAAACTGCTTCAATAGTTGCCATGCGGATAGCGACACCAATTTCAACTTGTGTCTTTATTAAACTTCTATCTTCGTTATCTGCAAGAGATGATGCTATTTCAACTCCTCTATTCATTGGTCCAGGATGCATAATAACTGCATCATGATGTGCCATACTAAGTTTTTCTTCATCAAGACCGTAAAATCTGTAATATTCTCTTTTTGAAGGAGATTCGGTTCCTGACATTCTCTCATTTTGTAACCTTAGTAACATAATTGCGTTTACATTATTAATGCCATCTTTTAAACTATTAAAACAATTTACACCAAGGTTCTCTAAACTTTTTGGCATTAAGGTTGGAGGTGCTATACATCTCACCTCAACACCAAGTGTTGTTAGTAGATGTATATTAGATCTTGCAACTCTACTATTAAGTATATCACCGCAAATAGCTATTTTTAAACCTTCTATTCTACCTAATCTTCTTCTGATAGTTAGTGCATCTAGAAGAGCTTGTGTTGGATGCTCGTGTCTGCCATCTCCAGCGTTAACAATACTACAATTTAAGTAATCAGAAAAAAGTTTTGGCGCACCACTCTCAGGATGTCTAACTATTAATAAATTAGGTTTCATCGCACTTAAGGTGTTTGCTGTATCGAGAAGACTTTCACCTTTTTTTATTGAAGATTTTTCAACTGAGATGTTAATTACTTCTGCACCTAGACGTCTTCCTGCCAATTCAAAAGATACTCTAGTCCTTGTCGAATTTTCAAAAAAAACATTAAGAATAACATAACCATTGAGAGTTTTTATTATTTTTAAAGGATCTAAATCTGCGAAATAATCTGCTCTATCCAACAAAGAGTTTATTTCTAACTTATTCATCCCTTCTATGGATAAGAGGTTTTTAGAATTGAGAGTTGCTATTGGAGGTGGTTTTTTATTAATTTTATGAATCTTATTCATTAAAAATTAGTTAGTACTACCTTTTTTTTAAAAAGTCTAGTGCAGATTGTAAAATCCAACATGCTGCATGTTTATCAATATTGGATGATCTTTTTTTTCTACTTATATCCTGAGATATAAAAATTTTTTCAATAGCTTGTGATGACATTCTCTCATCCTGAAAGAGCAGAGGTATATCATGAAATATTAAAAAATTTCTAAAAAATGTCTCTACAGATTGACAACGTGGCCCTTTAGTTCCATTCATATTTAATGGCAACCCGACAACAATTCCACCAACATCCTTTTCTTTAATTATTTTAAGTATTTCATTAAAATCTACATTTTGTTTTTTTCTTACAATTGTTGTTAATGGTGTAGCTATGAAAAGCTCTTTATTAGATATTGCTATGCCTATTAATTTAGATCCATGATCAATTCCTAACAAATTTTTATGATGATTTGTCTTTATTAAAAAATCTTCATGCTTGCAGATAGGCATAACAGATGTTATCAAAAAATAAAAATTTTAAAATCATAAATATATATGAATAATAACAGTAAAATCGACTTAGATACATTAAAAAAACTTGGAAAGTTATCAAGAATTCCAATTGATGAAACAGGTTCAAATGAGCTAATGGAAGATTTAAATAAAATTATTGGTTTTATAGAGCAACTTAATGAGGTTGATACTGAAAGTGTAAATCCACTTAGTTCAGTTACAGGACATAATTTGCCAATTAGAGAAGATGTAGTGGATGATGGAAATAAAAATAATGATGTTTTAGAAAATGCTCCTGAAAAGAAAAGTGGATATTTTGTAGTTCCGAAGGTTATTGAATAGATGAGTAATTTATTGCAATTTAGTATAAGTGAAGCTCTATCACTATTAGAGAAAAAAGAATTTTCAACTAGGGAATTAGTAGAAACTTATATTAATGCTATCGAAAAAACTAAAGATTTAAATATGTACCTAACCACATGTTTTGATCAAGCTTTAGAACAAGCAAAAATTTCTGATCAAAATTATTTGAATGGGAACCAGAGGTTTTTTGAGGGAATTCCCTTAGGAGTAAAAGATATGTTTTGCACTAAGGGTATAGAAACTACTGCATCTTCAAAAATCTTAAAAAAATTCATTCCAACTTATGAAAGTACTGTAACTCAGAATCTTTGGAAAGAAGGTGCTATTAATTTAGGAAAGCTTTCATGTGATGAATTCGCAATGGGCTCAAGTAATGAAACTGCTGCTAGAGGGGAGGTTATTAATCCATGGAATTTCGAAGAAAAAAGAACTCCAGGAGGATCATCTGGAGGATCTGCAGCAGCGGTTGCCGCTAAAGCTGCTTTAGCAGCTACTGGAACAGATACAGGTGGTTCCATAAGACAGCCTGCAGCATTTTGTGGAGTTGTAGGATTAAAGCCAACTTATGGAAGATGTTCACGATGGGGGATTGTTGCTTTTGCTTCATCACTTGATCAAGCGGGTCCAATAACGAGGAATGTGTCTGATGCCGCATTAATGCTTCAAGTTATGAGTGGTTACGACCCTAAAGACTCAACTTCATCAAATAAAAATGTCCCTAATTTTTACAATGACCTAGGTAAAAGTATTAAAAGTATTAAAATTGGTATACCAGAAGAATATAACAGTGATGGAATTTCATCTGACATATTAAACGCAAAAGATATGACTATAAATTTCTTAAAAGAAAATGGAGCTGAAATCATACCTGTAAAACTTCCTTTAACTAAATACTCTTTACCTGTTTACTACATTGTTGCGCCGGCTGAGGCTTCAAGCAATTTAGCAAGGTACGATGGGGTAAGATATGGAGCTAGAATTGATGGGGATAGCTTAGATGAAATGTATGAAAATACAAGAAATTTAGGATTTGGTGACGAAGTCAAAAGAAGAATTATGATTGGAACTTATGTGTTGTCTTCAGGTTATTACGATGCCTATTACTTAAAGGCTCAAAAAGTAAGAAGATTAATTAAAAATGAATTCACTGAAATTTTTAAACAAGTTGATTATCTTGTAACGCCAACAACACCGACTACGGCCTTTAAACTTGGCAGTACGCAAGATTTGTTGACTATGTACTTAAATGACGTATTCACTGTGCCAGCTTCTTTAGCTGGAATACCTGGAATTTCATTGCCGATTAAACTTGATAAAAATAAATTACCTGTTGGAATTCAGATATTAGGAAAAGATTTTGATGAACAAGGTCTTTTGAATGTTGCCAAGGTAATAGAAACTTGTGCATCTTTCAAAGATACTCCAAATGGAGCTACATCGTGAAAAATACTGATCAAAACTCAAATTATATATCTGGAAAAACTGGTGATTGGGAAATTGTAATAGGTTTAGAAATACATGCTCAAGTTTTAAGTAGTTCTAAGCTTTTTTCTGGAGCATCTACTGAATTTGGTAAGGATCCAAATCATAATGTTTCTCTAGTAGATGCCGCGATGCCTGGGATGTTGCCCGTAATTAATCAAACCTGTATAAAGCAGGCAATAAAATCAGGAATAGCTCTAAATGCTGAGATTAATAAGTACTCTGTTTTTGATAGAAAAAATTATTTTTATGCTGATTTACCTCAAGGTTATCAAATCAGTCAATATAAATACCCAATTGTAGGTGAGGGTAGTATAAAAATTACAGATGCTAATGGTGAAGATAAAGTTATAGGAATTGAGAGAATTCATCTCGAACAAGATGCAGGTAAATCTTTGCATGACCAACATCCTAGCAAGTCTTTTATAGATTTAAATAGAACAGGAGTTGCGTTAATGGAAATTGTTTCTAAACCAGATTTAAGATCACCTGAAGAAGCTGCCTCATATGTAAAGAAAATTAGAACAGTATTAAGGTATATTGAAACATGTGATGGAAATATGGAACAAGGATCTTTAAGAGCTGATTGTAATGTATCAGTAAGAAAACCAAATGGAGATTTAGGAACAAGATGTGAAATTAAAAATTTAAATTCAATCAAATTTATTTCTCAAGCTATACAATATGAAGCAGAAAGGCAGGTTGAAATATTAGAAAATGGTGGCGTAATTGATCAAGAAACAAGGTTATTTGACACCTCAACTGGTGAAACTAGATCAATGAGAAGTAAAGAAGATGCTCATGATTACAGATATTTCCCTGACCCAGATCTTTTGCCATTAGAACTTAGTGATAGTCAGATCAGTGAGATCAGAAGTGACATGCCCGAATTACCTGATCAATTGGTAGAAAGATTAATTTCTGAATATGGCATAACAAAATATGACGCTAATGTTATTGTAGAAGAAAAAGAATATGTGCACTATTATGAAAATTCCGCAAAAAATCGAGATGGTAAACTAGTCGTTAATTGGATGACCTCCGAGCTATTTGGGTTGTTAAAGAAAAATAATATTCAATTTAATCAAAATCCAATATCTCCAAACCATCTAAATGAACTTGTAGAATTAATTGAAAATAAAACAATATCAGGAAAAATTGCTAAAGATGTATTTGAAATAATGTTCGCTACATCTAAGTCACCAAAAATGATTGTTAAAGAAAAGGGCTTAGAACAAGTTACAGATGATAGTGTTATTGAAGATTTTGTTGATCAAGTAATCAATGAAAATAAAGATAAAGTAAAAGAATATTTAAGCGGAAAAGATAAACTATTTGGTTTTTTTATTGGACAAGTTATGAAAGTTTCTCAAGGCAAAGCAAATCCAGGTTTAGTAAATAAAATTTTGAAATCAAAATTAAAGTAGATTTTTATTTCCAGTTTGAAACAAATATAGCAATAATTATTAGCCCTATAGCAACAAATATTCTAGAACTTATTATTTCATTTAATATAAAATGACCCAGTATAGTAGCACTAATTGGGTTGAACCCAAGTGTTATAGAGGCCTGTGTCGGTGAAATCATTTGTAAAGCCTTTCCCCATAAATACATCATTAAAACACCTCCAGGTATAATTAACATGAATAGGTATAAATAATTTATATCAGTCAGAAATAGAACATTTGATATTTTTTCTCCAACTACAAGACAAATTAACATCGTTGATATAGATCCTGAAAATAATGTAAAAATTAATACATTTACATTCCCATATTTTTTTAAAAACTTTCCGGAAAAAACCGTAAAAACTGACGCAGAAATCACACCAATTGTCATTAAAATGTCTCCTTTGATAGGGTGTGGTGCTGTTGGATCTATAAATTCACTTAAACAAAAATAAACTCCTGAAAAGGCAATAATAACGGAAATCAATTTTGAAAGTGAAAAAGATTCTATTTTAAAAAAACAGGCAATAATTATGGTAAAAATAGGCATTGTTGCATATAAAAGGCCTGCTCTAGATGATGTAGTGATTTCCAAGCCAAGAGCCATAAATACAGGGAAAAGTGTGAACATAAATATTCCAATTAGAGCCATGTATATAAGATCATTTTTTTGAAAGATCATTTTTTTGAAACTAATAAAAAAAAATATTAAAAATAACAGCCCGGTAAACCCATATCTAACAAAACTAATGACCAAAGGATCAAGAGAAGTTACTAAAGCCCTTGTAAATACAAAAGTTGTTCCTCCAAGCATCGCCGAAAAAGAAGAACAAACACAACCTATAAAAAAATATAAATAAGTGTTTTTTTGATTGCTTGGCATGAATTAGTTTTTATTTTAAAGTATGAATTGAGAGTTATTGATACATGAAAAGTAGAAGATTTGGAAGAACAGAATTTAAGATTTCACAGCTCACATTGGGCGGTGGCTGGGTAGGAGGTATATTAATTGATCCAGATAAAGAAATAATGCATAAGGCGCTTTCGCAGGCATCAGAAAAAGGTATTAATTGGATTGATACAGCTGAATCTTATAGCGAAGGAAAATCTGAAAAAAATATAGGTGATCTTTTACCACTATTTTCTAATGATACATTTAAAATTTCTACAAAGGCTAGATTAGATCCTAATAGTAGTGAAAGCATTGTATCCCAGATAGACCGAAAAATTGATGCATCATTAGGAAGGCTTCAAAGAAATTTTGTAGAATTATATCAACTGCATAATCGTATACAAAATATTAGTGACAAAAATAATTTTTCTGTGAAAGATATTTTAAAAAAAGGTGGTGTTGCAGATGCCATGGAAAAGTTTAAATCTGATGGAAGAATAAAATCTATTGGAATAACGGCATTAGGTGATATTGATGCCATTAATGAAGTTGTGTTAAGTGATTGTTTTGATGTTGCACAGATTTACTATAATTTATTAAATCCAAGTGCTTCTTTCAGTTCGCCAGGAAAATGGGATGATCATAATTTTTCAAATTTAATTAAGAATTGTGAATCTAAAGATATGGGTTTAATGAACATTAGAATTTATGCTGCGGGATATTTAGCAACTGATCAAAGACATGGAAGAGAAATACCAATTACATTTGGAATTGATGAAACGGAACTAAATAAAAGAGTTGAAAAAATTAATTTTATTTTAAAAGATATTCAAGGAACTAATGCTCAAAAAGCATTAAGATATGGGCTATCAAATGATAATATGTCTACAATAGTAATTGGACTTGCAAAGATTTCGCATCTTGAGGAAGCATTAGAAGGATATGAAATCGGTAGTCTTGATGAAGAGATTTTGAAGAAAATTGAAGAATTACAAAATAATAATTTTATTAATTGAGGTTTTATAATGAAAGTTTTAATTTTAGGTGTTGGTGGGTTAGGGGCCTTTTTTGGTGCACACATACAAAAAACAAATTGTGATGTAACATTTTTAGTAAGAGAAAATACTAAAAAACTAATTTCAGAACATGGAATTAAAATAGTAAGTGATTTTGGTAATTTTAAAATAAAGCCGGTTTTAATAACAAAAAAAGATCTTAAGGTAAATTACGATGTAGTTATCATTTCATGCAAAGCATATGACTTAGATGAAGCAATTAATGATTTAAAACCTAGTCAAAAAAATGCTGTTATAATTCCTCTCTTAAATGGTCAGGCACATATCAATAAATTAGAAAAAGCGTTTAAAAAAGAAAATGTTTTTGGTGGTGTTGCCCATGTTAGTTCAAATACTAATGCTCCTGGAGAGATAAAACATGTTGGTAAAATAAAACGATTAAGTTTTGGCCCTCGTTATAAGGGAAATGAAGAAATTGCAAATGATTTCTACCAATTATGCCGTAAAGCAGATTTTCAAACAATTTTGAGTGAAGATATAAACCAGGACATTTGGGAAAAATGGATTTTCCTTGCAACTATTGCAGGCGCAACTACTCTATTTCAAACAAGTATAGATAATATAAATACAAAATCTAATGGAAAAATCTTTATTCAAAATCTTTGGAATGAATGCATTAATATATCAAAAGAAAATGGATATGAATTAAGAACCGAGTCTAAAAGTTTACATGAAGATCTGTTGTTCAAGTCTGACTACCCATTTAAGGCATCAATGCTTGTAGATATGGAAAAAAAATTAATGACAGAACACGAGCATATATTCTTTGAATTTATAAAACTTGGAAAAAAGAAAAAGTTAAATACAAGTTTGTTAGAAACTTGTTATCTAAATATGAGTATTTACGAAGATAATTTAAATAAAGAAGGTTAAATAAATTTTAATATTCTTTATTTTTTTTATTTATCATAGTTGATCTATACAATTCTATAATCTCAGTTCTACTTTTTTGATTAATTAAATTATTTTCATCTACATGAGTATTTATTTTAGGAGAAAATATAGTAATTTTGTAAAGTAAAGAAATAAGTGTGATAGGGTCCATTATTTGAATTTGCAAGCAGTATGCCAAATTAATTTAGGTGCCAACCTTTAATGAACTTATCATACCTCTTAAAGTTGCTACTACACTCAATGCTGTGATTTTACCAGTTCCTGGATTTTCAACTGATTGAATGTTTTCAATTTCTATTTTAAAATTTGAGCTATCAGATTTCACCAGAATTGTATGAGTGTTTTTAGTTATAGTTGGGTCTGCCCAAATTTCAAGTTGAGTTTTTTTAGCACCAACCCCAGCTAGACCAACTGCTGCAGCTACGTTGACATTAGCGGGAAAAGCTTTAGCCCCTTCTAATGCATTATCTGAAAATATAAGTTTTGGTTCATTTAAGTTTTCTAATTTTATTTTATTTTCTACAACAAATTTAGCTTTAATTAATGCATTGGGAGGTTTTCTTGTTATCATCTTAACATAATCAACTTTTCCTTCTGAAACAGCACTTAGCCCGTCTAGTCCAATAATAGCTCCAGATGCTAAAAATATTTGGGTGGAATATTCTCTGGCTTTATTAATTATTTCTTGGTTTTCTAAAATTCCTGCACCACTTACTGTAATTAACTTAGTTTTACAATCAAAACATTTCTGGATTATTTCTTTAAATGCCTCTTTAGGGGCGCAATCTATAATTACATCAGATTTTTTGCAAATTTCATCAAGACTAAAATATCTCAAAGGTGAATTAAATGAAGACGTTTTGTCAATTATTTTATTTTTTGTTCTGGAATGAACACCTATGACATTAAATATATCTGTTTCCTTATCTAACTTTTTTGCAACATCGAATCCTATTGCTCCAAAACCAATAATTCCAATTTTCATTTTATCTCCCAATTGCGTAGCCTTGCATAAACCTTGGATTTGCGGCTGCTTTTAGGATTTTATTATTTATCGATGCGGCAGTCATTCTTCCAAGTGACCAATCTGCTTCAACAGTAACATTGTGACCTCTTCTTTTTAAGTCTTTAATAGAATTGTGTGAAAATCTATTTTCCATAAATAAACTTCCTATGTCAGTTTCTCTTGGAAAAAAAGAATTTGGAAAATGAAATGTACTAAAGCCTGGAGCATCAATAGCCTCTTGTAAATTTAAACCAAAATGAATATGACGTAGAAGAAAATGTAAAGACCATTGATCTTGTTGATCTCCACCTGGTGTTCCAAACACCATATATGGCGTATCATCTTTAAAAGCAAAAGATGGGGATAGTGTAGTTCTTGGGCGTTTCTTAGGGGCCAAGGATGCAGGTGATTTATCATCTAACCAAAACATTTGAGCTCTGTTTGATAAACAAAAGCCAAGTTCTGGAATTATTGGTGAGCTCTGTAGCCATCCTCCACTTGGAGTAGCTGTTACCATATTGCCCCATTGATCTATGATATCAAAATGAGTTGTATCACCTGAGGTCTGTCCATCAGAATTAGTTGTAAGGTCATCAAATTTTGCTACAGTTGGCTCTCCTATATCATATTTTGAATTTGATTCCTTTGTTTCTCCTTTTTTCCTTACAATTACTGGGCCACCAAAACCTTCTATATTTCCTGGTCTAACTTCTAGTGAAGCTTTCTCAGTTATAAGTTTTGCCCTTTTAACATTATATTCACGACTTAATAAGTGATCTATTGGTACATTTACAAAATTTGGATCTCCGTAAAAAGCTTCTCTATCTGCAAAAGCTAATTTAGTTGCTTCTGTAATTATATGAACAAATTCTGGTGCATCTTCATTAAATTTTGATAGATCAAAATGATCTAAAATTGCTAATTGCTGAAGGAAGCTAGGTCCTTGACCCCAGACATCAGTTTTAAAAATTTCAAAATTTTTATATTTGAAAGATCTTGGTTTTTCTTCCTGTGCCTGCCAATTAGCCAAATCATCACCATCTAGTAATCCGTTATGTTTTCTGTCAGATGTGTCAATGAAGTAGTTATTTTTACAAAAATTATGAATTTTCTCTGCAACAAAACCTGATTTCCAAATTTCTCTAGCTTTTTCTATTTGTTTTTCACGATTAGAAGAAAAGGAGGACGAAGCATTAATTATTTTTTGGTATGTCTCACCCATTTTTTTATTTGAAAAAAAATCTCCTACATTTGGTAATTTTCCATTAGGTAGATAAATTTCAGCAGAATATTTCCAATCTTCTAAAAAAAGATCTTTCACTGATTTTATTGTATTTATTATATTTGGCACAAGTGGATAACCTTTTTGAGAGATAGATATTGCTGGTTCAAGAACTTCACTTAATTTCATAGAGCCATACTTTAATAGCAAAAGCATCCAAGCATCGAATGCTCCTGGGACAACAGCTGCCAAAAGACCGCTTCCTGGAACAACGTTAAAACCCAGATTCTTGTAATAATCAATTGTTGCTTTTTGGGGAGCAACTCCTTGACCACAAATTACTTTGGGTGGCTGATTGTTTTTTGAAAAAATTATTGGGACTTCTCCACCAGGACCATTTAGATGGGGTTCTACAACTTGCAAGGTAAACCCTGTGGCAACTGCGGCATCAAAAGCATTCCCACCTTTTTCTAGTATTGACATGCCAACAGCTGTGGCTATCCAATGTGTGCTTGTAACAACACCAAAGTTACCTGTTATTTCAGGTCTAGTTGTAAAATTAAACAAAATTTATAATCCTTAGTTTTATATCGAAGTTTTTCTCTAAAAAATTGACACAGCATCAAAATTTTATCAAGATTATTTAAACAATATATACGGAGAGATTAATGATTTTTAACAAAATGTTTAAATTAATAGTTGCTTCCACAGCTTTAATTTTTACAACAATTGGTTTTTCGCATTCTGCAAGTATGCCATGTGGTACCGCAAAATTGATAGTGCCTTGGGGTGCTGGTGGTGGTACTGATGTAATTTTTAGACAAATGGTTGATAAAATAAATAAAAATGGTGCAAAGCCACAATTGCAAGTTGTAAACGTTTCCGGTCAAGGTGGAAATAAAGGTGCTAAACAAGCATCTAAGGCTAAGCCCAACGGATGTACATTATTTGCAATTCACCAAAGTGCAATTACAAGCTATTTCACAGGTCGAATTGATATAACGTGGGATGCATTTGAAACTATTTCTATGGTGACATCTACACCTTCAATCATTGGTGCAAATGTTAATACCCCTTATAATAATTTATCTGAGCTTGTAACAGCTGCAAAGAAAGCTCCTGGGACTATCACTGCGGGTGGTACATTTGGATCAACTAGTCAGTTTGTTTTTCTTTTACTTGAAGATGCGGCAGGTGTGAAATTTAAACATGTTTCTTATGACGGAACTAAGCAAAGGATGACAGCACTCCTTGCTGATAATATCAAACTTGGTGAAATCAATTTAGCTGCTGCAATTAAGTTTATAAAGGCAGGAAAGTTAAAAGCACTTGGTGTAACCAATGATGCAAGGCTTGATCAAATACCAGATATTAAAACTGCTAAAGAGCAAGGCACCAATGTTATTTATGCAGTTGAAAGGGGTGTAGTTGCTCCTAAAGGTACTTCAGCCGAAATACTTCAACACTACGCCAAAATGTTTGAGGGTGCAGCTATGGATAAAGATTTTAAAGCTGCTATGCATAAAAAAGGTATCTTAATTAATTATAAGGGACCTGAGGATTACAAAAAGCATCTTCAAGCAACTTACGACTACTGGAAACCAATCGCTAAGCAGGTTGGCGTATACAAAAGAAAAGACTAAGTTAAATTACAAAGAAGAGATAATTTAATTATCTCTTCTTTTTTCTTTTACAATGAGTAATGAAAATTAACAAAGATACAATTGTTTCAATATTTCTTTTGATCTTCTGTGGAATAATGATTAACAGCAGTTATTATATTGAAGATCCAGGATATCAAGGTATGAAAGCAAGTTTTTGGCCCAGAATAATTTTGTGGCTCTTGTCTATTATGTCTCTTGTAATGTTGGTAAAGTCTTTTGCAGATAATGTTGATAGTATTAAGGCAGGATCATTTTCAAAAATTAATTATATGCAATTTAAAAATGCTTTAATTTGTTTTGGCATGTTTATATTTTTCCTAACATTTTTAGAATATTTAGGAATGCTTATAGGAGGAATTTTATTTGTATTTGGTTTATTAACTTTTCTAGGTGGATTTTCTATAAAAAAATCAACTAATCATTTAATCATTTCAGTTGTTACGATAGGTGTCATGTGGTCTATTTTTACTTTTGGTTTGAAGGTTATTCTGCCAGAAGGTGAACTTATCAGAATTTGGTAAAAATATGATAGATGTAATTCTACAAGCATTTGCAAGTATAGTTTTTGATCCGGTAACGTTAGGATTGATGTTAGTTGGCACCTTAGCTGGTATATTAGCAGGTGCAATTCCAGGCTTTACAATTGCAATGGGTGTAATTTTAACACTTCCATTTACTTTTGGAATGACTGCTATTCAAGGCTTAGCTACAATGTTAGGTGTATTTGTAGGAGGTTTTTCTGGAGGGTTAATGTCATGTATGTTAACCGGAATTCCTGGCACCCCTTCATCGGTAGCCACTACATTTGATGGGTTCCCCTTAGTAAGATCAGGAAAGCCAGGATTAGCCTTAGGATTAGGTTTATGGTCTTCTTTTTTTGGAGGAATGATAAGTGCTGTTATATTGGTAGCCTTAGCACCTCAATTGGCATTTTTAGGATTAGAATTTGGTCCTTGGGATTATTTTTCTTTAATCATTTTTGCATTAACGATTACTGTAAGCCTGTCCGGCGGAAATATTGTAAAAGGACTAATTGCAGGATTGTTAGGATTATTTGCTGCAACAGTTGGTGAAGATGAAATTAATGGTGTAGCCCGTTTTACATTTGGGTTTGATGAATTTAGACAGGGATTTGCATTTTTACCAGTGTTAATTGGTTTATTTGCATTTTCTCAACTTTTAACTGATGTAGAAGACGGTAAAAGAGCAAAAAGTCCGTTAATGGAAAAATCTGGTACTTTAGTGAGAGTAGAGCACAGGCAAGCAATTGCAATTATTCTTAAAAGATGGATAAATTTATTTAGATCAAGTTTTATTGGAATCTTTACCGGTATTTTACCTGCTGCAGGGGGTTCTATTTCAAATATATTAGCTTACGATCAGGCAAAAAAAGCATCTAAAAATAGGTCTAATTTCGGAAAAGGTGAATATGACGGAATTGTTGCGCCCGAAGCGGCTAATAATGCAACTGCAGGTGGAGCACTTATAATGATGATGGCCCTTGGAATACCAGGTGATATTGTTACGGCTGTAATGCTAGGTGCATTAATGATACATAATATTATACCTGGCCCAACTTTTATACAAGATGAGCCACTTTTAGCATATGGAGTATTTATAGCTTTTTTTGTTGCTCATTTTTTTATGGTTGGTCTGCAAGCTTTTTCATTAAGAATATTTTTGTTAGTAACAAAAATACCAATGTACGTATTAGCATCAGTTATACTAGCATATTGTGCTATAGGTGTTTTTGCTTTACATAATGTTGTTTTTGACATTTGGGTTATGTTCTTTTTCGGAGTGATTGGTTACTTCATGAAAAAATTAGGTTTTCCTCTAGCTCCAATGATCTTGGGAGTGGTTTTAGGTAAATTAGCTGAGCTAAATTTAGCAAGAGCTACAGGTATAAGTGATGATTTATTATTGTTCTTTTTAAGACCTTGGTCACTATTTTTCCTCATAATGGCAGTAATTTCAGTAATTTTCCCATTCTATCAAGATGCAGAAAAAGGCTCGAAATTTTCAAATATTTACGTTCCAGCTTCAGTATTTGCTTTGGCTATTCCGTTACTCTTTATGGAAAGTATTACAAGATTAATAATTGCACTGATAATGATTGGCATATCTTTTTATTTTGTTTATAAGTCATTCATTAAAAACAAAGCGTTAATAAATTGATTAAAGGTATTTAGCAGATATTTCTAAACTTTTATCCCAAAGTTTATTAACGTTAATTTTACTCATAGAAAAGTTTGATGAAGGTGAAACCTTGCCTTTATAGAAATATTCTCCAGTTATTTTATTATGCGTTTCAATTAAATATAATAAAGTTTCAGTACCTTTATTTATATTTATTCCTCCAAATTTCATAGCCAATTTAATTCCTAATTTTATAATACAATTATTATTACTACCAAAATTAGTTTGAACAAAACCTGGATGAAGGCAATTAACATTTATTTCATCTTTTTTTAATATTTGACTTAATTTTTTTGTAAATAATATATTACACAACTTAGATTTTTTGTAAGCTATCCAACCATTATAGTTTGTTGTCATTTGAAGATCATTGAAATCTAGATCTACTCCCCAATGTGCACCACTTGCAACATTAATTATTTTAGAGTTTTTTTTAATTAATTTTTTTTTGATTACAAAATGTGTAAAAAGAAAATATCCCAAATGATTTAACGCAAATGTTTTTTCTATTTTTTCTTTAGATAGAGATTTATTGAAAAAAACAGCTCCTGCATTATTGACTAATATGTCAAGTTGTGAAAACTTATTAACTTTAAAAAAATTCTTAATTTCCCCCAAACTTGATAAATCACATTTTAAAAATGAAATATTTTTGTTGTTTGAAATTTCTCTAAGCTTTCTAAGTGCAAGCTCTCCTTTATTTATGTTTTTTCCAATTAAAATTAAATTATTATTTTTGTTCTTGACTAAAGTTTTTGCAGCATTAAAACCTATACCACTTGTTCCTCCTGTGATTAAAATATTTTTTTTCATTTTGCTAATTTTTTAAATTCTATAAATTTTTTTTCAGGATCAATACTACTAAAAATTTCAGAGATCATTGCAAATCCTGAAACACCCATGGACTTAAGCTTATTAATGTTTTTTAGTTTAATACCACCTATGGCTACAACAGGTATATCTACTTTTTTTATAATTTCTTCTAAAATCAACTCACCCATTGCATTTGATGCATCAGTCTTGCTATTAGTAGGGAAAACAGGCCCAACACCAACATAATTTATAAAATTAGGAATATTTTGAATTTGATCCAAGTCAGTAATTGATAAACCAATTTTTACTTTACTACTAATTTGATTTTTTGCTAATTCAGGTTTTATGTCTTTTTGTCCTATATGTAAAATATCAACATCATTAGAAAGTTTGTTTACTACTTTTACATTATCATTAATACAAAGCTTACAACTTGTATTTTTTAAAACCTGTACAATTTTATTCGCAAGTTTTATAAAATCAGTATCATTTGAGTTTTTAAATCTAAGTTGAAATACATCTAATCCTAAAGACGAAAAAAGACTAACAAACCTAACTAGAGCTTCACTTTTAGTTTCAGATGGTAAAAGATGCCTTTCTTGAATATTTTCAGGACCTCCAATTACATATGTATTTAGTTTAAATGAGTTCAATTTTTATATTTTTTTCAACCTCATCAGTTGTTAAATTATAAATTGTATCTATTAATTCCGTTCTTAATGAGGCTGGGCCTCTAGCCGACTTTGACGCTTTGTCAGATGCAACTGAATATATTCCTAACATATTAGCAGTAGAAACTAAATTATCTTGATTACTAGTTAATGCTGCACCTATAAGACATGTAAGGGCACACCCGGTTGCAGTTATTTTTGTCATCATTTCATTTCCACCATGAATAGCATAAACTTTTGAACCGTTAGTTACATAGTCAACTTCGCCGGTAACAGCTACTATTATCTCATTATAGTTTGAAATATTAATTGCAGCATCTAAAGCCTCATTTGAAGATGATGTGCTATCAACTCCTTTCCCACTATTTGAAATACCAGATATTGAAATAATTTCAGATGCATTGCCTCTCAAAACTGTTGGTTTTAAAGATAATAATTCTCTAGTATTTTTACTTCTAAAATCACTTGCACCTGCGCCTACAGGGTCTAAAACCCAAGGTACGCCATGTAAATTTGCTTCATTTGCTACTTTAATCGCACATTTTTGCCAATGTTGATCAAAAGTTCCAATATTTATAGTTAAAGCACCATTAATTGCTTTAGATAGATTTGCAAAAGATTTGGCTTCTTCAATTGCATGAGCCATAGCGGGCGATGCCCCAATTGATAACAGCATGTTTGCAGCTATATCCATAGAAACAAAGTTACTTATATTCCAAACCAATGGTGATTTTGTTTTTATTTCCTTAAGTAAGTTTCCTGCATTAGTATCTTTTAAATAATTCATACTCTCCCTCCGCCAGTATTATCTAGATCAGGTTATAAGGGTATTTCTCAGCTTATTATGTAAGCACCCCTGTTATTTGTGTTTATAATTATATATAACAGAAGTTTTTAATCTACATTATTTTTTTATTTGTTGTGATTAATTCTTGTTTTTTTTTCTTATTTATTCTTTTATATAAATGAGGAGTTTTATGATAATTAATCATGGAGTACGAGGTTCTTTACCTATCTCAGGACCTTTTTCGTTTAAATATGGTGGTTCAACACCTTGTGTGGAAATTCTTACAAAAAATGTTCAGATTATATTTGATTGCGGTAGTGGGTTTTCTAAAGTTAATATCGATGATACGAAACCAACAATAATTTTATTATCTCATTTTCATCATGATCATCTTCAAGGCCTTCCATTTAATCCAACTTTATATTCATCAAAAGAACCAATTTTAGTTGCCTGCGCCCACAAATCAAAACTTGAAACGAAAGAAATTATAAAGCAAAGTTTTTCGCCTCCATTTTTTCCTTTTGATCTATTAAATTTAACTAACAATGTAAAAATTGTAGAGTTTAAGGATATATCATCTGAATTTAAGTCATATAATTTGTCTTCTTTTAGTTTGATCCATCCAGGGGAGTCTTCTGGATATAGTTTAAATGATCAAAATAAAAAATTTTGTTATCTTTTAGACAATGAATTTAATAAAACACAAAAAAATAATTTAATTAAATTCTGTGAGAATTCTGACATTATAATATGGGATGGAATGTTTACAGAAAATGAATTGAAAACAAAAAAAGGTTGGGGTCATTCTTCCATTGAACAAGGTTTAAAGTTTGCAGAAGATTTAGACTTAAAAAAATTAATAATTTCACATCATGCACCAGATAGGACAGATGATCAAATTGAAAAAATTAGTGCTAAATATAAAAATTCTAATTTAATTTTTGCTCAAGAAAATAAGGAGATTAGTTTTTATGGAAAAACTTGATTTTAATCAGAACCAGAGCGTATTTAGAGTTGGAGAAAGTTCTGATAAAATGTTTTTGCTAGTTAAGGGGAAAGTAGGAATTTTCTTGCCCAAAAATGAGACAAAAGACGCAGATTTTTTTGTCGAAGAAAATGAATTATTTGGTGAAATGGGTATTATTGACAATGAACTTAGATCGGCCTCTGCAAGGTGTGTCACTGAAAGTACTATCATTGCTATTACAAAAAAAGAATTTGATGAACAAGTAAATTCATCAAATATATTTGTTAAGGCTTGTTTGGCAGCATTGTCTCATAGATTAAGACAAGCGAATAAAAAGCTTTAAATCACAACAATATAAAAATTGAATTTTTATAATTTATATTTGGTGAGATATAATATTTTACCAATCTTTTTCAAAATCTTTTGAATAACAAAAACGTTTTATAGGTGTAGCTTCACCTCTTGGAACTTGAGCAATTGGGTTAAGTTTAAAACTATCAACGCCTCTAGCCAATTGAGTTTCAAAAAAAGGCCATTCATTTAAATCTGCTTTTACATTTGTAGGAGAAAATCTCATTGTTATTCCGCATCTTCTTCTATCTGAATTGTTTGGATCCGATCCATGGAGTAATGCATCATTATGTAAAGAAATTTCACCTGCTTTCAAATCCATATAAACGATATTTTTGTCATCAATTTGATCTTCTGAAACTTCTTGGTCTAAAACTAAATGAGATGCTTTATTTGTATGGTGTTTAAATCCATTTAATCCTTTATTATGGCTTCCTGAAACAACTTTCATTGCACCATTTTCTTTGTCAGTGTCGTATACTGCTAACCAAACAGTTACTGCATTGGCAGGGTTTAACGGCCAATATTGTGCATCCTGATGCCAAGGAACAACAGATCCACTTCTAGGTTCTTTATGAAAAAATTGACCTCCCCATTGAACAAAATTTGGGCCTAAGATGTCTTCAACATAGTCTAATATTTCAGGCGTCCTACATAAGTCATGAAATTTTTTACTAGCTTTATGCCACATATTTGTTTTATTTATATCCACGTCAGATGGAAGTCTAGAACTTAATTCTTCAAATAATTCTTGTAATTCTAAGGCTCCATTATTTGAAAAAACAGGTAGGTTTTTAATGTAACCTTGTTCGGAATATTGTTGTTTTTCTTTGTTTGTTAATCTTCTAACTTCATCACTAATCTGATACATAGAGCCTCCAGTAAAAAAATAAATTATAATGGAGAAAATTAAATCTATCGAATTATAAAAACTTATGGATTTTATAAAATAATATGATTTTGATAAATTAAATACTTATTTTCAATAATTTAGTTATATCACTACCAGTTATTTTTCTTTTATCTTCATCAGTCAATCCAACTGTTTCTATAACATGTTGTACTGTATTATCTTCTTAATCATTTATCATAAATCATATATGTTTTTTGAAAATAAGTATTATGAAAACAATCTTTTGCTCCTATTAGTCCATTACTTTCATTTTCACATAAATAAATTGGGATATCATTCAGATAATCAAAGTATTGATCAATTTTAAAAAACTCATCAAGAAAGATATCTTGATTTAAAAATTTTTGTAATTTTATTGAAATTCCACCACATATTATTACACCGCCAAGACTCCCACTTAAAAAAATATTATTGATTATAGATATCACTAAAATTTTATACATCTGAGTAATTGCAGAAACAGCATTTGGATCTTTTTTATCAGCCAAGTCTGCAATTTCTCTAGCTTTGATTTTTATTACTTGGCTTCTATTTTTATACTGATAAAAGTTAAATAAATTTTCAATACCTCTTCCACTAACTAAATCTTCAAAACTAACATATTTGTGAGATTTAAGAAAATGAGTTAAGATTTCTATTTGTTCAGGATTACTTGGTGAAAAATATATATTTCCACCTTCACCAGGAATAGATATTACGTTATTATCAATTTTTTTTAAGTTACAAACTCCTAGACCAGTTCCAGGACCTGTTACCAAAAGAGGGGAGTTTTTTTTTGAAGTTCCATGTTTTATTTTTTTAAGGTTTAATTTCTTTAATAAAATTTTATATTTCTCTTCATCTTCTTCCAAGAGTAAATCTTTAAAAACAAAACTTTGCGCAACAAAATCATTGATCACTAAAAGTGATGTAAGTTTAAGGTTTTTTAAAAGTTCAACTTTATTAAATTTAATATGATTGTTACTTAATATAACATCATCATCTTCACAGGGTCCCGCGACGCCAATCGATACATGTTCATAAAAAATGTTATGTTTTTGCTTATACGTTTTAATAATATCTTCTAAAGATTTAAAATCTGAACATAAAAAGTTTTCGATGAGACTTATTTCAGCATTAATATTTTTTTGAAACGCCAATCTAGCATTTGTTCCTCCAACATCTGCAACGATTAAACTCATAAAAACCTTTCAAAATTTTGATTTATGTTTAGATTATCTTAGTAATAGTATGGAGATATACAATGATTAAATTTTATTATAACACTGGTCCAAACCCTATGAAGATAGCTTTATTTTTAGAAGAAGCAAATCTAGATTACGAAGCAATTCCTATAGATACAAGAAAAGGTGAACAGCATAAAGATGATTATCTTAAAATTAATCCTAATGCAAAGGCTCCAACTATTATAGACGGTGATAATATTATTTTTGATAGTAATGCTATACTTTTGTATTTAGGGGAAAAAACAAATAAATTTATGCCAAATAATGATTTGAAATCTAAGAGTGAGTTATATTCTTGGTTAATGTTTGTGGCAACTGGAATAGGCCCTTACTCTGGACAATCAGTACATTTTCAACACATGGCTCCTGAAAAAATAAAATATGCAATCAATCGATACAGCTATGAAGCAGAAAGACATTACAATATTTTAAATGATAGACTTGCAAATAATGAGTATATGTTGGGTAACACTTACACAATCGTTGATATGGCCTTGTGGGGTTGGACTAGAATGATTGAAAAAGTGATTGCAGTTGGAGAATTAGATAAAAGAAAAAATCTAAAAAGACTTATGGAATATATAAACACTAGACCTGCAAGTGAAAAAGCTGAAAACATTGCTAATAGAAACAATCATAATTTTAAAATTGAAATTGATGAAGATGCCAGCAAATACATGTTCCCCCAAAATGAAAGACTTAAATAAAGATTTTTAAAAACTAATCTTAATCTATTATTTGGTACAAAAATTGTATATTATTTTAATAATTATCAATTTGAGTTAGTTATGCAAGATTGGGATTCAAGAATTAGTGAATTGAAAAAAAATATAGAAGCGGCTAGAAACCGTTTTGTAATACCATTCCTTGACACAAAATATTTAGAAGAACAAGTTGTAAAAGAGGTCGAATCTAAACAAATAGTTAATGAAAAATCTGAAGCAAAAGAAATTGATAAAAATACTGAAACACAAAATTCAAAAATAGCTGGAGATGAAAACACTAAATCTATTCAACCTTCAAAAGAAGAAGCAGAAGCTATTGAGGCTAAAGAAGAGGTAAAAGCAGATGCGGAGGTTGCTGAAGTAACAACAGAAGAAGTTGAAGATGTTCAAAAGTTAGATACTGATCAAGTTGATGCTATGTTAGATGAGGTTAAATCTGAAGAACCACCAGCAGAAGCTATTGAGGCTAAAGAAGAGGTAAAAGCAGATGCGGAGGTTGCTGAAGTAACAACAGAAGAAGTTGAAGATGTTCAAAAGTTAGATACTGATCAAGTTGATGCTATGTTAGATGAGGTTAAATCTGAAGAACCACCAGCAGAAGCTATTGAGGCTAAAGAAGAGGTAAAAGCAGATGCGGAGGTTGCTGAAGTAACAACAGAAGAAGTTGAAGATGTTCAAAAGTTA
>SGYL01000004.1 GCA_004213885.1 Alphaproteobacteria bacterium
CAGGGCTTACTAATAAAAATGTTGATAGAGCTAAATTAAAATATTTAATCATTAATATACTTAGTTATTTATTAAAAAGTATAAAGTAATAACAATGCTATAACTAATGCAAATAACGCAACAGCTTCAGTAAGTGCAAATCCTAAAATACCAATTCCAAATACTTCATTCTTAGCGCTTGGATTTCTTCCGATAGCATTTACCAATGCTGCAAAGATATTACCAATACCTACGCCAACACCTGCTAGAGCTATTACAGCTAAACCAGCACCAATAAGTTTCGCGGCTTCCATTTCCATTTTAATTTCCTTTCTTTAAAAGTTAATGTAGATGTAACGCATCATGAAGATACATACAAGTTAAAATACTAAAAACATAAGCTTGCAATGCTGCGACCAAAAACTCTAATCCTGTTAAACCAATTACAGCCAATAATGGTAATACAGCACCTACTTTTAAAATACCTGAGGCAGATGTCATCATTATAATCAAACCTGCGAAAACTTTCATCATAGTATGGCCAGCCAACATATTTGCAAACAATCTGACAGATAAACTCACCGGTCTCATTAAATAGGATATTATTTCAATAGGTATTAACAAAGGTGCAAGAGCTATTGGCACACCAGATGGAAAGAAAAAAGTAAAAAATTTAAGTTTATGTTTTATCAAAGCTATTAACGTAACGCCAATAAAAATGATTAAGGCTAGAGTTATAGTTACAATGATCTGTGATGTAAAAGTATAGCTATAAGGGATCATTCCTAGTAGGTTTCCAAATAAGATGAACATAAAAAGACTAAAAATAAACGGGAAATATTTCTTGCCACCAGTACCTACATTTTCTTTAACCATATTTGATACAAATTCATACAATAATTCTACACTACTTTGAAAACGGTTTGGAATTAAAGAACTTTTCTTTATTCCCAAATATAAGAATAGTAAGGATGCTATTACGGAAAAAACCATAAATAAAGATGCATTTGTAAATGAAATATCGTACCCAAAGGCTTCAAGAGGTACAAGTGTTTTTATTGTAAATTGTTCAACTGGTGACTTCATAATTAATTTTTTTTACCTTTATCAAAATAACCTATTTTTAAACCATTTCCTGACAACTGTCTCCAGAGATTATATATACCCGCAAATGCTCCTAAAAAAAAGAAAATAATTAAAAATAATGGTTTTGTTTCTAGCCAATTATCAATAAGTAATCCTAATCCTGTTCCAATTATTAACCCTGCTACAAGCTCTGTGGCAACTCTGGATAATGTACTTAAAAAACTTTTATCAACAGATTTTTTATTTATTGATTCATTTTTTTTTGAGAGGGCTAAATCTATTTTTTTATCTAATTCTTTGTTCATTATTAATTTAACTGGCTTCTTTTATTTCCACTGCTTTTTCTAAATCCACCGATAATAATTTACTTATACCTTTTTCTTCCATTGTTACACCAAGTAATTTATTCATTTTTGCCATTGTTAATCTATGGTGAGTAACAATTAAAAAACTAATATCTTGTTCATCAGATAAGTACTTAAGTATATCACAAAATCTACTAACATTAGTATCGTCTAGTGCAGCATCAACTTCATCTAATATACATAATGGTGAGGGATTTGATAGATAAACCGCAAATATTAATGATATGGATGTTAAGGCTTGTTCTCCACCAGATAAAAGAGAAAGGGATTGCATTTTCTTTTCTGGTGGGCTGGCAAATATTTCTAATCCAGATTGTAATGGATCATCAGAACCAATGAGTTTTAATTCTGCATTGCCACCATTAAATAATTTAGTAAATATCTTTTTAAAATTATCATTAACTTGGTCAAAACTACTTCGTAACCTATTTCTACCTTCTTTATTTAATTCTGATATTCCATCTTCTAATTTTTTGATTGCTAGAGATAAGTCTTCTTTTTCATTTTGCATTTCTAAAAGTTTAGATTTAAGTTCATTGATTTCAATTTCTGCTCTTAAATTTACAGCTCCTAAATTTTCTCTTTCACGAACAAGTCTCTCAACACTTGCTTCTAATGAGTCAATTTCATTTTGATCAACATTTCTTAATTTTATTTTGTCTTCATTAGCGTTGAGTAAGTCCTTAAGACCAACAGATAATTTATCAGTAACTTTATCGTTAAGACCATCAACTTTAGATTTGATGATATTAAGTTCGCTTTCCATTTTGATGTTTTCAGTCTTATAAATTTCAAGATTTAGATTTTCATCTTTTTGTTCTTTTTCTATATCTCTAATTTCTGTTTCTTTTCTAACGACGTCATCCTCACTATTTTTTTGATCTTTAATTGCTTGAATAAGTTGTTCGTCAAATTTTTTAATATTTTCTAACATTTGATCAGGTAGTTGTACTAAATCATTTATTTCTTTTGATAGATTTTCTTTTTTTTGAGATAAGTTTTCACATCTTTCTAAAGATTGTTTTTTTCGTAATTCCCATTCTTTTTGTTCAATCAACAATTGGTCTAGGTTTTTATTTCTATATTCTTCATCAGAATTTATTTTTTTTTCATTTGATAATGCATCTTCAAAATCTGATTTAAGATTATCATTTTCGCTTCTGACTTTTAGTTCATCTGTTTGTAATGCACTAAGATTATCAAATTTATCTAATTGAATTTCTAATTCATTAATTCGTTTATCATTTTCTGCCGAAGAACTTTTAAATTCTTTGATGAAATCATTAGATTGATTGATTTTATTTTCAGAAATTGTGATTTCAAACTTTGTTTTATTTATTTCTTTTTCTAGGTAATCTATTTTATCAATTTCATCTGATTTTTTAGATTTTGCATTCTCAAAATCTTTTTCAATTTTTATAATCTTATTATTTATTTCATTAAGTTTAATTTCACTTTTATTTAAACTTTCTAATAAACTTTTATATCTCTTTTTTTGAACTAATCTATTAGCAAAGCTATTTTTGCCATTAGGAAGTTCAACATACCCATCCCACCTCCAAAGACCACCTTTTGGGGTTGTTAAGAGTTGTCCATAGGTTAATTCTTTTTGAAGTTCAAAAGCTTTTTCAGAATTTTTTACTAAACCAACACCTTTAAGCGAGTTTTTTAATATTTTATGATCATTAATATCATCAGTTAAGGGGTCACAAGAATTTGGTAGTTTAATATTTTCGTTATTTTCAAAACCTCTTAACCAAAAATTTTCTTTATTTTGATCTTTATTACTTACTATAGATGCTGAAAGTGATTCTCCTAAAACATATGCAATTGGACCTTCAAGATTATTAATTTTTTCAATTGAACTTTCTAAACTATTTTTATCATCTAATGTTATAAAATTCTTAATCGTTTCAATCTCAGTTTTAAAATTACTGATATCAGATTTTAAAGTGATTTTTACTCCTTTAAGAGAATTGAAATTACTTTCTAAGTTTTTAAGGTTTTTTTCAGTTACTCTGTTAGTAATAATAACTTGTTTGTGCTTGTTTTGAATTACTTTAATCTTTTCCTTTAATTCTTTTAATTTCAGAGATTCATTCTGTGTTTCAAGAGACAAGAGTTTCTCACTATTTTTTCTTTTATTTTGAAGTGCAATTTCGAGTTGTTCCTTTATTTCCTTTTTGTTTGATGAAAGTGAAATAATTCTAGAATTTATATCTGTTAATTTTATTGTTGAGTCTTCTAATTTTTTCCTAATTTGTGACGTATTTTTTTGAGCTTCTTCAATATTCTTAGAAAAATTAAAGCCCTTTTCATTTAAAGATTGGATTTCAATTGAGAGATATTTTATTTTGTTTTTAGCATCAGTAATAAATGTCTCTTCTCTATTATATTCTTCATCAATCTGCTTTATTTGGTTTTCAAGTGATTCTTTTCTTTGATTATGAGAATTAATTTCTTGTTCTAATTTAATCTTTCCTATTTTTAAATTTTGAACAATTTCAGATTTTGAGTTATCAATTTTTTTTAAAGATGGTAGTTCATTAAAAAAATTTAATTTTTTAGTTTCTAAATTACTAATTTTTCTTTGATAATCTTCAATAACTTTTGAATTTTCAGTAATTTTGTTTTTAATTTTGTCTTGTGAATAATCTAGCTCCACAAATTGGGTGATAAATAAAGAAGTTTCAGCTTTTCTTAATCTTTCACCAACAGATCTATACCTAGCAGCTTGTCTAGCTTGTTTAGATAAATCATTTATTTGGTCTTGAATTGTCAATTCAATATCTGAAAGACGATCTAAGTTATTGGCTGCAGAATTTAATTTTAATTGAGATTCATGTTTTCTGTTATGAAGACCAGTGATATTAGCTGCTTCTTCTAAAATATTTCTTCTTACTTCTGGCTTTGATTCAATTATCTCTGTGATTTTTCCTTGCCCTACTATTCCTGATGATTTTGAACCAGTTCCACTATCAGCAAAAATTAATTGTACATCTCTTGCTCTAGCATTTTTGCCATTAATTTTATATGTTGAACCTTTGTCTCTTTCTATTTTTCTAGAAATTTCTATTTCATTGATGTTTGTGAAAGGGTAGGGTAATTTTTTTTCTGAATTATCTATTTTTATTATTACTTCAGCAAAATTTCTTGATGGACGGTCATTAGTTCCTGAAAAAATAATACTATTCATTTCTGGACTTCTCATTTGTTTTGGAGAATTTTCTCCCATCACCCATTTAATAGCTTCAACTATATTAGATTTGCCACAACCGTTTGGTCCGACTAATCCAGTTAATCCAGAAGTTAAATTAACCTCTGTGCGATCTAGAAACGATTTAAAGCCAATCATTTTAATAGATATAATTTTCAAGAAATTTACCTTTTAATTTAACAACTCAAAATCTTTTAGTTTTTTTACAAACTCGTTATATTTTAAGGACCCGGCGATAACATGCTTATCATTTATAACAAATGTTGGAGTTGAGGATATGTTAAATCGAGAGTTTTCCTTCTCCATCTTCTTTAAAATTTTTTCCATTAATTCTTTATTATTTAATATTTCATTAAATTTTTTTTCTGATATGCCAAATAGCTTTGACAATTTTAAAAGTTCTGTAACAGGATCGTTAGAATATGCCCATTTTTTTTGTTTTGTTAATAACAAACTTGTTGTTTCGACATAACTTTCACTCGGAATTGATCTAGCTATAGAAGCTGCGAACATAGCAAGTCTATCAAGTGGATAATCAATAAATTCAAATTTAACTTTTCCTGTATCAATAAGTTCTTTTTTAACCTTTGGGTATGTATTTTTATGAAAACTTGCGCAATGACTACATGTAAGAGAGAAATACTCTTTGATGACTATAGGTGCATTTTTTTCTCCAACAACAATTGAAGGTAATTTAATATCATTAGCAAATGAAAAATTAAGTCCAATTAATAACTTGGCTAAGATTAAAATAAATGTGTTTAATATTTTAAAAGTCATAATTTATGTATATATGAAACATTTTTGTCTGTATATCTTTAACTTAATTATAGCCATTTTTAATAATCTTTATTTTATCAATAGCTTTAAATCCAAAAAAATTATTTGCTAAACTTAAAATTTTGATTTGTTCCATTTGAATTTCTAGTTCAAACCCTCTTTTAACTTCTAAAACCAAAGTACCATTTTTATTATTCTTTTTCATAAATTGGACTTTAACGGGTTTCACAACATGAGAATATTTATGGAAAATCTTATCCCAATTTAAAATTAATTTAGCTTCAAATAAGTTATTTTTACTTAAACAATTCTCAGCCAATGAATATGTTAAAGTATCTAATTTTTTCATAATTGATTTAAAACTTTTATGTATTAAAAATAAAGTATGCAATCATTAAAATTATCAGAAATTGTGATAAATTGGTATAAAAAAAATTTAAGAATACTACCGTGGAGGCCTAAAAATTTTGATCAAAAAATAGATCCATATATAGTCTTTCTTTCAGAGTTTATGTTACAACAGACAACAGTAAAAACTGTTGTACCTTATTTTATAAATTTCTTGAAAAAATATCCAACTATTGAGATCTTGGCAAAAGCTAAATTAGATGATGTTTTAGCAATTTGGTCTGGATTAGGCTATTACAGGAGGGCAAATAATTTATATAAAAGTTCTAAAATTATTACTAATGAATTAAATGGTGTAATTCCAAATAGTTATGAAGATTTAATTAAATTACCAGGCATAGGAGATTATACTGCAGCTGCAATTTGTGCAATTGCATTTGATAAAAAAGTCGTTGTAATTGATGGCAATATTGAAAGAGTAGTATCTAGATTATTTGGATTAGATTTAAGAGGGAATGATCTAAAGAAAAAAGTCAGAGAAATTCTGTTTTTAAATATACCTGGTGAAGAGAATTCTCTATTTACACAGGGTTTAATGGATATTGGTGCAACTATTTGCAAGCCCAAAATTATAAATTGTGAAAGGTGTCCTTTGTCAGAAAATTGTAGAGTTGCATTTAAAAATTCAGCAATCAATTATCCCTTAAAAATAATTAAAGAAAAAAAAATTAAACGTACAGGAAAATTTTATTGTTTAATAAATTCTAAAAAGGAAATTTTATTTATAAGAAATATCAATTTAGGTTTGTTTGAAAACATGCATGTTTTACCTTCTGATGGATGGCTGAAAGATAATCATAATTTAGATTTTAATATATTTTCAATAAAAGAAAGATTTGATTGCGGTGTCATAAAACATAGCTTCACTCATTTTGACCTTGATAGTAAAGTAATATTATTAAAATTAGATGATAATCAAATTAAGTTAAAAAATAATTGCATATTCATTAAACCTGAGAATTTGGATATGTTTAGTATACCGACTCTATATCATAAAATAGTTAAATTAGTTTTAAAAAATATCTAGTGTCTAAAATGTCTCATTGATGTAAAAATCATAGAGATGTTTCTTTTGTTAGCCTCGGTTATTACTTCATTATCACGAATGGAACCTCCAGGCTGAATTATAGCAGAAACTCCAGCCTCTGCAGCAGAAATAACAGTATCAGAAAATGGAAAAAACGCATCACTTGAAAGAACACTTCCTTTTAAAGAAACATCTTTTTTTTCAGAATTTACCTGACTTCTAATAAATTTATCTTTTGCTATCATGACAGAGTCTATTCTACTCATTTGTCCAGCTCCAATTCCTAAAGTTTGAGCATTCTTTGCAAAAATTATAGCATTTGATTTAGTATGTTTTGAAACAATCCAAGCAAACTTAAGGTCTTTAATTTCATCTTCTGTTGGCTTTTTGTTTGTGACAATTTTAAAATTAATTTTTTCGAGAGAACCAATATCTTTATCTTGGATCAAGAATCCGCCAGATATTGTTTTAATAAAGAGATCATTTTCAATTTCATTTTTATTTTTTTTGCAAAGCAATACTCTTAAGTTTTTCTTTTTAAATAAAACTTCTTTTGCAGTTTCAGTTATGCCTGGAGCAATTATGACTTCTAAAAAAATATTAGACATTTGTTTAGCCACTTCCGCAGTAAGAGTTCTATTTAAAGCAACTATTCCACCAAATGCACTTGTTTTATCTGTATTAAATGCGTTTTCCCAGGCTTTTGTAATATTCTGATTTTGTGAAACCCCGCATGGGTTGGCATGTTTAATTATGGCTACAGCAGGTTCATTGAATTCGTTTACTAATTCAAAAGCTGCATCAGCATCATTAAAATTATTATAAGATAGTTCTTTACCTTGAATTTGATTATGATGAGCTATTCCTGATTTACTTTGTTGATTGATATTAGTGAATAATCCTGCTTTTTGATGTGGGTTTTCTCCATACCTCATTTCAATTTTTTTGGTCAAATTTAGATTTATTGTCTCTGGTAACATAGGTTGATCATTACTAATATTAAACCAATTTGATATTGATCTGTCATATTCTGCAGTAATGTTAAAAGCTTTTGCGGCTAAAGACTTTCTGTATTCTAAATCTATCCCCTCATTTGAACTTAATTTTTCAATTAATAAATCGTAATCATTTATATCAACTACAACTGTTGTAAAAGCAAAGTTTTTAGCAGTTGATCGGATTAATGAAGGCCCTCCGATATCAATGTTCTCAATTATTTTATCATGAGAACTTAATTCTTCTCTAGCCTCATCAAATTTATATAAATTAACTATAACTAAATCAATACTTTCAATTTTAAGTGAATCTATTGTTTTGAGATCATTTTCATTATTTCTTCTATAAAGTATTCCACCAAATATTTTAGGATGAAGCGATTTAACTCTACCATCTAAAATTTCAGGAAAATTTGTTATCTCAGTAATGTCGACTACATCTATTGAATGAGATTTTAAATATTTTGCAGTACCTCCAGTAGATATTATATTTATATCAAGTTCTTTCAATTTTTTGGCAACAATTTCAATTTTGTTTTTGTCCGTTAAAGAAATTAGTGCATTTTTTATTTTTAATTTTGTCATTTTATTTCTCGAATTTTAAAGACCATTTTATTATTAACTTATTTAATTCTCTAATTTTTTTTAGTTCAACTAAATTCACTATTTGCTTACTAACATATCTTTCAGAATTCTGATATATTATAGTATTATCTATTTGAATATTATCTGAGGATGAAAAAAATTTACCGATAATTTTATTTGTTGAATTTTGAAGCAATAAATTTTGATTGTGTAATTTAATAGGATTGATTTCATGATGTAAATGAAATCTTATTGTAGCAAATTTTGGTTTGATTCCATAGTTACCTATAGAAAATATTTCGTCTTCTCCAATTAAATATGGAGTTTTTTTTGAAATAAAAAGTCTTCTTTTATGACCAATTCCAAAAAGAGATTTATAAGCATCGTGTGATACTTGAACTAAATATCCATTTTCATCTTCATTCTTTTTTACTTCAAGGTGATTGATTTTTCTTAGACCTGTTAAATCAAGGTTATTTCTATCATCAATAGATAGAGAACTATGTGCAGCTGTTGAAGATATAGCTCTCAAATCATTATTGTTGTTTGATTTAAAATAAAAGCTACCAACATTTGTTATAATTTTAGCTTTTTGATAAAAAAGTTCAAAAGCACATAGACTAGCCTTGTTATTTAAAATTTTATTATTATAAAAAAGGTCTTTGTTTCCTGCATCAAGGATCATGTTTAAATTATTTGAAGAAATGGAAATATAACCTGAGTGTCTAACAAATGAAAAATTATATTTAGTTCCACTTAATCGTTTTAAAGTTTCAGAAATTTTTTCTTTTTTTATTAACGAGCCAGAGTTAAAGCTGCAAAATGAATCCTTAGTTACACAAAAAATTTTAAAATAATCTCCCATAACTTTCACTAAAGTTTGAATAATGGGCGAGTTTAATTTTCTATTCGTTGCTATTGCTGATCTAATCTCTAATAAATCTCTTAAAACATCTAATTGGATCATAGGGCATCTAGATAAATGTCCTCCATCCTTTAAAATAAAATTTTCAGATAAAGTTTTGAGCCGATTCAAGAATGAATTTATTTTATTTAAATCATTAAATAAAAAAATATTTCCTATTATAAGGCCTTTTATTGTTTTGAAATTATATAAATTTGTATTTTTTTTTAATAAATAATCTAATAATTCTAATTGAATATAGATTGAATTTAAATTTTTTTTTTGAAATTTTATGTCACCACTTTTTGCGTACCATGAATAAGTCATACACATAATTGTAATTCTTTCGGCTATTAAATTGGGCTTAAAGGATTTAGAAAATAAATTTTTATTATTATCAATCCAATGATTGACAATCTTTCTAGCTATCGACCGGGTTTTCAAAATTCCACATGATTTAAGATCTCTTAAAAAGTCAAAGTTATCTATGTTTTGTATCTCATTGATAGGGTATTTTGCATTTGTAATTAATTCTCCATTTTGAGAGTTACCACTCCAAATATCAGAGAAAATAATATGTGGGTCATCTGAATCTATAAATTTTAATTTCTTTTTAAATAGATAATTTTTTATCTTATTTGAGAATAAATTTATCATCTAAAATTTTCTTTCAATTATTGCAGAAAAAAAACCATTATTACCATCAAGATGATCATTTTGATGCACTTTAAAATCAATAGGAAGGAATTTTAAATAACCCATAGTATTTAATTTTAAAGTTGTTTTTAAGTCTTGAACATATTGATTGAGATTTAAAATTTGAAAATTAGTGTTTGTTTTCAAAAATTTATTTACAATATCTTCACCCTCTTCTTTTTCCAAAGAACAAACAATATACATTAAATATCCACCTACTTTAATATTTGATGCAGCATTTTTTAGTAATTCTTGTTGTATTCTTTGAAGCTTCGTTAAGTCAATAATATTGTTTCGAATTAAAATATCAGGGTTTTTTCTAATTGTTCCTGTTGATGAACAAGGAGCATCAATTATTATTATATCTTGTTCTTCTGGGAATTTGTAAGTTCTTCCATCTACAGAAATTAATTTTGATTTAAAATTTAGACGTTTCAAGTTGTCTGACATTATATTTAATCTTTTTTTATTTATATCATTACTTACTATTTCATAACCATTATCTAAAAGTTGAAATGTTTTACCTCCAGGAGCGGCACAAATATCTGAGATTTTTAAAAACTCATTATTTTTATTTATCTTTTTTAAAAATTTTAATAGGTATTCTATGTGTAAATACGAGCTTAAATCTTGAACCCACCAAATCCCTTTATTGAAATATAAAATATCATTTATTTTTCCTTTATAATTACTCCTAATTACATTTGGATAAATTTCATGCCCATCTAAAAATTTTATTAAATTATTTTTTTTTTCAATATTCATTTTTTTAGAACAAATTATGTCTAAGTAAGGTTCTTTGTTTAAAACATTTAACATTTTTGTGGTTTTTATTTTTCCATATTGTTTTTCCCAACTATTTAACATCCATTTTGGGTAATTGTTTTTTATATCCCAATTACTTGAAGATAGGTTATCTTTTTGTCTAACTATGTTTTGTAGAACAGCATTAATGAAGCCTGAATATTTTACCCCACAAAGAATTTTTGATAAATCCACGTAAGAGTTTAAAACTGCATAGTGTGGTGTTCTTGACCAAATAATTTCTGCTGTACCTAATAAGAGTATTCCATCTAAAAAATATAAGTTTTTACTAACTTGTTTTTTTACAAACTTTTTAAGAAAGAATTTTATTTGATTATGATTTCTCAATGCTAAATGTGTTAAAAAATAGATAAATGATCTATCTTTGGAATTTAAGCTATTAAAAGATTTATCATTTCTAAAGATATCACTCAGTTTATTTTTTTTAATAAAAAGCAATTCCCATATTTTTAAAGCAACAAATCTTATATTTTTTTTGTTTTTTACATCAGAATTCATATATATGATTATATAGCTTTATTTAAAATAAAACCGAAAGGGTTTTTATGAAACAAGAAAAAAAAAATGAAAAAAAAATACTTTCAAACAAAAATAAAAAAATTAATAAATCAGAAAAAATAAAAATTACTTCTTATAAGGAAATTGGGGGGCCTAAAGGTAAAGAACCTACTAGATACGGTGATTGGGAAAAGAATGGAAGATGCAGTGATTTTTAATTAAAATGGAAGATAGTTTAAAAACAGAGATAATAATTAAATCTGTAACTAAAATTGCACAACAAGACGGAATTCCAGTTTTTGTAGTAAAAAAGGGTGATCCAGATTCAGGGATCATTCTAATAAAAATTGATTTGTTGAACGGCAAAGGTCAACTTTTAAGAAGAAATTATTCCTATTCTCTAAAAAAAAATAAATCAATAATTGAATATATCAAGTTACATAAAGAAATAGAATTGGAATATCCAAAGCTTCAAAAATTAATTGAAAAAGAAATTAAAATTGACACTGATGCTTGGGTAGTCGAGATAGAGGATAAACAAGGAAGAAATTTTTTTGAAAAGATTTAATGTAATATTTTTTCTAATTCTTCATTTTTTTTATAAATTCCTAATAATTCTCCTTTAAATTTAAGAAGATTATACATTTGTTCTAAATTGTAAGTATTTATATTTAACTTCTTGCCAATTTCAATTATTGAGCCAATTATAGGGTCAATTTCTAATGGTTTTCCTGCCTCTAAATCTTGTGCCGTTGAAGGTTTGTGGCCTTGAATTGAAGTTGCACCTTTAATTCTATCATCAATTGAAACCCTAAACTTTATCCCAATTTCTTCTCCAACAAGTTTACATTCTTCCATCATTTTTTTTATTAAATTTAATATTGCTGGATTTTCCCCAATCTCATCGAGTGTAGATCCTGTCAATGCACTTAAAATGTTAAATGAACAATTACCCCATAACTTAATCCAAATTTCATCTCTTAAGTTTTTCTTTTGTGGTGCTTTTAATCCACTATCAATTAAAATATTTGATATTTCTCTTAACCTTTCGGAAATCATTCCGTTAGGTTCACCAAGTGAAAATCTATCGCCTTCAGTATGTTTTATAATACCAGGTTCTAAAATTTCACAAGCTGGGTAAACTACACAACCAATGGCACTGTTTGGATTCAAGGTGCTCCAAATTTTTCCTTTAGGGTCTACACTTTCTAAATGTGTATTATCTAATTTAGTTTGAGTTTTTGCTTCGTGAAAATACCACCAAGGAAGTCCATTTACAGCGGATATAATAGTTGTATTTTCATCAAGTATAGGAGACAAGTTATCTAATATTAGTGGTATAGATTGAGCTTTAACACCTATAAAAACGTAATCTTGTTTTCCTAGGTCACTTGCATTTTCAGATATATCAAAATGAAATGATCTTTTGATTTCATCTTTAATTAGAGTTAACCCCTTTTTTTCAATGATTTCTTTATGTTGACCCCTGGCAACTATTGAAATTTTATTATTTGTTTTTTTTAATGAGCAAGCTAAATAACCACCAATAGCTCCAGCACCAAATATACATATTTTTTTCATAAATTATTCTAGTCCAAATTTTTTGGCTAATCCAATCCTTTGTAATTTCCCTGTTGCACCTTTAGGAATATCCTCGACAATAAATATTTTTTTTGGAATTTTAAATTTGGCTAATTTTTCGTTTGCATAGGATTTAATATCATCTTCCGTACAACTTTTATTTTCTTTAAGTTTTATTGCTACAGCAATATCTTCTCCTAGCATTTTATCTTTATATCCAAAGCATAACGCTTGATCAATTGGAGGAAAATCCATTAAGATATTATCAACTTCTAAAGGAGATATTTTTTCACCACCTTTGTTGATTATCTCTTTTAATCTCCCAGAAATTTTAAGATAACCATCTTCATCAAAAAAACCTTCATCACCAGTCTTAAACCAATCATTTACAAATGATTGTTTGTTAGCTTCAGGATTATTTTCATATCCATTAGTAACATTATCCCCTTTAATACAAATTTCACCAATTTCACCTTGGGATAATTTTTCATTTTTATCATTCATAATACAAATTTCTGGACCTGCTGGCATTCCAACTAAGCCAGGTTTTTGAATAGCAGGAGGGAGTGGATTTGATGCCATCTGATGAGTTGCTTCAGTCATACCATAAGCTTCTATTACAGGTGTTTGAAATATATCATGTAATTGTTCAAAAATAGCAGGTGGTAGTGATGCAGATGATGATCTAATAAAGCGTAAATTAAGTTGTTTTGCTTTATCTGATTTTTTTTGAGCCCTAAGTAAAATTGCTTGATGCATTGTGGGTACTCCGGAATACCAAGTAATATTTTGTGTTTCAGCTAAGTCTAAAAATTTAAGAGCATTAAAACCATTACTTGCGCAAACAGATGCACCAACTTTTGCTGAAGCACTTAAGACAGCAATTAAACCATGTATATGAAACAAAGGCATTATATTTAGACAGTGATCATCAGCTGTTAATTTTAAACTTTTTGAAATATTTACCGCAGATGTAAAAATATTTAAATTTGATAACGGAACTATTTTAGGTCTTGAGGTGGTTCCTGATGTGTGTAGAACCAAAGCCTCATCATAATCATATGGATTTTTATAATCAGTTTCTTTATCAAATAATTCGAACGTTCCTAGAGGTTGATTATCAGAAATTCTCATTTTAAAAACAGGTATATTTAAATTTTTAGCAGCAATTACAGCTAAACTTTTTGAATTTGGTTCAACCAAGAGAAATTTAGGCTTGAGATCGTCAAGATAAAATTCAAATTCTTCCTGTTTATATGAAGGGTTTAAAGGTGCTGCAGACATATAGCTTGAGATGCTCAAAAAAGAACTTGCCATGAGAGGCCCATTTGGCAAAACAATTGCAGCTCTGTCACTATTTATTATATTAATAGCAGCTAACTGACGAGATATTTTTTCGTTAAAAATTTTAAATTCTCCATAAGAGAGTTTTTCATTTTTTTCAGATGTAAGAAAAATTAGATCATCATTTTGTTGATTAATCATATTTCTAATTGTTTTTTTCATATTTCTCTCTTACAAATTAAAACAGAAGAAGTCTATATACATTTTACAAATAAAAACTTTTAATAATTATTATATTTAGAAAGTGATTTTATGAAACAGATAATTGATAATATAGAAGCATTTGTTTTAACAGGGCCAGATGAATCAAGACCGCACTGGGTGAGTCATTTTATCGTTCCAACAGCAAATGAGTTATTGGTTAAAGTCAAAACAAATGAAGGCATTGAAGGCTTTGGTATATGCACTGTTTATGCTGATATAAACCCAATTATAAATACAATAAAATCAGGATTTTTAGAACACATTATTGGAATGGATGCAACTTCACCAGAGAAAATTTATGATAAAATTTTTGGTATGACAGCAAAAAAATTATCTTTTGAAAAAAAATGGAGTAAAGAGACTTTAATAAGAATATCTGCTGCTATAGATATAGCATGTTGGGACATAATAGGAAAATTTTCAAATCTTCCTCTTTATAAATTATTTGGTGGATATAGAGATCAAGTACCTTGCTACGTAACCTGTGCCTATTATAGAGATGGAAAAGATAATATAGAGTTAAGAGATGAAATAAAGATGCTAGTTGAACAAGGGCATAAAGGTTTCAAAGGTAAAATAGGAGGTTTATCTTTAAAAGAAGATATGGAAAGAATGGCGATTGTTAGGGAAATCATTGGAGAAGATAATGATCTGATGGTTGATGTTAATAGAGCTTGGGATTTAAAAACAGCAATTCAAGGTGCAAAGGAATTAAAATCATTAAATCCGAGATGGCTCGAAGAACCAGTCAGATGGTCAGATGATAGACGTGAATTAAAACTATTATCTCAACAAACAGATATTCCACTATCTGGTGGTGAGAGTGAAATAACAATTTATGGATGTAGATCAATTTTGGAAGAACAAGCGATACAGATTTTACAATTTGACTGTACTATGTTTGGTGGCTTTAGTGGAGGAAAAAAATTGTCGGCCCTATGTGAATTAAATCACGTAGATATAGCACCACACCATGATTGTTTTATTCATGCTCATATTGTGGCAGCTAGTCCATCAGGTTTGATAGTTGAATCTTTTACAGATCCAGAAAGAGATCCTCTTCAAGCTGAACTTTTTGAAAATCCTCCAAAAATTGAAAACGGTATTTTATATATGAATAAAGAATCAGGTCTGGGATTAAAGTTATCTTCAGATGCTGTTAATAAATTTGGTAAAAAAATAAATTAGGTTATTTAAAAAATGACTTTCTCTATTGCCCCAATGATGAAATGGACTGATCAACATTGCAGATATTTCCATAGAATTTTAACTAAAAAAGCAATTCTATTCACTGAAATGATTTCTGTTGATGCAATATTATATGGACCTCAACACAAACTATTGTCTTCAAACTACTTTGATAACTCAACTATAATTCAAGTTGGGGGGAATGATCCTAAAAAATTGGGTAAAGTTGCTAAGATTGTAGAAAAATATGGATATACTGAGATCAATTTAAATATTGGTTGTCCTTCAAACAGAGTGAAGTTGGGTAATTTTGGAGCCTGTTTGATGGCAAGTCCACAAATAGTATCAGATTGTGTGAAATCAATAAAAAATAATTCAAACCTAAAGGTATCAATTAAGTGTAGAATTGGAATTGATAACATGTCATCTCTGGATCTTGATAGGTTTGTATCAATCACTTCTACCGCGGGGGTAAAAAAATTTATAATACATGCTAGGAAAGCTATATTAGGAGGCTTAAGTCCAAAACAAAATAGAGAAATACCACCTTTAGATTATCAAAGAGTTGAAAAATTAAAAAAAGAAAATAATGATTTAATTATTATCTTGAATGGTGGAATTGTTTCTTTAGAGGCTGGAATTCAACATACTCGTGATTTAAATTTAGATGGCTTTATGATGGGAAGAGAAGCTTACAAAAATCCTTATATTTTAAGTTTTGCTGATAAATTAATATATGGAGATTCAAATGGAGAAAATATATCTAGGCGAACAGTTGCATTTAAAGTTGCTGATTATATAGATCAATTTTTGTTTGATAATAATGATCATTTAATAACAAGACACATTTTGGGTCTATATAATAATATGTACTTTTCTCGTGAATGGAGAAACAATATTTTAGATAAAAGTTTTTTTAAATTAAAAGGTGACAAATTAAGGTTTGCTACGGATAAGATAGAAAAAATGATCTCTCTTAGACAAGCTGCATAATAAAATTAATGGAGAAATGAATGGAAAAAAAAGAGACATATAGATCCTTATTGGAACTGGGGCCACTGATTTTATTTTTTGGTGTTAACTATTTTTATGGTATTTTCGCTGGAACAGCTGTTCTTGTTATAAGCACTATAATAGCATTAATTATATCTTGGTATTTTTTCAAAAATATTCCGATGTTAGCAGCATTTGGTTGTTTAGCAGTTGTTTTGTTTGGTGGTCTTACATTATTTTTTGATAATGATTTTTTTATCAAAATTAAACCAACCGTAGTTTCTTTAATTATCGCTTTAATATTATTATTTGGACAATTTTTAGGAAAAAACTTTTTATCTGTTGTGATGAGGTCTTCGATTAAACTCGATACGATAGGTTGGAATAAACTGACTTGGTTATGGATCGCAATGTTTATTGTAATGGCAATAGCAAATGAGATTGCATGGAGAAATTTAAGTACAGATGATTGGGTATCTTTTAAAGCTTTTGGTATACCTGTTTTGTCGGTAGTTTTCGGATTATTTTCAATTCCAATAATAAAAAAATATCAACAAGAATAAGTTATTTGATATTTAATTCATCCTTATAGATTTGATGCCATGGGCCTTTAACATCAAGATTTTTAAGTATTTTTAAAAGTAAATTTCTAGATTTATTTTTGTTTCCATTTTGATTTAAATATTTAGCTAAAATAAAATTTGCTCCTGGATCTTTAGGTTTTTCGGATAAAACTTCATCAATTAATTTTTTTATAAATTCATTAACAATTCCATCATTTTTTCTTAAATATGCTTGTGCTAACAGAGATTTAACGTTTGTTATAGGATTAACTTTAATAATTTTTTTTAAAGTTTCTATTTCTGTTTCAATGTCTTGAATAATGGCTGCCATTGATGCTTTTGCTAATAACAAATTTAAATTTTGTGGATCATTTTGTAACATTTTATTTATTATCTTTAAGTCATTTTTAGTTTTTTTAATCTTTTTCAATTGTTCTTGTTTAACAAGTTGTTTTTTTTCTTTAATTTCTAAGAGCATAGAGTTTGAAATATTTGGAGCGCCTAAAAAATAGTAAGTGATAGAAACTGAAATATATGAAAATACAAATAAGGATAAATAAATTGAAAGAAAATTTATTTTTTTAAATTTTTTAATTTCATTTTCTTTTATTAATTTTGTTAAAATAATGAAAAAAATTAATCCTAAAAAAATTAAAATGAAAAGATAATTAATCATTTTTTCTAAATTTTAAAAATTTAAAAGTAAAAAATATTAGCCCACTAATAATTAAAATAAAAGGAAGGATCCATAATATTAAGGTGTTTATCTGAAAGGGTGGCTTGAAAAGTATATATTCACCATATTTTGATTTTAAAAATTTATAAATAAATTCATCAGATTTATTGTCTTTTAGGTGTATGATGATTATTTTTTTTATGTCATTTGCGAAATCAGAATTTGAATCATAAATACTTTGATTTCTGCAAACCAAACACCTTACATTATTTGAAATTTCATTTAATCTTTTTTCTGTAGTTTGTTCATTGCCTTTAGAAATTTTTGGATAAGTCAAACTAATAGAAAAAATTAAACAAAATAAAATCAATAATTTAAAATTTTTTTTATCTTTCATTTTTTATCAATTCGTAGATATTTTTTTCTAATTCATCAACTTCTAAGGGGCCAGTATATTTATAAATTATTTGATCTTTTTTATTAATTATAAAAGTTTCTGGAATTCCATAGACACCCCATTCAATACCTAAAAATCCATTTTTATCGATACCAATTTTATCATATGGATTACCAAAAGTTTTTAAGAAATCTAAAATATTTTTTTCCTCATCTTTAAATGCAATTCCAAAAACAGGTATTTTTTTTGATAACAATTTTATTGCTGGAGCTTCTATTTTACATGGCAGACACCATGAAGCAAAAAAGTTTATAGCATAAAGTTCATCGTAAACATTTTTTAGCTCAACAATTTCATTTTTTTGAAAAAGTCTAATAGGGTTTTTTGGAATATTTTGATTTATTAATGGTGATTTGAGTTGATCTATTTTTTTATCGTCTTTTTTTACATTTAGGTTAATTGCTAAAATTAACATGAAAAAAGTTACGATCAACAAAGGTAAAAAATTAGAAAATTTAATTTTCAACTTATATATACTTTCTATTAGTCTTAGAGAATAAAGATAAAATGCCGCCTATAGCCATTATAAATGCACCAAACCAAAGACATTTTACAAGAGGATTAAAGTACGCTTTTACCACCCATCCCTCTTTTAAATTACCTTCCCCCATAGTTATATAAATGTCACTCAATATAAAATTAAAAATGCCTGCTTCAGTAGTTTTAGTTTTTTCAACAGGGTAAAATCTTTGTTCTGATTTTACCTCCCCAATAAATTTTTTAGCTTTTGTGATTTTAAATAAACCAGTTTCAGATAAATAATTGTCTATTTTAAAATTTTTAACATTTTCAAGTTTGACGCTATAATCTCCAATATTAATCACTTCGTTAATTTTAATTTGGTTTGAACTTTCCTTTTTGAAGAATTGCTCTCCTGTTACTCCAAATAGAAAAATTGCCAAGCCTAAATGAGCAACTAGCATACCATAATAATTTAAAGGTAATGTTTTAAGATTTTGTAATTTTTTAAAAAATGCAAATCCAATAGAAAAAAATAAAAGAATTGATAGATAACCACATATTACTCCAAAAATAGAAGTATTATTAAATTTAAAAATGATGAAGCTAGAAACAAAAGCTAGAATAAATATTATTAACATATTTCTTAACAAAGACTTTTGGGGAGTCTTTTTCCATCCAAGGAATGGAGCGAAGGACATAATCATTATAAAGGGAATCATAATTGGAGAAAATGTTGCATTATAATAGGCTGTTCCTACAGAGATTTTAGAACCTGTTATAGTCTCTAAAATAAGAGGATATAATGTTCCAATCAATATTGTTAATGTTGAAGTTATTAAAAATATATTATTTAAAAGAAGTCCTGTTTCTTTCGAAAAAATAAAATACTTTGTTTCATTTTGATGAGTATTTTTAAATCCATAAATCAATAATGGTATTAGAGTAGATAATGCTAATATTACCAGAATAAATACTCCTCTTGTTGGATCTGAAGCAAAAGCATGAACAGAGGTTAATAAACCAGATCTTACGATAAATGTTCCTAAAAGTGAGAAAGAAAAACCAAAAATTGCGAGTAATATAGTCCAATTGTAAAACTGGTTATTTTTTTGAGTCACTGTTATTGAATGTATCAATGCAGTAGAAATTAACCATGGCATTAGAGATGCGTTTTCAACTGGATCCCAAAACCACCATCCTCCCCATCCCAATTCATAATATGCCCACCAACTCCCTAAAGAAATACCACCAGTCAAAAAGGCCCATGTTAGAAGTGTCCAGGGTTTAAGATGATTAAACCACTCAAATTCAACTTTTTTGTTTAAAAGGATAGCAATAGCAAATGAAAATGAAACGGACAAACCTACATATCCAACATATAGTAAGGGTGGGTGAAATGCTAACCCAGGATCTTGTAATAAAGGATTTAAGCCAAATCCTTCTAAAGGAGGATCTATATTTCTTGCAAAGGGATTTGAAGTGAATAAAAGAAAAATACAGAATAAAAAAAGAATAATGTTTTGAACACCTAATACAGCTATATGAAATGCAGAAGATTTTATAGATTTACTTTTTGCAATTAAATATGTGAAAAATGATAAAATTAATGTCCATAATAAAATTGAACCTTCGTGATTACCCCATAATCCTGAGATCTTATAAATTAAAGGTTTTGTACTATGAGAATTTTTGACAACTAAATCTAATGAAAATTCAGAATTAATGAACGCATATTCAAGAATTAAAAATGAAATCAAAACAAAGAAAAAACAAATTTTAGAAAAGTTTTTAATTAATGTAGAAAAAAAATAATATTCTCTAAAAAAATGAAAAGCAAATACTCCAATTGATAAGAAAGATAAAAAACTAGCTATTATAATGCTGATATGACCAATTTCATAAATCAACTTTATTTTCCTTTCCACTTTCCATTTTTCTTCAACATATCTGAAACTTCTTTTGGCATATAATTTTCATCATGTTTTGCTAAAATTTCAATCGCACTAAAGTTCTTATTTTCTATTTTACCTAATGCAACAATACCTTGTTTTTCGCGAAATAAATCAGGCAATATTCCATTATAGGTCACTAAAATTTCATCTATTCCGTCATGTATTTTAAAAGAAATTTTTTTACCTTCTTTTAAAATACTGTTTTCTTTTACTAACCCACCAATTCTAATTTTTTTTGATAAATCAATATTATTAGATAAAATTTTTTTATTGATATCAGTTGGAGAATAAAAATAGACAATATTATCCTCCAAAGACTTTAAAACTAAAAATGTTGATAAACTCAAAAGACTTATGAAAAAAAATAAAATTATTAATCTTTGAGATTTTGGCTTCATTTTATTAAGATTTTTTGTTTTTTAAACTTTTTAACAAGCTTGAAGCTTTTTTATATCTAACATGAATTATAATAAAATAAATTAATATAGATGTAAAACTTATAGAATAACTTAACCAGATATATAAATTATATTTTCCAAAATCTAAAACATCAAACATACAATCATCCTATTTTAATTAATTCAGATTGATATTTTTTGAATATCAGGTTTGTTTTAATATTTATTAAGATCACAAAAATTGACATAAATAGAAACCCTAACAACATTAAAACAAGTGGAATTAACATCTCTTGATTAATTGAAGGGCCATCAAATCTTATAATACTTGCGGGTTGATGTAATGTGTTCCACCAATCAACTGAAAATTTTATAATTGGAAGATTAATCATTCCCACTATTGCAAGGATTGCAGCAGGTTTTGAACCATCAATTTTTCTTGGGAATGCATTAGAAATACCAATATATGCAAAATAGAATATACATAAAATTAGCATCGATGTTAACCTTGCATCCCACACCCACCATGCGCCCCACATTGGTTTGCCCCAAAGTGAACCAGTTAAGATTGTTAAAATTGAAAAAATAAGACCTAGAGGAGCGATGGATCTGGCAATTATATCAGCAAAAGGATGTTTCCATATTAGAAAAAAAATACTTGCAATACTTATGCTAAAATATAGGAAAGATGCAAACCACGCAAAAGGAACATGAATATACATTATCCTAACTGTATCACCTTGTTGATAGTCTTCTGGGCTATTAAACAGTGATAGATATAAACCAATAAAAATAAATAAAAAGCTTAAAAATCCTAAGCTAAACTCTATAGGTTTTATAAAATTTAAAAATCGATTTGGATTGGCTAAATAATTAATCATTTATCTTTACCTTGTAAGTGCTATTTTTATTGAATACGCTGAAATCAAAGGTGAAATTACTAGTAATATTAAACAAACTGTAATTAATAGATACAGGTTTGGTAACGGGTCATAATTAGACTTCACTGCTTCGACAACTCCATTTCCAAATATAAATATAGGAATTGCAAGAGGTAATATCAACAAAGGGGATATTAGATTATTTGATTTAGTACCAAGTGTTAAAGAAGAACATATTGAACCAATTAAACAAAAACCTAAACTACCAATTGCAAAAATAATAATGTTCCAAAAAATTATTAGAAAGGGAATATTTAAAAGAATAGAAAAAATCGGAATAAAAATTGATAAAGGAATAATTAAAAAAAACCAAAAAACAAAACATTTTATTAAGATTATAATTTCTAATAGTAATGGGGAGAAATAGTATTGTTCTAGCCAACCATTTTTAAAATCACCAATGTAAATTTTATCTAGTGTTGGAATAATTGATATTATTAATGCTATCCAAACAATTGCATTAGAAACAAGAGTAAGTTTTTCTTCTGATGGCCCCATTGTTAATGGAAATAAGATTATGATTGCTATCATAAAAACGATCATGTTCATTAAATTATTTATTGATCGTATATAAGATTTAAATTCTTTTTCAATTAATGCTATTAAAATATTTTTAAAATTAATGTTCATAGATTTTTAAAGTTTGATTAATTTAAAATTTTTATGATTAATTTTTTTTTCATGAGATGTTTGTAAAATTGTTCCATTCATGTTTATGAACTTGCCCATAATTTTTTCTAAAAAAAGTATACCATTTTGATCTAAATGATTTAAAGGTTCGTCAAGTAGCCAACACTTCAATTTAAAACTTTCTTCAAAATTTAATTTACATAACTCAGCTTTTTTTTTAATTCCTGAAGAACATTCAGAGACAAGAGAGTTTTTATATTTAAGTATACCAAAATGTTCCAAATTTTTTTGAATTTTATCAGTATTAAAATTCCAACCTTTAAGGCCACACCAAATTTTCAGATTTTCTTCAATGGTAAGCTCATCACTTAGAGAACTATTTTGCTTTATTAAGATATGTTCATTCAGCCAATTATTTTTTTTTAACTTCCCAAATCTAATAATTGTTCCTCTATCTTCTTGCAACAGAGTGGAGATCATCATTAAGAGACTTGTTTTCCCTGATCCGTTTTCACCTTTTATAATGTTTAATCCTGGACATAAAAACTCTATGTTAAGACTAGAAAAAATAATTTTTAATCCTCTAGTCAAGGATATATCTTTTAAAATCATATTGTTTTGCAATCCAGTTTTCATGTAATAGTTAAATTATTCTTAAAGCATATATAATTATTTAATACTATTTTAACTAATTTTTAATTTAAAATATAATCATCTTTCTATTTTCAAAGCACTCTTTTTTAGATACATGATTAAGTTACTTTTTAAAGTTCAGTAAACTTGACGTTACAGTTACTAAAAAGTTATATTGATATAAATATTTTTTGATAATATTTTCATAACCAAAAAAATTAAAACACGGAATTATAATGGAATTATATAAAAACTATCTTGATGAAATTGAGAGTAGAAAAAAGCAATCTTTAAAACCTAAGCCAATCGATGATGGATCATTACTAAAAGAAATTGTTTCTCACATAAAAGATAATAATAGTGAATACAGAAAAGATTGTCTTAATTATCTTATATACAATACCTTACCAGGCACAACTAGTGCGGCAGAAGAAAAGGCTATATTTTTAAAAGAAATCATCAGTAATAAAATTTCTATTGATGAAATTTCAATTGATTTTGCATTTGAGCTATTGTCACATATGAAAGGTGGACCTTCTATAAAAGTTTTACTAGATTTTGCATTGGGTGAAGATATTGTTTTAGCTACAAAAGCTTCAGATGTTCTCAAAACACAAGTTTTTTTATATGATGCAGATACCTCAAGAATAGAAAAAGCTTTTAAAACAGGTAATAATATAGCAAAGCAACTTTTAGAAAGTTATGCAAAAGCAGAATTTTTTACAAACTTATCTGAGGTAGAAGAAGAAATTGAAGTTGTTACATATGTTGCTGCAGAAGGTGATATCTCGACTGATTTGCTTTCTCCTGGAAATCAAGCCCATTCCAGAGCTGATAGAGAATTACATGGTAAATGTATGATTTCTGAAGAAGCTCAAGTTGAAATTAAAAAATTACAAGAAAAGCATCCAAATAAAAGAGTAATGCTTGTTGCAGAAAAAGGAACAATGGGAGTTGGATCATCTAGAATGTCTGGAGTTAATAATGTTGCATTATGGACTGGAATTAAAGCAAGCCCCTATATTCCATTTGTTAATATTGCACCAATTGTAGCAGGCACTAATGGAATTTCACCTATATTTCTTACAACAGTTGGGGTAACAGGTGGAATTGGAGTTGACCTTAAAAATTGGGTTAAGAAAATTGGTTCAGATGGTAAAGCTATACTTAACAATGATAATAGTCCTGTTTTAGAAGAAAAGTACTCAGTAGAAACAGGAACAATTTTAAAAATTAATTCTAAACAAAAAAAGCTGTTTAATGAAAATGGAGATGAAGAGCTTGCTGATTTAACATCCTCTTTTACTCCACAAAAATTAGAATTTATGAAAGCTGGTGGTTCATACGCAATAGTGTTTGGAAAAAAGCTTCAAAATTTTGCTTGTAAGGTATTGGATGTAGAACTTAATTCTGCTTTCGCACCTTCAAAAGAAATTTTTAATAAAAATCAAGGACTAACTGCTGTAGAAAAAATCTTTAATGCTAACGTGTTAGGTGTTAAAAAAGGCGCCATTTTACATGCAGGATCTGATGTAAGAGTAAAAGTGAATATTGTTGGGTCTCAAGATACAACAGGATTAATGACATCACAAGAATTGGAAGCTATGGCTGCAACTATAATTTCACCTTCAGTTGATGGTGCCTATCAATCAGGGTGTCATACTGCTTCAGTTTGGGATTTTAAAGCACAAGAAAACACCCCTAAGCTTATGAAATTTATGAATGATTTTGGACTTATTACAGGAAGAGATCCAAAAGGAGTTTATCATTCTATGACTGACGTTATACATAAAGTTTTAAATGATATAACTGTTGATGATTGGTCAATAATCATTGGAGGAGACTCCCATACCAGAATGTCTAAAGGTGTTGCTTTTGGGGCAGATTCTGGAACAGTTGCTTTAGCTTTAGCAACTGGCGAAGCGTCAATGCCAATACCTGAAAGTGTAAAAGTTACCTTTGTTGGAAAAATGGCGGATCACATGGATTTTCGTGATATTGTACATGCAACACAATCTCAAATGCTTCAGCAGTTTGGAGATAATATTTTTCAAGGAAAAATAATTGAAGTTCATCTTGGTACTTTATTAGCAGACCAAGCTTTCACTTTTACTGATTGGACTGCTGAAATGAAAGCAAAAGCTTCAATCTGTATTTCCAATGACAATACGTTAATAGAATCATTAAAAATTGCTAAGAATAGAATTAATGTGATGATTGATAAAGGGATGGATAATGATAACAAAATGTTAGAAAACCTTATTAAAATCGCTGATAAGAGGATTAACGAAATTCAAAATGGTACTAAGCCAGCATTAACTCCTGATGATAATGCAAAATATTCTAATGAAGTAATTATTAATCTAGATGAAATTAACGAACCAATGATAGCGGATCCAGATGTTAATAATATTGATGTTTCGAAACGTTACACTCATGATACAATAAGGCCAATTTCTTATTATAAGGCTGAAAAAAAGGTTGATTTAGGTTTTGTAGGCTCCTGTATGGTTCATAAAGGGGATATCAAGATTGTGGCCCAAATGTTGAAAAATCTCGAAAAAGACAAGGGTAATGTTGAATTTAAAGCACCACTCGTTGTGGCAGCACCAACCTATAACATTGTGGATGAGTTAAAAGAAGAGGGTGACTGGAACATTCTTCAAAAATATTCAGGTTTTGAATTTAATGATGAAAATCCAAAAGAAAATGCTCGTCAAGAATATGATAACATTTTATACCTTGAGAGGCCTGGATGTAATCTTTGTATGGGCAATCAAGAAAAAGCATCTAAAGGAGATACAGTTTTAGCAACTTCAACTAGACTTTTTAAAGGTAGAGTTGTTGAAGACTCAAGTGAAAAGAAAGGTGAGTCATTGCTCGCTTCAACGCCAGTAGTAGTTTTATCTGCTATACTTGGAAGAACACCATCACTTGATGAATACACTACTGCAGTTGAGGGAATAAATCTTACAAAATTTTCACCACCAAAAATGATGCCTAAAGACACGTTATCAGTTCATTTTTAATTGATGATTGTTTTAAAATGATACGACCATTAGAAGGTATAACGATTTTAGATTTATCTTCAATTCTCATGGTTCCTTATTGTACTAGGATACTTGCCGATTTAGGGGCTGAGGTTATCAAGATTGAATCTCTTGAAGGCGATAATACAAGATATATTGGTCCATATGAAAATAAATCTATGGGGGCTGTTTTTTTAAATTTAAATAGAAATAAGAAAAGTGTATCAGTTGATCTTAAAACTCCAAAAGGAAAGGACATTTTATTTAATCTTATAAAAAAATCCGATGTTTTTATTTCTAATATTAGAAAGTCTGCTCTTTCAAGACTTGGGTTTGATCATAAAACATTTTTAAAATACAACGATAAAATTATTACTGCCTTTGCTGTTGGTTTTTCTAGTAATGGACCTTATAGAGACTTACCTGCATACGATGATATAATACAAGCTGCGAGTGGTATGGCTAGTTATCAAGAAGCATATTCTGATCAACCATCTTATACATCAGGAGCAACTGCAGATAAAGCAACAGGTCTCATGTTAGCGTTAAGTGTGGTTTCAAGTTTATTTAAAAGAAATAAAGATAATAAAGATTTAGAATTAGAAGTACCTATGTTTGAGACAATGGTAGATTTTACCTTAGTAGAACATTTATATGGCTATAATTTTTTGCCTCCAAAAGATGAACCAGTTTATCCACGACAATCCTCTCCAAATAGAAAACCTTATAAAACTAAAGACGGATTTATTGCGGTATTGCCTTATAATGACGAACAATGGTTAAGGTTTTTAAAATTTATTAAAAAAGAACATCTAATTAAAACAAAAAAATTTTCAACTTTAGAAAATAGAAATAAGAATGTTGATGAGCTTTATTCTTTGCTTGTAAAAGAACTTAAAAAAGAAAAAACAAATTTCTGGATTAAAAAACTTAGAGAAATTGATATTCCTTCTATGAAAGTAAATAAACCTAAAGATCTATTTATTGATGAGCATCTTAAAAAGACCAATTTTTTTAAAACCTATAAGCATTCAACTGAAGGTGATTTGATGTATCCTCGCCTACCAGTGTATTTTAATAATGAAAGGGATAATGAAAGTGAATTTGAAGCGCCAAATCTTGGTAATAAGACAAAAGAAATATTGATTGATTTGGGATATGATAAAAATGAAATTGAAAATTTGAGAAAAGAAAAAGTTATTTTTTTTGAATAATAATGGAGATTAACAGATGAAAGAAATAGGTTTTGTAGGTTTGGGTGCAATGGGATCAGCAATGGCTCCTTTATTATCTAAAGCAGATTTTAATGTATGTGGATATGACATAAAAAAACCTAAGGATAATTATGAGATTAATATTGTTACATCTATAAATGAGCTTTCAGATAAAGAAGTGATAATCTTCATGTTACCTGATGGTAAAATTGTAAATAAAGTAGTTCAAGAACTTATAAATTTTGGAACTAAGTCAATTATGATAGACATGTCATCAAGTGACCCTAACGACACTTTAAATTTAGGAAATGAATTAATTAAAAAAAATATTGAGTTTATTGATGCACCTGTTTCTGGAGGAGTTGCAAGAGCAATAACTGGTGAATTAATTATAATGGTTGGTGGTAACGAAGTTACTATAAATAAAGTCGATAAAATATTAAATGTAATGGGCAGTGTAAAAAGGGCCGGACCTTTGGGTTCTGGTCATGCTATGAAATCATTAAATAATTACGTTTCTGCAGCAGGATTGATTGCTAGTTTTGAAGCTCTAAATACTGCTAAAAAATATGGCATTGAATCAAAGGACTTTATTGCAATAATTAATGGTGCAACTGGAAAAAATAATACAACAGAAGTTAAGTTAGAAAAATTTGTAGTATCTGAAAAATATAATTCTGGTTTTGCACTAGATTTGATGATTAAGGATGTTTCGATTGCTGATCAATTAATTAAAAAGATGAGTTCTGACAATCCATTATCAAAACAAGTGCTAGAATACTTAAAAAAGTCTTATAAAATAGTTGGGAAAAACTCTGATCATACTGAAGTTTTTAAAGTCTTAAAGAATTAGTCTCTAATTTTGAAGTTCTTCTATGGTTGTAGTACTAGTATTAATTTCTAAACTCATATTATACTCAATCAAAACAGTTTCGTTTAGATCAATCGCTTTTTTTAAAGTAGGTTGAATCTGATCAATTGAATTAATTGTAAAACCTTTAAGTCCAAAACTTTTTGCATATTCTGCAAAATTTGGATTTAAGAGTGTCGTAGCATAATGTTCTCTTTTGGGGTAATGCACTTCTTGGTGATATCTTATGGTTCCATAATGATTATTATTAGCAACAATTACAATGATTTTTGCCTTTTTTAGTGATGCTGTAGCTAATTCTGATCCTGTCATTAAAGCACCTCCATCTCCAACAATCACAAAGACTTTTTTGTCATGGTTTCTTAATGATGCGGCAATGCCTGCAGGTATACCCATTCCCATTGCACCAATTTCAGATCCTATTAATTTCATTTTAGATTTAAATGGAAATCTATGATGCATCCAGCTCGTAAAGTTTCCTGCATCGTTTGTAATTATACTATCTTCAGGAACTTGTTTTCCTAATTCATCAATCAAAGCTCCAAAATCTAAACCATCTTCAGCTTTTCGAATGTCTAAGGTTGCTTTATTATTCATATATCTATCGTGACATTCATTAACCCAATCCGTATTTTTATTAGATATATAATCAGTGCTGTTTAGTTTATTTAAAAAGTTCTCTCCTTTGGAGATTATAGAAATATCAGTTTTAAATAATTTATTAAAAAATTGCTCTTCAGGTAATACATGAATAAATTTTTGTGTATTACTTGGAAATGTGTAACCCATATTTGGAACACCATTCATTTGATGGCCAATACAAATAACTAAATCGGCTTGAAGAGCATTTTGTTTAATGGGTTCAGGTGGTCTTAATCCTAATTCTCCAGCATAGTAAATACTATCATTATCAATTAAATCCTGATGTTCATAAGTACATAAAACAGGCAATGAAAATTTTTGGGCTATTTCTTTTATAAGAACCTTGGACTTTTTTGAGAATTGTAATTCACCTCCAACAACTAATATTGGTTTTTGAGCCTTTTTGATATGATCAAGTGTTCCTTCAATTTCTTGATTATTAGGTTCAGGGTCAATCAAATTTATTGGATATTCTGATTTATTTGAAATTTCTGCCTCAAGTACATCTGTTGGAATTGATATAACAACAGGTCCAGGAATTCCTTCTTTAGCAACTTTAAATGAGTTAGAGACTATTTTTGGTAAATCTTCAGGATTTTTAACTTCTTCAACTAATTTTGTCATATCAGCAAATGTTTTAGTAAAATCCATTTCTTGTAGATGCATTTTGCCTAAATTTTTTCTACTTACTTGACCTACAAATACTATCATTGGAATTCCACCCTGGTGTGCTGAGTGAACGGCAATGGAAATATTTGTTGCTCCTGGACCTCTGCTAACATAAGCTATACCTGGTTCTCCAGTGCACTTTGCGTCTGCAACTGCCATAAATCCAGCACCACCCTCATGTCTACAGGTGACAACATCAATAATTGGATTAGAAACTAATTCATTCATGATAGGTAAATAAGATTCTCCTGGCACGCAAAAAAATCTATCAACTTTATGGTTTTTTAGAGTTTCAATAAATACTGAAGATACTTTTGGCATTTTTTTTCTATATTTTTATATTGTAGGTTTAATTCCACCATCTAATGTTATAGATGTTCCATTAATATGTCTTACATTTTCTTTACATAAAAAATAGGTCAATTCCGCTACTTCTTCTGGAGTAGAAAATCTATCAAGTCCAGAAGCTTTTAAAGCATTTTCTTTTGCTTTATCAAATGATATATTTTCCCGATCCGCAGTAGCTTGAATTATAGAAATTAATCTTTCAGTTGATGTTGGTCCTGGGTGGATGACATTTATATTAACATTGTCTTGAATGCCTCTTTTGGATAGAGCTTTACAGACATTTTCTAGGGCTGAATTAACAGCCCCACCAACTGTAAAATTAGGATTTGGTGTATTTGCCATTTGACCATTTATTGCAACAACCCATCCTTTTTTTTGTTGTAAATTTATCCATAAACCTTTTAGTAATCTAACAACACTATAAAACTTCAGATCAAAGCCATCAAAAAAATCATTAATAGGTTGAGATAAGAAATCACCACTTTTTGTATCACCAGCTGAAAAAATTATAGTGTCTAAATCTTTGAAGTTATTTTGTATATCTGCAATTACATCATTACATCCTTGCTCAGTTTTAAGGTCAGTAGCAAAATAATGTATTTTAGAATTATTACCTTCGTTAATTTCTTTGTATGCGTTTTGAAGTGTTTTTTCATTAGAAGAAATCAGATATATTTCGCAGTCATCCTGTGCAAATTTCTTTGCGATAGCTTTTCCTATTCCTTTACTCGCACCAGTAATAACTATTTTTCTGTTTTTCATATTATTGTTCCATAAATTTGATAATGTTCTAACTTTATTATAAATATTAATTAATACAACAAAACATAAAATTAATGTAATGGACAACCCTGATTTTAAAGACAATAATCTAAAAGCTATCCTTGGCCCTACAAATACGGGTAAAACTTTTTATGCCATGGAACGAATGCTTTCACATGCTTCGGGAATGATAGGGTTTCCACTCAGACTTTTAGCTCGAGAAAATTATGATAAGGCAGTAAATGTTGTTGGATTAGACAAGGTGGCTCTTATTACAGGTGAAGAAAAAATTATTCCAAAAAACGCAAAGTATTTTTGTTGTACAGTTGAAGCGATGCCGGTTGAAAAAAAAGTTGTTTTTTTATGTGTTGATGAAATTCAATTAGCTTCAGACATAGAGAGAGGATACGTATTCACGGATAGATTATTAAATGCAAGGGGTGAAGAAGAAACACTATTTCTAGGCTCAGAAATCATTAAAAAAATAATCCAAAAGTTGTTACCAGATTGTAAAATCGAAACTAGGCCAAGACTTTCAACACTTAGTTATGCAGGCGTAAAAAAAATCACTAGATTAAAAGAAAGGTCAGCAATTGTAACTTTCTCGATACCGGAAATTTATAGAATCGCTGAACTAGTGAGAACACAAAAAGGTGGTGCAGCAGTTGTTATGGGAGCATTATCGCCTAGAACTAGAAATCATCAAGTTGAAATGTATCAAAGTGGCGATGTGAATTATTTAGTTGCTACTGATGCCATTGGTATGGGATTAAATTTAGATATTGATCATGTTGCATTTGCATCAGATATGAAATTTGATGGAAATAATTCTAGAAAACTCTTTGCAACTGAAATTTCACAAATTGCTGGAAGAGCTGGAAGATCAACAAAAAATGGTACATTTGGTGTTATTAGCGATGAACTTAAATTTGATAAAGATATAGTACAAATGGTTGAAAATCATGAATTCAACGCTTTATCACATATTTGGTGGAGAAATTCTAATTTAGATTTTTCTTCAATTAAAAATTTATTTATCTCTCTTGAAGAACAACCAGGCAAGAATATTTTAAGAAAAAAAGGAAATGCACTCGATTTTTTGTGTTTGGGAGAATTGTCAAAATTAGAGCATGTAAATAAAAATAAAAATGATAAACTTTTGATTGAATTATTATGGGATATTTGTCAAATCCCTGATTTTGGAAATATTTTTTCAGATAGACACATTCAATTATTAGAACAACTCTATAGTATATTAAAAGATGGAAAAATTGAAGATGACTGGCTTAAGTCTCAAATAACTCCACTTTCAAGATTAGATGGTGAAATAGATACACTGATTAATCGAATTTCAAATATTAGAACTTGGACATATATAACTAATAAAACAAATTGGATAAAAGATGCCAATTTATGGCAACATGAGACAAAAAAAATTGAGAATAAACTTTCAGATGAATTACATGAAAGGTTGACAAAACGGTTTGTTGATAAAAAAATAGCTGTATTATCTAAAAAAATGAATGAGAAAATAGATCTAGAAGCTGTCATAAAATTTGATGGCAAAGTGTTAGTTGAAGGCCAAGAAGTTGGTTATTTGAGAAATTTTGATTTCATCCCTGAAATTTCAAATGATGAACATTCTTCAAGAATTTTGACAGTTGCAAGAAAAGCTTTACCAAAAGAATTAGATAAAAAAGTAAATGAATTTATAAACTCTTCTGAAGAAGCTCTAAAAATAGATAATAGTGGTAATATTTTGTGGATGGAAAGTTCAATTGGAAGATTGACTAAAGGAGATAATATTTATACTCCTAAAATAATTTTAAAAAATTTTGATATGCTTTCTTTAGATCAAAAAACTAAAATTCAAAAAAAATGTGAAGAATCAATTTCAGAAATAATTAATAAAACCTTAGCTAATTGTCTTAAGTTAAAAAACCTCAATAAAATTGATAATGATCAAGATGATAAAGTTGTTGAGTTATCTTCCAAAGTTAAGGCTATCAATTTCCATGTTTTTGAAGGGCTTGGACATACATTAGTTAAAAATATTCCTTTTCAAATTCAAAAAATTAATGAAAATGACCGATTAGCAATTGCAAAATTAGGAATTCGTCTAGGTGTGAATCTTATATATTTACCTATAGTTTTAAAACCAAAAATAATAAAATTAAAAGCAATTCTATGGTCATTATATAATAATGAATTTTATGTTGATCATGTACCTGATGAAGGTCGTGTAAATTGTAAGTTTAACAAAACTATTAAAGCAGATTTTTATTTTTTCATTGGCTATATACCTTCTGGTCATATTTGTTTGAGAATAGATATTTATGAGAGATTAGCAGCATTGGTTAGAAATGAAGCAAAAAAAACAAAGTTCAAAATCACAGAGGAGATGCTATCTATTGCAGGCTCCACTAAAGATAATTTAAAAAATTTTATTACAGAAATTTTGAAGTATCAGTTTTTAAAAAAAGATACTTCTGAAAGTGATGACGAATATTATTTTAAAAAAACAAACAATAATAAGTTCAAAAATTCCAGGAAATCTAAAATAAAAAAAAATAAAGTTAGTAAATTTGATTTAAATAAAGATTCACCCTTTTATATTTTAAAATCATTAAAATCATGACATCTAAAGATTCATCAGATTTAAATATTAGGCTAGATCAACTACTTTACTATTTAAGGATTTTTAAAACTAGAGGAATGGCAACAAAAGCAATTGAAAAAGGTTCATTCAAAGTAAATAATTTTTTAATTAAAAAGAAAAATAAAGTTATTGAAATTGGGGATGTCATTAACATTAAAAATGATAAATTAATTAAACAGATAAAAATTTTAAAAATTCCACTAAGGAGAGGTCCATTCAAAGAAGCTATTATTCATTATAGAGATGTAACCCCGATTTTTATGAGAAATAATAATGAAAATAAATTTATTAAAAAGATAAGTTTTGGACGAAGACCTACTAAATCTAGCAGAAGAAAATTAGAAAAATTTATGGGTAGAAACTTTTAAAAAAGTAATATATATATCCAATCTATGACATATATAGTAAATGAAAATTGTATAAAATGTAAATATACAGATTGTGTTGAAGTTTGTCCTGTGGATTGTTTTTATGAAGGTGAAAACATGCTAGTTATCCATCCGGATGAATGTATTGATTGTGGTGTATGTGAACCTGAGTGCCCTGTGGACGCTATACAGTCTGATACAGAAGATGGAGCCGAAAAATGGCTGGTTCTTAATAGAGACATGTCTGAAAAATGGCCAAATATCACAGAAAAAAAAGATGCTCCACCTGATGCTGATGATTTTGTTGAAGTTAAAGATAAATTTAAAAGATTCTTTAAAGAATAATATATAATTTCAATAGACTTCTTTCTTATTTTGTGATATAAGCTTATTTTTTAATCAAAATAATATACAAATTTAATTTCATAGGTGATTTAATTGTCCAAAATTAAAGATAATAATTTTATTCCTGGGGATTTTGTTGTCTATCCAAGTCATGGTGTTGGCAAGATCATCGGAACAGAAACAAGAAAAATAGAAAATACAAACCTAGAATTATTAGTCATTAGATTTGAGCAAGATAGGATGACACTTAGGGTTCCATTAGATAAAGCTAAATTTTCTGGTTTAAGAACACTTTCTAGCCAGGCTCAAATGGATGAAGCTATAACGACACTTCAAGGTAAAGCAAAAGTAAAAAAGCTAATGTGGTCAAGAAGAGCTCAAGAATATGAAACTAAAATTAATTCTGGAAGTTTAGTCTCTTTGGCTGAAGTTGTAAGAGATTTGTATAAAAAAGAAGATCAAGGCGAACAATCCTATTCTGAAAGACAGATGTATCAAGCTGCATTAGAAAGACTTGCTGGTGAGTTTGCAGCTGTTCAAAATGTTGATAAATCTGATGCTGCAACAAAATTAGAAAAAATTATTGATGATAGCGCTGAAGAAGCTGCTTAAGAGGATCAAGTAAGGTCTCGTTTTGACTTTTAATAAAGGTCACTTAAAAGTCAGTTATATTCATAAAATATATTATGAAGAATTTGGCAATCCAAATGGCATTCCAATCTTGTTTTTACATGGAGGTCCAGGTGCTGGTTTTTCATCTTTTCATAGAAAGTTATTTAATGTAAAAACTCATAGAGTTATTTTTTTTGATCAAAGAGGTTCTGGTAAAAGTTTACCTTTAGCGGAATTAAGAGACAACAATACGAACGAATTAATTAAAGATATTGAAAAATTAAGAAAATATTTAGAAATTGATAAATGGTTCATCTTTGGAGGGTCCTGGGGAAGTACACTAGCTATATTATATGGAATAGAAAATCCAAATCGTTGTCTAGGTTTTATATTACGAGGTATATTTTTAGGAACAAAGAAGGAGATTGATTGGTTCTTATATGGAATGAAAAGTTTTTTTCCTGAAGCACATAATAACTTTACTAGAAAAATATCTTTAGAAGAGCAAAGTGATATTTTGAAATGGTACCACAAAAATCTAAATCAATCTAATTTAAAAATTGTGCATGATTTAGCATCAAAATGGAATTCCTATGAAAGTTCATGTTCTACATTAAAGTATGTTGAAAGAAAAATGTCTGGAGAACAATCATTAGCAATTGCAAGAATTGAAGCACATTACTTTGTAAATAATTGCTTTATAAAAGATGGTTTTATTTTAAAAAATATAAATAAAGTTAGCAAAATATCATGCGATATTATACAAGGAAGGCATGATATAATTTGTCCGCCTATCAATGCTTATAAACTATCAAAAAATTGGTTGGCATCAAATTTAAGAATTGTAGAAGAGGGATCTCATTCAGGTTTCGAAGATTGTATGTTTAAACAAATTCAAGAAAGTTTAAATCATATAATAATTGACACCTCTAGATAAAATTATTTATCGTTATTTAAGGTGAAAAATGAAAAAAGAATTATCATTTGAAGAGGCTTTAAAGGAACTAGAAGAAATTGTAGTTAATCTTGAAAAAGGAGATATTTCTCTTGATGATGCCATCAAAGCTTATGAGAAAGGATCAATTTTAAAAGATCAATGTGAAAAAAGATTAAATGAAGCCAAACTAAAAGTTGAAGAGATAGAAGAAAAAGAAAATAAAAATAAAAATCTTAAACAAAGTTTAGATGAGTGAATTTAAAATTTAAAAACTTCCAAAATACATTATTAAAAAATAGTGAAGAAGTAGATTGTTTTATAAAAAAAAAATTACCTAGAAATGAAGGTTTAAACAAGAAACTTATACAAGCTATAAAGTATTCTATATTAGGAAGTGGGAAAAAAATTAGAAGTTTTCTTGTAATTGAAATTGGTAAAGTTGTTTCAGACATTAATAATTTAACTTTTAATAAAAAAAAAAAGAATGAACTAATTGTTATAGCTTCAGCTATAGAAGCGATACATACATATTCATTAATTCATGATGATTTGCCAGCTATGGATAATTCTGATTATAGACGAGGAAAAAAATCAACACATAAAAAGTTTGATGAGGCTACTGCAATATTAGCTGGAGATGCGCTCCAAAGTTGGGGTTTTCAATTGATTTCAAATCCAAAAAATTTTGAAAATAGAGATAAAATTTCAAAATTGGTTTTTGAGTTATCAAAAGCTATTGGTTTTTGTGGTATGGTTGGAGGACAACAAGCAGATATAGATTTTACACACAATGATTTAAGTGAGGATAATATACTTTGGATTCAACAAAAGAAAACAGGATCTCTTTTAGAATGCTGCGGAACTTTAAGTTCAATTATCTGTAATGCAAAAGATGATCAAATAAAAAAGCTACAAAATTTCTCTAGAAACTTGGGATTAGCTTTTCAGATAAAAGATGATTTATTAGATTTAAATAGTAATTCAAAGGAACTTGGTAAGCCTGTTCATCAAGATCAATCTAATGAAACGCCAAACTTTGTAAATTACTATGGTGAAGAAAAATCAATCCAAAAAATGAATCATAGTCTAGAAAAATCAATAGAATCTTTAAATATTTTTGGCAATCATGCAAAAAATCTTGTATTACTAGCAGATTACATAGTTAAAAGAAGCCATTAAAGTAATGTCAGACAAAAAAAAGAAAAAATTATTCTTAGAAAAAATAAACTCCCCTGAAGATTTAAAAAGTCTTAATATTGAAGATTTAAAAATTTTGTCCACAGAGTTGAGAGAGGAATTAATAGAGATTGTATCAAAAACTGGTGGCCATTTAGGAGCTGGTTTAGGTGTGGTTGAGTTAACTGTAGCGCTTCATTTTGTATTTAATTCTCCAAAAGATAAATTGATTTGGGATGTAGGACATCAAGCTTATCCACATAAAATTTTAACTGGTAGAAGAAAAGATCTTCATACTTTAAGACAAAAAGATGGTATCTCTGGTTTTCTTAAAAGAAGTGAATCAATACATGATCATTTTGGTGCTGGACATTCGTCAACATCTATTTCTGCTGGATTAGGTATGGCTGTAGCTAGAGATATCAAAAAAGAAAAAAATAAAATTATTGCTGTAATTGGTGATGGAGCTATGAGTGCTGGATTAGCATATGAAGGCATGAATAATGCAGGTATATTAGATAGCGATATGATTATCATTTTAAATGACAATAGGATGTCAATAGCGCCAGCAGTTGGTGCTTTAAGCAATTATTTGTCTAAAATAGTGTCTAGTGAACCCTTTAATTCTGTTAGAGAAATAGCAAAAAAAATGGTTGAAATTTTCCCTCAACAGATTGGTCAAACAGCAAAAAAAGCTGAGGACATAGCTAGAAATATTTTAACACAGGACAATACATTCTTTAGTCAAATGGGGATGTTTTATTTAGGCCCTATAGATGGTCACGATGTTGAGACTTTAGTTAAGGTTTTAAAAAATTTAAATAGTGGGTCTAGACACGGACCTATTTTACTTCACGTTGTCACTGAAAAAGGAAAAGGTCATCCGTTTTCAAAAGTTTCGGATGAAAAATATCATGCTGTTTCAAAATTTAACGTTGTAACTGGAAATTCTATTAAATCATCTTCAAATGTTCCAACTTATACTGAAGTTTTTGCAGATACATTATGTAATATTGCAGAAGATAACGAAAAAATAACAGCTATTACAGCTGCTATGCCATCAGGCACAGGTCTTAACAAATTTAAAGAAAAATTTGAAAATAGATTTTTTGATGTTGGTATAGCTGAACAACATGCTGTTACATTTGCCGCTGGACTTGCGTCTCAAGGCATACAACCTTTTGTTGCAATATATTCTACTTTTCTTCAAAGAGCTTATGATCAAGTTATTCATGATGTAGTAATACAAAAATTACCTGTAAAATTTATGTTAGACAGAGCAGGCTTAGTTGGTGCAGATGGATCCACTCATGCTGGAGCTTTTGACCTAGCTTATCTACTTTGTTTACCAAATGTTGTTGTTATGGCTCCAAGCGATGAAAACGAATTAAAAGACATGGTTTATACATCCTCTTTATATAATTCGGGACCAATATTTTGCAGATATCCAAGAGGCGAAGCTACAGGAATGGAAATTTCAAAAAAGCTGCTAAAACTTCCAATTGGAAAAGGAAGAATAATAAAAGAAGGAACAGATATAGCTATTTTATCTATTGGAACTTTATTAGAAACAGCATTAGAAGTTTCAAAAAAGCTTGAATCTGAAGGATATGATGTAACTGTGGCTGATGCTAGATTTGCAAAGCCAATTGATGAAGATCTTTTATTAAATCTTTATAAAAATCATAAAATTTTATTTATAGTTGAAGAGGGATCTAGGGGTGGTTTTTCCTCTCATTGCTTAAATATTATCACTTCAAGTAATTTGTTAAATACAAATTCTAAGATAATCAGAACTTTAAATTTACCAGATTTATTTCAAGAACATGCCTCTCAAAATGAACAATTAGTAGAAGCTAACTTAGATATAAATGGTATATATAATAAGATTAAATTAGATATAGAATCTCAAAAATTTAAATTAAATTTAAAGATCAACAAAGGTTATAAAAATAACTAAAGTCCGTATTGATAAATTGCTCTTTGATAAAAATCTTGTGAAAAGCAGACAAGAAGCAATCGGACTAATTTTGTCAGGAAATGTATTTATTGACTCACAAAGGATTGATAAACCAGGCTTTAAAGTTGAAGTGAATTGTAATTTAATTTTAAAACAAAAAGATAAAATGTGGGTTTCACGTGGAGGCTACAAACTAGATCAAGCTATAAAAGAATTTAATATTGATTGTACTGATATTGTAGCAATGGATATAGGTTCTAGTACGGGAGGTTTTACAGATGTATTAATTAGAAAAGGAGCAAACAAAGTTTATAGTGTCGATGTTGGTTATGGACAATTAGATTGGAATATTAGAAATAATACTTGTGTAAAGGTTCTAGAAAAAACAAATGCAAGGTATTTAGATAGTGATATAATTACTGATAAATTAGATGCTATTGTTTGTGATGTATCATTTATATCTTTAAAAAAAGTCATAAAACCAAATATTAAATTCTTAAAAAATAATGGCTGGATAATTAGTTTAATTAAGCCACAATTTGAAATTGGGAAAAACCTTTTAGGAAAAGGAGGTGTTGTAAAAAATGCTGAACACCATCAGATGGTTGTGGATGATATAAGAGCTTTTTTTGAAAATGAAATTGATATAAGTATAAATGGTATTATTGACAGTCCTATACTTGGGCCAAAAGGCAATAAAGAATTTCTAATTTATGGTAAAAAGTAATTTGAAAATTTATTTAGCTAAAGAACCAATTTGTGCTTCATGCATCATAATTTGATCTACTAATATAATAGCCATCATAGCCTCAGCTATTGGTACAGCTCTAATTCCGACACAAGGATCATGTCTGCCTTTAGTAATAATTTTTGTGTTTTGATTTTGAGTATCAACCGAATTTTTTTCTATTAATATAGAGCTTGTTGGCTTTACAGCGAAGTTAGCAACTATTGGTTGACCTGTTGAAATTCCACCTAAAATTCCACCTGCGTTATTTGAATTGAAAATATAGCCACCATCATTATCTGGGAATATTTCATCATTATTTTCACCTCCAGTAGATGATGCTGATTTAAAGCCTGATCCTATTTCTACCCCTTTTACAGCATTTATAGACATCAATCCTTCTGCAATTTGAGAATCAAGTTTTTTATAAATAGGACTCCCTAAACCTTTTGGAACATTTTCAGCTACAATTTCTATAATTGCACCAGTACTATTTCCACTTTTTCTTAATGAATTCAAATCTTTTTCCCAAATTGGAACCGTTTCTTTGTCCGCACAAAAAAATGGGTTATTATCAACTTCATTCCATGAAAAATTGTCTTTGTTAATTTTGTTTTTTCCTATTTGAATTACATTAGCTTTAATAAATATTTTAGGAAATCGTTGTTGTAGTATTTTGAAAGCAATTGCTCCAGCAGCAACTCTCACAGCTGTTTCTCTTGCACTTGATCTTCCACCACCTCTATAATCACGAATTTTATATTTTTCATGGTATGTTATATCGGCATGACTTGGTCTAAATTTATTAGAAATTTCGTTATAATCTTTACTTCTTTGATCTTCATTTTTTATATTTAATGCAATAGGATGACCAGTTGTTTTACTTTCAAAAACACCTGAAAGAATTTCGACTTTATCGCTTTCTTTCCTTTGACTTACAAATTTTGATTGCCCAGGTTTCCTTCTATCAAGAAGTTTTTGGATATCTTTTTCATTAAGGCCAATATTTGGTGGAACTCCATCTACTATGCATCCAATAGCTGGTCCATGGCTTTCACCATAGCTTGTAAATCTAAACAAATTACCAAATGAGTTATATGACATTATATTAATTATTCTTAGGAGGTGTCATGTCTGGAGCATCAATTGCTTTCATTCCCACAACATGATAACCACAATCCACATGATGAGTTTCACCAGACACACCTGTTGACATATCAGAAAGCAGGTATACAGCACTGCCACCAACATCGTTTAATGTAACATTTCTTTTCATTGGTGAATTATACTCATTCCATTTTAAAATATACCTAAAATCTCCAATTCCACTTGCTGCAAGAGTTTTAATTGGCCCTGCAGAAATACTATTCACTCTAATTTGATCTTTACCTAAATCCGTAGCTAAGTATCTAACAGAAGCTTCAAGAGCAGATTTAGCTAACCCCATAACGTTATAATGTGGCATCACTTTTTCAGCACCATAATAACTTAAAGTTAATAATGATCCACCATCGGGCATCATTATAGCTGCTCGTCGAGCAATTGCTGTAAATGAATATACTGAAATATCCATAGTATTTAAAAAATTTTCCCTTGATGTATCGATATATTCACCTTTTAGTTCATCTTTATCTGAGAAAGCAATAGCATGAACTAAAAAATCAATTTTAGGCCATTTTTTTTTTAGCTCATTAAAAGTATTATCTATATCTTTATCGTTTGAGACATCGCAAGGAAGAACTATATCAGAATTTACGCTATCTGCTAATGGAATAACTCTTTTTTTTAGTGCTTCACCTTGATAAGTAAATGCAAGCTCTCCACCTTGGTCGGCAATAGCTTTAGCAATTCCCCAACCAATAGACTTGTCATTAGCAACTCCCATTACTAAGCCACGTTTATCTTTCATTAAATTGTTCATATAGATACACTTTTTATAAATTTATTTACTATAATAGATTATTATAAATTTAAACAGATAAAATTATTTAAATTAATCTAAGGAATAACTAACTTTTTTTCTAATGCCTATTGTATCACCGGGATTATAAGACTTATTACTTATGAATTCTAAAATTTCGCCGTCAACGTCAATATTCAATTTGTAACCTGTTATTTGCTCGGATGTCTCTGTATATGTAATATTTTGAATTTTACAAACTTCTTTTTCAACAAATTCATTATTGTTTGCTCTAGCTTGTTTATCATTTCTTACTATTTCTGAACCAATCAAGGCGCCTATAGCAGTAGATCCCTGTTTCCCACCACCTTCACCAATTTTATTTCCAATTGCACCTCCAATTAAAGCTCCAATTAAATTATCAGCTCCAAACCCTTGAGAAGCTTTTTGTACAGGAACTCTTTTAATTTCGCACACTTTTTCTCTTTTAGGTATATTCTGAGTTACATATTTTTTTAAAACTTCTACTGATTCTACATATCCATTTGTTAGCGTAGTTATTGTTTTTGAGAAGCTAACAGTAGATAAAAATATAAATAAAACACTAAATATAAATTTCATTACTTTAATTCCTTATAAATTAAATTATATATTACTTACAAATATGGCAAAAATTTGAACATAATAAATCATGGAATTAAATAAAAAAATAGACCCAATCGAACTATTTCAAAAATGGTTCAAAGAAGCACAAGATAGAGAAATCAGAGATCCTAACGCTATGCAAATAGCTACTGTATCTAAAAATGGATTTCCATCTGTAAGAACAGTTTTATTGAAAGATATTATTAATAGAAACTTTGTTTTTTATACAAATTATGAAAGCAGAAAATCTAGAGAGATCTTTGAAACAGGTAAAGTTGCAATATGTTTTTATTGGAAGTCTATAAATCGTCAAGTAAGGGTTGTCGGTGAAATTGATAAAATCCCCGAAAAAGTATCAGATCAATATTTTGAAAGTCGATCATTAGGTAGTAGAATAGGGGCCTGGGCTTCTATTCAATCACAACCGTTAAAAAATAGAGAGACGTTATTAAAAAGAGTTGAAGAGTTCAAAAATAAATTTGATGAGAATGTACCAAGACCAAAGCATTGGGGTGGATTCAAAATTGTACCAAATGAGTTTGAATTTTGGCAAGATGGAGATTTTAGATTACATGATAGATTTATTTTAAAACCATCAGATCACCCTAATCTTTGGGAATGCCAGAGATATTATCCTTAGTACTTTGAAAATATGTCATAATAAAATAATTAATTAATAAAACTATTATTAACCCAAGAAAAATACCAAAGCTTACCTGGTAAGAGAATAATGAGTAGCCAGTCATTTTGCCTGGCTCAATAAACTGCATTATTGCTCCTATTGCATATTGAGCAATGAAGGCAACCATAAATGTTATTAAATTTACAGCTGTTGAAACTCTTCCTGCATAATTTAATGGAAAATAGTCACTTAATCCTGAATATGATAATGTTGCACAAAAAGAGGTTAAGCTAAACAAAACCCAAGGCCATATTGCTTTTGGAAGTAACCCAAAAGTTATAACAGCAGTTGGGATAATTAATATAATTATCATTACAACCATGACACTAATTGTTGAAATATTTTTTTGTCTTAAATTATCTGATATGATACCCATAAGTATTATTCCAATTGTCATAGATATTGTGAATAAAAAGAGGATTTCAGCTATTTCTGTTTGACTGAATTTTCCAACATCAGCAAGCCATGGCCCTGCCCATAAGCCTTGAATTGCCATTGTTGTTCCACCTACTAAACCTGCTAAAGGGCCAGCTCTCCAAAAATGATAGTTAGTGTAAATTATCTTAAGTACTTTTAATACTGGTTCTTCTTTTTCATATGTGATTTTTTTTTCTGGTACAATTATAAAAATTAAAAAACCAACTATTAAGGTTGTTAAAGATAAAGCAAAATAAATAGTTCTCCAATCAGTTATTTGAAGTAGATATTCTAAAGGTGATGATGCTGAGATTGCTCCTAACCCTCCCACAGCTAAAAATAATGCAACTAATAAACTTAGTCGTTCTTTTGGAAACCAAATAGACATCGCTTTAAAAGCACCCATTAGAGCACCAGAAACGCCTAAGCCTATTAAACCTCTTCCTACCGTTAAAGAAAATACAGTATCACCTAATGCAAATAATGATGCACCCAATGATGCTATAACAAACAAAACGGTTTGTACTTTTCTTGCTCCAAATTTATCAAGTAGAATTCCTAATGGTAATTGAAATAAAGCAAATGTTAAAAAATAAACTGAAGTAATTAGGCCGAGTTGTTCCGCATTAATTCCTAAGTCTTGGTTAAGATAAGGAGCTAAAATTGCATTAGTAGATCTGTAAACATATGACAAAAAGTAACCAGCTGAAAATGGCAAAAAGACAAATAACATTTTTTGAGTTAGTGTGCTTGGATTTTTCATTTAAATATATATCTATAGAAACATTTGTTTTTTAGTTTTTATTCATTATACTCAAACACATTATTAAACAATGAATATTTCAGAAAACATTAAAAAGATTCATGAAGAGGTTACCACTTGGAGACATGAACTTCACGCTAATCCAGAACTTTGTTATGAAGAAAATTGGACTGCAGAGTTTATTACTGAAAAGCTAAAATCATTTGGGATAGAAGTTCATAATAAGATTGGAAAAACAGGAGTTATAGGTGTTTTAAAAGGATCTAACTCTCAAGAACATAAAAGTAATCGTTCAATAGGTTTAAGAGCTGATATGGATGCACTTCCCATTGAAGAAGAAAATGATTTTAACTATAAGTCAAAGTTTTTAGGAAAAATGCATGCTTGTGGTCATGACGGACATGTTGCTATGCTTCTTGGTGCAGCAAAAATTCTTTCAAAAGAAAAAAAATTCAGTGGTACAGTATATTTTATTTTTCAACCAGCTGAAGAAGGCGGCGGCGGTGGTTTAAAAATGATTAATGATGGTCTTTTTGATAATTTTCCAATGGAAAGTGTTTGGGGGTTACATAACTGGCCAGGTTTAGATGTTGGAGAAATAGCTGTTCACAAAGGTCCCGTAATGGCGTCATTTGATCAATTCAGAGTATTAATTAATGGTGTTGGAGGTCATGCTGCTTCTCCACATCATGCATCTGATCCAATAATTGCTACTTCTGGCGTGATACAATCTTTGCAGCAAATAGTTTCTAGAAAACAAAATCCTCTTGATCCAGTTGTTGTTTCCGTTACTAAAATAGAATCTGGTACAGCTTTTAATATTATTCCACAAGATGCTAATTTTATTGGAACAATAAGAACATTGAATCCTAAAACAAGATCCTTAGTTAAAGAACAATTTATTGATATTTGCAATTCGACTGCAAATGCTTACGGTTGTACTGCAAAGGTTGAAATTAATGAGGGTTATCCTGTTACTATTAATACTTCGATGGAAAGTGACATTGCTATTGAAGTTGCAAAAAAAGTAGTTAAAACGAAAGATGTTAAAGATAATCTTGTACCATCTATGGGTGCTGAAGATTTTGCTTACATGCTTGAAAAAAAACCAGGAGCTTATATATGGTTAGGAGCAGGTGAAGGGAAAAGTGGTTGTATGTTACATAATTCAAAATATGATTTTAACGATGAAATTATTCCATTAGGTGTTTCTTACTGGTATAATCTTGTTCAAAATCAGTTGTCGGTAGAAAGTTGATTTTATACTTATGTTTTCTACCAAAAATAAGATAATTATATCTCTTTTTTTAGCAGTATTATTTCTTGTATTATATTTTGCTATTAAACTATGGTTTAATTGGGATTTTATAAGTATTAGTAATCACGGATTTTTTGCTATTATAATTTGCATTGTTATGTCTTTTATTATTGGCTCAGGTTTAATGACCTTAGCATTTTTTTCATCAAAACATGGTTATGACGAAAATGTTGACCATGATCTAGAGTCATTAATAGATAAATATAAAAAATCTTAATATTTTTTTAATTATTGTTGAAAAAACTTTTCAATCATCTTTTTTTATGTATAAATAGAACAAAACATGAACAAAGAGGAATTAAATGATTGAAAGTATAGAAAAAACAAAAGAGATATTAATTTTAAATGGACATTATTCACCTCAAGATAGTGTTAAAATATTTGATTTACCTAATTTTTTGAAAGATGAAGTGGTTCATTCAGATTCAGAATTACCCTTGTATAGTTGTAAAATATCTGCTGGGTTTCCTTCACCTGCAGATGATCATTTAGAAAGAAATTTAGATTTAAATAGCCATTTAGTTAAACATCCAGCTGCAACTTTTTTTGTTCGTGTCACTGGAGATTCTATGATCGGCGCTGGAATTAATGATAATGATATATTGATAGTAGATAGAAGTTTAAAACCTTCACATGGCAAAATAGTTATTGCTGTAGTTGATGGTCACATGACTGTTAAAAGGCTATATAAAGAATCTGGAAAATTAATTTTAATGCCAGAGAATACTTTATATAAACCAATTGAGATACAAGAAGATATGAACATTGAAATTTGGGGAGTAGTTGTTACAGCTATTCATTCTGTTTACTAAAAAAGGTAAACAAAATTGTATGCATTAGTTGATTGTAATAATTTCTATGTATCCTGTGAAAGGGTTTTTAATCCACTTATTAATAATAAACCTGTTGTTGTTTTATCAAATAATGATGGATGTATCATAGCTAGATCAAATGAAGCTAAAGCTTTAGGTATTCCTATGGGTGCACCATTGCATTTATGGAAAGATTTAATCAAAAAAAATAGGGTAATAGTTTATTCATCTAATTACACTTTATATGGAGATATGTCTTCTAGAGTAATGAACTCTTTTTATCACTTCACACCAGACGTTGAGGTCTACTCTATAGATGAAGCTTTTTTAGGTTTAGATGGATTTAATAAAAGTAATATTTATAAAAAAATGATTTTTATGAAAAAAAAAATATATCAATGGACAGGTATACCCGTTTCTGTGGGAATAGGGCCAACTAAAACGTTAGCAAAATTAGCTAACAGAATAGCAAAAAAATATGTAAATGAAGGAGTTTATAACCTTCAAGATCCAAACCAAATTACTCAAGTATTAAATGATTTAGAACTTGAAACAATCTGGGGGATATCAAAAGGTTGGGCAAATAGATTGAAAAAAATTGGTATAAATAATGCCTTGCAATTACAGAGAGCTAATCCCAATCACATAAAACAACATATTTCTGTTGTTGGGAAAAGAATAGTGTATGAATTAAGAGGTATTTCAGCTTTAGATTTAGAACAAGTTCATTCTAAAAAATCTATCACGGTTTCGCGTTCATTTGGAGAAACGGTAACTGATTTACAAAGTTTAAAAGAAGCATTATCAAACCATATTTTTAGAGCAGCTGAAAAACTTCGATTACAAAGAGGTTTGTGTAGCTCTTTATGTGTTTTTATTAATACAAACAAGTTTAAAAAAAGTGAATCACAATATAGTAACTCTGGAGTAATAAATTTTGATGAGCCCATAAATAATACACCTGATTTGATCCAAGGTGGATTTAGAATATTAGAAAAAATTTATCGGTTGGGATTTAGTTATAAAAAAATCGGGGTTACGCTACTCGATTTAAACATTAAAAGTGTAGAAATCAATTTAAATGAAGCGAGTTCTTTTTATAAATCAGAAGATTATACTATTCAGGGTAGTTTATTTAATAAAAATAAAAAAGATGATATATTATCAAACAAACGAATGATAATGCTAGATTATGTTAATAATAAAATGGGTTCAAAAACTCTATTTTATGGATCTCAAGGATTATTAAAATCAAAAAAGAACAAAAGTAAATGGAATATGAAATCTCATTTCAAATCCAAATCATACACGACTAATTGGAATCAACTTTTGATTGTTAAATAAAATATTAATTTAAGCTTTTTTGAGGTAAAGGGATACAACTAAGTCCAGATGACCATAGTTCAGCACAAACAGATCTTGCTTGATTTTCAGCTAATTCAATAAACCTAACTCTCCAAAGAGGTTTCTTTACTTTTGAGTTTTCTAGAGGCTTATTAACTTTTTGTAAAGAAGCAGGTAAATTACCAAGTTGTTCAGGGGCTGCATTACGAGCTTTTTTTGCAGCAATATGTGCATTAAGTTTATTTTTAAAAGCTCCTATTTGTATAAACCAATCTTCTGATTCACTAACGGTATAAACAGAGAAGTTTTTTGGTTTTTTTACAACAGGATATGAAATAAAATCAGGTCTTTGGGAAGGTATTTCAGAGAGTTTAGCAGTTCGTACAACAGGAGTTTTAATAAATTTATTTAATAACTTAACCATATGCTTATCTCTGGTTCTTGCCGTTTTCCCACCAAAAACAACTCCGATTATTCTTTGGCCATTTCTTTCAACAGAAGTAACTAAATTAAATCCTGATGCGTTGGTATAGCCTGTTTTAATACCATCTGTACCAAAGTAAGAGCCAAGTAAATTATTATGATTACGATACTCAATACCATTAAACACAAATGATTTTTTATTAAAAAAATAAAAAAATTTAGGAAAATTTTTTCTAATAGCTACTGCTAGTTTTGCCATGTCTCTTGCTGTAGAAAGTTGACCTTTGTTTGGAAGTCCGGATGCATTTTTAAAAATAGTACGAGTAAGACCAATACTTTTAGCTTTTTTAGTCATTTTGTATGCAAATCTTCTTTCAGTTTTTTCAAGGTTTTCTGCAACAACAGTAGCAACATCATTTGCTGATTTGGTAACGAGTGCAAGAATTGCTTGTTTAACAGTAATTTTTTGACCTGGGTATAACCCTAGTTTTGATGGGGGTTGCCTTGAAGCTCGTTTAGATACCTTAAGTTTAGTATTCATTTTAATTTTTTTGTTTTTTAATTTTTCAAAAATCATGTAGATTGTCATTATTTTAGTAAGTGAAGCAGGGTAATTCCTCGTATCAGCATTAATTGAATGATAAACTTTTCCTGATTTTTCATTCATAATAATTGATGCGTATTTTCCGTAAGAAGGTTTATTAAGGTAAAATGAACTTATAAAAAAAAGGAATAAAATCAAAATTTTTATAAATGATGCTTTAAATGGGATAATAATATTCATTTAAAATTTTGAGTATAATAAATTATAATACATTATGTTGATATATATGTATATGTATATACAATATTTAGATGTTTAAAAAGACTTAATTTATAAAATATTTTCTAAAAGTATTGATACCAAAGTCTTTAATTATTAAATTAAATATATGAAAAAAAAATATTTCAACATCCGATCTGAATCAGAAGAAAATAATAACCAAACTGATGGAAGTGTATTAACAAAGGTAAAGCCTAAAACAAAAAAACCATCTTTATATAAAGTTTTAATGTTAAATGATGATTACACACCAATGGAATTTGTTATTGAGGTTTTAGAGAAATTTTTTGGAAAAAGACAAGATGAAGCTACACAAATTATGCTTCATGTTCATCAAAAAGGTATTGGTGTTTGTGGTGTTTATACATATGAAATCGCAGAAACTAAAGCAGTACAAGTTACAAATTATGCCCGCAAATATGAACACCCACTTCAAATGCAATTAGAAAAGGAATAAATAATGTTATCAAGATCATTAGAGGAAACATTAAGACGTGCAATGAATTTAGCATCCTCAAAAAAGCATGAGTTTGCAACTTTAGAGCATTTATTATTCTCATTGTTAGAAGATAAAGATGCAATTGAAGTATTTAAAGCATGTGGTGTTGATATAAAACTTCTAGAAGATGATCTTAATGGTTATTTAGATAAAGATTTAAAATCAATTGTTAGTTCAAATGAAGATATAGATACTCAGCCAACATCTGGGTTTCAACGTGTTGTTCAAAGAGCTGTTATTCATACTCAATCATCAGGAAAAAACGAAGCAAATGGAGCAAATGTTTTAGTTGCTATGTTTTCTGAAAGAGATTGTTATGCTGTATATTTACTTCAAAAGCAGAACATGAAAAGACTAGATGCTGTAAGTTTTATCAGTCATGGTCTTGCAAAAGATCCAAATTATTCTCAATCTACAACTAATGAAGATAAGGATGCGGAGACTCAAACAAATCCAAAAAAAGAAAGTGCATTAAAAAAATATGCTGTTGATCTGAATGAAAAATCTGCATCTGGAAAAATTGACCCAGTTATAGGAAGAAAGAAAGAACTTGATAGAACCATACAAGTTTTATGTAGAAGAACAAAGAATAACCCTCTATTGGTTGGTGATCCAGGTGTAGGAAAAACAGCTATAGCAGAAGGACTTGCAGATAAAATTGTTAAAGGTGAGGTTCCAGAAGTGTTGTTGAAATCCGAGATCTATGCTTTGGATATGGGGGCACTTCTAGCAGGAACAAGATATAGAGGAGATTTTGAAGAACGTTTAAAAGCAGTTATTAAAGAAATTGAAAAGAATGAAAATGCAATATTATTTATTGATGAAATTCATACGATAATTGGTGCTGGCGCTACGAGTGGTGGCGCAATGGATGCCTCAAATTTACTAAAGCCTGTTCTTCAAACAGGCACACTTAGATGCATTGGTTCAACTACATATAAAGAATATAGAGGTTATTTTGATAAAGACAGAGCTTTAGTAAGAAGATTTCAAAAAATAGATGTAAAAGAACCTAATGTCGATGATGCAATCAAAATTTTGATGGGGCTTAAATCAAGATATGAAGATCATCATCAAATTAAGTTTACCAATGATGCAATTAAAACTGCAGTTGAATTATCCTTTAGATATATAAATGAAAGAAAACTTCCTGATAAGGCAATTGATGTGATTGACGAAACAGCTGCTGCACAGATGCTTCTACCACAAAATAAGAGAAAGAAAACAATTGATAAACAAGAAATAGAAGAAACAGTTGCTTTAATTGCTAGAATACCTCCAAAACATGTTTCTAAAGACGATAAAAAGGCACTTTTAAATTTAGAGAGTGATCTGAAAAGAATGGTTTATGGTCAAGATAAAGCTATATCTGCCCTTGTTTCAAGTGTAAAATTGTCAAGGGCAGGTCTTAGAGAAGGAGAAAAACCAATAGGTTGTTATTTATTCTCTGGTCCTACTGGAGTTGGAAAAACTGAAGTGGCAAGACAATTGTCTGAGTCATATGGTATTAAACTTACTAGATTTGATATGTCAGAATATATGGAAAGACATACGGTTTCCAGATTGATAGGTGCACCCCCGGGTTATGTTGGTTTTGATCAAGGAGGATTATTAACTGATGCAATTGATCAAAACCCCCATTCAGTATTACTTTTAGATGAAATTGAAAAAGCACATCCTGATTTGTTTAATTTATTACTTCAAGTAATGGACCATGGTAAATTAACTGATAATAATGGTAAGTCAGTAGATTTCAGAAATGTTATTTTAATTATGACAACTAATGCGGGGGCTTCAGAGTTATCTAAATCATCTATTGGATTTTTAAATGATACAAAAAACGATGCTGATACACAAGCAATAGAAAAATTATTTACTCCAGAATTTCGCAATAGGTTAGATGCTATCATACCATTTGATTATTTAGATATAGAAGTAATTAAAATGGTAGTAGATAAATTTATAATGCAATTAGAGGCACAATTGTCCGATAAAGGTGTTTCTATAATGCTTTCTGATGAAGCAAGAAATTGGTTAGCAAAAAAAGGATATGATAAGATTTTTGGAGCAAGACCTTTAAATAGATTAATTCAAGAAAAAATTAAAAAACCACTAGCTGAAGAACTTTTGTTTGGAAAACTAGTAAAAGGAGGTAACGTTTTTGTAGATAACAAAAAAGATGAATTAATTATTAAATCTGATTCTTCTACTAAAACATCAGATAAAAGAAATACAAAAATTAAGATTTAATTTTTAAATTTAAAAGGATTATCATGATTATTAACATAATCAATATTTTCTTGAATATGTCTTTTTTCATCATTTATAAAAGCTGAAACAGCATTTCTAAATGAGGAGTTTGGAAGATAATGATAACTAAAAGTTGGTTTAGCTAAATATCCTCTTTTAATTTTATGATGCCCTTGAGCACCAGCTTCAACAACCTTTAATTTTTGATCAATTGCATAATCTATAGCCTGATAATAACACATTTCAAAATGCAGAAAAGGAACATCAATTTTAGATCCCCAATTTCTACCATATAAACAATTTTTATCAGTAAAATTTAGAGCACCAGCAACTATTTGATTATCTTTTTTCGCTATAATGAGAACAATTTTTTTATTTAACTTATCTGATATAGATGAGAAAAAATCTCTCGTTAAATAAGCACTTCCCCATTTTTTATCTATTGTATCTAAATAAAATTTATAAAATTGATCCCAAATTGTAGAATTTAAATCATTACCAGTAATCCTATTTATAACAATACCTGTTTTTTTAATATAATCTCTTTCTTTTTTAATCATTTTTCTTTTCGAACTTTTTAGCTCTGCTAAAAAATCTTCGAAACTAGAATAACCTTTGTTTTCCCAATGAAATTGTAAACCAACTCTTTTTAACCATCCTTTTTTTTCTAAAATATGATCAGTATTTTCATCTAAAAAATTTATATGAGCAGAACTTAAATTATTTTTATCCGTAAGATCCATCATAAATTGACTAATATTTTGAACTATGATTTCTTTTTTACTTTGTTTATATAAAAAACGTGGTCCTTTTACGGGTGTAAAAGGTATAGCTGAAATTAATTTAGGGTAGTATGAACCTCCTGCTTTTTGATAAGCGTTTGCCCAGCTATGATCAAATACATATTCTCCATAAGAATGGCTTTTAAGGTAATTAGGTAAAATTCCTATAATTTTGTTATCAATATCTTTTACAATTACATGTTGTGGAAGCCAACCTGTCTCTGAACAAACAGATTTGGATTCTTCTAAGGCGTATAAGAAATCATAATTTGTAAATGGATGATCATTAATATTCAAGTCATTCCAAGCTTCTGAACCAATCTTAGATATATTTGAAATTATATCCAAATTCATTTTATTTTATTTAAGCTCAAAAATACCTTCAATTTCAACTGGGGCATTAAGTGGAAGACTTGAGACACCTACTGCAAATCGAGAATGCTTTCCTTGTTCCCCAAACACTTTAACCATAATATCTGAGGCACCATTAATTATTGTTGGTTGTGATGTAAAAGATGAGGCTGACGCTACAAATCCACCTAATTTCACTACTCTTGAAACTTTATTAAGGTCTCCATTACAAGCTGATTTTAATTGGCTGATTAGTGCTAGAGCGCATAATTTTGCCATCTCAATTGCATCTTCTGAGCTAACTGTTTCACCAACAATACCTGTTATTGGTATTTTTCCTTGTTTAAATGGTAATTGACCAGATATAAAAACAAGTTTGCTAGTAATTATGTAAGGTACATAGTTCCCAGCTGGCGTTGAAGCATCTTCTAATTCTATCTGATGGTTTTTTAAATTTTCTTCAATATTCATAAATTATATACTTTCACTGATTAAGAACATCCAGAAGTAGCACCACATGTATTACATTTCATACAGGTGCCATTCCTAACTAGAGTAAAGTTACCACATTCTCCACAAGCTTCACCTTCAAAACCTTTAATTTTAGCTTCGATTTCTTTTGAGATAGTTGAGTTTTGTTTAACTAATACTTCGTTAGTTTCAATTTCATTATTAATATCTGTTATCTCATTCTCATAGTTATCTAAATAATTTTTAGTTTGTAAAACTGACACATTATCTGTTCCACCACCAGATACAACTTTAAGTTCTCTTCTTACAAACCCTCTTGATGCAACTTTATGAGTTGTTTCATCTCCTCTTACACCAACACCTGTTGGACTTGTGTCAATGTTATTAACATCAACATGCCCTAGGTCATTTCTATCAAGATAAGAAATTGCTAGTTCTCTGAAAATATAATCCAAAATAGATGTAGAAATTTTGATAGTATCGTTACCAGTAACTATACCTTGTGGTTCAAATCTAGTAAATGTAAATGCCTCAACGAATTCTTCTAAAGGAACTCCATATTGCAATCCAATTGAAACGGCAATCGCGAAATTATTCATTAAAGATCTAAAAGCAGCACCTTCTTTATGCATATCAATAAAAATTTCACCTAACTTACCATCTTCATATTCTCCTGTTCTAAGATAGACCTTATGACCTCCTACTATGGCTTTTTGAGTATAACCTTTCCTTCTATGTGGCAATTTTTCTCTTTCTGCCCTTAATACTCTTTCAACTATTTTTTCAACAACTTTTGTTGTTTTTTCAGTAATTACTTCTTCATCATTAATATCTTCATCTTCAATCAAACTTGAATTAAGAGGCTGACTTAATTTTGAACCATCTCTGTAAAGAGCATTAGCTTTAAGGCATAACTTCCAAGATAACATGTAAGCATCACTGCAGTCTTCTATTAATGAGTTGTTTGGCATATTAATTGTTTTAGAAATAGCACCTGAAATAAAAGGTTGTGCTGCTGCCATCATCCTTATATGGCTATCAACTGATAAAAATCTTTTGCCAATTCTGCCACATACATTTGCACAGTCAAATACGTTAAGATGCTCTTCATTTAGATGAGGTGCTCCTTCTAGTGTCATAGATCCACAAACATGAATATTAGCAGCATCGATTTCTTCTTTTGTAAAGGACAAAAAGTTAAGCATATCAAATGAAAAATCGTTAAGCTGATCTTCAGAAATTTTTAAAATATTTTTGCAAAATTCTTTACCTAAAGTAAATTGATTAAAAACAAACTTAATATCAAAAGCACTTTCTAATGAGTTCTCAATTAAGTTAATTTGCTCGTCTTTAAAGCCTTTTTCTTTAAGGGCTGAATGACTAATTGATTGACAGTTTTTTAGACTGCCAGTGCCCAAAACATAATTTTTAATATCTGAAATTTGTTTGTTGTCATAGCCTAGATTTTGAAGCGCCTCTGGTACAACTTGATTAATAATTTTAAAGTAACCTCCTCCAGCTAACTTTTTGAATTTAACCATTGCAAAGTCTGGTTCAATTCCTGTTGTATCACAATCCATCACAAGTCCAATTGTCCCGGTTGGAGCTATTACAGTAGTTTGAGCATTTCTGTATCCAAATTTTTCTCCATCTTTGAGAGCTTTTTCCCAGGCTTTTGACGCTGCATTAGGTAGATCTTCAGAAGGACAATCTTCTTTGATAAGAGGCACTGGATTAATAGTTAAGCTATCGTATCCATCTTTAAAACCATCTGCTGCTCTTTTATGGTTTTTAATCACTCTTAACATATCTTTTGAGTTCAGTTTATATTTTGAAAAAGGACCTAATTCCTTTGCTATTTCTGCTGATGTGGCATATGAAATTCCTGTCATTATTGCTGAAATTGATGAACATATTGCTCTACCTTCATCACTGTCATAAGGTACGCCCCATGACATAAGGAGACCTCCAATATTTGCGTAGCCAAGGCCAAGTGTTCTATAATCAAAAGATTTTTGAGCAATTTCTTTCGAAGGAAATTGTGCCATCATTACAGAAATTTCAAGTGTTAACGTCCATAATCTGCAGGCGTGTTCAAAAGCATTAATATCTAGTTTTTTATTCTTTTTACTAAATTTAATTAAATTTAATGAAGCAAGGTTACACGCAGTATCATCGATAAACATATATTCTGAACATGGGTTAGAAGCATTTATTTTTTCCTCTTGAGGACATGTATGCCATTCATTAATAGTAGAATCATATTGAAGACCAGGATCTGCGCATGCCCATGCGGCTTCTGTTATTTTATCCCAAAGTTCTTTAGCTTTAACTTTTTTAAATACTTTTCCGTCAGTTCTTCTTATAAGCTCCCAGTCACTATTATTCTCAACTTTTTTTAGAAAGTCATTTGTAACTCTTATTGAATTATTAGAATTTTGTCCTGATACTGTTAAATAAGCTTCGCTATCCCAGTCAGTATCATAAGTTTTAAATTCAATTTCTTTAAAACCTTGCTTTGCAAATTGAATAACTCGTTGAATATAATTTTCTGGTATCATGACTGATCTTGCGTTTAGAACAGCCTCTTTAAGTTTTTTATTTATTTTTGTGTCGTATAAGTCATCTTTTTCATATTCATTAATATTGCAGGCTTCCATAACCGCCCCAAGATGTTTTGCAGTTGATTTAGATCCTGCAACTAAAGCTGCAACTTTTTGTTCTTCGACAACTTTCCAATCAATAAATTCTTCAATGTCCGGATGATCTACATCAACAGTAACCATTTTAGCAGCTCTTCTTGTTGTACCACCTGATTTAATTGCACCAGCAGCCCTATCACCAATTTTTAAAAAGCTCATCATTCCAGATGATTTTCCGCCACCAGAGAGTTCTTCATTGTTCCCTCTTAGATTTGAGAAATTTGTTCCAGTTCCAGATCCATACTTGAATAATCTTGCTTCTCTTACCCACAAATCCATTATTCCACCTTCATTAACAAGATCATCTTTAATAGATTGAATAAAACATGCATGAGGCTGTGGGTGAATATATGAAGATTTTGACTTAACTAATTTTTCAGTTTTGTAATCTACATAATAATGTCCTTGACTAGGACCGTCTATTCCATAAGCCCAATGGAGTCCAGTATTAAACCATTGTGGAGAATTAGGTGCCCCCATTTGAGATGCGAGCATATACCTCATTTCATCATAATATACCTTTGCATCTTTTTCAGAACTGAAATATTCACCTTTCCATCCCCAATAAGTCCATGTTCCAGCTAATCTATTAAAAACCTGTTTTGCTGATATTTCTGCACCATATCTTTCATCTTCAGGGATGGCTTCTAATTTATCTTCGTCTGGCTCAGATCTTGACAGCCACTCAGGTACATTACTTTCTTTAACTTTTTTGAGATAGGCAGGAACACCAGCTTTTCTAAAATATTTTTGAGCAATTACGTCTGCAGCAACTTGAGAGTAGTTTTCTGGAACTTCTATTTCTGGTGCGCTAAATACTATTGTACCATCAGGGTTCTTAATCTCGCTTGAGGTAGTTTTAAATTTTAAATTTTTATAAACGTCTAATTTATCTTCTGTAAAAATCCTAGTAAATTTCATTATATTCCTCTCATTATTAAACTACCTATATCAAGATTCTTTGAATAACCTTAAAAATTTAATAATAAGGCAAACTAACTATATCTTGTAAAGATAAACACCTAATATACTGTATTTAGTAGGTAATAGTAAAGTAATAAAATTAAATTTTTTTTAAATAATTAATTTAATTGAATTTTTTTTTTAAAATTGAATTTTATAATTTTATTGTATAATTTTATATATAAATTATAAGGTTTTTATGAATATAATTTCTCAAATTTTAATACGTTTAAGTTCTGATTTAATTGGTGAAGATCAGTATGGCAATAAATATTATAGCCAAAAAAAAACAGGCAAAAGATATGTAATATTTAATGGGAAAGTAGAAGCTTCAAAAATCCCTCCAATGTGGCATGCTTGGCTGCACAAAATTACAAGCAAACCACCTCTTAAAAGAAAAAAATTATATGAATGGCAAAAAGAACATATGCCTAATCTGACAGGAACTGCATTTGCTGTAAAACCTCAGGGAAGTTTGTTAAATAAAGGGTTTAGACAAAAATCAACAGCTGACTATGAATCATGGACACCTAAAAAATAGTTATGAAATATAGTTTAATTGAAACATTAATGGGTTTTAGTGTAATAATAGTTGCAATCTTATTTTTACTTTTTGGGTTTTCTTTAGAAAAAAATATAAATTCTAAAAACATATCTATATCTGCGATCTTTGAAAATGTGAACGGCTTAAGTGTTGGCGATAAAGTAAAAATTTCTGGTATTACTGTTGGAAAAATTAGAAATTTTGAATTAGAGAAAGATGAATTTGAAGTTATGGTAGAACTTGAAGTTGATAAAAATATCAGCATACCAGATGACTCAACTGCAAAAATCTCTTCATCGAGTTTATTTGGTGGCAAATTTTTGGAAATAGTTCCAGGATCCTCTGAAATTTTTTTAAAAAATAAATCTGTAATTTATGACACTCAAACATCATTAAGTTTTACTGATATGATTGGTAAAATGATTATGTCTAGTGGTAAGTAAAAGCTTGAAAAAAATTTTCTTTTTTATTTCTTTTTTTTGTATCTGTATAAATAGTAAAAATTTAGTTGCTAATGATTGGTTGATAGGAAATGTAGGAACTTTTCAAGGCTTAGATAAGATTACAGCTAGGATAAAAACCTTCGAAATAAAAGTAGGTGTGCCAAAAAAATTTGGTGTTTTAGCTATAGATCTTCAAAAGTGTGTTTACTCTAGACCTTTAGATGAACCAGAATCTATAGCCTATCTAAAAGTTTCAGATAATTCTGAAAAATACTTAGTCAATAAAGATAAATTATCAATTTTCGAAGGTTGGATTTTTGCTTCAAGCCCAGCTTTAAATGCTATGGAACATCCAGTTTATGATGTTTCTTTAATTTCTTGTAAAAAAGATAAAACATTGTCAAATAAATCTTCATCTTCAACACTTAAAGACTGAAAATCAATATTTTGATCAATATATTTAGATATTTTTTTTTTGAAAAGATCTTGATTTATTTCGAAAGCTCCAAACTGTTTTAAATGATCATTCATAAACTGAATATCTAAAATTGAATATTTTAAAAAATATAATCTTGCTACTAAATTGATTAACGCAAATTTGCTAGCATTAGTTACAGAACTGAACATAGATTCAGCAAAAAAACATCCACCTATTGCAATACCATATATCCCTCCAACAATTTTGTCGTTTTTCCAACATTCTATAGAATGTGCAATGCCAATTTCGTGTAGATTATTGAAATGGTTTTCTATTGTTTTATTAATCCAGGTATCTTTTCTATTTTCAGTAGCGCATCTATTGATTACTTTTTTAAAATTTGTATTAACTGTAATATAAAAAGGCTTTTTTTTAATAAATCTTGAAAAAGACCTTGAGACATGAAAGTCTTTAATTGGTAATAATGCTCTTTTTTTTGGATTGATAAAAAAAATTTTTTCATCACATCTACTTTTAGCCATTGGAAAAATGCCAAGTTTATAGATTTGTAAAATTGATTCAGAGTTTAAATTCTTATAGAATTTATTTTCCATTTAAGTAAATTTGCTCTAACCATTTTATATCAAAATTTCCATTAATTATATCTGGATTTTCGAGTAAATTTTGATGAAGTTCTAACGTCGAAGGTATTGGCTCAACTACCATTTCTTTGATTGCTTGCTTAAGTTTTAATATACATTCTTTTCTATTTTTACCATGAGCTATTAGTTTAGCTATAAGACTATCGTAATAAGGAGGAATGTTATAACCTGAATAGATTCCAGAATCTATGCGAATGCCAAGACCACCTGGTGAGTGAAATTGTTCAATCTTCCCTGGTGAGGGTATAAAGGTTTTTGGATCTTCAGCATTAATTCTGCATTCAATAGAATGACCTGTAAATTTAATATCTTTTTGCTTCCATTTTAGTTCATAATTGGAAGCAATTTTTATTTGTTCTTTTACAATATCTATTCCTGTTATTGCCTCAGTGATTGGGTGTTCTACCTGCAGTCTTGTATTCATTTCAATAAAATAAAATTTTCCATTTTCATATAAATATTCTATTGTTCCAAGACTTTCATAACCCATAACCTTTGCTGCTTTTGATGAGAGATTGCAAATATATTCTCTTTCATCATTGGTCAATGCTGGAGAAGGAGCTTCTTCTATGAGCTTTTGATGATTTCTTTGAATTGAACACTCTCTTTCACCTAAGTGAAATACGTTTCCAAAAGAGTCTCCAATAATTTGTACTTCAATATGTCTTGGGTTTGATAAATATTTTTCAATGTATACATCATCATTACCAAAAGCAGCTCTTGCTTCATTTTTTGCAGATAAAAAAGCGTTTTTTATATCATCTTCATTCTGCACGATTTTCATGCCTTTGCCGCCACCGCCTGCAGATGCTTTTATTAAAACAGGAAGTCCAATTTTTTGTGCTTCTTTTTTTGCTGTTTCAATGTCTTTGACAATTCCTTTTGATCCAGGAACGAGTGGCAATCCAATTTTCTGAGCAATTTCTTTTGCTTTTATTTTGTCTCCCATATCTTTTAAATGTTGAACCTTAGGGCCAATAAATTTAATATTATGTGCTTGGATAATTTCAGCAAAGGACGAGTTTTCAGAAAGAAAACCAACACCAGGATGTATGGCATCAGCTCCTACAAGTTGAGCAGCTGTGATAATTGAGGGAATATTCAAATAAGACTTTGAAGAATGAGGGGGGCCAATACAAACGCTTTCATCAGCTAACCTTACATGCATTGCTTCATTATCTGCTGTTGAATGAACGGCTACAGTTTTAATTTCTAACTCTTTACATGCTCTCAATATTCTAAGAGCAATGTCACCTCTATTAGCAATTAATATTTTAGAAAACATTTTATTCTATAATTACAAGTAATTGTTCAAACTCAACTGGTTGGCCATCTTCGAAACCGATAAATACAACTTTTCCTCCTTTTGGAGCATTTATAGTGTTCATTACTTTCATTGCCTCAATAATTAAAAGTGGTTGATTGTTTGATACAGTATCTCCAAGTCTTATAAAAGGAGCTTTTCCGGGCTCTGGTGAGACATATGCGGTTCCAACCATAGGTGCTTTTAATGCGCCAGGATGGTTAACATCCAAATTTGACATAGTTTCTGAAGTTTTATTTTCTTGTGCTTCAGTTTCAGCTATCTTTTGAGTTTGTATAGGCGCAAAATTTACAGGCAGAACATTTTTATCTATAGACAGTTTTAAATCTGAATTTTCATATTTTAGTTTAGTTATTTTTTCTTTAGTCATTAATTGAGATAATTTACGAATTAATTCTATCTCTTTATTTTGATTTTCTTTCATTTTAAACCTTTTTATTATTTAATTTGTAAAGATAATCTATTGCCATTAAGTATGATTCTTCTCCAAATCCTGCTATAATACCTTGGGCAACTTTTGAAATAAATGAATGATGTCTAAATTCTTCTCTAGCATGTATGTTTGTAATATGTACTTCAATCACTATGCCTTTAAACATTTTTAAGGCGTCAAGAATTGCGATCGATGTATGTGTGTATGCAGCAGCATTTATAATAATTGCCTTCATGTTTTGGTCAATTGCGTCATGAATTTTATTAATAATCTCACCTTCGATATTCGATTGGAAAAAGACACAACTTAAATTTAATTTATCACATTTATCTTCACACATATCTTCAATGTCTTGAAGATTTAAACTTCCATATTTGTCAGGTTCCCTTATTCCTAATTTATTCAAATTTGGACCATTAATTATATATATTTTGTCTTTCAAAATTATCTCCAAAATCAGATTTATCTTTTTCTTTCTAAGGCAATTGCTTTTTCTATATCTTTTTCACTCATGGCACCAGGATATATTTTATTTCCAATAATAAAAGCTGGTGTGCCTCTTAAATTTAATCTGTTAGCTATTTCTCTATTCTTGTTAATAATTAACATTAATTTTTCATTTGAATAATCACTTTTTAATTTTTTTACATCAATTTTTAGTTCCTTGGCAAATAACAATAATAATTTATCATCAATTTTTCCTGTATGTTTCATAAGCTTACTATGAAATTCAAAATATTTTTTTTGATTTCTTGCAGCCAAACTAGCTTTAGCAGCAGATAGAGAGCTATTTGACAAAATTGGATATTCAACAAAAATGATTTCTACTTTTTTATCTTTTTTATAAATATTAAAAATATTTTGCATAACAGATTTGCAATAACCGCAATTATAATCAAAAAATTCATATATGGTAACATCTGAATTAGTACTGCTTAATTTAGGATTAGGAATTTTTCTTAACTCAGTTAAGGCTATTTCAAAATTATTTTTAGATCTCTCTAAATTTAAGTTTTGAAGTGCTTTTTCTATCACTTGTGGGTTTTTCAAAATGAAGTTATTTATAAGGGAATTAACTTCATCTTTTTTCAATTCATGAGCAAATGATTGTTTGAATAAGGAAAAAACAAAAGTTAAAAAAATCAAAATTTTAAATTTAATATTCATTTTTATCCTTTTATTTTAAATTTATAATATCTGAAGCTCTAATTTTATACAAAGTTTTAATATTTTTATACTTTAATGCTTTAGATGCAAAGACTTTAGCTTTATCATATTGTTTTTTTAAAATTTTTTCTTCAGCTATGGCGACTAAGCTAGCTGATTTATCACCTAATTTTTCGGCATTAGTTCCAATTAATCTCCACAAATATATTGAATTATATTTCATTGGTATAAGTTCTTCTAAAATTAATAATGATTTTTTTAATGATTTTTTATCATTTATTTCTATAAGCGATTTTGCAAGTGACAATTTAATATTAAGTGGAGGAGAGACTTTAAGTTTATTAAATTTATCTATGGCATGACTATAATGTAACGAAGCTTTTTTATAATTACCTTTGATGAAGAGTAAACTTCCAATCATTTCGTTAGTAAATGGATTTTTTTTATCTTGTTCTTGAAGTTCTTCTGCTTTTTTTATTGAAGCTGTAATATTGTGGCTTAAATAATGATTTATAGAAGAATAAAAAATTTTATTTTTTTCTTTTAGGTTTTTTTTAATTACATTAAATTTTTGTTTATTTTTTGTATAAGCAGTAAGTTTGATTTTTAGTTTTTGTAAATCTAGTTCAAGATTTTTATAATAAATTGTAGTGTTAAGATTATTATTCTTGAAATTAGAAAGACTATTTATAAGTTCTAATCTATTTTCTGAATTAGGATGAGAGGTATAGTAATTATTTTTTTTTGGAAAAAGTTTATTTCTTTCTTCAATTTTTTTAAAAAATTCATTCAAACCAATTGAACTTTTTTTTAACTTGTTAAGAGCCTTTATTGAAAAAATGTCAGCTTCTAATTCTTGAGTACGATTATATTTAAATTGTTTTTTACTAAAAAAATCCGTTCCAATTAATATTGACCCGTTTAAATTATTATCAGAGCCAGCTAATGTGGCACCAAGCAAAGCAAATAAACCAATATTTATGAGATTTGAATTTTTTTTTGATAAAATTCTCCTACTTTCCACATGTCCTAATTTTAAGTGCCCAATTTCATGAGCTATTATTCCTTCTAATTCCTCATATGAATCTAAATTTTCTAATAAACCACTGTGTATGTAAATGTAATTATTCTCTGTTACAAAGGCATTCATTGAATTATCAATAACAATCAAGGGCTTGATAGATGAGTTTTTAATATCTTCGTTAATATAAAAATTATTGATTAAATTTTGCAGAAAAAACTCAATCTCTGAATCTCTAATGATATTTATATTCTTAGCAAAAACACTTGAAGTAAAAAATATAAAAAATAAATTTACATAAATTTTTAAATAATTAAATTTAATTATTCCACCATCCAGTTTTTTTTGTTTTCACTTTATTTTTTTCAGAATCTAAATTGACAACATCAATTTTAGTAGAAGATTTTGTTTTTCTAGTTTTTTTACTTTTAGATTTCTTTTTTTCATCATCTAAAATTTGATTTATGTCTGTTACCTTTTCTGAGGTTTTTTCAATAGACTCAATATCTTGTTCAAAGTTTTCAATTTCTGAGTTGTCTGGCTTTTTAGAGTGTTTAGCTTTATTAGTTCCTTTTTTATTTTTTTTCTCTACTAAAGATGGATCCTTTTTTCTATCTAAATCAGTGTTAGTTTCATTTAAAGTATCATTATTATCACGTGATTTTTTTAGATTTTTCCTTTTTTTGGATATTTTATCTTTATGTTGATTTTCTTCTTTTAAATCAACAATTTTTCTATCCTCATTATTTTCAAGTTTGTAGTCTGAAATAATTAGATTATTATCAATATTGAAAACAATTTTAGTTTTATGTCTGTTTTCAATATCAAATATATTTCTTTTTTTATTGTTTAAAATATATGCTGACATATTTGAATGAATTGAAATTGATATTTCATTTTGATTATTTTTAACTAAACTATCCTCAGCTTCCCTCAATATTTGCATAGAAGTAACTTCAGAGGATTGAATGCGTCCAACACCACCACAAAAATTACAAACTTCAGTGGTTGTTTCAGAAACAGATAATCTTAATCTCTGTCTTGAAAGTTCTAAAAGACCAAAAGAGCTTATCTCTCCAATTTGTATTCTGGCTCTATCTTGTTTGAATGCTTCTTTTAATTTTCTTACTATTGTATTACGATTTTTATAGTCTTCCATATCTATAAAGTCTATTACAATTAATCCTGAAAGGTCTCTTAATTTAGCTTGCCTTGCAAATTCTTCAGCAGCTTCTAAGTTTGTTTGAAATGCAGTTTTTTCAATAGACCTTTCTCTTGTCGCTTTACCTGAATTCACATCAACAGCAACTAGAGCTTCTGTATGATTTATTACTAGATATCCACCGGATTTTAAATTAACTGTTGGTTTAAATATATCAGACAATTGTGTATCAATACCAAATCTCTGGAAAAGCAAAACTTGATCATCGGTATATTGTTGAATTTTTTTTGTATGACTAGGCATCAATGATTTCATGTAACTTTTACAAGTTTTAAATGCTGGTTCTCCTTGCACTAAAATTTCCTCAACATCACTATTATACATATCACGAACTGCTCTTTTTATAATAGAACCTTCATCGTGAATTAAGTTTGGAGCATTAGATTTAATTGTTTTATTTTTTATATCTTCCCACATCGAAATAAGATTTTGAAAATCTCTTTTGATCTCAACCTTTGTTCTTTTACTTCCAGCTGTTCGAATAATTAATGCCATTCCTTTGTCTAAGTTCAAACCCTCTAAAACTTTTTTTAATCTTTGACGATCAGTTAAAGTTGAAATTTTTCTGCTAATACCTCCACCTCTAGGAGTGTTTGGCATTAAAACACAATATCTACCGGCTAAAGATAAATAAGAGGTTAAAGCAGCTCCTTTATTACCTCTTTCTTCTTTAACAATTTGAACTAGGATAATTTGCCCTTTTGAAATTACTTCTTGGATTTTATAGTTTTTATAAAGTTTATTCTTTATTTTTTTAAAATCCTTATTTTCTTGGAATTCATCATCAACATTTTCATCGTTATTAATTTGAATTTCGTCATCATCACTTACTTCTTTGGAAACTGTTTCTAATAATTTTGCTCTATCTTCTACTGGAATACGATAATAATCAGGGTGAATTTCACTAAAAGCTAAAAATCCTTGTCTATTTCCACCGTACTCAACAAAAGCAGCTTGAAGACTTGGTTCAACTCTAGTAACCCTTGCCAAATAAACATTACCTCTTAGTTGTTTTTTTCCAACAACTTCGTATTCAAAATCTTCTATGATATCGTTTTGGATAGATGCAATTCTAGTTTCTTGGTCGTTACTTGCATCGATTAATATTCTCTTTGTCATCAAAATCTCCATGTGTACGATGACAGTTAGAATAATTTGAAAAGGAACACCTAAAAAGTTGCAATTTTTTATAATGATTAGGTGTTTTATTTTTAAATAAATATGTGTTTTTTTGAGGGCTCATTTCTATGATACAATGTGTTTTATTTATTCTAACTATCTTTTTGTAATTAATTCGTGTAATTCAATTTTTTAACAGTATATTAATAAAATTTTGTTATCAAGCAACTTATTGATTTATTATTATTAATTTAAAGATTTAATTATGATGTATAAATTTCTTCTAATAAAATTTTTCTTAACAGCAGTTTTAATTTTATCTTCATGTTCTTATAATGAAATAGAAGTTAGAAAAAAAAATATTCAGGCTGATAAAGCGTACAAACTAACACTTTACACAAACAAAAAACTAGATGCAGAGTTTAGAAAAGAAAAAGCAAAAATAAATAAAAAATATATAATTGTTATTGATCCAGGTCATGGTGGAAAAGATCCAGGTGCAATAGGTATTAATGGGACTTTTGAAAAAGACATTAATCTTTTATTCGCAAAAATAATAAGATCAGTTTTATCATCTAGTAATATTGAAGTTAAACTTACAAGAACAGATGACCGATATCTTTATTTAAGAGAGAGAATAAATTTTGCAGAAAAATTACAAGCAGATCTTTTTATCTCAATTCATGCTGATGCTTCAAAAAATAGAAAAGCCAGTGGATTTTCTATTTTTAGTCTATCTGACAAAGCTTCTGATAAAGAAGCAAATGAGCTTGCAAAAAGAGAAAATAAGTCAGACTTTATAGGGGGACTGAAGATTCGTCATTCTGATCCATTAATTAAAGATAATCTAATAAAAATATTTCAACGACAAACAATGAATGAGAGTTCGAAGATAGCTAATATTGTTATTAGGAATATAAAAAAAATATCTATTAAAAACAGAGGTCATAGAAATGCTGGATTTGTAGTGTTAAAATCATTAACAATTCCATCTATTTTGGTTGAATTGGGTTTTATTACCAATAAAAAAGAAGAGAAATTGTTAAATAATAAAAGATATCTAACAAAAATTTCTAAAATAATTTCATTGTCAATTTTAAATTATTTTAATCAGATTGATTAGGGTTTCATGTCAAATTTTTGTCTAAATTCTTTTGTATCAATAAAAATATGAAAATATTTACGTTCATATTTACAACTCTTTTTTTTATATCAATTCTTGTAGTGGGGGCTTTTTTTTATATTTTATGGCATTTTGGAAAAGACTTACCAGATTATAGACAGCTCTCGAAGTATGAGCCATCAGTTGTGAGCAGAGTTCATGCAGGAAATGGAGCTTTGTTAAAAGAATATTCTACACAAAGAAGAGTATTTGTACCAATAGATGTAATTCCTAAGAAAATTATTTCAGCTTTTTTATCTGCTGAAGACAAAGATTTCTATAAACATATTGGAGTTGATTTACAAGCCATCACAAGAGCTTTAATAACAAATTTAAAGAATTATGGGAAAGGAAAAAGATTAGTTGGTGCATCTACAATAACTCAGCAAGTAGCAAAAAACTTTTTGTTAAGCTCAGAAGTCACCTTTGAAAGAAAAATAAAAGAAGCTATTTTGGCAATTAGGATAGAAAGAGCTTTTTCAAAAAAAGAGATTTTAGAATTGTATCTTAATGAAATTTATTTAGGAAATAATTCCTACGGTATAGCTGCTGCTGCTTTAAATTATTTTGATAAAAGTCTTGATGATTTAACAATAGATGAAGCAGCCTTTCTAGCAACATTGCCAAAAGCTCCAAGTAAATATAATCCAAAAACGAATTATGTAAGAGTATTAGATAGAAGAAATTGGGTTCTTAATCAAATGTATAAAAATGGTTATCTCACTGCAAACGAAAAAAATACATTTCAAAGTAGAAAAATAGCTCTTACAAAATCATCAGGTTTAGATGATACCTCAGCACCGTATTTTGCTGAAGAGGTGAGAAGGAAAATGTTAAAAAGTTTTGGTTTTGATGCACTTTATGAAGGTGGTTTGTCAATTAGAACAACTTTAAATCCAAAACTTCAGAGATATGCTGATGATGCTTTATTTAATGGGTTAGAAAATTTAGATAAAAGACAAGGATGGAGAGAGGTAATTCATAACATTGACTTAAAAAAAGTAAGGAACGATGAATTAAAAAAAATTATAAATAAATTTGAAGTGGGTCTTCCTCCAAAAAGAATTATTGCTGTAATAAAAAAGATAAATAATAATAACATTTCCCTTTACACATTAGATGGCCAAATAGAACTTAAATTTGAAAGTAAACCCTGGCTGAGAAAACAAATAATTTATAAAGATAAAGACAATAGGCAACAAATTGGATATGGAAAAAAATTTCAAAATTTTAATGAATTTTTAAATAAAGGGGACGTTATCTTATTAAAAAAACAAGATAAATTTTATTCAATCTCTCAAATACCAAAAGTAAATGGTGCTATTGTTGTTATAGACCCAAATACTGGTCGTGTTTTGGCCATGACAGGGGGATATCAATTTGCTAAAAGTGAATTTAATAGAGCAACTCAAGCTTTTAGGCAACCTGGGTCAGCATTTAAACCATTTGTATATCTTGCCGCCTTAGATAAAAAAATCAAGCCAACAGATATAATTTTAGATGCACCCTTATCTTATGATCAAGGGATTGGTTTGCCAAAGTGGAAGCCAGCAAATTATACAAAAAAGTTTTATGGACCCAGTCCGGTAAGGTTAGGAATTGAGAAATCTAGAAATCTAATGACTGCCAGATTGGCTTTATTAGTCAAAATGAAAAATATTAAAAAATATGGAAAAAATTTTGGTATATATGACAATTTACCTAATTTACTGTCTATGTCACTTGGTGCTGGAGAAACTACATTAATGAGATTAACAACTGCTTATGCGATGATTGTAAATGGAGGTAAAAAAATTTCACCTATTATTATTGATAGAGTACAGGACAGGAGAGGAAAAACAATTCTTAAGAATGATTTGAGAAGATGTGGAAATTGTGAATTAGATGATTACAGTGATTTAACGAATATACCAAAGTTAGTAGATGAAAGAAAACAGGTTACCGATCCTGGTTCTGCCTATCAAATGGTATCTATGTTGCGTGGAGCTGTCACAAGAGGGACTGGTAAACTAATTAATAAGCTTAACAAAACATTAGCAGGAAAAACTGGTACTACGAATCTAAATCAAGATGCGTGGTTTGTTGGTTTTTCTAGTGACCTTGTTGTAGGTGTTTTTGTTGGGTTTGATAATCCAGCTACACTTGGAAAAAGAGAAACTGGCAGTTCAGTAGCAGCGCCAATATTTAGAGATTTTATGAGTCAAGCTTTACATAAAAAACCTGACGTTCCTTTTAGAAGACCTGCTGGAATTAAACTTATAAAAGTAAACCCTAAAACAGGGCTTTTATCAAAAAGTAACAGTAGAAATTTTATTATAGAAGCTTTTAAGCCAGGGCAACTCCCAAATAAAACAACAGAATTTGACATAATTGATAGGCCAAAAGAAAAGGATATTGTAAATTCTCTTTCTCCTTTATATTAATAATTATGCCCCTAGAGATAGCAGAAAAAATTAAAATTTTGCATAAAGATATAGATCTATTAAAAAATAATATTGATTGGGATAGATCTAATTCTGAGTTAAAAAGTCTAATTAAAACATCTGAAACAGATGGGTTCTGGAATGACCCAAAAAATGCTCAAAATGTTATGAAAGAAATAAAGTTAAAAGAAAATAAGATTAATTTAGTAAATAGAATTAATCAAGATTATCATGATCTAAAGGATTTAATTGAATTAGCTGAAAATGAAAATGATAATGATTTAATTAAGGAATTAGATAATTCTCTAAATGATTTAATTATAAAATCTACTAAGTATAAAATTGAAACAATGTTTTCAAATCAAAATGATTTTTCTAATTGTTTTTTAGAGATACACGCTGGTGCTGGAGGAACAGAAGCTCAAGATTGGGCCCTTATGCTACAAAGAATGTATTTTAGATGGGCTGAAAAAAAAGGCTTCAAGGTTAAAATTATTGAAGAAAGCCCAGGTGACGAAGCGGGTATTAAGTCAAGTACATTAATGTTTATAGGTGATTATGCAAATGGTTGGACACGAACAGAAACTGGTGTTCATCGTTTGGTAAGAATTTCTCCATTTGATTCATCATCGAGGAGACATACTAGTTTCGCATCAGTTTGGGTTTATCCTGAAACTAGTGAAGAGATTGATATAATTATTGATGATAAAGATCTTAAAATTGATACATATAGAGCTTCTGGTGCAGGAGGCCAGCATGTAAATAAAACTGATTCAGCAATAAGAATTACTCATTTGCCAACAAAAATCATTGTTCAGTGTCAAAGTGACAGATCACAGCATAGAAATAAAGCTCAGGCATTAAGTATGCTTAAGGCGAAATTGTATGAATTGGAACTAAAGAAACGAGAAGAAGAAAATCAATTGTTATCGTCATCAAAAAATGAAATTGGTTGGGGAAGTCAAATTAGATCATATGTATTACATCCATATAATTTAGTAAAAGACTTAAGAACGAATGTAGAAACTGGTAATACAGTTGCGGTTTTGGATGGTGAACTTGATCAATTTATAAATGAGGCTCTTGCTAAAAATTTATAGTTTTTTAACAATTTCTAAAACTTCTTCTGCATGTCCAGGCACTTTTACCTTATTCCAAATATGTTGAATTTTTTGTTCAGTATTAATTAAAAAAGTAGATCTTTGAATTCCCATATATTTTTTTCCGTACATCGATTTTTCGACCCAAACACCAAATTTAGAACAAATCTTAATATCAACGTCTGATCCTAGAATACATTTCAGATCATATTTTGATTTAAATTTTATTTGTTTTTCAACTGTATCTTTTGAGATTCCAATAATAATAGTGTTTAAATCTTCAAATTCATTAATCAAGTTGCTAAATGATGTAGCCTCTTTTGTGCACCCAGTGGTATCGGCTTTAGGAAAAAAAAATAAAACTAAATTTTTACTAACATGATCTTTAGAATAGAATTTACCTTGATCGGTATCTAATTCAAAAGCTTCAATTTTATCACTTATATTTGTCATGAAATAACCTTAATTATATATAATTTTACATACATAAATTAATATTATATTTAATGACCATGTCAAACTTAAAAATGAATTTGATAAATATCAATGACTAGAAAATTTTTAAATTACTCGCTTTTACTTTTTGCTTTTTTTTTAGTAAGCGTTTTTGTCATTTATTTTTCTAAAGTGTACTTTTTAAAAGAGCCAATAATTATTGATAATTACTTTTCAGAGAATAAAAAAAAGTTTCAGTCTTTTTTAGCAAATAAAATTAATATAAACGAAAACCAAATCATAATTGAAAGTGTAGGATTAGAAATTAATGATTTACAAAACTTTTTAAGTATTAAAATTTCTAATCTAGAAATAATAACTGAATCAAACGAAACTATTCTCAAAAGCAATAAGATAAATATTAAATTAAGTTTATTAGATTTGATTGAAGGATTAACAAATAATCAGCTCTTGCTTGAAAATATTTTTATAGACAAAATACAGTTTGAATTTTTAAGAAATCAAGATTTTAAAATTATCAATAGCTCTATATTGAATTTTCTAAGAGGAGTTGATGATAACAATTCAAACATTTTTAAAAATTTAAAAATAAACCAATTCAATTTTAAATTTTTGGATCAAAATTCTATATTAAAGAGTAATTTATTATTTGAATGTAAAAGTTTAAATTTTGATGTTTTAAATAATCAAGAAAATTTTTTTTTAAAATGTTTTGAAACAAAAACTAATTCAGGCGTTATTGTAAAGAATTTTAATTATGATAAAAATGGCATTTTTGTAGATGGATATTTTGAAAAATTTAATCTAAGGCTCTTAAAATTTAAAAATTATTTTAAAGAATTTAATTTTGATGGTGAATTCAATTCATATTTTAAAATAAACCTAAATTCAAATTTAAATGTTGAAAAATTTAATTTTAAAATTTTAAATAATTCTTCATTAATTAAAAAAGTTGATGAAAAACCAAATCTATTCAAATTAGCTGGCTTAGGATCTTTTGATTTTCAGGAAAACAAATTAAATTTCAAAAATTTTGTAGTAAATAATTATATTCTTAATGGAAGCATTGAAGAGGATGGTTCAAAATTAAAAAATAATGTAAAAATATCTTTTGATAAAAAAAGGTTCGATCAATTTGATTCTTACTTATACAAAGTTTTTGTAAAAAACCTATTTTTTAAAAATAAAAATTTTATAAATTCTGCTAATAAATTTTCTTTAAAAAATTTAAAGTCTGAAATACTAATTAATTCAACTTTTGATATAGAAAGCCAAGAATTTGAAAATATTTCTCTTAGTTCAAAAGGATATTACTCATCATTTATTAATGATAAAAAAATTGATGATTTGCTAAATGTTAATGCAAATTTAAATGGTTTTTATGATTTAAAATACGAAAACAATGAATTTGATTTAAAGGTCAGTGGTAAGTCTGAAAACGTTAAAATTAAGTTTATTAAATTAGATGAGATTTATGATTTAAGCGAGATTGATTATTCAATAAATTACAACAATAACAAATTAACTATTAATGAATTAAATTTGATTAATAAAGGCAATAGGGCCATGGAGGTTAAATCTATTCTTTTACGAAATAATCAAAATTTTAATTTTACGGATTTAAAAGTTAATATATTTGATATACCAGCAAAGTATTTTACTCATTTTTATTCTATGAAAATTAAAGAAAATAAATTATCTTTTACTGTTGATGCTGGAAAGATTGTTAATAGTAAAATCTATATTTCAAATAAAAAAAATACCTCTGAAATCACAAATAAAAACATAGAAATACTTGATTTAAATTTTAAAAATTTGAGTATAAATAATTATACAATAAAGTTTGAAAATTTAAATTTAACAAAAAAAACAGATGATGTTTTTATTGGCAATTCAAAACTACTTATTAAAAAAATACCTCTAAATACAAGTTTTGAAGTTAATGAAAATGGTTTGATTAGAGCTTTTGGATCAATTAATTTCAATAAAGATTTAAAATCTTTGATCAATAAAAAAACAGACTTTAATATTGAAAATTCAAATTTGTTAAAATTTGAAGCTGAAGGTAATTTAAATGATAAAAATTTTGATATTAGAGTAAGGTCCACACTAGAAAATTCTTCTTTTTTTCATAGAGTATTAAATTTAAATGCAAATAATATAAAAAAAGGTTTTGTTGATTTAAATCTTGTTTTTAAAAATGGTACATTGAAAAAAATTAATAACATTTTGATTAATTACGATAACAATGAATTTAAGTCTGACTTTGATTTTCAAGAAAGTGATCTTCTAAAAATTTCAAATATTAATTCAAAAAATTTTATTGCTAAATCGATTTTAGTTCAAAAAGAAAATAATAGTTTAAATATTAAAATTGATGGGAAATTAGTTGATATTTCTCATTTAACTAATGACCTTATTAATCAAAGAAAAGTAAAAGATTTTGATATTAAATTTGACATAGTTTCAAATCAAATTATTTTGAATAATAAGTTTTCACTGTCAGGAAATTTAACTGGAACTTATAAAAATAAAATATTTTCCTCTTTAGCTAAAGGCAAGATAATTTTAGGATCAAATACGTTATTAGATGCTGGTCAATTAACTATCTTGGTTGAAAATGGTAAGTATCTAATAACTGGCAAAGGCTCATTGAATAGTGGAAAAACTAAAGTTAAAATAATATCATCATCCGGTGGATTGCCTAATGTCACTTTTGAAAGTCAAGAAGGGGGTAAGTTATTATCTGCATTAGGTTTTACAGAAAAAATTAAAAGTGGTAAAATTAAACTTAAAGTAAATTTCCTTGATAAGAATTTATCAAAATATCAAGGTTTTATAAATGCAAAAAAATTTAGAGTAATAAATGCACCTAAAATTGTTAAATCTTTATCCTCATTAAGTTTTTCAGGTATTAATTCACTTTTTGTAGGTGAAGGAGTTGGTTTTTCGGTTGGTGATGCTAAATTTGAAAAAATTGGAAATGAATTAAAATTTAAGAAAATTTTAATAAATAATCAAAATTTATCAATTTATCTGGAGGGTGATTATAATTTAAATTCTGAAATTATAAATTTTACAGGATCGATTGTACCTTTTACAATAGTATCAAAGTTTATTAGTGTTGTACCTGCAGTTGGAGAATTATTAACTGGCCCTAATAAAAAAGGTGTTATTTCTGGACAATTTAAGTTAAATGGAAAAGTTTCAGATCCAGAGATTGATATAAATATATTATCATTTAGTCCTGGTATATTAAGACAAATTTTTTCAAAAGATTGGCTAAAAGAATCTAAAGATTAAAATTTATTTGAATATTAAAAGGCCATGTTTTTTTTTGCCAACTGATATTTTAATTGGGTTCTTATTTTCTACCTTAATAAATTTAAGAGTATCATTATCTATAATCTGATCATTAATTTTAATTCCACGTCCTTTAACTAGCCTTCTGACTTCTCCGTTTGTATTACAAAAATTAAACATCTTTACAATTTCAATTAAAGTAATGTTTTCTTTATTTATAATTACTTTAGGTAAATTTAAATTAATTTTTGATTTCTCAAATGTGTCTTCAGCAATTTGTGCTGACTTCAAGGATGCATCCTCTCCTCTACATATTTTTGTTACTTCATTTGCAAGTAATATCTTAGCTTTATTAATATCTGAGCCTTGAAGTTTTTTTAGGTCAGATATTTTATCTAAATCAAGATCTGTAAAAAGTTGTAAAAATTTTATAACATCATCATCTTCAGTATTTCTCCAAAATTGCCAAAACTCGTGATCAGACAATAAATCTTTATTTAACCAAATTGCACCTTTTTCTGATTTTCCCATTTTACTTCCAGAGCTTGTTGTTAAAAGAGGTGATGTAATTCCAAAACATTCACTTTTTATTTTTTTTCTAACTAATTCAATACCATTGACAATATTGCCCCATTGATCTGATCCCCCCATTTGAATTTTACAGTTAAAATTCTTATTAAGTTCATAAAAGTCATAAGCTTGGAAAATTGGGTAGTTAAATTCTAGAAATGATAAATTTTGTTCTCTATCAAGTCTTAATTTCATACTTTCAAGATTAATTAGTTTGTTTATTGAGAAAAAAGAGCCATTTTCTCTTAAAAAAGAAATATAATTTAGATCATTTAGCCATTCATCATTATCAATTAATATTGCTTTATTAGGCCCACTTTTAAAATTTAAATAATTTGAAAACACAACTTTTAATGCATTTTTATTATTTTCAATTGTTTCTTTGTCTAATACTGGTCTTGCACTATCTTTACCAGATGGATCTCCTATTTTTGTTGTTCCTCCCCCTAACAGGACTATGGGTTGGTGACCACATTTCTGAAACCATCTTAACATCATAATTTGAATTAATGATCCAACATGTAGTGATGAAGCCGTACAATCAAAGCCGATATATGCAACACATTTATTTTTACAAAGAAAATCATCAAGTTTAGCTTCGTCTGTTAGCTGATGAAGAAAACCTCTTTTTTTTAAAATATTTAAAAATTTTGATTTATAATTCATAAAGATTAAATAAAGTTTTCTTCATGAAAAGTATCAATATAGTTATCATATCTTTGATTTAGGTATTTTTTTACAACATCCATTAAGTCGTCTAAATGGTTGGTGAAATTATGATTAGCGTCATTAATAAAATCTATATCAATTTTAACATCTTTTTGTTTTGAAATTCTATCTACAATAGATTGAATATTTTCAAAAGGAACTCTATTATTATCTCTTCCATGTACAATTAATCCAGACGCAGGACATGGAGCTAAAAAAGCAAAGTCAAATTTATCAGCTGGTGGTGATACGCATATAAAGCCTGAAATCTCAGGTCTTCTCATCATAAGTTGCATTCCAATCCATGAACCAAATGAAAATCCAGCAATAAAAGTAAACTTGCTATACAAGTTTTGAGATTGGATCCAATCTAAAACTGCCGCAGCATCTGCTAATTCTCCCTCACCGTTGTCAAAAGATCCTTGGCTTTTACCTACACCTCTAAAATTAAATCTAAGAACTGAAAAACCCCTATTCTTAAATTCTTGATATAAAGAGTATGTAACCTTATTATTCATACTGCCACCTTGATAAGGTTCTGGATGTAGTATTAGTGCAACAGGACAACCACTTTCTTTCCCTTGACTGTACATGCATTCAATACGTCCTTCCGGACCATTTAAGATAACTTCAGGCATATTAGTAACTCCAGATAATAATGTATATTAATCAAATAATGGTTCAAATTATAAGTGTCAAAGAAAATATACAATCAATTTATTTTAAATTACAATTCATGTGATATAAGTAAATAATGTTTTTTAAAAATTTTTTAAATGATGTAGATTCTATTATTGAAAGAGATCCAGCCGCTTCATCAAGAATATCAGTTGTATTATTATATCCGACAGTTCATATATTATTTTTATATAAAATTTCGAATTTTTTATGGAAAAAAAAAATTAAATTTTTGGCAAGATTTTTGATGCAATTTGGCCGTATTTTAACAGGTATTGAGATACATCCTGGGGCAAAAATTGGCAATAGACTGTTCATGGACCATGGTTATGGAATCGTAATAGGTGAAACAGCAGAAATTGGAGACGATGTAACTATTTATCAAGGAGTCACTTTAGGTGGTATAATGCCATCGATTGAAAGCCATAATCAAAGACTAAAAAAAAGGCATCCAACAATTGGAAACAATGTGATCATTGGTTCAGGAGCACAAATACTAGGTGCAATTGAAGTTGGAGATTTCTCTAGAGTTGGTGCAAATTCAGTTGTAACTAAATCTGTAGCTAAAAATGTTACGGTTGCAGGTATACCTGCAAGAGAATTTGCACAATCGAATAAAAAGAAATTTGAAGCCTATGGTTATTCAAATGATGGAACTGATCCAAGAGAAAAGAAAATTGTTGCTCTTTTAAAAAAGATAGAAAAATTAGAAAAAGATATTACATCATTAAAAAGAAAGAACTGATTATTAAGGTATAAAGTATGACAAATATAAATTTTAAATTAAGAAATGGTGAGTTAAAAAAAATAGATGCTGAAAATGGTCTCACATTAATGGAAGTTGCGAGAGATAATGATTTAGGTATCGAAGGTACTTGTGGTGGGTCGATTTCATGTTGTACATGTCATGTTGTGATAGAAAAAGATTGGTTTGATAAAGTTGGGCCAGCAAATCCAGATGAAGAAGATATGTTAGATTTGGCTGTGGATTTACAACCCACATCTAGATTAGGATGTCAGATTGAAGTAACTCCGGAATTAGATGGTTTAATAGTAAACATCCCAAATGAATAAATGCAATGGACCTTAATTCCAAAATAATAAAAAGCATAGGTCTTGAAGGAAAACCCTCTGACCATAAAATAGCTGTTGCGATGTCTGGGGGTGTTGATTCATCAGTTACAGCAGCTTTACTGCATAAAGCGGGTTATAATGTTTTTGGAGTGTCAATGCATTTGTACAATGAAAAAATTAAAGTGAATAATTCTAAAACATGTTGTGCAGGTATTGATATTAATGATGCTAAAAAAGTATGTGATAAATTGGGAATAGATCATTTTATTTTAAACTATAGTTCAAGGTTTAATGACCAAGTGATATCGGGTTTTACGGAATCATATTTGAGAGGAGAAACGCCAATTCCATGTGTAAAATGTAATCAAACAGTTAAGTTTGTGGATATGTTAAACTTTTCAAAGAAGATGGGGGCAGTTGCTTTAGCTACTGGCCACTATATTAGAAGAGATATTAAAGATGGAAAACCAAATTTATACAGAGCAAATGACTTATCTAAAGATCAATCATATTTTTTATTTGCTACAACTTTTGAACAATTAACGTATTTGAGATTTCCTCTTGGTGATTTTACTAAATCAACAATAAGAGACCTAGCTAAATATTTTGATCTAAATGTTGCTGAAAAGCCAGATAGCCAAGATATTTGTTTTGTACCAGATGGTAAATATTCAAATTTGGTTAGAAAGTTAAGACCTGAATCGGTTCAAAAAGGGGATATTTACCATGTTGATGGTTCTTATTTAGGTGAACATAATGGGATTATAGATTATACAATTGGTCAGAGAAAAGGAATAAGAATTGGTGGACGTAAAGATGTCACTGAAAATGATGCTAAATTATATGTGATAACTATAGATGAAAAAAATAATAAAATTTTAGTTGGTCCTAAACGATATTTATCCTGTGATGAGTTTTCAATTAATGAATGTAATTGGATTACAGATAGTGATAAAAATAAATTTGAAGCCTTAGTAAAACTAAGAAATACTGCTAAGCCAGTACATGTTAAAATCCAAAAAGATTTGGAAAAAAGTAGTGCAAGTGTAATGCTAAAAAATCCTGAGTTTGGAATTTCACCTGGTCAAGCAGCTGTTTTTTATGATTTAGAAGATAAAAACCGTGTTTTAGGAGGTGGCTGGATAAAATCTACTAAAAATTATTTAAATGGCTAACTTTAAAATTGATCATTTTGTATTTGGTGCAAATACTTTAAGTGAAGGTTCAAACACTATTAAAAAGATCCTTGATGAAGATCTTAGTGAAATAAACGTTCATGAAACAATGGGAACTCATAACAGAGTCATTTCTTTAGGCTCTTGTTATTTAGAAGTAATTTCTCTAGATCCTAAAAACCAAAATGCAAATAAAAATACTTGGTTTAACCTTGGTGATAAAATTTATAGAAAAAAATTTTTAAAAATTCCAAAATTAATTTCTTTTGTAATATCATCAGATGAATTAAATAGTTCAATTTTTTTTGAAAAAGAATTTTTTGTTTCTAGAAATAAGTACAAATGGTTTTTTAAAAAACCAAATTTTGAGTATTTAAAAAAAAATAATTTTACAAACACAAATTTATTCCCAAGTTTGATCAATTGGCAATCTGTTTCACCATTAAATGAAATGAAAAGGAGCTCTTTTATTTTTGAGAGTTTAGAAATAATATTGAATAAAAATCATAAGTTACTTCAAGATTTTTTATTATCTTTAAATTTAAAAGATAGAATAATTTTTAATTTTAATGATAGTTTAGATGATGAACTTCTATCACTAAAATTAACATTAAAGTCTTCAATGAATGATAAGTTTATTTTAATTTCTTGACGGAGTTAATTTTTATTATTACTAAAGTTAATAAATAGGGCGGAGTAGCTCAGCTGGTTAGAGCAGCGGAATCATAATCCGCGTGTCGGGGGTTCAAGTCCCTCCTCCGCTACCAACTAAATACAATTAATTTAACGTTTAAAAATCATAGAATTTGCTTTCTTCCATGCAATTTTAAGCTTATCAAAATTAAAATCTTTTTCTTTTGAAGCTTTTATTATAATTTCTTCTTTTTCTTTCATAAATTCGATTGCTTTGGGTAATATTTTTAAAGCATCTCTTGGTATGATAACCGCTCCATGTCGGTCAGCATGAATTATGTCATTTGGCTTGATCTTTAAACCAAATAAATTGACATCAGTATTGTATTCTACAACATGTACATAAGCATGACTTGGTCCTATAGCGCTTGCTAGTACCATATATTCTTTATCAATATCACCAAGATCTCGAAGAAGTCCATTTGTTAAAGTACCTTTCAAATTTAAACCTTTGTGAAGAGATACGTTAACTTCTCCCCAAAAAGCACCAATAGGATTTGGCCAGTCTAAGTCTTCAATGACACATACATTTCCAAAAGACTTATCATTATTAATAGACATATATTCATAGTAATTTAGACGTATATCATTTAATTTTTCTGGAGTTAACGAAGATTTGATTGACGCTTTGATTTTAGCAGTTTTTGCAATCCCTACAATAGGTTTAAGTTTTTCATTTGAACATATTACTGGAAATTTCGTAAATCCTTTAGCTGATCTATCACCTCTAAAAAGATCAAGGGCATTAGAAATAGTAGGTGTATCAACTGTAGTTAATATGTTTAAATTCATTTAGTTATTTGAAGAAAAATAAACTTAACTAACTATCGAAATAGTTAGTTAAGTAATTTTTAAAGAGATTTATAATAAACCAATTTTTTTCATGTATGCTAAGTTTGACTCAAGAGCTTCTTTAGCAAGAGGGCTTTTTGCTGCAGCTGCATTCCAAGCTTCAACAGCAATTTTTCTGAATTTAGCTCTTTCTGATACTGGCCAATCAATAATTGTTAAGTCACCAGCTGCTTTATCTTTAGCAACTTGAGCTCGTCCGTCTAAACCTGCATCTCTTAACTTACTAGTCCACACCCAATATGTCCAAGTTTTAAGTGCAACTTGGTTTTGCTTACTTAATTTGTTAAAAACCTTTTTATTAATTATTGTTTGAAGGTTTGCCATTGAGTGAATACCAGGATATAGCGGATACTTAGCAATTTTGTGAAATCCACTAGCATGATTGTTTATGTACACAGAAGCGTCAGCTGCATCAACAATACCTTTTTCTAAAGAAGTATAAACCTCTGAAAACGGAATTGATGATGGTGATGCACCAGCTCTTCTAAATACATCAGCTGCAAGTCCTTCAGGTGATCTAATTTTAACACCTTTTAAATCTGCTACACCTTTAATTGGTACTTTTGAAACTAATGCTTCCTTACCATAAGGTCCACAACCTAAAACTAAAATTTTACCAGGTAAAACTTTGTCATAAATTTTTTGAAGCATTTCCTTTCCACCACCGTGCATGCAATATTCTTGATATTGCTTAGGTGTGTCATAACCTGCTATTAGGTCACCCATTATGGCAAATGCAGGATCTCTACCAGCAAAATATGCTATAGCATTCATATCACCGTCTAAGATACCATTAGCAACAGCATCTATTGTTTCTCTGTGAGGCACAACTGATTTTGTTGGTAATGGATCAATTTTTAATTCGCCATTTGTTAATTCTTCAAGAACTTTATTTTTTGTGTTCAAATATGTATGAGCCCAATCTCCAGCTTTTGAACTTATTTGAAATTTTAATGTTTTAGCACTAAGACTGCCAGTAATTAATAAGGCAGAAGATAGTACAGCACTAATAAATAATTTTTTCACTAATTACCTCCTTATGTGATAAAATTAACTGAATCCATCAGCTAAATGAAACATTAGCCAAACAATAAACGTTGCAAATGCAAATCCAACAACCCATGCCCATATACCATAAGTATTAACATGATCATCTCTTACTGGTTTAGCCATAATTCATTAACCTTTCTTTCCTTGACATAAAAAAAATTATGTAACTAATATTAAGCATGAGTGATTGTCTTTAAAAATCAAGTTAAAATTTTTGTATTGGAGAAAAAGTGTCAGAAATTACAGTAAATAAAAAAGGTACAATATTGGATGAAGAAGAAAACTTTAAACCAATTCACGACAATTTTAGATTTTATGACCACTTTAGTAAATTTTCTGGATTAGCTGTTGCTCAATTGTATTTAATCTGTGCTGCTGTCACAGGATATGAAGTAATATCAAGATATGTTTTTGACTCTCCAACTCAATGGGTTTTTGAGGTGGTTATGGTTTTGGCAGCAACCGCGTGGATGTTATCTGCGGCTTATGTAACATTACATAAACGTCATATAGGTATTACGGTTTTTTATATCATGGCCTCTGATAAAGGAAAGTGGTGGCTTGATTTATTTGCCTATGTCATTGGTGTGATAGCATTGTGGCTTTTAATTGATGATTCCGTTATTAGGGCTTTAGAGTCTGTAATGATGGTTGAAAGGGCTGGTAGTGCTTGGAATTCACCACAACCCTTAATTTTAAAATCAATGTTAACTCTCGGAGCTATTGTTTACATACTTCAGTTGATGATCAATCTATACAGACATTTTTCATCGAAATTAGCAAAAAATTTTGTTTTAATAATCTGTGGATTAATTTTATTAAGAATTACTTGTGTAATTATAGTTCATTTTGTAGGTGAAGAAAGTTTTTTTGGGTACATTAATTCTATTTACGCATATGTAGGTAGTTTCATTAATCCACAAGAAATTATCAATATGAGAGATATGGATATTGGAACAGCAAGTTTACTTATTGTTGCTTTAATGCTTATTCTTATGATGACTGGAATGCCCTTAGGAGTGGTTACTCTTTTTGTTTCTATACTAAGTGCATTATTTTACTTTGGGTATGGTGGATTATATTTAGTATCAACTAATGCATTTGGATTATTAGAGAAATATCCCTTAATTGCTGTTCCTTTATTTGTTTTAATGGCCTCAATTCTGGAAAGAGCGGGTGTAGCTGAGGATTTATTTGATGCAATGTCTATTTTTGCTGGAAAACTTAGAGGTGGAGTAGCTATTCAAACTATTGCAGTAGCCGTTGTTTTGGCGGCTATGTCTGGTGTAATGGGTGGTGAAATTGTAATGCTAGGATTAGTTGCTTTACCACAACTTTTAAGACTTGGTTATGACAGAAAAATGTCGATAGGATTAATTTGTGCTTCTGGAGCACTCGCTACATTGATTCCACCTAGTATTATAATGATTATTTATGGTTTATCAGCTCAAGTAGCAATTGGTGACTTATTTATGGCAGGAGCTGTTCCAGGTCTTCTTTTAGCGTTTTTATATGCTTTATATGTGCTAGCAAGATGTAATATTAATCCTGCTATGGCACCTACAGCAGAAGAGGTAGCTTCTGCTAGAAAAAAAGAAATGAAAATGTCCAAGGATAAACTTTATGCTGTTTTCCTCAGTATATTCTTAATTTTTTGTGTAATGGGATCAATATATGGAGGAATAGCTTCTGTTACTGAAGCAGCAGCAGTTGGGGTATTAGGAGCTATTTTTGTAGCAGCTTTTAGAAACTCTTTTGATTGGAATTTATTGCAAGTAGCTCTTGCCGGAACAATGTCAACGGTAGGAACAATTATTTGGTTAATTTTAGGTGCTGTTGCATTTGTAGGAATTTATAATCTGATAGGTGGAGCTGACTTTATGAGGTCTCTATTTTCTGGACTTGGTTTACCAGCTCTTGGGATCGTTTTCGTTATGATGGGAATTTTAGTTGTTCTGGGAACCTTTATGGAGTGGATAGCTATTGCATTTATCACTGTTCCAGTATTCGCACCTGTGGTTGTTGGTATGGCTCCTGAACTCGGTTTAGATCCTGAATGGGCGGCAGTATGGTTTGGAGTGCTGTTTGTGATGAACATACAAATATACTTTTTATCGCCTCCTTTTGGGCCAGCATGTTTTTGGCTTAAATCGGTTGCGCCAGCTGATATAGAATTGCAAGAAATATTCTATGCAGTACTTCCTTTTATAGCTTTACAAATAATTGGTATGTTAATGGTAATGTTTATTCCAGAAATTGCACTTTGGTTTCCGAAATATCTGTCAGGGTAGAAAAATTTCCATTTTTAACTTTTGTTGTGAGGTAATTTGTAGATAAATTTATTTTAGTAAAAATTTTTTGTCTTCCATTAAGACGAGTTTTTACAATAAATGAAACATTTCCTTGAGATGTTTGTTTTCTAGCACCAAACCCAGATAGCTTTTCATCCCAAATTATTTGACCTTCTATCATATTGTTTAAAGATCTATTCGTTAAAGCCATAATAAAATCCTAGATACCAAATAGATACCATATTACTTGGTTTCAAGCAACAAC
>SGYL01000005.1 GCA_004213885.1 Alphaproteobacteria bacterium
AAGTCTTTATTTATAAATACATTTTTATTAAAAAGACATTCTTGTTAATTATAAGGAATTGTTTTATAAGATGGTATGGCCCGATGGCAGAGTGGTGATGCAGCGGCCTGCAAAGCCGTTAACAGCGGTTCGATTCCGCTTCGGGCCTCCAAATGTAAAATGAATAATAGTTCAAAAAAACAAATTGAAAAAGACTTAGTTCTTATTGGAGGTGGCCATTCCCATCTAAATGTTTTGCAATCATTTTCAATGGATAAAATTGATGGATTAAGAATTACTTTAATTTCAGATGTATATGAAACTCCTTATTCTGGAATGTTGCCTGGCTTTGTTGAAAATCATTATTCTTTAGATGAAATTCAAATTGATCTATACAAAATTTGTTATCATGGAAATTTTAGATTTATTAATTCTAAAGTTAATAAAATTGATGGTATTAAAAATCTAATATATTTTAAAAATAGACCACCTTTAAGTTTTGATTACTTGTCAATAAATATTGGCATTAACAATGATACAAAAACAATAAAAAATGCTAAAAAATATGCGTTAAAATTAAAACCTATATCTAAAATAAACTATAATGAAATCACTAATAATTTAGAAGGCAAGAAGGTAGGTGTAATTGGATCGGGACCAGCTGGAGTAGAAATTAGTTTAGCATTGAAAAAAAGATATAATGAAATTGATATCTTTTTATTTACTGGAAAAAGTGGATTGCTAAGCAATTATTCAAATTCTAGCAAAGATTCAATTTTAAAAAACCTTACAGACGCTAATATAAATGTAATATTCAAAGATGAGGTATCAGAGGTAAGTAAAAATAAAATTGTTACCAAATCATCTAAGGTTTATTTAATTGACAAGGCAATTTTGTCAACAAATGGAGTTTCTCCAAAATGGTTAAAAAAAACTAACTTATTATTATCTCGTGAAGGTTTCATACAAACAAACAATAAACTTCAAACAAATTTTAATCATATATTTGCATCTGGTGACATTATTAATTTTTCAAATAAAAATTTAACAAAGTCAGGTGTTTATGCCGTAAAATCTGGATCAGTGTTAACAAAAAATATTAGAAATATCATCCTTGACAAACCATTAGTTAATTACCACCCTCAAAAATATTATTTATCAATAATTGGTTTATCAAACGGAAAAGCTTTAGCTTACAAATATAATTTATATTTTACATCAAAACTAATTTTAAATTTAAAGAAATATATTGATTTAAGATTTATAAATAAATTTAAATTATATAATAAAATAGATTACAAAAAAAATATCATGGATTGTAAAGGTTGTGCTTCAAAAATAAATTTGACAACTTTGAAATCTTCACTGCCTAAAGATATAATTAAATCCTCAGAAGATGCAACTCAAATTACAAAAGGAAGTTCATATGTAAATTCAATAGATATGATAACATCTATTGTTACAGACCCCTTCCTTCTTGGTAAAATATCAGCCAATCATGCGTTAAGTGATATTTATGCAAGTTTTGCAAAACCTTTGTCGGCATTAATGATTCTACAACTTCCAAAATCCTCACAAAGTGTTCATTCTAACGATTTAAAACAAATTCAAGAAGGAGCAAAATTAGTTTTAAATGAAAATTCATGCATATTATCTGGAGGACACACAATGATTGGACAAGATGAAAGTCCAGTAATAGGATTTTCAATAGTTGGCAAGACATTTAAAAGATTAAATAAAAAAATTAATAATCATGACGTGGTAATATTGACAGAGAAACTGGGAACAGGAATAATTTTTGCTGGCGTCAACTCAAATGCAATCAGTAGTAAATACATTAAGGATGTTAGCAACCAATTAGAAAAAGGAAATAATAAATTTGGGAAAATATTAAATCAAATCAATCCTCTGGAAGCTACAGATATTACTGGTTACGGTTTAGGAAACCATTTAATTAACTTAATTAACAGAAACAAAGATATTAAAGGTATTACTATTTTAAAAGATAAAATTAAACTATTTGAAGGCGTAAATGAGTGTCTGCAAAAAAATGTAAATTCTTCATTTTATGAACAAAACTTTAATTATGGAAAAAATCAAGTTTTCTTTAATAAAAATGATTTGATAAATAAAATATTTTTTGATCCACAAACTGTGGGTGGCATAGCATTTATCATTCCCCAAAAAAGTTATTTAAAAATAAAAAATATTTTAGAAAAAAATGAAATTGTATTTAGTAAAATTGGTTTTATAGACAATTCACATAGTCATTTAAGAGTCCTTTAATGAATATAATTTCAACTACCAAAATTTGGGATAATAAAAAATATGATACTATAATTGATGTTAGATCTCCATCTGAATTTAATGAAGATCACATTCCAGGTGCTATAAACCTTCCAGTTTTAGATGATGAGGAAAGAAAAAAAATTGGAATTATTTATAAAAAAAAATCACCTTTTGAAGCAAAAGTTTTGGGATCTTCATTAGTTATTAAAAATATTTCAGAATATTTAATAAAAACACTTAAAAATAAAAATGGAGCATGGAAACCACTAGTTTATTGCTGGCGTGGTGGACAGAGATCTAAAGCATTATGCCTTATTATGCGAGAAATAGGATGGCGTGTAAATCAATTAGAAGGAGGATACAAATACTATAGGAACGATATCACAAAAAAATTGCAAAAATTATCTCCAAAATTAAAAATTATTTTAATATCAGGAAAAACCGGGACAGGTAAAACTAAATTATTACATGAAATAAAATTAAACAATGGACAAATCCTAGACTTAGAAGGTATTGCTTGTCATAAAGGCTCTTTATTAGGTAAAGATTTAAATAATAACCAACCTTCTCAAAAACTTTTTGAAAGTCTATTATATGATTCTTTAAAAAATATAAATTTAAGAAAAAATATTTACTTAGAAGCTGAAAGTAGCAAAATTGGAAATTTACATATACCTCAACCTTTATGGAAAAAAATGTTAAGTTCAAAGAAAATAAATATTGAAACTACTTTTGAAAGTAGAGTTAAATTTTTATTAAACGATTATAAATACGCTCAGTTAGATAATAATTTTTTTAAGCCTTTGATAAATGGATTAAAAAGAAGATTATCAAAAAAAATAATTGCTGACTGGAAGCAGTATATAAAAAATAAAGATTGGAAACAATTAACTGAAAGTTTATTAACCAACCATTATGACCCAGCATACATATCAAATTATGAGAAGAAAAATCAAAAAATTATTAAAAACTTTACTTTTAATAAAGTAACTAAAAGTGAATTAAATTTATTAGCTAATAAAATTTTAAATCTATAAATTTTTTATATACATATTTATATTTTTGTGTATTTTAGAGAAGCAGTTCCTCGGTAGCTCAGTGGTAGAGCAATCGGCTGTTAACCGATCGGTCGGGGGTTCGAATCCCTCCCGGGGAGCCATAAATTTTATTTTATTTTTAAATGAATATTAATAACAATTTTGTAGAAGCTATTGGTAACACACCACTTATAAAGCTTAATTATCCAAGTAAAATTACGGGATGTAATATTTATGGGAAAGCAGAATTCCTTAATCCTGGAGGGTCTATAAAAGATAGAGCAGCTAAAGCCATTATCCTAGATGCAATTAAAGATGGTAAACTCAAAGATGGTGGTACAATTGTTGAAGGAACAGCAGGAAACACTGGCATTGGCCTTGGTTTGGTTGGGAATTCAATGGGTTTTAAAACAATTATTGTAATGCCAGAAACTCAAAGCCAAGAAAAAAAAGATGCATTAAATCTTATTGGTTGTGAATTGAAACTAGTACCTGCACTACCATATTCGAACCCTGGCAATTATATCCGTCAATCAGAAACTTTAGCTAATGAACTTAATAAATCTGAACGAAATGGCGTTTTATGGGCAAACCAATTTGATAATATATCAAATATGAATGGACATTTTAATACCACTGGGCCAGAAATTTGGGCACAACTAGATGGAAAAGTTGATGGTTTTACATGTGCAGTAGGAACTGGTGGCACTTTAGCTGGAGTGAGTAAATACTTAAAAAAAAAAGAAGATATTAAAATATTTTTATCAGATCCGTATGGTTCAGCACTATACAACTATTACAAAAAAGATGAACTTAAAGCAGAAGGTAATTCAATTACTGAAGGAATTGGTCAAGGTAGAATTACAGAAAATTTAAAATACCTTCTTGTTGATGACGCTGTTAGAATTAACGATAAAGAAGCTTTAGAAATGATTTTTAAACTGCTTAAAGAAGAAGGTTTGTTTTTAGGTGGATCAAGTGGCATTAATGTATGTGGTGCTATAAAGATGGCAGAAAAACTTGGCCCTGGTCATAATATTGTTACGATTTTATGTGACTCAGGTCAAAGGTATCAATCAAAAATATGGAATAAAAGTTTTTTAAAATCAAAAGACTTACCTTTTCCAAGTTGGATGGAGTAAAATGAAAGATATTTTTTTATCAGCTAAAGAAGTTAATGAATTAAAAAAAACCAAACAAAATATAATTATATTTGATTCATCATATTTTTTGCCAAATACAGGTATTAATGCAATTGATGAATATAACAATGAACATATTGAAAATGCGATATTTTTTGATATTGATAATATTTCGGATCCAAATAATGACCTTCCACATATGTTTCCATCTAAAGATGTTTTTCAAACACATATGCAAAAACTGGGGTTAAATAATAATGATATTGTAATTATTTATGATAACTCTCCCCTATTATCATCAGCTAGATGTTGGTTTTTATTAAGATATTTTGGACATAAAGAAATTTTTATTTTATCTGGTGGCATTAAATCTTGGAAAGAAAATGGTTTTAAAACAACTAATGAAGTATCAAACATGTCATTTGGAAATTTTAAAGCAACTGAAGAAAATAAAAAATTATTAATTAAAATTGAAGATATGAAAAAAATTTCTGATAATAAATTCTTTCCAATACTTGATGCAAGATCATTTGAAAGATTTTCTGGAAGTGGTGAAGAACCAAGACCAAATTTAGAATCCGGACATATACCTAATTCTTTAAATCTTCCAGCATCGAAATTATTAGATAAAAATGGCACTCTAATTTCTAAATCTGAGTTTAAAAATTTAATTAATGATTTAAATTTAAATGAAAATAAAAAGGTTATAACAACCTGTGGATCTGGAGTATCTGCATGCGTGATAGCTTTATCTTATTACAGAATAGGTAACGAAGATATCCCTGTTTATGACGGATCATGGTCTGAATGGGCTTCAAAAAACATGAAAATTAATAAGCTTTAGTGATTTAAAATCTGACTCAAAAATAGTTTAGTTCTATCGCTCGATGGTTTAGTAAAGAATAATTTTGGAGTATTTTGCTCTATAATTTCACCTTCATCCATAAATATTACTCTATCAGCGACTTTTTTTGCAAAACCCATTTCATGAGTTACAACTAACATAGTCATGCCAGTTTCTGCTAATTCAATCATGGTATCTAATACTTCTTTAATCATTTCAGGATCTAAAGCTGAAGTAGGTTCATCAAACAACATTATTTTTGGTTTCATACATAATGCGCGTGCAATAGCTACTCTCTGTTGCTGACCTCCAGAAAGTTGACCAGGAAATTTTTGCGCTTGCTCAGGAATTTTTACTCTTTCAAGATATTCCATTGCCAATTCATCGGCATCTCTCTTCGGCATTTTTCTCACCCAAATTGGAGCAAGTGTACAATTCTCTAAAACAGATAAGTGTGGAAATAAATTAAATGATTGGAATACCATCCCTACATCGCTTCTTATAGCTTCAAGGTTTTTCAAATCACCAGATAATTCGATGCCATTAACAGAAATATGTCCTTGTTGATGAACTTCTAATCTATTAATACATCTAATTAAAGTTGATTTTCCAGATCCTGATGGACCACAAATAACTATTCTTTCACCTTGTCCTACTTCAAGGTTTATATTTTTCAGAACATGAAATGACCCAAACCATTTATGCATTTCATTAATTTTAATGACATATTCTTTAATTTTCTTATTCATATTTATTCCTTTAAAACAGTTAGTTATGCTCTGTACTTAATTTTTTTTCAAGCCATAATGAATACCTGGACATTGCAAAACAACTTACAAAAAATATAACGGCGACAAACAAATACGTTTCTGTTGATAATCCATTCCATTTAGTATCTGCAAGTGCCGCTCTACCTATTCCAAGAGGGTCTAAAAGACCTATAATTACAACCAATGTTGTATCCTTATAAAGGCCAATAAATGTGTTAACAATACCTGGTATTGAAATTTTTAACGCTTGCGGAAGAGTAATAAATCTTGTTGTCTGCCAATATGTCAAACCTATTGCATCAGCTGCTTCATACTGTCCTTTTGGAATAGCTTGAATACCGCCTCTTATAACTTCCGCAATATAAGCCGCTGAAAAGAAAGTCATCATTATAATTACTCTTATAAGTAAATTGAAGTTCGTACCAGGTGGTAAAAAATAATTTAACATTGTTGATGCAACAAATAATAAAGTTATTAATGGTACTCCTCTCATAAATTCAATAAAACAAACGCTTATTACTTTCACTAATTTTAATCTAGACTGCCTACCTAAAGCCAAAAGTATCCCCAAAGGTAAAGAACACGCAATACTAGTAACTCCTATAATTAACGTAAGCATTGCTCCACCAAAAAGATTGGTTTCAATCATTAGTAGATTAAATAACCCTCCTTTGATTAAGATAAAAGCAATGAAAGGATATAAACAACTAAATATAAGCATGTATTTTCTAAATTTTATGTCAGGATAAAGTAATGGTGCTGCTGCAACAAATAACAAACAAAAGGATGCATCTATTCTCCATCTTTCAGCCAGAGGATAAAAACCATAAATAAATTGATCAAATCTTTTGACAATCACTGCCCAGCAAGCGCCATCAGCTATTTTTCTACAACCTGGTTTATCATTAGCATCTACAACTGCATCTACTACAAACCAACTTAAGCCTCCCTCAATTAAAAGATACAAAAGATACAAGGATAGCAGTGTTAAAATGGAATTACTTAATGAAGAAAAAAGATTATTTTTAAACCAGCCAACTACTCCAACTGTTCCTGGTGGTGGAGGTAAATCAGGATGAGTTCCAGGAGCGTAATTATTTTTATTAAAAACCATTATCTATCCACCAATTTAACACTATAATTATACCAATTCATTAATGAAGATATACTTAGAGAAATACATAAATAAATAAGTAAAACTAAAACCATAGTTTCCATTTCTCTTCCAGTTTGGTTTAAAGAGATACCACCCAAAGTTGCAACTAAATCCATATAACCAATAGCTATAGCTAACGATGAATTTTTTGTTAAATTTAAATACTGACTGGTTAATGGTGGAATTATAACACGTCTGGCTTGAGGTAGAATCACCAAATTCATTACTCTGTCAGGCTTTAATCCAATAGATTCTGCAGCTTCTCTCTGTCCTTTATGAATTGCCAAAATCCCTGCTCTAACAATTTCTGCAATAAACGCCGCAGTATAAATTGCCAAAGCAAATGTTAATGCTATTAATTCAGGACTTAAATGTAAACCACCTCTAAAATTAAATCCTTTTAACTCTGGAATACTAAAAGAAATTGGAAAGTTGTTCAATAAAAGCGCCATGCAAGGAAACACAATAATTACCATTAAATTTATCCAGAAAACTGGGAATTGTTTTCCTGTTTTTTCTTGTCTTTTTCTAGAATATTTACTAAATAAAATTGCAAATATAATCGCTAATACAGTAAATAAATAAAATAATTCAATTCCAGCTTCAGCAACAGGTTTCGGTATATAGAACCCCCTATTTGTTAGGTAAGAAACATCAAAAATATCAATAGCTTGTTTTGGATGTGGCAAAGTATTGATAATTATTCCATGCCATAATAAAATATGAAGTAAAATTGGTACATTTCTAGTAAATTCTACATACCAATAAGCAATTCTATTTGCTAACCAATTTTTCGATAATCTTAGAACCCCTAAAAAAAGACCAAAAATTGTTGCTATAACTATACCACAAATAGCTACCAACCCAGTATTAAGTAACCCAACTATAGCAGCTCTTAAATGAGAATCTCTATTGTTATAAGAAATTAAATATTGATTAATGTCATACCCAGCTGGAATAAAAAGAAATTCAAAACTGAGATCTTTTCCTAATCTTTCAAAATTACCAGAAACATTTCCAGCAAGCCAAGAAATAAACCATCCAAATATAATCAAAACGATAATCTGGACAATTATTTCTCGAGACTTTTCATTTCTCCAAATTTTCAAAAAATTTAACATATTTAGACCATACAATAGATGTATTTTAGTACAAATATTCTAATATTACATTAAAATAAATAAAAAAAAACGCCTCTTAATGAGGCGTTTTATTTGTTAGATATATAGCTTACTTAATTGGCGGGATGTAATGTAATCCACCATCTTTGTAAAGTGCATTCATACCTCTTACAATTGTTAAAGGGTATAAGTTTCTTTCAAAACTTTCAGCATAATTACCAACTTGACTAATTACATTTACCGCCCAGTCTGCAGAAAGACCAAGTTTAGACAATCCCTGTAAAGGGTCTTTTCCAAGAAGTCTATTAATTTCTTTGTCTTTATTGTCCTGTGCAGCTAATTTTTTAACATTTTTTGATGTTATACCTTTTTCTTCAGCAGACATCATTGCTCTTAATACCCAAGACACAACATCGGCCCATTGATCATCACCATGTCTTACAACAGGGCCTAAAGGCTCTTTTGAAACTATCTCTGGTAACACAACATGAGCGCTAGGATTATCAAAACTCATTTTTGTAGCATAAAGTCCAGATGCATCTGTTGTGTAAACATCACATCTACCAGCTTTATATAGCTCTTGTGCTTCAGCATTAGTTTCAATTGGTACTGGATTATACTTCATATTATTGCCAGCAAAAAATTCAGCTAGGTTTAATTCAGTAGTAGTACCTGTTTGAATACATACAGATGCGCCATCTAATTCTTTAGCAGATTTCACTCCTAATTTTTTTGGCACCATGAAACCTTGGCCATCATAGTAGTTAACACCAATAAAAGTTTGAGCTAAATCAACATCTCTTGAAAAAGTCCAAGTTGTATTTCTAGAAAGGATTTCACCTTCACCAGCTGCTAATTTTGTAAATCTTGTTTTACCTGTAGCAGTAGTATATGACACTTTATTTGCGTCACCTAAAACTGCAGCTGCAACAGCTTTACAAAAATCAACATCAAATCCTTGCCAATTTCCTTTATCATCAGGTGCAGCAAAGCCAGCTAAACCAGTGTTAATAATACAGTTTAACTTACCTCTAGCCCTGACATCGTCAAGTGTGCCTGCAAGAACAGATCCTGCAAACATTACTCCAGCGACAGAAGCCGCTAAAAGTGCTTTTATTTTCATTTATAGTCCTCCATAAAAATTGTCATGACATTCCATGAATTAATGACTAATTTTGTACATGATGTTATTAATAATTCAAGGAAAATCGTAAATTTAGAGTTAAACCAATATGAAAAAGAAAAAATTGCAAAAAATTGAAACAATTGCTGCACATGCTGGATTAAAACCTAAAGAAAACCATGGTATAGTCAATCCACCTGTCTATCATGCAAGTACAATACTTTCCTCTTCTATGAAAAACTATAAAGATAGAAGTGGAAAAAAATATACATATGGAAGAAATGGTACACCAACATCTGAAGCATTAGAAAAAGCTATCTCTGAATTATATGATACAGATGGTTGTGTTTTAGCTCCTTCAGGCATGTCAGCAATTACAAATAGCTTTATGGGCGTTTTAAAGTCAAAAGATCATGCTTTAATACCTGATTGTGTATATGGTTCTGCAAGAAGATTTGTTGAAGAGGAATTTAAAAGATTTCAAATTGAGCATGATTTTTATGATTCAAGAGATCTTTCAAATTTAGAAAGTAAGATTAAAAAAAATACTAAAATTATTTATTTAGAAAGCCCGGGAAGTTATACATTTGAAATAATAGATATTAATAAAGTAGTAAAATTAGCTAAGAAATACAAAATCACTACGATAATAGATAATACATGGGGAACGGCACTATATTTTAATGCTCTCAAATTTGGTGTCGATATTGTTGTTGAAGCAATAACAAAATATATTGGTGGTCATTCAGACGTTATGATGGGTGTAACTGTATGTAATAAAAAATATCTTAATTTAATTAATAGATGGAAAAGAAATTCTGGGCAATGCGTTGGGCCTGATGATATTTTTTTAGCATTAAGAGGATTGAGAACTCTGCCATTGAGACTTAAACAATCCCAGGAAAGCTCAATAAAACTTGCACATTTTCTAACTAAGCAAAAAGAGGTTAAAAAAGTTTACCACCCTGCTTTAAAAGAACATCCTGATCATAAATTATGGAAAAGAGATTTTAGTGGTGCATGTGGAATATTTGGTATTGAATTTGAGGATTATATAACAACTAAAATGGCTGAATATTTTGCAGATAATTGTCTTTTATTTGGAAAAGGAGCTTCTTGGGGTGGTTACGAAAGCTTAATGACAATGACTGATGTAAAATCCAATAGAACAATTAATACAAGTTATGTACCTAAAGGAGAATATTTAAGAATTTATGTCGGAATTGAAAATATAGAGGATATTTTAGATGATGTAAGAGATTCGTTTACAAAGATGAGAAAAAAATTCAAATAAGAGCCTCTTCTCCTTCAATTGTAGTTCTTCTCATATCCCTTGTTTCATTAACATCATCAAAAGATCTTACACGATGCATTGTTTGTCGATTATCCCACATTATTAAATCATTAACTCTCCATTTATGCACATACTTAAACTTTTTTTGAGTTGCATATTCAATTAAATCATCTACAAAACACATTGTATCGGGTCTTAACCATCCTTTGATTTTTCCAATATGACTTGATAAATATATTGTTTTTCTATTATTTTCTTTAATTTTTCTTACCAATGGTTGAAGAACTGGTTTAAAGTTTTTAATTTCGTTTTTTGATAATTCTTTTTCCATATCAAACCCAAGTCTTTGCCTTGAGTAAATTAATGAATGCTCACAATATAAAGTTTCAATTTTATTTCTGATATCATCTTCAAGGTTTTCATAAGCTAACCTCATGTCAGAAAATTCTGTATTTCCACCTTTTTTGACAATTGTTTTCGAGGATAACAAAGAATATTTTGCAGGTATTTTTTTAAATGAACTATCTGAATGCCATAAACGATTACCTAAATTAAAAATTCTCCTGGGATCATTTTTTTTAAATACATTTAATTTTTTATCAATATTCGACACATCAGCTAGTTTTGTGGATAATCTTCGATCATTATCTTTAGTTATATTTGATTTTTTTCCAGAGTGCTCAATATTTCCAAAGTATTCAGAAAAATTCACTTGCTCGTCATCAGTTAATGATTGATTTCTAAATACAAGAACACCAAATTTATCTATACTTTTTTGCAGTGTATCAATTTTACTTGTGTTTAATTTATCCTTTAAATTGATTTCACTTACAAAAGCAACAAATTTACTATTTTTTTTTAATGGTTTAATTTTCATATAAGTTATCTTATGTTTTTGTTAAATTACTTAAAAGGAAAAAAATGAAAAATTTAATTATATTTTTGATTTTAATGCTTTTACCACAGTTTGCTTATGCGAAAGAGAACTTAGTACTTAAAGGATATTGGTTTGAATGTGAATTTTCTGAAAAAACAGTTCCACCAAAGGATCAATGTGAAATGCTTGATGACGATGGTTTTAATTTTAAGGAAGATGTTGCTATTCATGTAAAAAATATTTCAAGCAAAGAGACTAAATGTAAAAAAAATAAGATTGGACAATGTTTTCAATCAAATACAAAATCTATAAATATTACAATTGGCAGATCAGATCAAATCAAGTTTCAAGATTCAAATTTAATTTTAACCTTTTTAGGTTGCAGTCAGAAATTCAAACTTAAAAATTATATAAATTTCATAGAAGCAATGCCAGATAAAAAGAGATGTTTTTGGACTGGGAAAAAACATTTTTATTTAAAAAAATTCGATGGATCAGTTAATATTAAAAAATAGTTATGAACTTGTTTAATATAATAAAATTTGGCCTGATCTTTATCCTTTTAAGCTTTTTATCTATTTTATTTAATATTGTAATGGGATTTATTGGTATTCAATTTTTTTATGGAACTATAGTTGCTCTTTTAATTACTATAATTTCAATTTACTTTAAAGTCATACTGCCATTGTATATAGGATCATTTTTTGGAATGATACATGTTCTAGAATGGCACTGGTTAATAGCAACATTGATTTGTTTGCCAGGATTACTTTTTATTACTCCAAACTTATTCAAAAAAGTATTTAATATCAACACCCTAAGATCAGGCAATAACTTTAATTTTAAAAGTAATAATAATTCAAATTTCAAACATACTATGAAAACAAATGTTAAAAATGAAGACATTATTGAAGGTGATTATGAAGTGATCAAAGATGAAGATAAAAAATAAAATAATAATCATAATTACTACTTTTTTTCTTTTTTCAGTTAACACTGCAAAATCTTATGAAGTTACACTGCCAAACTTTGGATTCATTTGTATCAATAAAATAAATAATGAAAAATTCGAGTTTATTTTTTCACGAAATGATAACGACACTTCAGACATAGTTTTTCGGAGAATAAATGGCAAGTTTAAATATATTGGAAATGTCCTGGCACAAAAGAGCGGTTCTTATGTTTTATGGGAAGACAAAAGTTTTTACAAAACTACAGAATTTGCATGGAATTTAGATAAAGTAACTTCGACTTTATCACCAATAATACTTAGCGTTGGATTAGACATTGAAGATAAAAGTAAAATACCGATCAAAATGACATGCAATAGTAGAAGTATTTATTATTAAAATTTTAAATCAAACATTATGTCTTGTATTTAATTTAGCTTTGAATTAAAAACTAATTGTGGGCCAGTAGCTCAGCTGGATAGAGCAATTGCCTTCTAAGCAATAGGTCAGGGGTTCGAATCCTCTCTGGCTCACCATAATTAATAGTTCTTAATGAGACCATAAACCTTTTCTTTTAAAACTAAAGTTGTCTGCATAAGATTTTGGCTTAATTGTTTTAGTATTATTATTTAAAATCCTAAATTTTAGTGCATGAAGGTCAGCATAATCAATTGCCTCTTCCTTTGAGTTGAATTTTAAAACAATTTGCTTTGAAGTGTCATCACTACCAGACCAACCCATCAAAGGATCTAAGTTAGTTTTTGAATAACTAATAAATTTTAAAATCCAAAATTTATTTGTTGCTAAACCTGACTGCATCGCAGACTTAGTTGGTTTATAAATTACTACATCTATATTATCTGACATAATAAAAACATATAAAAAATAATTTAAATTTCAAGTAAAGATTAACCATTTATAGAATATCCACCATCAACTGGGATTGCAGTTCCTGTAATGTAATTAGATGCTTCTGATGCTAAAAACACAGCAATACCTCCTAAATCATCAGGATCTCCCCATCTTCCTGCAGGTGTACGCTCTGTAACTCTTTGCTCCAAACCAGGAATATCTAAACGTGCCTGTTTTGTTAATTCTGTATCAATATATCCAGGTAAGACAGCATTAACTTGAATATTTTTTGATGCCCAAGTATTAGCAAAACTTTTAGTAAGCTGCACTACCCCTCCTTTACTTGCAGAGTATGCACTCCCTAATGGAGCTCCAAACAAAGAATGCATTGATCCAATATTAATAATTTTTCCAGATTTATTTTTAATAAAATGCTCGTAACAAGCTTTTGAACATATAAAAATACTGACAAGATTCGTATTAATAATTGATGTCCACTCTTTTAATGAATATTCCTCTGGCCTTTTTCTAATATTTGTTCCAGCATTATTTACTAAAATATCTATTTTTTGGAATTTATCTACAACTTGATTAACCATATTTTGACAAGAAAGTTCTTCATCAACATCAACTTCTACAGCCATTGCTTCAATATTACTATTTTTTAATTTATCAACAGAAAGAGTATTTTTGTCTTTATTTCTTCCAGCAATAATTATGTTTGCACCAGCATCACCCATGGCTTTTGCCATTGCATAACCAATCCCTCCATTGCCACCAGTTATAAGAGCAACTTTTTTATTTAAATTAAAAAGATTCATATTTTACCTCATAATAAATTTTTTGATTATTATATGTTATTCAAAAAATCATAAATTTTCTTCTTAAAAACTAATAATTTATTTTTTAATAATAAATTTTCATTTTGAAGTTTAATAATTTTTTGTTCCATTTCTTCAAACTTTTTAGCATCTAGATTGTATTGACTATTTTTTTGAGATAAACATGAGTTGTAAATAGTAATTTCTTTAGGTGTAGTATCTTTTAAAATGCATTCATGAGAAAAAGATTGATTACTTTTAGTAAAGATAAATAACAAAAGATAAATACTCAAATATAATTTGTTTTTTAACTTTCTTATGATTATCATCCTCTAGAGATAATATATTTAAACTTTTTTAACAATAGGTTTTCTTTTATGTCTTTAAACTCTTTACCACCGTTAGTTTTTAAATCATTTATTGGTTTTGACGAATTATTTGATGAAATATCAAGAATAAATCATAATAAAAACTCTAACTACCCTGCATTTGATGTTATTAAAACAGATGAAAAAAAATACGAAATTAATTTGGCGGTAGCTGGCTTTAATGAAAATGAAATTGAAATAGTTTCTATGCAGAATATTCTATCTATAACAGGAAAAAAAAATCAAAATAATGTCCATAATATAATCCACAAAGGTATTGCTCTTAGACCTTTTGAGAAAAAATTTAATCTAGATCCTTTAATGGAAGTTACTGAAGCTATACTTTCACAAGGGATGTTGAATATTAAGCTCTTTAAACGGGATCCTGTTATTATTCAACCAAAAAAAATTGAGATCAAAACTACATAAAAGCAGATTTTGAGTTGCCAGTTTTTTGCGTTTTAAATATTGAGCCATAATCACTAGGTGGAGGCAAAGGTATTCTTACAGGTATATTTTCCATTCTGGGACAAGTGGAAATTTCACCCGAAATCAATTGAGATTTCATTTGTTTCCATAAGTCATTAGGTGAAGTAAATTTCATATATGATGGAGCACCTACTAAAGGCCAAGAATCTGCTGCACTTAATTCATAAAACAACATCATTCTTCTTGATGAACTTTTGTTGGTAGCAGAGCCATGAAGTAATCTTGCATGATGGATTGATATTGAACCTGCTTTTCCAGTAAGCGGAATAGCATCATTCAAATTAAAATCTTTATCTTCTGGATCAATTGCCCCACAAAATATACCATTTGAATTATTATGACTAAGAACAGGTCCTTTATGAGATTCAGGAATTACCATCAAAGGGCCATTAGACAAATTTACATCATCTAACATTACTCCTACAGCAAGGACATCGTCGTTAGTATGTGGATAAAATGCCCAATCTTGATGCCATTCAACAGCAGACCCACCTTTTTCGAACTTTGTGTTTAATTTACTAGATTTCAAAAGAATATTGTTGCCCAACAAATCTTTAAGAGCTTTAGTAATATGTGAATTTTTAATCAAATTAAAAAAATGGTTATTTATTAGATGTGGTTGTTTAACTCTAGTTAATCTAGGATTATTTTTTGAGTGATTATCTTCTAAATCAAAAATATCATCACTTTCTTTAATTCCTCTAGACTTTTCAATAAACTGATCAATTATATCACATGTTTGACTAATTACATTTTTACTTAAAAGCTCTTCAATTACAATAAAACCATTATTGTTATAATCTTGTATTTGATGTTTAGTTAACATTTAAATATATTAGAATACTTCAACTTTTAAAAAAAGATATTTATGAAAAGCATAACTGTAAAAGAAGATTCTGGCTTGGCTTGGATTAGATTATTATTAGTATTTATATTATGTGCATTGGGTTTTATTGGAATGTGGTCTATAGTAATGATTTTGCCAAGCATAGAATCAGAATTCCAAATCACAAGGTCTTCTGTAACGATACCTTACGTTCTTACCATGTTAGGATTTGGTATAGGAAATATTATAGTTGGAAAATTTTCTGATAAATACGGAATAAAAAAACCTATAATCTTTGGCTTCATTATTTTAATTGCTCTTTATTTTATTTCAGTACTATCACCAAATTTTTATATTCTATCAATAATACAATTTGGATTAGGCTTTTCGTCAGCAGTTTTTTTTGGACCCATGATGAATGATATCAGTTATTTTTTTAAAAAAAAAAGAGGGCTTGCTGTTTCGATTACTGCAAGTGCACAACATTTTGCGGGTGCTATGTGGCCATTTTTGTTAACATTTTTACTATTAGAACAAAAATGGAGAGAAGCACATATATTAATAGCATTAATATGCACAATTGCTGTACCTATTTTATGTTTTATTATCTTTAAGTTAAATTATGATAAAAAATTATTGATAAATAATTTAGATAATTTTAAAAAAAATATTCGAATTCCTTTTTCAGATAATAAATTCCAAAGATTATTAATGATTGCTTCCATCGGCTGTTGTGTTGGCATGTCAACGCCACAAGTTCATATTATTCCATTATGTATTGATCAAGGTTTAAGTATCATCACTGGAGGAAAAATTTTATCTATAATGTTATTTTGTGCTGTTTTAAGTAGAATAATGTTTGGATATATATCAGATATAATTGGACCATTAAAAACTTTATTAATTGGATCAACCTTGCAAATGATGACTTTAATTTTATTTATTCCCTTTAATAATTTGACCGGATTATACGTAGTTTCTATTTTATTTGGTCTATCACAAGGTGGCATTGTTCCGAGTTATGCTTTGATAGTTAAAAAGTATTTGCCTAACAAAGATGCTGCAGAAAGAATTGGATTGATAATTTTTTTTACTATAATTGGAATGTCAATTGGAGGATGGATGTCTGGAAAAATTTATGATTATACCAACTCTTACAGTTTAGGATTTTTAAATAGTATTCTTTGGAATTTACTTAATGTTGTGATTATATTTTATTTATTTGTAAGTTTTAAGAGATCTAAAATATCAATTTAAATTTTTAATAACTTAAATATTATAGTTTAATGTCGTTTTTTTTATATGAAAATTATATTTTTTTTATTTTTGTTATTATTTAATTTTTCTACTTATGTGATATCATGTCCATCAAGTGGGGATGGTGATTGTGTTCCAAGTACTGAAATTACTGACACTTCTAATCAAACGAATTCACATGTATCTGGTATAAATACGTCATCAAGCTATGAAATTGAGGAGAGTGATGGTGGTTTACCAGATGACTACATTGTGAAGCCATCAAGTTATTTAAAAAAAATAAATGAGAAATCTAAATTAAGTTCTAAAATTGAAAGATTAAATTTCGATTTAGATGGCATTATATATAATTCATCAAACCAATATAACTCTAACTTTAGTGGTCAGATAAATGACAAATTATTTGAGATTAATAGGATAATGGTTGAAAATAAGAATATTGATAGAAATATTTTTAATCCATTACATCAAAATATTAACAAACTTTTAAATTCTATTATTGGTTCTTTTAATGATGACAAATCTTTAAAATTTCAGAACTACAAAATAGATAATTCTGATATATTTTATCAAATTAAAAAATATAATGAAATTAACGATATCGTTAAAACTTTAGAAGTAATGAATTAAAACTATAGTTTTATATTTTTAAAATCCTCTGATGAATGTCTCTCTCTTAGTTGATAATTGGGATGACCACTTACTTTATTAACTATTTTACCTTTTTTTACAGCAGGTCTTAAATTAATACTTTCAGCCCATCTTAAAACATTTTTATATGAAGATACATCTAAAAATTCAGCAGCAGAATATAATTTACCTAGTGTTAATTGACCATACCAAGACCATATTGCAATATCGGAAATTGTATATTGATCTCCACATATGAAGTTTTTATTTTCTAAATGTTTATTCAATAAATCCAATTGCCTTTTAGTTTCCATTGCAAATCTATCAATTGGATACTCAAGTTTTTCAGGAGCGTAACTATAAAAATGACCAAATCCTCCACCTAAGTATGGAGCACTGCTCATTTGCCAAAACAACCAGTTCATACATTCAACTTTTAATTTGGTTTCTTTTGGCAAAAAATGATTAAATTTTTCAGCCAAATACAAAAGAATAGAACCTGACTCAAATACAAAGATTGGCTTTTCATCACTGTAATCAACTAATGTAGGAATTTTTGAATTAGGATTAACTTCAACAAAACCAGAAGAAAACTGTTCACCCTTGCTAATTTCAATTAGCCAAGCATCATAATCAGCATCTTGAATTTTTAGTTCTAATAACTCTTCAAGTAAAATTGTTATTTTTACACCATTAGGTGTACCTTGTGAATATAGTTGTAGTTTATGTTTTCCAACTGGTAAATCTTTATTAAACGTTGAACCTGATATTGGTCTATTTATTTTAGAAAACTTTCCGCCATTTTCCTTATCCCATTCCCATTTTTTTGGAGGTGTATACATCATAACTTCCTTAATTTTTAATTTAAAATATTAATTATTTAACTTCTTTTAATGTTTCAACAATACTATCCCTTGCACCACTATCTAAAAAAAAGTCTTTCAAAGTGTTAGAAATTTCTGGATAATAAGTTGCCAACCCAATACCAATTACAATGCCTAAAATAAATTTGATCATGTCAATCTCCCATAAAAGAATTTAATTTAAAGAATAAATTTGTAAATAAAAATTAAATATTTTTTAAATGATCAAGCTCTAAATCAAAATCTTTATACCCTTGGTAAATTAATTTCATATAAGTATTAGATGGCTTTAATAACTTATTTGAATTCATAATATATGTCATTGTTTTAATTGAATTATATTTGAAATATATTTTTGAATATAATTTTGGAAAATCCTCATATACATCTAACTCTTTTTCACAATGTTTTGTGATTTTCCATAAACCTATTGGAACAAAACTCTTATTATTTTTTATAATGTTAGCATATCTATTAAAAACTAATTTCCATCCAAAAAGTTTATTAACTCTAATTCCATTTAGATAAAATACAGGTTTAGCTCTTGGACATCGTGATCTCATTAGTTTAAAGTTTAAATTTGATCCATAAGCAATATAATACATTAAAAAGAACTTCCTGGTGTTTTTAAAAAAGTTAACTCCTCATCAGTTGATTTTCTATTTAAAATTTTATTCCTATGAGGAAATCTTCCAAACTTTCTAATAATGTTAAAATGCTTAAGAGCAGAACCAAAATTTTCTTTTATCCCCAAATTACTATACAGATTTAATGAAATAATTTGGTCTTCAAAAATTTTACTATGCATAAATGGCATAAAAGCAAATATTTTTTCATTTTTATTAAACTTTTGATAAAGACCTAAATGCATTATCTCTTTTGATAAAAAAAGAGCCAAATGATCTGAATTAAAAGCTTCTGGTTTATTTCTAAAAATATTTCGGGAAAATTGGTCAATCACTATTATTTCAGCTAATCTACCTTTTTCACATGTTTGCCAAGATGTAAGCTGACATTTAATCGCAAGAGAATGAATGTTTAAAAATCTACATCTAAGAAGATCGTCAAATTTTTTATTTTTTTTCCACCATTGTTTAGGTTCAATTTCATGAAACCAAAAAGTAAGAATATCATTAAAATGCAAGTTTTATTTCCAAATTTTTGTTCAAATATCTAAGAGACGGTTACCCAACCAATCAAATTTCGAAAAATTCAAATTGAGTTTTATTTTTATTAATATAACTCCAATCGTAGACTACACCAAGCCCCTCACCCTCAGGAACATCTACAAACCCATTGTCATCAACACAATCAAGCATATCGCTATATCCACATAAGTATATGGGCGGTATAGCATTATCACAGTCTGGACCAACTAAAGCTACCTCGTAGTAATTTGTATTTCTAATTGCAGACATCATAATTCTGTGAGCTGGTCCACAAGCATGTATCTCAACATCAACACCTAAAGATTCTGCTAGATGCGCGATCTTCATTCCTCCTGTTATCCCCATATCATATTCAGGATCCATTCTTAAAAAATCTGTTCCTCCTGCTAAAATAAAATCTGCTTTAGGCTCTACACCTCTAACATGTTCTGTTTGAAGTATTGGAGTTTTTATAAAACTTCTTAGCTTTTTATGACCAAAAGCTGACACACCAGAATCTCTATATGGATCCTCAAGCCAAAAGTAATTTGCTTCATCACATGCTCTGCCAACAGCCAAAGCGTCCGCAAAAGTTCTTAATTCACAAGCAGGATCTAGCATTAAAGTCATTTTGTGACCAACTTTTTTTGCAACATGTAAAATATTATCAATTTCTTCTTTGACATTTCCCTCATTCCAACCATGAATTTTGAAGGCTTTATATCCAATATCAAAGCATTTTTCAGCAAAGTCTGCATATGCTTCTTTGCAGTCTAATCCACCATTCCTATCTCCATGATATGTACTGGCATATGCTGGAAGTTTATTTTTAAAACCACCTAACAAATATTTTACTGAACATTTATATTTTTTGCCAAACCAATCCCACAAAGCAATATCAATCGGTCCATGCCCCATATGATCAAATTGTCTTAATTCTCGCTTAAAATCATCATAAATGCCCTCTCTTTCTTCGGCATGTCTCCCAAGTAATTTAGGAGCAAGCATACATGATTGTGCAAAAGTTGAGGCTGTTGAACACCAGTGAGTAACATATTCACCAACAGTTCCATCATCTGTAATTATTTTAATAGCAAACTTTTTTAATTCACTGACTTCACCTTTTGAATACCCAAAAGCACCTACACTATTAGCTCCAGTTAAATTACCTAAATTATTAACAGGGAATTTAAATTCGTGAAGTTCAACTTTTTTAATTAATGTCATAATTTAATTTTCATATACGACAGGAAAATCCTCAACATCTAATTTATCTCCTGTATTTAACTTAATATGATCAAAAGGTGGTGAACCTTTACCTTTTCTATCAACAAAACGTGTCTTTTCACCAACACATCTTGCCGAAAAAACTCGTCTTCTTAAACTTTCATTAAAATTGGCGCTTGCACCATGAATTATTCTAAAATCAAAAGCTATTGCATCACCTGGCTCCATATCCCAAGCAAGAATACTGTAAGAATCTAAATTATTTTCAATATCTGGCATTTCTTCAGTGTTATCATTTTCATATAAATCATTTCCATTAAATCTTTTAGGTCTATGAATTTTACCTGTTAAATGGGATTTAGATATGCACTTTAAACATATTTCTTTTGAAATTGGATCTAATGGTATCCAAAAACTTACATTTTGAACACCATCAACACAATAATATGGAAGATCTTGATGCCATGGAGTAGCTAATGATGATCCAGGATCTTTTACTAAAACATGATCATGAAAAAAACGAGTAAATTGTGAATTCATTAAAGCCGAAGAAATTTTTCCGATATCAGAATTAAATATAAAATCTTTAAATTCATCAATTCTATTCCAGTTACATAAATCTTGAAAAAATTTTGCAGTACCATCTTCAGGTAAGTATGACCTTTCTCTTGGACTTGGATTTTTAATTAATTTTTCAATTCCAGTTTCTAAAGTTTCAACCCAATCAATGAAAACTCCTTTTAAAAGAATAGCACCGTCTTCTTTATAAGATTTAATCTGATTATTTGAGATGTCCACTTAGTTAACCTTATTTATTTCTGGACAACGACCTAACTCTTTGAGTTGTTTAAAAGAATTATAAGTATCACTAATTCCTTCTTCAACAGAATATGAAGGGTAATTTCCTATTAATTTTCTGAGTGGTTCATCACTTAAATCAGGTGGAAAAGGGAAATTTTGACCTGAACAAGTTACTTTTGCTTCAGGTTTAAGAGATTTTAATATAGAGATACCATTTTCAATAGTTTCACATTGACCATTCAAATTAAAAACATAAGCTTTGGTAAATTCCTTCATTACAGAATAAATAAATGCTGAAGCCGCTTCACCTGCGTACAACCAGCTATATTTACCCTTATACGGAATGTCATATTCTTCATCTAATGCCACTGATTGAATTGCTATTGTATTTTTTGAACTTACACCTTGATCTCTTGTTAATCCATAAACAATATTTGGTCTAATGCCAATTGAAGGTATTTGAAGGTCTGAATTATAAACATAAGCTGTATGTTCATTAGCTTGTTTATAAACACCATAAAATGTTTCTTTCCAATTCCCGCCAGGAGGCATGCCTAAAGAGGCTACCGATGAAGCATAAACTATTCTTCTTAACCCAATCTCTCTGCAAACTTCAAATACATTAATTGTACCCTCAACATTTACTCTTGCACCTAAAGCAGGATCTGCTGCGCAAAAAGGCACTTGTAAACCTGCTAAGTGAATTATTGCAGAAGGATTATATTTTTTTACTAAATTAAGAAGCTCAGGATAATTGGTAACATCATTTTTTTCCCAAGGAACTTTTTCTGCATCATCTCCCAATATCAAACTTAATCTTCTCTTTGATTCAGAAAGATCAAAACCTACACATGGGATTTTAGATTTGGTTAATATTGATAAAACCCAACTTCCAATACATCCACCAGCTCCTGTTACTATAATTGGAGTTTTAAAATCATGCTCATTAATGATAAATTTACTTGTTAAAAAATCTAAACTCATGCTTCACCTCAGTAAAATGATATATGTAAAATTAAATATATCCAATTCTAATTTTTAAAATCTTTTACACATCTAAAACCAATATATACAGCTGACATATTTTTTGGTTTTATTGTGTTATAACCTTGAATCATTTGATTTTTTCCATACCACCAAGATCCTCCCTTGGTGCCTTTGTAGGAATTATCATTTATATCAACCCATTCCCAAACATTTCCGCCCATATCATACAATCCATTAATCCCCTTTTTTGTTGAAGAAGTTGATACATGGCCATAACCACGTAACAAAAATTTAGAATATTTTGAAGGATAGTTAAAGTTACAATCATTCAAACAATTAAGACCTAATGTGTTTTCACCAGTTGGATATGGATAAGATTTTTTAAATTTATAACCATCTTTATTATTAATTCTAAACTCAGTATACGCAGCTAATTCCCATTCATTAATTGTAGGAATCCTTTTTTTATTCCATTTACAATAATTTTCTGCTTCATTAAAATTGATATGAACAACTGGCTCATTATCTAAAGCTGCCAAACCATATGGCTTTTTCCAGTTCCATCCATTTTTTTGAACCCATCCATTTTCATACACAAGTCCACCTCCATTTTTTTCAGCCAAAGAGATAAATAATGTTTCTTTGGCATAAACTTTAAATTCGCCAATAGTAACTTCTGTCTTATCAATTAAAAAATTTAAAATTTTCTGCATTGTTTTATCATCAGAATAAGTGATGCTAATGCTTAAAAAATAAGCCATAACAATAATCAAAATTTTTACAAATAAATTATGCATAAAATAACCTTAACTAAAAACTTTAAACATTCCAAATATGATTGATTTAAAAAATAATAAATCAATATGAATTAGACACTTTAATATTATTTTTTTCTTCTATTTTTATTTAACAAAAATTTTATTGTAAGTGGTAAAATTCCAATTAGTGAAAAAGATATTAAAACTTGAAAAGAAAGGATATCTGAAAAAGAGTTTATTTTAGATAACTCATTACCCGCATTAACATAAACCAATGTTGCAGGAAACATTCCTAACATACTTACCCAAAAAAAAGTGCTTAATTTAATAGGCAATAATGATGTGACAATATTTACAACAAAAAAAGGGAAAACAGGAACCAACCTTAATGCAAAAATATAAAAAATTCCTTCATTAATAAATTCATTATTAATTGTAACTAATTGTTTTTTATATTTCTTTTGTATAAAGTCATAAAATAAAAATTTAGATGTCAAAAAAGCAATTGATGCACCAACTGTGCTACATAAAGATACTATAAATGCTCCTAAGGTTAGCCCAAATATATATCCTGAGAGTAATGTTAACAATGTAGCAAATGGTAAAGATAATGCTGAAGACATTATATAAATCAATGAAAATATTAAACTAAATAAAAGAACATTTTCTTTAAATAATAAACGAAAATTTATTAAATTTTCCTTTACATAACCAAGTGTAAAAAAGTTTTTTAAATCACTAAATAAGAAAATAGATATTAAAATTAATATAAAGAAAATTATAATATATCTTAAATTTTTAAATGGCATAAATGTTTCAACTCTAATTAAACTGGTTTAATTTCATCATTAATTTTTATCTTACCTCCTTTTATTATTTTGCAGTTTAAACCTGAACGGTTATAAAGAGGTAATAAGAGAGGTTTGTTAAGTAAGTCAGATAAATATTTGCAAGGGAAATTTAATCTTCCACCCTCTAAAATGACTTCACCAATTTGTATCCTTTTTCCCACTAAATAATTGAGCGGCACGCCCTGAGAAGTTAAATTTCTTCTATGCTCATTAGGTTTTAATATAATTTTATCTTTTTGCAATGGTGGTTGATTTTCTTTAAGGGCAATTAAAACCTCATTTTCAATTATCGTTACATCTCTGATGTCGGGGATATTTGAATACTTTCCTGTATTATTAAAATATCTATCGCCTTTAATTCCTTTTCCTTCTATCAAAATTGCTTCTTTAAGCTCTTTCATTTCTGAAGAAGCTTTTTCAGCTATATGTATAAATAATAACTTTCCTGGACCCCAAATCATAATTGAAAATAAATTAATTTATTTTTTTATTCAAGTTTCAAAAAATTAAGATATTTTTAATTTCTTAGTTAAGATTTAATAAATTATTTAGATATGATAATTATAAAATATGAATAACAAAACTTGGTTACTTGTAATTTTGCTTGGCTTTATTTGGGGAAGTAGTTTTTTATTTACAGAAATTTTATTGAATTATATTAACCCAGTTTTAATTGTCTTTTTTAGAGTTTCACTAGCATCAATAATTTTAATTATTTATGTATTTTTTTTTACTAATTTAGAATTTAACTTTTCTAAAGAAATCCTTTTAACTTTTTTTACGATGGGATTATTAAATAATGTAATACCTTTTTTATTGATAGCATTTGCACAAGAAACAATAACAGGTGGACTTGCCTCAATACTAAATGCAAATACTTCTTTTTTTACAATTTTTTTAGCATCTATTTTTCTTAAAGATGAAAAGTTAACTAATTATAGGCTACTTGGAATTATAATTGGGATAATTGGCGTAATTGTCATAGTTGGGATTGAAAATTTATCAAATATCAAAAATTATAATTTTGGAATAGTTTTAATGTTATTTTCTTGCTTATCTTATTCATTTGCAGGCATCTTTGCAAAAATCAAACTCACAAATATACACCCTACTATTTCTGCAACAGCAATGCTGTCAATGAGTACCATTATTCTTTTTCCCTTTATAATTATATATAATGGCAATGAACTAATTAACATAAATTCTTCAGTTTTATATTATTCATGCATGTTTGCATTTATTTGTTCTGTATTGGCTTATTTTTTATATTTCAAAATACTAGAAACTAATGGAGCTGGAAACTTGCTAATATGCACAATAATAATTCCTCCATCATCGATTTTATTAAATGCTTTTTTTATCAATGAAATAATTAAAATTTATGAGTTGATTGGATTGATGATCATCACTACAGGTCTAATCATATTAGACGGGAGAATAATAAATTTTATCAAAAATAAGTTTATTTAAGATTCGCTCAATTTTCTTATAGCTAAAGATACATCTACATCTTCAATATTTAAAGCACCTCTTTTAACTCTTAAGTTATGAGCCTTTTCAAGAACATTAGCATGAGAATAACCAAACGGCGGTTCAAATTTATAACTTGCTAATTCTATTAAAAGCCCTAATGGATCTCTAAAATATATTGAATCCATAAAACCCCTGTCCTTTATTCCAGTATTAGCAAATCCATTTTCAGAAAGATTTCTTTCTGCAACTCTTATTGTACTTTGGCTGACCCAAAAAGCCACATGATGCAAAGATCCAATTTTATTTTCTAACTTAGTTTTATTTGGTTTTCTTTTTTCATCTGTAAAAACTGTTACTGTTGTTCCATCTCCACAATCAAAATACAAATGATTAATATCATGGTCATCTAAATTAGGTTGTTCAAAAATAAATCTCATACCAAGAATATCTTGCCAAAAACTTATAGAAGTTTTTTTATCAGCGCCATTTAATGTGATGTGGTGTATTCCTTGAGCTTGTAATATGCTTTTCATAGTTTTAATAAACAAAATCAATATTTAAAAATATAATCCTACTTTAGTTCAATTTCTATAAAACTGTAAGGAAATTTATTGTTATTAATGACGTTATGATTTACCCCCTTCTTCTTAAAATAACTTATTCCTTTTTTTAATTCTGAGAATGTAGTAGAACCATCCTCGTCGATGATTTTTAAAACCCCATCTTCCATTGGGACAACAACATAATCATATTCGTGAATATGTTGGCCTGTTTCTTCACCAGGCTCAAATATCCATTCAGTAACCCTAGTTCTAGAATTATCAATCATAACTTTAGATTTTGCCATAATTTCATTTCCTTACTTATTTCTATTTTAAATCTATAATTACTTATTTAAATATAAATTAATTAATATAAAATACATTAATGTCTAATAAACAAAAAAAGCCATTATTTGGATAGAATTATTTTTTTGGGGATTATTTGTCCTTAAAGATTTAATTTAATAACCAGTTAAGAAGATTTTTATTAAAATCCTCACTTTTTTCAACAGAAATATAATGTCCTGTTTTTTGAAAAATAATTTTATCAAAGCTATTTGTACAATTTTCTTTTACAAATTCAATATAAGGTATGTCAGATAGATTTCCTGTATTTATAAACATTCTTTTTCCAAATTTATTTATTGTGGTGCTTTGCATTAATAAAATTGGAACATTAAGTGACTTTAGGATAGGCTCTAAACAATGACCATCAAACCAAATTGCATTTCTTCTCAAAGTTTTAGAAATTTCAAATTTTATAGATAAAGCTCTTTTAACTACAAATTCCTTTAAGTTATCAAATTTACTAGAAAAAATCATTTCTGAAAACATTTCAGATAAAACATCCTCATATTTATTTTCTTTAATAGAGTTTTCAAATTTATTAATTATTTCAGAATAATTATTTTGATCGCAGAACTTACTTCCATCAACTAAAACAAGTCCAATAGTTCTATTTTTTAAAAGGTTTGCCAAATAAACAGCTATTCTAGTACCCATGCTATGTCCAATAAACACTATATTTTGTATATTATTTTTTATTATGAATTCTGCACAATCAAGAGATAATTGTTCTATACTAATAGGTAAATTATTGGAATTTTTATTGTCATGCCCCCTAAGTAATGGAATTTCAACTCTAAATTTGTCTTTAAAAAAAATAAATTGATTTTTCCAATCTTCTGGCCCCGAACAAAAACCATGTATAAAAAATAGACAATGTTTATTTTTCATAAAACTTAATCATTTTTATTAAAACCATATCAATAACTAAATTATTAAAAATGTAATTGTATGTATCTTTTTAGTAGAATGTTTTATCTTCCCATCCAACCACCATCAACGGTAAGTATTTCACCATTAACATAATTAGACGCCTCAGAAGCTAAAAAAACTGAAGGACCAGCAAAATCACCTGGCGTACCCCATCTTCCCTGAGGAATTCTCTCTAAAATAGCTTTATATCTAACTTCATCATTCCTTAAAGCTTCTGTATTATCTGTTGCTATATATCCAGGAGCAATTGCATTAACGTTTATTCCTTTAGAGGCCCATTCATTTGCAAGTGCTTTTGTCAACTGCCCTATACCACCTTTAGAAGCAGCATATCCAGGAACAGTAATTCCTCCTTGAAAAGTTAAAAGAGAAGCTATAAATATAATTTTCCCTGATCCTCTTTTAATCATTTCTTTTCCAATTTCTCTACTTAAAAGAAATTGAGATGATAAATTAACCTCTATTACTTCATCCCACCACTCAGTGGGGTGATTTTCAGCTGCATTTCGTCTTATAGTTCCAGCGTTATTAATTAATATGTCTGGTACAATTTTTTGATTTTTCAAATTTTTTACAAAATTAAGAAGTTCATCCCTTTTAGAAAAATCAACTTTATAACCTTTAAAATCTCTACCAATTTTTTTAATAGAGGTTTCAACTTCGCTACCTGATGAAGATAATGACGCGCTTATTCCCAAAATATCAGCACCTGCACCAGCTAATGCTTCTGCTATTCCTCTACCTATACCACGACTAGCACCAGTAACTAGAGCTAACTTTCCAGTTAAATCAAAAGACTTTAAAATTGACATTAATTAATCTCCTACTTTAATTAAACTTTTAAGTGCAGTTGGACTGTTAGATAAACTATTAAAAGCATTTTGAACTTCCTTTAAATCACTGACATCAGTAATTATTGTATCTGCATCAATCCCACCAGATTCTAATATTTTAATTGCTTTTTCATAATCTTCCTTTTCGTAAACACGAACTCCAATCAACTCTAATTCTCTCCAGAAAAACTTAAACATATCAACAACTGGTTTTTCTGCATGAATTGCAACCATTACAATTCTACCTCTTGTTGCAGCACACTCTGTCATTACATCAACACCTTTTTGTGAACCTGAAACTTCAAAAACTACATCTGCACCTTTATGATTTGTTTTCTTATTAATCTCTTCAATTAAATCAATTTCTTTTGGATTTATTGTTTCAAAACCTAATTTCTGTGCGATTTTTAAACGAAAAGGGTTTACTTCAGAAATTATTACTTTACCACCAGAATCTCGAGCAACCATGGCAACCAAAACTCCAATTGGCCCTCCACCAATTACCAAAACATCCTCATCTTTTTTTAAACGTGAAAGTCTTACATCATGACAAGCTACAGCAACTGGTTCAATTAAAGCAGCATAATCCATTCTTAGGTTTTGAGGAAGATGATGTAAAGTGTGATAAGGAATATTCCATATTTCTTGAAGAGCTCCGTCTGTATCTAAACCTAAAAATTTGAGATTATGACATATATGCTCGAAACCTGACTTACAAGCTGGACATTTTCCACAATGATCAAGAGGACGCACAACAACTGGTTGACCAATTTTAAAACCTTTTACATTTGATCCAATTTGATGAACATATCCTGACATTTCGTGGCCTATAATTCTTTCAAATCCAACCCTTTTATCCATATGACCTACAAATACATGCATATCAGTTCCACATATTCCAACATAGGCAATTTTAACTGCCACTTCATTTGGCTCTGGTTTTTTTAACTCCACCTTTTCAACTAAAAATGTTTTTTTACCTCTGTAAAAGGCCGCATTAATTAAATTATTGTCCATTAGAATCCTCACTAATAAGTATAAAAACTACCATTTGATTGATTTATTGTCATCACATTAATAAAAGGTAAAATTAAAATTTTTTATTTAATAAAATGAATTTGTTAATTATTTTTTTGTTTTTTCTAATAGCAAATTTATGCTAAGATTTAAATATGAAAGATTATTTCAATATCAAAGCCACTGGCAAAAATATTGAGCTTGGTTCTTTTTTTCAAAAATATAACCTAAAAAAACTTTCATCTGTTTTCTTAAAATACTCAGCTAATCCAATTAGCGCTAATACAGTTTTAGAAAAAAGAAATGTTTTTTTTAAGGTCAAATTAGATATTTTAATTGATAATAACATCAAGTTTGAAACATTAGGACGTTCTAAAATTGCAACTTTAGCACTTGATGAAGCAGTTGAAAATATCTCAAAAAGATTAAGAAGACATTATAGAAAAATTAAGAACCATAGATTGCTTAATAACAGAATTGATAATGTAAAAAAAGATTTAGTTAGGTTTCACCTGAATTCATAGTTAAACTCTAAAAAGAGTTTAACTATTTGATTACATTATTAAGTTCTAAATTGTATTAAACAAAAAATTTGTTTTAAAATTTTGTAATTTAAAATTTTATGAGTTCGGTGATTTATGAAAACTTGAAATTTCTGATGCTTTATTTACGATTCTATTAAAATCTGTTTCTTGTAAAATCACAGCTTCATCAAAAGATCCTATTGACATGATAACCATTTTGATAGCGCCAACTGTTTCAAAATCATTCGCTGAACCAATTTCAACCACATTATAGTTTCCTCTAGTTGGAAATAATTAATCAAGTTTTCCACCTGCTTGTCCATCATTGAAGATATAAATGATTTACGATTTTGAGATGGATTATTTATAAAACCAGTTAAACCAGTCTTACTATATTTACCCAAAAAATTAACTTTATAAATTTTCCTTCATTTTAATTATTATAACGTCATGAAATAAATATTAAATATTAGTTTTTTTTAAAATTTATGATAATTTATATTCATGAGATTTTTAGCAAAAATTTTAGTTGCAGGCTTTGTTATTTGGCTTCTTAGTATTGGAATAATGGGATTATTTGGTGTTTCAGTTCAATTTCCATTTACAATTACTGAAGAAGGAGAAATTGCTTATTACAGATGGCAAGGCATAAGATTAGCAGTCTTTTTTACTTTAGCTTATTTTGGGATTCAATATGTACTAGGTTTTAGTAAAGAGGTTTACCCAATAAGTTTTGTTAAGGTTTATATATTTAATATGTGTTTTTTTGGGGTTATACTAATGTATAGACTAGATGTGCCTAAAGAAGAATATTTAATACCTGCTTTTTGGTTGGCTTTTTTATTAATATTAAATATTGCTACAACAAATCGTTACCGAAGGCTATTTAAAAAAAAATAAAATTAATTCCAATTTAAACATTAATTATTTTACAAAGACCTTAATACTCAACGTCATAAATTATAACACCTCTATTTGAAAAAACTTTCCATTCAATACCAGTTTTGGTTTTAAATTCAATTTCAGCTTCTCTAAAAATTTTTTGACATTGTACAAAAAATTTTCATCTTTATATTCCCGCAAATGGCCTAATCTTAGAGTGCCTTCTTTATTCCAAATTTGAGATGCCGTTTGACGGAGTGCTCAAGCATTTTTGAATTTTTGAAATTTTCTTCCATTATTTTCTCCCATTCCATCTGACCCGCCTTTAAATCGCTTTGGGATTGAAAATCACTAGTTATATAACTCATTAATTTTGAATCTGGCATTTTGTAATCTCCATTTTGATAATATTAATATAATACTATAACTTTTAAAATACTCCTCTTGCATAATGAACTTTTGAATATTATTATATAGGTACGTTCATCCTTTAGGACGGAAGTAAGTATTTATATAATACTGAAGGAACGCATTATCATCGTTCATCTCGTAAGAGACGGAAGTAGGTAATGATGCCGAAGGAACGCACCTAACTTTAACAGAGGGAGGTGACTATGACATACAGACAATATCAATGGAAACAGTGTGTAATTGCACGTAGACGTGCACTTATTCATAAGTTATTGAATTATCGTACACCCATGTCTTGTAAGTGCAAATTGGCTACTTAAGCAAACTACTAATGGGAGTAAGTTTAAAAACTTACTCCCTTAAATTAATTTTTAAAAACAAGTGTTATAAGTTTGATAATATAACCATAAAATATGGTTAACATTGCTACCGATAAGGCTAGCCCTGTTTTATCAATATCGCCCCAATTTTCCCATTTTCCAGCAGTTAAAGCTATTAAACCAATTAATGTGCCAAACCAACCAAAATAAACTGCACCATTACCACAATTTAGTATAAATTTTTCATTTTGATTTTTTAACAATCCATAACCAACACTTCCACCAGCAACAAATAAAAAACTTAAAATATCATTATAATAATTAAACCCAACATGGGATATAGCTCCCATAATAATAAATAAGCATATAAATAATCCAATATATCTTTTCATTTTATCCTCAAAAAAGTTTTATAATTAATTTAAAAAATAAAGTAATTTTAAAAATAATGGAATTAATAATGAGGTCTATAAAAATATGGTTGAGCATTAATTATATTCCTGAACCTATATACAAATCAGCTAGGTAAAAAACTCTTATTAGATTAAATTTTATTGTCATTTTGTCAATGCGTACAAAATCTGAACCAGTTTATGTATTAGGCCCAAAAGAAAGAACATAAGAATATACCCAAAAGTAAATAGCAAATGTGTATTGTAATTTTAAAAATAAATAACACATGTTATATAATCTAATAAAATATACTGTATTTCTCTAAAGGAGTTTTCATGTCACGCATAGGTACAAGATTAATTGATAGACCTGAATTCAAAACAAAACCAAAACCTATAACTTTTCTAGCTACTGATAAAGTTTCAGAAGCTGTAACTGTAATGTCTGAAAAAAATTATGGTTCGGTAATAATTGTAGATAAACAAGAAAAAGTTATTGGTGTAGTAACAGAAAGAGATATTGTCAAAAAGCTAGTTAATGGTGGATTATCACCAAAAAATACTAAATTAGAGAAAATAATGACTAAAAATCCTAGAGTTGCTAATGAAAATGATAATGTAGTAGATTGGTTGAGAATAATGTCCAACGATAGATTTAGAAGATTGCCAGTTGTAGATGAAAAAAACAAAATCAAAGTTATTTTCACTCAGGGTGATTTTGTTTCTTACACATGGCCTGATTTAATTTACCAAGCTTCTCAAATGGCTAAATCAAGCTTTATGAAAGGTTTTTCAATTAACTCATTGTTTATTTTCATGATAGTATATGCCGTTGCTATATTTGCAACAGTTAGAGCTTTTATCAATTAACACACTTATTTGAAGGTTAATAAAAATGTCAATTTATAATAAAATGGTTAAGGCAATTGATGATTGTAATTTAGATGATTATTTAAACTTACTTCATGATGACTATATTTTTGTAAGACATCAATCAAATCAAGAAGTAACTAAATCTGCATGGGTGCCTGTTGTTACAGGAATGTTTAATGCGATGAAAGAAGGAAAACTTAGTTTTGAAAATAACAGATGTATATATGAAAATGATGATATTTTAGTTATTCACAATATAGGTAATTTTCCTGATAATACCAAAGAAGCTATAATGGCAGTACATACCTTATCAAATGGTAAAATTATAAAAACTGAAAGTGGAGCAACCCGGATTGATTAATTATGTTTTAAACAAGTATTAATTGAATGACTAAATTACTTTTTTAAAATTATTTTGAGAAAGTTTATAAAAAGAGTTTTTTAAATATATAGCTAATGATTTCATGGCAGAAACATTAGCTCTTTTCTCAGCATCACTATTATAGTTTGTGTTTGTATTAATATCATAAAAATATGGTTTTGAGTTTTCATCACATACAAATTCAAAAGCTGCAACATTAATACCTTCATTTTTCATGAGTTGCTTCATTTTAGGAATGGTTTTTTGACCTATGTCACTATTTTCAAAATTCAAGTCAATTTCAAATGTGTTTCTCATTAATGAATCTGTTGGACAAAAGTCTTGACCAACTTCGCAAGCATCTGCTGGACAAAGCTCAAATCCATCGGAAGTATCTACATTTACTGCATATTCAAATTCACCGCCAATAAATTCTACACGAGTTATTTTATTATCAATTGGTTTTATATATTGCTGAATAAGTGTAATTCCATCAATAGATTCACTAAATTTTTCTCCATTAACATATTCAAAAACTGCATCTTTAGATTTTAAAAGTTGTACGCCTAAACCTTTGCCAGCTCTATTATGTTTTGTAATAATGTCTTTATAAAAAAATTTATCATATGCATCAATTAAATCTTCTTTTTTTGTGACAGCAATTGTTGATGGAACATTTAATCCTACAACACTAAGAGATGCATATTGAACCAATTTTGAAATTTCTAAATTTAATGCACTTCTACCATTAATAACGCTGGAATTTTGTGACTCTAACCAAGATAATAGACCAATTGTACTCTCAGGTGCAAATCTATTCCCCCTAGTATGTGACGAGGCACTCATTCTATTGTAAAAAATGCCTTGAGGTGCTTTAGCTGATATATCTAAAATAGAATGACTCATGTCCCAATCTTCAAATGGCACATTCATTTTTTTTAATTCTTCACAAAGAGGTTTTGTCCACTCTTGGTTTTCATGAATGATATAGATTGATGGCTTCGAATTAAATGATAAATTAAACATATACTGTATTTTTTATTTATTATATTGAAGTTACTTGATTGATCTAGGTTTTTAGAAATTAAATAAATTTATGATTACCAAATAATCAGCATTTATATAATTACAACTTCAGAAATTAAATTAATTATCTTATATAAATCATCTCTACCTTATAAATTGGTCAATAAAATTTGACCCTAAACCAACTTCTATAAAATGCTTTCTAGCAACTTCAATTCTATCAAATACATCTGTAGAGCCTATTGTGTTTCCACTTTCATCACAATAAAGTAAAGCTCCAGTATTATGAAATAATGTAATCATTTCATCACAATCCTCATCAACTACCAAAGTATGAATTTCACCAGGTGGTTCAAATAAATAAGAACCTTCTTTTGCAACCCAATCATGTTCAAGATATCTCCAAGAGCCTTTTATAACATATCCATGAACCGGAGCTGGGTGCTTATGCCTAGATAAAAAACCTCCACCTATAACTTTAGTCAAATGAACCCAATAACCTTGACTGATATTATAGCAAAGTGGTCTTGACCAACGCCCAGGTGATAATGGAACCCATAACCTATCATCATCTTTAGAAAAGCTGTCTTGGATAAATATATCAGAAATTTTATTACTTGGATTTGTTCCTTTATAAGGTTGAGGAATTAAATTTTGAATTGTATTCGTCATCTGAATTCTCCAATATAAAATTTACTTTAATATAATTAAAAAATTTTTGAAGGTATTTTTTAGTTTTAAGTATTATAATCAAATACTAATTAATCTTTGTAAAATTGTTTATAACATTGTTATCTGAATATCTACAAACTGATTTTCCTCCAGTTTATAGAAATCTTTATACCGATTTCCATCATTTGTTTGAACAAATCTTTATTTCTAGAATTAACCTTATTTGAGTGTTGTTCACTTTCCCACAAATTTATAAAGAATAATGTTATATCATCTATATCAACAAATTGAGTTAAGAATAAATTCTCTTTAAAAAATTCATCCACCCTTTTTATCAAATTTTCACGAAAGGTTTCTTTTGATAATTTATTTGGAAATTTTAATGTATGAATTCTAGTAAATATCTTATCCTCCTGAATCACTTGCATGTATATGTGTTATCAATCCAAGAAAACATTTTAGTTATTTATCAAGTCTAAATACTCTTTCACCTTCAATAAGTTTTATTCTTGTACTACCTTTAAATTCATTTAATTCAATAACCATGAGTTTCATTATTTTATCTGCATCTTTTTTTGAATTGAATTTTGAACCAATAAAACCAGAATTTTCATTAATTCAAAATACTTCACAGCTCAATTGACCATTTGCAATATTTCTAGGTAACATTACATTCTGCAAAAAGCCAATCATCATATCACAATTAGTTTTTGAAGTTGATTGAAATTCAGCAATTCTTGCGTACATCTTAAAGCCTATAATTTATTTTACCATAATTAGAATAATATAAAAATTAGATTATACAAATTTAATACATTTAACCAATTAGTATTTTTAATGTTAAAATTTCAATGATAAGCCATAGTTGCATGGGTAAATGTATATAGTTGATATGAGATATATTGGGATGTTAGCGCGTTTACTAGTTTAATGAAGATATGCCAAAAAATTATTGTAACTAGAAAAAGTTTTGATAATGTTGCTAAATGAAAAATTTTTTTTATATTATTACCCTTCTAGTTTTATTTGGCTGTGCTGGAAGCGCAACTCATGATGTTGTTAGTGCATACCAGTCTAAAGATAGGAGTTTAACTTGTTCAGAAATTGATAAAGAAATTGTTCGAGCACAAGTTATAATTGATGGGGTTAATGAGGATAAATCCGGAATATCAGGTGCAGATATTATGGATGGTCTACTTTATTTTCCTTTTAACATGATAGCGAAAAGTCAAAATTATAAAAACTCTTTAAGTGCCGCTGACAAAAGAATTGAAAGATTGGAAAATCTTAAGGATGACAAGGATTGTAAGGACACATCACAAGAAATGGCCAAAACAAAATCTTCACTATCTCAAGAACTAAAAGAACTGACAAAAATGTATAAAAGTGGCGATTTATCAAAAATAGAATTCGAAAAAGCTAAAAATAAACTTTTGTTAGGAAACTAAAGATATTCAATCTTCACTTTGGGTATTAGCCTATTTAAATTTTTAATTCTGTTTTCTGTAATAGGATGTGTTCTTAAAACTTGAGGTAAATTTCTCAAAAAACGAGCTCCTATATCGTGTTTAGATTTATATTTTTCCAGTTTTTGAGAATAATTTTTTAAATTCATCCAAAATGAAACTGAACTTTCAGGTTTGTAACCTGCCAATGTCATAAACCTTAATCCCAACTCATCAGCTTCTGTCTCTTGAAACCTGCTAAAAGGAAGAAAATAACCAATTTCACTTAAAGCCGAACCAGAACCTATTATACCACCTGTTGCAGATGAAACGAGCTCTAAAGCAACTGCATGACTCATTCTTTCTTTTGAGTGCCAAGCAACCACGTGACCCATTTCATGCCCCATTATTGTTGCTATTTCATCTTCATTCTTAGTAAAGTCTAGAATTCTTGAAAAAAAAACTATTTTTGCCGTAGGCATTGCAAAAGCATTAATAGTTCTTTTATCTTTAACAATGTTAATTTCGTAGTCATATTGATATTTTTCATACTCATCTAATCTGTTTTCTATTTCAAAATACTTTTTAATTCCAATTTCAATTCTTTTTCCTATCTCTCTAACTTTTTTGACTAGTTTTTTATTTTTAACTAAATCATTATCAGCAAGAAATTCATAATAGTACTCGTCACTCATATGTTTAACAATTCTTTCAGGAACAATGCTTAGTTGAGACCTTTTGTTTATAGGATTATAAGAACAACTAGACAAACTCATAGCACAACCACAACCCAAAATCCTTGTAAATTTTCTTCTACTAATTTTTTTCATACTAATAATTCAACTATATTCTATCTTTATCAATCCATTGAGGATATTCCTTTTTAGCATTTAGTTTATTTTCAACTTCCATTAAATTAATATTGCTTTTATCTGAGGCCGATAGATACCTCTTCAATATCCATATCCTTATTGAACCTTAATGTCTGCTTTTGTTAAAGTCGCTACTCACTTCACCACTTAAACAACGAGGGACTCTTGGATAATTATCTGTGATAAAATATACATATTTGCCTTTATACATGCCTCCATTACATTCATCGATTTTATCATTATTACCTTGATAAAAAAAATCTTCGTTATAAGTGCCATCATACTTTCCAAGAGGACCAGATTTTCTAAATCCATCTTTTAGGACCCAAGCAGACATTTTTCCTTTTATATAGTGAATCTCAAATCCGTCACCAGCATAACCTATATGACTTTTTTTTAAATTATTTACAAAGCTAGTTGGTAGACCATGATAATGATACATTCCACCTCTTCCTACATGTGCGTTATTAAAATCAAGCCCTAACCTACCCTTAAGACCAAAAATATCCACACTCCAATTTTTCTTCCCATTACGACTATGTCCCCTTGGAGCTTTTGGATCCCAAAAACCAGCTGTAGCTGGACGAAATAAAACTCCGTTTAAAGCTATTCCAATTATACCTTTAATTTTTGTACTAGCAGTTGATTTTTTGGGGTATCTTGGAACGCAAACATGTATTTTTTGTTGAGATATAGAGTTAGGATTTCCTTTATTAGGAAAAACACCCGTTTTGTGATCAGGCATTCCATTACTATGAAAACATCTCTTATCTTTTGTTAATGATATTTCAAATTTATTTAATTCGGCAGCAACTAACTTTATAGGTAAAAATAATATTAATAAAAACACATATATTTTATTTTTCATTTGAAATCCTCTAAAAATTTACAGTTCCGTTGAGATAATAAATATGTAAATATTAATGTAACTTAAAAAAATTTTAAATTAAAAAAAATGATTCAGAAGAAAACTTTTTTCTGTTTTACTTAGCTTTGTAATCTAATTCGTCATTAACTATTCCAGTCTCGATATTTGCTTTGCAAGAAAATCTATCTTCATAATCTTTGAAAAATTCCTTTAGCACAGGAATATACTTTTGAAGGTTTGCTTGATTATCAAATGTAAAAATACCAAGCCCCTTATCAGGTGTTATATGGTATGCATCGACGGCAATTAATCCTTTTAAATTTGAAAGGTCAAAGTTTGATGCTACATATTGATGACCTACATGCATTAATTTAGGATTTGAGTATCTAAGATTTAAAAACACACAAAACTTAATAATCTCTAAAAATTAATTAATCACAATGGTAAATAGTTATCAATAATAAAAATCATTTATACATATATAAAATTACAATATACTAATTTTGAAAACAAAATTTCACATCACATTGAATACTTTTTATAAAAATATGATACATTTTAATAGTCTACCATAAGGTCTGCTCCCTTAACAAACAAAATAAATATGTTTGCATATCAATAATTTACGATGATAGTTTAACAGGAAGTGGTGCGCTCTAGAGGAGTTCTATTCCTTGTGTATGCACCACAAATAATATCATTCTAGCTATAGCTTAGGATATGTATTCATATCGTGATGTCACACGATTTGTTTCACAGTTTGTTTTATATATAAAATTAACCGTTACTAGCATAGGGTAAGTGGTACATCCTAGGTGTTAATAATACCCCCTTTATTAATGCACTTATATGTAACACTTTAAGTGTTATCACTCCCCACGTAAGTACCATAGAGTTATGCATAGATTTATATAGTTGGTGTGTGTGATTGATTGGGGTATGAGTGTGTTTGGGTCAGTAATGATATTTACTTTTACTTAAAAACAGCGGATACATTTCCAAATAACGATGATGTAACCTGTATTAATTTATTATCATTTATAGCAATTGGAAGTCCATAGGCTCCAGTCAAAATTAAATTACCTTTTTTTAAAATATTGCCTATTTTATCCTGTTCTTTAACTAACCATTCAACCTCTGACAACATATCATAGGGCCACTTTTTATCTGACCATGTATCAATTATCTCTTTATCAAAAATAAGCTTTAAATCAGTTAATTTAGAATTGACATTTCCTTTTGTAGGCTTTCCTATTACTACACCTGCATGAATAGCATTATTAGTGAGTAGTTCAGCACCAAAAGGTGGATTACCATTAAAAACTAGATTATGAATTTCAATTACAGGATGAATGGTTTCTATTGAATCTAAGATATAATCTAAATTTACTGATTCAGGTTTTAAGTCACGGTTTAATATAATTCCAAACTCTGCTTCTATTGCGGGATTTGAATAGTTAATTCTTTCTAAAGTTATACCATCAGAGTATAATTCATTTTTCCAAAGTCTTCCCCAAGCTGGTTTAGTTAAACCCATTTTAAACTGCGTATCTTTAGATATACATCCAATTTTATATCCTATAACTTCTTCACCTCTTTGCTTTCTTAAATTTGTTACAGCTTGCTGAATTCGAAAGGCATCTTCAATACTTATAGATATTTTGTCTTTAAATATTCCTGATGGGATTTTTGCGTCATAATCATCTAAAATTTTATGTGCATAAACATCTAATTGAAATTGACTTAATTCTACCATTATTAACTTACAAATAATTATACAAAGTTAGCCTACATGATTTAAGTAACAATTAAAGGACTTTATTGTGATTTAATTTGAATATCCTTTTTGGCTACAATTAAAACACAAGTCAACCCGATTATAAATGCACCTAAATAAAACAAGGGTTGCATTTTTTCTTCAAAGTAAATTACTCCAACTAATATTCCTAAAGGAACGGATATATACCTTAAAGGAGCTAAAAGACTCACTGGAAGTAATTTATGACTATATGACAAGCATATTTGCTGTAAACTTGATAAAACACCTATTAAAATCAAAATAAAATAAGAATTTTCTATTATTTTGAAATCAACATCGATAATTACACAAATTAAATAAAATACTACTGCTCCAATAATATTATACCACAAAGCTGTTGTAGTAGGATGGTCTGTATTTCCCAATTTCCGAAGAGAAATAAGCATTATCGATGCACACAAGGGGCAAAGAATTCCATAAATAATTCCAAAATTATTAAATTTTAATAACTCATAGCTTGGATTAATTATTAAAAAAACCCCAATAAATCCTATCAAAGCCATTATTATTTTAAAAAACCCAACTCTCTCATTAATAAGAATTGGTGCTAACAATGTCACAAATAACGGAATTGTATTTAATAATGTAGTCATTAAACTTAAGTCAATATATTTAAGTGCAGCAAATAAAAAACCAAATGAAAATAATCCAGCTGCAGTTCTGACAAATAACCCTGATTTAGATATAATTTTAAAAGTGTCTTTTTTTCTTTGATAGAAGGAAGTTAAAAATAATAAAGGTATACAAAATAAATATCTAAAAAATAAAATCAAAAAAACAGATAGTTCAGCTGCTATAAGTTTTACCAAGGATGCGATAAGAATCGTTGAAGTAACCTCTACTAAAGAAAGTGAGATACCGAATGATTTTTTTGATTTTAAATTTACTAATTCCATAAAAATAATAATTCACATACAAAGTCTGATTGTTAGATTATACGTGTTATTTAAAATGTTCTTTTATTATTTAATACACACACTACTAAATAAACTATAACTCTGAATTATGATATCTTACTATAATATCAATAAGCATGAAATGTGCAAAAGTTTGTGTATCGCTAAAGTTAAATGTTCTTAATGACGTTAAATGTAGACATCATAGGTGTTATTTATAACCTACTTAAAACATTATTAAACTGCATTATGTCTAAAATATTAACACCTTTACATGAGCCATGCACATATGGATAGATGTATATAGTTGGTGAGAGTTATAAATTGGAATGTAATTTATATGCAAATAATATGTCAATAAATGCAAAACAGAATTCTAATAACTACACTTTAAAAATAGTGTAGATAATTTAAGTTATAAATATCTTTTACTAATTTCCTCCTTGATTAAAAAGATAAGAAACGGGCTCTTAATGAGCCCGAATTTATTTGTTTGAATGATTAAATTTTAATCAAATGTACCTATTTAAATTTTAAACTGTGTAGAATTAATTATAAGTCATGTAAAATATAATATTAAATAAAGAAAGGATAAAAAATGATTTTTATGTGTACTTATCAAGTAGATAGAGACAAGCAGGCAGATACTCAAGCATTTTTTGCGAATATGACTGATGAGCAAATTAAAGGAGAATATCCTGACGGAGTCAAACAAATTGGTCGTTGGCATGATACACCGAACGGCAGGGGTTGGGTAGTGGTAGAAACCGATAATGTAGAAGCCTTGACAACTTGGATGATGGGCTGGTCAGGACAAGCGACATTTCCAATTATAACACCTGTTATGGACGATACTAATGGTCGAAAAATGATGAAAGCTGTGATTGCAAGCCAGCAGAGCTGAAAAAAATAAAATTTAGGACTTACCCATTGTCAACTATTAAGCTCATCAATTATATTAACTTAGTAAAATATAAGTTTTAATTTGCTTATTTTGAAATACATTGTCATTGAATGTTTTATCAGCCTGTATGTAGCTGAATAAGTCAAAGATTGTAAATACAGCTAAATATGTATAGTTAAGCTGTAAAGAAGATGGTGTAGGATTATAATGAATATTACCCATGAAAATTTAAGTCTAAAAATTACACGGGATATTTTTATTAAATTAATAGCTAAAATAAGTATTCAAAATAAATTTTTAAATCTGTTTTCTTTATCTAAATTAATATCATCCAATCCAATGGAATCAAATGGATTTTCAACATTATGTTGAATATTACTTAACATAACCAACACAGAAGAGTATAAGATAGCCACAATATATCCTAAATATGAAATAACTTCATTAAGACTTGCGAAATATGGCGCAAAAAGAATAGGAAAAATATTTAAAAAAATCTGGCTATAGGCTTCTAATCCTCTAGGTGTTCTATAGTCAGAAATGGAGCTAATTTTTTCAAAAGAAACAATTGTATTATTCAACCAATTATTGATACGTGAAATTTCACCGTCTGATACATCTCTATTTCTTAATTTTTCATTTTCATTAGAAATTTTTAAAAAGCTATTATAGATTTTTTTTTTATGTTTATTATTTAAACTTTCTGTCACTAAATCTTTTTTAATATATGAAAAAAGTTCTTTTATAATTTTGTTAATATCTGAGTTTTCTTTAAAAGGTTTTTTCTTTGACCAATTTAAATGTGCAAAATAAATTGAAGTAAGATTAGCATTAATTATTCCATAGTGTTCAAGTGCTTTGTCTCTTCTTTGAAATGCAGAATTAATACTGAAAACAATAGGAAAAACAACTGCTATACCAATAAGAGAAGTTGGCATATTTCCAACGAGATTAATGCTACCGCACACATAAGTAGTAAAAACAGATAAAATTGTAATAATAAAAACTTTGATGTTAATTATATATAAAAAATTTTTCAAAGTATAAAAGTTCAAAACAATTAACTCCTTTAAAATACAATAGGAAATCTATATTAAGAAAATATTAAATTCCTGAAAAAAATTTAAAACAAAACAAATTAAATAAATATCTAATATATGTCATTGAAAACTATATCAATCTATAAATTTTTATCTCCAACATGCTCAATGTGGAACTACATCTTTGAAAATATATAAATACAAAACTGCAAATGCTCCAAAAGCGAATAAGGGGCTTGCAGTCCTAGCTATTTTTTCTAGACCTCTATTTGTATTTCCTCCTTCTTCGGCGATTTTATAATGACTAATTATGCCAATCATAAGATTAAATGTTACAACAAAAGTAGCCCAAATAAACAACCCGTCTGTGAAATTTAGATAATGCGTACTTGGCAGTGACCCTCCTAGAGAAAATTTTAGTGCAGGTACCGTTAGAAATAATGTAAGTTGTCCACCAATTCTCCAATTAAAAATATCATAATTTCCTGATGGGTAAAAGTGGTTTAATAGTAATGACAAAAATACTATTGCAAAAATTGGAAAAAGTATTTTTTGTACTGAGTCAATGAAACCGTGTTCTACATTAACATGAGATATTAAATATGAAAATTTCTCTTTACCTCCGTGATTTAAACTTGTCCTTCCTTGCTCCTCAAGAAGCGTTTTTGTAACTTTCCAATTTCCCTTTACAATTTTGTGATGAGCATCATGGTGTCCAATTTCAATGCTACTTGGATAAAACACCATTTTTGATTTATTACCTGAAAACGAAGCGATATCTAAAAATAGATCTAGATTTCCAAAAGGATATCTTGGCATTTCAGCATCAATACTTAAATCTGCTTCAAACCTCTCAAATAATTCAAACTTTCCTTTGTAAACATCTAATGTTTTATAATGGGTTGTTCTTGGATTTTCAGCATTAGATACAAAAAATTCAGGATACCAAATTTTTTCTAAATATTTATTAAGTTTTGGTCCATGGATAATTTCATCCCCGAAATTTGCAAGAAAATCAGAAGTTTTTTTATCTTCCCATATCATTAAAATTTCAACAGATACTTTATAGTGACCCTCACTTATATCTATACCATAAATTTCATCATACAAAATTTTGGTCTCAACAAGATGTTCAGTTTTTATTTCAGATTTTTCTAATTTAGTTTGAGATTTAGCATGAGAAGCATCTTTAGAAAATGATGTGTTTATTCCGGAGAATAGTAAGGTTATAAGTATTATGAAAAAAAACTTAAAATTCATTTTTTAAACTCCAATATTTCTAAAATTGTTTTAAATAACACTTTTGAACCTGTTATCACTATCTAAGTCTATGTCATCTAATCCTTTAAAATCAAATGGATTCTCAACATTATCTTGAATATTATTTAAAATAACTAAAACTGTAGAAAACAAAAACGCCACTAAATAACCTAAAAAACTTATTTCTTGATTTAAATTTGCAAAATATGGAGCGAAAATAATTGGGAAAATATTTAAAAATATTTTACTATAGGCTCTCATACCTCGCGGTGTTCTATATTCTGAAATAGCACTTAAATTTTCATATGAAGAAATTACATCCTTGAGATAAAAATTTATATATCCGATTTCTGTTGGGGTTATGCCTACATACCTAAGTTCTTCATTCTTATTTGCAAAAAAAGAGAAACATTCATATATCTCTTTTTTTATTTTTTTATCTTTGCTTTCATTTACTAAGTCTTTTTTGATTAGTGCAAGTAATTTCAAAATATAACTCTTTAATTCTTCTGATATTTTTTTTTTATTTAATTTATTATATTTACACCAATGAATATGATTGAAAAAAATTGACACAAGGTTAGCATTTATTACACCGTATAATTCAAGAGCTCTATCTCTTCTTTGAAAGGCAGTATTGATACTAAAAACAATGGGAAATACTACTGCAATTCCAATAAGAGATGTCGGCATATCACCAGTTAGACCAAAGTGACCACATAAAAATGTCGTTAACAAAGAGATTATTGCAATCAAAAAAACCTTTGTATTACAAACATATAAAAAATCATCAAAAGTTCTCATAGAATTTAATTAAAATAATAAACTAATATGAATCCTATTTGAGATTTATAAAATTTCCTATTAAAATTTAAAAAAAGTAAATATTTATACAAATTTAATACATTTAAATGGTATACCATATTGTCTACTTTAAAAATAACTATTCTTAGTATAGGTAACTGTAGACACCCTAGGTGTCATTATTATCCTTTTTATTAAGACATTTATACTGCCTAACATTTTAAATGTTACCACCCCACGCATGAGCCATGGGGGTATGGGTAGATGTATATAGTTGGTGTGTGTGACAGATTGGGGTGTGAGTGTGTTAACTAGTTTTATGAAGCATACATAAGTGTGTTAGGGGTGTTATTAGATTCTTAGTTTTTTGGTGGTAGTTAGGTAAACTCAGGAAGTGTGAAAAACAAAGTGATAAAATTTTGTACCTTTTTACTTAACATAGATAGCATTGATTGATACTTTCTTATTATAAATCTTTATAGACTAGGAGTTTCTATTGGATATCAAAGCAATTTTAATGACCTATAATACCTTTACTTTTAAGACAGAAGCGCAAATGCTTCTTTTTAAAAGAATTTGGGAAGATAATGGTACAGCACTATTTGATAAAATTAAAAAAAAAGGATGTACAAGATTTTGTCTTAATCAAATCTGGAATGTAAAGGGAACATTTAAGATGTCTATTCTTTTTGAGTATGAAAGTCCAACTTCATTTAAACAATGTCAAAATGAATTAGAAAATTTTACCAAAAATCTAATGAAAGAACTTCAAGCCGCAGACCCTGTTATAGAGGCAAGTAGAAACATTGTCCTTCAGGACTTGAGAGTTTAGCTCCTTAATAATACAGTATCCTAAACGCAATAAAACCTTTTTTCATACACCATTAATTCTATTTACACTTACACATCTATAAGACTCATTAAAATAGTTAATAATTTTTTTTAATAGATACTGAAATCTTAAAATTTTTCTAGCCAAGGTCTTATTTCTAATTCCCAAGACCATACACTTCTTTTTTGATTATAAAATTCTAGATATCTTTTTGCAATCTCATCCGGACATAATTTATCATCATCTTTTTCATATGGTCTATTCTCAGACACTATGCTTCCATCTATTATAAAGTGACCTATGTGAATATTTTGTGGATGTAATTCACGTGCTAATGATTGTGCTAAACCTCTTAAAGCAAACTTACCCATTGCGAATACTGATGAATTCGGAAAGCCCTTTGTGCTGGCAGATGCTCCTGTAAAAAAAATGCTTCCAGAACCTTTTTTCTTCATTCTCTTAACTGATTGTTGTGCAACTAAAAAAGCACCAAATAATGTTATATTTAATGCATTTCTTGTGTTTTCTATATCTAATTCTTCAATAGGTCCTCTTACTCTTGAAGATGGATTATAAATCACTAAGTCTGGTTCCTCCTTTATATCATCTAATTTGCTAAATAAATTTTCAACATCAATTGAAGATGACACATCACACTTAAAAACATTTGCCTTTAATTCTTTCTTAACATTTTCAAGTTTATTAATATTCCTTGCCACTAAAGAAATAGACATTCCATTTTTATGAAATAATCTTGCAAGAGATAAACTTAATCCACTACCTACACCTATTATCAAAGCCTTTTTGTAAAGTGACATATTATATTCCTATTGAGTATAAAAATTATTAAATATTAAGTCTTTGTAAATGAATCTGAACTCATTATCGTTGCAATTGCAGTTTCTAATTTGGCTCCAGAAGCGGTTCTAATTTTAGTCAATTCTTCATCACCAGCAAAATTTTGTAAAGATTCTGGGCTTTCAAAATCCATAATAACTGTCAATTTATTATCATTATCTTTTTCAGTACCGGCAAATACTAACTTGCCTCCATGTTCATTTAATTTATATTCATTATCAATAAACATTTCTTTCCATGGAGTAAAACCTCTCTCCAAATCAATTTCCATTTTAACTATCATTAATTACCCCTTTGTTGTAAAATCTCTTTATTTATAAAGTTTAAACAATTAACCAAATTTAAACAAAACACTAGGTTTTTTTGTCCTAATCATTTAAAATTTGCTTTGCATAAATTTGGAGTTGATTTTGTAATGTCACCAAATTTTCATTTATATTCAATTAAAATACCTCTTCTCTGCTAAAATTATAATTACTAATACCAAAAATTTTTACTTATGCAGGATTGTTCATCAGGCAAATTTATTAATTCATTATTTTTTTTACTTAAAATATATGGCTTTAAATTTTTAGTCACTTCATCAAGATGCCAAGCAAAATCTAAATTTTTATTAATACTATAGAAATTGAACAATATTATTCTGAACTATGATTGAAACCACAATGATGCCTGTTGAAACTAGCTCCAAAAGGAGTTAGTGTGTCAATTAAGTCTTGTTTAGAATTGCCATAAACTAACCATTTTTTAATATCAACATGTTGCAAAACTTCTTCGGCTATAGGGCTTGACATATGGTTATTTAAACGTTGCATAGCACCATCACTGTCAATAAATGACTCTACTAATGTTGCTTCTTTATTATCATCAGACAAATACCATTCATAACTTATAGTTTTTACTTCCTTAAAATCAAACACGTATTTTGCGGCACGGTCATTTGCCCATTTTCTAAATTCGTTAGCATCAGACTTGACACTACATTGAATAATAAATATTATTTTTTGTGATTTTGTATTGAGTTCGCCCATTATTTTATCCTGTTTTAATTGTAGATTAATTATAAAAGTACATACATAAGTAATCAACGTATTTAGCTTGAATTTATTTAATTTATAAAAAATATAATACAACTTAATAAAAAACTCATATGTCGCACACCCTAAATATATATATCTAGCTATACCCATTTCTGACATACACAACCACTATAACCACATTTTATGTACCAGTGACTGTACTAACACTGACACTACTGTATAATTCTCTATGACTCATTAAAATGGTTAACACGCTCACACCCTAATCTGTCACACACACCAACTATATACATCTACCCATACCCCCATGGCTCATGCGGGGATAGTGTTAACACTTAAAGTGTTAGGAAGAATAATTTTTAGAAGGTTACTATCACTGATGTAGCTTACAGTTATTTACATTAAGGACAGTCATTTTTGTTAATTAATGATAAACACTTTACATAGAGTTTTAATTTTTAATATATTTAAAAGGTAATTTTAATTTATTTACAGAAGGATTTATTGTGACTAGTAAAGCTGTTTATATGATTGGTGACGTGGATATAAAAAATATAGAAGAATACAAAAAATATATGGAAAAAGTAAAACCTATGATTGAAAGTTATGGTGGTGAATATTTAATTCGTGGTGGAGAAATAGATGCTTTGGAAACAAATTTGTGGAAACCTACTAGAATGGTATTAGTAAAGTTTCCTAGCAAGAAATTAGCAATGGAATGGTATAATTGCGACGAATATAGACCATATAAAAACATAAGATTAGAAAACGCTACTTCAAACATTCTAATGGTTGAGGGGCTATAATAGCTATAAAAGAACCTATAATTTTGATTTTAAATATTTGAAATTAGCATGTGGGATGATTACGAATAAAAAAAATACCACTTTTCTAAATTCACTTTACATGGATTTTTTAACAGAAAATGAATTAGAATTATTTTTAAAATCCCTTGATGAAATTTGGACTACTGAACTTTATGCAAAATTAAAGTAAAATAGATTAATTCGTCATGTTATTTCAAAAGTATGGAATAAAGGTCAACATAGGATTACTCAAGTTTTTTAATACGAAAGTCAAGATTCTTTTAAAAAATGTGAAAGTATTTTGAAAGTTGCTTTTGCACCTGAAAATTGTCCAACCTTAGCAAAATTTGTTTTTAAAATATTTAATAATAGAGGAATAGTGGTTTCTGAGTTTAAAAATGATTGAAGTATATAAGAAGTTCAGATGTTAAAAAAATAGTCAGAATAAAAATTCAATTTCATAAAGAACTTATTTAACTTGTCATATAATTGTAATGATTACATGATTCTATTAATTTCCTTATAAATGGAGGATTAATAAAATGAGTGATACTAACTACATTATATTAACAGTAGCCTCTGTTGATTTTAGTTATAGAGAAAATATGACAAAATTAATGGCTCAGCATTCAAAAGATTTAATTGCTAATGCAGGGGTCAAAGGCACACGATTTGGTTCTATAGGTACTGGTGAGCATGCTGGTAGCCTAATCTTTATCCAATTTTATGATGAGTTAAATGGATATCAAAAGGCTATGGAATTCCAATCTCAATCACCTGTATTTAAAGAGATTATGGATAGTGGAAAAGTTAATCTGTATTTAAGAAATATAGCTACTTCACTACCAACAAAATTTGAAAATAGCACAGAACACCCCAAATATATTGTTATTACAAGAGCAGAGGCTGCAATGTCTGATAAGGATAAATTTCTAAACTGCATAAATGATGCTGCTTCTTGTTTTAAGGATAATGGTGCTATTACCTTAAGATTTGGTAATTTACTTACTGGTTCTAATGTAGGTAACTATTTACTTGGCGTAGGATATCCATCTATGGAAGCTATTGAAAAAACCTATGATGAATTGTTAGCACATAGCTCGTACAAAGAACTCATGACTTTCGCAAAGGTGAATATGAGAAATATTATTAAGATTCTCTAACTAAATGATATCTTAGAGACTTTTAAAAGTCTCTAATGATTATATAACTATGCTATAAATTTTGAGATAAAAGATTCTTTTTTTAATAATGTACTAGGAGTCTTTATAAATTATTTAGTTTATTTGATAAAATAGTAATCAAATATTAATAAATTAATATTGTTTTTGTCCTTACCACTATTGATAATAAAAATGATTAACCTGATGTAATTTTCTAATCATTTAGCACTGCTATATATTAATTCATAAAGCATATAACTTTTAGGGTAGGGGTTAAATTTGTCACAATCCTGTCACACACATATTCAAAATACATTGAAAATTAGACCAAAAAGTATATTATTAAATTAATTACTGTTATCTAAAACGCTAAGTTTTCTAGGGATTTCAGAAGTTCTTGAGAATTTCTCAGGGGTAGAGCACAACCTTGCCAAGGTTGGAGTCGAGGGTTCAAATCCCTTCGCCCGCTCCAATTTAAATATTTAATATAATTTCTTTAAACAATTAGTTTTAAGAAAAAATTTTCATGTTTTTCATAGCATTTAAAAATTCATCTACAGTTTCATCCGTTAAATTCGGATATTTACTTTTCAGAATTTTGAAACTAACAATCTTTTCACCAAAAGTAAATTTCGTTATCTTTATGAATTGATCAGGAACAGGAACCTTATGTTTTTCACTAACTAAAAATAACTTACTACCTTCTTCAGATATAGATATTTTATCAGAAACTTGATATTTAACACCTTCATTTACAATTTTTTCAATATCATATCCTACGAGTTTATACGGCCAATTTTTAAAAAACTTTAGAGAATGTTCATAAAGTCCCTCATTATTGATTATTTTATTCAACTCATTTACAATTTTACTATGCAATTCTTTTACATCATTGATTGAATTTAATTCTCTTACATCAGATCTAAAATAATCATTTACAATGTAATTTTCCCAATAATACTGAAATAAATCTATAGGTTTCATATATGTTATTCCGAAAGCAATATGAATAGCTCCATTTTTTGAAGCTAATGCATCATGAAACTGGCCTCTTGGTAGGTAGAGAAGGTCACCAGGTTTCAAGAGAACTTGATCAATGATTTTGCCACTCCTTTTTGTTCTTTCATCAAGTGTGTTTTTAAAAATTGGATGGTTAATTGGGTCTTGTTCGAAATTTTCATATATATTCCAAACTTTTTCTCCTTCACAATGAAGTGCAAACACATCATGAGTATCATAATGTGGTGCAAATGCTTGATGACTTTGCATAGAAAAATATAAATTTGCTTGGCATTTTCCATTTGTAATAATTTGAAGGTCATCTGCTAAAAACTGTATCTCTTTAGAAAAATAGATCAAATCATTTAAAACTAAAGAAGCGCCTTTCGAAATATAACTTGATACTTTGAGAGGGTCTGGAGACATTTTTGCGAAACCTAGTGCATTTCCATCGGTTGAAAACTTTGAAAATGGAATAATGTTTTTGTCTAATACTAAAGAAAAATTACTTTGATTCCAACTATTATGCATTGAGATCATTTTGTTAAGATTATTTAAATTCATAACATCTTTCAATGATTGGTTTTCATTTTTTAAATGAACATATTTTTTCGAACTTTTTGCTTCTGCCAAAAGCTTTATTTGTTTATCAGAAAAATAATTAGACATTTTTAACTAATCCTTTGTTAAAGAATAAATAAAATATACGTATATATATACATCTTATATAAAGTTTAACATGAGAATTATTTTTATTTTAATATTAATTTTATTATCTAAAGGAAGTTGGTCTTTTACAGACTACAAATATTTAATTTGTGAAATAGATAACCCAAAGGATGAAAGTATTTCTATCGATAAAAGGTTTTTATTTTTTACAATTAATAAAGGCGAATATGTGGAAGAAATTATTAAAATTGATACATCTAAAGAAAAAATAGATATTTCGAAAGAAAGATATAAAAATGGTTTCTATACTTTTAATGATAACTCAATATCTTTCAATGAAAGATTATTTTTTCGAAAAATTAAATTAAATAGAAAATTAGATAGAAAGTCATTGAAACTAACAACTCTAAATAATGATCGTTTTATAAGCAATCACAATTGCTTAATAACCAATATCACTGACTATCAAAAAAAGATTTTTGATAATATCAGAAAATTAAAAGAAATATGGAAAAGTAATTATAAAGATAATAAAATGTAAATATGCAAGTTTTAAGTTTTAAAGATGCAAGAAAGTTAAGTTCACAAGCAATAAGAAAAAGGATCAGATTAGAACATTATAATAATCATACTTCAGGTTTAGCGGCAAGCAAACTTCAAGCTAATATCGTCATTTTACCTAATGAATATGCAAATGATTTTTTTAATTTTTGTAAATTAAATCCAAAAGCATGTCCCTTAGTTGGTCAAACAAAATTAAATAACCCATATTTTAACTCTTTAGGTGATGATATTGATATTAGATTTGATGTACCATTATACAATATTTATAAAAATGGAAATTTAATTACCAATGTTCGAAATATTAAACAGTATTGGAAAGATAATTTAATAGCTTTTGCTATTGGGTGTTCTTTTTCATTTGAAGATGCATTACTAAATGCTGGACTTAAAATTGACCACATTACAAATAATAAAGTTGTTCCGATGTATAGAACAAATATCAAAAATAAAATAAGTGGTCCCTTCAACAGTGAAATGGTTGTATCAATGAGAATTTTTAATAAAAAGGATATAAATAAAGTAAAGCAGGTTTCAGGCAATTTCTCTTTTGCTCACGGGGACCCAATCCATATAGGCAATCCAATTGAAATTGGGATTAAAAATATTTTAAGTCCTGACTGGGGAGACAGGCCTAGAAAAAAAAATGATTACGAGGAATATATCTTTTGGGCTTGTGGTGTAACTCCTCAAAACGCAATCATCGAAGCCAAGATTCCATTTTGTATTACTCATACTCCAGGACATATGTTAATTACAGACATTTCAGAAAATAGTTTACATAGTTAATTCATTTACAGATTTACAACTTTAATTTTTGATAGTGCCTTTTTAGCCTTTTTAAGGTTACTCGCTAAAATTACTCCCATTCTTCTATAAGGTTTAGTTTCAGGTTTACCAAAAATTCTGATATCAATAGTTTTATCTCTAAATGCATTTTCAATTCCTGTGATCAAAAACTTTCCTTTTGCATTTTTATCTGCAAGAATAACTTGACTAACACCCTTATTAACAAGTTCAATTTTCGGTATAGTAAAATCTAATATTGCTCTAGCATGTAGATCAAATTCACTGAAATTTTGAGTAAACATTGTAACCATACCAGTATCATGGGGTCTTGGACTTAATTCACTAAAATATACCTCATCTTTTTTTATAAAAAACTCTATACCAAACAAACCCTTACCATTTAAATCTTTTACAATTTTTCTAGCTATAATTTTCATTTTATTAACAATGTTTTGTTCACATTTTGCAGGTTGCCAACTATACTGGTAATCTCCTCGCTCTTGAACATGACCTATGGGCGGACAAAAATGAATTTTACCTTCTGAGTCCAAAATCGTTAATAATGTAACTTCATAGTCAAAATTGATAAATTCTTCAATTATAACTTTTTTTTTCTTTCCTCTCATACCATTCAAAGCAAACGTCCAAGCTTTTTTAACTTCAGAAACTGTAGAAGCGTAACTTTGACCCTTCCCAGAAGAACTCATGACTGGTTTAATTGCAACTTTGTCATTAATATTATGAAACATTTCAATTATTTCATACAAAGTTTCTGCATATCCAAATCTTGCAGTTTTAATTCCGAGCTCTTTTGCTCTATTTCTTATTTTGTCCCTATTCATTGTCATACTTACTGCTTTTGAGGAAGGAATAACTTTTAGACCACTTCTTTCAAATCTTATAAGACTTTCAGTATCGATTGCCTCAATTTCTGGAACTATTAAATCTGGTTTATGTTTATCAATAACTTGTTTTAAATTATTAGAATTCAACATATCAAAAACTTCACATTCTTGAGAAACTTGCATAGCAGGTGCATTTTTATATTTATCACATGCAATTATGTAACAACCAAATCTTTGAAGACTAATAGTGAGTTCTTTGCCAAGCTCACCACTTCCAAGTAATAAAATTCTTTTCATTTAATTTCTCTTTTTAATTTTTTTAAAAAATCATATAATTTAAAAGTGAATTTTTTTGATGAATTAAGTTTCTCTTATCTTGAATATAAAATCAATAATTCATATACAAACAGATTACTGAAATATGGTAACAGCCCTGAAGGTTTGTTCTGGAAAAATTCGTTTACTCAAATACATAGATTTGAATTGATAATAACTGCTTTGAATAGATATTATAATCTTAAAAAATTTACAATTTGTGATATTGGTTGCGGATATGGAAAATTATTTGAATTTTTGACAGATAAATTAAATAAATCTACTTTTCAATATCAAGGCTGTGATTTAAATGGCAAATTGATTGATCACTGTACAAAAAGATTTATGAATAAAAACTGTAAATTTTACAAAAACTCATTGCCTAAAGGAATTGTAGACTTTTCTGTAATGTCCGGAACTTTTAATTTAAGTGTAACTGATGATATTAAGATATGGGAAAAATATATTTTAAAAAACTTAACTAATATATGGAAACGAACAAATAAGATTATGACTTTTAATTTATTACATCAAAACGAAAAAAAAATAAACCAAGGTCTTTACTATACTAATAAAAATTGGATAAAAAACACTTGTGAACAAAGATTTGGACAAACTGAAATCATTTTTTCTTCAATTTTACCTGATGACATTTTAGTTATAGTTAAGACTTAATTCAAATTATTTGCAAAATTAATAATATGATCGGAAAACTCTTCAGGTTCTTCTAATGGAATCAGATGACCACAATTAGGCAATTCTATTCTTCTTGAATTTTTTATTTTTTTTACTAACTCTTCAATGTCTTCTGGAATTCTAAACATTTTATCTAAATGACCAGTCATAACTAGAGTCGGAATATTTATTTTAGACCATTCAAAAGACCAGTTTGCAGATAATGAGCCTTCCATAAGTTTAAAAATACCATCGTTTTTCTTTAAGGGTTTATAATTTTCAAAATTTAAAGCGTTAGTTTTTACTTTATCTAAAAACTTTGGAGAAGCTATTACTGGCATTCCCATATCCATTATTAATGCACTGCCTCCAAGTTTAGCTGCATTTACCATGGCACGATTTATCCAGTCTAGCCTTGGAGAGGGTTTTCTAAGTGTATTGATCAAAACAAGACCTTTCACGTCAATTTCTTCTAATGAAGCAATAGCTGCATATAGACCACCAATTGATAATCCACAAAGTATAATATTTTTTAAATTCAAATGCTCAATTAACATTAAAAGATCTGAAATAATTATTTCAGATGTTAAGTTGATACTTTCATCAAAACTTGAATTAATTTGTCCACGAAAATTATACAACAAATAACCATAGCCTGCATTTCTTACTCTTTTACCTATTACACCGTTCCAGGCAGAAGTATTGCCCGTTAAAGCATTCACAAAAACATATGTATAAGTATTTTGTTTTCCTTCTTCAAATTCGTAATATAAAGAATTTTTTTGATCTATATCTAACTTACTCACTAGCATTCCTTTTATCTTGAGTATCCATTTTTTCTTCACTCATCACATTTTCATCTATTTCAATTTTTAGATGAGTAAAATGTGTTTCTAATTCTTTAATTCTCTTATTGTTGAAATCTATATATTTTTTTTGTTTGTCACTTATATCTAAATTTTCCAAATTCGTTGATTGATAGTCTGTAGTATCTTCATCGATTTCTGGTTTAAGTGTCTCATCCCCTATTAAATCTTGAAACTGAGTTATTGCCTCTAATCCTATTTTAATTGCTTTTCTATCTTCCTCATTTTCAGATTCATCATAACCAACATATAGCGCATGTATTATGTGTTGTTTAGGGTCAGGTAATAATTGCGTATCATAAAGATAGTTATTATGTGCGTCTAAATCATTATAAAATTTCGTAAATCTAATTAAGAGTTCTCTAGTTCTTGAAGGCCCTTCAGTTTTTGGTTTTAGAACTTCTTTTTCAACTTTAACAGAATTAAAATTATTCCATATTGAAATACATACTAAGGCTATAAATGTAATTAGTAAAGCCAGAACAAAAGGTGTAGTATCTTCGAATGCAGTCAATTAAATCCCCAGTTTAATTTTTTTTAATAAAAATAAATTATTATATGATCTTATCATCTAATTTTGAATTGTGTTTTTTTTTTGATGTAAATTTGCATTGTGTTACGTTTTAATGTTAGGGTATTTGAAATCAAAAAATAAGGAGATTGATATGAATCGGAAACTCGGAGCTGTTATTATAGCAGTAGCCGTAGCAGTTGGTATTTATTTTATGACTGCCGAGAAAAAAATTGAACAAACAGCTTGTGGTAAAGTTACTATTGCAGAGATGAATTGGGCCTCTGCAGAACTTATGGCAAATGTTGACAAAATTATTTTAGAAAAAGGATATGATTGTGAGGTTGAATTGGTTGCAGGTGCAACTATGCCTACATTTACATCTATGAACGAAAAAGGAATGCCAGATATTGCTCCAGAACTTTGGAGTAATGCAGTACAAGGTCCACTTTCAAAAGCAAAAGATGAAAAAAGACTTTTTGTTGCAAACCCTGGCCCAATAACTGGTTTAGGAGAAGGTTGGTGGGTTTCACCAAGCGTGGTTAAAAACCATCCAGAGCTTAAAACTGTTCTAGATATTATAGAAAGACCAGATTTATTCCCACATCCTGAAGATAGTTCGAAAGGTGGAATGATGACATGTCCAGCAGGTTGGAACTGTCAACTTTCTACAAATAACCTTTTTAGAGCATTTAAAATGGAAGAAAAAGGTTGGAAATTAATTGATCCAGGTTCAGCTGCTGGTTTAGATGGAGCTATAGCTAAAGCTTCAACTAGAAATGAAAACTGGTTTGGTTATTATTGGACCCCTACCTCAGTAGTTGGTAAATATGGACTAGTGAAAATCCCGTTTGGTGTAGATTATGATGATGATAATTGGCACAATTGTATTGTTAAACCAGAGAAAGAATGTGCTGACCCAAAACCAACTTCATGGACAAAATCAGTAGTAGAAACTGTTGTAACAGATAATTTCATGAATAACTCTGGTATTGCTTCAGATTTTATTAAAAATCGAACTTATCCTGGCGAAATAATAAATAAGATGCTTGTATTTATGACTGACCAAAAAGCAACTGGTAAAGATGCTGCTTTTGAATTTCTTCAAAAACATGAAGATGTTTGGAAAAATTGGGTATCTGACGATGCTGCCACAAAAATCAAAGCAAGCTTATAAGCCGTTTAAAATTGCTCCTATAATTTAATTTATAGGGGCAATTTTTTTTAGTTATGGAATGGTTAACAAAATTTCCAGAAATGGATCGGAATGGCTTGAGAGAATTCAAGAAAACTGTAGATAATTCTTTTACCTCTTTTTCGAGAAATTATGGTGAAGGAATTGAAAGCTTTTTTGATCCACTTTTGAGTTTTTTGGTTGGGTTTGAAAAATTATTTTTAAATACACCTTGGCCTATAACAATATTTACTATTTTATCTATATGTTGGTTAGCTTCACGATCAATTTTAATTGTTTCTGGAACGCTTTTAAGCTTTTTATTAATTGGTTACTTTGGGATGTGGGAAGATACCATGTCTACTTTAGCTATAATTTTAGTAGCAACACTGCTTTGCATTTGTATTGGCATTCCTATTGGAATTGCAATGGCAAGAAGTAATAAAGTTCAAACATTAATTTTACCAATTTTAGACGTAATGCAAACAATTCCAAGCTTTGTATATTTAATACCAGTAGTAATGCTTTTAGGAATAGGAAAAGTTCCAGGATTAATAGCAGTGTGCATATATGCGATACCACCAATAGTAAGATTAACTAATCTAGGAATAAGACTTGTTGATAAAGACATTTTAGAGGCTGCAGAATCATTTGGTGCAAATTATTGGCAAAAATTATTTGGTGTACAAATACCCCTTGCTCTACCAACAATTTTTGCAGGAGTAAATCAAACTATAATGATGGCTCTAGCTATGGTTGTAATTGCTTCAATGATTGGAGTTCAAGGATTAGGACTTCCTGTTCTAAGGGCAATTTCAAACCAGTACCTTGCTTTAGGATTACTGAATGGTCTAGCAATTGTTGTGTTGGCAATAATTTTTGACAGAGTTACACAAAAAATTGGAGAAAGAATGCAAAAATATAAAAGCGATTAGATGAATAATTATATCAAAATAAAAAACTTATATAAAATATTTGGCAATAATACCAACGAAGCTCTCAGTTTAGTTAAAGAAGGTATGAGTAAAGAAGAGTTGCTTGAAAAGACAAATTGTGTACTTGGTCTTAATGACATAAACCTTAATATACCAAAAGGTAAGATACATGTTATAATGGGTCTATCTGGATCAGGTAAATCTACACTTATTAGACATTTAAATAGGCTAATCGAACCAACTTTTGGTGAAATAACTATTGATGGGGTAAACGTTCTCAAACTTAATAATAAAGGATTATTAGAATATCGACAGAAAAATATGTCAATGGTATTTCAAAAATTTGCACTTTTTCCTCATAAAACAATTCAAGAAAATATTAGTTATGGTTTAATTGTACAAAAAATTTCAGAAGAGATTTATCAAGAAAAAAGTCAATTTTGGTTAAAAAGAGTTGGTCTAGAAGGGTATGAGAACTATTATCCAAATCAGCTTTCAGGTGGCATGCAACAAAGAGTTGGTTTGGCACGAGCGCTGGCAACCGATGCTGAAATTTTGCTAATGGATGAAGCATTCTCTGCACTAGATCCTCTCATCAGAGCAGAAATGCAAGACGTTCTAATTGATTTACAACTTGAATTAAAAAAAACCATTGTATTTATAACTCATGATTTAGATGAAGCCTTAAAAATTGGAGAAAGAATTTCTATACTTAGAGATGGGTCAGTTGTACAAGATGATAATCCACAAAAAATAATTCTTAATCCAGCCGACGACTACGTGTCTGATTTTATTAAAGATATTAATCGTTCAAGAGTTATAAAAGCAAAGTCAATTATGACAAAATCTACTTCTATCAAAAAAGAAACTGTTCCTATAATAGATAGCGAAATGGTTTTAGAGGAAGTGTTGCAACAAATAACAAAAACAAACCATTATTTTGTCCTTGTTAAAGATAATCAAAACAAAATAATTGGAAAAATTACTTTAAAAGAACTGCTCAACGGCATTCAAAGACCTAGACAAGAAATTAAAAAATATGCTTAGTTAAATGGCCCTCTTCCAACTTGGTGCAGAGTGAATTTTTTATTTCTAAAATTTTTAGGATTTAGAGCATTTCTAAAATCAACAACTATATTTCCTTTCATAAATTTTGACAAATAATCTGCTGACAATGTTCTAAACTCAGTCCATTCAGTTAAAATAATTGTCAGATCAACATTTTTAATGCAATCTTCAATATCATTCGCGAAATATACATTTTTGATGTATTTTGATGCTTCATCCATAGCAATAGGGTCAAAAACTTTTACCTCTTTTACATTTTGAGCCAAAGAAGGAACTAAATCTAATGAAGGACTTTCTCTCATATCATCTGTTCCAGGTTTAAAAGATAGTCCTAAAATAGCGACACTCATCCCATTCATTTCATTACAAAGTATGTTATTTAATTTCTTGATAAGTGATTTCTTTCTATCCGCATTATAAGAGATAACATTATTTATAATTGACAAATCAACATTGTTATCGGAGGCAATTTTTGACAAAGCAATTGTATCTTTAGGAAAACACGACCCTCCATATCCAGGGCCAGGATGCAAAAACTTATCACCAATCCTTTTATCTAAACCCATTCCTCTTGATATAAAATGTATATCTGTATTTAAGCTTTCACATAAATCTGCCATTTGATTAATAAACGAAATTTTCATAGCTAAAAATGCATTGGATGCATACTTTATTAATTCAGCTGATTTTAAATCTGTAAATAAAATTGGTGTTTGTATTAAATTAAGTGGTTGATAAATATTTTCCATAATTTTTTTTGACTTTTCATTTTCACAACCAATTATCACCCTATTAGGCCTCATAAAATCTTCTATAGCACTGCCTTCTCTAAGAAATTCAGGATTTGATACTACATCAAAACTTGCATTTCTATTATGCTTTTTAATTATATTTTTTATTTCTAAAGAAGTACCAACAGGTACAGTTGATTTTGTAATTATAATACAATATTTTTTTAAAATCGGTGCAATTTCTTTAGCCGCTGCATGAATATATGTCAAATCTGCATGACCATCACCTCTTCTTTCTGGAGTACCTACTGCTATAAATATTGCATCAGCGTCTGATATTGACTTTTCAATCGAATTAGAAAACTTTAATTTACCATTCTTATAATTTTTATGTACTAATATTTCCAAACCAGGTTCATATATTGGTAAAATTCCATTTTCTAAATTATTTATTTTTTTATTATCTTTATCTACGCAAATTACTTCATATCCAAATTCAGAAAAACAGGTACCTGTAACCAATCCAACGTAACCTGTGCCTATCATTACTATTTTCATATAAAATAATTCACTATTAATTATAAATTTGCTATTTAAATACTTAATTTATAGCACATATATATTACATGCATGTTAAAAAAGCAATATTCCCAGTAGGAGGATTAGGCACAAGATTTTTACCTGCTACAAAATCTATGCCTAAAGAAATGCTTCCTATAGTTGATAAACCACTTATCCAATATGCTGTTGAAGAAGCAGCAAATGCAGGAATAGAACAATTTATATTCGTTACAAGTAGAGGAAAGTCAGCAATAGAAAACCATTTTGATCATTCATTTGAATTAGAAAATAATTTACTAGCAAAAGGTAAAAGAAAAACATTAGCTTCAGCACAAGAAATGCTTAAAATACCAGGAAGTTATGCTTATGTTCGTCAACAAGAACCAGCTGGGTTAGGTCATGCCATCTGGTGTGCAAGACATCTTATACAAAATGAATCTTTTGCCGTGATACTTGCTGATGATTTAATTTTTGGACAAACCACTATAAAAGAAATGATTAAAAATTATACTTCAGGAAATATGGTTGCAATCATGGAAGTTGATAAACAAAAAGTTTCATCTTACGGCATTGTCAAAGTTGATAACAGCGATAAAGACTTAATGCAAATAAATCAAATGATAGAAAAACCTTCTATAGAAAATGCTCCCAGTGATTTAGCAATAGTTGGTAGATATATTCTTGATCACAAAGTTTTTGATGTATTAGAAAAACAAGAGCGTGGCTCTAGTCAAGAGATACAACTCACTGACGCAATCTCTTCTCAATTGGGTGAAGTGCCTTGTCTCGGGTATAGAATTCAGAATGAGAGATTTGATTGTGGGTCAAAGCTTGGGTTTTTGCAAGCTAATATATCATTCGCTTTAAATAGAAATGACTTAAATTCTGATCTTAATAATTGGTTAAAGACCATAATTTAATGAAAGTATATAAACATAATTTTCATCCTAGCATTTTAAGAGAATACGATATCAGAGGCATAATACATAAAACTCTTTTTGACAAAGATGCTTTTATGATTGGTTATTTTTTCGGATTACTTTGCAGAGAAAAAAATCTTAATAACGAAACAAACATTGTAATCAGTATGGATGGAAGATTATCTAGTCCAGATTTAAAAAAACAAACAATGTCTGGTTTAAGCAAATCAGGCTGTAATATAATTGATCTAGGATTAAATCCAACACCCATTTTATACTTTGGAAGTCATAATTTGAATGCTGATGGCGCAATTCAAATTACAGGAAGTCATAATCCTAAAAATTATAATGGTTTTAAGATGATGATAAAAAATGAACCATTTTTTGGAAAAGATATTCAGAATTTAGGAATTAAAGCTAAATCAGGTTCAAATATTAAAATGAATGGTAGTATTGAAAGTTTAAATTTAGATGGAAAGTACTTAGAAAAGATTTTAATGCCATTAGCTAATGCTAAAAATTTAAAAGATAAAAAAATTATATGGGACTGTGGGAATGGTGCTACTGGAGATATAATCAATAAAATGGTTAAATTAATACCCTGTAAAAATAATGTTTTGTATTCAGAGATAGATGGTAATTTCCCAAATCATCATCCAGATCCAAGTAATGAAAATAATTTGGTAAAACTTAAACAAGAAGTGAAAAGACAAAATGCCGACTTTGGATTTGCATTTGATGGAGATGGAGACAGAGTTGGTGTTGTAAACAACAAGTTAGAGTTAATATCAGGCGATATATTAACAACATTTTTAGCTCAATCTATATCAAAAAAAAAATACCCAATAATTTTAGATGTAAAATCTAGTCAAAAATGCAAACAATTTTTAGAAAACTTAGGCTATAAAGTTTTAATTTGGAAAACTGGACATTCTCACATCAAAAATAAAATGAAAATAATTAAGTCTCAATTTGCAGGTGAGATGTCTGGCCATATCTTTTTTGGTGACACATATTATGGTTATGATGATGCTATTTATTCAAGCATAAGATTTTTAGCGCTAATTGAAGCAAACTATAAATTAGATGAATTTTTGAATTACTTCAAAAATAGTTTTTCTACACCGGAAATAAAAATCAAATGTTCTGATGATAAAAAATTTAGTGTAATTGAAAATTTAAAACTTAAAACTCAAGATAAATATGCAGCTAAATATTGTAATTTTATTGATGGAATTAGAGTAGATTTAGATATTGGCTGGTTTTTAATCAGAGCAAGTAATACAGAAAATTCTTTAATATTAAGAATTGATGGCAATACAAAGGAAAATTTTGTAAATTTATCTAAAGAAGTTGATGCTTTATTGAAAAGTGAAAAAATAAGTGTAAATTATGTTTCGCAAGTTTAATTGTAAAGGTAAGTTATGGAAGATTTAGAAATTAAAAGCTCTTTAAAAGTTTCAAAATTGTTAAGTCAATTTTTGGAAAATGAAGTTCTTAATAAGTTGAATTTAAATGTAGATAAGTTTTGGGAAGATTTTGATCATATAATTAAAGTTTTTGGACCTAAAAATGAAAATCTCTTAAAGAAGAGAGAAGAAATAAAAAAGAAAATTGATGCATATTATATTTCAAACAAAGATAAAGCATATAATCATGATGACTATATCAATTTTCTAAAAGAAATTGATTATATTGTTCCTGAAGGGCCAGACTTCAATATCAATACCGAAAACGTAGATATGGAAATTGCAAAGATTCCTGGCCCGCAACTTGTAGTTCCTGTAACAAATGCAAGATATTCTATAAACGCAGCTAATGCTAGATGGGGTAGCTTATATGATGCACTGTATGGTACAGATTTCATATCTGAAGAAAATGGTTGTGAAAAAGGAAATAGTTATAACAAAAAAAGAGGTGAAAAGGTTATAGCTTTTGCTAAAGATTTTTTAGATAAGCATTTTCCTCTCTCGAATGGATCTCACACAGAGGTCACAAATTATTCTGTAATAGATAATCAGTTAACAATTAAACTGTCAGATAACACTAAAACAAATTTGAGAGAAAGTAATAAATACGTTGGGTTCAAAGAAATTAACAAAGATATTTATGAAGTTCTTTTAAAAAATAATAATCTTCATGTTATCTTATCATTCGATAAAGACTCCTTAATTGGATCAAGTGACAAGTCTTCTCTTCAAGATGTTATTCTTGAATCTGCAATAACTACTATCCAAGATTGTGAAGACTCTGTAGCTACTGTAGATGCCGAAGATAAAGTTTTAGCCTATAAGAATTGGCTTGGTTTAATGAAAGGGAATCTTGAAGATACTTTTGAAAAAAATGGAAAAAAAATTGTAAGAAAACTTAATAAAACAAAAGTTTTCAAAACAAAAAATGGGGAATTATATTTATCGGGATTATCCTTGATGCTTATTAGAAATGTTGGGCATTTAATGACAAATCCATCTATTATTTATTCTGAAAATAAAGAAATACCTGAAGGAATTATGGATACAGTTATTACTACTATGATATCCATGTTTGATCTTAAAAACGGAAAGAATAACTCTAAAACTGGTTCTGTATATATAGTAAAACCGAAAATGCATGGCCCTGAAGAAGTGGCTTTTACAATTGAATTATTTGCTGCAGTTGAAAAAATGCTTGGATTACCAAATAATACTATAAAAATTGGTATTATGGATGAAGAAAGAAGAACTACAATAAATTTAAAAGAATGTATTAGGCATGCTAAAGAACGTCTAGTATTTATCAATACTGGATTTCTAGATAGAACTGGAGATGAAATACATACAGCCATGGAAGGCGGACCCATAATACCAAAAGCGGAAATAAAAGGTGCAGAATGGATTAACGCTTATGAAAGAAATAATGTTTTAGTAGGACTAAAATGCGGTTTATCTGGCAAAGCACAAATCGGAAAAGGTATGTGGGCAATGCCAGATCTGATGAAAGATATGTATGAACAAAAAATACAGCATCCTAAAAGTGGTGCAAATACAGCATGGGTGCCAAGCCCAACAGCTGCTACTATACACGCTCTTCACTATCATGAGGTTGACGTATTTGAAGAACAGAAAAAAATAAGTAATCAAAATAATAACTCTGACCTACAGTCAAAAATTCTTACTCCACCAATTGCATTTGGATATAACTGGTCTCCAGAGGATATCGAGAGGGAAATAGACAATAACTCTCAAGGAATTCTAGGTTACGTAGTAAGGTGGGTTGATCAAGGTGTCGGTTGTTCAAAAGTTCCGGATATTAATAATGTAGGTTTGATGGAAGACAGAGCAACATGCAGAATTTCAAGCCAACATTTAGCTAACTGGTTACATCATAATATTATTACCAAAGATCAAGCCATCGCATCATTAAAAAAGATGGCTCAAATTGTTGATAAACAAAATGAAAATGATACTAATTACAAAAAAATGTCTGAGAATTATGATAGTTCTCTTGCTTTCCAAGCAGCTGTAGACCTTGTTTTTAAAGGTACTACAAGTCCCTCAGGTTATACTGAGCCAGTACTTCATGAACGAAGGCTGGAGTTAAAAAGTTTAAGCCGTTAGTTTAATTGTATTTCTTAAATGGTCTATTGGTATTAATCTACCAGATCTATTTATATGCCAAAATGTCCAACCATTACAAGCAGGTAGACCTTGTAATGCCGCACCTACAGAATGAATAGAGCCTTTATTATCTCTAGAAATTAAACTTCCATCGGCTCTCACTTTTGCAGTCCATCTTTTTCTCAAATCAGTTAAAATTTCACCTGGGATTATAAGCCCTTTTTCTATGAGTGATCCAAATGGGATTCTTTTCACCTTTTCTTTTGGAGGCATTTGAATTAATTCAATATGTTCAATTTGTTTGGTGTAATTTATTCGATATTGAGCAGAGGTTACATAGTTTAAATCTTGCTCAATACCTATAAAATTTCTATTTAACTTCTTTGCTACAGCTCCAGTTGTTCCTGTCCCAAAAAAGGGATCAAGTATAGTATCATTCACATTTGTGCTAGCTAACAAAATTCTACTTATTAAACTTTCAGGTTTTTGAGTAGGATGTATCTTTATACCATTCTCATCTTTTAATCTCTCTTTACCGCTACATATAGGTAGACTCCAATCAGATCTCATTTGTAAGTCACCATTAAGAGATTTCATAGATTCATAGTTGAAAGTATATTTTGAGTTTTTATTTTTTGATACCCAAATCATAGTTTCGTGTGCATTTGTAAATCTTTTTCCACGAAAATTGGGCATTGGATTGGTCTTAATCCAAACAACATCATTCAAAATCCAAAATCCTAAATTTTGAAGCATAAAACCAATTCTAAAAATATTATGGTAAGAACCTATAACCCACATTGAACCATTTGGTTTTAGAGTTTTTCTGCAGCTCTTTAACCAACTCAAAGTAAAATCATCATATTGATCAAAACTATCAAAATTATCCCAATTTTCTTTAACTCCATCAACTTTAGTGTGGTCTGGACGCAACAAAGTTTTAGATAATTGTAAATTATATGGAGGATCTGCAAAAATGAGATCAACAGAATTTTCAGGAATTTTTTTTAATATTTCTAGGGAATTTCCATGAATGATTTTATTTTTTATTTTTTCAATATTCATTGTTTAAATCTTGTTGATAACCACTTATTATAATGTGATAAAATTATAAAAATTCAAACAAGTCAATAGTTTATGATGTAGTAAAAATTTACTAACAAGATGTAGGTTTTTATTTTCACTAATCACCAAATATTGTACTTATAGGCTTAAAATTTCGTCTATGGATTTTTGTTATTCCATGTTTCATTATCATATCTCTGTGGTCTTTCGTTCCATAACCAACATTTTTTTTTAAATTATAATGCGGATACAATACGTGCTGTTGATGCATTATAGTATCTCTAGTCTCTTTTGCTATAATACTAGCAAGAGCTATAGACATTACTTTTGAATCTCCTTTAACAATGCAATAAATTTTTATTCTGTTTCCAATAAGATCATATAATTTTTTAAATATTTCAAATTTTGGAAATCTATTTCCATCTAAAAGTATGTCAAAAAATAAATTTTTATCAGTATTAAAACTAAAATTCTGGACCATTAAAACAATTGCCCTAAGCACTGCTAAGTCGTTACTAGCATTTATTCCAAAATTTTCAATTTCTTTTACTGTTGAACATCCAATAGCGTTCTTAGAGAACGTTGACGAAGATACGTATATTTCTCTTCTATGCTTTTTAATCATTTTTTTTGAATCATTTATTTTTGGTAAATTCATAAATTTTGAAGGATAAATATATGATGCACAGCTCAAAACTGGGCCTGCCCAACAACCTCTTCCTACTTCATCAACTCCTATCATTACTCTATCAGAATTAAAAAGATATTTTTCTTCTTCAAAAAGATTTGGCACTATTTAAACTTTTTAAGCTTCATTCAATCTAGGCATAATTTCAACAAAATTACATGGCTTATGTCTAATATCTAGTTGAAATTTTAATATTTCTTCCCAAGCATCTTTACAGGCTGATGGAGAACCAGGTAAACAAAATATGTATTTTCCACTCTTTGTTCCTGCAATAGCTCTACTTTGTATAGTAGAAGTGCCAATTTTTTGATAAGAAATAAATCTAAATAATTCACCAAAACCCTCAATTTTTTTATCAAAATAAGTTTCTAAAACATCTACTGTTATATCTCGACCTGTTAATCCTGTTCCACCTGTGGTGATAATAACATCCAAATTTTTATTATTTGTCCATTTGTTAAATATTGATAAAAGTTCTTTAGGTTCGTCTCTAACAATATCTCTTGAAATGCAAGTATGACCGCAATCTTCAACTAGTTTTCTTAAAATTGATCCTGATTTATCATTATCAAAATTCCGAGTATCTGAAATTGTTAATATAGCTATATTTATTCCAAAAAATTTTATTGTTTTATCTATCATTTTTAAATTCGTATTTTGGGATACTTCCACTAGCCAATTTAAATAACAAATTAGGCTTTTCGTTTAATCTAATTTTATAAATCCATAAATTCGTAAGCACTAATTTTATATAGTTTCTTGTTTGTCTTGCAGGTAAAGTTTCAATCATAAAAATTGGATCAATTTCAGTTTTATAAAAATTTTTTGACCACTTACTAAAATTTCCTGGGCCAGCATTATAAGAAGCTAACATTTTACTAACATCATTTTTAATGATATCTAGATTTAAGAGAAATTTTATATATTTAGATGCAACATATAAATTTTGCTCTTCATCATATAACATTTCTTTTTTTCGATATGCCTTATTTTTCATTACAAATGAAGCTGTTGAGGGTAAAACTTGCATCAAGCCTAACGCATTAGCATAACTCTTTGCTCTAGGATTAAAACCAGACTCTTGTCTTGATATTGAAAATAAAAGAGATTTATCTTTAATTGGTAAAGATTTAAAATTCCAATCTGGAACTGGATACAAGCCACCAAGAAGGATTTTATTATGATCATTTCTTAAAATGGCAGATAATCTAAAAGCAAAACCAGGCATATTATTTTTAGATGCAAAAGATATAATTTCTGGATATTCTTTTTCATTAAAGTTGAAAATTATTTTTCTAAATTCTCTTGACGCTTTATGGTACTCAGAAACTTGTATTAATGCTAAAATTCTCTTTCCAGCTTTTAATGATTTCAATTTTAAAATAAATTGTTTTGATATATTTTCTAATTTAAAGTCATAATTATCTTGATAGCCTAATGCAGCTTTACTTAGAGTCGAATAAAAAGTTCTATCATGTTTAATCGACTTATATAAATGTTTGTTAACATTTTTATATTCACCCATATGATAGGCAACCTTTGCTGACCAAAAACTTCCAGCCGATAAAATACTCTCTGGACCATCTTCTAAATTCGAAAGGTTATTAAAAAACCATTTAGATAGTCCAAGATTTTCTGATCTCCAAGCAGCTAATCCACCAGACCAAAAAGCTAATGCATTTTTGTGCCCAGATAAACTTATTGCTATTCTTGCTTGTCTTAAGCTTTTTTCATCTTTTTTAAAAATAAAATATGCATGCGCAAGTTCAGCTCTCAACTGGGCTAATTCCTGGGATGTAAGTTTCTGTTTTGTTTTTATTGATGATAATAAATTTTCAACATAGTCCAAATTTTTTCTTCTAATAGCTCTTCTTACTTTTATTGAAATTATAAAAGAATCTCTTTTGTATTTTGACTTTGCAAGAGGAAAAGTTGGTTTAATTAAATCTTTAGATATATTTCCATAACCGTTCAAAAAGTTTCCACTTGGCTTTTTAGGTGATTTTGATTTAATTGGTTTTCTTCTTAAAGCAATTCTATGAATTTTATAAGCATCTGGATGGTCATGATACTCATTTAACCAATCCTTTAATTCTTTATAAGAACTCCTCCATCCAGTCGGGTGCAAATATTTATCAGCATTTAAGCTTCCTAATAGAATTTTATTATCAATCTGTTTTTTTAGTTTTTCTATTTTTTTCCATACTTTGGAATTCCTGCTTTTTATTTCCTTAGATTGTAATTTAAAAACTTCTTTATAAATTTTAACATCATTCTCATTTAATAAATTAATTTTGAGGTCGTTCTCTGCTAATGAATAACTGGATCTTACAAAAATGCTTAATAACAGAATTAAAAACCATTTTAAGTATTTATAATGAAAATTCATTTAACTTTGCCTTTAATAATTTCAACTCAACCCACGCCTCACGTTTTAAACTTTGGTTTTTCATTATATTAGAAACTGAAGGAATTTTAAAATAATCAAAATTTAAATTTAATTTATTAAGTTTAAAGAATTTACCTAAATTTATGGAACACATATCAATAAAAACCCTTGGGTTTAAAATTGTAAAATATAGTTCTAAAATTTCATCTATTTTACTTATATGATTTTCCATTAATTTTTCTATATCAATGTTAATGATAAAAAATTCATCAATGCTTTGTCCAATTGAAAGAAACATTTTATTCAATAGTTCTGGTTTTTTTTTAGGCTTATCAAAATTTATAAAACTATTTTGTTCAGATAGTAATAAAATATTTTTTGAAGATATATTTTTATTTCTTAATATCAATTGAAAATCGTTTTTCATTTGCCATTCTTTAATATAATTGTCTATATCTTCTATACTTTTAAGTTTTTTTTCAATTTTACCTTGTTCTACCTCTATATCCATCTCTTGAAAAAAAGATACGTTTAATCCTAGATCAAATAAAAAACTACTATAATTTTTTAACTTCAAAAATTCATTTTGATTTTTTTGTTCCATGATAGTTATGATAGGATAATTTGATGATGTCGTATATAATATAATATGTTCCCAATGAAAATTTTTTATTTAATTTTTTTGTTTACAATAATAGCTTTTTTCACGAGTTGTGGAAATAATTTAAAACAAAATACAACAGAAATGAAATTTGAAGAAAGTTCAAATTTTGGTCGTTTTTTATCAACAAAATACTCCTTAAAATTAGGTGATAATGACATTGCATCAAAAATAATTTCAAGCTCTAAAAATTTACAATCAGACTTAATATTAGCTGAATTAAATTTTAATAGTTACTTAATTAAAGGTGATTTTGATAAGGCTAAAGAATTTAAATTAATTGCTCCATCTGGATTAAATAACTCACCAATGTATGATCTGCCTGATTTTATAATAAATTTAAAAAATGAAAAATTAATTAATACAAAAAATTTAAATTTTATGAAAAATCGGCTGCCAGGATTTAACATAATTTTTGAAAATATTAATTATATGAAATTAGTTAAAACTAATAATTTTGATAACGTTACTATAAATAAAAATAAAACAAATATTTTTAAATTATTAATTTTTGAAGACACAAGGATTGAAAATCAAGTTTATTTAAATATGCCTAAGACAGATTTAAGTATCATTGAAAATATTTTATTTTTAGAATACTTAAAAAGAAATAATCTTAAAAAATTTAATGAAGAGATTAATAATTTCAGCTTGAGATTCAATTACGATATTAAAACTTTAAAATTATACTTTGAAAATCAAAAAAATGGTAATAATAAACCTAATCATAAATTTATATTTGCCAATTTATTTTCTTATTTATCTTTTATTCTTACTTCAAAAAAAAATATCCCTAATTCATATTTAAAAATTCTTAACGAAATTTCCCATTATTTGGAACCTACTCTAGGAAACAGTAATTATTTTTTAGCTGAAATATACTCTAATGAGAAAAATTTTAAAATTGCCCTAAACAAATTAAATAGAATTCAACAAAATTCCTTAATGTTTTTATATTCAAGAATTAAAAAATATAAGATTTTGAAAATTATTGATAAAAACAAATCAAATTTACTATTAAAATCTCTTGAAAAAGAATATCCTGAAAATAATCAAGTATTATCTTTAATTGCAAATAATTACAGAGATCAAAATAAATGTGATAAAGCTATTAAGATTTACAATAAATTGATTGTGCAAAGTGAAAAAAACTATAACTATAATTATCTTAAAGCAATCTGTTTGGATAAACTAAATAAATGGGAAGATTCAAAAAAAATATTAATTGAACTTATTTCCAAAAACCCAAATGATGCCTATGCTTTGAACTATCTAAGTTATTCTATGGCTATAAGAGATGAAGATTTAATTAAAGCAAAAAAACTTATTACAAAAGCATTAGAAATTGAAAAAAATAATGGCTTTTTTTTAGATACTTTAGGCTGGATACAATTTAAACTTAACGATATAGATAAAGCTGTAAGATCTTTACAGTTAGCTATAGAATTAGAGCCAAATAATTCAGAAATCCTTGATCATCTAGGTGACATATATTTTAATATTGGGAGAAAAAAAGAAGCTATTTATGAATGGAAAAGAGCTTTAATTGGAAATCCAGATTATAAGTTAAAAAAAGATATAAAATCTAAGTTAGATAAATATGCTCAATGACACATTCTATCACTTTAATTGCCCCAGCAAAATTAAATCTGAATCTTAACGTTAAGAATAAATTAAAAAATGGTTATCATTCATTACAGAGTGATGTTTGTTTTTTAGATCTATATGACGAAATAAATATTGAAATTAGTGATTTTGATAGCATCGAAATAAGTGATAAAAGTACTTTTATTTTAAAAGATGAAAGTATTTTATCAAAAACATTGGACCATTTTAATAGAGAATTCAAAAACGAACATAAATTTAAAATTACCTTGAAAAAAAATATACCTATAGGGGCTGGATTAGGTGGGGGATCGTCTGATAGCGCAACTTTATTATTAGGACTTAGATATTTTTATAATAACAATCCTTACAATTCAAAAAAAATTACTTTTACAAAACTAAAGGAAATAGGTCTAAAAATTGGATCTGATGTTCCTGCATGCATAGTTGGTAAGAGTCTAAAATTAAGTGGAATTGGAGAAAAATTAGAAAAAATATACATTCCAAAAAATTACAAATTTTTATTAATTTATCCTAATAAGACTTTATCGACAAAATTAGTATTTGATAATTTTAATTTTAGGACTAAAGATAATTTAAACCCAATGTATTTTAATGAAATTAAAATATTTAACTCTCTAAAATTTGTATCTCAATCCATTGAACCAGAAATTAAAAAAATACTAAAGATGTTAAAATCTTTCGAAAAAATTATTGCTTTTGGTATGTCTGGTAGTGGATCAAGTTGTTTTGGCATATTTAAAAACTCTAAAGATTTTGTAAATGATAAAGAGTTTAAAAAATTAAAATTAAAAAAATATTATTTTATTTGGCATGGTAATAAAAAAGAGTTTGGATATAATAGAATAATATATTAAATATGCATATGTTGGGGTGTAGCCAAGTGGTAAGGCATCGGGTTTTGATCCCGTGTACCGTAGGTTCGAATCCTACCACCCCAGCCAACTATTTCATTAATTTATTAAAGTAATAACCACCTAAATTATCAGAACAAATAAATGAATGGTGATACTCGAAGGCATCAAGTTTTTTTTTCAAACTATATATATGCGTTTCTAATGTATGGGTATTAATTCTCTCGGTAATACCCCATACATTTATCAAGATTTCATCCTTTTTAATAACATTTTCTTTATTTTCTAATATAAAATTTAGTAATCTACTTTCCTTTTCAGTGAGGTTTATAACCTTATTTTTATTTAATAAAGTTTTAGTCTCAGGCCTAAAAATTAAATCACGTGATATTTTGATGTATTTCTGGTGTGTTTCATAACTTATAAAAAAATCTTGCATAATATCAATGATTTGCTTGAGTCTGAATGGCTTAACAACGAAATTAAAATTATTGAATTTTTTAAATTGTGATATATCAACATGATTATCAAAAATAACAATTATCTTTGATTTTTTTTCATTTGCTAAGTTTATAAAGATATTATAATTATCTTTTATGAATTTAAAATTAACTATTATTAAGTCTATAGTATCAAGGACATTAAGACTATTGATGTTGTGAGTTTTTAAAAATTTTATATTAAAATTTTTCTCAAAAACTATTGACACTTGTTCTTCAATCAAATTATTCAATAGTTCATCATTATCAATTATAACAAATTTTTTTTGCATTTTTTTTAACTATATATATATATATCACTAATTATATTGTCATGAAACATAATCTACAATTCGAAAGAATATTATTTGAGTTAAATAGGGGATATCACATTATTCTCTCTGATAATGAAAATAGATGTAATATTCTATTTTCAGCTACAGAAGCTATAAATGAAAATACTTTAAATTTTCATAAAAAATTTTCTAAAAGCTTCCCAAGTATTTTATTATCCGCCGAAAGATGTAAAACATTAAATATTAAAACTGATTATTGTTGTTCTATTTCAATTAATTTTGAATGGACAATAGAAAGTATATTTGACCTAGCGTTTGGTAATAGTGCAGATAATGACTTAAAGTTAAATGGTGTAATCGAAGAAAAATCTAAACTTATGAACTTAAGTTTACAAATTTTAAAAAAAGGTAAACTTCTGCCAAGTGGCATCTTTTCAATAATTAATAACTCTCAAAATGCTCCAGTTGAAAAATTAGCTTTAAAAAATAAAATATTCTTTTTCAATATGTCTGATCTTGAAGAAATATTAGATCCAAAAAAAGATAATATTGAAATTATAACAAGGGCAAAATTACCAATTAAAAAGACTAAAGACGCAGAAATAATAATTTTCAAATTTAATGATGAACCAAAAGAATATTTTTGTATATTAATTGGTAAGATTAACAAAAACAATCTGTCTAATTTCTCCCCTACGGTTAGAATTCATAGCCAATGTTTGACTGGAGATATATTCCATAGCCTCAAATGTGATTGTGGGGAACAATTAAATAAATCTCTTGATATAATGGTTAAAAATGAAGAGGGTGTATTGATTTATTTACCTCAAGAAGGAAGAGACATAGGTCTTACAAATAAGATAAGGGCATATAAACTTCAAGAAAATGGATTAGATACTGTAGATGCAAATTTAACATTAGGTTTTAGAGATGATGAGAGATCATATGATGTTGCGGTTGCAATATTAAAAAAATTAAATTTTAAAAAAATTAATTTAATTACAAATAATCCGAATAAAGTTAAGAAGTTAAATGATGAGGGATTAGAAGTTGTGAAAAGAATTCAATTAAAGATTGAGCCAAATGAAATTAATAAACAGTATTTAAATACTAAAAAAATTAAATCTAACCATATTTTTGATTAGTTTCTTTTCCCAAAAAAAGAGGTGCCAATTCTAAGAAATGTAGAACCAAATTTAATTGCTTTTTCGTAATCCATAGACATTCCCATCGATAAATCACTAAGTTTAAATTTGTTTGCTAGTTCTCTTAAAATACAAAAATGAATGCTTGGCTCTTCATTTATTGGAGGCAAACACATTAGTCCTTTAACAGGTATTTTTAAACTATTTGTAAATTTAAAAAATTCTTCAAAATCATTTAAACTTATTCCAGATTTATTTTTTTCATTTCCAGTATTAACTTGTATCATAAATGACTTCGTTTTACTCGTAAAAGTTAAATGTTTCGAAATTTCTAATGCTAAACTCTCTCTATCTAAAGTATGAATTACATCAAAAAAATTTAAAGCTTTTTTAACTTTATTAGTTTGTAGATGACCTATATAATGTAATTTTATATCCTTATAAATATCTAAAAAATTTGACCACCTCTTAATACCATCTTGTATTTTATTTTCACCAAATACTCTATGACCTGCTTTTATAGCATCTTTGATTTTATTGTCAGGCTGTTGCTTTGAGACAGCAATGAGATTAGGCACAGGAAAAGAAGAATAAAAAGAATCTTTGTGACAACTTTCTATTATTTTTAATAAATTTTGTCTATTTGAAAATATATCATCCATTTTTAGTCACTAATCTAATGTTGCAAAAATGCCACAAAAAATAAAAATTGTGATAAATTTGCAAAAAAATTGTAGAAATTACATTTTTTAATTTGTATATAATAATTATTAATTTTCAAGGGGAAAATTAAGCTAACCTAAGTTGTTTAACAACTTAATTTTAAAGAGAGGATTACGTTATGCGTAAATTACTTTTAACTTCTTCTGCTCTTGTTGCTGCTGCAAGTATTTCTTCATACGCAGTTGCAGACGTCTCCGTAACTGGTGAGTTTGAGTGGAAATATATACAAAAAGCTGCTGATTTAACATCAGTAGATGGTGACGATTTTGCTACAGATAATGAAATAGTTATTTCATTTTCTAACAAGACAGACTCAGGCCTAACCATTGGTGGTAAAATGGAAATGGGTAACTACAACACTGATGATGGTACTACTACAATTGATGAATCAGTTTTAACTATTTCTGGTGGTTTTGGTACTTTCAGACTTGGTAATGAAGACAGTATTCACGAAACATTTGGTGTAACAGAAGTTGACTTAATCGACGAAGAAG
>SGYL01000006.1 GCA_004213885.1 Alphaproteobacteria bacterium
GCAATCAATTAAAATTAAAAGAACTGGGCATTGAGTGTATACAGAATATACCTGAAGTAGGACAAAATTTAAAAGATCATTATGCGATACGAATTGCTATGAGAACCAAAAATGTAAGTACATTTAATACTGAGTCAAAAGGTTTAAGTCTCTTAAAAGAAATTTTTAATTATTATTTTTTTAAAAAAGGTCTTTTGACAAATCCCGTTTCCACTGCTGGTGTTTTTGCAAAAACAAAAAAAGAATTAAGCTCTCCAGATATACAAATGCTTTTCGCACCAGCAAGTTTTGAAAATGAGAATGCTGGAACCTCAGGTCTTGAAAAATTAGATGGAATTACTTGTGGGATAACTCAACTTAGACCAAGTAGTAGAGGATATGTAGAAATTAAATCAAATAATATATATGAATCACCAATAATTAATCCCAAATACTTAGACAACGATTTTGATAAGGAAACATTAATAAATGGAGTTAAATTAGTTCGGAAAATTTATTCTTCAAAACCACTTTCTAATTTTTGTGAAGAAGAAACTATGCCAGGAAAACAAATTTCTACTGAAGATCAAATTGTAGATTATGCCAGGAAATTTGGCTCAACTGTTTACCATCCAATAGGCACTTGTAGAATGGGAAATGACCCTAATTCAGTAGTAGATCTTGATTTAAAAGTTAGAGGGATTAAAAACCTTAGGGTGATAGATGCATCTATAATGCCTGAGATGGTCTCCGGAAATACATACGCAGCTACAAATATGATAGCTGAAAAAGGTTCTGATATAATTTTAAATTCTATTAATTAAACAAAAATTTTATTTTACTTTGACTAATTATTTTAAAATTTTATAAATAAAAATATTAACAATATGCAATTTTCTAAATTACTAAAAAGCTTCATAGAATCAAAAATTATTAATGTTTTCATAACATTGGTAATCTTAATTAATGCAGTAACTCTTGGCCTTGAAACAAGTGAAAAATTAGTTTCTAAAATTGGAAATATTCTAACTTATATAGATAAAATAGCTTTATCAATCTTTGTAGTAGAGTTGATAATAAAATTATTTGTATATAGATTAAGTTTTTTTAAAAGTGGATGGAATGTTTTTGATTTTATAATTGTGACAATTGCTCTTGTTCCTTCCTCTGGTCCATTGTCAATATTGAGAGCATTTAGAATTTTTCGTGCCCTTCGACTATTGTCAATGATACCCTCAATGAAAAAAGTTATTCAAGCTATGTTTTATGCTATCCCAGGCATTGCTTCTGTAGGTACGATAATTCTTTTAATTTTTTATATATCAGCTGTTCTTGTTACAAATTTTTTTGGTAATAAATTTGAAAATTGGTTTGGAACTATAGGTGATTCAATGTACTCACTTTTTCAAATTATGACCCTTGAGAGCTGGTCAATGGGAATCGTTAGGCCTGTAATGGAAGAATACCCTTATGCTTGGGCTTTTTTTGTACCATTCATATTAATAACAACTTTTGCTGTTTTGAACTTATTTATAGGTATAATTGTTGATGCCATGCAACATCAAACAATTAAAGATGAAAATAAAAATAATCAAGATTCTCAATTAAATTTAGAAAAAAAAGTTTTATCTATTGAAAATGAACTTAAAGAGATAAAAGAAATTCTTAAAACAAAATAATCTCAAATTTTAATATGTTTTATATATTTAATCTTTAATTGTCATTTCATAAGAATTTTTCTAATATAAGGTTTCTTGAATGAGGTTGATATGCTTGATCATCTTGGGCAGTTGCCAAGCGTAGCTGCAAAAAAGTTTGGAAATAAAGAAGCTCTATGCTTTGAAAATACTTCACTCTCATTTAATGAAATAAATTCTTTAGTTGAAAATTTAGCATCGAATTTAAAAGCTCTTGGTATTAAAGAAAAAGATGTAATAACATTATATGCATCCAATTCTTGGGAATGGATTATTAGTTATTTTGGAATTGCAAGAGTTGGTGCTGTAATAAACCCAGTTAATACAATGTTAACACCTACTGAAATTGAATATGTAGTCCATGATTGCAAAGCAAAAGCTATTATCACTTCTTCAGAAAAAGTGTTTCAGATAATTAATTTAAAAGAAGAAGGTCAAATTAATTTTATAATTTCTTTTGGTGATATTATTGAAGGCTCAATATCTTTCAATGATTTAGTTAATAAAAAAACTTCTGAGATTGATATGCCCAATATATCATCAGACGATCTATCTACAATTGGTTATACATCTGGTACAACAGGTCATCCAAAAGGCGCAATGCAATCACATAGAGCTGTAATTTTAAATGGTTCAATGACTAGCCAAATGCATATGCGAAATGATAAAGATGTTGTAGTAAGTGCTCTACCCTGCCCTCATGTGTATGGCAACGTTGTTATGACAGGCATGATGATGTTTGGGACAAAATTAGTACTTCATAAAGTTTTTGACGCTCCTTCAATTTTTAAAGATATTGAAAAGCATAAAGCAACAATTTTTGATGGAGTTCCAACAATGTTTATGTACATGATAGATCATCCTGATTTTGAAAAAGCAAATATTAAAAGTTTAACAAGGTGTTATGTAGGTGGGCAGACAATGCCAATAGCAATAATGGAAAACGTAGAAAAAAAATTTAAAGTCCCTCTTATTGAGTTGTGGGGAATGACAGAAATTGCTGGCCTTGGTTCAACACATCCACTTTATGGAAAAAATAAACATGGATCAATTGGTTGTGCTTTACCATATTGTGAACTTAAAATTGTCGATGTAGACAACGTAAAAAAGAATATGTCTATAGGCGAAGTAGGAGAATTAATGGTTAAAGGTCCAATAACTATGATGGGATATTTTGGAGATGAAAAGAGAACAAAAGAAACATTAGAAAATGATGGATGGCTTCATTCTGGTGATCTGGCAAAAATGGATGAAGACGGTTATTATTATATAGTAGATAGAAAAAAAGATATGATTCTAACTGCTGGTTATAATGTTTATCCTGCAGAAATAGAAAGAGTGTTAGCTAAACATCCCAGTGTATCCATTGCAGCTGTAGGAAAAGAAGAGGATGAACTAAAAGGAGAAATAGCTAAAGCTTATGTAGTTTTAAAAGAAAATTTTAAACCTAGTGAAGATGAATTAATAAATTTTTGTCGCCAACAATTAGCAGCCTATAAATGTCCTAGAAAAGTAATGTTTGTTGTTGATGTTCCAAAAACAAGCTCTGGAAAAATCATGAGAAGAGAATTAAATAAATTGGATAACTCGACATAAAGGATTAATTTCCTTCATCAATATCTTTAAACTTTGTTAAAATTTCTTCTAGATATTTTTTTGTTTCACTTAATTCATTTTTTAACATTTTGTTTTGTTCTCTTAAAAAATAATTTTCTCTTCTTAACCATTCAACTTGATCAATTTTCATTGAAATTTCACCTTTAAAAATTTTGCTAGTTCTATAATAAAATAGTGGTTGCCCAGGCGTGAATTTGATACACCAACGCGAGGATTTTCATTAATCTGCTCTACTAAAAACTTTCACTAGCATCAAAATAACTTATAACTTTATATATTTCAATAGTTACACCTAAGTAAAAACTGAAGAAAAAAGTGGCAATTTTTCAAAACAATACGGTATGCAGGGAAAAGCAATTTTAAGATCTTGAAATTGCTTTTATTATTAACTAATTAATATTTAAGCTGTTTTATAGGCAGGAGTTTTTATATTGGAAGTTAATTCCAGTGCTTCTTCAATTCTAGAACACATTATAAAATCTTCTTCATATTTTATTAACAATCCTGCAAGTGTACTCACCTCAACTAATTCCATATTACCTGGAAACAACCCTTTAAAACCCTCATTTCTATTTTTAACATAAGTTTCCCTTTTCCAGCCCATGCAACTGTATACATATCTTTGTATAGGGTTAAGATTTTGTGTCATTTCAAAAGGGTTGTTCCGATTAAAATTTAAAGGATTATTTTCAATGCAACAATGTTGATATAAAGTATTTATTGCCATTACTGAGTCTACTCCTTGTTCATTCAATCTAAGTCCACAATTTTTGATATCTTGAATTGATTGCAAAGGACTAACACTATTAACCCACAAAATAGACTCACAAGAAGAAAATTCTTTAAAAAAAAGTCGACAACTACATCAGTCGTTGCTTCATCTCCTGCTAAATCATGAGTTCTATATAAAAATTTAACTTTATTAGAGGTTACTAGTCCTTTAAAAAAAACATCATCGCTACTTATAATTATTTCATCAAAAATACCAGAATCTAAACATTTATCTCTTGCAAGTTCAACCAAGTTTCTGGAGTTAAAAGACTTATAATTTTTTTTTGGCAAACGTTTGCTGCCAGATCTAGCAGGTATTACAGCAATTTTACTCATCGAGAACTCCAATTTTGAGCTAATTCAGACACATCTTTTGCAATCTTACAAAATGTATTTTCCCAAGTTTCATAAAAATCTCTTTCGAAAATATCTGCCGAAGAAGTAACAGGATTATATAAAATATTATTCCAAGGGCTTTAACGCCAATTAGCAAGCTTAGTCAATGTCCCTACTGAAGAAGAAATTAATGGTACTGTAGTTTTAGTAGAAAAAACGACATCAAGAGCAGCGCAAAGTGCTGCCACATCATCGATATTATCAAAATGATCCAATTCATCAAAATTATGTATTAATATTCCAAATTCATTTTCAATTTTAGATAAGTCTTCAGAAAAATCTTTATTTTGTAGATTTATAAAAATTACGTTTGGAATTTTAAATAATGGATAAAATTCAGATAATTTAGCATAATTTTGGATTCGTTTACGTGACATATTAGAACTTTTCCAACTAATTCCTACGTAACAACCATCACCAAGAGAATTTAAACGCTTTTTCCAAAAATTTACTCTCTTTGTATCTGGAATAAGATATGAAGATAATTTTTTATTTGATGAAATCTCTTTAATAAAATATTTATAAAGACTTCCCATTGGTAAATGGAAATCAAAATCTTTTCTTTCTGAATCTTGACTTCTGTCTTGAGACTTAACCTCAATATTTTTAAATGATCGTTTGAATAAAGGTACTAACTTGTCTTGGCATTCAAAAATGCAATGCTCAACTTTTGAAGAAATATAAGGTAAGCAAGATGCCCAATTAATTGTGTCTCCAATCCCTTGTTCACACCAAATAAGAATTTTTTTTCTATTTAATCTTTTTTTTCCATCCCAACAAGGTTGCAAAAAATGTCGTTTTCGTAAAGAAAGTTTTTTAGTTTTCCAACGCCATTCATTTTCATTAAGTCCTTCCTTTAGTCTACCACTATTAAGCAATGCAAAACCTAAATTTTGATGTGCTTCAGCATTGTCAGGTGTAAGTGAAATAGATTTTTTAAAAACATTTATGGCTTCTTCTAATTTTCCTTGATCTTGGAGAGCATTCCCCAAATTATAATAAGTGTCTGCATGTTTAGGTCTTAATGATAATGATTTATTGTAGGACACAACAGCCTGTTCATATTCTCCTATATCTTTGAGAACAACTCCCATGTTAAAATATGCATCGGCATATTTAGGATTTAAATAAATTGCTTTTTTATAAGCATGTAAAGCTTCTGAAAATTGACCTAAATCATGAAAAATATTTCACATATTATTATATGTTGCTGAACTATTTGGCTCAAGTGAAATTACCTTATCAAAAATTTCAATAGCCTCTTTTAATTTACCTTGTTCTTTTAAAACCACACCTAAGTTGTTCATACCATTTAAATAATTCGGATTTAATCTAATAACTTTTTTAAAGCTTGAGATGCCTTTTCATATTGACCTAAACCTATATTTGCTGCCCCAATAATATTCCAAACTATATATTCATTAGGATATTCTTTTATAAAATTTTCTGCTTTTTGAATAACCTCAGAAAAGTGACCTTGATTATAAAGGTTTGTCAATTTATTAATAATTTCTTTAAGCAAATGTTGAGGTGTTTTACTTTCTTTAAGCAAATCTAAATCAGAAAAGTTTTCTTTAAAGCTCTCACTTTTAGAAAAACTTTGAAGAGCTTTTTAGTATAACTCAATAGCTTCGGTAATTTTTCCATTTTTATTATGGAATTTAGCTTTTGTGAGAATATTATCAAGAGATTGTCTTCCTAACATTGTATTTAGCCTTTGAGATTATATATCAATTTTTAGCAATAACTATGCCAAGAAAAATTAGATCACATACACTTCAAAAAGATGAGGAATACTAAAAAAATATCTTGAAAAAAGTGGTGCCCAGGGGCGGATTCGAACCACCGACACGAGGATTTTCAGTCCTCTGCTCTACCTACTGAGCTACCTGGGCACTTTAATAATCTATACATACATCAAGTTAAATTGTCTACTATAGAAAAGAATTAATTGTCAAAATCTATGTCTTTAGATATTACATATCTATTATCTAACCATCTAAACAAGTCTACTTTACTACATTTATCTGAACAAAATGGGAAATACTTATCTTGTTTATCAATTTCTTTTTGACAATTAATACAGTTACTTTTCATTATAATATCCAATTGAATTAAGTGATCCATAAACTTGATTTAAAGGTAATCCAACAATATTAGTATATGAACCAGATATAAACTGAATAAATTTCTCTGCGGATCCTTGTATCTTGTATACTCCAGCTTTTCCTTTCCATTCATTTGTTTCAATGTAAGATTTGATTTCATTATCTGTTAATCTTTTCATTTTTACTACTGAAGTTACAACCCTTAAAGAATCTATTTTATCTTTACAAAATAAATTAAAAGCTGTTGAAACTCTATGTCTTCTACCAGATAAAAGCTCTAAAAATTTTATTGCTTTTGATTGTTCATTAGTTTTATCAATAATTCTTCTACCAACATAAACAATTGTGTCTGCGGTTAAAATCAGATCATTTGGAAATTTTTTTTTTACAACGTCCATCTTTTCTCTAGCCATTCTTTTAACATATGAAATTGGAAGTTCTTTTTTTTGAGGATCTTCATTAATTTCAGGTTTAAAAATTTCATTTGGATAAAAATTAATTTGTTTTAATAATTCTAATCTTCTGGGAGAAGAGGAACCTAAAATAAATTTTAAATTTTCGGTGTTAGACAACATTATAATGTTGGTTTATTTGTACCTAAAAGTAATTCTACCTTTAGTAAGATCATAAGGTGTCATTTCAACAGTAACTTTATCACCCAACAATACTCTAATTCTATTTTTTCTCATTTTTCCACTTGTATGGGCTAATATTTCATGATCATTGTCTAGTTTTACTCTAAACATTGCATTTGGAAGTAGCTCCTCAACAACCCCAGAAAATTCTATTACACCTTCTTTTGCCATAACACAGTTATATAATCTAAATTATAAATTGTAAAATTAAATAATTTAGTAATTAAACTTTAATCATTCTTTCTTCTAGCATATATTGACATTCTATGAGCATCTAATCCTTCTGCCTCTGCTAAAATTTCTGCATGTTTCCCAAGATCATTTAAATTATGTTCATTACATTGAACAAAAGTTGTTCTTCGTAAAAAGTCATTTGTACCAAGTCCACTAGAAAACCTTGCTGTTCCTTCTGTTGGCAAAACGTGATTTGGACCAGCAATATAATCTCCAATAGCTTCAGGTGTATAGTTACCTAAAAAGATTGATCCAGCATTATTAATTTCATCTAAATAAAGTTTAGGATTTTCTATGCAAAGTTCTAAATGCTCAGGAGCAATTTGATTAATTAGATTTATACATTCATTTATATGATCAACTATTAATATTAATCCATTATTATACCAAGAACTTGAAGCAATTTGTTTTCTAGGTAATATCTCTAATAATTTAATAATCTGATTTTCTACATTCTTTGCAAATTTCTCATCATTAGTTATTAAAATAGACTGAGCGTTTTCATCATGTTCAGCTTGTGATAATAAGTCTATAGCAATCCACTCTGGATTGTTTTTATTATCTGCAACTATTAAAACTTCTGAAGGACCTGCAACTGAATCAATTCCTACTTTACCAAATAATTGTCTTTTAGCTTCCGCAACATAAGCATTTCCTGGACCAACAATTTTATCAACTTTTTTTAAATCTTTAGTTCCAAAAGCTAATGCAGCTATAGCATGAGCTCCTCCCATCCTATAAAATTCTGTTACTTCTGCTAAATATGCAGCTGCTAACAATATTTCTGAATTTTTTTCAAAATTAATTGGTGATACTAACACTCTTTCCTCAACTCCAGCTACTAAAGCTGGTATCGCATTCATTAACACTGAGGAGGGATAAAGTGCTTTTCCTCCTGGTGCATAAAAACCAACTCTTTTTATAGGAGAATATTTTATTCCTAAATTAACACCAAGTTCATCTTCATAGTCGAATCCACTTGGCTTTTGCTTTTCATGAAATGATTTGATTCTAGAAGATGCAATTTTCATAGCGTTTTTCAAATCGATTGGAAGATCATCAAAGGCTTTTTTTAATAATTTATTTTCAATTCTAATATCATCTAAATTAGAACAACTAATATTATCAAATTTATTTATCATAGTAATTAAAGAATTATCACCATGTGTTTTTATTTGACTAGTTATATCAAAAACAATTTTTTCAATATCAACATCTGAAATATTTTTACTTCTTAAAAATACATTTAGTTTTTCATCAAAATTATCTTCCTTAGAATAAAGATATTTAACTTTATTATTAATCATGTAAAAGCCCTTCAAACTTTTTTATAATTTGATTAATTTCCTTAAAATTTGTTTTATATGCATTTCTATTGACAGCTAATCTCGTAGAAACTTTCATAATCTCTTCAATTTCAATTAAACCATTAGCTTTTAATGTTTCACCACTTTCAGAAAGGTCAACAATTCTTCTACATAATCCCATAGATGGAGCCAGTTCCATCGCACCATTTAGTTTTATACAATCAGCATGTACACCCCTTTTTTTAAAATGCTCACTTGTTAAGTTTGGATATTTTGTTGCCACTCTAACATAACTCCAAGTCAAAGGATCTTCATCACTTAAAATTTCTTTAGTGGTGGCAACTACTAATCTACATAAACCAATTTTAAGATCAATAGGTGAATAAATTTCAGAATGATTAAATTCTTCTAAAACATCACTACCAATTATAGCTATATGTGCCGCCCCATAAATTAGAAATGTTGCTACGTCAAAAGATCTAACAAGAATTAATTTTATATTAGAAATATTAGTTTCAAACTTTAATTTCCTATCTTTCTCGTTAAAAAAAGACTTTTCAGGAATAATACCAACCTTATCAAAAATTGGTAAAACTTGTTTCAATATTCTTCCTTTTGGAAGAGCTATAATTATATCTTTATCATTCATGTTAATTTGTCTATTTATGCATTGGTTTTTTACCAGTTGGCCATGGCATGTCAAGATCATCTAGATAAATTTCTATTTTTTCTATAAAAAGTTTAATTGTTACATCTAAAGAAAAATTTAATGTTAATTCATTTTTATCATAATCGACTGATAGTAAATTTATAAATTTTGAAGAATTAATTTTGTCTTTATTTGTATAAGTTATCTTATTTACATTACAAATTCTTATTCCAGAAACAACTCGATAAAATGTTTCATTTTTTATTTTTTTTTCTACAAATTCCCAGCAAAACCTAGAAAAAGTTGCAATCAATATTTTATCACTCTTATTATAAATAATTTCATCAATGGAAAATATACCATCTTGACATAATGTAGAAAAAATTTTTATTTCATCTTTATTTAAAAATTTTATTTTTAATTTTTTAAAATCATATTCATTGAGATGGTCGGAAATATTTCTTTTATCTTTAGATTTCATGATTATCCTATGTGTGCCCCTATATTAAATAATTTTTCTTCGAAATTTTCGTATCCCCTTTTTAAATGAGATAAATCATTAACAACACTCTCACCATTTGCATTTAGACTTGCTGCTATTAAGGACATAGAAGCTCTCAGATCAGTAGCTTTAACCGAAGCACCTTGTAATCGCTTTACTCCATCAACAATAGCTTTATTTCCATCAATTTTAATAGATGCCTTCATTTTAGACAACTCAGGGACATGCATAAATCTATTTTCAAATATATTTTCTTCAATTACCGATTTTCCATTTGCTATACACATTAAACTCATAAACTGAGCTTGCAAGTCTGTTGGAAAACCAGGATGAGGTTCGGTTTGAATATCTACTGGAACAATTTCACTAACCCCTTTTATTTTTACAGTATCATTGTAAACTTCAACTCTAATATTTGTTTGTTTTAATTTTTTAAAAAAAACTTTTAAATCCTTTGGATTTGAATTGAGTAAGTTTAACTCACCTTTTGTAATTCCTGCAATTATAGCAAATGAACCTGCTTCAATTCTATCAGGTATAACTGAATATGTGACAGGATTTAATTTTGAAACACCTTCTATTTCAATTATATCTGTACCTAACCCTTTAATATTTGCTCCTGCCAAATTTAGACAGTTACCTAAATCAACTATTTCAGGCTCTTGAGCAGCATTATAAATTTTTGTTTTACCAATTGCTAAAGTTGCCGCCATGATTGCACATTCTGTGGCTCCAACAGAAACTTGAGGAAATTTTATTTCATTTCCAATAAATTTCCCTTGGGGTAGAGTAGCTCTCAAAAATCCATTTTGTAGATATGTTTCAGCTCCGAGTTGTTTTAGTGCATCTATATGATAATTGATTGGACGTTCTCCAATTTCACAACCACCAGGCATTGGAATTAAAGCATTATGTCTCTTAGATAAAAGAGGAGCTAACACTAAAATTGAAGCTCTCATTTTAGATACTAATTCTTTTGGTGCTTCGATATTTTGTGGTTCACCATGAAAATCAATGACACCATCGTAAAATTTTGTCATTACACCTAAAGCATTTATTAATTTTATCATTAATCTCGTATCTGCTAAATCAGGTACATTTTTTAATGTAAAACTCTTATCAAATAATAAAGAAATGGAAATAAGAGGTAAAACTGCATTTTTTGCACCACTAATTTTGACATCACCAAAAAGTGGCTTACCCCCTTGTATAATTAATCTATCGTTACTCATTATTTAATTTTTTATGAAGTAGGCTGGAATATCCAACTTTTAAAAGTCTTTTTCCTTTGATATTTTTTTCATCACGATTACTGATTTGTTTCTTTCTAAGTTTTATATTTTCTTTCAATGCTGAAGAAAGTTTTTCTTTTTTATTGATAGTTTTTTTTGACATTATTAATAATAATTTACTATATAATAGTTAAGTTCTAGTGTTATGTCTAGATCAACTGAAAATAAGCCGCCATAGCTCCAGCGGTAGAGCGCGTCATTGGTAATGACGAGGTCACTGGTTCAAATCCAGTTGGCGGCACCAAAACAAAACATATAATTATTAATGAGATCTTATTTCTGCTGCAAATGTTTTAAATACACGATCAATAATTTTAGAACTTAATTTTTCTAAATCATCATCAGTTAATGATTTATCTGCAGGTTGAATTACAATAGATAATGAAACAGATTTTTTATCTTTCGGAATATTATTTCCTTGGTAAACATCAAAAACTGAAATCTCTTGAATTAATATCTTATCAATTAATTTAATCTCATTTATTAAATCCTCAACATTTAATTCATTATCGATTAAAAAAGAAAAATCTCTTGATAGAGATTGTAAATGATTTAATTTAAGTAATGGTTTTGATAATACCTTTCTCTTTGGTGATGGTAATTTATCTAGATATATTTCGAAACCAAAAAATTCTATTTTTTTATCTTTTTGGTTTGTACAAAAAGGATTAATCTGACCAAAAGAAGCTATAGTTATATTACCTAATTTAAATAAAGCGCTTCTTCCAGGATGAAAATAATTTGGTGCTTCACTATATATTTTTAAACGTGACACCGGAAACTCAAGAACATTTAAAACAGCCAAAATATCAGATTTTACATCATAAAAATCAAATTTTAATTCACTATTTTTCCAATTTTTATTAATTTTATTACCACATCTTATCCCAGTAACAACGTTGTACTGATCTTCACAATTATCACCTTTATATATCGGTCCTACTTCAAACAAAGATAAATTAGTGATACCTCTTTTAATGTTTTCATTACATACATTAATCAGATTTGGAATAATGGAAGGTCTTAAATGTGACAAATCTGATGAAATAGGGTTAACTAAATTTAAATTTTCTTCTCCACCTCCAAATCGTTTAGCATTTAATTTATCTAAAAATGAGAAAGTAATTACTTCGTTAAAACCTCTTGTTGAAAGACATTTTCTTGAATAAAGACTTAATCTTTGTTTAAGACCTAAACTTGGTTTTGTAATATAGCTTTTTACTGGTAAAACATTTGTTGGTATTTTTTCATAGCCAAAAATTCTAATGATTTCTTCAACTAAATCTTCACTTCTTTCAACATCATTTCTCCATGAAGGTACAACTACATTCCAATTTTTATTATTTTTTTTAACTTCAAATCCAAGCTTTGTAAGAATAACTTCAACTTTACTTTCATCAATATCAACACCTGTAAGCTTTTTTATAATTTTAAAATCAAATATTATGTCTTTATTAGATTTCTTTTGAGCAATAGAAACTATATTACTACATGATCCTCCACATATATCATTGATAAGTTTAGATGCATAAATAACTCCAACTTCAGGAGAATTGAAATCTAATCCTCTTTCAAATCTATACCTAGCGTCAGAATTGATATTTAAATATCGTCCGGTTTTAGCGATCGAAATTGGACAAAATATTGCTGCTTCTAAAAAAAATTCGGTTGTATTTTCATCAACACCTGTCCTCGAACCTCCCATAATCCCTGCAAGATCATCAACGCCTTTTTTATCACTTATAACTAACATTGAATCATCTAATTCATAAGTTTTTCCATTAAGTGCGTTAAACTGATCTCCTTTTTCTGAGATTCTAACAGTAAGAGTATTACCATCAATTTTATTTACATCATAAGCGTGCAAAGGACGACCTATATCCATCATAACATAGTTTGTTACATCTACTATAGAGGAAATTGGCCTTAAACCTACAGCAAGCAATCTATTAACCATCCATTGAGGGGATTTTATATTTTTTACGTTTCTAAAAGATCTTCCAAAAATAGACGGACACAAAGATTTTTTATCATCAGGAAGTTTAATTTCCCAATTTATTGAAGAATTAAATTCATCATTTAAATTATTTAATTTCAAAGGTTTCAATTCCCCAATACCAAAAGCCGACAAGTCTCTTGCAATTCCTCTTACGCCTAAACAATCTCCTCTATTTGGAGTTATTTCAATTTCAATTATAGAATCATCAATACCTAAATAATTAGAAACATTCTCATTTAAATTTATACTTTCAGGTAGTTCAATAATGCCATTATGATCATCTGAAATCTCTAATTCTTTTTCTGAACAAAGCATTCCATTAGATTCAATATCCCTAATAATTGCTTTTTTTAAGGTCAAATCAATACCACCAATGTAAGTGCCAGATGGTGCAAAAACATATTTTTTATTTAACTTTACATTTGGCGCTCCACAAACAACTTGTGTTTGTTCTTCATCAAATTGAATAATACACACATTTAATTTATCTGCATTTGGATGTTTTTTAACATCAATTATCTTTGCAACTTTTAAATTTTTAACATCAGTCTTGTAGGTTTTAAGATTACTAACTTCTAGTCCAATTTTATTTAAACAATCAACTATTTCATTAACATTTGCTGATGTGTTCAAATGATCCTTTAACCAAGAAAAAGTGAATTTCATGAAAACACACCATTTAATCCAGAATGTAAATTGATCTCGTTAATTCCAAGGAACCCGTAATGTTTTAACCATCTTAAATCACTATCATAAAAAGGCCTTAAGTCTGGTATATTATATTTTAGCATAGTCAGCCTTTCCAAACCCATTCCAAAAGCAAATCCTTGGTATTTACTCGGATCAATACCTACCCCTTCTAAAACTTTTGGATGTACCATTCCTGATCCTAATACTTCAAGCCAGCTATCTCCCTGACCAATATCGAGTGTTCCATCTGAGAGTTTTTTATAGCCTATGTCAACCTCAGCAGATGGTTCAGTAAAAGGAAAGAAACTGGGCCTAAATCTTACAGAAAGGTTATTACTATTAAAATAGACTTTTAAAAATTCGATCAAAGTTCCTTTCAAATGACTCATATTTATATTTTCTCCTATTACTAATCCTTCACATTGGTGAAACATCGGAGAATGAGTTGCATCATGATCAGATCTATATGTTCTTCCCGGAACAATGACACGAATTTCTTTTGCTTGATCAATGTCAATTTTTTCTAAAGTTCTAATTTGTACTGGACTAGTATGAGTTCTTAATACTTTTCTAGTACCTTCTGAATTTGGTTGAAGATAGAATGTGTCATGTTCTTGTCTGGCAGGGTGCTCTAGGGGAATATTTAAAGCTGTAAAATTATAGTAATCAGTTTCAATGTCAGGACCCTCTTCTATATAAAACCCCATGTTTGCAAAAATAGCAGATATTTCATCAATAGTTTTAGATAATGGATGTAATGTACCATATTGTTCATGATCATTTTCTAAAGTTATGTCTATTTTTTCTTCTAAAAGTTTTTGTTGAATTAATGCATCATTCAAATGAAGTTTTTTTTCTTCAATATTTTTGATTAATTTATTTTTCAGTAAATTTAATTTTTTTCCGATGTTAATCTTTTCAGATTGTTCTAGATCCTTCATGGTTTTTAAAAAAGACGTTACCAAACCTTTTTTACCTAAATAAAAAATTCTAAGATCTTCTAATTCATTTAAATTTTTTGATTTGCTGATCTTCGTAATAGATTCTTCAGCAATTAACTCAATCTTATCTTTTATATCATCACTCATCGAAAATATGATTAAATAAAGAAGTTAGTTTTTAACTTTATCTACCAATAATTTGAATGCATCTGGTTCATTTACAGCTAATTCAGAAAGAACTTTTCTATCAAGTTCAATACCTTTTTTCTTTAAACCATTGATAAATGTAGAATATTTCATATCAAACTGTCTAACACCCGCATTTATTCGTTGAATCCAGAGAGATCTAAAATTTCTTTTATTAACTCTTCTATCTCTATATGCATAAGCACTAGCTTTTTCTACAGCCTGTAGAGCTACACCAAACAATTTTCTTCTGGCACCGTAATAACCTTTTGCAGCCTTTAAAATTTTTTGATGTCTAGCGTGTTTAGTAACGCCTCTTTTAACTCTTGACATTGAATAACTCCATTAAGAATATGGTAAGAATTGTTTAACTATCTTTGTGTCAGAATCACTAAGTATCATTGTACCTCTAGCTTGCCTCTTCATTTTTTGAGACCTTCTTCTAAGATTATGACTTAAAAAAGCGGCACCAGATTTAATTTTACCAGAAGATGTAACTTTAAACCTCTTTTTTGCACCACTCTTAGTTTTTAATTTAGACATAAATTACTCTCCAACTTGCTTATATACAATGGTTATTAACTAATCAACAATAAATATAGAAATTTTTATTTTGGAGCTAAAACCATTACCATTTGTCTACCTTCTAACTTTGGTAATGCCTCAATTTTACTAAATGCGTCAGTCTCATCTTTTACTCTATCAAGAACATTGCTACCAAGCTCTTGATGAACCATTTCTCGACCTCTAAATCTAAGAGTGATTTTAACTTTATCACCATTTTCAAGAAATTTTTTAACTGATTTAATTTTTACATCAAAATCATGAGAGTCTATATTAGGACGAAATTTTATTTCTTTAACATCTATAGTTTTTTGCTTTTTTCTAGCTTCATTTTTCCTTTTTTGGGATTCATATTTGTATTTACCATAATCTAATATCTTGCATACAGGTGGTGAAACATTTGGTTGTATTTCTACTAAATCAAGACCAATTGAACTTGCTGCTTGAAGAGCTTCATGAATAGATAGTATACCTAATTGTTTTCCTTGAGAATCTATACATCGGACCTGTTGAGCTGAGATTGAATTATTAATTCTTGGTCCATCTTTAGCTGAAAAGCTAGATTTTGAATTGTTTATACTAATTTCTCCTATAAATGTTGTTATAAAATATACTTTTTGAAAAAATTTTCAAACTAAATCTGGTGGTTTAATTTCAACCTTAATTTCTTCAAGAAAATTTTTAAATAATTTAAAATCTTGATTGTTCGACCCAAGTCTTCGAATTGCAACTGTATTACTGTCTTTTTCTTTGTCGCCAACAATTAAAATTATTGGACAACCATTTTCTGAATGTTCTCGAATTTTATATCCAATCTTTTCATTTCTAAGGTCTACATTACATCTTATATTATTATTTTCTAACTCATTTATTAATGCTAAAGCGTATTCGTTTGCTTTTTCAGTAATTGTACATACAAAAACCTGAACAGGTGTTAACCATAGTGGAAATCTTCCAGAGTACTGTTCTATTAATATACCTAACCACCTTTCCATAGAGCCTAAAATAGCTCTATGTAACATTACTGGATTTTTCTTCTCTCCTTTTTGATCAACATAAGTTGCACCAAGTCTTTCAGGTAAAACAAAATCCATTTGTAATGTTCCACATTGCCACTCTCTTCCAATTGCATCAATTAGAACGAACTCCAATTTTGGACCATAAAATGCCCCTTCACCAGGATTTAAATCATAATCTAATTGTGCTTTATTAACAGCTTCTATAAGAGCCTTTTCGGCTTTGTCCCAAACTTTATCACTACCAGCTCTTACTTTGGGCCTATCAGAAAACTTTACTTTTAATTGATCAAAACCAAAATCTTTATAAATATCTCTCAATAAATCACAAAAAATTAGTGATTCATCTGTTATTTGTTCATCAGTACAAAAGATGTGAGCATCATCTTGAGTAAACTGTCTTACTCTCATAATTCCATGAAGTGCACCAGAGGGTTCATTTCTATGACATGAACCAAATTCTGACATTCTAATTGGTAAGTCTTTATAAGATTTAACACCTTGTTTGAAAATTTGAACATGTCCAGGACAATTCATAGGTTTCAAAGCTAGAACTTTATTACCCTCACCTTCAACCATAAACATATTTTCTTTAAATTTATCCCAATGACCAGATTTTTCCCATAATGTTCTATCAATAACTTGTGGTGTTTTGACTTCGTTATAATTATGAGCAGCAAGTTTTCTTCTCATATATGCTTCAATTTCAAGATATATTGACCACCCTTTTGGATGCCAAAACACTGATCCAGCAGCCTCTTCCTGCATATGAAATAATTGAAGTTTTTTTCCTAATTTACGATGATCTCTTTTCTCAGCCTCTTCTAACATTAGCAAATAGTTATCTAAATCGTTTTGGGTAAAAAAAGCAGTTCCATAAATTCTTTGAAGTGTCTCTTTATTACTGTCACCCCTCCAATATGCCCCAGCTAATTTAGTTAATTTAAATGCATGCCCAAGCATTTTGGTGGATTTAAAATGTGGCCCTCTGCATAAATCAATAAAATTTCCTTGCTTGTAAAATGATATCTCTTGATTATCTGGTATATCGTTAATTAATTCTAATTTAAATTTTTCGTTATTTTTTTTAAAAAAATTTATAGCCTCTTCTCGTGTCCAAACTTCTCGAATAATTTCTTCATTTCGATCAACAATTTCATGCATTCTTTTTTCAATTAATTCTAAATCTTTTGGAGTGAAATTATCTTCATTGTAAAAATCGTAATAAAAACCATTATCAATAGCTGGGCCAATAGTTATTTGAGTATCTGGATATAATTCTAAAACTGCTTCAGCCATTACATGAGCAGCATCATGTCTTAAAACTTCAAGTAAATCTTTATTGCCTTTTGTAATTATTTCCAAATCACAATCAAAATCAATTGATCTATCTAAATCCCATAATTCTTTATTAACTTTGGATATAATAGCATTTTTTTTTAAAGATATTGATATCTCTGCAGCAATATCAGAAGGGGTGATTTTATTAGGGTATGATTTAATATCCCCACTTGGTAATTTAATATTAATATTATTTGTCATAATTAATTATACATATCTATGCAATTTTTATACAAATTTAAAGTATCAGTACACATTTTATCTAAACTAAATTTTTCTTTTAAAATTTTAATTGCATTATTATTTATAATTTTACGTTGAGTTTTATTGAATTGTAATGCAGTTTCAATTTTTTTTCCTAAATCATTTATGTCTAGGGGTTTTGCTAAAAGGCCTGTTTCATTATTAATAATACTCTCAGATACACCTCCATGATCAAAGCCTATTGCAATTTTTTTTAAAGCTTGAGCCTCAATTATTATTCTACCAAATGGTTCTGGATCAATAGATGGCATTACAACAATGTCACTTAACACAAAAGCTGATTGAATGTCATTTGTGGATTTTGTTAATTTTACTTTATTTCCAAGATTAAGTTCTGATATTTGTTTATAAATATCTCTTTTGAATTTTTCATCCCCATCTAATGCACCTATTAGAAAACATTGATAATCTATTTTGACTTTTGATAAAGCTTTGATAAATATTAAATGCCCTTTCCAAGCTTTAGGTCTTGAGGCCATTAAAATTACAGGACTACCATCTCGAACTCCTAATAATTTGGCTTGGTTCACTATCCTAGTATTTGAAATATTATTGAGATTAAAATTTTCTAAATCAACACCTCTATAAACAATAGACACTTTATCTTTTACATCAGGAAAAACATTTACAATATTATCCTTGATGTGTTTTGAAATTGCAATTATCACATCACCTTTGATTAAAATACTATTGTAATAATTTTTTAAAAAATTCTGATTTCTTAATCTACCATGTACAGATGTTACAAACGGAATTTTTAAATTTTCTGCTATGGGATATGTAATCCATGCTGGGACTCTTGAGCAAACGTGAATCAAATCAATTTTTTCTTTTTTAATTATTTCTTCTACTTTAATTCTTAATTTTTTCCATTTTAAAGGATTCTTTAAATGAACATCTAATTTGTATAAAATTCCTCCATGTCTTGAGATTAAATGCTCATAAACTCCGCCAGAAGAAATTACAATAGATTTATTGTTGTTTTTAACAAGAAATTTCGATGTTTCAATAACTCCTCTTTCAACTCCACCATTGTTGAGGGCAGGAACTATTTGTAATATTACTTTGTTATTTAACATATTCTATGCAATCTATATACATGACAAAATTTTTAAAAACAAATTATAATCAAACAATTGCATACAATAAAATTGATGGAAAGAAATTAGGAATCGTTTTCTTATCAGGTTTAAAATCAGATATGACCGGTCAAAAAGTTATTGCACTCGAAGAATGGGCTGTTGAAAACAATCACTCCTTTCTAAGATTCGATTATTCTGGTCATGGAATTTCATCTGGAAAATTTAAAGATTTTGTAATGAGTGACTGGATACTAGATGCTAAAACTATAATTACTAAATTGACTAAAGGTCCACAAATACTAATTGGTTCTTCTATGGGGGGATGGATCATGTTATCGTTAGCAAAAAATAAATTAGTAAATATTCACTCTTTAATAGGACTTGCCGTAGCGCCAGATTTTACAAAAAACCTAATTTGGGACACTTTGTCTGGTCAAAAAAAGGAAGAAGTAATTATCAAAAATAGTTTTTCATTAAGTGAAGATTTAAAGATTAGTTACCAATTCATAAAAGACGGAGAAAATAACCTTGTTTTAAATTCACCAATCGAATTTGAAGGTAGCGTTTATTTATATCATGGAATGATGGATGCTGAAGTGCCATATAAATTAAGTGAAAAAGTTTTAAAAAAAATAACTAAATCAAATGACGTTAAATTAATACTTGAAAAAAATGGGGCACATAGATTGTCAAAAAATGATGAAATAGAAACAATCAAGGTTCTCCTAAAAAAAATATCAAAAATTTAATAATCTAATTTAAGATAATCCGGATGTGGATTAATACCTATGATTCTATCAGCTAATATTTTTTTAAAACTTGGTCTTGATTTTACGATTGAGTACAAATTTTTTAGCTTTTCAAATTCAAAAAAATTTAGTTCATCTATATAATCTAAAATAGTTAAACTAGCTCCATAAAATAAATCTACATAACTCAAATTATCATCAACAAAAAAATCATGCTCTTTTATAAGATAATTAAAATATTGCATATGATATTTTAGATTTGATCTAGCAGTTCTAATAACATGGCTACTTGGGACAGAATTTTTTTCAAATCTTTTAAAAACTTTTTCTTTTAATAATGGAATTATAATTTCATTTTTAAAATTTGTTTCAAACCAAAAAAGTAATCTTCTAATTTCATTTTCATTTTTCTTAATCATTAATGTAGGTGAGAGCATCAAATTTTGAAGATACTCTACAATAACTAGTGATCCAACTATATTTTCATTAAAAGATGTATTTAAAACTGGAAAGAAGCCAGCTGGATTCTTAAATAAGTAGTCTTCAGTTGGCTCAGAAAAATTCTCAATAAATAAATCAAAATCAATTTTTTTTTCAATTAGTATAATTCTTATAAATCTTGATGAAGGACATAAGAAATAATGAAATAATTTATTCATTTATAAAAATAATTTATTTCTCTTTGAGAAAATTATCTATTCGTTCTGCACATTTACGTCCTTCACTAATGGCCCAAACGACTAGTGACTGTCCTCTTCTACAATCGCCTGCAACAAAGACTTTATCAGATGATGTTTTAAAACTTATCTCATCAGCTTCAACGTTACCTCTCTGGTCTAATTTTAAACTTAAATTATTAACTAAACCTTCATGTATTGGATGAACAAAACCCATTGCAAGAAGAACAAGATCAGCTTCAATTTCAAATTCAGAGTCCTCTACTTCAATCATTTTCATAGATCCATCTTCACTTTTTTTCCATTCAACTTCTACACAGATAAGTTTTGTGACTTCACCATTTTCATTACCTTCGAATGATTTTGTTAAAATTGACCATTGTCTTTCACAACCTTCTTGATGAGAAGTAGAAGTTCTTAATTTCATTGGCCAATTAGGCCAAGTTAATTGTTTATTTTCGTTAACTGGAGGTTGAGGTAACAATTCTAACTGATGAACAGATGTTGCACCTTGTCTATTCGAAGTACCAACACAGTCAGAACCAGTATCACCTCCACCAATAACAAGTACTTTTTTTCCTTTAGCTGAAATAAGCATATCTTTTGAAATTGTTTTTCCAGCCACCATATCATTTTGTTGTGATAGAAAATCCATTGCAAAATGAACACCCTTTAAATTTCGACCTTTAACTTCTAAATTTCTTGGAACTTCACTACCGATACATACTGAAACAGCATCAAAGTTATCAATTATTTGATTAGTAGAAATATTAATACCTATTTCACTGTTAGTTTTGAATTGAACACCTTCTGATTGCATTTGTGCCATTCTTCTATCTATTAATGTTTTTTCCATTTTAAAGTCAGGGATCCCAATTCTAAGAAGACCACCAATTCTTTCATTTTTTTCATATACTACAACACTATGTCCTAATCTTGCTAATTGCTGTGCACATGCTAATCCAGCTGGCCCAGAACCAATAATTGCTACTTTTTTATCGGTATGTTTTTTTGGGAGTTGGGGTTTTATCCAACCTTTTTGCCAACCATAATCTACAATTGAACATTCAATAGTTTTTATTGATACAGGATTGTCTGTTAAATTAAGGGTGCACGCAGCTTCGCATGGCGCAGGACAAATTCTTCCAGTAAATTCTGGAAAATTATTGGTTGAATGTAATGTGTCTAATGCCTTTTTCCATTCATGTTTATAAACTAAATCATTCCAATCGGGTATAAGATTATTAACTGGACACCCTTGATGACAATAGGGTATGCCACAGTCCATGCATCTAGAACCCTGTTTAGAAACTTCTTCATTAGTCAAAGGAACAATAAACTCTTTAAAATGTTTAAGTCGATCTTTGGGATCTTCATAATTTCTGTCTTTTTTATCAATTTCTAAAAATCCTATTGGATTACCCATTTTATTCTCCTGCAACCTTACTCATATTTTCTTTTTTATAACTTGTAAGAACACGTTTAAATTCAGTTGGCATAACTTTTTTAAAATTAGAAACCTCCTTATCCCAATTACTTAAAATATCCTTACCTCTTACGCTACTTGTCATCTTAACATGGTTTTGTATTATTTTTTTTATTCTAATCTCATCAAAATCTAACAAGTTTTTATCAATTAATTCATCATTAAAATCATCATTTAAATTTGCTCTTTTTAATATATCTACTTCTACCATAGCCATATTGCATTTTTTTATAAATTCATCGTCTTTATCATATATATATGCAATACCTCCAGACATTCCAGCTGCAAAATTTCTTCCAGTTTGACCTAAAATAACAACTACACCACCTGTCATGTATTCTGCACCATGATCACCACAACCTTCAACAATGGCCGTTGCTCCAGAATTTCTGACAGCAAATCTTTCACCAACTACGCCATTAATATAACATTCACCTGAAATAGCACCATAAAGCAGAGTGTTTCCAGCAATAATATTTTGATCAGAAATTAATTTGCTATTTATATTTTTTTTGATTGATATGATCCCACCTGACAACCCCTTGCCAACATAGTCATTAGCATCACCAGATAAATTTAATGTTATTCCTTTGGCTAACCAAGCACCAAAACTTTGACCAGCATTACCAGAAAAATCTACATTTATGGTATTTTTTGGCAACCCTGCATGACCATATTTTAAAGCAACTTGTCCTGATAGCATTCCTCCAACTGTTCTATCTACATTGAAAATATTGTATTTTAAATTAACTCTTTTTTTATTTTCTAAAGCATCTTTGGAATCTCTGATGAGAGTATGATCTAAAATTTTCTCAAGGCTATGATTTTGATTCTCATTATTATAGATACTTACATTCTCATTATTTTCTATTTCAAAAATAACATCAGATAAGTCAAGATTATGGGCTTTCCAGTGGTTTTTTGCTACTTCAAAATCTAAGTATTTTCTCTGTCCAATGAGGTCATCAAATTTTTTAATTCCAAGCTCTGCCATAATTTCTCTTACTTCATCAGCTATAAATACAAAAAAATTAACGACATGATCAGGTTGACCTGTAAAATTTTTTCTTAATTCAGGATCTTGAGTTGCAACCCCTACTGGGCAGGTGTTTAAATGACATTTTCTCATCATTATACATCCCTCGGATATTAATGCTGCTGTGGCAAAACCAAATTCATCAGCACCCAAAATTGCCCCAATCACAACATCTCTACCTGTTCTCAATCCACCATCAACTTGTACAGCTATTCTACCTCTTAAACCATTTGTTACTAAAGTTTGATGAGTTTCTGATAAACCTATCTCCCAAGGACCTCCAGCATTTAGAACTGATGTTAATGGACTGGCTCCTGTTCCACCATCATGCCCTGAGATTGTAACATGATCTGCATGTGCTTTACTTACTCCAGCAGCTACAGTACCAACACCTACCTCAGAGACAAGCTTTACAGAAATCCTGGCTTCAGGATTTACATTTTTTAAATCGAATATAAGTTGAGCTAAATCTTCAATTGAATAAATATCATGATGAGGCGGTGGTGAAATCAATCCAACACCAGGAGTTGAATGTCTAACTTTAGCGATAAATTTGTCAACTTTATGTCCTGGCAATTGACCTCCTTCACCAGGCTTTGCTCCTTGGGCCATTTTAATTTGAATATCCGTGGCATTTACCAAATACTCAGTTGTCACGCCGAATCTACCAGATGCAACCTGCTTAATTCTTGATTTCATTGAATCACCATTTGGTAGTTCTTTAAACCTTGATGGTTCTTCACCACCTTCTCCAGTATTGGATCTCCCACCTAATCTATTCATAGCAATAGCAAGAGTAGAATGCGCTTCTGTTGAAATAGAGCCTAAAGACATAGCACCAGTTGCAAATCTCTTTACAATTTCAGATGTTGGTTCAACCTCATCTATATGTATTGGTTTATTTATATTTTTAAACTTGAATAAACCTCTCAGACTTTTAAAATTTTCTGTTTGATTGTTAATTTTATTAGAATATTTTTTAAAAATAGAATAATCGGCACTTCTAACTGCATGTTGAAGCATGCCAATTGTTTCAGGTGTCCATACATGGTTTTCACCATTTAGTCTAAAACTAAGATCACCACCTATATTTAAAACATTATCATATTCAAAATTATTTTTAAATGCTTCCAAATGTCTTTCTTCAGTTTCACTTTGAATTTCATTAAGGTTTACACCCTCTATTCGGGTTGCAGTACCGGTGAAAAATTTTTCAACTACACTTGAACTAAGTCCTACTACATCAAAAATTTGAGCACCACAATAAGATTGAAATGTAGATATTCCCATTTTAGACATAACTTTAAGCATGCCTTTATTAAGAGCTTTAATATATTTTTTTGATGCCTCATCCTCTAAAACGTTAATTTTACTTTTTGAGATAATGTTTGATAAAGTGTAAAAGGCGAGATATGGATTTATAGCTTCAGCTCCATATCCAGCAAGAAGACAAATATCATGAACCCTTCGAGCTTCACCAGTTTCAACAACAATACCAACGTCAGTTCTTAAACCTTTTTTTATAAGGTGGTGATGAACAGCTCCTGTTGCTAATAATGCGGGTAAGGCAATGTGATCTTCATCAACGTTTCTATCTGACAGAATTAAAATATTATAATCATTTTCACTAACTGCTTTTTCAGCCTTGCTACATAATGAAGAAATTATGCCATCCAAATCAACTGTATTTTTGTCTTTTTTATAGCAAATACTTAAGGTTAAGGTTTTAAATGATCCAGTTAAATGATTTTCAATTCTTCTTATTCTCTCTAGATCTGTGTTCGTTAATATGGGTTGATCAACTTCTAATCTTTTTTGTTTACCACCAGATGTCAGATCAAGTAAATTAGGTCTAGGGCCAATAAAACTTACCAAAGACATTACCAGCTCTTCTCTTATAGGATCAATAGGTGGATTAGTTACTTGAGCAAAATTTTGAAAAAAATAATCATATAACAACCTACTCTTGTTAGATAATGCGGCTAATGGGATATCTCTTCCCATTGACCCAATTGGATCTTCTCCAGATTTGATCATGGGTTCAAGAAAAAATTTTAAGTCTTCTTGTGTATAACCAAAAGCTTTTTGTAGATTTAAAAGTGACTTCTCATCTGGTGTCATTGGTCCGATCTCTTTGGGAACATCAGAGAGTAATATTTGGTTAGACTTTAACCATCCACCGTATGGATGTTTTCTTTTCAAATCATCTTTCAAATCTTCGTCAGATATTATTTTATTTTTTTCTAAATCCACCAAGAGCATCTTCCCTGGTTGTAATCTCCATTTTTTTACAATCTTTTCTTCTGGGATTTCAGGAAGTACACCTACTTCAGATGCCATAATAATCAAATTATCATCAGTAACTATATATCTCGCAGGTCTTAATCCGTTTCTATCTAAGGTCGCAGCAATTTGTTTTCCATCGGTAAATGCCATTGCGGCTGGACCATCCCATGGTTCAATAAGTGCTGAATAATACTCATAAAAAGCTTTTCTCTCAGTGTCCATGGAGTCATTATCTTTCCAAGCTTCAGGAATCATAAGCATCATTGCGTGTGGTAGAGAGTACCCTCCCATAACTAATAATTCTAAAGCATTATCAAATGTTGAAGAATCAGATGGTGAATTTTCAATTATAGGCCAAAGTTTATCTAAATCATCACCGAGTGTTTTAGATTTCATACTGTGTTTTCTGGAGTTCATCCAATTGATGTTTCCTTTAACTGTATTAATTTCGCCATTATGACATAAATATCTAAATGGTTGAGCCAAACGCCAAGATGGAAAAGTGTTTGTTGAAAATCTTTGATGGAACAGAGCTATTGCAGTTTCAAATTTAGTGTTTTGAAAATCAACATAAAATTTAGATAAATTTGGAGCTAATACCATTCCCTTGAATACAATAGTTCTAGTAGAAAGTGATACGATGTAGAAATCTTCCCATTCTAACAAATTACTTTGATGAATTTTTTTATGGACAGTTTTTCTTATAACGTACAGCTTTCTCTGAAAATGGCTCTCATCTTTACATTTACTGCTTCTTTGAATAAAGAATTGTTTAATAATAGGTTTATTATTTATAACAGATTTACCAAGCACAGTATCGTCAGTTAGTACATCCCTCCAACCAATGAATATTTGACCTTCATCTGAAATGGCTTGTTCAACAGCTTTTTGAGCGATACTTGATCTTGTTATGTCATTTGGTAAAAAAACCATACCAACAGCATAATTACCTAACTCAGGTAAAGAAATTTTCTGACTTTCAAAATAATCTCTAAAAAATTTATCGGGTAATTGTATAAGAATTCCTGCTCCATCACCTGCTAATGGATCGGCGCCAATTGCTCCACGATGATCTAGTTTGTGGACAATATCAAGGGCTTGATGAACAATTTCATGTTTTGGCTCATTATTGATATCAGCAATAAATCCAAAACCACAGGCATCTTTTTCAAAAGATGGATCGTAAAGACCTTTTTTTTCGGGAAAGCCAATTCTTTTAAATATTTCTTTTTTCATACAACTATAATTTAATTAATAATTTAAACTTTAATATCAAGAATTATTATATTAATAATTCCATTAAGAAGAATTTATTTTAATATCATATTTTAATGGAAAAATAAAGTTTATGTCTCTAACTTTTTTAATCATTTTATCAATAATTCAAGGAATCACAGAGTTTCTTCCTATATCATCTAGTGCACATTTGATATTAATTCCATTTTTTAATGAAAATCCTTATCAAGGAAGATCTTTCGATGTCTGCTTACATTTCGGATGTCTTTTAGCTGTTTTATATTATTTAAAAAAAGATTTAATTTTTTATATGAGAAATCTTTTTCATTATAAAAATAAATCCTTAAGCATAATGTTTATAAAATTGCTGTTAATAGGTACTATTCCAGTCATAATATTTGGTGTATTCATAACTTTAATAAAACTAGATTTCGGCAATGCAATTATTTTAATAGGATGGACAACTCTTTTGTTTGGAGTTTTATTAGGTTTGTCTGATTTTAAAAAAATAACAAAAAAAGAAATTAATTTAAAAGATGCCTTTTTAATAGGCGTTTTTCAGGCATTAGCAATTATTCCTGGTGTTAGTCGTTCAGGAGCAGTAATAACTGCAGGAAGATTTCTCGGGTATAGTCGATTTAATTCTTCTAAATTTTCTTTGTTTTTATCTATACCTGTAATCATTTCAGCAACTACTTTTGAAATGCTTAAATTATACATTAATGATGAATTTATTTTTATTGAGGTGTATTTAATTGGAATAATATTAACTTTTATTGTAGCTCTAACTACAATCAAATTATTTATGAATTATATAGAAAGAATATCTCTGAAAATATTTGTCATATATAGAGTTTTTCTAGGCTTAGTAATTTTACTCTTTGTATATGTTAATTAACTATAAAAATTTATTAATTCTTTAAGCTTAGTGTCTAGCAAAACTGGTTTAATTTTTAAATCTTCTAATTCTGGATAAAGTCCATCTGATACATTGTCTCTTAAAAGAAGTTTCATTTGATCATATGTAAATGGTGGATTTGGAAAATTCTGCAAAACCAACCCAGGAAACATCATTAGTTTTGGATTTACTTTAATTAAAATTCTTTTTCGTTTAAGAAAGGAGAGTAAAATTTTGATTAATTCATAAAAAGAATATTGTTTTGGACCACAAATGTTAAAAATTTTAGCTTTATTGTTGTTAATTTTAAGTGTTTCAATAACTGCTAATGCGACATCATTCACGTAAACTGGTTGAAACATTGTATTAGGCCCAATAATTGGGATGACTGGAGCAAATTTAGATATTTTAGAAAACAAACCAAAAAAATTGTCACCATTACCATAAATTATAGAAGGTCTTAAAATTATAGAAGACGTAAAATTTTTCTTTATGTTTTCTTCACCTAATGCTTTTGTTAGAGAGTATTTACTAGATGAATCTTTTGAGACCCCAAGTGCTGAGATGTGAATAAATTTTTTAACATTATGTCTTTTACATAATTTACTTATCATATCAGGCAAAAAATTGTGAATTGTATTAAATTCATCTTTATTTTTTTCGTATAATACCCCACATAAATTTATAACTGCAAATTTATCTTTAATTAATAACTCTAACAAACCGTCCTCAAATATATTTCCTGAAATTATCTCTAATTGACCAGGATACCCAGAAACTTTTAATGGTTTAATTTTATTTGAGTTCCTTGTTAAAACTACTACTCTAGCACCGTAAGATAGAAGAATTTCTGTAATCGACTTACCAACAAATCCAGATCCACCCAAAATTAAGAATTTTTTATTTGTAAGAAAGTTTTGCATTCAAATTTACTCTAAAATATATTAATAATATTGTAATGAAGTATAAATTATACAAAAATGATTTTCCATCAACATTAAATTTAAAAAAAATGGTTGCAATTGATACTGAAACCATGGGTTTAAATCTTAATAGAGATAGACTCTGTCTAGTTCAAGTTTGTTTTGGAGATGATATTGCTCATTTACTACAATTATCAAAACAACCTGAAGAAAAACCTAAAAATTTGATAAAATTATTAAAAAATAAAAGTATTACCAAAATTTTTCATTATGGAAGATTTGATTTAGCTATGCTTAACAAAAATGTTGGCCCAGTCGTTGGGCCAATATATTGCACAAAAATAGCTTCTAAATTATCTAGAACCTTTGGTGCAAAACATGGTTTAAAAGATTTATGTAAAGATTTACTAAATATTGAACTTGATAAATTTAATCAAACCTCCGATTGGGGAGCAAATAAATTATCTAAAAATCAGTTGGCATATGCTGCACAAGATGTGTTATTTCTTCATGAATTAAAAATTAAATTAGATGAAATACTACTTAGAGAAGGAAAAATGAATTTAGCGCTTGAATGTTTTGAAAGCTTAAAAACACGGGTCAAATTAGATTTAGAAGGATTTCAAGAATTAGATATATTTGCTCATTAAGATGAAACTTAAATTAAGCGCAAAATCTATTTTTATTATTTTAATTGTTTTAATAATTACGATGCTTACATTTAATTATATTAATAGGAACAATCAGTTAAACTCACAAAAAATCCAAGATATTGACCCATCAAAAGAAGGTAAAACAGTTGGAGTTAACATTGAACAAAATCAGCCGAATGGAGAGAAAATTAAAATTACTGCAGATTTGATGGAAGAAAATAAAGAAGAAAAATTTATAAAACTGATAAACCCAATCACTGAAATTATAAAAAAAAATAATATTACAAAAATTACTTCAAACTATGGTTATATTATGAATAATTATTCTAAGTTTAAACTTGATAACAATGTTAATATTTATAACATTAAAAAAAAATTTGCTTTGAAAACTGAAATGCTCTTAGGGATGTTTGATACTGGTGACATGTATACAAACTCACCTGTCAAGATTAAAATTAGAAACTCAAAAATACAAGGGTCTAGCTTAAGCCTTAAAAATTATGGAGAATACATAAAGGTATTCGGCAAAGCTAAATTAACAATTGATTGATATGAAAATAAGAAAAATTAAATATTATATTTTATATTTCTTGGCCCTAATTTATTTTAACTCAGCTGTTGCTTATGAAAATTCTAATCAATTTAAAGTTGAAGCCGATAAATCAATTGAATATTTTGAAAAACAAAAAATTTATGTCGCCTCAGGAAATGTCAAAGCCTCAAAAGGTAATTTTTCAGTTAAAGCTGATAACATTAAAGCATTTATGGGAAAAATAAAAAATTCTGATATTACATACATAGAAGCAACTGGGAATGTAATTATTATTGATCAAGATACCATAGCAAAATCTGATTTTGCCAGATACAATTTTAAAGATAAAATTATCATTTTAAAAGGTAATACACAATCAATTGAAGCAAAAGCCTTTAAACTACAATCAAAAAAAATTATTTCTTTTGATGATATAAAAAAAATTGCTACTAGTGAAGGAGATGTAAAACTTTTTTTAAGTGGTCCTATATCTATTTTTTCAAAAAGAATTGATGCTAAATTTGATAAAATCAATAACAACTTAATTTCAGCATCTGCTCAAGGAAATGTTAAAATAGAAACTAAAGCAGAGACAATTACATGCAATTCAGCTAAATATAATAATAAAACAAATTTAATTTCTTTAGAAGGTAATGTGATTATAAAAAGAGATAAAAGTATATTGACTGGTGAAAAAGGATATATGAATCTAAATACTCGAAAAAGTAAAATTGAAAGTAGCAAATCTAAGAGAGTAAAAGGTGTTTTTTCACCAATTCAAAAATAGATTAGGAGAGCAAACTGACAACTTTAAAAGAACAACTTGAGTTTCTAAAACAAATTCAAACGATTCAACCTATAAAGAAACTTAAAACTCAATATTCTGATAAGAGATTAATTGCTAAAAATTTAAGTAAAACTTATAAAAAAATTAGTGTCCTAGATAATGTTAGCATTGATTTAGATATTGGAGAAGTGGTTGGTTTATTAGGTCCTAATGGTGCTGGAAAGACAACATGTTTTTATATCATTGCAGGATTAATAAAACCCGACAATGGAAAAGTAAATATTGGGAAAACTGATATAACTGGATATCCAGTTTATGAAAGAGCTAGAATTGGATTAGGATACCTTCCTCAAGAAATGTCTATATTTAAAGGTTTGTCGGTTGAAGATAATTTGTTATCTATAATTGAAATTAAAGAATTTGATAATCACAAAAGATATCAGATTTTAGAAGACTTATTAGTTGAATTCAATATTACAAAAATAAGATCATCACTTGGAATTACACTTTCTGGAGGAGAAAGAAGAAGAGTTGAAATAGCAAGATGTATTGCTTCTAATCCAACTCACATTTTATTAGATGAACCTTTTTCTGGGATTGATCCAATTGCAATTCAAGATTTAAAAAATTTGATAGAATATTTAAAACAAAGAAAAATAGGTGTTTTGATAACTGATCATAATGTGAAAGACACACTTGATATAGTTGATAGGGCCTATGTGTTATATGACGGAAAAATTTTACTAAAAGGTAATCCTTTTGAAATAAAAAATGATCAAAAGGTTAAAAGTGTATATTTGGGTAAATCATTTTCAATATAGTAAATTATAACTTGACAAAATAATAAGCTTAGTTAGGTATACATTACGAGAAATAATATGTTAAACCTAAAAAAACTATTAAATCCAGATTCATTTTTATTCATACAAGATCCTTCAAGTAAAAAAATGGTGTTTGATAAAATTTGTAATGAAGCTTTTGAAAAATATAATATTGATAAAAATTTATTGCTTAATAATCTGATTAAAAGAGAAAAAATTGGCACAACAACTATAGGAAATGGTATCGCAATTCCACATGTCCAGAACGATCAAATAATAAAACCATGTTGTATAGTTACAATATTATCCGATGGACTAGATTTTGATGCTTTAGATAACAATCCTGTAGATCTTATTGTGTTTTTAATACTTCCTGAAGTTAGTAAACCTGAAAATCTTCAAACACTTGCTCAAATATCTAGACTCCTTAGAGATACCGAAATTACTGACAAATTAAGAGGTTGTAAATCAGAAGAAAGTGCTTTTGCTATAATCTCACAACATTTAAAAAACAAAGCCGCCTAAACTACTCTATTTATAATTTTCTTATTATTAAAATAATCTAAAATTGAAGTAATTGCTTCTGTAGCTATAGAGTCAAAACACTCATCAGTCCAACATAAAGAATGAGGTGTTAATATTGTGTTTTTCAAATTAAGAAGTTCATTGTTTTCTTCTATTGGTTCATTTGTCATGACATCTAATCCAGCACCTGAGATTTTATTTTGTTTTAATGAGGTTATCAAATGATTCTCATTAACTACAGGTCCTCTTGACAAATTAATTAAATAAGAGCTACTTTTCATTTTATTTAAAAAAGTACTATCTATCATACCTCTAGTTTTTTCATTTAAATCACATAAAATAACTAAAAAATCACTTGAATTAGCTATTTCATCAAAATCTACTTTGTCTACTTGTAGATTTTTCATCTCCTCTTTACCAACAAAAGGATCATAACATATAATATTTTTAAATAGGCCATTTGATATCTTAACAAATTCTCTTCCAATTCCACCAAAACCAACTATACCAAGTGTTTTATTTTTTAACCCTACTCCCATATGATTTGTTCGTTCATTCCAACGCCCCTCTCTAACTAAATTGTCTTTAATCATAAGTTTTCCAGATAATGATAAAATCATAGTTAAAGTAGCAACAGCTACAGGCCTTCTAACAGCTTTAGGTGTATTAGTGAGTATAATTTTATTTTTTTTTAAAATATCTAAATCTACAGAATCATAACCAACACCAAATCTCGAAACTATTTTAACTTTATTGTTTTTTGGATTAATACTTTCCTTAGTTAATCTTGGCGAGTTTAATAATATTGCATCATATTTTGTAGTTTCTTTTTCGGATAAAATTTGAATACTAGGATCCATCCATTCAACAAGTATTTTTTTTTCTTTGTAAAGAGCTTCTAATGGTTGTAATCCAAAACATGGATTACCTTCATTTGTTAACAAGTCTCCTGTAATACCTAGAGTAAATTGCATCAACTTAGCCTTTATTTTTTAATAAATTTGAGATTTTATCCATTAATAGATTCATTTCTGTACCAACAGCTATTACATTAAACCCTAAATCAAAATAAAAATCCATCTCTTGTATTGTTGATACCATTATCCCTAAAGATTTTTTATATTTCGTACCTGCTTTAACAATTCTATTAATTGCATTAAGATATAATTTAGAATTAAATTGACCGGGAACTCCTAAAAAATTACTTAGATCAAAATGACCAACCCATAAACAGTCTATATCATCAATTTTTGCAATTTCTTCTACATTCTCGAGACCACTCACATTTTCTATTTGAATGATATTAATCAGCGTTTTATTTGCATCTTCCATTACATCAATAGGGTTTTCTTTTTTATATTCGTTATGTGCAAAACCAAATCCAGCGCCACGCCTTCCTAATGGTGGATATTTAGAATACTTTACAATTTTCAATGCCTCTTTTTGGTTATTTACCATTGGTATCATAATCCCATTTGCACCTAAATCCAAAGATCTAGCTATATAGTTATAACTAATTTCAGGAATTCTAATCATAGGGTTCAAGCCTATTCCTTTAGATATTAAAGATAATTCTTTAAATTTATCAAGAGTAAGTCCTCCATGTTCCATATCATAAATTACAAATTCACATCCTGAATTCTTAATCACATATGGAATACCTGGAGAAAAAAAATCAAATATCATGGCACCTTTTATTTGCTCTCTATTTAAAAATTTATTTTTAAGATTTTGAAACATCAAATTATTCCTTTAAATGTTAATAACCTAAATTAAGGTCAATTTTGTTTTCTGGCATTTTACCAGAATGAATTAATTTTATAGCCTTTGCTACTTGTTTAGCTGCTGTTTCAATATTTGTCTCAGCAGATACATGAGGCCAAATTACAATATTTTTATTTTCCCAAAAAGGATGTGACTTTGGCAATGGTTCAACTCCAAAAACATCTAAAACTGCTAATTTAATTTTATTACCACAAAAAGAAGTTAAATCTTTTTCAACAACATGTTCACCTCTTCCAGCATTTATAAAGCATACTCCTTCTTTCATTTTCAAAAAAACATCTTTATTAAATATTCTGTTTGTGTCTATGGTGAGAGGTAATAAACACACATGTATATCACAATTTTCAATCATATGATTAAAACCTATCTGGGAACAATAGCTTTTTAAAAACTTAAAATTCTTTTTTGCTCTACTCCAACCTAAAACATTAAAACCAAGAGATTTTAAATCTTTAGCAACCACTTTTCCAATTTCTCCTATCCCATAAATACCTATCTTAATGTTTTTAAAATCTAAACAATTTCTTGATTTGTAAATTTTATTAACTTGTTGTTTTCTATAACCTTCATAATCTCTAATAAAATTTAATACTGATAAGGTAACCCAATGACTCATTGATTTTGCCATATAAGGATCAACTATTCTATAGACAGAAATATTTTTATTAAAATTAATATCATTTATGATGTGATCAACTCCCTGTCCTAAAGATATAATTGCTTCTATATTTTTAAGTTTAGAGATTTTTGTCATAGGTGCTTTCCATAGTAAAGCTATTATTGCTTCAGATGCTTCAGGATCATCTAAATGGACTAACTTAAAATTTTTATGCCATTTTTTTAACTTAATATCCCATAACTTTATTTGGTTTTCAGGAGTATCTTTTTGATAAAACAAAACTTTTTTCATAAGATAATTATAAATAATTAAAATTAATTTAACTACTATTTATGATTTATCTCAAGTTTTGTTTTGAGGTCATTATATATGAATATAATAGCAGCTAAAAATAATATTAATTAACATCTATTTTAATTTGAAGTTAAACAGTTAACTTATTTTGGTGGAGCTAAGGGGGATCGAACCCCTGACCTCTACACTGCCAGTGTAGCGCTCTCCCAGCTGAGCTATAGCCCCATTGTTTTATTTTTGATCTTCAATGCTGTTATTATCTTGATCATCAATTTCTATTGAAAAGTCATCTTTATCTTCTAAACCATCCTCTATTATTTCAATATCATCATTAGTATTAATTTTTTTATCTATATTATTGTCAATACCACTATCTTGAATATCTGTTTCATCCTCAATCTCTAAAATATCTTCATCATTTTCTATTGAGGTAATATCATTTTCAAGAGTTTCATCTTCTTTTTGCACATCACTTGAAACTTCATTAACTTCAGTTTTTGTAGCTATGCTTCTTCCTTTCCTACTTTTTAACAACAAATCTGGATCAAACTCAAATTCACACTTAGGACAAATTATTGGGCTTTTATTAAAATCATAATATTTAATACTACATGATGGACAAACTCTTTTAATACCCCATTCTGGCTTAGACATGTTTTAATCTCCATTTTATTTAAACAGGCTAGTACACTATAATTAAATAAGTCAAAATAGCTTTTGATTTTTATTCTTTAACGCTTTAAAAATAAAAATCAAATGGTTTCTATAATTTCTATTAAATCAAATAAACTTAGTGGTGAAGTTTTTGTGCCTGGTGATAAATCTATTTCTCACAGAGCACTAATACTCGGAGCATGTGCAGTTGGTAAAACAACAATTGAAAATTTGTTAGAAAGTGAAGATGTATTAGCAACATTAAGTGCACTAAGTGAACTTGGAGTAAATATAAAAAAAAGTAAGAACTTGTGGGAAGTTCGTGGAAATGGACTAGGAAGTCTAAGAAGTCCAGATAAGGTTTTAAATTTGGGTAATTCTGGCACTGGTGTAAGATTATTGATGGGTTTAGTTTCTGGATGTGATATTGAGGTTACTTTCACAGGTGATGAATCGTTAAATACTAGACCAATGAAAAGAGTTCTAATCCCATTAGAACAAAGTGGAGCAGAAATTTTATCTAATGATAATAAACTTCCAATAACAATTAAGGGTAACAAAATACCTATTCCTATTAAATATAACTCCTCTCTGTCTTCAGCTCAGGTTAAATCATGTGTACTTCTAAATGGATTAACTTCAACTGGTAATATTTCTTATTCAGAAAAAGTTAAATCACGAGATCATACAGAAAAAATGTTAAATTTTATGGGCGCTGAAATTAATTCAAAATCTCTTAATGATGGTACAAATAAAATAGAACTTAAAGGTTTACCATATTTAAAAGGTAAACATTTTATTATCCCAAATGATCCCTCAAGTGCGGCATTTCCTTCAGCTGTAGCATTGATCATTCCAGATAGTGAAATAAAAATAAAAAATGTTTGTTTAAACTCTTTGAGAACAGGCTTTTATGAAACCATTATAGAGATGGGTGGGGCTATAAAATTCATAAATAAAAAAAATATATCTGGAGAAGAAGTTGGGGATATTCAAGTTAAATACAGTAAATTGAAAGGTGTTGTTGTACCAGAAAAAAGAGTGCCTAGTATGATTGATGAATTCCCTATATTTTGTATAGTTTCTTGTTTTGCAGAAGGTGAAACAGTTATGACAGGTATAAAAGATTTAAGAAATAAAGAATCTGACAGAATTAAAGAAATGGTTCAAAATTTAAATAGATGTGGTTTTTCTGTTAAGTCCACTTCAAATTCTATTTCAATTATTGGAAATAAAAAAGTAAACCCAGGAAAAGAAATTGTAATTGATTCAAAATTTGATCATAGAATAGCTATGTCTTTTTTATGTCTTGGTTTATTAATGGAAAATGGTGTTAAAGTTAAAAATGCTGAAACAATTAATTCTTCATTTCCAAGTTTTTATGACATTATGAAGTCTTTAGGTGCTAACTTAAAAAAATAATGAGTATAGAATGAAAATTGCTATAGATGGTACCGCTGCATCAGGAAAAGGAACATTAAGCGAAAACTTGTCCAAGGAATTAAAATTACCACGTTTAGATACTGGATTGTTGTATAGAAAGTTAGCTTTTATGTATATAAAATCATTAAAATTAATACCTTCACAAAACACTATTGATAATTCTATTTTGAAGAACATTTTAAATGATTTTGATCTGAATGATTTAGAGCTAGAACCTTATAAACAAGATTTATATGGCAATTTTGCATCTAGGATAGGAAAACTAGATTTTGTAAGAATTAAACTAAAAATAATTCAAATTGAATTTGTAGAAAATATGATAAAAAAAAAGGGTGGATGTATTTTAGATGGCAGAGATATTGGGACTGAAATTTTACCCAATGCAGATTTTAAGTTTTACATAGATGCTCCAATTGAAACAAGAGCTAAAAGAAGATACAAACAACTTTACTCAACTAATAAATCAATTGAATTTAAAAATATTTTACTTGATTTAGAAAAAAGAGATAATAGTGACAAATCAAGAAAAAACTCTCCTTTAATTTTATCAGAAGACTCTATTTTAATAGACACAGAATTCTTAAACCCTCACCAAGTATTGAAAAAAGCTCTTTATTATATTAAAAAAAATAAATAAATTTAAAAGATTCATTGTTTTTTTTTGAAAATAAACTATACAAATCAATAATTAAACATAATGGAGCAAATTTTGACTGAATTATCAACTGAAGAAAAACCAAAATCTAAAACAGAAACATTTTCTGACTTATTTGAAAAAAGTTTTGAAAAAATTAAAAATCTTGAAGGATCTGTTGTTGAGGGAACAGTTATCTCTGTCGAAAAAGAAGCTATTATCGTTGATATTGGTCTAAAATCAGAAGGTAGAATTTTAAAAAGAGAATTTGGTAATGAGGAAAAGACAGAATCAATTAAAATTGGTGACATTGTTGAAGTGTATATTGAAAGATTAGAGGATTCAAATGGAAATACTATTCTTAGCAGAGAAAAAGCTAGAAGAGAAGAAGCTTGGGTAGAATTAGAAAAATTTCATAAAGAAGAGAAGATTGTAACTGGTGTAATTCTTGGAAGGGTTAAGGGTGGATTTACAGTAGATATAGACGGAGCAACAGCATTTCTACCTGGGAGTCAGGTTGACATAAAACCAATTAAAGATTTCTATTCAATTATGAATATCCCCCAAAATTTTCAAATTCTTAAAATGGATAAAAAAAGAGGTAATATTGTTATATCAAGAAGAGCTGTTTTAGAAGAAAATAGAGCTGAAGCAAGATCTGAGATAGTTTCAAACATTCAAGAAGGTCAAACTTTAGATGGAATTGTAAAAAATATTACAGATTATGGTGCATTTGTTGATCTTGGAGGTGTTGACGGTTTGTTACATGTAACTGATATTTCTTGGAGAAGAATTAATCACCCTTCAGAAGCTTTAAAGCTGGGTGATAATGTTAAAGTTAAAGTAATTAAATTTAATGATGAAACAAAACGTATCTCACTTGGTATTAAACAGTTAAATGAAGATCCTTGGCAAAATATTCATGAGAGGTTTCCTATAGGATCAAAAATATCGGGTGTAGTTACAAATATTACAGATTATGGCTCTTTTGTTGAACTAGAAGACGGGATTGAGGGTTTAGTTCACGTTTCAGAGATGAGCTGGACCAAAAAAAATGTTCATCCAAATCATTTGTTATCATCATCAGAAAAAATTGAAGTTATGGTTCTTGAGATTGAAGAAGAAAAACGAAGAATTTCTTTAGGAATTAAACAATGTGTAGAAAATCCTTGGGAAGTCTTTAATAAAGAATTCAAAATAAACCAGGAGATTGAGGGTGAAATAAAAAATGTTACAGATTTTGGAATTTTTGTTGGCCTTAAAGGTGAAATTGATGGACTAGTTCATTTATCTGATATTAGTTGGGATGGCAATGGAGATGAACTCATTAAGAGCTTTAAACAAGGAACCATCTTAAAAACTAAAATTTTAGATATAAATGTAGAAAATGAAAAAGTCTCACTAGGTATCAAACAACTATCAGAAGATAAATTTTCATCTGAACTAGAAAATATTAAACTTGGTGACACTGTAACATGTTTAATCAATAAAATATCTGATAATAATATTGAGGTGTCTATTGGTGATAATATAAAAGGTAATATAAAAAAATCTGACCTTTCTCGTGACAGAAAAGACCAAAAAACTGATAGATTTGGAGTTGGGGATAAAGTTGATGCTACAGTTATTAAAATTGATAAAAAACAAAGATCAGTTAACGTGTCAATAAAAGCAAGAGAAATTGAAGAAGAAAAACAAGCAATGGCAGAGTTTGGTTCATCAGATAGCGGAGCTAGCTTAGGCGATATCTTAGGTGCCGCATTGGAAAAGAAAAATCAAAATGAAAATAAATAAGGTTTAAATGACTAAATCAGAACTAATTTTGAAAATTACTAGTAAAAACTCTTATTTGTACCATAAAGATGTTTACAAAATTATTGATACTTTGTTCAATTGTGTTACTCAAGCATTAAAAAATGGCGATAGAGTTGAATTAAGAGGTTTTGGAACTTTTACAACAAAGCTACGAAATGCTAGAATAGGAAGAAATCCTAAAACAGGCGACCCGGTAGCTATACCCCAAAAAAAAATGCCTTTTTTTAAAATGGGAAAATCAATGAAAGAAAGAATAAATAGCTAATTACTGTTTATTTCAAATAAATGAAAGTCAAAATTAAAATATGTGGAGTTTTAGATCATCATATTATGTCTACAATATCTGATCTGAATGTAGATTATGTAGGATTAGTTTTTTTCGAAAAATCGCCAAGAAATATATCAATAGAAAAAGCTAAATCAATAGTGAAGTATTTAAATAATTCAACAAAAATTGTTGCTTTAACAGTAAATGCAACTGATCAATTTTTAAGAAATGTAGTTACTAATTTGTCACCAGATTATATACAACTTCATGGCAAAGAATCTCCTTATAGGTGTTGTGAGATAAAGAGAAAGTTTAAAACAAAAATAATAAAAGCTATTAGTGCAAAATCCTCTAAAAATTTAAATTTTCAAATAAATAAATATAAATTTGTAACTGACACAATTATTATTGATTCTCCGAAAGATCATTTGCCGGGAGGTAATGGAAAAACATTCAATTGGAAAATATTAAAAAAAGGAAAAAAAAATATAAACTGGCTATTGGCAGGTGGAATAAATTTAAGTAACGTAACAAAAGCTATAAAAATAACAAAAACAAAAGGATTAGACATTTCTTCAGGAGTTGAAATATCAAAAGGAATAAAATCATCCCAGTTAATTAAATCTTTTGTAAAAAAATGTAGGAACATCTAAATTATGATTAATATAAATACAAATAGTCTAAAAAATTTACCAGACCTTAATGGAAGATTTGGTGAGTTTGGTGGAAGATTTGTAGCCGAAACCCTAATGCCATTAATATTAGATGTTGAAGAAACATATGAAAAAGCAATAAAAGACAAATCATTTTTGTCAGAACTTGATTTACTTAGAAGAGATTATATTGGAAGACCCAGTCCCTTGTACTTCGCAAAAAGACTTACAGAATACTTTAAAGGTGCAAAAATTTATTTTAAAAGAGACGAATTAAATCATACCGGTGCGCATAAAATAAATAATGTAATTGGTCAAATTTTATTGGCTAAAAAAATGGGGAAAAATAAAATTATTGCTGAAACTGGAGCAGGTCAACATGGTGTTGCTACTGCAACAGCTTGTGCTTTGTTTGGTTATGAATGCGAAGTTTTCATGGGGGCTTCTGATATTGAAAGACAGAAACCTAATGTACAAAGAATGCATCTCTTAGGTGCAAAAATACATTCTGTTACAAGTGGTAAAGGAACCTTAAAAGATGCTATGAATGATGCATTAAGGTATTGGGTATCAAATGCAAACACACACTTTTATATTATTGGTACAGTTGCAGGACCCCATCCTTATCCCAAAATGGTAAGAGATTTTCAGTCTATAATCGGAGAAGAAACGAAAGAGCAAATATTAGAAAAAGAAGGTAAATTACCTAATGCACTAATAGCCTGTATAGGTGGTGGATCAAATGCTATAGGTTTATTTCATCCTTTTTTAGATAATATAGATGTTGAATTATTTGGTGTTGAAGCAGCTGGAAAAGGATTAAATTCTGGAGAACATGCATCTTCAATAAACAAAGGTAAAGTAGGTATTTTGCATGGAAATAAAACTTATTTACTACAGGATAAATTTGGACAAATTGAAGATGCTCATTCAATTTCAGCTGGGTTAGACTACCCTGGCATTGGTCCAGAGCATTCATGGCTAAATGATATTGGAAGGGTAAAATATTTAACAGCTACTGACAAAGATAGTTTAAGAGCTTTTCAGCTTTGTTCTAAATTAGAGGGAATAATTCCTGCTCTTGAGCCCTCTCATGCTTTACATGTAACAGGTGTTCTCGCAAAGAAGAGAAAAGGACAAGTACTTGTTATGAATATGTGTGGTAGAGGTGACAAGGATCTACCAACAATCATGCCTATTTTAGATAAAAAGATTTAATGATAAGAGTTAAAAATAAATTTAAAGAGTTAAAACAAAAAAAACAAAAAGCTTTTGGTGTCTTTTTAACAGCAGGTTATCCATCTCTAGAATATTCAAAAGATATTTTTAAAAAAATTCTAGATGCTGAAGTCGATTTTATTGAAATTGGTTTGCCGTTCTCAGATCCAATGGCTGATGGACCTCTGATTCAACATTCAAGCCAAATTGCTATAGAACAAGATACATCAGTCGAAGAGTGCTTTAAGCTTGTAAAAGAAATTAGAAAAATAAATAATGACATTCCAATTATTTTGATGGGGTATTACAATCCAATTCATTATTACGGTAACTTAAAATTTATAAAAAAAGCAGTTTTATCTGGAATTGATGGGTTAATTATAGTGGACTTGCCAATGGAAGAAGATGAAGAATTTTATAATTTGTCTTATAAAAATAATCTACCCTTAATTAGATTAGTTACACCAACAACTGATGAAGAAAGATTAAAAAAAATACTTAAAAATGCATACGGTTTTGTTTATTATGTTTCTGTAACAGGTATAACTGGAACAAAAAGTGCATCAGTAAATGATGTTAAAGATAAGATTAAAGTTATAAAAAAAATTACAAATTTACCAGTTATTGCAGGATTTGGAATTAAAAATTCTGTGGATGCAAAAAAAATGAGTTCAATATCAGATGGGATTGTAATTGGATCGTCTTTAGTTAATAAAATTGAAGAAGTGTATAAGAAAAAAAATGGATTAAACGAAATTTTTAATTTTTTAAAAAGTTTTAAATAGCAATTTTTGAGGTGTTAATTTGAATTGGATAACAGATAAAGTCTTACCAAAATTTAAAGCATTAGTCAAAAAAGAAAATTCTGAAGAAGTTCTCTGGATTAAATGTAAGTCGTGTGAGCAAATGATTTTTCATAAAGAACATGATGGCAATTTAAACGTATGTAAATCTTGTGGTTATCACGATTTCATGAAAATTGAAAATAGAACAAAACTACTATTAGATGAAGAAACAATTGAAAATATACAAGTTAATAAAATTGAAGATGACCCTTTAGATTTTAAAGATTTAAAAAAATATTCAGATAGACTAAAAATTGCCAGAAATAAAACAAATTCATATGATGCTATCTCTATTAAATATGGTTTAATTAACAATAAGCCTTGCGTTTTACTTTTGTTTGACTTCTCATTTATGGGTGGTTCTATGGGTAGATCAGTAGGTGATGCAATAATCAAAGCTGTAGATACTGCAATTGAAAAAAATTGTGCTTTATTAATCATACCCTCCTCAGGTGGTGCTAGAATGCAAGAAGGCATACTGTCCCTAATGCAAATGCCAAGATCTGTAGTTGCAATTCAAAAGTTAAAAGACAAATGTCTACCGTATATCGTTCTATTATCAAATCCTACAACTGGAGGTGTTACTGCAAGTTTTGCTATGCTGGGTGATATTCATTTGGCAGAACCTGGAGCAGTTATAGGTTTTGCAGGTAGAAGAGTAATTGAAGAAACAGTAAAAGAAAAGTTGCCAGACAATTTTCAAAAATCAGAATACCTTCTAGAACATGGAATGATAGATAGAGTTATTGAAAGAAAAAATCAGAAAAATGAAATTACACAAATTTTAGACTTTTTTCAAAAGTAATTAACTTTGATAAAAAATCAAAATAAAATTGATAATTTATTATTTAATATTACTAAATTATACCCAAAATACATTGATTTAAATTTGTTAAGACTTGAGAATCTTCTTCAAAAATTAGATAATCCTCAAAATAAACTTCCACCGGTTATCCATATAGCTGGAACAAATGGGAAAGGCTCAACATTAATTTTTATTAAAAATATAATAGAAGAGTATGGACTTAAAGTTCATTGTTATACATCACCTCACTTAATTCGTTTTAATGAAAGAATTGTTTTATCAAATAAACAAATTCAAGATGATGATCTTTTTGAGACATTAAATGAGGTAATTAAAGTTAATAATAATCAAGAAATTACATTTTTTGAGCTAACAACTGCTGTAGCCCTGCTTAATTTTTCACGAACAAAAGCCGATTTTTGTTTAATTGAAACTGGATTAGGTGGAAGATTAGACGCAACAAATACTATCAAAAAGAAAATATTAAACATTATTACTTCAATAGGCTTAGACCATGAGGAATTTTTGTCTCCTTATTTGAAAAATATAGTTAAAGAAAAATGTGGCATATTAAGTAAAGACATACCAGTTATAATTTCCTCACAAAATACTAATTACAAAAGTCATTTATTAAGAAAAAAAATTAAAGATATTAACTGTAAAATTTTAAAACTTAAGCCTATTCCCAAAAACAGCTATCTTGGACTAGTTGGAAATCACCAAAAAATTAATGCTAAAACTGCTGTTACAGCGGTAAAATATGCCCTAAAAGACATAACAAATGACGTAATACAAAAAGGTTTAAAAAAAGCGAGCTGGCCAGGTAGAATTCAAAAATTAACTATTAAAAAAAACTTAATAACAAAATCTAATGAAATTTTAATTGATGGTGCTCATAATATTGAAGGAGCAAAAATAATTAACTCACATTTAAATAAATTAAATTTAGGTAAATGGAATTTTATATTTGGAATGATGAATAACAAAAACCCTCGAGAATTCATAAAAATAATAGAAGAACATATTGAGAAAATTATTTTTATACCAATAAAAAACCAAAAAAACTCGTATCAGCCTGAGGAGCTAAAAATTATTTTTAAAGAAAAAAAATTTAATTCTTTAGTAAAAAGAGATTTGAAATCTGCTCTTGATTCCATTAGTTCAAATAACCCTTTGTTTATTACAGGTTCTCTTTATTTAATGGGAGAAGTTTTAAAATTATTTTCTGTTAAAGAACTAGATTTTTAATTTAAATACTTTCCTTAATCCATTCTTCTAATTGTGATTTTGGAACTTGTCCCATCATCTCAGCTTCTAGTTTACCATTTTTAAATATCATTAAAGCTGGTATAGACCTAATATTAAACTCTTGAGCAGTATTAGGATTTTCATCTATATTAATTTTTGCAACTGTTATATTGTCACTCATCTCATTTGAAATTTCATCTAAGGCGGGTGCAATTGCTTTACAAGGCCCACACCATTCAGCCCAAAAATCAACTAAGACAGGTTTTGATGAATCAAGCACATCATTTTTAAAATTTTTATCTGTTGTATTTAAAACTGGCATTTTTTTCTCCTATAAAAATTTAGTAGCGGAATAAACTTTTTCCATTTTTTGGATATATATATTTATTTCTTCAACAAAATTTAACCTTTCACTATTTTTTTCTATACTATACTTATTTCTTAAATCATCAATCTGTTTATAAGCTTTAGGAATTGTAAACCAAGGGACATCTTCTAGAGTCATTATCTGTTCACCTATTTGTTTATGAAATTTATTGAAGACTTCCGTAGGTAGGTTTTCAGGGGCCTCTTCATAAATAATTTTTTTTGCAAAATATTCATATCTTTTGTCTTCAAATCTCTCAGATATTATATATTTATCTTTCCAACTTGATAAATGAAATTCTTCCATAAGATTTTTGTCTTTATTGGATGGAAATCCACCAAAATACAAGCTTTCTTCTGCCAAAATATCATTTTGTGGTTTAATGTTTTGCTTATCATGATACTCTTCATCTAAAATTAACTTAATTCTTTCTATGAACTCTTTATTAGATCTTATTTGAGCTGATCTATTCTCAAACAAATGTTTTTCAGTTTTACTAATATTATTAATTTCAAAGAAATAATTATTATTAAAAATAGATGGATGTTTATTATGACCAAGTGTTTTCAAAAACTTTGGCTTTTCCTTCATCCTTTTCTTTAAATCTTGATAAGATAGAGATAAAATTGGTTCTGGATCAATTGATAAATCATAACATTGTGGGTAATTATAATTTGGATGATTACAAATACTTGTAACTAAAGATGTTTTTAATTTACCAAAAGAAAATTCATTTAATGAAAAATTTTCATTAAGATTGATAAAATTATCTACATCTTTTTTGCTACAAGTTAATAAAATTTGTTTCCATATATCATAATCATTTTTTTTTACAATCTTTGCTAAATCAATTGTAGCTAATACATCACCCATTGCATCATGAGCTTTATGATTAATTTGATTTTCTTTGGCTAAATCTTCCAATTTAAAACTTGAGTTACCCTTAGAATTAATAGTTGTTTTAAGATAAGTATTATCATAATTATGAAACGATCTTATAACATTAAGAATATCACCCCTTTTATTTCCTTCTAATTGTGTTATGTAGGCATTAAATAATGTTTTAAAAAAAGTTTTTCTTATAATCTCTTCATCAAAATTTATTGAATTATAACCAAAAAATATAGCAGGAGACCAATTTTCAATTTTTCTTTTAATATCTTTTGTTAAATCATAATGTGATGAATTTGTTTTTTCTAAATTATTTATACTTGTATTATTTACTATTAATGCCTCTGGTTCTGGAACAAGTCCAGTTTTCAATCTACATCTTGTTTCAAATCTATCTAGTTCATTAAATTGTTCATCAATGCAAACTGCACCAAATTGAATAATTTGTGACCAATCTTTATTTTTACCAGTTGTTTCTAAATCATAAAAAACATATTTCATTTACAAGTAACTCATTATTTTTCTATCATCGTAAAGTTTTTTGGTAAATTGATAATAACATCTCTTTCATAATTTGTTTTACCAAAATTAATTTTAAAAATAATTGGGTCTTTAATTATTTTTTCTAAAAAATTTGGCCACTCTACAAGTAAAATTTTTTTGTTTAAATTATCTAAAATTCCTAACTCTAAAACTTCATCATAAGAATTTAATCTATACAAATCACAATGCAATATATCTACATCATCATTATATTTATATGTGTTAACTATATTATATGTAGGACTAGACACAAACTCTTCAGATGTAAAAGATTTAATGATTTGTTGTGAAAAGTATGTTTTCCCAACACCCAAATCACCAAAAAGAAAAATACAGTGACCAGCTTTTATATAATTTACAAAGTCTTTTAAAAATAAGTTAACAGCTGACTTAGATTGAAAGTTTTTCTTTAAATCCATTAATATCTATAATTATCAGATTTAAAAGGTCCCGCTTTGGAAACTCCTATATAACTAGCTTGATCTTCTGATAATTCTGTTAATTTAGCGCCTACTTTTTCAAGATGAAGTCGTGCTACTTTTTCATCTAAATGTCTTGGTAAAGTATATACTTTGTTTTGATAATTATCATGTTTTTGCCATAACTCAATTTGTGCTAAAACTTGATTTGTAAAAGAAGCACTCATAACAAAACTTGGATGACCTGTTGCACAACCTAGATTCACTAACCTTCCTTTGGCTAAAACAATCAATTTTTTACCATCATTAAACTCAACTTCATCAACTTGAGGTTTAATTTCATTCCATTTCATATTTTGCAAAGACTCAACTTGAATTTCTGAGTCAAAGTGTCCAATATTACATACAATTGATCTATCTTTCATATTTCTCATATGATCCAAAGTGATTACATCTTTATTACCAGTAGCAGTAACAAATATATCTCCTCTTTTAGATGCTTCTTCCATAGTACAAACTTCATATCCTTCCATTGCAGCTTGTAACGCGCAGATAGGATCAATCTCAGTTACTATAACTCTTGCACCACCTTGCTTTAGAGATGCTGCAGAACCTTTTCCTACATCACCAAAACCTGCTACCACAGCAACTTTCCCAGACAACATTACATCTGTAGCTCTTCTTATTCCATCTACTAAGGATTCTCTACATCCATATAGATTATCAAATTTAGACTTAGTGACTGAGTCATTTACGTTAAAAGCTGGGAAAGGTAATTGCCCTTTTTCTGCCATTTGATATAATCTTAAAACACCAGTCGTAGTTTCCTCAGACACGCCTTTAATCGAATTTTTAACCTTAGTAAACCACCCTGGAGTAGATTTAAATCTTGTCATCAACTGTTTTTTTAAGGCCTCCTCTTCTTCATTACTAGGAGAACTCAAAACATCTTTGCCATTTTCTAATTCAGCTCCCAAAATTATATATAAGGTAGCATCGCCTCCATCATCTAAAATCATATTTGGGAATTCATTATTGCCCCAATCAAAAATTTTATCAACATATTGCCAATATTCAGTTAATGTTTCACCTTTCTTAGCAAATACAGGAATATTTTTAGATGCAATTGCAGCAGCTGCATGATCTTGAGTTGAAAAAATATTACAACTTGCCCATCTCAGTGAAGCTCCTAATTTTTCAAGAGTTTCTATTAGAACAGCAGTTTGAATTGTCATATGAAGACAACCAGCAATTTTAGCTCCATTAAGAGGTTTACTTTTGCCATATAGTTCGCGGCATGCCATTAAACCAGGCATTTCACTCTCAGCTATAGCAATTTCTTTTGATCCCCAATCAGATAATGATATATCGTTAATTTCAAAATTATTCATAATTACTTCTTTTTAGAGATCTGATAGTTTTTGTCAATATTTATAACTTTAAAAAAAATTATTTGTTTAAAATTATATTGACACGAGCACCAATAATTTTTTTGTCATCATTAATAATATTTTCTGCAAAAATATCACCATTATGGGCTAAAATTATTTGTTTAGAAATAGACAAACCTAATCCAGAATGCTTTCCAAATTCTTTTTGATTAGTTCTATCAGTATAGAATCTATCAAAAATTTTGTTAACAGCATTTTTTGGAAATCCTGGCCCATTATCTTCAAACAAAATAAAAATTTTTTTGCTTTTAGATAATACTTTTATTTTAATCTTACAATTTTTTCCAATGATAGATAGAGAGTTATCTATTAAATTATCAAAAACTTGAACTAGTTTATTACTATTTCCAATTAATTGTATGCCAGTTTCTGTTTGATCAAGATTAATTTTATACTTAAGTTTTGTTGCTCTTATGGAAATATAATTTTTTAATAATTTAAAAAGATCAATGTTTTCAAATTTTGTTCTGACTAAATCAGCATCTAATCTGCTAGAAAAAGAAATATCTGTAATTAATCTGTCGATCCTATCAATGTCTTTAAACATTATTTCTATCATTTGTTTTTGATCTTTTTTATTTTTAGCTTGAATAAAAGTTTCTGACGCAGAACGAAGTGAAGTAAGTGGATTTTTTAACTCATGTGCTACATCTGCAGCAAATGATTCTATATCATTAACTCTCTTTTCAATTTCACTAATCATGGTTTCGAATGACTTTGTCAATTTTCCAATTTCATCATTATATTTAGGAATTTCAAAAAGTTTTTTTGATCTTATTATTTTATTTTTTGAAATATAATCCGCTAAATTTGCCAATTTTATAATTGGATTTGTTATAGATCTAATTAAATATACTGCTAATAGAATTGTAGCTATTAAAATTATTCCTAATGTTTTAAATAATTCAATTTCTAAATCTAATAATTCATTTTCTATTTTATTTCCAGATGATGATATGATTGCTACACCTCTGATAACTTTTAAAGACTTAACTGGCAGAGCTACATTTAATTTAAGGTTTTTAAAATCATCAATTGTAACAAATCTAGAAGTTTTTCCATTTAGAGCATTTTTTATAGAAATTATTTTTATTTCATCGTTTTCAAAATTTTGATTATATTTTTTTATATCTATTGGTTGAGAAATTATTTTTGATAAACTTGAAACAATACTTGTAAAAACCTTATTAAAATCTCTATCTTCTTTAAAAACCGGAAGTTTACTAATCTCCACTTTAGATGAGAAAAATCTTGTATCACTATCAGCAATCAAATTTCCATTTGAATTGTATAATGTTGCTTTAAGTTGAAAATTTTGATCTCCAGATGTAAGTAAAGTTTGAAGCGCCACACCTGAAATTTTATTTTTTTCAATTAACCCATATTGATCTTCTGCCATTCCAATAGCTTTTGCAAAAGTTGTACCTTGCCTTTCCATAGCTAAAAACTCTGAGTTAATTAAGATCTCTTGATATTTATTAAAATATAAAATGATAAAAGGATAAAAAATTACGGGGAATATTATTATAATAAGAATTCTAACTTTTAATGGTAAAAAGAAATTTTTAAAAAATTTTTTCACTTATTATCTCTATATCTGTACCCAATTCCATAAAGTGTTTCAATTTTATCAAATTCTTTATCGCTATGTTTAAATTTTCTTCTCATTCTCTTAATATGACTATCTATTGTTCGATCATCGACATATATCGTGTCTCCATATGCAACATCCATTAGCTGATCTCTACTCTTTACTAATCCGGGTCTAGAAACTAAACTTTGTAAAATCAAAAATTCCGTGACTGTTAATCTTACATCTACATTTTTCCATGTAGATATGTGTCTATCTATATCTAACATTAGATCACCTCTTTGAATGATTTTTTCTGGATCAGTAGAGGTGGATAACGATGATCTTCTTAATACTGCTCTAATTCTTTCTATTAATAATTTTTGTGAAAAAGGTTTTGTTATATAATCATCAGCCCCCATTCTTAAACCTAAAGCTTCATCAATTTCCTCATCTTTACTTGTAAGAAAAATTACAGGAACATTTGAACTTATTCTCAATCTTTTTAACATCTCCATGCCATCAATTCGTGGCATTTTAATATCTAAAATGACAAGGTCAGGTATATTTTGTTGTAAAGCTATCAATCCTTTTTCACCGTCAGGATATGTTTCTACTTGCCAACCTTCATTTCTTAGAGCAACTGATACTGAGGTTAATATATGATTATCATCATCAACTAAAATAATTTTTTCATTCATCTTTTCACCTATTCACTACTTAAATAATAAATGTTTATGTCCAAAATGTGAAAAACTAATAGGCATCTGCCCAATTTTTAGCAAACCCATGATCTACACTTAATTTTACATTTAATGGTTTTACAGGTAAATGTGCATTTTCCATTATAGGTTTTACTAAGGCAATTATTTCTTCAATATCTTTGCTATTAACTTCAAATACAAGTTCATCGTGAACTTGCAATAAAATTTTAGAATCTGAATTAATTTCTTTTAATTTATGTTGAACCTTTACCATTGCTAGTTTAATTATATCAGCTGCTGTTCCTTGTATTGGAGCATTAATAGCTTGCCTTTCAGAAAAAAATTTTAAATTTTGATTACTATTTCTTTGAATATTAATATGCATTCTTCTTCCAAATAAGGTTTCTACATATCCATCTGAATAAAGTTTTCTTTTAATATCATCCATATAATTTCTTATATTTGGAAATCTTAGAAAATAAGAATCAATAAATTCTTTTGCCTCAGAATTTGAACACTTTAACTGTTTTGCTAAACCAAATGGTGAGATACCATAAATAATTCCAAAATTTATAGCTTTTGCACTTCTTCTTAACTCTGATGTAATTTCATTTTTATTTTTATTAAAAATTTTTGAAGCTGTATCTAGATGAATATCAATACCAGCATTAAATGCAGAGAGCATAGTTTTTTCTTCAGCAATATGAGCAATTAACCTCAACTCAATTTGAGAATAATCCATTGAAAGGAGAAAATAATTAGGCTTTGATTCAAATGCAGTCCTTATCAATTTACCCTCATTAGTTTTTATTGGAATATTTTGAAGATTAGGATCTGAAGAAGACAATCTTCCTGTGCTAGTTCCAACCATTGAATAACTAGTATGTATTCTTTTTGTTTTAATATTTATTTGTTCAATTAAAGCTTTTGAGTACGTGCTCTTAAGTTTTGAAAAATGTCTCCAATCTAAAAGTAAATCTGCTATTTCATGTCCCTTATTTGATAAATCCTCTAAAATTGAAACACTAGTTTGCCAAGCTCCAGTTTTTGATTTTTTTCCCTTATCTAATTTTAATTTGTCAAAAAGTATTTCACCTAATTGCTTAGGAGAACCAATATTGAATTCTTCTTTTGTTATTGAAAAAATTTTTTTCTCTAATTCTATAATATTTTTAGTTAATGTTTCTGAGAGTGAATTTAGTGTTTTTTCATTTGCAATTATACCTTCATTTTCAATGTCAGATAAAACTGATATTAATTCACGTTCTAATTTTTGATAAACAAAATTTTTTTTATCAGACATTAATCTTAACTTAAACTTTTGATAAAGAGCAAGGGCAACATCTGAATCTTCAGCTGCGTAGTGAAGAGCTTCAATTGGATTGATTAAATCAAAAGTTTTTTGGTTTACACCTTTACCGCACAAATCTTCATATTTAATCGTTGTATAATTGAGCTCTGTTTGTGCGAGTGTATCTAATTTATGATTTTGTACTTTTCCAAGATTGATACAATAAGACATACACATAGTATCATCAACAGGGAAAACTTTAATATTACCATTATGATTTTGTCTTAATACATTCATGTCAAATTTGATATTATGCCCAATTTTCAAAATAGAAGGATCTTCCAAAATAGGTTTAATTAAATTTATTGCTTTTTCAAATTCAATTTGATTAGGAAAATCATTATTCTTTTTATTTTCAAAAAGGTCATGATCATTATTAATATGCCTCAGTGGTATGTACACTGATTTACCAATATCATGTGCAATTGATAAACCAACTAGGTTTCCACTTTTAAAATTTAAAGAATTTGTTTCACAATCAATGGCAATTTCTGATTTTTCATTACAAATTTCTAAAACTTTTTTTAGTTCATTTTCAGATGTTACTAATTCATAATTAACTTTACGTTCACTAAAGTTATTAATTTCATTGATATTCTCTATCGCCTCTGATTTTTCTAAATCAATACCATCACTTATTTTCTCAATAAGCCTTTTAAAAGAATGTGTTTGTAAAAAATTTGAGAATATTTCTTTATTTTTATTAAAATCAAATTTCAATTCAGCTAAATCTAAGTTTATAGGAACATCATTTTTTAATGTAACTAGTTTTTTTGAAATTAAAGCTAAATCTTTAAATTCTATAAGGTTTTCTCTTCTCTTGTTTTGTTTAATTTCGTTACTTCTAGTTAAAAGATCTTCTAAATTATTAAATTCATTTATTAAATCAGCTGCTGTTTTTAATCCAATACCTGGTACCCCTGGAATATTGTCACTACTATCCCCAGCTAATGCTTGAACATCTATAACTTTATCAGGTGAAACACCAAATTTTTCTTTAACCCTATTTTCATCAATCCATAAATTTTTCATAGGATCTAGCATTAATACATCGTTTGCAACTAACTGCATTAAGTCTTTGTCTGAAGAAACTATGATAACTTCCTTATTTGTTTTTTTAGCTTTTTGTACGAAAGTGGCAATTAAATCATCTGCTTCAAATCCTTCCATCTCTATAGTTGGTAAACCAATTGATCTGGATGCTTGTTTAATTAAATCAAATTGAGGGATTAAATCTTCAGGTGGTGAGGTTCTATTTGCTTTATAATCAGCATAGATTTCATTTCTAAATGTTTCTCTTCCAAAATCAAATAAAACGCATATTTCTCGTGGGTTAAAATCTTCAATTAGTTTCACCATCATATTTGTAAAACCATAAACAGCATTTATTGGAATGCCGTCTGGATTATTCATTGGAGGAAGAGCATAATATGCTCTAAAAATATATCCAGAACCATCAACTAATATCAATTTTTCATTAGCTTTTTTTTCTAGACTATTATTCAATTTTTTTAACTAATAATTATTTTTTTAAAATATAAATTTTAGAACAATATGGACAAACTTGTTTGCCATCCTTTGTAAGATTAAGATAAACTAACGGATGTCCATAATCTTCTCCTCCATCACAACCAATAATTTTATCCTTCACTCTAAATTTTTCAGTTATATCAGATTTTTTTGTTTTTATTTTTAAGTTTCTCATTGTTGTATTTATGTAATGATTTTAATATGTAATAATAAACTTTAATATAAATATATCAATAATCTATGTATAAAAAATGGATCAAGCCAAAAAATAATCTAGCTATTGAAATTCAAAACTTAAACAAAACTTATAAAAGTTCCTCAAAAAATATTAAAGCTTTATCAAATGTAAATTTAAATATTAAATGTGGAAATTTCTATGGATTACTTGGGCCTAACGGAGCAGGTAAGTCAACTATTATAAATATTTTAGGGGGAACAGTTACTAAAGATAAAGGAGATTTGAAAATTTGGGGGCTTAATATTGATACGCATCGCAAGCAATCAAAGCTAGCAATTGGTATAGTTCCACAAGAACTAAATATAGACGCCTTTTTTACACCTAAGGATCAGCTTGAATTACAAGCTGGATTATTTAATGTACCAAAAAAAGATAGAGTCACTGAATATATATTAGAGTTGATGGAGCTTACTGATAAAGCCAATGAGTATAGTAGAAAACTTTCTGGTGGAATGAGAAGACGACTGTTGGTTGCAAAAGCAATGGTACATAGCCCTCCAATAATAATTTTAGATGAACCAACTGCTGGAGTTGATATAGAATTACGCCAAAAGCTATGGAATAATTTTAAAAAATTAAATAAACAAGGTGTAACAATTATTTTAACAACTCATTATTTAGAAGAAGCTGAGACATTATGTGACGAAATTGCTATAATTCATAAAGGTAAAATAGTTGCAAATGATAATAAAAGAAACCTACTAAAGTTAATTGACAAAAAAATACTGATAATGAAATTTGAAAAATCTCCAAATAAAACATTAATTAATGCTCTAAGTAAGTTTGGAGAAACAAAAATTCTTAAAAAGGTTTGTCAAATAACCTTTAAACCCACGAAAGTATCAATCGATAAAATTTTAAAAGTTACAAAAAATCATGGTTTAACTATATTAGATCTTCAAACCAAAGATGCGAATTTAGAAGATGTTTTTATTTCACTAACTCAAAATTAAATAAGTTAATAATATCCCTATTAAAATTCCTTCAAAAAAAACAACCCATAGAATTTCATAATTAGATAAGTTTAAAAGTTTTTGAACTTTTTCTAATTTATTAATATGCCACTGTTTTGATTTTTTTAACAAAATATAATACTTTAAAATTATGGTTTTTTTTCAAAAGTTTTAATACCATCTTCAATATAATGAAATTTTTGTTTATCAATAGTGAATATCGCGATTTCTGGTTTAAAAACTGAAGGGTCGTCAAAAGTTCCAACCTTAAGAATTATTGAATTAGGTCTATTAGGATTTCTTGTTCCTATTGCTGTGCCGCAATCTTTGCAAAAGAGACGACTCATAGCCATTTCAATGTCTTTTCTTTTGTACGTTTTCGGCTTGCCTTTTACGAAGTTAAATTTATCTAAAGGCACAATCACTAAAACATTTGGATGACCTCCTGTTATATACTGACATTCTCTACAGTGGCACTGTATCGAAGCTTGAATATCACCAAGCGATTCATATTTTATAGCGCCACAATAACATCCACCAGAAATTTTCATTATAAACTCTTATACACTTTTAACTTCTATAATCATAAAAAATAATACCTCTATTATTTCTAATTTTAGAATTATAACTTACCTTAGCTTTTGGCATTATTTTTTTTGCTATAATTGCCTGACAAGCTCTGTACGCCTTTTCATTTTCATATTCAAATATTCTTGTAATTCTATGATTATCCTTATTCCAAACTTGCGCTGCTGTAGTTCTAACTAAACCAGCTTTTGACAACTCTTCCATGACATCTTTGGTCCAAACTTTTTCTTCAAAAGTAGCAATCCAGTGTTCAAGTTCAATTTTTGTCGCGAAATCTAGTTCCATGCAATTCATAAATAATGTTTCTTTAGTTATTGGTTTTACCATTTGGGAACCTTTATAATTTTTATTATTTTAATAATTTTTTGAAAAATGAAAAATACTTTTTTCAATTAAACTATTCCAAAATCAAACTAATTAAATTTTTAATTAGTAAAGTAAAACCAATTATAATTAGAATTATTAATACAAGTTTTTGAAAAATTTCATTTGACATTTTTTTTCTAACTTTAGAACCAAAAAACTGCCCTACAATTGCTGGTATTACTAATATTAAGCTTATAGTCAAATCATAATAATTACCTAATCCATGGTAAACCATAGAAGAATAAAGTGGTATCGATGCAAAAAAATACATTGTTGCAGTTGTTCTTATAAAAAACTCTTTATCTAAATTAATTGAAATCAAAAAAGTGATTATTGGTGGAGCATAAAAAGTTGTTAACCCACCTAATATTCCAGAAAAAAAACCTATTATAACTGATAATATTTTCTCATTAGCTTTTTTTAAATTTTTTAAATTGATTCCAAAAAAATTTAATGAAGTAAATATAATAATCACAGTAGCAATAGAAATTGATATAAAGTTTAAACTTAAACTCAAAATTAATTTTCCACCAATTAACAATCCTAAAAAAAGAGCTAGAAACATTGGTAAAAATCGAAAACTACCTATTCCCTTTTTAACATCCATTTGTAAAAAATTTGTAAATATTACTGGAAAACATAGAAGCATCATTGCTTTTGTTGGAGGTAATATAAAAGCAATAATTGGAACTGAAAACATTGACATTCCAATGCCAACTGATCCTTTTACAATACCCCCTATAAAAACCGATAAAATAATTAATATTAAGTTTTCAATAAGAAGATACTCAGACATTATTTAATTTATATAATTTAAATGGAAATTAATTTCCTTTTTGTTAAGTTTTTCTAACAAAAGTGGTTTTATTTTTTTAATTCCTACAAATGGATGGATTTTAAGAGCTTCATTAATATTTTTTAGTGCATTTTCAAATTTTCCTAAACGTAAATTTATCTGAGCTAAACCTGAAATAGCACCAAAATGTCTTCTCTCTTTTTCCAATGTTAATTTAATATATTTTATAGATGTTAAATAATCTTTTTGTAAAAATTTAATTGTAGCTACTTTATTAAAAGGTTCAGCCCATTCTGGTTCAATCTTACAAAGATTTAAAAATACTTTGAGGGCTTTGTTTAAATTACCATTATTAAGCAATATAACACCTTTACTCATTTCTAAATTATTTTTTTGTTCTGAGCCTTTAGTTATCCAAATATTCCATATTTTTTTTTCTATACTTGTAGCTTCAGATAAATTTTCTGCATTTTTAAGTTTAAAAAAAAAATAATTTAATTCATCAGAATTTGAATTTGAATTTACCAAAATTAAAAATAAAATTATAATAATGAATTTAATTTTTTTCATATCAATAACTTAGAGTTAAATAATGGTGCGGCTGAGAAGACTCGAACTTCCACGGATTTTACTCCACAGCGACCTCAACGCTGCGCGTCTACCAGTTCCGCCACAGCCGCATTAATTTGTATCTTATGTTGTAAAATTTAAAAATCAACATATAACATCACTATGCAGATTAGTAATATTGTAGAATTTAAACTCTCAAAAGATCTAGTTGAATATGATTCAGCAATTGAATTTATGAATACTCATATTAATAAAATTAAGAAAAATAATGCGAAAGAATTGTTATGGTTTTTAGAACATAATTCTATCTTTACAGCCGGTACGTCTGCAAAAGAAATAGATCAAAATATCAAAGATAAAAATTTAATCCGATATGTTGGAAGAGGTGGGCAATGGACTTGGCATGGCCCTGGGCAAAGAGTGGTGTATATCATGCTAGACCTTAAACAAAGGGAAAAAGATATAAAAAAGTATATTAATAATTTAGAAGAATGGATTATATTAACTTTAAAATTTTTTAAAATTGATGCTGTTATCCAAAAAGGTAATCCAGGGGTTTGGGTAAAAAAAAACAATGACTTTTTTAAAATAGCATCAATAGGAGTGCGTATATCGCATTGGATAACTTGGCATGGTATTTCAATAAATGTAAATCCAAATCTAAAACCATTTGAAGAAATTATTCCATGTGGAGTTCAAAATGGTTTTGTTACAAGTATAGAAAAGGAAGGTAAAAATATTTCATTAGATCAGTTTGATAAAAAGCTAAAAGAAAATTTTTATTTATTCTTTTAAATATTTCTACTTTTATGAAGTTTGATTAAATTTTTACATAAAATATCATAAGCCTTAAACGAATCTTTTTTTAAATCTTCATCATTAAAAAACCCTATAGATTCATCATTTTCACTATTTTCATAATGTAGAATTTCATTTCTTTTTTTTCTTAACCAAGATATATCCTTTGAATATTTTATATTATTTAGTTCTAAGCCATCAACTAAATCATCAGTATCATCTTGATGAAATATATTATCTAAAATAGTTAAAGAAAATACTATAATAGTTGCCCACATATTATTTTTTTTTGCCAATATAATTTCATTGAATATTTTTTCAGAGTTTGAATTTAAATAACTTAAAATTATTTCAATCTCAAATTGCTCACTATTGTTGATCATAACTAATTTTTATCAATTTATAAATTTTCTTAAATGTTAATAAATCACTTTCTCTTTTTTCTTTTTCTTCTTCAACAATGCCCCACTTATTAGATTGCCATATTTCATGTAAATAAGTATTTTTGTATAAATCAATTGGTTTGATTCTATTAGTTGTAAAGAGGTAACTTAATAGCAGAGAACTTGTAGTTTTTGTAACAATTAATAAACAGGCTAAAATTATGTCATCTAATTGAATTAACTTATTTTTTAATAATTCAATTGAATAATCTTTTTGTTTAACAGGAAGAATATTATAAGTATAATCAAATTTTAATTCCTCATCTTTTAATTTTTTTAATTGCTTTCGCCAGTTATCTATTTGTAAAGTATGTAAATCTTCTGGTTTGTTTTCCCAATAACAGATTAAGTCTGTGTTTATATACTTCATAACTTCATCGATATATTTTTGTTTATCAATAAAAATTTTATCCTTAGCTAAAGAAAAAATATTATAATATAGAGATTGATTTAAATTTTTTAAATTGAGTCTTTTTATCTCCTTCAGCATCAATTCAGGAAAAGTTTTATCTTTAAAATTAAGTAATGCATTTTCTGGTGTTTTAATTTCTTTATTATTAATAAATAAATTATAAATACCATTTTCATATTTTAGTTTAGGTTTTAAACACATATTTATAAATTGATAATTGTCTCAAATAGTTCTTTAGAATCTTTTACAATAAAATCAGCACCCTCATTTTTTAGCATTTCAATGCTATTATATCCCCAGGCTACACCGATTGAGTTAATGTCAGCATTTACACCTAAACCTATATCATTAATTGTATCTCCGACGATAATAGTTGATTTTTTTTCTACATTTAACTTTGACATAGCTTGTATAGCCATATCAGGATCTGGTTTAGGCTTTGCTTCTTCCATTGTTAATGTAATATCAAAAACTTCTTTTAAGTTATGTTTTTTCAATCCGTTATTAAGAGCAATCCGAGATTTATTTGTAGCAACACCTATATTAAATTCTTTATTACTTTTTAAATCATGGATAAGTTCAACCATTCCAGGATATAATGGTTCGTCTTGCAAACCCAATCTTCCCTGCTCAGCATACCATTTTCTATATGCATTAGATATCATTTCTGGATTAACTTCGTAACCTTTTGGTGCGTAGGCATCAAGAGCAATAGCAAGTGGTTTCCCAATATTTTCTCTAACTTTGTTAGGATCCGGGTCTGGCAATCCACACATTCTAAATGCTTCAATTGCTCCTTTTACAATCATTTTTGCGGAGTCAACAATTGTACCGTCATAATCAAACAAAACTAACTTTTTATTCATATTTAAATTCCTTTTCAAAATCTTTTTCAATTTTCTCTAAATCAATATCTAATTTATTTTCTTTCATAAAATTAATAAAATGTTCTGGTAATGGTGCTTTTATAAAGTCTTCGTTTGGAAATTTAATAACATAAGAATGTAGTTTAAGAAAATTTTCATTATCTCGAAAATTTTCATTTAATTTATATTTCTTATCTCCAATTATTGAGCATCCAACATAATTCATATGTACTCTTAACTGATGAGTTCTTCCAGTAATTGGGTATAATAAAGCTAGTGCATATTTCGAATTTTTTACTAAAATTTTCATATATGTTTTGGCAAACTTACCTTTAATATTAGATGTTGTCATTTTTCTTACATTCGAAAAATGGCTTTTTTCAATATTTGATGTGATATATTTTTTGTTCTTTGAAGGTGGAGGTGAAATAATAGCCAAATAAAGTTTTATAATTTTTTTGTTTTTAAAAAAGTCATGAAAAGTCTTTGCTGTTTTTAAATTTTTAGCAATAACAAGTATTCCAGATGTATCTTTATCTAATCTATGAACTAGTTTGAATTGACAATCATTTGAAATTGATCTCAAGAGTTCATCTATATTTTTGTTTTGACCAGTACCTCCTTGAACAGCAATTTTGTTTGGCTTATTTAAAATAAACCAATTTTTATTATCCTTTATTAAGGTTTTTTTATAGAGATCTAAATAAAAACTTTTTTTATTTTTACTTATTTCAGAAAATACTTTCTTATCTTTTAAAAAAAGTGATGTTTCATAAGTGATAACTTGGTTTTTTTCTATCTTATCTGAAGCTTTAGCCTTTTTTCCATTTAGTAAAATATGCTTATTCCTTAACGATTTTTCTAAAAGTGATTGATTGATTTCTCCCAAGTTTCTTCTTAGGCATCTATCCAAACGGGATTGATCTTCGCTTTCTGGAATAATAAATTGCTCTAACTTGTTCACACTTTATCATTAATAAATTTAACACCGTAAATCCAGCCTTCTTTTTTTGCACCTTTATGAACTTTCCAATATTTTTTATTTTGTGAAAAATATTTTAAAGCTGCTACGGATATAATAGCATCTGCTTCATCTTGATCAGGACCAAACATTTTAAAGTTTTTAGAAACAGGTAAACAATTATATTTTTTTAAAGCATCATTTATTTGATTTAAAGTATAACCAGTATTTTTTTTTGGCTTAATTGAATGTTTTCTGAAGTATAGTGTTGGAAAAATTTCAACTATTACACTTTTTTTATCATTTTTTAAATCATCAAATGGCCATATATTATAATTCTTTTTTAATATTTTTAATACTCTCATTCCTGCAAGACTACCTGTTCCTACTGCTCCAGGCCCTACGCAATTAAATGTTGGACTAGGAGAACAAATTTTTTTTGCATGTATTTCTGTAATCCTTCTTCTTGATTTAAATTTAACTCCTCTTTTTACCGGCGAATTAAAATATTCAGATATTTTTTTATTTTTCCAGATGTTACCACCATAATAATTTGAGTTTTCAGAGTTATGAAAATCAATAAAATCCCAAAGTTTTTTTGCTGACTCTGGTGAATTATCTAAATCTATAAAGTAATTTTTGTAATCTTCAAAAGGATATGCGAAGGCAAAATCAAATCCAATTAAATACGATTTATTTGAATTTAAATGTTTTAGGTATTCAATTAAAGAAGACCTATTCCAGTATCTATTCTTATTTGGTGGAGCAATTATTTTAGGATTTGTATTTTTTTTGTCTAAATAAGCTACTTTTATCCCTTTTTGGAATTTACTTTTATCACCTGACCAGTCAATTCCAAAGAAGCCATCAAATATCATTAAAAATTAACCAGTAGCTACGGCTGTCTCTTGCTCTTTGTTTGCATTTTCATTTGAATTTTTTTGTTCTTGAGTTGGCCCGCTATCTTTACCTCTAGCTTCTTCATCTCTATCTACTAGTTCTATAACAGCCATAGGTGCAGCATCACCATATCTAAATCCAGCCTTCAATACTCGTGAATAACCACCGTTTCTAGTTTCATATCTTTTTGCTAATATACTAAAAAGTTTTTCAACTAATTTTAAATCTCCAATCTTGCTAATGGCTTGTCTTCTTGCCGAAAGATTACCTTTTTTACCAATTGTAATTAATTTGTCAAAATAAGGCTTTAGTGTTTTTGCTTTTACTAAAGTTGTAACTATTTGTTCATGCTTAATTAGAGCTTGTGACATGTTTTTTAATAGTGCCTTTCTATGAGAAGAAGTTCTATTAAGTTTTTTTCCTTTTATTCTATGCTTCATAAAATTTACCTTTAATTAAATGGGTCCTCAATTTTCTTAGCAAGATCTTCAATATTTTCAGGTGGCCAGTTTTCTATAATCATACCTAATTCAAGATCCATTACTTTTAAAACTTCTCTAATTTCATTTAAACTTTTTCTTCCAAAATTAGGAGTCCTTAACATTTCAGGCTCTGTTCTTAAAACTAAATCACCAATATAAACTATATTATCATTTTTTAAACAATTTGCAGATCTAACAGATAATTCAAGTTCATCAACTTTTCTTAACAAGTTTCTATTAAATGGTAAATCATCAACTTCTGGAGCAGCTTCTTCTTCCTCTGGTTCTTCAAAGTTGATAAAGTTTTGCATTTGATCTTGCATAATTCTAGCAGCAAAAGCAACTGCATCTTCAGGTGAAACTGATCCATCAGTAGTTACATTAAGTAGTAATTTATCAAAATCTGTTTGCTGACCAACTCTAGCATTATCTACTTCATATGAAACTTGTAAAATAGGACTAAAAATTGCATCAATTGGAATTAAACCAATAGGTTTATCTTCTATGTAATTTACGCCAGCGGAAACATACCCTTTTCCATTTTCAACAGTAAATTCGATTGATAATTTGTTACCTTCTTCAAGCGTACATATTTCATGCTCTGGGTTCATTATAGTTACATTTGATGTTTCTTCAATGTGTCCAGCAGTAACGGTTACAGGCCCTTGAATATTTAAATATATTTTTTTAGGTCCCTCTTCTTCCATTTTCACTTTAATCCCTTTAATATTTAGGATCATGTCAGTTAAATCTTCTCTTACACCTGGTAAAGATGAAAATTCATGAAGAGCACCTTGAACCTGAATGGCTGTTATCGCAGAACCTTGAAGAGAAGATAATAATATTCTTCTTAAAGCATTTCCAATTGTAACACCAAACCCTCTTTCAATAGGCTCAGCAATAATTGTTGCATTCAACTTTTGATCGTCATTATGTTTAACCATTAATTTAGCTGGTTTAATCAATTCTTTCCAATTTTTTTCAATCATTTTTCGTCCTTAAATAATTTAAGTTTAATTTAATTGTATTTTCTATACTCTTCTTCTTTTTTTAGGCCTACAACCATTATGAGGAATTGGTGTAACATCTCTTATAGAGTTTACTTGAAAACCTACAATCTGAAGTGCACGTAGTGCAGACTCTCTTCCAGATCCAGGACCTTGAACTTCTATATCAACAATTTTAACTCCATGCTCTGAAGCTTTTTTACCAGCATCCTCAGCTGCTAATTGAGCTGCATAAGGAGTGGATTTACGTGACCCTTTAAACCCCATGCTGCCAGAAGATGACCAAGCTATTGTATTACCTTGATAATCAGTAATAGTTATTAATGTATTATTAAAGGAAGAATTAACATGTGCAATTGCATTTGAAATATTCTTCTTTTCTTTTTTCTTAACTTTTGTCTGCGATGGTTGTTTTGCCATTATTTCCCTCTAATTATTTCTTTTTACCAGCAATTGCTTTTGCAGGACCTTTTCTTGTTCTAGCGTTGGTATGGGTTCTTTGACCTCTAACAGGTAGATTTTTTCTATGTCTTAGACCTCTTAAGCACCCAAGATCTAGATACCTTTTTACATCAAGTGATATTTTTCTTCTTAAATCACCTTCAACTAAATAATCTTTATCTATTATATCTCTAATTTTTGACAATTCGCCTTCGGTCAAATTATTCACTCTTGTTTGATCTTTAATATTGGCTAGTTCACATATTTTTTTACTAGAACTTAAGCCAATACCATGTATATATGTTAGAGCGATTTCAACTCTTTTATGAGTAGGTATATTAATACCAGCTATTCTTGCCATTAGACTTCTCCATAAAATATAGGGATTTGCGAATTATAAACTTTAACATAATCTAGTCAACCTTAAAGTCTTTATTAATTAACATAGAAATGTTAGATGAAACTTCATCGATTGTTCCCATCCCATCAATTACATTTAATATATTTTGCTTGAAATAGTGATCAAGGACAGGTTTAGTATCTCTATTATAGACTTTTAGTCTTTCAATCAAAACAGCAGATGTATCATCTTTTCTAATTACTTTTTCTTGTTTCGCTCTATTTTCAATCCTACTAGTCAATATTTTTTCATCTACATCAATATGAAATACAAAGTCTAAATGCATATTCATATCACTCATAATTTTGTCTAACTTTTGAGCTTGCTTTAAATTTCTTGGAAAACCATCAAAAATAAATCCATTTTTTATATCTTTATTCTTTAATCTTTCATAAATAAGTGAAAAAATAATATCGTCAGATACTAACTCTCCATTAGCCATGATGTTCTCAACTTGTTTTCCTAATTCTGTTTTACGTTTGACTGAATCTCTAAGCATATCTCCAGTTGAAATTTGAATAAGGCCAAATTCTTTAATCAAAAAGTTTGCTTGTGTTCCTTTACCTGCACCAGGAGCACCAAATAAGATAATATTCATCTTGAATATCCTCCCAATCTTCTTTTCTTAATTAGCCCTGAATACTGATGTGCTAACATATGCGATTGGGCTTGAGTAACAGTATCAATTGCTACTGTTACAACAATCAAAAGACTAGTTCCCCCAAAGTAAAAAGGTATTGAATATTTAGATATTAAAATTTCAGGCAATATACAAACTGCTGAGAGATATAAGGCTCCAATAGCAGTTAATCTAGTCAAAACAAAATCTAAATAATCTGCAGTAGGTGGTCCAGGCCTTATGCCAGGAACAAATCCACCATTCCTTTTTAAATTATCTGCTGTTTCATCTGGATTAAATACTATTGCAGTATAAAAAAAAGCAAAGAATACAATTAATCCTATATATATAGCTAAATATATAGGTTGACCTCTACCTAATAGAGAATTAATAGTAATCAACCACTCAGGACTATCTGAACCAATACCTGCAAAAGAGCTTACTGACGTAGGTAACAAAAGAAGTGCAGACGCAAAAATTGGTGGAATTACTCCAGGGACATTGATTTTTAAGGGAAGATGAGAAGAATCACCAGAAAAAATTTTATTTCCTACTTGTCTTTTAGGATACTGAACTATAATTTTTCTTTGAGATCTTTCAATAAAAACAATAAATGCTATGACTGCTATAGCTAATACAAAAATTATTATAATTAAAATTGGAGATATAGCTCCTGTTCTTCCTTGCTCTAATATTTGCGCCAAAGCTCTAGGTAATTCAGCAACAATACCAGAAAAAATTATTAATGATACGCCATTACCTAATCCTCTCTCAGTAATTTGTTCTCCAAGCCATAATAAAAACATAACACCGCCTACTAAAGTAACAACAGTAGTTATTTTAAAATAAATTCCAGCATTTAATACTAAAGAGCCACTTGCTCCAGATGTACTTTCTAATGCAACAGCAAACCCCCAAGCTTGGACTGTAGCTAACAAAACTGTCAAATATCTGGTATATTGATTTATAATTTGTCGACCTGATTCACCTTCTTTTTTTAATTGAGCTATTTGAGGTGATAACGAAGTCATCAATTGCATAATAATCGAAGCAGAAATATAAGGTATTATTGTTAAGGCAAAGATTGTCATTCTTCCAAGAGCACCTCCTGAAAACATATTGAACATACCTAGCACACCACCACTTGTTTGATTAACAATCTCATTAAGAACAGTAGGATTTATACCAGGAACAGGAATATAAGTACCAAGCCTATATATAATTAAAGCTCCTAATGTGAATAGTATTCTTTGTCTAAGTTCTTTAGCTTTTCCAAATGTACCGAATATATTTTGATCAGCCATGATAATTTAATTGTTGTTTAAATTTTCAAAAGCGCCACCATTTTTTTCGACAATGATTTTAGCATTTTTTGAAAAATTGAAGCCTATAAACTTTAGCTTACTTTTAAATTCGCCTTTAGCTAAGATTTTAATGTAATTATTTTTTTTCTTTAATAGACCTACTTTTAATAGAGTTTCAATGTCTAATGGTTTCGCAGCAGATATTTTCTTCTCGTCTATTAACTTTTGAATTATACCTAAATTAATTGGAACATATTCTGTTCTAAATATATTTTTAAAACCTCTTTTAGGTAATCTTCTGTGAATTGGCATCTGGCCACCTTCAAAACCTTTAATCGCAACACCAGATCTTGCTTTTTGCCCCTTATGTCCTTTACCAGAGGTTTTTCCAGTTCCTGAACCAATACCCCTACCAATTCTTTTTTTAGTTTTTTTATTATCAGATTTGAGTTGATTTAATTGCATAATTTACTCCGATAACTATTAAATTATTTTTACTAAATGACTAACTTTATTAACCATCCCACGAACTGAAGGTGTATCCTCAAGTTCTCTGATCTTACCAACACGATTTAACCCTAAACCAATTAATGTCTTTTTTTGATCAGACTTTCTGCCAATTCCACTTTTAACAAGCATGATTTTAATATTTTTCTTACTCATATCGTTCATCATCAATTCATTTAATTATTTTCTTTAGACCCAAAAATTTCTGAGACTTTTTTACCTCTCTTAGAAGCAATACTTCTTGGTGAGTTCATAAAAGAAAAAGCTTCAAAAGTAGCTTTAATCATATTATGGGGGTTTGAGGTTCCAACAGATTTAGCAACAACATCTTGCACACCAAGAGTTTCAAAAACTGCTCTCATAGGCCCTCCTGCAATTATGCCTGTTCCAGGGGGGGCAGATCTTAAAACAACTTTTCCTGCACCATAATGACCTTTCATATCATGATGAAGAGTTCTTCCTTCCTTTAAAGGAACTCTTATCATTTTCTTTTTTGCATCATCAGTAGCTTTTTTAATAGCTTCCGGGACTTCTTTAGCTTTACCAGTTCCAAATCCTACTCTACCTCTCATATCTCCAACGACTACTAAAGCAGCAAACCCAAATCTTCTTCCTCCTTTAACAACTTTAGCAACTCTATTAATGCCAACTAACTTATCTGTCAGTTCAGTTTCATCTTTATTATTTTTTTTAATATCAATCTGATTCATAAATTATCCTTAAAATTTTAATCCACTAGATCTAGCGCCTTCAGCCAATGATCTAACCCTTCCATGATAGAGATATCCTCCTCTATCAAAAACAACTATTTCAAAACCAATTTTTTTTGCCTTTGCTGCTATATCTTTTCCAACTTTTTCTGCCGCATCAATTGTACCTGAACTTTTTAGATCTTTTTTGACTTCAGGATCTAAGGTAGATGAAGAACATAATGTTATTTGCTTAACATCATCAATTATCTGACAGTAAATATGTTTATTTGATCTAAAAACTGAAAGCCTAAATTTATTCCCAATATTTTTTTTAATTGATGATCTATTTCTTAATTTTCTTTTATCAAATAGAGATTTTTTTATACTCATTGTTCAACCTATTTTTTCTTACCTTCTTTTCTAATAATATACTCATCTGCATATCTAATCCCTTTACCTTTAAACGGCTCTGGTGGTCTCTTTGACCTTATAAAAGAACAAAATTGACCAAGTTTCTGTTTATTTACACTACTTATAGCCAGTTTCGTATTACCATCCATTTTAACTTCAATATCATCTGGTATTTCAATTTCAACTGCATGACTTAAACCAAGGTTCAATGTTAATTTTTTTCCTGAAACAGCACCTCTATATCCAACTCCAACAATTTCTAAATTCTTGGTAAATCCAGTTGTTACACCAATTACCATATTGTTTATCAAAGCTCTTGTTGTACCCCAATTGGCTTTACCCTTTAGTGTATTATCTTTATTTTCTATTAAAATGTTATCATCATTGATTTTTAAATCTACGGAATTTGAAACTTCCATTTCTAAAAATCCTTTAGGACCTTTAAGTTTAAGCGATTTATTTTCTAAAATAGCTTCAACATTTTCTTTAATGCTAACAGGACTTTGACCAATTCTAGACATAAAACACCTCTAATATATAGTACATAAAACCTCTCCACCAACATTAGCTTGTCTTGCCTCATTGTCACTCATTACACCTCTTGGAGTTGACAAAATAGAAACACCTAAACCGTTATAAGTTTTTTGTAAATTTTTTATACTTGAATAAACTCTTCTTCCTGGTTTTGAAACTCTTTTAATTTCAGATATTACAGGTTTACCATTATAATATTTGAGTTCAATTTCAAAAAAATTAATTCCTGGTCTCATTTCTTTTTCTTCAAAGTTTCTTATGAAGCCTTCTCTTTTTAAGGCTTCTAAAACATTTTTTCTAAATCTGGAAGCTGGAGCATCAACAACTTTTTTATTTGTTGTTTGTCCATTCCTGATTCTTGTTAACATATCACCCAGTGTATCACTCATTGACATTTTAATTCACCCCTTACCAACTTGACTTAACCATGCCCGGTATAAGACCAGCTAAAGCATGCTCTCTTAAAGCTATTCTAGACATCTTAAATTTTCTATAAAATCCTCTTGGCCTTCCAGTAACTTCACATCTATTTCTTAACCTGATTTTTGCCCCATTACGCGGGCATTCTGACAATTTCAATTGAGCGTTAAACCTTTCTTCAATAGATAAACTTTTATCGCAGCAGATTTTTTTTAATTTAGATCTTTTTGAGCTGTATTTACTAACCAGCTTAACTCTTTTTAAGTTTTTTTGTATAGCACTCAATTTAGCCATAAATCCTCTCCATATATTATTTAACAAAAGGGAAATTAAAATTTTTTAACAATTCCCTTGCCTCGTCATCTGTTTTCGCAGTAGTAACAATCGTGATATCCATTCCTCGAGGAGTATCAACCGTGTCATATTCAATTTCAGGAAAAATAAATTGTTCTTTTAAACCTAAAGAATAATTTCCTTTACCATCAAAACTTTTATTACTAATACCCCTAAAGTCCCTAACTCTAGGTAAAGCGATATTAATTAATCTATCTATAAACTCATACATTTTACTTTTTCTTAATGTAACTTTAAGACCAACTGACATCCCTTCTCTAAGTTTAAAACTAGCATTTGCTTTTTTTGCTTTAGTAATAATTGGAAACTGACCAGTAATTGAAGCTAATTCTTTTTGAGCAATTTCAATTTTTTTTGAATCCTTTACAGCTTCTCCAACTCCCATATTAATGACAATTTTATCAATTTTTGGAATTTCCATTACGTTTTTATAGTTAAATTTGTTTTGTAAAACTGTTACAACTTCATTTTTATAATTTTGATATAATCTTTCAATCATAATTACTCCTAAATCAAACTTTTGAACCAGATGAAACTGTCAGTCTAATTTTTTCTTTTTTATTAATCTCATATTTAAGTCTTGTAGGCTTTGAGTTTTTAGGGTCAAGAAATGCGACATTTGATATATGAATTGGAAGCTCAATTTCATCAATTTTACCTGGATTTTCTTGTGTTGGTTTTCTATGTTTTTTTACGATATTAACGCCACGCACTTTAACTTTATCTATGCTCTTTAAAACTTCAATTATTTCACCAGACTTACCTTTATCCTTACCTGATATAACGGTAACATTGTCTCCTTTTTTTAATTTGAATTTTTTCATTATAAAACTTCCGGTGCTAATGATACTATTTTCATAAATTTTTTTCCTCTAAGTTCTCTGGTAACAGGCCCAAATATTCTTGTCCCTATTGGCTCATTACTTTTATTGACAAGTACAGCCGCGTTTTTATCAAATCTAATGCATGTTCCATCATTTCTTTTAACTTCCTTAGATGTTCTGACAATTACTGCCCTATGTACATCACCTTTCTTTACTCTACCTCGAGGAATAGCTTCCTTGATTGAAACTACGATTACATCACCGACAGAAGCAGTTTTACGCTTGCTGCCACCTAAAACTTTAATACACTGTAATAATCTAGCACCTGAATTATCGGCAACATCTAACTTTGTTTGCATCTGAATCATTTAATTCTCCAAATTAGTAAATCACTTCAAATTTTTTAGTTTTTGAAATAGGTTTTGTCTCAATTATTTCAACTGTATCCCCAGGTTGAAACTTATTATCTTTATCATGAGCATGAATTTTTTTAGACTTTGTAACAAATTTTTTATAAATAGGATGCATTATCCTTCTCTCAACTAATACTGTAATTGTTTTATCAGCCTTATTACTTACAACTTTTCCTGTTAATATCCTTTTTGGCATTACTTAACCTTCATTAAATTATTATTTATAATAGTTTTGATAGCAGCTATTTCTCTTCGAATTAATTTAAACCTAAGTGGGTTTTCAATCTGCCCATTTACTGCTTGGAACCTTAAATTAAATTGTTCTTTTCTTAAAAATTGTATTCTATCTTTTAATTCGTCTTTTGTTTTAGTTAAAAGATCTTTTGATTTATATTTAGCCATAACAAACCTTAAATTATTTTTCTTACAAACTTTGTTTCGAGTGGTAATTTAGCAGCAGCAAGAGAAAAAGCTTCTTTTGCAGATTCTTCAGTAACTCCATCTAATTCAAACATAATTTTACCAGGCTTCACCCTGCAAACCCAAAATTCAGGTGTACCCTTACCTTTCCCCATTCTAACTTCAGCAGGTTTTTTTGAAACTGGCACATCTGGAAAAATTCTAATCCACAATCTTCCTGTTCTTTTCAAATGTCGAGTTATAGCACGTCTAGCTGATTCGATTTGTCTTGCTGTCACTCTCTCAGGTCGAGTTGCTTTTAATCCATATGAACCAAAGTTCAATGATACACCACCTTTAGCCATACCATGTATTCTACCTTTATGTGCTTTTCTGAATTTAGTTCTTTTAGGTTGTAACATAATCTTCTCTTTTAAATCTGGTTCTGCGGTTTGTTATTTAGAAGCTTGTCTTGAGCCATTGGATCATGTTCCATGATTTCACCTTTAAATATCCAAACCTTAACCCCTGTTGCTCCATAAGTAGTAAATGCCGTAGCTTCACCATAATCAACATCAGCCCTCAGAGTATGTAAAGGAACCCTTCCTTCTCTATACCATTCTGTTCTTGCTATTTCAGCACCACCTAAACGACCAGCACAATTAATTCTAACTCCTTTTGCACCTAATCTTAAAGCTGCTTGAACCGAACGTTTCATAGCCCTTCTAAAAGCTACTCTTCTTTCTAATTGTTGTGCGATTGCTTCAGCAACTAATTTTGCATCTAACTCAGGTTTTCTAACTTCGATTATATTAAGATTTACATCATTACCAATTTGCTTTGCTAAATTTTTTCTTAATGTTTCTATATCTTGACCTTTCTTTCCAATCACAAGTCCAGGTCTTCCTGCATATATTGACACTCTTGTTTTACCAGCAGGTCTTTCAATAACAACTTTACTTACTGCAGCTGCTTTTAATTTAGCAAAAAGATATCTTCTTAACTTCAAGTCTTGATGTAATTGATCAGCATAGAGCCTGGTTCCAAACCAACGGGAATCCCACGTTCTATTTACACCTAATCTGAAACCTAAGGGTTTAGTCTTTTGACCCATTTTTTTCCTCCGTTTCTTCAGAAAGTATAATCGTCAAATTAGAGAAAGGTTTTAAAATTCTTGCGCCTCTTCCTCTTGCCCTTGCATGAAATCTTTTCATAACAATCCCTTTTCCAACAAAGGCTTCTTTCACATATAATTTATCTATATCCAATGAATGATTATTTTCAGCATTTGAAATTACTGATTTTAGTGCTTTTTCTACATCTTTTGAAATTCTTTTCTTTGAAAACTGAAGCTTTGATACAGCTACATCTGCTTTTTGCCTTCTAATCATTCCAAGCACTAAGTTTAACTTTTGAGGGCTAATTCTCAAATTCTTTAAAACAACTTTAGCTTCATTGTCCTTTTCTCTACGAATATTTGACTTTATACTCATTTATTTACCCTTAACTTTTTTATCAGCTGCGTGGCCATAAAATGTTCTTGTAGGAGAAAATTCACCAAATTTATGCCCAACCATAGCTTCAGTAACTGTTACTGGAATGAACTTTTTTCCATTATGTACGCCAAAGGTCAAGCCTACAAACTGTGGCATTATGGTAGATCGTCTTGACCATGTTTTAATAACATCATTTCTACCTGATTCTCTAACAACATCAGCTTTTTTTATCAAGTACCCGTCTACGAAAGGACCTTTCCATACAGACCTAGTCATAACTTTATTTGTTCCTTCTTCTAATTATTAATCTATCAGTTTTCTTATTATTTCTTGTTCGTTTCCCTTTTGTAGGTTTGCCCCAAGGCGTAACTGGGTGTCTACCTCCAGAAGTTCTACCCTCTCCTCCTCCATGAGGATGGTCTATTGGATTCATTGCTACGCCTCTAACAGAAGGTCTTTTGCCCATCCATCTTTTTCTTCCAGCTTTGCCGAAATTTTGATTTTGATTATCTTGATTAGACACAGCTCCTATAGAACACATGCAAGTTGATAAAACTAATCTAACCTCTCCAGACGCAAGCCTCAAAATAGAGTATGATAAATCTTTACCAATGAGTTGAACATATGATCCAGCTGATCTTGCTATTTGCCCTCCCTTACCAGGTTTTAACTCAACATTATGTATGATCGTACCAACTGGAACTGCATTTAACGGCATAGCGTTACCAGGTTTAATATCTGCTTTATTTGAAGAAATAACTTTGTTACCTATTAATAATTTTTGTGGAGCTAATATATAGCTCAATTCCCCATCATCATATTTAATCAAAGCAATAAATGCCGATCTATTTGGGTCGTATTCAATTCTTTCAACAGTGGCTTCAATATCAAATTTTGTTCTTTTAAAATCAATTATCCTATATTTTTTCTTGTGCCCACCACCTTTTTGCCAAGATGTAATTCTGCCAGTATTATTTCTTCCCCCAGATTTTGTTAGTCCTATTGTTAACTTTTTGACTGGCTTACCTTTGAAAAGTTCCGTTCTGTCAATTAATACAAGACCTCTTTGACCGGGCGTAATTGGTTTATACTGTTTTAAAGCCATAAATTAAACTCCTGCAGAAATATCAATTGTATTTCCCTCTACTAACGTGATAACGGCCTTTTTAACATCATTTCTTTTACCTAAAACACCCTTAAATCTTTTTACCTTACCTTTAGTATTAATAATATTCACCGCCTTAACTTTAACTGAAAAAAGTTGTTCGATTGCACCTTTAATTTCATTTTTATTACTTTTAGAAGCTACCTCAAATACAACTTTATTAAACTCTGACAGTTTAGTAGCTTTTTCAGTTAATATTGGTTTATGAATAATTTGGTATGATTTATTTAAATCAATTTCTTTAAGTTTATTTCTATATTTAATCATTTAGATAACCTATCTTCAAATTCTTTTAAGCCTTGTTCGGTAAAAAGAATGTGATCCTTTTTTAAAACATCATATACGTTTAAACCAACCTGATTAATTGCATCAGCTAAAGGAATATTTCGAATAGCTAAATTCAGATCATCTTGCTTATCGTCTTTACCTAAAACTAATAAAACTTTTTTGATGCCTTCTTTAGAAAAAGTTTTAACTATTTCGGAAGTTTTTTTTGAAATTTTTTCAATATTAAAAATGAAAACGTTATTATTTTTTGCTTTCTGCGACAAAGCAGATTTCAATCCTAACACTCTAATTTTTTTTGGCAACTTGTACGCATGAGACCTTGGAACTGGACCATGAACAACTCCACCACCACGAAATTGAACAACTGATGAAGCTCCATGACGAGCCCTTCCTCCTCCTTTTTGCCTATACATTTTTGCTGTTGTAGATTTAACTTCACTTCTAGATTTAACTTTGTGATTTCCTTGCTGCTTTTTAGCAAGTTGCCAATTTAAAACTCTCAAAATAACATCTTCGTTAGGATCAATACCAAATATTTCATCCTTAATTACAACTTCAGAGTTATTTGACTTGGTTTTATTTAAAGTCTTAACTTTCAATTTTAAACCTCTTTATTAATAGTATTTTTATAAGTATCTGTTATCTCTGAATTAGATGATTCATCACCAGAAGTGATGGTTTTTCCAGTTACTTTTTGATCATTAGATTGCTCATTTTTAACTTCAACGTTTTCAGTTTTAATACTAGCATCTTCATCTTGAAAAATTTCTTTTTGATTAGAAATATTTATCTCTGATTTTTCATTATTTTTAAGACCAGCAGGTTTTAAAGCACTTTCAGGTAAGGTTGACTTTATAGCATCTCTTACTGTTAAATAACCATTTTTTGGACCAGGTACAGATCCCTTAACATAAAGCAAATCATCTACGTCATTAATTTGAAGGACTATAAGATTTTGGATTGTTTTATTAACATTTCCATATTGGCCAGCCATCTTTTTCCCTTTCCATACTCTACCTGGATCTTGGCTGTTTCCAGTGGAACCGTGTGATCTATGACTAATTGATACACCATGTGTTGCTTCTAACCCAGCAAAATTATGTCTTTTCATACCACCCGAAAATCCCTTACCATGTGATACGCCTGAAACATCAATTTTTTGACCTACACTAAAGTGATTTATAGAAAATATTTTACCTTCTTCAACTAACATGTCCTCATCTACACGAAATTCTTTTAAAATTTTTTTTGGTTCAACATTTGATTTTGCAAAATGACCTCTAATAGCTTTACCAATATTCTTTGTTTTAACTTTTCCAGTACCAACTTGAATTGCAAAGTAACCATTTTTATTACGATCTAGAACCTTTACAACTTGATTTTCCTCCAGTTTCAAAACTGTTACAGGAAATGAATTTCCAGAATTATCAAAGATCCTAGTCATGCCCATTTTTTTTAAAATTAATCCACTTCGCATAATAAACTCTTAAATCTTTATTTCTACATCTACACCAGAAGCTAGATCTAATTTCATTAAAGCATCAACTGTTTGAGGTGTTGGCTCAATTATGTCTAATAATCTTTTATGAGTTCTAATTTCAAATTGTTCTCTACTTTTTTTATCAACATGAGGACTTTTTAATACAGTAAATCTTTTTAATGAAACAGGCAAAGGTATCGGACCTTTAACCTGAGCTCCTGTTCTTCTGGCCGTATTAACTATCTCAGATGTAGAATGATCAAGTATTCTATGATCAAAAGCCTTAAGCCTTATTCTAATATTTTGATTTTCCATTAAATAATCCTAAATAATTATGATTCGATACTCGACACAACTCCTGCGCCAACAGTTCTACCACCTTCTCTTATTGCAAATCTTAACCCTTCATCCATTGCTATTGGCTGTATTAATTCAACCGTCATTGCTATATTATCTCCTGGCATTACCATTTCTGTCCCTGATGGTAATTCTACTGACCCTGTGACATCTGTTGTTCTAAAGTAAAACTGTGGTCTGTAATTACTAAAAAAAGGTGTATGTCTTCCACCCTCTTCTTTGGTCAATACATAAGCTTCAGCTTTAAACTTTTTAAACGGCTTGATAGAACCTGGGGCAGATAAAACTTGTCCTCTTTCGACTTCTTCTCTTTTTGTTCCTCTTAAAAGAACTCCTACATTATCTCCAGCTTCACCTTGATCTAACAGCTTTCTGAACATCTCAACACCAGTACAGGTGGTTTTTGTTGTGTCTTTTAATCCAACAATTTCTATTTCTTCTCC
>SGYL01000007.1 GCA_004213885.1 Alphaproteobacteria bacterium
TCAAAAATTAAAAAAACAAATTCTGAAAGTCTTGATGTAGAGCATATAATTCAGTCTTTGGGTATAAAAGAATTTTTAAATAAATTTCCTGATCAATTGTCTGGCGGTCAAAAGCAATTGGTAAACTTATGTAGGACATTAGCTATTAAATCAGACTTTATAATTCTAGATGAACCAATGTCATCTTTGGACATTAAAAATAAAGCTACTGTTCTTTCATTATTAAAAGAAATTAATAAAAAATTTGAAATTCCAATTTTGATAATCTCTCATTCAGTAGAGGAGATAGCTCAAATTTCAGATAATGTAATTATCCTAGAAGAAGGAAAAATAGTTACTTGTGGAAAATTATCACAAATTTTTTTAGAAAAGGAATTTACCAATATCTTTGGTAAATTTGAAAGTAGTTCAATTTTGGAAGGTGTAATTTTTGAAAAAAATTCGTCTTTAAATATAACTAAAATTTTAATAAGTGGTTTTGAAATTATTTTGCCTGGTGACTTTAAAAAAATTGGAGAAAAGATAAGAGTTAGAATTAGGGCCAGAGATATTCTAATAAGTAAAAATATTAATTCAGATAGTATCACTGAAAATCAATTGTTTGGTAATGTTGAAAAAATTAAAGGAGAAGATGATACAGCTTTTTCTGAATTAATAATAAAGATTGGAAATTCTCAAGATTTTCAATTCTTGTTGATTAGAATAACAAAATATCAGCTTGAAAAGCTTAAAGTCAAAAAAGATGATAAAATATATATTTTATTCAAGTCTACATCTTTTGATAGGCAAGCAATAATTTAACAATTAAACTTTTTCAAGTATGACCGCAGATCCTTGACCAACACCAACACACATAGTGCATAAAGCATATTTTAAATTAGTTGACTCTAATTCTTTAGACGCTGACAAAACTAATCTTGTTCCTGACATGCCTAAAGGATGACCATAGGCAATAGCACCTCCATTTGGGTTTATTCTTGGATCATCGTCTTGTATTCCTAATTCTCTTGTGCATGCTAGAACTTGTGCTGCAAACGCTTCATTAATTTCAACGGTGTCAATTTGATTTAATTTCATATTTGATTTTTTTAAAACTTTTTCGGTTGCTGAAACAGGCCCCATTCCCATAATTCTAGGTTCAACACCAGAGCTTGCAGCATTAACTATTCTAGCAATTGGTTTTAAATTATTTTTCTTAATAGCATCCTCGCTTGCAATTATTAAAGCAGCTGCGCCGTCATTAACTCCACTAGAATTACCTGCTGTTACCGAACCATCATTTCTAAAAGGGGTTGATAATTTTGAAAGTTTTTCTAGGTCAGTTTTTCTAGGGTGTTCATCTTTGTTGACTATTAAATCATCTTTTCTTTTTTGTTTTATTGTTACAGGTAAAATTTCTTTAGAAATTCTACCATTGTCGATTGAATTAGCTGCTTTAATTTGACTTCTATAGGCAAATAAGTCTTGATCTTGTCTTGTGATTTGAAATTTTTCAGCCACATTTTCAGCTGTCTCTGGCATAGAATCTATACCATAATTTGACTTCATTTTAGGGTTTACAAACCTCCACCCAATTGTTGTATCATATATTTCAGCATTCCTAGAAAATGCAGAATCTGCCTTAGGTATTACAAAAGGAGCTCTACTCATGCTTTCTGCACCACCTGCTATTATAAAATCTCCTTCTTCAGCTTTAATCATTCTTGCGCCAGCAATGACAGCTTCCATGCCCGATGCACATAATCTATTCAATGTTATACCTGGTATACTTTCAGGAAAATCAGCAAGTAACAAAGCCATCCTAGCAATGTTTCTATTATCTTCACCTGCTTGATTTGCATTCCCAAAAAAAACCTCATCTATACTTTCCCAATCAACATCTTTCAAATCTTCTTTTAATTTTTTCAATGGTAAGGCAGCTAAATCATCTGTTCTGATTGAGGATAATACTCCACCAAATCTTCCTATTGGAGTTCTAATACCTTCACATATAAACGCTTCTTTCATATCATTCCTTAAGTTATAAAATTTGTTATAAGAGGAGATTCTGAAGATTCCCACACATTATACTTTTTCATAATATCATTAAATTCACGACTTTCTACAATTAATGAATACCAATAATTAAGTTTAGATAAATTTAAATTTTCAAACCATAAATGATCTACATTACGAAACTGTCTTATGAATGGGAATATGCAATAATCTAAATAGTTAAGTTCATCACTCGAAAGAAATTTTGAATATTTTAATTTACTATTTAGTAAAGTTAGATATTTAACATTTTCGTTTCTATGATGAATAGGATTAATTCCTTCGTATCTTGTTGGGTATTTATAACGATCTAGATTCATTTTAAAATCATTATCGCAAAATGATAAAAGGTTTTCAGGATCATGTAATTCAAAAATTCCATCTTCTTTGGATTTTAAAGACCAATTTACTATATCTAAGCTTTCCTGAATTATTATTTCATCAGAAATAACTAAAATAGGCACTGTTCCATCAATTGAAGCATTAAGGAATTCTTCAGGTTTTTTTTTTAATAATATTTCTCTTAATTCTACTTTTATTCCTGACAACCTTATAGAGAAACGAGCTCTCATAGCATAAGGACAACGTCTAAAAGAGTATAAAATTGGATATTTATATAAAGTCACAGTATTAAAAATATATTCTAAAACTTTAATTTATAAAATAATAAAATAATTACGATTTATTGAGTTTTTTTTGCGTCTCCGTCACAATTTAAATGTCCTTTTTTTGATAGTTGGTAAATCGTATTCCAAAGTGAGGGAGGATAATTCTCTCTTATATTTTTAATCATATGTAAAATATGTTTTTCGGTAAAATGATTATTTTTATTTTTAATTTTATGAAATGGAAAAGGTATTATTTGTGCCATATTTTACTCCGTTGTGAAGCAATTGCAATTTACTTGCCGAAAATACAAATAATTAATTTTTTTGTGATGTTTTTATGTGTTATACAGTCATTATGAAGAATACTCAATTTTTAAGATCTACAAAAATAGTTGCAACGCTTGGTCCATCATCAAATACTGAAAACAAAATAAAAAAACTTATTTTTGCTGGTGTAAATGTTTTTAGATTAAACTTTAGCCATGGTTCACATGAAGATCATCTAAGCAAAATAAATATAATACGTCGTATAGAAACTAAGTTTAAATTACAACTTGGAATTTTAGCAGATTTACAAGGTCCTAAATTCAGAATTGGTAAAGTTGAAGATAACGTTAAATTAAAAGTAAATGATTTATTTATATTAGATAAAGAAAAAGAAATTGGCTCAAGAAAAAGAGCTTACTTAGGACACAATGAAATTTATAAATCTATTAAAACAAACTCCATAATATTAATTGATGATGGTAAAATAAAATTAAAAGTATTATCCAAAAAAAAAGATATATTAAAAACAAAGGTTTTAGTAGGTGGTAATCTTTCTAGCAATAAAGGTGTGAACCTTCCAAACTTAATTTTAGATACAAAACCTATTACCAAAAAAGACAGAAATGATTTAACTTTTATTTTAGAAAATGAAATAGATTGGATAGCTTTGTCTTTTGTTCAAAAAGTTAATGATGTAAAGTATGTAAAAAAAATAATTAAAAATAAAAAACCACTTATCTCTAAAATTGAAAAACCATCCGCATTAAATGATTTAGATCAAATTATTGAATTATCTGATGGTATTATGGTAGCAAGAGGTGATTTAGGTGTAGAATTGCCACCTTCTAATGTCCCAGGGATTCAAAAAAATATAATAATGGCCTGTAGAGTTTTAGGTAAACCAGTAATTGTTGCAACACAAATGCTTGAATCAATGATAAGTACTCCAGTTCCAACTAGAGCTGAAGCTTCAGATGTAGCAACTGCAGTTTTTGATGGGGCAGATGCAGTTATGTTATCTGCAGAAACTGCCGTTGGTCAGTATCCTGTCGACTCAGTAAATACCATGTCAAACATTTTAGAAGCAACTGAAATGCATATTAAGTTACATCCACACGATTCTCCAAGAGCTTTAAAAAAGGAAAATTCAATATATCATGCTGTTTCAAATGCAGCTGTAAATTTAGCAGAAACAGTTAATGCAAAAGCTATTGTAGCTTTTACAGCCTCTGGAAAAACTGCTTTTAGAATTAGTAGAGAGCGACCTGACTTACTTTTGATCGTAATGACACCTGAAAATATAGTTAGAAGAAAACTATCTCTATTATGGGGTGCAAGATCATTTCTTAGTAAAGTTCAAGGATATGAAGCAGCAATTAAAGAGGCTCGAGAAACAATAAAAATAAATAAACTAGCCAAGGTTAATGAGAATATAATTGTAGTTGCAGGTATGCCGTTTGGAGTAGAGGGCACTACGAATTCAATAAGAGTTGTAACTATTTAGTTTTCTTTTTACCAATGAAAGCTTCAATTATTTGATCTGGATTAGAAGGAGGTTCACCAATCTCAATTTTTTCAACCACTTCCATTCCAGTTTCAACTTGTCCCCAAACAGTATATTGACCCGTTAAATGACCACAGCCATCAAAACAAATAAAAAATTGACTATCTCCACTATCTGGGTTCATTGATCTAGCCATACCAACAGTACCGTATTTATATTTATATTCAGAGAATTCAGCTTTTAAATTTTTACCAGAACCGCCTGTTCCATTTCCAAGTGGGTCACCTGTTTGAGCCATGAAACCTTCTATAACTCTATGAAAAATAATTCCGTTATAAAATCCGGATGAGACAAGTTCTTTTATCCTCTTTACATGATTGGGTGCTATTTTTGGTAAGGTTTTTATTATTATTGAACCTTTAGAAGTTTTTAGAGTAATGAAATTTGATTTTGAGGCTGTAACTGTTTTTGTAGACATAATCGTAAATAATATAATTGTTAATAACTTAATGTTTAGTTGAAAAAATTTTCTCATAATTACTTGATAAACTGAAGTGAAATAAAATCAACTTTTTTTTAAATAAGATCATCTATTTGCTCATCAGTCAAATTTCCAGGCACTATTGTTATTGGAACTCGACTCTCAAAACTTGAATTCATTACAAAGTTTATCAGTGGTCCTGGGTTTCCAGTCTCTATGGAAGCTCCAAGGACGAGCACCTTTATTCTTTTTTCGGTATTGATTAATTTAATTAACTCATCAGAGGTGTTACCTTTTTTCAAATAAGTTTTTGGTTTATTTGTTCCCAGTTTTTCACAGTATGAACTTAACTCATGAAGTAATTGTTTACTTTCTTGCTCGGCTTCATTTTCCATGATGTTACTAACACCACCCCATAATTGACCTTCTAATGGTTCAACACATCTAAATAAAGCAACCTCTCCATTTGCAGTTGCGGCCCTTCTTGCTGCATAATATAAAGCTTGATGCATTTCAGAAGTGTTATCAGCGACAACTAAAAATATTCTTTTATGCGTTTTATATTTAGATTTATTATTCATAATTAAATTCTTCTAAAAATAAAATTCGTAAACCAACCAAAAAATAATGCTATTATAACAGCAATTATACCATAAATTGCAGAAAAATTTTGAGCTATATTATATATATTGGCGCTTATCCCAGTTTTATCAATTTTAATCTTGCTTTCTTCCTGAGAAATAAGGTTGCCTTTTCTATAGTGTAATATTTTAACAATGTACATTCCTGTAGAAACGTTTGAAGGTAGAGATAGAGTTTTTCTAAATAAGGTATTTTTATTTAATTTAATTGAATTTTCTTCAATTTTCCAAAATTGTTTTTTTTTCATATTTCTTTTAAGCGCTTCATACCATTTTTTATCTAAATTTTTATAATCGATTTTATTGTTATTTAGTTCAAAATTATTAAAATTTAATTTTCTTTTTTTAATCTCGGTTTTATTTGTAATTTCTTCAATTTTTCTATTTGAAGCTATGTAGTAATATTTAGGAACATTTGAGAATTTAATACTTTCTGTAATCATCCATATTCCGAATTTTTTTTCTTTTTTATCAACTTTTATATTTCCTTTTTGACCAGATACCACGACAATTATGTCATCATTCTTTTGTCCGTCGTAAGCGCCAAAAAGTAAAATATCAGCACCCGAAAATGTTGAAGAAATTTCTACCGTACTTTCTGATAAATCTGTTACTAAATTGTCTTTAGCAAAAACTGTAAACGAGTTTAAAGTAATGATAATTATTAAGAAAATGTTTTTGATTAAAGTTCTCATTTAATTACGCTAATTGAAAAAATATCTAATGGAATTGTAACAAGGTCTAAAATTAATTTAAAACCAACTAACAAAATTATAAACGAAAGAAAAAGCCTTAAGTGTTCACCTTTCATTAAGTTTGAAAATTTAGAACCTATTTGTACTCCTATTACAGACCCAATTAGTAATATGAGTGCTAGAACAATATCAACCGTTTGATTTTGTGAGGCTTGCAAAATTGTAGTATTGGCAGCGACAAATATGATTTGGAATAAAGAGGTTCCTATTACTAATGAAGTGGGCATTCCAAGTAAATAAATCATTGCTGGGACAATAATAAAGCCACCACCTATACCCATTAACGCAGCTAAAATGCCAACAATAACTCCTATTATTAGAGGTAGAATAATAGATATATAAAGTTTTGACTTTCTAAATCTAGTCTTAAATGGTAATCCGTGTAACCAATTATGCTGATGAAGTTTACCTCTAGTAGCTTTACCTCTTTTAGTTTGAATAATTAGTTTAAAAGATTCTACAAACATAAGTAAACCTATAATTGCAAGGAAGATAACGTATGATAATTTTATAACTAAATCTAATTGTCCAATAGCATTCAAAATGTTGAAAATTAAGACGCCAATCGAAGAACCAATAACACCACCAACAAGTAGTATTGTACCCATTTTAAAATCTACATTTCCACTTTTCCAATGCGAAAGAACACCTGATACTGAAGGTGCAACTAATTGATTAGCAACTGAGGCAACGGCAACAGGCGATGGAATTCCAAAAAATATCATTAGAGGGGTTAATAAGAAACCTCCTCCAATTCCAACCATTCCCATTATTATTCCAACTAACCAACCTATTCCTAAAACAATAAAAGCATTGATAGGTTGTTCTGCAATAGGTAAATAAATATACATAATCTAATTTAAACTCTTACTATAATAATAGTGCAAGTAATATTAATTTATTTTATGTTAAATGAATGATGTTTTCTTTAAATCAAATTAAACAATGTATTGAAAATTGTAAAATTGCTGGAGATATAAAAAGAGATAGTAAAGAATTTATGTTAGCAGCTGTAATGATAATTTTTTCAATAGATAACCTTCAGAATAAGAACCAATTAATTATAATTAAAAAGAAAAATAACCTTAGAAAGCACTCTGGTCAAATTGCTTTCCCAGGAGGAAAAAAAGAGAGTTTTGATAATAATTTGAAAACTACTGCCTTAAGAGAAACTCATGAAGAAATTAATTTGAAAAGTTCAGATTTAGAAATTTTAGGAGAATTACCTTTTTTTTATACAGGAACAGGTTATAAAGTGAAACCAATAATTTCAAAATTAAATAACAATGTCTTTTTAGAAGAAACATTAAAGCCGGACTTAAATGAAATAGAAAAAATTTTTATTGCTGATGCAGAAGAATTATTAAGTCCTATAAATCATTTTAGAATTAAAGCACCTAAAAATTCATTGATGAACATGACTTGGAAAGTAAAATATAAAAATGAAAACATCTGGGGTTTAACGGCTAGATTATTAGTTACTTTGTCAGCCGGGTTTAATTTAAGGGAATATCCTTCATGCAACGATATATAATAATTTTAATTTGTGTACTTGGATCATCAATAATTTTTTATTTATTAAGTAAAATTTTAAAAAGACTTAAAATAAAAAATGCAAATTATATAGGTTTATTAACAAGTATTATTTTTTTTATAATAACAATCATGTTTTCTTTTTTATATTTTGAGCCTCATAATAATATTGCTCTAAAATATACCCCACCAAAAATTATTAATGGAAAAATTGAAAAGGGAAAATTTAAATAGATAAATGGAAAATACTACAATAAAGTCTATTGATTTATTTAGCCACATTAAAAATGATGATGTTTTTAAAATTTTTGACTTAGCTGAAAAAAATAAGTTTAATATATGGATAGTTGGTGGCGCTATAAGAGATTTTTTCTTAAAAAAAAAATTAAATGATATAGACTTTGTTTGTGACATTAACCCTATAGAATTAGTTGATATTCTGAAAACAAGTGAAGTAGATTTTATTAGCTCATATATCAACTTTGGAGTGTTAATCATAAAATTAAATAATAAAGAATATAACCTTACATCACTACGAGAAGATTTTAAACAAGATGGTAGATACACAAAAGTAAGATATGTGAAATCAATTAATAAAGACTGTTTAAGAAGAGATTTAACTTTTAATGCTCTTTACATGGATAGTAGCCAAAAAGTATATGATTTTCACTCTGGATTAGAACACTTAGAAAATTCAAAAATAATTTTCATTGGTGATTTTAAAAAAAAGTGCTTGGAAGATAATTTACGAATTTTACGTTTTATCAGATTTTGTTCATTATTTAAATCTCCAATATATCCAAATAAATATATAAGTTTTTTTTTAAAAAATAGAAATTTAATCTCGAACCTTAAACATAAGAAAATATCTAATGAAATTGAAAAAGCTATAGGTTATCAATATAAAGAAAACACTATTTCAATATTAAAAAAAATTAAAATTGAAAGTTTTGTATTTGAAAAGTTTTGATTTTTGTTTCAGGAATAAAGTACTAAAATAGTCTAAAAATAGAAATTCATATATAATGATAAATAAAAAAAAACTTATAGAAAATATTTTAAATCAACCTCCTATAAATCAAAACGCAGAGATTGATAAGAAAAAAACTTTAGCTGAAAATTGGTTTGTAAATTTAAGAGATCAAATCTGTAATGATTTTACAAAAATTGAGTACAATTTTAAAATAAACAATAATAATTCTGAGAAAGTATCTGGGTTAAAATCTCCAGTTTTTACAAAAAAAAAATGGGATAGAGATGGAGGAGGTGGAGGGGTTATTTCTATCATGAAAGGGAATGTGTTTGAGAAAGTTGGCGCAAATATTTCTACGGTCTATGGAAAATTTTCAGATAAATTTAAAAGTCAGATACCTGGTGCTGAAAAAACAGGTGATTTTTGGGCAAGTGGCATTTCTGTTGTCGCACATATGAATAATCCCTTTGTACCAGCAGCTCATATGAATACAAGGTTTTTAGTAACAGGTTTAGGTGAAAATAGAAAATTTTGGTTTGGAGGAGGGTGTGATCTCACGCCAATGTTGCCAGATAAAAAATCTGCAATTTTTTTTCATAAAGAACTTAAATCTATGTGCGATAAATATGATAAGGAATATTATAAAAACTATAAAAAATGGTGTGATGATTATTTTTTTCTCCCGCATAGAAATGAGGCGAGAGGTGAAGGGGGTATTTTTTTTGATTACTTAAATACCTTTAAATGGGACAAAGACTTCGACTTTATCAAAGACGTAGGTAAAACTTTTTTAGCTTCATTTTCAAAAATTGTCGAAGAAAGAGTTGATAAAAATTTTAGTGATAAAGAAAAAAATATTCAATTGGTTAAAAGAGGTAGGTATGTCGAGTTTAATTTATTATATGACAGAGGTACTATTTTTGGACTCAATACAGGTGGTAATCCTGAGGCAATTTTAATGAGTTTACCACCAAATGTTAAATGGGAATAAAAATTAAAAAATTACAAATTTTTTACTAGAAAAAAATTTTATACGAGCTATATATATATTATAAGGTAATCTCGAAGAATGACGAATAAAAACACTCCTGATGATAAAAATAAAAGAGATTTTTTACAGGTCTCTACTTACGCTCTAGGTGCTGTTGGAGCAGCCTCTTTTGTATGGCCTTTAATAAACCAAATGAATCCAGCTGCAGACACCTTGGCATTAGCATCTACAGAAGTTGATTTAGAACAATTAGAAGAAGGTCAAGCCATCACAGTTACATGGAGAGGTAAACCTGTATTTATTAGACATCGTACAAAAGAAGAAATAGCTTCAGCAAAGGATCAATTGTTAGATGGATTAAGAGATCCTCAAACAGATGAAGAACGTGTTCAAAATGAAAAGTATATTGTACTTGTGGGTGTTTGTACTCATCTAGGTTGTGTTCCACTTGGACAAAAATCAGGTGACGTTAAAGGTGAATATGGAGGTTGGTTTTGCCCATGTCATGGTTCACATTACGATCATTCTGGAAGAATTAGAAAAGGACCAGCACCAACAAACTTAGAGATTCCGCAATACTCATTTTTGTCAGATACATTAATTAAAATAGGATAAGATTATTAGGAGCTTATTAAAATATGTCTAAACCAAAATTTAAAAACCCTGTAGTCAATTGGATTGATTATAGACTACCAATATTTACATTTATGAATCATGAATTGAATGAATATCCAACACCCAAAAACCTGAATTACTTTTGGAACTTTGGTTCATTAGCTGGTATTACATTAGTTATAATGATTGTGACTGGTATTGTCTTGTCAATGAATTACACAGCTCACATTGATTATGCTTTTGATTCAGTCGAGAGAATAATGCGTGATGTAAATCATGGTTGGTTGTTAAGATATATTCATATGAATGGAGCTAGTTTTTTCTTCATTGTAGTTTATATCCATATATTTAGAGGGCTCTACTATGGATCTTATAAAGCACCAAGGGAGATATTGTGGATACTTGGAGTTTTAATACTATTACTAATGATGGCTACTGCTTTTATGGGATACGTTTTACCATGGGGTCAAATGAGTTTTTGGGGAGCAACTGTTATAACGAACTTATTTTCGGCTATACCATTAGTAGGTGAAAGTATAGTAACGTGGTTGTGGGGAGGATTTTCAGTCGATAATCCAACACTAAATAGATTTTTTTCACTACACTTTGTTTTACCATTTGTAATAGTTGGTGTTGTGATTCTCCATCTAGTAGCACTTCACAGATTTGGTTCAAACAATCCTATTGGAATAGATGTAAAAGGAAAACAAGATACAATTCCATTTCATCCATACTACACTATTAAAGATTTGTTTGGATTATCTGTCTTTGCTACTATTTTTGCAGCTGCAGTTTTCTTTTTTCCCAATTTCATGGGTCATCCTGATAATTACATACCAGCCAATCCAATGGTCACACCTGCGCATATTGTACCTGAATGGTATTTCCTACCTTTTTATGCTATTTTAAGAGCTATTCCTGATAAGCTTGGTGGTGTTTTATTTATGTTTGGTGCGATCATGGTTTTATTTGTATTACCATGGTTAGATAGATCTTCTGTTAGATCTAGTCAATTTAGGCCTTTATATAAACTATTTTTCTGGTTTTTAGTAATTGATTGTATCGCACTTGGGTATTTAGGAGCAATGCCTGCTGAAGGTATTTATGTTGTATTATCTAGATTAGCGACTGCGTATTACTTTTTTCACTTTTTAATTATTCTTCCTTTGCTTCCAAAAATAGAAAGCACAAGGCCACTTCCAGTATCGATTTCCACACCCATTATTACAGCTTCCAGTAACGCAAGTACGGTGATGGCGATGAGAGAGAAGAAATAAATGAGGTTTAGTAAATTAGTATTATACTTTTTAATCTTATTTAATTTTTCTCTTAGTAAATTAGCTTTATCTGCGGGTAAAGCTATTGAGTACCCAGACAAAAATTGGTCTTTCTCAAGTATATTTGGAACATTTGACAAAGCTTCAGCTCAAAGGGGTTTTCAAGTTTATAAAGAAGTTTGTGCTGGATGTCATGGAATGAGATTAATCTCTTATAGAAACTTAGCCGCTTTGGGATATAATCAAGATGAATTAAAAGCAATCGCCTCACAATTTGAAATAACTGATGGTCCTAATGATGATGGAGAATTTTTCACTAGACCTGGAAGACCGAGTGATAAATTTGCATCGCCATATCCTAATAAAAAAGCAGCAATTGCAGCAAATGGTGGAGCTTATCCTCCAGATTTGTCATTAATAATCAAAGCTAGGTCAAACGGTGCAAATTATTTACATGCTCTTTTGAGTGGATATGTAGAACCTCCCAAGGATATGAAAGTTCCAGAAGGTATGTATTATAATAAATTTTATTCTGGCAATCTAATAGCGATGCCTCAACCTCTTTATGAAGATGGAATTGAGTACCTCGATGGTACTAAAGCTTCTCCAGATCAGATGGCTATTGATGTAACAACATTTCTAGCTTGGGCCTCTGAACCAGAGTTAGAGGAAAGAAAAAAATTGGGAGTCACAGTTATTTTATTTTTGATTGTATTTTCCATATTGTCTTATTTTACTATGAGACAAATTTGGGCACCAATTAAAAATAAAAATTAAATTAAGTTTTTATTTAAAAACTCAATTGATCTTTGATAAGCAATCTTTGAACAAACCTCATTATACTGAGATCTATGATCGCAGTTAAATCCATGGTCAGCTGGATAAGTAAATATTTTAATTTGAAGATTATTATTTTTAAATTTAAGAACTTCATCAATAGGAATGCCACTATCTAGTTCACCAAAATGACACATAGAAGGACATTTTGTAATTAATTTAGACTTAGGTATATCTCCACCATAATAAGCAATTGAACAATTTATATTTGTTAATTCACAACCAGATCTATAAGCCAAAGAACCACCCCAACAATAACCTACAACGCCAACTTTTCCAGCTGATCTCACATATTCAATCGAGGATTTGATTTCATTTAAGGATAATGAATTATATTTTTCTTTTAGAATTCTTCCTTCATTAATATCATTTTTTGTGTAACCAAGTTCTATATTCTTGCTTTCTCGATCAAACAATGAGGGAGCAATAGTTAAAAAACCTTCTTTCATAAATTTTTTACAAACTTCACGTATATGTTCATTTACACCAAATATCTCTTGAATTACAACTAATCCTCCTTTTGGTTTAGTTTCTGGACGTGAAATAAAAGCATTAAAGTTATGATTATCTAGAGTTTTTAATTCTATAGTTTCGTTCATTTTTCTTTCACCTTAAACATTAAATCTAAAATTGAAAATATCACCATCTTGAACTATATAATCTGAACCCTCTATCCTTAATTTTCCAGACTCCTTTGCTCCTGCTTCACCTTGGCAATTCAAGTAATCACTTGTTGAAATAGTCTCAGCTCTTATAAATCCTTTTTCTATATCTGTATGAATTTTACCTGCAGCCTTAGAAGCTTGTATGCCTTTTTCAATAGTCCATGCCCTTGCTTCTTTAGGGCCAATTGTAAAAAAAGTGATCAATTCAAGAAGATTGTATCCAGCTTTTATTAATCTTGACAAACCTGTTTCTGAAATTCCCAGATCCTTTATAAATTCAATTTTATCTTCATCATCTAATTGTGAGATTTCAGATTCAATTAGCGTTGAAATATAAATTATTTTACTATTTGTATTGCCAAATTTGGTCTCAAGTTCTTTGGTAAAATTGTTGCCGTTTACTAAATCACTCTCTGAAACATTACAAACAAAAAGTTCTGGTTTTGAAGTTATTAAAAACAATTTTTTTATAATTTCTTTTTCTTTCTCATTTAAATCTAATAATCCATTTATTTTTTTTCCATCAGATAGAGCTTTATAAAGTTTTTCCATTACACCATATTGATATTTTAATTCTTTATCTTCTGTGCGTATTTTCTTTTTTAGATTATTCATTTGTTTTTCTAAGCTATTTAAATCTGAAAGTATGAGCTCTGTATCAATTATTTCCTTATCTGAAATTGGGTCTATATTATTATTGACATGAGTAATTTCTTTGTCTTCGAAGCACCTTAAAACATGTAATATAGCATCAACTTCTCTAATATGTGATAAAAACTGATTCCCTAGACCTTCTCCTTTACTAGCTCCTTTAACTAAACCTGCAATATCTACAAATTGAATTTGAGTAGGAATTATATTTTTTGATTCTGCAATTTTTGCTAATTTATCTAGTCTATCATCTGGGACAATTACATTACCAACATTTGGTTCTATAGTGCAAAATGGATAATTTGCAGCTTCAGCTGATGTTGTTTGAGTTAATGCATTAAACAAAGTTGATTTTCCAACATTTGGTAACCCAACAATTCCACATTTAAATCCCATTTATAAGCCTAAAAAAAATTATTTATTATTATTAAAACATTCAAATTCTTTTGAAATGAGATTTACTAAATTCTTTGATATAAGACTAAATTTTTTTTGTATTATATTCTCTTTTTCAATTTCAGTAAAGTCAGTTAAAACCCATTTCGAAACAATATCTCTTTTGTTTTCTATTCTGTTAACAATAGGTCTGTCAACTCCCATTCTAATTCTGTGGTATGATGTTCCTATAAGATTGTCTATCGATTTTAGACCATTATGCCCATTATGTCCGCCACCTTTTTTAACCTTAATTTCACCTAATTTAAGATCTATTTCATCGTGAAAAACAAATACATTATCTATATCAATATTATAAAAAGATTTTAATTCTAATACACTTTCACCAGATAAATTCATATAAGTAGTAGGCTTTAGTAGTATAACTTTATATGATTCTATTAAACCTAAAGTAAAAGAAGATTTAGTTTTTTTTTTAAAACTAGGTAACTTATAATTTTTTGCTAAATGATCAATGACCATATAGCCAATGTTATGTCTATTATAGCAATATTTTGTACCTGGGTTACCTAATCCAACTAAAAGATACATATATGTATACTATTCTTCTTTCTTATCCTCAGTTTTTTCTCCAGTTTCCTCTGTTGACTGCTCTTCTGTTGTTTCATCTTCGTCAGCATCAGACATACCGCCTCTTGGAGCAGCGATAGTAGCTACTGTAAAATCACGATCTGTTATAGTTGGCGTGCAGTTTTCAGGTAAATTTATAGAGCTAATATGTATAGTATCACCAACATTCAAACCCTCTAAATCAACAGTAATTTTTTCTGGAATAGCTGTAGCTGGGCAATTTAATTCAACTTGTGACCTTACTACATTTAAAACTCCACCAAATTTAATACCATTACATTTATCTTCATTTATGAACTCAACAGTAATACCCACATTAACGTAAGATTTGTCTGTAACTCTTAAAAAGTCGATATGTAAAGTATCTTCAGTTACTGGATGAAATTGGATATCTCTTGGTAACACAAAGTGTTTTCCGTCTTTGGTCTCAATATTAATAAGTTGGCCAAAAATACCAGGCTTTTGCATTAAAAAATACCATTCTTTTTTTTCTAAAGAAATTGGTATTGGTTTTTCTTTATTACCATAAATAACAGCTGGTATAAGATTATTTTTTCTAGCAAATCTGGCAGACCCCTTACCAACCTTGTCTCTAAGATTTGCTTTTAAATCAATTGCTTCCATTTTTTAAAAACTCCATAAATAATTAATTGCCTCCAGGGGTGCAATAAATAAAAATTAATAACCTTTTATTATTAAAATGAAAAGAAAAATATTAATTAATCAAACAAACTTGACACTGAAGATTCTGTATGAACTCTTCTTATAGCTTCCCCAAGTATAGATGCTATTGAAATTTGTCTAATATTTGATGCTAATTTAATTGGTTCAGTTGCTTGGATAGAGTCAGTTGTGACTAAATTTTTTAAAGGTGAATTAAGGACTCTAGACACCGCAGATCCCGACAGCACACCGTGTGTCACATATGCATCAACAGAAATTGCTCCAGCTGAAATTAAAGCTTCAGCTGCATTGCATAATGTACCACCAGAATCAACAATATCATCAACTAAAATACAATGATGTTTTGATACATCACCTATTATATTCATAACTTCAGATGCACCAGGTTTTTCTCTTCTTTTATCAATAATTGCAAGTCCAGCGTTAATTCTTCTTGCTATAGCTCTTGCTCTTAATACTCCTCCAACATCAGGGGAAACAACTATAGTGGGGACATCTGAATATCTATCTTTAATATCTTTAACAAAAACAGGTGCTGCAAAAAGATTATCTGTAGGAATGTCAAAAAAGCCTTGTATTTGTCCTGCATGCAAATCCATTGTAAGAACTCTATCTGCACCAGCTGAAGTTATTAAGTTAGCTACAAGTTTTGCAGAAATTGGTGTTCTTGGACCTGACTTTCTATCTTGTCTTGCATAGCCAAAATAGGGAATTACAGCAGTTATTCTTTTTGCACTTGCTCTTCTTAATGCGTCTAATGTAACTAGTAACTCCATTAAATTATCATTTGCAGGATATGAGGTTGATTGTATGACAAACATATCTTCGCCTCTAACGTTTTCCTTGACCTCAACAAAAACTTCCATATCAGAGAACCTTTTAACTTCTGCATTCACAAGTTTTAAATTTAATTCTTTTGAAATTGAATCAGCTAAGGGCAAATTTGAATTACAAGAAAGTATTTTCATGAATAAACCTTAAAACAAAATTCACTATATAAATAACATAATGAAACTACCAATAATTATTAAGAAAATAAAGATAATTAAATGTGGCATGATTAATTTATTTTAATCCTATAACTGATACTTGACGACCTGTTATGTTCTTCAAGCTATCACTCTTTCTGTTTTGTGTAGTTCTTCTATAACTAAAAAAATTTTTATTCAAATACGTATCTATCTCGACATCACTAATATTGTTTATTTCATTTAAATTTAACTTATGTTTAATGAATAAAGGTAAATTAAAAAATTTTTTTTTTGACTTTTCAACAAGAATATTATTTTTTGATTTATATTCACTAGTACATTCAATTTTTATAGTTAAATCATTGCTAATTTCATATGAGTTTTGTTGAATTGTAGGGCCTATGATAGCATGGATATCTTTCCTTAAACTCCCAATTTCAATCATCTTATCTATTGTATTTTCTATAATCCCATTCAGCGCTCCTCGCCAACCTGCATGACAAGCAGCAATAATATCATTATTTAAGTCAAGAAAAAAAATTGGAGCACAATCAGCAGTAAGTATTGACAAACCTATATTTTTTAAATTGGTAACAACTCCATCGGCATCTAATTTAAAAGATAATTGCTTTTTATCTTCTAAAAAAAATACTTTATTAGAGTGAATTTGATTAATAAAAAAAAGATCATTTAAGTTAATCATATCTTTAACGAATTTTCTATTTTTTATAATGTTTTCATAGGAATCTTTAGTGTTAAAACTACAGTTTAGACTATTATATGGGAAAGATGAGAAACCTCTTTCTGCTGAAAAAAAATTGTAATGAACATTTTTAACTTTGCTAAATTGATATTTTTTCATTTATTTTTTTTACAATTCAAAAATTGGCACTGCGAGATTTTTGTTACTAAAACAATTTACTTTAAATATATCACCCATTTGTCTTTTTGAAACAAGCCTCTCATATCCAGAAAGTAAATCTCTTTTTTCAAATTGATTTGCATTTAAAGACAAATTTTCAATTCTTTTATTTATACCCATTTCCAATAAAAATTCTCTTTGTGTTTTAAGCTGGTAATACTGTAAATTTTTATTTTCTACAATTTGTTCTATATTACTAAAGTCAATTAAAGATGAATAATCACTTTCACCGATGTTATTAAATAAATTACTTCTTTCATTTTTAAATACTGATTGAAGTGTATCACCATAAGGGTCGTTTTTACCATAATCAATTAACAAATTAGCACCTTTATTCTTAAGAATTATGTCACAAATTTGATTTATATGTGATAATACAAAAGGTGAGTGTTCTATAGTTGTTTCCTCATTTAATTTATCAAAGTCTTTTTTGATAATATTTGATATAAAAGGAATATCTTGAGGTTTTAGAACTTTTTCATCGAAAAAAAAGTTGTTTTTATCAAGTCTTACAATTTTTTTAGTATATATATTTTTTGTTTTATAAAATTTATATTGATTGATAGGAAGACAATCAAAAAATTCATTTGAAATAATAATTGTCGGATTATCATTTAGCTGATCCTTAATTTTAAAAATATTATTATACCATTTTAATTCCTGACAATATTGTTTTAAATTTTCCTTTTGATAGGATTTTAAAACTTTACTAAACTCTAATAGGTGGATTTTAATATTTATATTTTCTTTTTGTTGATAAAAAATTCTTAATATGTCTCTCATTAAAGTACCTTTTCCAGGGCCTAGTTCAAGCAAATTAATATTATGAAAATGATTTTCTCTACATAGTTGTAAAATCCATATACCTACTAATTCACCAAATAACTGAGAAATTTCTGGCGCTGTTATGAAATGGCCTTCTTTTCCAATTAATTCATTTTTTTTTCTATTGATTGAATTATAAAATCCAAATTGTTTATCATACAAAATAACATCTAAAAAAGTATTAAGATCAAGATAATTATTTTTTATCAATAATTTCTTTAAATGATTAATTAACTTGTTGTTCATTTAATTTTTTTACATATACCAAAAGTAATATTCCACATGCAATCATAGGAACACATAATAACTGTCCCATTGATAAAAAGTTCCATAACAATCCAATATGGGCATCAGGTTCTCTTAAAGTTTCAATACAGAATCTAAAAATACCGTAAAGTATAAGAAAAAGACTAGATATTATGCCTGACTTTGATTTAAGGTTTGTAAAGAAAAAAAGACAATTTAAAATTATAAATAAAATTAACCCTTCAAAAAATGCTTCATATAATTGACTAGGGTGTCTTGGTAATTCACCACCTCTTGGAAATATAATACCAAATGTGTGGTCTGTGACTTTGCCATATAATTCACCATTGATGAAGTTTGCAATTCTTCCAAAAAAAATACCAATTGGTGATACTAGACAAATAATGTCTGTTAAATCAAAAAAAGATTTATTATTTCTAAAGCTGAACCAACCAATAGAAATTATGACTCCAACAATGGCTCCATGGAATGACATTCCACCATTCCATATTTTAAGTATTTCAAATGGATTATTAAAATAAAATTCTAAATTATAAAAGAACACATATCCTAATCTTCCCCCAATTATTATTCCTAAAATTAAATAATTTAACAAATCATAGACATCATTTTTTGTTATATTTTTTTTATAAGTAATTATAAATTTATTTATTAAAATTAAGCCAATCAAAATGCCAATTATATATGATAAGGAATACCATCTAACAGCTAGAGGACCAATTGTAAAAGCTATCGGATCAATTGCTGGAAAATTCATAATTTTTGTATATAAGTTGAATTAGTGTAGTATTTATAATTAAATATAGATGATAGGTAGAAATATGAAAGACAAAAATTTTTTTAATGACAGTAAATCAATTGCATATGGAATTTTATCAACTTTTTCAGGAATTAAAAGTGAGATTGAAAATTTAATTAATATTAAAATTGAAAAATATTTAAATAAAAAAGGTTATGTTACTCGTGAAGATTTTCATGCATTAGAAGATAGAGTAAACAAATTATCTTTAGAGATAAAAGTATCAAAAGCTAAAAAAAAATAAACTAAATATGGATTTTTAATATGAATCATATTGTATTGATTGGACACGGAAAAATGGGTTCTGCCCTTGCAAAAGGTTGGGTAAAAGAAAATTCTAAATATAAAATTTCAATAATTGAAAAAGAAGAACTATTATTAAATTATAAAAAATTTACAAATGTAAAAGTATACAAAAATTTTAATGAATTTTTTACAGAAAATAAAAAAATAGATTTTGTTGTTCTTGCTATAAAACCTCAGCAATTAAATGATATAAAAAATGATATATTAAAATTTGAAAATAAAAGTACAGTTTTTATATCAATCTTAGCTGGAAAATCAGTTAGTTGGTTTAAAGAAAATATTTCTACTGAAATAAAAATAGTTAGAGCAATGCCTAATCTACCAGCCTCTATATCAAGGGGTGTTACAGCTATATATTGTTCTAGTTCTATATTACCAAATGAAAAGCTTATTATAGAAGAACTATTATCATCAATCGGTGCAGTTTCTTTTGTTTTAAATGAAGAACAAATTGATTTAATAACTGCAATTTCTGGATCAGGGCCAGCTTACTTTTTTTATTTAACGGAAGTTCTAACTGAAATTGCTATAGATTTAGGAATATCAAAAGACAACGCTACCAATTTTGCTAAAAATACTTTTATTGGTTCAGCCATTTTACTAGACTCTGATAATATTAACAATGCTACTTCTCTTAGAAAAAATGTTACTAGTCCAGGTGGAACAACTGAAGCAGCTTTAAAAATTCTAATGAATGAAGAAGAAGGTTTAAAGATTATATTAAAAAAAGCTGTATTAAATGCTATTAATAGAGCACATGAATTAAAAAATTAAAAAGATGAATAATTTTGAAATAAAATATTTAATTGCTGATGAGTATATTAATTCAGTTATAAGAGAAAAAAAATTTGATATAGATTTGATTTCAAAAAAATTAAAAATAGATAGCTCTATTATAAAAACACTATTCCCTTATAGTGAAGAAATCAATAAATTAGAGTATTTGAAATTATTTAATTCGAAAATTGACGATGAAATATTAATTTTTTTAAATGAAGAAATTAGAGATGAAGATGCAACATATTTTGAAAAAATTTTAGAGGCTTTTTTTATAAAATTTGAAAATTTGGATAAATATAAAAAAGCATTAATTTTTCTAAGTTCTAAAAAAAGAGATAAATTTTTAAACTTTTTAATTTTAAACAATCAAAATCATAAATTTATTTTAAAGTTATTGAAATGTTGTGGTGACCGGGATCCATTTATCAAATTAAATATAAAAGCAGCCTTATTAAATTCTCTTTATATTAAGAATTTGAACGAACTTCTAAATAGAGAAGAAATAACTATTGATAAAATTATGAGTAATTTAGATAAGGATTTAAAGAAAGTTTTTGAATTACCATTTTTATTTAAAAATTAAATTGGCAGTAATATTCTAGCTCTTAATCCACCTAATGGGCTATCCTCTAAAATAAGTTCACCTCCGTGCGAAAGTATGGAATTATTTGCAATTGAAAGCCCAAGACCTATTCCTCCTGTATTTTTGTTTCTTGAGTGTTCAAGCCTATTAAAAGGTAGTAGTGCTTCTTCTCTTTTATCACGAGGTATTCCTGGACCATTATCATCAATTACAACTTCGCAATGGTCATCAAATAATCGAGTAGAAATTTTAGCTTTTCCAGCGTATTTAATAGCGTTGTTCAACAAATTTATTAATGCTCGATTGATTGATCTTACTTGCATAGGGAAGATGGGTAAGTCAGATGAAGGTGGAGATATTTCAATTTTATTTAAGCTAGGATCTGATGATTTAGCTGCTAATTGGACAATTTTAAATAAATTTGCTTCTACCATTTCCTCTTCTCTATCATCTTTTGCAAAATCTAGATAACCTTTTATCATTTCTTCCATTTCATCCAGATCTTCTCCTAAATTATTTTTTAGATTAGTGTTTTCATTGAGTAATTCTAATTGTAATTTCATTCTTGTTATTGGAGTTCTCAAATCATGACTTACACCTGCCAGTAATTCCATTCTTTCTGTAATTTGTTTTTTTATTCTATGTCTCATAGCTTGAAAAGCTCTACCAGCTAATCTTACTTCGGTAGCACCTTCAATATTATAATTTTTTACATCTCGACCAAAACCAATCTGACGAGCAGCATTAGCTAAATTTAAAATTGGTCTAACTTGACCTCTTAAAAAAATTATTGCAATAGAAAATAAAATGACTGACGAACCAATAGACCATACAATAAATGTTAGACCGGTTGATGCAAATAAACGTTTTTTTTCTATTGTCATTCTTACGATTCCGTTAGCTAATTGTATGTCAGTTACTATTTGGCCAGTATTTTCTTGAGTTGATAAATAAAAAGGTTTTTTTATTCTTAAAGATAAAGCATCTCTGAAATTAAAAAATTTTTTTTCTAAATTTTGATTTGGTTTTAATATTCCTCCCTCTAGCCAATAAAATATAAAATTAAAATATTGTCTTGCTTTTGTCGCAGACAATGACCTTTCATCTTTAGAAGGATTAGAACCCAGTTCGTCAATTAAAAATCCTATATCATTTGCAAGATTTTTTGACATATGTCTTGAGACAGAATCCCAGTGTCTTTCATAAAAAATAAAAACAGATATTATTTGAACTAATATTATAGGAACAAGAATGATGGACAACATTCTTCCAAATAAACTTTTTGGGGTAATGTTTCTAAGTCTCATTGTTAAATTCTTTACTGTTAAAAGTATTTAATTTCCATCCAAAGCCTCTTATGGTTTGGAGATATGTTGGAAATCTTTGATCTTTTTCAATTTTTTTTCTTATTCTAGTTATTGCAACATCAATTGATCTATCTTCCATTTTTCCACCTAACATTTTATTCAAATCATCTCTAGAGAGAGCTTTATCAGGCTTTTTTGCAAAACATTTTAATAAATTTTGCTCTGATGTAGTAAGATGTATCGATAAGCCATTTTTATAAAGATTTAAGGAATCCATATTAAAGAAAAATGGACCAAATTCTAAATTTGAACTAGGTTTTACTTTATTAATATAAGAGTTTCTTTTTAAAATATTTTTTATTCTTAGTAATAGTTCTTTAGGTTGGAATGGTTTTGAAAGATAATCATCAGCACCAGTTTCTAATCCATCAATTCTATCTTCAGTTGAGGACATTGCTGTTAACATTAAAATTGGAACCCTACTATTTTGTCTTATTTCTTTTAAAAATTGAAGTCCTGTTTTTCCAGGCATCATTATATCTAAAATAATTAAATCAAAGATAATGCTATTCATTAAATTTTGAGCATCATAAGCGTTAGAAGCATCTGATACTAAAAATTCATTATTTTTTAAAAAATCACTTAAAAGATTTCTTAATTTCTGATCATCATCAACAATTAAAACATGTGAATTAATAATAAACCTCGTAAAATTTATTTTATTTAAAATTATTACAACTCCAAGTGAAATTACAATTTTATTTTTTAAATTTAGTAGTTACTTTTTAAAAAAATTTGTTTAAATTAAAACTTTTATGAGGTTTTTGTGATACAGGGTTTTGATAATAGAGAAGGAAAAATTTGGCTCAATGGTAAGTTAGTTGAGTGGAACGATTCAAAGATACATGTACTGAATCATGGATTGCATTACGCTAGCTCAGTTTTTGAAGGTGAAAGAGCTTATAATGGTAAAATCTTTAAATCTGAAGAACACACCCAAAGATTCTTTGAGGGTGCACAAACTATGGATATGGAAATACCTTTCACACAATCTGAAATTTTGAATGCAAAAAAAGAATTAATTATTTCTAATGGTTTAAAAGACGCATATGTGAGACCTATAGCTTGGCGGGGTAGTGAAATGATGGCCGTATCAGCTCAAAAAACAACCATTAATGTTGCCATTGCTTCATGGGCATGGCCAAGTTATTTTGACCCAAGTGAAAAAATGAAAGGTATTAAATTAGATATTGCTAAATGGAGAAGGCCTGACCCAAATTGTGCTCCTGTCCATGTCAAAGCATCTGGCCTGTATATGATATGTACTCTATCAAAACATGATGCTGAAGCAAAAGGTTATAGTGATGCAGTGATGTTAGACTGGAGGGATCTTATAGCGGAGGCAACTGGTGCTAATATATTTTTTAAATTTAAAGACGGAAATTTATATACTCCAAAACCTGATTGTTTTTTAGATGGAATTACAAGACGTACTGTAATAAAGTTAGCTAAAGATCTAGGTGTAAATACTATTGAAAAACAATTAAGACTAGAAGATATAAATGATGCTGAAGAATGTTTTTTAACTGGAACAGCTGCAGAAGTTACACCTGTAAGTCAAATTGGTGAAGATATAAAATTTACGCCTGGTGAATTATCATTTAATTTAATGAAAGCATACGAAAAAGCTGTAAATAGTTAGTGAATCAACTCCATTTTTCGAGGGCTTCAATTTCTTTTTTATCTTGAATTACCCATTTATTTTTGTTTTCAAATTCTTCTAGTTTCCAAAATGTCGCATTTGATTTTAAATAATCCATAATAAAATTACATGCATTAAATGCATTTTGTCTATGTTTTGAGCTCACACCAACGTATACAATTTTATCTTTAGGAAACAATTTACCTATTCGATGAATAATAGAAATATAATTTATATCCCATTTTTTTAAGGCTTTTTCTGCTATTTTTAAAATTTCATTTTCTGTCATTACAGGATAGTGTTCTATTGTCATTGATAAAATGTTTTTATTATTTTTGTTTTTAGCCCTAACAGTTCCTAAAAAATTCACTATTGCTCCAGTATTATTTTTTAAAAGAAATTTATTTTCTTTATCAACATTAAAAGATTTTTTTTGAATTTTAATTTTAACTTTTCTAGATATATTAACCTCCAGTGACAGGAGGAAAGAAAGCTATTTCATCATCATTTTTAATTTTTGTAGTTTTTGAAATATAAATTTTATTTTGTGCTACTTTAATAGTTGCGCGTTTACTAAATGCTTTTTTGTATTGTTCATTTTTTGTAATTAAAAAATCAATTAGTTTTTCTGGGGTATCTATATCTGGGGAAATTAAGATTTTTTCTTCAGATTTACCTACAATGTCTTTTACCCATGAAAAATATTTAATAATCATATTTATCAATATCCTATAAATGGTACCACACTTTTTTGAGATAATCATAACATGTAATTATTGTTATTATCCCTGCAAACCAAATTAATAAAACTGATAAAATAAAAATAACTTTTGATTCGAAAAAAAATGCATGAGATCTCCAAACAAGGTATGTTGAGCAGGCAATGATTTGAATTGTTGTTTTCCATTTAGCTAAAACTGAAACATCAAGTGTTATATTCATATTGTATGTTTGTTCTCGAATACCAGTTATAAAAATTTCTCTTAAAACTATGAATAAAACTGGAATGAAAGTGTAGTAGTAGTCAAAAAAACCCTCCATGCTAAGAGCTAATAATGTTGAAATAATTAACATTTTATCAGCTACAGGATCAATAATTTTACCAAAATTCGATGTTACATTATATTTTCTTGCTAAGAATCCATCAAAAAAATCGGTAATTCCAGCAATAATAAAAATTATTGGTGCGAGAATAGCACCAATTTCATTTCCATAAACAATAAACCAAGGCACAATAATACTACTCAGACATCTAAAACTTGTGAGAAAATTTGGAATATGTTTTTGTAATTTAATAGAATGCATAACTTATATTAATAATTTATTTTTTAACTACCATTAAAAAAATTAAAAATTATTTCAGCAGTTTTTTTATTTATATTTGGGACTTTTTGTAAGTCTTCAATCGAAGCCTTTTTAACACCATTACTGGATCCAAAATAATCTAATAGATTTTTTTTTCTGATCTTCCCAATACCTTGTATTTCGTCTACAGGATTTTTAAAAAGAGCTTTTGTCCTTTTACTTCTATGATATCCAATTGCAAATCTATGCGCCTCATCACGTAAATTTTGTAAAAAAAATCGTATTGGATCATTTTTATTTAAAAATAGTTCTTTATTATCACCGTAATAAAAATTTTCATTTCCAGAGTTTCTATCTCTTCCTTTTGAAACAGCTAATACAAAAACTTTATGATTTTTAATTTGATTTAGTGTGTCTTGAACTTTTCTTAAATGACCTTTTCCGCCATCAATAAGAACTAAATCTGGTGGCTGAATGGTAGTATTATTTTTAAAGCGTCTTGTTATAACTTCTTCCATCATAGAATAATCATCATTGAATTTAAATGTTTTCACTTGAATTGACCCTTTAATTATAAATTTTCTATATAGGTTTTTTTCAAATCCATTCTCTGTAAATGTAATAAATGCTCCAATTGCACTTGTTCCCTGGTTATGAGAATTATCATATGTCTCTATTTTCTTAATTTCATTAATGTTAAGCAATTTACTTAAATTAAATAAGTTTTTCTTATTTGAGGTGTTTTGAAAAAGTTTTTTATTTAAATTTTGAAGAGCTGTTTTCTCTAAATCATTAAGTATTTTTAATTTAAAACCTTTTAGTGGCTTATAAATTTTTATCAAATGTTTTTGTTGTTTAGAAAAAAGTTCCTCAAGTAAATTTTTTTGTTCTGGTATAACATTAACAATTATTAATTTTGGTGGTTCATTATTTTTATAATATTGATTTAAAAAGGCAGATATGATTTCATTTTCTTTTAAATCATCGCCGTAATCAGTGATTTTTGGAAAATGAGAAATTGAACCATAATTACTTCCATTTCTAATAATTGACATTTGAACTACACAATGATTTTGTTTTTTTATCATATAAATTAAATCAAGATTTTTAAGGTTTTGATAATTTATATTTTGAGACGTTATAACATTAGATATCGCATAAATTTGATTTCTTAAAATAGCAGCTTCTTCATAATTTTGATTTTCGGATTTCTCATACATTTTATCTGACAAAATCTTTTTAATATTTTGTGATTTTCCTGACAAAAAATTAATTACATTTTGTATTCCCTCTAAATATTCAACTTTAGAAATATAGTTAACACATGGAGCGCTACATCTTTTTATTTGAAATTGAAGGCAGGGTCTAGATCGAGTATTAAAAATATTATCTGAACAATTTCTGATTAAAAAAACCTTTTGCAACGTTTCGATCGTTTTGTTAATTGAATTTTTAGAGGTAAATGGGCCAAAATATTTTCCTTTTTTATTTTTCATTCCTCTGTGAGTTATCATTTTTGGAAAATCATCATTGGTTGATATATAAATAGAACTAAAACTCTTATCATCTTTTAAGAGAACATTAAATTTTGGTTCGAATTTTTTAATTAAGTTAGATTCTAATAGTAAAGCCTCTACTTCAGAGTTAGTAATATTTATTTCTATTTTTTGGATATTACTAATCATTGTAATTAAACGTCTATTTAATTTATTAGCTTTAGTATAGCTGAGAACTCTTTTGTATAAGTTTTTAGCTTTTCCAATATATATTGGTTCGTTTGAAGAATTAATCATTTTATAAATTCCAGGTTTTTTAGGAATATTTTTAAGTTCTAATAAAATAACTTTTATTCCATATTCAAGATTTAAATGATTACCAACTTTAGTTATTTTATTCATAGCTAGATTATAATTTTTGAAATATCAAAAATCTATTTTTTTAATAGACCAATTTCCTTTTGTTGAAGTCGATTAATAATATCTCTTAATTTTGCTGCTTCTTCAAATTCCAGATTACTTGCAGCTGTTCTCATTTCTTTTTCAAGTTCAGGAATTGATTTAACATGTTTCATTAATTTTTTTTCTTCTTTTTTATTCTCATCATTTAAGTCGGACAAAATATCAGAAATTTTATTTTGTATAGTTTTGGGTTCAATATTATTTTTTTTATTAAAAAGTAGTTGTTTTTCCCTTCTTCTATTAGTTTCATCCATTGCGTATTGCATTGATGTTGTTATTTTGTCAGCATAAAGAATAACCTTACCCTCAAGGTTTCTTGCAGCTCTTCCGATTGTTTGAATTAAAGATGTTTTAGATCTTAAATAACCCTCTTTATCGGCATCAAGTACCGCAACAAGTGCGCACTCTGGGATATCTAAACCTTCTCTAAGTAAATTAATGCCAATTAAAACCTCAAATTTTCCCAATCTCAAATCTCTTATAATTTCAATTCTTTCTAATGTCTCTACATCTGAGTGAATATACCTAACTTTTAAATTAGCCTCATGCATAAATTCTGTGAGAGATTCTGCCATTTTTTTTGTTAAGGTCGTTACAAGAATCCTATGATTTTTTTTAATTTCTTTTTTACATTCATCTATTAAATCATCTACTTGGTTTGAAGTAGGCTTAACAATAATCTTAGGGTCAATTAATCCTGTTGGTCTTACTAATTGTTCGACAAAAACTCCATTTGTTTTATCAAGCTCCCATTTACCAGGCGTTGCTGAAACATAAATTGTTTGAGGTCTAAACATTTCCCACTCTTCAAATTTCAAAGGTCTATTATCTAAGCAAGAGGGCAATCTAAATCCATATTCAGATAGAGTAAGTTTTCTGCTATGATCACCTTTATACATCGCTCCAATCTGACTTACGCTAATATGACTCTCATCTGTAAAAACTATCGAGTTTTTAGGCAAATATTCAAATAATGTTGGAGGTGGTTCACCTGGGTTTCTCCCTGACAAATATCTACTATAATTTTCTATTCCAGGACAAGTCCCAGCTGCTTGTATCATAGCTAAGTCATGATTTGTTCTTTGTTCAAGTCTCTGAGCTTCAAGTAATTTATTTTCGTTGTAAAATTGATTTAATCTTATTTTTAGTTCTTCTTTAATTTGTTTAATTGCCTGATTTAATGTTGGTTTGGGTGTTACATAATGTGAGTTTGCATATAATTTAATTTGATTAAGTTTATTTAATTTTTTACCTGTTAAGGCATCTATTTCGTAAATTTCTTCAATTTCATCTCCAAAAAAATTTATTCTCCATGCAGCATTTTCATAATGCGCTGGAAAAATTTCAACAATATCACCCCTTACTCTAAATGTACCTCTTGAAAAGTTTAAATTATTTCTCTTATATTGAAGTTCTGTAAATTGTCTAATTAATTTATGTTGTGATATATTATCACCTTTTTTTAAATTAATTGTCATTTGTGAATAAGTTTCAACAGATCCAATTCCGTATATACATGATACCGATGCAACAATTATAACATCATTCCTTTCTAATAAAGATCTAGTTGCAGAGTGTCTCATTCTATCAATTTGTTCATTAATGCTGGATTCCTTCTCAATGAACGTGTCAGATCTTGGAACGTAAGCTTCAGGCTGATAATAATCATAATATGAAACAAAATATTCTACTGCATTCTCAGGAAAAAATTCTTTCATTTCACCGTATAATTGAGCTGCAAGTGTCTTATTTGGAGCCATTATTAAAGTTGGTTTATTAACGGATTTTATGACATGAGCCATTGTAAAGGTTTTCCCTGAACCAGTTACACCCATAAGTACTTGGTCTTTTTCCTCTTTATTTATGCCTTCAATTAAATCATTTATTGCTTTAGGTTGATCCCCTGCTGGATCAAAATCTGATTTTAGTTTAAATTCATGATTATTGGTAATAGACATAATATTGATTTATGATAGAAAGAAAAATATTCAATAGCATTAGTAATTGGAGTTTAAATGGATTTTATTTCACACAGTTTAAAAAAAATTAAACCATCACCTACAATGGTTATAACAGCTAAAGCAAGAGAACTTAGAGCAGCTGGTGAAACAATAATTAGCTTATCTGCTGGAGAGCCAGATTTTGATACACCAGAACATGTAAAAGATGCTGCAATTAAAGCGATAAATATGGGTTATACTAAATATACTAATGTAGAGGGTATACCTGAGTTAAAACAAGCCATAGTAAATAAATTTAAAAATGACAACGAGATAGATTATAATATGGATCAAGTTATAGTTGGAGTTGGTGGAAAACAGATTTTATTTAATGCTTTGTTTGCTTCATTAAATTTAGGAGATGAAGTGATTATCCCTACACCGTATTGGGTTTCATATCCAGACATGACAATCTTAGCTGGTGGCACTCCGAAGTTCTTGAATTGTAATGAAGAAAATGATTTTAAAATCAACCCTTCAGAATTAGATAATCTTATATCAGAAAAAACAAAATGGATAATTTTAAATAGTCCTTCTAATCCATCAGGTTCGTGTTACACAAAACAAGAGTTAATTAATATTGCAGATGTTTTGAGAGAACATAAAGATGTGAATGTCATAACAGATGATATATATGAATATATAATATATGATGATTTTAAATTTTATACATTAGCACAAATTGCTCCAGATTTGAAAGATAGAATACTTACAGTCAACGGTGTTTCAAAAAGCTATTGCATGACTGGTTGGAGAATTGGTTATGCAGCTGGGAGAAAAGATCTGATTCTAGCTATGATGAAAATACAAGGTCAATCAACCTCTAATCCAACTTCAATATCACAATATGCAGCCTTAGCTGGGTTGAATGGTGATAGAAAATTTTTAGAACCATGTTTAAAAGCATTTAATGAAAGAAAAAATCTTGTGGTTGAAGGTTTAAATTCCATTGATGGTATAAGTTGTTTAATGCCAAAAGGAGCTTTTTATGCTTACCCAAATGTTTCCGGATTGATTGGTAAAAAAACTAGGAATGGAAAATTTTTAAGCAATGACACAGAAGTTGTTGAGTGGATTTTAGAAGAAGCTAAAGTTGCAGCTGTACCAGGTAGTGCATTTGGTTTAGAACCATATTTTAGAGTTTCGTATGCGACAAGCACCGAGGATCTTAAAATAGCAATACAGAATATAAAAAATTCTGTTGATGAATTGATCTAAATGTATCTCAAAAAGAAAAAGTCTTGGGAAATTTCTGAATTATCGGTAACTGATGAAAGTTATTTTAGAAATAGAAGATCTTTCGTTAGTTCTCTTGGGAAATCAGCATTGATGTTCTCGTTATATCCCTCATTTTCTTTAGCCTCATATCAGACTACAAATAAACTTAATAAAAAATATTTGCTTCCATTGCCTTACACAAGTGAAAAATTAGCTACGACATACACAAATTTTTATGAATTTGGTTCTAGTAAAAATATTTGGAGAAGAGCTTCAAAACTGAAAGTTGATAATTGGTCAGTCAAAATTGATGGATTAGTCAAAAAAAAGAAAACATTTGATGTTGATGGTCTAAAAAAATTGATTGATTTTGAAGAAAGAATTTATAGATTTCGCTGTGTTGAGGGTTGGGCAATGGTTGTGCCATGGTTTGGATTTTCAGTGAGTAAAATTTTAAATATCGTTGATCCAGATAAGGATGCTAATTACGTAAGATTTGAAACTTTCTATGACCCAAAAATTGCACCAGGTCAAAAACAATCTTGGTACCCTTGGCCATATGTTGAGGGTATAACTATAGAGGAAGCAAAAAACGATTTAGCTTTTTTTGCAACTGGGATGTATGGAAAAGATATTCCTAATCAAAATGGTGCCCCTTTAAGATTAGTATTGCCTTGGAAGTATGGTTTTAAATCTATTAAATCTATTGTCAAAATTACTTTTACAAAAGAAAAACCAATTGGTTTATGGGAAAAATTAGCACCTAAAGAATATGGTTTTTGGGCAAATGTTAATCCAAATGTTCCTCATCCTCGATGGTCTCAAAGTAAAGAGCAACTATTAGGAACAAATGAATTTCAAAAAACACAAATTTATAATGGTTATGAAGAAAATGTATCTTATCTTTATTCAAAATTGTCTAGACAGGAAAAATTGAAATTATTTAGATAATTTATTCAAGATTAGTTTGAAATTTTTATTTAATTTTTTTTGATTATCTAATGGTATTTTTTTAAAATTATAAAAAGATTTTTCAAATACTTTTATATTGTTATTTTTCAAGAGCTTTTCATGAAAAGTTTTTAGTTTGCTTTTCTCTTTATTTAAATAACCCAAAAATAAACTTTTAGTTGTAGAGGCTGTTTCACTAATCATATTTACACTATCGTTAGTTACAACTATATAATCACATATTTTAATTATTGATGGGTAGATATTGGGTTCATCTTTTTTTGAGATGTAATAGTGATTTGTGAAATCAGAAAATATTTGTTCTATTAGATATAAGACATTTTCTGGCGTTCTTCTAGATTGACAAATGATAACATTTGCTGAAATTTTTTTTGCGGCATATTTTATATCAATTAATAGCTTTGAATAATCTGTATTAGTTGGGGTGAATCTTTTACTTTTTCCACCTAAGAGAACTAATACATTTGGAGATTTAAAGTATTTAAATTTTTTTTCTATTAAAGGATTTTTTTTTTTAATTTCTATTTCATTGAATGGTACAAGTGAACCTATTATTTTAATAATATTATTTTTACGGTAAAAATCATCATGCTCAGGTGTCACAAGTATGTCAAAATATTTAGAATAAAAATTTGGTTTTTGTAAATGAATATTAATTATTCTTTCACCATAGATTTTTTTTAGAGCTACAGACACTCCTGATAATTTCTTCCCAGCAGTGATTAAATACTTAAAATTATATTTTTCAATTAATTTTTGATTATTTCCTAAATTATTGAAAAGGTGTCCAAAAAAAGGGAAAGTTCTTAAAAAAGGGTTGATTTCAATTTTAATTTTTTTGAATTCAAAACCTAGATTTTTTGCGAGAGCAATTGATTGATTATCAATTCCTTTAATGCCTATTAATAATATCAAGCATTCTATTTTCATTAGATTTATTTTAAAATTTTTATATTTAAAATTTCATAATTTTTTAAACCACTTGGAGTTTTAATTTCCACCTGAGAGCCGCTCTCTTTACCCATTAGACCTTTAGCTAATGGGGATGAGACTGAAATTAACCCTTTTTCTAAATTAGCTTCATAAGGACCAACTATAGAAAATTCTACATCCTTATCTGCATCTTCATCATACACAGTTACTTTTGTACCAAAAGTAACCCTTTTTCCATCAAGTTTTCTTAAATCTATTACTTCAGCTCTACTTAAAACACTTTCAAGCTCAGTTATTCTTCCTTCAATAAATGATTGTTTTTCTTTAGCAGCATGATATTCAGCGTTTTCTGACAAATCCCCATGTTCACGGGCAATTGAAATAGCTTTTATAATTTCTGGCCTTTGAATTTTTTTTAAATTATTAAATTCATTCTTTAAATTTTCTAGCCCATTTATTGTAAAAGGTACTTTTTCCATTAAAAAACTCCAATCAATTTAAATATGATTGTAACGAGTGTACATCAATTTCATTGTTAATTACACTTTTAATAGCAGAGGTTACTGCAATAGCACCTTGTATAGTAGTATAATAAGGAATATTGTTTAATAATGCTGTTTGTCTTAATGAAAAACTGTCTTCAATTGATTTTAACCCTTCAACGGTATTTATTACGAGATCAATTTCATTTGAAATCATCAAATCAACAATATTTGGTCTTCCTTCAAAAACTTTTTTAACAATTTCACAAGAAATTTTATTATTTTTCAGAAATGTTGCCGTTCCCTTAGTTGCAATTAAGTCAAAACCAAAACTTATTAAAGATTTTGCAGGTTCAATAATTTTTCTTTTATCTTCATCTTTTATAGAAATAAATATTTTACCTTTTTGAGGAAGAGGTATGTTTGAACCTAATTGACTTTTATAAAAAGCTAGTTCAAAGCTTTTATCAATTCCCATGACTTCACCTGTTGACTTCATTTCAGGGCCTAAAATAATGTCAGTACCTTGAAATCTTGCAAAAGGAAAAACAGCTTCTTTTACACAAACGTGTTTAATATTATTTTCTTTTAATTTAAGTTCTTGTATTGAACGACCAATCATAATTTGACAGGCATAATTTACCAGTGGATGTCCTGTTGCTTTTGCAACAAATGGTATAGTTCTACTTCCTCTTGGATTGACTTCCAAAATAAATAACTCATTATCTTTTATAGCAAATTGAATGTTCATAAAGCCTATTACTTCTAAACTTTTTGCGATAATTTGAGTTTGATTTTTTATTTTATTTAACATTTGATCAGATATGTTTTGAGGTGGTAACACACATGCAGAATCTCCTGAGTGTATTCCAGCCTCTTCAATATGTTCCATTATCCCAGCAATAAAAACATCTTTACCATCAGAGATTGCATCAACATCAACTTCCATAGCGTTTTTTAAAAATTGATCTATCAATACAGGATTTTTCCCTGATACTCTTACTGCTTCACTAATATATTTATTTAATTGATCCATATTGTGGATTATTTCCATAGCTCTTCCTCCAAGAACATAACTTGGTCTAATAACAATTGGAAAGCCTATATTTTCACAAATTTTTTGAGCTTCAATTTTACTTTTAGCAACATCATTAGTTGGTTGTTTTAGATTTAAAGACCTTATCAATTTTTGAAATCTATCTCTATCTTCAGCCAGGTCAATTGCATCAACTGAGGTTCCTAAAATTTTAATTCCTGATTTGTCTAACTCATTTGCTATTTTAAGAGGGGTTTGACCACCTAGCTGAACAATTACACCAAGTATTTTTCCAGTTTCCTGTTCTTTATTAATGATATCAAAAACATTTTCAAAAGTAAGCGGTTCGAAATAAAGTTTGTCAGACGTGTCATAATCAGTAGAAACTGTCTCTGGATTACAATTAATCATAATCGATTCAATGCCCATTTTTTTTAAGCTGTAAGACGCATGAACACAACAATAATCAAACTCGATACCTTGACCAATTCTATTTGGCCCACCGCCGAGAATTATAACTTTCTGTCTTTCAGATGGATTTGCTTCACATTCTGTTATATCTGATAGTTCATAAGAACTATATAAATAAGCTGTTTCAGATGAAAACTCAGCTGAACAAGTGTCTACTCTTTTAAAAGATGGAAAAACATTATATTTTTTTCTAATATTTATTATTTCATTAATATCTACATTTACTAATTCAGAAATTTTCAAATCTGAAAAGCCCATAGATTTTAGATTTGTTAAAAATTCTTTATTTTTGTTTACTCCATTTTTTCTTAAAAAATTTTCTACTTCAATTATTCCACTAATTTGCTCCAAAAACCAGAAATCCCATCCTGTTTTATTTTGAATTTCTTTTAAAGAAAAACCTTTTCTTATAGCTTCAGCTATAATTAAAATTCTTTCTGGAACTGGTTCACTAAGTAATTTTTCTAATTCTTCTGATGTATTGTTACTCATTTGATCTAATCCTGAATAATCATTTTCAAGAGATCTTAGTCCCTTTTGAAGAGATTCTTGGAAAGATCTACCAATTGACATGGCTTCTCCAACAGACTTCATTGAAGTTGTTAAATATTTTTTTGAGCCTGGAAATTTTTCAAAGGTAAATTTTGGAATTTTTGTTACTACATAATCTATTGTAGGCTCAAAGCTAGCAGGTGTATTTTTTGTAATATCGTTAATTAATTCATCTAAATGGTAACCTATGGCAAGTTTTGCAGCTATTTTTGCTATTGGAAAACCTGTTGCTTTCGAAGCAAGTGCAGAAGATCTGCTCACTCGTGGGTTCATTTCAATAACAATTTGTCTACCATCTTTAGGATTGACTGCAAACTGAACATTTGATCCACCTGTATCAACACCAATTTCTCTAAGGATATTAATACTCGCTAATCGCATTTTTTGATATTCTTTATCTGTAAGAGTTAAAGCAGGAGCAACTGTTATAGAATCTCCAGTGTGAACTCCCATAGGATCAACATTTTCAATGGAACAGATTATTATACAATTATCAAACTTATCTCTTACTACTTCCATTTCAAACTCTTTCCAACCAATAAGTGATTCTTCAATTAAAACTTCACTTACAGGGCTTAATTTTAACCCTTGTTCTATAATTGAAATGAATTCTTCCTTGTTATAAGCAACTCCACCACCTTCTCCACCAAGGGTAAAGGAGGGTCTAACAATGCATGGTAATCCAACAAAATCTAATGATTTTAACGCATCATTCATATTTTTCACAATTTTCGCTTTTGCTGAAGATAAGCCAATTTTATCCATTGATTTTTTAAATAAACTTCTATCTTCAGCTTTTATAATTGATTCGGGTTTAGCTCCTATAATTTCAATATTTTCTTTTTCTAATATTCCATCTTTGTGTAATTCTAATGTAACATTTAGTGCGGTTTGCCCCCCCATAGTTGGTAAAATTGCATCAGGTTTTTCTTTTTTTATTATCTTATGAATTACATCTTTTTGGATTGGCTCAATATATGTAGCATCTGCCATAATAGGATCTGTCATTATAGTCGCAGGATTAGAATTCACTAAAATAACTCTTATACCCTCTTCTTTAAGAGCTTTACATGCTTGGGCTCCTGAATAATCAAATTCACATGCTTGACCAATTATAATTGGACCTGCACCTATGATTAAAATCGAGTTTAAGTCAGTTCTTTTTGGCATTACTGTACTCAAGACAAAGTTTATAAAATTTATCAAACAAATATGATGTATCTGTAGGACCTGGGGACGCTTCTGGGTGAAATTGAACTGAAAAAATTGGAAGTTCTTTATGTTTAAGACCTTCAATTGATTGATCAAATAAAGAAATATGAGTTATCTGAAGGTCATTTGGAAGACTTTGTTTGTCAACAATAAATCCATGATTTTGACTTGTTATTTCTACATTATTTGTTTCTAAATTCTTGACTGGATGATTTGCACCTCTATGACCTTGTTTCATTTTAGAAGTTTTGGCACCCAATGTTAATGCTATAAGTTGATGACCGATACAAATGCCAAATATTGGAATTTTTAAACTCGTTAAATTTTTTAATAATTTAAAAACATTTGGATCTGTTGCTTTGGGGTCACCTGGTCCATTAGATAAAAATATGCCATCTGGATTTTTTGAAATAATTTCTTCAATTGTTGTGGTGTAAGGAAGTACAAAAACTTCAAAATTTCTTTCATATAAATTTCGTAAAATATTTGATTTCACCCCGTAATCAAAAGCAATTATTTTTAATTGCTTATTATTTTGTTTCTTTGATAATTTTATCAATACATGTAAATTTTCTTTCCAAAGATATTCTTTTTTAGTTGAAATTTTACTAAACAACTCAAGGCCATTCATAGATGGATGGTTTTGTAAAATTTCATTTAATTCATTTAAGCTTTCAGTCTTATCGATTTTAGCAATTATTGCATTAATTGATTTCCTGTTTCTAATAATTTTGGTTAATTTTCTTGTATCAATTCCTGCAATTCCAGGTATTGATAAATCTTTTAACCATTCAGAAAAATTTTTATCACTTCTCCAGTTTGATTCTTTAGATGGGAGTTGTCTTGTTATTATACCAGAAACATTAGGTTTTCCCTCATAATCATCAAAGTTAGTACCTACATTTCCTATGTGTGGAAAAGTAAAGTTTATAATTTGATTAGTATATGATGGATCAGTGATTATTTCCTGGTACCCAGTCATAGAAGTGTTAAAGCATAATTCACCAACTCCTAATTTTTCTGATCCGAAAGAATATCCAAAAAACCTTTCACCAGTTTCTAATATTAATATTGAATTTTTTGATAAAATGTTTTGGTTTAAAAAATTAAAGGGTATATAAGAGTTCAGGTTGGAAATTTTAAAATCGTGCATACATATACTCAATTCGATGATATCAATGATATTTATATACTAATTAAAATGGTTTACATTTAAGGTCAATAAAATTAAATAAAAGAACATTTAACATAGGTGTTTTATGAGAGAACAATTAAATTCTGAATTAAAAAAATCAATTATTAATAAAGATTTAGCAGCAACAAAAACAATCAGACTCATAATTGCAGCTATTAAGGATAGAGATATTGTTGTTAGAACAGGAGGAAATCAGAGTGGTATAAGTGAGGCTGATATAATCTCTTTACTAAAAAAAATGCAAAAACAAAGGGAAGAATCAATTCAACTTTATACAAAAGGCAATAGAATGGATTTAGTTCAAACCGAGGAAGATGAGATTAAAATAATAAAGCAATTTTTGCCAAAACAAATGAATGATGATGAAATTAAAAACCTTGTTAAAGAAGCCATAAAACTAAACGATGCAAAGTCTATTAGAGATATGGGAAAAGTTATGAGCTACCTAAAAGAAAAGTATTCTACAAATATGGATTTTAGTAAAGCTAGTAAATTTTTAAAAGAGACATTAATTTAATTCATCATGAATAATGATGATTTAAAAGAAGAGATCAAAAACCGAATAAAATTATCTGAAATAATTTCAAAAAAAGTCATCTTAAAGAAAAAAAGTGAAAATAGTTTTATAGGTCTATGTCCTTTTCACTCTGAAAAAACACCATCATTCCATGTTCATGATGAAAAACAATTTTATCACTGTTTTGGATGCGAAAAACATGGAGATATTTTCTCTTTTACTATGGAAGTTGATAATATAGACTTTTATAGTGCCTTAAAGTATTTAGCTAGTTTAATTGGTTTAACATTAAACAATAAAAGCCATCAAAATATTTCATTTCAAAACAAATATAAAACTCTTGATTTATCTTCTAAATTTTTTATAGAGACTTTAAATAATAAGAAAAACAAAAAAGTTTTGGATTACTTAAATAAAAGAGGTTTAAATAAAGAAATTTGTCAGGAGTTTTTAATAGGTTTTGCACCATCAAAAAATTATGATTCCCAATTAATTGATTTTTTAAAGTCAAAAAACATTAATGAAGAAGAATTAATAGAAATTGGTTTAGCAAAAAAAAAATATAATAATTTATATGGTTATTTCTATGATAGGATAATGATTCCTATAGTCTCAACTAATGGAAAAATTATAGCCTTTGGGGGAAGATCAACTAATTCTTCAGAACCAAAATATTTAAACTCTCCTGAAAGTGATGTTTTTAGTAAAAGAAATATTTTATTCGGTGCATATAATGTAAAGAAAAGTAAGCAAAATATTGATAATATTATTTTATGTGAAGGATATATGGATGTAATTGCCTTATTTAGATTTGGATATCCCGCTGTAGCTACTTTAGGTACTGCTGTTTCTGAAAAACAAATAGATTTATTAACAAAACTCTCGAAAAATATTTTTATTGTATTTGATGGTGATCAAGCTGGGAAAAATGCTTCAATTAGATTATTTGATAAATTACTCCCATTAATAAAAACTGATAATGTATTTAGATTTGTATTTTTGCCAAATAATCTAGATCCTGAAGAATTTCTAATTAAAAATGGTAAAGATAAATTTAACGTCTTATTAGAAAAAAGCTATTTTATATCAGACATCATATGGTTAATGGGCATCAAAAATAAAATGAATGACACACCTGAAGAGATTGCTAAATTTTGGAAGTTCATAAGAAGTAAAATATACCAAATTAAAGAAAAAAACCTACAATTAGCTATTAGAGATGACCTTGAAAATAGAATCAACAAATTAAGATCTAAAATAAGAGGATATAACTCTAAGCCAAATAATTTTATTAATTTAAATTTGCCTAAGATAGAAAATGATTATAGATTTAAAGTAATAATTGCAATAATTTTAAACTTTCCAAAACTCTTTGATGTTTTTGAAAAAAAATTAATTAAAATAAAATTTACTAATAATAGTTTACATGAAGTTAAAGAAGTTATATTTAGTATGATTAAAGATAATTCTGATGTAAGTTACACTCAATTAGTTGAAACTTTAAAAGAGAGAGATCTTATAAAATTTCTTGGAGATTTCAGGTTAGAGGCTATTTTTTCTAAATTACGTTCATCAGATAAAAAGGTTGAAATTGATGAGAGTAGAAAAGTTTTAGAAGAACTAATATATATGGTTAATAATAATTAAGAAGTAAATGATGAAGTCAAAAATAAGTAAAAAATCTAAAGAAAAATCTGACTTGGAAAACTCAGACAAACCTATAATCGATCTTAATAATTCAGAGATAAAATCTTTATTAAAGAAAGGTAAAACTTCAGGCTATATTACTCATGATCAATTAAATAAAGCCTTGCCAGATGGGGAGCTAACGTCCGAACAAATTGAAGATGTTATGGTTGCAATAAATGAATTAGGTATAAATATTATAGATCAAAATGAAGAAAATACTGTAGAAGAAAATGATGAAAAAGTTGTTGGGAATATTTCTGAAGATGAAGGAAGTCGTTCAGATGACCCTGTTAGAATGTACCTTAAAGAGATGGGAACTGTAGAGCTTTTGTCCCGGGAGGGTGAAATAGCTATAGCTAAAAGAATTGAAGCAGGAAAGGAATTAATGATTGGAGGATTATATGAAAATCCAATTGCATTAAATCAATTCTTACAATGGCGAGATAACGTAGATAACGGCTCCATGATGCTAAGAGATATCATAGATTTAGAAACAACTTATGCAAGACTTAACGAGGATAATCCTGATAGTAAAAATTTATCTAATAACAATTTGTTAAATAAAAATGAAATATTACAAAGCAATAAAATAAATATTAATATCTTAGATAAACCTAATTCGAACGAAAATCTTAAAACTAAAAATGAATTCCATGCTGATAATGACAATGATGAAGATAATGAAGATAATGATGATGAAGATGATGAAAATGATGAAAATGATTCAAATTTATCACTCGTGGCAATGGAAACTGAAATTAAAGGACCTATATTGGATATTATCGATGGTGTGGTCGAAACATTTAAACAAATTGAATCTTTAAATGACAGAAGACTTACAAGACTTCAAAAAGGTGATGAATTAATTGAGAGATCCGAAAAGAAAAGATTTAATCTTCAAATTGATCTAATTAATAAATTAGACAAAATTTATTTAAATGCAAATAAACAGGAAATATTATTGGATCAAATTTATGGTCTTAATAAAAAAATTTCAAACATTGAAGGTAATTTGCTTAGAATGGCAGAACAAGCTGGGATTAAGAGATTAGATTTTTTAAGTAAATGGCAAGATGGAAATGCATATTTCTCTTGGAAAGATAATGTTGGTACTAACAAAGTTTGGAAGAATTTTTTTAATGAAAATAAATCTACTATTGCTGAACTATTTAACTCAATTAATGAATTTATTTCTAAAGTAAATTTACCTATCAAAGAATTTAAAAACCTTGTTCAAATTATTCAAAAAGGTGAAAGAGAATCAGCGCGCGCAAAAAAAGAAATGGTAGAGGCTAATTTAAGGTTGGTAATCTCAATAGCAAAAAAATATACCAATAGAGGTCTTCAATTTTTAGATCTCATTCAAGAAGGTAATATTGGTTTGATGAAAGCTGTTGATAAATTTGAGTATAGAAGAGGTTATAAGTTTTCAACATATGCTACATGGTGGATTAGACAAGCAATTACTCGATCTATTGCAGATCAAGCTAGAACTATACGTATACCTGTTCATATGATAGAAACAATTAATAAAATTGTTAGAACTTCAAGACAAATGTTGCATGAAATAGGACGAGAGCCAACTCCTGAAGAATTATCAACAAAGTTATCAATGCCATTAGATAAAGTAAGAAAAGTATTAAAGATTGCTAAAGAACCAATTTCACTTGAAACTCCTGTTGGCGATGAAGATGATAGTCATCTTGGTGATTTCATTGAGGATAAAAATGCTGTTCAGCCATTAGAAGCTGCTATTCATGCTAATCTCCGTGAAACTACAACAAGAATTTTGTCAAGCCTAACGCCTAGAGAAGAACGTGTACTTAGAATGAGATTTGGTATAGGGATGAATACAGATCATACATTGGAAGAGGTAGGTCAGCAGTTTAGTGTTACTCGTGAAAGAATTAGGCAGATTGAAGCTAAAGCATTGAGAAAACTTAAACACCCATCGCGATCAAGAAAATTAAGGTCATTTTTAGAAACATAAAAGCTGACTTTACTTTATTGCTTATAAATTGTATAACACTACACGTTATGTAGGTCCTGTAGCTCAGTTGGTTAGAGCTCTCCACTCATAATGGATAGGTCGCAGGTTCGAGTCCTGCCGGGACCACCACACACTAATCATTGTATTTAATTGGATTATAAGTTTATAATCTTATATTAACATGAAAAAAAATTATAAAAACCTCAGAAGCTACAGGTGGTTTGCTCCAAATGACATTAGATCCTTTGGGCATAGATCACGAGCAATGCAAATTGGTTATAGTAAAGATGACTGGTATGGAAAACCAATAGTTGGAATAATTAATACATGGTCAGATATACAACCTTGTCACATTCATTTTAAAAGTAGAGTAGAGGATGTTAAAAGAGGTGTTTTTCAAATGGGTGGTTTCCCTATAGAATTACCCTCAATTTCTTTAGCTGAAATGTATGTTAAACCAACAACAATGCTCTATAGAAATATGCTTTCTATGGAAGTTGAAGAATTAATTAGATCTCATCCAATAGACGGTATTGTTTTAATGGGAGGATGTGATAAAACCACCCCAGCTTTATTAATGGGTGCTATAAGTAACGATTTGCCAACTATTTTCTTACCAGCTGGACCAATGTTGAGAGGAAATTTTAAAGGAAAATTTTTAGGAAGTGGTTCTGATGGTTGGAAATATTGGGCAGAATTAAGAGCAGGCAATATTTCAGATGATGATTGGCAAGAAGTAGAAACAGGTATCGCAAGATCTTATGGTCATTGTATGACTATGGGTACAGCTAGTACAATGACAGCTATAGCAGAAGCTATAGGTTTTTGTTTGCCTGGTGCAAGTTCAATTCCAGCTCCAGATTCAAATCACATTAGAATGTCTTCAAATGTAGGGAAAAGAATAGTTGAAATGGTTTGGCAAGATTTAAAGCCTTCAAAGTTTGTGACTAAAAAATCAATTGAAAACGCAATAATTGTTGCAATGGCTATGGGTTGTTCAACTAACGCCATTATACATTTAATTGCTATTGCTAGAAGGTCTGGAATAAGACTTACTATGGATAAATTAGATGAAATAGGAAGAAAAGTTCCAGTAATTGCAAACATAAGGCCTTCAGGAAAAGAATACTTAATGGAAGATTTTTATTATGCTGGTGGAATTATTTCATTAATGTATCAACTCACTGATATTTTGAATATTAATGAAAAAACAGTTACTGGTAAAAAAATTAAAGAGATTATAAAAAAACAAAATCCAATTAATGAAGATGTAATAAGGCCTTTAAAGAATCCTATTTATAAAGAGGGATCCTTGGCTGTTTTAAAAGGAAATTTAGCTCCAGATGGTTGTGTTATAAAACCAGCTGCTTGTGAAAAAAAGTTTTTGAAGCATAATGGTCCTGTTATTGTTTTTGACAGTTACACTGAAATGAATAAAATTATAGACTCTGACGACTTAGATGTTTCAGAAAACCATATACTTGTGCTTAGAAATGTAGGCCCGGTCGGTGGACCAGGAATGCCTGAGTGGGGGATGATACCAATTCCTAAGAAATTATTAAAAAAGGGTGTAAGGGATATGGTTAGAATTTCAGATGCTAGAATGAGTGGTACAAGTTATGGCGCATGTATATTACATGTTGCTCCAGAGAGTTACATCGGCGGACCTCTTTCTTTATTAAAAACAGGTGATATAGTTGAAATTGATGTAAACAAAAGAAGTATAAATATGTTAGTTGATGACAAAATATTGCAAAAGAGAAAATCAAATTTAGTTCAAAAAAAACCTAAAGCTGGAAGAGGTTGGTTATGGATGTATAGTAATCATGTAAAGCAAGCTAATGAAGGTTGTGATTTTGATTTTTTAGAAACTGATTTTGGAAATTCTGCAAAAGAGCCAGATATATTTTAAGATTATTATTATGAATAATGAAATTAAACATATATATAAAAAAGCAAGTGTAGCAACTATTTGTACCGCACTTTTTAAAAAGGGGTTAAAAAACCAATTCATCCAAGGTATTTCGCCTTTAAACAAAAAAATTTCTAAAATGTTAGGTTTAGCTTTTACAGTAAGATATATTCCTGCAAGAGAAGATTTGAACTCAATCGATGTTTTTAAAGATCCAAATCACCCTCAAAGGGTAGCCGTTGAAGAATGTCCAAAAGATTATGTTATGGTGTTTGATAGTAGAAAAGATCCGAGAGCTGCTTCAGCAGGATCTATATTAGTAACACGAATGATGGTAAGGGGGTGTGCTGGTGTTGTTACTGATGGTGGGTTTAGAGATTCTCATGAAATTAAAAATTTCAATATACCCACTTATCATAACAGACCCTCATCACCAACCAACTTAACTTTACATCAAGCAATTGACATTAATGTACCAATTGGTTGTGGTGATGTTGCAGTTTGGCCTAATGACTTGATTGTGGGGGATCAAGAAGGTGTTGTTGTAGTTCCAAATAATATAATTACAGATATTTCAACAGAAGTTAAGTTTATGACAATATATGAAGATTACGTATTAAAAAAAGTAAAAAAAGGATCTTCTATTAGAGGGCTCTATCCACTTACAAATGAAGATGAAAAAAATAATTTTGAAGCTTGGCTTTCCAAGAAAAGTTAAAAATAAAAGGATTTTTTGGTTATGAATGACTACAAAGATAAAAATTTACTCAATGCATTATGCTTACATGATAATGATAATATTTTAATAACGTTAAAAAATTTGAATTCTGGAATGGTGCTAAATGAATATGGAATCACAATGGATGCCCCAGCATTATCTGGTCAAAAAATAGCAAGATTTGACATTGAAAAAGATGATCCAATTATTAAATTTGGAACGGTTATTGGATTTGCAGATTCAAATGTTAAGAAAGGACAAGTCTTAACTAATAAGAATGTTCTTTTTAAGGAATTTAATAGAGAACATAATTATTGTTCAAAATATAAACCTACAAGTTATATTGAAAATAATTTGCAAAAAAGTTTTATGGGATATAAACGTCAAGATGGAAGGGTTGGAACAAGAAATTATATTGCAATAGTTTCAACAGTAAATTGTTCTGCAACAGTTGTTCATGAAATATCTTCTTATTTTACTTCTGAAAAACTTAAAGACTATGAAAATATAGATGGCGTAGCTGCATTTAGCCATTCAACAGGTTGTGGAATGGAACTTTCAGGTGAACCTATGAATCTTTTATACAGAACATTGGGAGGCTATATCAAACATCCAAATGTTGCAGCAACTTTAGTTGTTGGTTTGGGATGCGAAAGATGTCAAGTGGGAGGCTTATTTCAAAATCAGAAGCTTGATCAAGATGATCCTTTTGTTGAAACTTTAATTATGCAAGAAAATGGAGGCACCTCTTCAACTATAAAAGCTGGAATTGAAATTGTAAAAAAAATGCTTGATAAAGTTAATAATCACAAAAGAGTTATTACACCTGTGTCTTCTTTAATGGTAGGTCTTCAATGTGGGGGTTCTGATGCTTTTTCTTCTTTAACAGCAAATCCTGCATTGGGAAAAGCGGTTGACTTATTAGTTGAAAATGGAGGAACTGCAGTATTATCTGAAACTCCTGAGATTTATGGAGTCGAACATACCCTTACTGCTAGAGCTATTAATGTAAGTGTAGCCGAAAAGCTTATGGAAAGAGTAGATTGGTGGAAAAATGTATATTCAAAAGGTAGAGACGTACAAATAAATGGAGTTGTAAGTCCAGGCAATCAAATGGGAGGTCTTGCTAATATTTTAGAAAAATCTCTTGGGTCTGCAATGAAAGGTGGGTCAACTGGCTTAATGGAAGTCTATAAATATGCTGAAAGAATAACTGAAAGAGGATTTGTTTTTATGGACACCCCAGGTTTTGACCCAGTTTCAGCAACTGGTCAGATTGCTGGAGGAGCAAATTTAATTGCTTTTACTACGGGTAGAGGTTCTTGTTTTGGTGCAAAGCCATCACCATCAATAAAATTAGCTACAAATACTATATTATTCAATAAAATGGAAGAAGATATGGATATTAATTGTGGGAAAATTGTTGACGGAATTTTGTCGTTAGACGAAATGGGAGAAGAAATTTTTAACTATTTTATTAACGTTGCTTCTGGCAAAAAAACTAAAAGTGAAATTCTATCCTTAGGCAGACACGAATTTGCACCATGGCAAATTGGAATAACAGGCTAATTCAAAATCTCAAAAACTGAAAAAATTTCTAAATGACTTGTATAAAGAAATTGGTCAATTGGTAAAATATATTTTATCTTATAGCCATAGGATAATAAAATCTTTGAATCTCTTAAAAATGTTTGAATATTACAAGAAATGTAAATTATTTTTTTTACCTTTGATTTTCCAAGTGAAATTACTTGTATAATTGCTCCTGCTCTTGGAGGATCAAGTATAACCATATCAAAATTTTGGAAAAAATAAGTTTCAATTTTCTCTTTTGTTAAATTAGAAATATTATACTTAAAATTATTAAATAAATTTTGTTCCTTTGAACTTTTTATCAAAGATTCTATAGAACTCTTATTGTTGTCAATAGCATACACGTTATAACCATTTTTTAAAAGTGGTAGTGTGAAAGTTCCTGAACCAGAATAAAGATCTAAAACATATTCATTTTTATTTTGAATTTCATTTAAAATATTTTTTATCAATTCATTTTCAGCAAGTTTGGTGGCTTGAAAAAAACCAGCTGGGGGAATAAGGCCATATACGTTATCTTTACCAAAACTAAGTTTATTTTTATTATAAAATAAAATTAATTCTGGATTTTGGTTATTTTGCTGATAATAAATACTTATTATTTTTGATTTAAAATTTTTAAAAATATTAATTAAATCATTTATTCTCAAGGACTTATTGGTTTGGATAAGGATGTCTAGACCGTAATCTAATTTATTAACATGAAAAATTAAAATTTCGTTAGTCAAAAAACTTTTATTAGAAGCGTTTTTAAGCTCAGACATAAATTCCATGATTTCTGGATCTATTATAATACAATTGTTAATGTTAATTAAAGTTTCTGATTTATATTTTTTAAAACCTAATTTACAGCTATTATTGTCTTGCCTTAAAAAAAATTTTGCTCTTCTTCGAGAATAATTTTCAGTACTAATCATATCAAGGGTTTTAATGTCAGGAGTTAATTTAAGAAGTGGTTGTCTAATTAAGTTGTATTTCCATTGCTTATAGTTTTCGTATTGCCAATGTTGTAATAAACAACCACCACATTTAGTAAAATGATCACAACTATTATTAGATCTTTCAGAGGAGTTTTCTAGTATTTCTAAATTAGAACAATACATCTTTGATTTAAATTTATTTATAATGTTGGCCTTAACTCTCTCGCCAGGAAGTGTATAAGGTACTAAACAAACATTTTCATTTTGCATTAATGAAATCCCCACACCAGACTTGTCTAACTTATCAATAAATAAGTTAATTGTAGTGTCAGTTCGTTTATGCATTTTGGTTATTAAATTTCTCTAAGCTTCCCAGGAAAATAACTTTAGAGTGAATGACTAAACTTTTACTATCTATTCTAAAGGGTCTAAAATTGGTGTCATATGGTCTAACAATAATTTTAGAAGATTGTAAATTTTCTGATTTATCTTCACTTAAATGTACTAAGAAGATTTCACCTTTATCTCGTAGTAAGTAAAAATTATTATCTAAAAAACTAGATACATTTTTATCAAATATAATTTTTACTAAATAATGATTATTATTATGTTTAATTTTAAGTTCAGTGAAATCTATAAAATTAATTTTTAAATTTGTATAATTATCAAACAAAGATAATGAAATTTTTATTTCTTTGTTATCTGATATATTTTTGAAAGATAATAAGTCTTTATTATTATAAAAAGTAACATTAAGCCAGTCAGGAGTAAGTAACTTAATATCTAAATTAATAATGTCAGATAACATCTTTCTTTCCTCTTCTGGAAGAAAAGATGGACTACCTCTTGAAATATATTGCTGTAGATAAGCATCATTTTTTCCTAATTTCCTTGACAGATCTCGTAAGTTTAGCTTTTTGTTTTGCTTAATAATAAAACTTAATTTTTTTCTAATAGAGTTTAAATGTTTTTGTCTTTCATTATTTTTCATGTTTTAGTTATCTCTACTCAAGCTACTATTAGCTAGTTTTATAAGAGCTTTTTTGTAATCATTTTCTGAAAATTCATTTAATGCATTTATTGCTTTAATTACAAAATCATTGGCAATTTTTTTACATTGGTTCAATATTGAGTATTTTTTTAAAATTTCACAACATTTTTCAAAATCACCTTTTTCCTGTTTTAATTCTTGTAATGATTTAAGAAAAAATTCACGTTCAAGTTTATTACTTTTCTCCCAAGCAAGAATGATAGGTAATGTTGTTTTGCCAAGCTTGAAATCATCACCTTGATTTTTCCCCATCTGAGTGTTTGAAGAAGAATAATCCATAATATCATCTACTATTTGAAAAGCTAAACCCATATTATAGCCGTAATCAAAAGCAGCTTTTATTTGTTGCAATGAGCCATTAGCCACTATTGCTCCTGATTGTGCAGAAGCACCAAACAATTGAGCTGTTTTTCCTCCAATAACACTAAAATAGTCAGATATTTTTGTATTTGGTTTATTAGAAATTTGCATTTGTAAAAACTCTCCTTGGGTGATTTTACAAGACGCTTGAGCCAGAACTGATAACGCTTTTAAAGATTTAGTTTCAACCATAAGGTCAAAAGATTGTGCAAATAGAAAATCTCCAGCTAAAACAGATGCTTCATTTCCCCATATTATATTTGCACTTTTAATTCCGCGCCTTAAATTAGACTGGTCAACTACATCATCATGCAATAATGTCGCTGTATGAATAAACTCGACTGCAGTTGCAAGTAAAATTGGGTTTCTACTGAAATCATCTAATTGTGCTGACATTGCTAAAGTTAATGAGGGTCTAATTCTTTTACCCTTAACTTTAATCAAATGAGATCCAATTTTAGATAATAAAGGTACTGTTGCATCTAATCGCATTAAAATTTCTTCATCAACTTTATGTAAAGATTTTTTAAGTAGATTATTCAAATTCATTTTTTACCTCTAAAAATATAATAATTAGTTTAAAAAAAATATCTATCTAATATGTATGCAATGTATCTATTAAATTTGTATTTTATTGTGTTAATAACTGATTTAATATATTCATAGTGGTATCTTATTGGAGAGATTTAAATATATGAAATTTTTTAAATTAAAAAAAACTAATGTAGTTTCTTTGATCAATTTTACTGGCATAATCGCACCAAATGTGGGTAGAAAAAAAGGTTTAAATATTCAAGATTATAACAAATTAATTGAACAAGCATTTCAAAATAAACGGAATAAAGCAGTAGTTTTAGTTATCAATTCGCCTGGTGGTTCACCCGTGCAATCGGAGTTTTTAGCAGATAGGATAATTAATTTATCAAAGGAAAAAAATATTCCTGTTATCACCTTTGTAGAGGATGTTGCGGCGTCTGGAGGTTATTGGTTGGCTTGTGCAGCAGATGAAATTTTTGCAAGTAAAGCATCAATAATCGGTTCAATAGGTGTTATATCTGCAGGTTTTGGATTTGATAAAGCATTAAATAAGATTGGGGTAGACAGAAGAATTTATACTGCTGGAAAAAATAAATCTTTATTAGATCCATTTTCACCTGAAAACAAGGATGATATAAAAAGGTTAAAAAACTTACAAACGAAATTACATGATCATTTTATTTCATTTATCAAATTAAGAAGAGGAAAAAAAATTGATTTAAAGAATAAAGATTTATTTACTGGAATGTTTTGGTCAGGGCAAGAGGCATTAGAACTTGGACTAATAGATGGGATAGGACAGGTTAATTCTATTCTTAAAGATAGATTTGGAAATAATGTAAAAATTAAAGAGTTTCAAAATAAGAAAAGATTTTTTGATCTAGGAAACTTAATTAGTATTACATTTGAGGTTATTTCAAATAAAATTGAAGAAAAACTGATATTTAAAAAGTTTGGACTATAATGTTTTCTATAGGTAAAATCTTCACGTTAATTATTATATTATTAGCTATAACTTTCATATTTAAAATTCTTTCAAAAAAACGGAAACCTTCTAAGGTAAAAGACCCTAAAAATTTAGATGTTTCTAAGTGTCCTTCTTGTGGTGTATGGACTTCAGAGAAAATTTGTACTAATAATAATTGTCCATTTGATAACTAAAATTTAAATCATGCAAAAGCTATCATTTCAAGAAATTATATTAAAACTTTTAAATTTTTGGTCTAAACAAGGTTGCACAATTTTACAACCTTATGACATGGAAGTTGGTGCCGGGACTTTTCATCCAGCTACTGCTCTTAATGTTTTAGCGCCAAACCCGTTATGGAAAGTTGCTTATGTACAGCCTTGTAGACGTCCAACAGATGGACGATATGGGGAAAATCCAAATAGGCTTCAGCATTATTACCAATTTCAAGTTATTATTCAGCCATCTCCAGATAATATACAAGATTTGTATCTTAAAAGCTTGAAAGAAATTAATTTAGATCATCTTAAGCATGACATTAGGTTTGTTGAGGATGATTGGGAAAGTCCAACATTAGGAGCGGCTGGTCTAGGCTGGGAAGTTTGGTGTGATGGAATGGAAGTTACTCAATTTACTTATTTTCAGCAAGTTGGAGGTTTCGAGGTAAGGCCTGTTGCGGTTGAAATAACCTATGGACTTGAAAGATTGGCAATGTTCATTCAGAAGTTAGATGACGTATACTCAATTGATTTTAATGGTCTTCCTAAATCATCTGGTAGAAAGAGTTATGGAGACATTTTCAAAGATGCAGAAAAAGAATACTCAGAGTATAATTTTGAAAAAGCAAATGTAGATAAATTATTCAATGAATTTGATAATTGTGTCAAAGAATGCAATGATTTGATTAGTTCAGAAAAACCATTAGTTAAACCCGCATATGATCAATGTATAAAGGCAAGTCATATATTTAATTTATTGGATGCTAGAGGTATTATTTCTGTTTCTGAAAGACAAGCTTATATCCTAAAAGTTAGAAATATGAGTAAAACGTGTTGCTCTGAATGGATAAAAAAACATGAAAATTAAAAAAGTAAATTGTTTAATTGATTTTTTTTCAGAAGAAATTCCTGCCTCTATGCAACTATTTTTAGAAAAGGAATTAAACCTTTTATTTGAAAAAGTATTAAATAAAGTATTACTTAATTATGAAAAAATTGATATTTTAAGTTCACCTAGACATCACTGTATATTAATTCATAACATTGATAGTGTACAAAAGGATCAAAGTTTAGATATTAAAGGTCCTAGGATTGATTCTCCAAAATTAGCAATCGAAGGTTTTTTAAAAACAAACAAAACTACATTAAAAAAATTAACTGTAAATAAAACAAATAAAGGTGAATTCTATTTTCATAAAAAATTTATTAAAGGTAAAACTTTTTCGCAATTGATTACTGATCTTATACAAGAAGTATGTGCTTCAATAAGTTGGCCTAAAAGTCAAAGGTGGGGGTATTCAGATTTAAAATGGGGTAGGCCATTAAGAAACATAATGGTATTGATTGATAAATCATGTGTAAACGGCAAAATTAAAATAAATGATCATGATTTTATAAAATTTAAAAATTACACTTTCGGGCATAGATCATTAAATAAAACAGTAAAAGTAAATTCAGTAAATGATTTTATTAACACTATGAAAAATTCATATGTATTTGTTAATAGGCTTCAAAGAAAAAAAGTCATTGAAATGCAAATATCTAAAATTGCAAAAAAATTAAATCTTAATTGTTATAGAGATGATAGCCTTTTAAATGAAGTCACAGGTTTAGTTGAATTTCCAAATGTATTAGTTGGTAAAATCGATAAACAATACATGAAATTACCATTTGAAATTTTATCAATAGTTATGAAGGTTCATCAAAAATATTTTTCACTTGTAGATAATTCTGAGAATATGGCACCTTTTTTTCTTGTTGTCTCAAATTTAAAACCTAATAATCAAACTGATAAAAATGTAGTTAAAGGTAATGAAAGAGTGCTAAGAGCCAGACTATCTGATGCACTTTTCTTCTGGGAGTATGATTGTAAAAATGATTTTTCCTATTATCTCAATAAACTTAAAACAATGATTTTTTATGAGGGTCTTGGTGATCTGCATGATAGAAGTTTAAGATTATCGAAAATTAATGAAAAAATTGGCCCTTCATTTAATTTTAAGGATAATAAAAAATTGAATAAACTTGGATTATATTCAAAATTAGATTTAAGCTCAAATTTAGTTGGTGAATTTCCTGAACTTCAAGGAACAATGTTGAAATATTTAGCTAAATTAAATGGTTTCAGTAAGGATATGCAATTTGCTTTTGAAGACCAGTACAAACCAGTTGGTTTAAATAAAAATATGCCAAGAAATAAATTGGGTTCTATTTTATCAGTTAGTAATAATATTGATACATTGAGCTGTTTTTTTTCTATTGGTTTAATACCAACAGGTTCTAGAGACCCATTTGCTTTAAGAAGGTCAGGAAATAGCTTGATTAACATTTTGTGGCATGAAACTAATACACTTAGTCTAAATCAACTAATTAATTCACTTGATAAAAAACTTAGCAAGGACGTCAAACTCGTAAATGAAATAAATTTTTTTTTAATTGATAGGTTATATAATTTTCTTATCGAAAAAGGGTTTAGATCGGATAAGTTATCTGCAATAATTTCAAAAGATAATATTGGTCAAAAAACTTTTTTAGAAATTAAGAGTGAATTAAAAGCATTGGATAAAATTTTAAATACAAAAAATGGAATTAAATTTATCTCAAACTTCAAAAGAATTTACAATATAACCAAAAAGTCTGAAACACTGCCAAATTCTTTAAAAATAAAAGAGGAATTGTTTGTGTTCAAAGAAGAAATGCAATTATATAATTTTTTAACTAAGTTATCAAAAAGTAATAAAATTAGTTCAGAATTAATTTACAATAGAATTCAATTAGATCATTTTAATGAATTCAATATTTTAATTGAAAAGTTTTTTGATAATGTTTTAGTAAATGATAAAAAAACCCAAATTAAGAATAACAGAATAAAACTTTTAGAAAGTATAAAGCATAATTTTGAAATGATTTGTAAATTTCAATTGTTAAAAATTTAATTACTTTTTACTTAGACCAGAGAATCTTTTATTAAACCTGGCAACTTGCCCGCCAGAATCCATTATTCTATGTTGACCTGTCCATGCGGGGTGAGATGTTGGATCAATATCTAATTTAAGAGTATCCCCTTTTTTACCCCAGGTTGATTTTGTTATATATTTTGTACCATCTGTCATTTCTATATTAATTTCATGATAGTCTGGATGTATATTTTTTTTCATAATTACCTCGAATACTTTGTATATGTATGCAATTTAAAAAAAAATCAAGTTTTTACTTAAGCTTTTTAAAAAGTTTTTTTAACATACTTCTTTCAAATGAAAGAAAATAATTAAATTCACCAAATATGGTGGCAATTGAAATTAGAACTAATTGATATAATGGGAAAATAATAATTATTCGTAAAAATAATAGAATAAACGTATTTTCTACAATGTCATTTATTTTAATAAAATTAATAATAGGTTCTGATAAAATTAAAGTTAAAGATCCGCTAATACCAAATATTATGAATATCAGTATCAGATGATTTAGAGATTTAGCCTTAAAATATTTGATAAATTTAATTATCATTATTAATCATTAATTTCTGAGTAATTTTCATTTCAATTCTTCGATTTTTCATTCTTCCTATTTTTGTGTTTGTGTTGTCAATAGGTTGAAAGCTTCCATAGCCAGATGCAAATAATTTTTTAGGATCTAAGCCTTGATTAATAAAATATCTCAATACTGATAAAGCTCTTTTAGTAGATAATTCCCAATTATCTTTATAAGTTTGTCCTTTTCTAACGGGCAAATTATCTGTGTGCCCTTCAATTTGTAAAATCCAATTTGAATCTTTGGGTATATCTTTGTCCAAATTTAACAAAATTTCTGCAAATTTTTTTAATTCAATTTTACCTTTTTTTCCTATTTCAATTGAACCGGTTTCAAATAAAACTTCAGATTGAAAAACAAATCTATCACCAACAATTTTAATTTCAGGAATATTTTTTATTTTTTCTTTAACAGTTCCAAAAAACATTGACTTAAATTTTTGTAACTCTTCAACTCTTCTAGCTAAAGCAGAATTTAAGGTCGATTTTAATTGTAAATTTTTAATTTTTTCTGCTTTATCCTTTTTTTCATAAACGTCTAACAGAGAATTAAGCTTATTAATTTTTTCTTTTAAGTTTGAGATTAGCATATTTAAATTACTAACTTCTTTTTTTTGATCATTTATAATTTTATTGTAGTTACTTTCAGCTTTATTTTTATCTAAAAGTTTTTTTTGTAAACTACTTAGTTTTTGATCTTTACTATCTAAAATATCCAATTGCTCAGAAAGTTTGAATTCATTTTTATTTATTTCAGCTTTTAAACTTGTTATTAGGCTTTTATTTCGAAGTAATTCTAAATCTTTGTTATCTAATTCACTTTGTATATTAAAGATATTGGAAGATAATCTTTTTGTCATTTCCTTTTCAATACTTAATTGATTTGTTATCTCTAAAATTTTTGCCTCTAATTGGATTAGGGCTTGATCTTTGCCACTTAATTTTTGGCTAATATAATATTGAGATATTACAAATATCATCAGAATAAAAATTATAACTATAAGTAGACTAGCTAAAGCATCAACGAAACTTGGCCAAATGAAATTATCATTTTTATTTCTTAACTTGAGATAATGCATTAAATCATCTATTTAATTTTTCAATTACTTTACTTAAAGCTCTTAATTCAAGATTAATATTATTAATTAGTTCATTAGAATGTATTTTATCATTTTCAATTATATTTTTGACATTCATATTTAATTCATCAATTGAATGTTTAATATTTTTTTCGTCATCTAATTTTTCTGTCAAACGACTTAATAGTAAGTTTAATTCATTTAACCTTTCAGATGTTTTAACTTTTTCATTTTCTGTATTAATATAATTTTTTGATATTACAGCTAAGTTTTCAAGAGCCACCTCTCCCAATTCAATATTTTTTGTTTCACTTGGCGTTGTAAAAATAGCTTTTTGAGAAAGCCAATCTTCTAATTCATTGAAAAATCTATTGTTTGCTTGGCTCACTTGTAAATCTAAAAATCCAAGTATAATTGATGTACCAAGTCCAAATAAAGAAGAAGAAAAAGCGGTTGACATGCCTTCCATGGGCGCATTCAGTCCTTTAATAATTTTGTCAAAAAAATTAGCATTATTTTCATTTACACTTATCTCCAGTGACTGAATAACAGAGGAAACAGATGATATAGTTTGAAGCAATCCCCAAAATGTTCCCAATAATCCTAAAAAAACTAATAATCCAATGATATATCTAATTATATCTCTATTTTCATCTAACCTTGAAGATACACCTCCAAGAATAGTTGATAAAGAATTTGCAGTTAATGATGTGTTTTCATTTTTTTTTTCTAAAAGAAGAGCTGCGATAGGTGCGAGGAGCTCAGGTTTAATTTTTGAAGTTTTATAATTGTCAGGTAAAAAGACATCGTTTTTTTTTACAAATTGTAACCAGTTTCTTTCTTTACTTAACCTAGATGTTTGTCTGAAGGATAACAAAACGCCTGCTAAAAAAGTAAATATTATAAGGCCATTAATTTCTCTGTTACCTTCAAAAGCGTCTATTAGGGGTTGATAAAGAAGATATGAAATAATCATAACTATTACTAATAGTAAAACCATTCTAAATGCATATTTATTGGGGCTGCTCATTTTTCAAAAACCATTAAAATTAGAATTTAAGTTTATCAAAATAAATATCAATTTAAAATCTTAATTATTTTTTTATGAATTGTAGGATTAGCACAAATAAAAAAATTATTTTTATTTAAAGTAGCTTCTAAAAAAAAACCTCCAGACTCTCTTAACAAAAGTTTGCTTGATTGGATTAAAAACTCATCCATGTTTATTCCAATAAAGCAATCTAATTTTCCATTACATAGCCAACTCATGGAAACAATTGAAGAATTTAAAATTCTAATATTTTTAAATGCTATATGATCTCTTAAAAAAAGTTTTTCAAATTCAAAACTGGGATTATTTACCTTTAGAGAGATTAAGCTATTTTCTAAATATTTTCTGTTTGACACTCTAATTCTGTGGTCATTTAAAAATGCTCCTTTACCTTCTTCAGTAAAATAGAAATCATTACGAAGGGGATCATAAATGGAAGATGCAATAACTTTATCATTAAAAAAAACTGAGATTGAGCATGAAAAAATTGGAATAGATCTTTTAAAATTTTCTTTACCGCTCAAAGGTTCTAATAACCAATAATAAGTACCTTTTTTAAATGTTGAATTTTTATTGTCTAAAAATTTCCACTCTGGTCTACAATAAGTTAAATAATCTTTGAGATTATATTCAATAAATTCATATGTTTTATTGAAAAATCTATCAATTTTGTCATCTAATCCTTGAAGATTTTCTATTTCACCAAAGTCTCTATATATTCTTTTATTAACTTTGTTGTAAGCTGTCTTCATTACATTTATTAAAGGAGATATGTTAGTGTTAGGCATAAAATTGGTAAATATTATAATTTAGATTTTTCAACATAGGTGCCATCAGCAGGTTTAATTATAATTTTAGTACCAACTTCAATGTGACCTGGAACCATAATCTTTATACCATTTTTAATAGTAGCGGGCTTGTAGGATGAAGATACAGTTTGACCTTTAATAACAGCATCTGCTTCAATGACTTCAACTTCACAAGTTTCAGGCAAATCAATTGAAATTACTTGAGATTCATATGAATTAACTAAAACTTCCATGCCATCTGATAAAAAATGTATTTGATTACCAATTATATCTGAACTAATTTCTAATTGCTCGTATGTTTCTAAGTCCATAAAAACAAAGTTATTATTTTCTTGAAATAAATAGCTACATTTTTTTTCATCTAAAATAATTCTATCTACATTTTCTGTAGATCTAAATCTTTCATTTAATTTTCTATTATCCTTAACATTTTTTAATTCAGCTTGGACAAATGCACCACCTTTACCAGGTTTAACATGATTTAATTTAACAACAGTCCATAACTCTTTATTGTGAGTTATCAAATTCCCAATTTTTAGAGAATTAGCATTGATTTTCATTACTTACCTTTATAAATGTCAATAATTTGAGATAGAAGGGCTAAAGCTTCTTTTTTTGGTCTTTGAAAAGAATTTCGGCCAATAATTGATCCAAAACCACCACCATTATAAATTTCTCTTATTTCATTCAATAAACCCTCTGTGTTTTTAGCTGAACCACCAGAAAAAATCACTATTCTCTTTCCTTGAAAACAAGATTCAACGACATTTTGAATTCTATCTCTCAGAGTTGAGATAGGTATTTTAGTATCAATATATACTTTTTTTGCATTTGTATCTTCAAGAAATTCTGTTGGGGGTTTAACTTTTATAATATGTGCTCCGATTAATGCGGCCATATGAGCAGCATAAGAAACAATGTCAACAGCAGTCTCACCTTCTTTACTAATATTTCCTCCTCTTGGATAACTCCATACAACTACAGCTAACCCATGGCTTTTAGCCTCAGCAGCTAATTCTTGAATCTCTGATATCATGTTAAGAGAATCATCAGACCCAGGGTAAATAGTAAAACCTATAGCAGAACAACCAAGTCTGATTGCCTCAGAAATTGAACCAGTAATAGCTTGTGTTGGAGCATCACTATTCCTACTCAGAGAATTAGAACTATTAATTTTTAAAATTAGAGGTATTTGTCCAGCATATGAGCTGGCACATGTTTCTATTAGACCTAATGGAGCTGCAAATGCAGATAAACCAGCATCTATAGCCAAATTAAAATGATATTCTGGATCATAAGCTTCAGGGTTTACAGCAAAAGATCTTGCTGGTCCATGTTCAAAACCTTGGTCAACTGGTAGAATAATTAATCTACCTGTACCACCTAGTTTTCCATGCATTAATATCCTTGCTAAATTAGCTCTTACGCCTGGGTTATCTGACTTATAGTTATTTAGAATATTATTTACTTTTCTGGTCAATCTCATAATCACTCCACATGTAATGATGATAATAGAATTATAAAAAAAAAAATAATTATCAATCAATTTATTTAAAGTTTTTATCTTTAGAATTTTATAGTAGTATAATGTATGATTTTAATGAAAGTAAAAAATTGGAAAATAATAGTAATAACATTGTTGAAAGATTTGAAAAAGTAAAATTAGAAATTGATCAGTCAATTAAAAATTTTGAAGTAAAAATTGCAGAAATGATTTCTAATAAAGAACTAAATGACGAACAAAAGCATGATATTCAAAAATTAGGAACTATCATTAAACAAGTTGATGATAATTTAATAAATCTTAAAGATATGTTAAAATAAATGACTGATCAAACTATAGTTAAAATTGAAGTTAATAGTAAATTTTATCCAATTTCATGCAAAATCGGTGAAGAGGACAGAGTTATAGCTTCTGGAAAACTTTTATCTGAAATTATAAGTACATTAGAAGATAAAGAAAATAAAATTTCTGAGAGTAAAATTTTACTCATGGCAGCGTTAATTTTAGCCGACAAAAATCTTCGTAATACTAATGAAACTAGCGAAATTATCGGAAAAGAAGATCTTGATTTATACGAGGTGGTTTTATGGTTAGAAAAACTAAATTTAAAATTTAAGAATATTGAAAGTTTAATTAACAACAGTTAAAGTATATAAGGTGGCTAGAAACTATCGTTAGGTGCTTTAACCCTGGGGCCATAAATTCTCTAAAGGGAACTGCCTCTGATTTGATTTTGGTCAAGTCATGTGGTGCCCACCTGTACAACAGGCAACAGAGGATAATTTGCCAACGTTTTTTTTGGCTACCGTAAATATTTTATGAAATCAAAATTTGCTCTTAGAAAAAAATGTTTAGAAAAGCGAGAAATATTTTTTAAAAATAAAGGTAATGAATGCCTTAAATTAAAAGATATTGAAATAATAGTTTTAGAAATTAAATCTAAACTTAAAATTGCTTCAATAGGTATATATTACCCAATAAAGTCAGAAATTTCTCCATTAAAACTAATTAAAATTTGTAAAAATTTATCCATTAGAATTTGTTTACCTATAATTTGTAAAAATACAAATGAATTAATATTTTCTAAATTTGATAACGAAAAGAATATAACAAAAAATGAATATGGAATTATTGAACCAAGTAAAATTAGCCAAATCATACCAGACATTATCTTTGTTCCAATGGTTGGATTTGATAAAACTTTAAATCGTTTAGGTTATGGAAAAGGTTATTACGATAGAACCATATCAAAATTAAGAAAATTAAAAAAAATATTTGTTATTGGCTTGGCTTATGATAATCAAATGGTACAGAACATTCCTGCAGAAAATCATGATGAAAAGATGGATATCATTCTAACAGATAAAAAAATTTATAGGTAAGAAGTTTGTAAAATGAAAACATTGTTTATTGGTGATATAGTTGGAAGAAAAGCTAGAAATTTTGCTATTGAAAAAATTAAAGAATTTAAAGAAGGCAAATATTTTGATCTAATTATTGTTAACGTTGAAAATTCTGCTGGTGGATTTGGAGTTACTCCAGAGATATGTGACCAATTTTTATTAAATGGTGCAGATGTTTTAACTTCTGGGAATCATATATGGGATAAAAAAGAAATTATTTCATACATTAATGAAACTAATAAGTTACTAAGACCCATGAACATGGTTGAAGGAACCCCTGGACTTGGTATTACAATAATAGATTCGTTATTTGGAAAAATAGGTGTTGCAAATGTAATGACAAATTTATTTATGCCTAAATCAAACCCTGTTTTTGAGGTGTTAAATAAAATAAAACTTAAATTCAACTCTAATGAAAATCTTTGTTTTTCTCTTGTAGATGTTCATGGAGAAGCAACTTCAGAAAAGTTAGCAATTGGTCATTTATTAGATGGTCATGTATCAGCAGTTGTAGGTACTCATACTCATATCCCAACTAGTGATTATAGAGTGTTAGAAAATGGAACAGCATATATAACAGATGTAGGTATGAGTGGAGATTATAATTCAGTTATAGGAATGGAAAAAAAAGCAGCTATATCAAGGTTTCAATATCCAAATAACAAACAGCCTAGATTGACTGTTGCAGATGGCCCTCCTACATTATGTGGCGTTGTAATCAATACAAAAAAAAATGGATTGGCTGAATCTATCAAACCTATTAGAATAGGTGGAGTAATTGATAACATAGGAATATAACAAATACTTATGGCAGGACATTCTAAATTCAAAAATATTATGCACCGCAAAGGCGCTCAAGACGCAAGACGAGCAAAAAAATTTGCTCGATTAATAAAAGAGCTTCAAGTTGCTGCTAGATCAAGCACGGACCCTGAAAGTAATCCAAGGTTAAGGACGGCTTTATCAGCTTGCAAGTCAGCAAATATGCCAAAAGATAATATTCAAAGAGTCTTAAATAAAGCCAATTCTGGCGAACAAGATAATTTAGAAGACATAAGGTATGAAGGTTATGGTCCAGGAGGGGCTGCAATTATTGTAGAGGCTTTGACAGATAATCGAAATAGGACTGCTTCTGAAGTTAGATCATCATTTACAAAATATAATGGTAATTTAGGCGAAAGTGGTTCTGTAAGTTATTTATTTAAAAATCTTGGTTTAATAATATATGAAAAAAATGAAAAGTTTGACGTTGAAGAAGTCCTTGAATTTTCTATCGAAAATGGAGCTATTGATGTGGATTTTGAAGAAAATAAAATTGAAATATTATCTTCTATACCAGATTTTAATGATCTCCGTGATAAACTAGAGGTTAAGTATGGGTTGCCAGAACAATCTGAGATATCATGGATTCCTGAAAATTATATAAATCTTGATGAAGAAAAAAGCTTATTAATGTTAAAGTTTTTAGAAGCATTAGACAATTGTGAAGATGTGCAAAATGTTTTTGGGAATTTTAATTTAGACCCAAAAGCTTCAGAGAAGTTTAATTGAAGATTCTAGGTATAGATCCCGGTTTAAGAAACATGGGTTGGGGAATGGTTGTTTGGAAAAATAATTCTTTTAGTTATATAAATGATGGCTTTTTTTTTCAAAATGATGAACTTGAATTAGGTCAAAAGCTCCTTAGAATATTTGATAGCTTAAGTTTGTTAATTAAAGAAACAAAACCTGACTTGATAGGACTAGAACAAACATTTGTAGGCTCAGGTAATGTTTCCAGTTTAAAACTTGGAATGGCAAGAGGTATATGTATTTTAACTGCTGCAAAACTGGGAGTAAAAATTCTTGAAATTCAGCCTAAACTGGTAAAAAAAAGTATCACTGGTTCAGGGGTTGCTTCAAAAGACCAAGTGAAACTAATGGTTAAAAATATTTTAAATATAGTACCTAAAAGTGAAGACAGTTCTGACGCTCTAGCAGTGGCAATGTCAATACAATCAAAAACTATTGGAAAACTTGATAATGGTGAATATTCTAGTAAATTAGATCAAGCAATAGCAAATGCTCTTGAAAAAGAAAAAGTAAATATGCAGAAATGATAGCAACATTAACTGGAAAATTAAAAATAAAGTTAAATAATCAAATTGTTATTGATGTTAATGGTGTTGGATATTGTTTGCAGGTATCTAAAAACACGCTCCATGATATTGGGGAAGTTGATGAAACAGTAATTTTAAATACCGACCTTCAAGTTCGAGATGATAGTATTTTACTATATGGGTTCAAATTCCAAAGTGAATTAAACATGTTTAAACTTTTACAATCTATTCAAGGTATTGGACCTCGTGCAGCTCTAGCAGTTTTATCTGCATTAACTGTTGAGCAAATAATAATTTCAATAAAATCCTCTGATAAGTCCGCTTTTCAGAAAGCAGATGGTATTGGTCAGAGAGTTGCAACAAGAATCGTGTCTGAACTACAAGAAAAAATTGATCAATTTTCTTTAACAAATAGCAAAATTAATTTTAAAGATTCAAATATACAGTCTCATGGAGCAGAACTAAATAAAAATATTAGAGATGATGCTATTTCTGCAATAGTAAATTTAGGCTACTCCAAAAGTGATGTTTTTTTAGTAGTAAACTCAATATGTAATGAAATTGATAATGATGAAAAACTTTCAATAGAAAAAATAATTCCATTAGCATTAAAAAAGTTGTCAAAATAAAAAAATGAATGAAGAAAATATATCTAATGAAGATCTAGAAGCTGGCTCTAATAATAAGTTTGACTTGGCATTAAGGCCAAAAAAATTGGATGATTTCATTGGGCAAAAAAAAGTTCAAGGAAATTTATCCACATTTATTAGAGCTGCATCAGAGAGAGATGAACCTATGGATCATATATTACTACATGGTCCTCCAGGATTAGGAAAAACAACTTTAGCACATATTATTTCATCAGAATTGAATGTTAATATAAGAACAACATCTGGACCAATATTAAATAAGACTGGAGATTTAGCAGCTATTCTTACAAACCTTCAGCCAAAAGATGTTCTATTTATAGATGAAATTCATAGGTTATCGAGTGTAATTGAAGAATACTTATATTCAGCTATGGAGGATTTTCAAATTGATTTAATTATAGGTGAAGGCCCAGGAGCAAGGTCAATAAGAATTGATGTTCCTCCTTTTACTTTAGTTGGTGCGACTACAAGAGCGGGATTGTTAACAACCCCTTTAAGAGACAGATTTGGCATTCAAATCAGGATGGAGTTTTATAATAATAATGATTTAAAAAATATTTTAAAGAAATCATCTGTAAAAATGAAGCTTGAATTAACTGATGATGCTGCACTATCAATAGCCGAAAGGTCGAGAGGTACACCAAGAGTTGCAGGAAGATTGTTAAGACGAATTAGAGATATATGTTTTGTAAAAAAATACGAAAAAATTGATAAAAACTTTGCAATTGAAGCGCTTGAGCAGTTAGATGTTGATCAATTTGGGTTAGATGCACTTGATAGAAAATATTTGCAAATCATTGTAGAAAAATACCAAGGTGGGCCAGTTGGTTTAGAAACTATTGCTGCAGTGTTATCAGAGCAAAAAGATTTAATAGAAGAGGTTATAGAGCCATTTCTTTTACAAAAAGGGTTCATTGAAAGATCTAAAAGAGGAAGAATTGTAACCAAAATTGGCTGGCAACATTTAGGGTTAGAACCGACTAAAAAAAACGATGATCAAATTAATTTTCTTGAAAAATAATAATTAGTTGATGGAATATTCGCTTAAATCTGAGATCAATAATTTGATTAATGGAGAAATAATTAATAATACTCATTACTATATTACAAGAATATTTTATGAAGATACTGATGCAGGTGGTATAGTTTATCATGCAAATTATTTGAAATATTTTGAAAGAGCAAGGACATCTCTTTTAAATTTAATAAATATTGATCAAAAAAAATTACTTGAAAAAAAAAAATTAGGATTTGTTGTAAGAGATATTAATTTAAGAATTAATAAATCATTTCAACTCAATCAAATTTTACTAGTAAAAACTTGCCTTAAATCTGCCAAAAAGTCTTGTATAGTCCTCAAGCATGAAGCTTTTGAAAGAATTCAAGGTACTATTAGTGAAAATCCAAATGTGTCATGTGAAATTCAAATTGTAATGATTAATGATAAAAACAAAGTAAAAGATATTAGTAAAATTTTACATCATCCTTTTTTTAAACTTACATGAGGTAATAAATGAGTGACCCAAAATTAAATACACCTTCTTCATCAGAAATGCAGATAGACAATTTGCAATCAAATGATTTTTCACTTTTAGAACTTTTTTTTAAAGCAGATGCAGTGGTTATGTTAGTAATGCTATCTTTAATTTTTTTATCAATCTGGTGTTGGGCGATAATATTTAACAAATACTTTAAATTTAAGAATGAAATAAAAACAAGAGATAATTTTGAGCAATATTTTTCAACATCTGAGATTGACCATTCTGCGCTAGAAAAATTCATTAAAGAAAAAATAGAATCCAATACTTTCAATTCTTTTGAAATAATTTACTTTAATGCGAAATTAGAGTTTTCTAAAGTCACTTCAACGGGTAGACCAGTTAATTTAAATTCATTTGTAGAAAAATTAGAAAGTATAATCTCCTACACAATTACAAAAGAAAGACATAGACTAGAAAGAAGCATGACAGTATTAGCTTCAATTGGTTCTATCTCTCCATTTATTGGTTTATTTGGAACTGTTTGGGGAATAATGAATTCTTTTCAATCTATAGCAATGAGTAACAATACAAGTTTAGCTGTAGTTGCTCCAGGTATTGCGGAAGCTTTATTTGCAACAGCATTAGGTTTGTTCGCTGCAATTCCTGCGGTAGCTGCTTACAATAAGTATTTAAAAGATATCGATATGTTTAATGATAAGAGTAATCATTTTGGTCAGTATGTTGGACTTTATTTCACTCAAGAAATAGATAAAAAATAATTATTAAAGACATATGAAATTTGATTTTAAAAAAAACAAAATGGGAAATAAGTCATTTTCTCAAATTAATGTTACCCCATTTGTAGATGTTATGCTTGTTTTGTTAATTGTGTTTATGATTACAGCTCCATTACTAACAGTAGGTGTCAAAGTAGACCTTCCCAAAACTAAAGCTTCACAATTAAGCCAAAAAGGAGATCCATTGGTCATTTCAGTGAAGAAAAATGGAACTGTTTATATTCAAGATAGAAAAATTGAAATTTCAAAAATTATACCACAAGTAAAAGCTATTTCTGAGAATAATAAAAATATAAGAATTTTTGTTAAAGGAGATAAGAATGCTAATTATGGATCTGTTCTAAATGTACTTGCAAGAATTAAGTCAGCTGGATATTCAAAGGCAACTTTAGTAGCAAAACTAAAAAATTAATTTTATGGCCTTATCATCTATATTATCACTTGGATTACATTTAACCATATTTTTGTTAGTTTACTATGGGCTACCCTTTTCAAAAATAAATGATAGAAAAGAGACAACAATACCTCTAATTTTTGAAGAAGAATTAGAAGTTTCAAATAAAACAAATCAAAAAAAAAATGAAAATTTAGTTAAGTCTCAGAAAAAAAAGCAAAATAATAATAAAATAAAAAACTCTCCAAAACCAAAACCAAAAAAATTAATATCAGAAAAAGTTGATAAAAACACTGAAAAATTACCTTTAAAACCAATTATTAAACCTAAGCAGAAAATAAAAAAAACAGTTGAAAAAAATATTGACAAAAAACCATTTAAAAGACCTGTAAACAAGATAAAAAGAAAAAATAGAAGTTCTTCTTCTGAAGCTATTCTTAGAAATTTAGCTGAGGCAAATGTGATTAATCAAAAAAAAGATATTGTTAATCAAATTAAAGAAAGTCTTAAAAATCAAAATCAAAATTTAAATGTGACTGAAGAAAAAAAAGCGACAGCGACAGAAATAGATATATTAAGAAACCACGTTAGACAGTGTTGGAATGCTCCATATGCTGCAAATGAATTAAACAAAATTATTAATCTTAAAATTTTTACTAATCCTGATGGGTCTGTTGTAAATGTCGAAATTATTGATGTAGCATTCTACAAAAAAGATCCAGTTTATAGAGCAGCAGCTGATTCAGCTAGAAGAGCTGTAAAAGATTGTTCTCCATTACCTCTCCCAAAAAATAAATATGATTTGTTTAAGATTTTTACTTTTAATTTTGATACATCATTTATAAACGGGTAGATGATGCCTTATTTATGCCCAAAACAACTTCTAAATAAGTTATATGTTTAAGTTTATTATATCGATATACCTTTTTCTTTTTATAAGCGTATCTAATGCAAAAGATTTAGAAATTGACATAAATTCTGGTCAAGTTGAGCCTTTGCCAATTGCTATAGCTGATTTTACAGATAGGTTAGGTGAAGTTAGTTCTCTTGGACGTTCTATATCAAATGTTATTACAAATAATCTTGTAGGATCAGGTCAATTCAAAGCTCTAGAGACTGCGGCTTTTATTGCCCCACCAACAAGTCCTTCAGTAAGACCTAATTTCACTGATTGGAAACCTTTTGGAATTAAAGCTCTAGTGACAGGTGCCATCAAAACCGAAAACAATAACAAAATTGAAGTTGAATTTCGACTATGGGACGTTGTTTCAGAAACAGATATGATTGGTTTAAGGTTAACTGTAGATAAAGCATCTTGGAGAAGGGTTTCCCATATTATTTCTGATGTTACATTTGAAAGATTAACTGGAGATAAAGGTTATTTTGATACTAGGGTTGTTTATATTTCTGAATCTGGTCCATCTAATGCAAGAAAAAAGAGACTAGCAATTATGGATCAAGATGGAGAAAATCATCAATTTTTGACAAATGGAAATTTTTTAGTCCTAACTCCAAGGTTCTCTCCAAATACACAAGAAATTACATATCTAGCTTATTACAACAATGAACCAAGAGTATATATATTAAATCTTTTAACTGGAGAACAAGAAATGTTGGGCTCATTCCCAGGTATGACATTTGCTCCAAGATTTTCACCTGATGGTAGCAGCATTATTATGAGTTATTCTAATAACGGGGTTACAGATATTTACACTATGAACATAAAAAATCAAAATGTTAAAAGAATTACTAATAGCCCTTCAATTGACACTTCACCGAGTTTTTCTCCAAATGGTAAGCAAATTGTATTTAATTCTGACCGTGGAGGTACACAGCAATTATATGTAATGGATGAAAAAGGTAGAGGAGTTAAAAGGATTTCTTTTGGCAAAGGACGGTATGCTACTCCAGTATGGAGCCCAAAAGGTGATTTAATTTCATTCACCAAAATGTACAAAGGCTTGTTTTATGTTGGCGTTATGAAACCTGATGGGTCTGGTGAGAGATTACTAGCAAAAGGTTATTTGGTTGAAGGCCCTACATGGGCTCCAAATGGCAGAGTTTTAATGTATTTTAAACAAAATAAGCCCAAAAATGAAAAAGCAGGGCAAGTTAATCTTTACAAGATTGATGTCACTGGTTTTAAGGAACTAAAGATAATTACACCAGCAGATGCTTCTGATCCAGCTTGGTCTCCCATCATCCCTTAATTATATATTAAACCCTTGAATTTTATTATCAACTAGGTTAATGTGAGCAAATTTTTGATTAAGGCGAAATTTTATTTAATAAGGAGCAATTATGTTTAATAAATTTATTTTAGTTGTAGGTGCTTTATTTTTCTTAGCATCCTGTGAAACAGCTACACAAGATGCAGTTAAAGGTGCTGCTGGAAAAGCAAGTGCTACTGCAAAAGCAGGAAGTG
>SGYL01000008.1 GCA_004213885.1 Alphaproteobacteria bacterium
CTTGTGTTTGTGATGTAATGAAATACGCAAAAGTCACAAAAATTAAGAAAGAATTTCAAGATGGTACAAAAGATTTATATGCCCTAATAATAGATAATCCTTGCATGAAAAAAGATTTTCCTAAAAAAGTTAATAGGAGCTATTTCTGCGATGGTAATATTTTAGATAAAAAACAAGTTGCAACACATAATGATAAATTAATAATTGGATTATTGTATGATGCCAAATATTGTCAACCTTCAGATTTAAGAAAAATTTATTCTAATAAGATAACTGGTAGATTTTGTCCCATTAGAAATGGTACTCCTATAAATGAATTAAGTTCTGGAATGGGTGATATATTTATAAAGTTAGCAAGATAATTTTTTTCATATAAATTTTTTTAAGCTTTACTTTTTTCATAAGTTTCATACTTCTGTAAATACTACTATGGATAGATACGCTAAACCAAAGCCTAAAGCTTAGTAAAGTATCTAAAGGAAGTCCAAAAGTAAAATGTATATAGTGTCATCAAATACTCAATTTCGTACCATTTTCGTACCACGTTTAGATAAATTAAGAATGTTGGTTAAGCTGAAAATGACGAACAATCTTCCAAAATCGTTATCTACCTAAACTTGTGAAGTTTGGTAGGGATACCCGGAATCGAACCGGGAAGCCTTACGGCACTGGTTTTTGAGACCAGCGTGTTTACCTATTTCACCATATCCCCAAACATAATTCTTTAATAATTATCATATTAGTATAATTATACGAATGTGAAAACCAAAATCAAAATTACAAATACCTCTTTTTTTCAGAAGCTAATTGAACAATCTAAATCAATTTATGCAAGAATATTACTCTATTTTATTTCCTTTATTGAAGCTATTTTTTTTCCAATTCCAGTCGATCCTTTATTAGCAGTTTTAGTTTTAAATAATAAAGAAAAATATATTAAACTTAGTATTTTTTGTACATTAGCTTCAGTAATTGGTGGAATAGCCGGTTGGCTCTTGGGTTATTTTATAGGAGAAGAAATAGAAGAGCTTTTGACTATTATTCCATGGATTAAAAATGATAGCTTTAATGATGTCAAAATAGCTTTTGATCAGCACGGTATTTTACTCATATTTTTAGGAGCATTTACACCTTTACCATATAAAATAATTTCCGTAACAAGTGGAGTTTTTCATGTTAACATTCTAGTCTTTTTTGTTATGTCTTTACTTGGAAGAGGGTTAAGATTTTTTTTGGTAAGTTTGATTGTTAAAAACCTTGGGGACAAAGGCATTTATCTTTTAAAAAAACATACTTTTATAATTTCATCTTTATTCGGATTAATTGTTATAATAATGTATCTTATATTTATTTAAAAATGAAAACACTATCTAACAATTTAAATGTAACTCTATCTTTCTTTTTATCTTCAGGAATGCTTCTTGGTGCAGTTCTTTTAGAAATTTATCTTTCTCTTATTCCTTGCGATTTATGTATTAAACAAAGAATAGTTCATGGATCTATTTTAATTTTAAGTTTATTGATTTTCCCATTATATACATTTTCTAAATTAAAGTTGATTATGTTATCAATTTTAAATTTTCTTTGGTTGGGTAGTGCGACTTTAGCTTTTTATCACTTCGGTATTGAAAAAAAACTTTGGGAAGGATTTTCAGAATGTAGCTCTAATTTAATATTTAATGAAAATACCTTAGATCAATTGTTATCAAAAAGTCCTATTAGATGTGACGAAACACAATTTGAATTACTTTACATCAGTTTAGCTGGATGGAATGGAATTTTATCTGTCATTATCTTTATTATTTTATCACATTCATTATATAAAACTTATAAGGAGATAAAATGAAGGATAAACTTGATAAAATTTTACGTGTTGATCATGCTGGTGAAGTTGGTGCAGCTAAAATATATGAAGGTCAATTAAAAGTTTTAGGTAAAACTGATGTCGGGCCCATGATAAAACATATGAAAGATCAAGAAAAAGAACATCTTGATACTTTTCATGATCTATTAAATAAACATGAGGTCAGACCTACTATTATGCTACCTATTTGGAACCTAGCTGGATATGGATTAGGTGTTATTTCAGCTGCAATGGGTAAAAAAGCTGCAATGGCTTGTACAATTGCTGTTGAAGAAGTAATTGGAAAGCATTATGAAAAACAAGCAGATCAATTAACAGAAAAAAAATATCAAGGTCTTAAAAAGAAGCTTCTTAAGTTTAGAGATGAAGAATTAGAGCACAAGGACATTGCAATTGAACATGATGGACAAGAAACGCCTGGATATAAATTTTTAAAATTTGTTGTTCAATCAGGATGTAAAGCAGCAATTAAAATTTCAGAAAAGATTTAATTTTTTACAAGTTCTGTATCCCAATACAAGAAATCCATCCAAGTTTCATGCAAAAAATTTGGTGGAAATAATCTACCGTTATTTTTTAACACAGCTTCAGATGGAACATTGGGCTGAACCTTTAATTTTAAACCTGAATTCTTCAAAGATTTATTTCCTTTTTTAAAATTACAATTTCTACAAGCTGAAACTACATTTAGCCAATTAGTTTTTCCACCATGTGATCTTGGTATTATATGGTCAAAAGTTAGATCTTTTATTTTTTTTTTAATTCCACAATATTGACATGTACATTTATCTCTTAAAAAAACATTAAATCTAGTAAATGCAGGATCTTTTTTTGCTGAAATATATTCTTTTAAGGCTATTACACTGGGTAACTTAAGTGAGAATGTTGGAGAATTTATAACCTGGTCATATTCTGCAACAATATCAACCCTATTCAAAAAAACTGCCTTTACAGAATCCTGCCAAGACCATAAAGAAAGTGGATAATAACTTAAAGGTTGATAATCTGCATTAAGTACAAGAGTAGGTGAAAAATTAAGCATATTAGTTATCAGATTTAAAAACAATATTTTATCATTTACAACAATTATTTCAGTTTTATGAAATCTACTTTAAAATTTGACTATATTTTTTACAAACTCCATTCCAGCAGTAATACCATCTGGGTCTATCCCATGACCTAATCCTGGCCTATTTACTGTTTTAACGTCAAAACCAATTCCAATAAGTAGTTTTTTTGCATTTTCTAAAGAGCTAAATGGAACAATATCATCTTCTTCTCCGTGAACTAGTAAGACAGGTGTTGAAGAGTTTTTATGTATATTTTCATTAATTAAATGTTTTGAAGCATTAATATTTTCTAGAGATGTTCCTCCAGAATAACCAATAATACCTAAAAAATTATTCTTACTTAATAACAAACTTTGAATGCTCATCATTGCACCTTGAGAAAAACCAATTAATAGAACATCTTCAAATTTTAAACTTTCCTTATCACACTCTTGTTTTATTAAACTCAATAATTCGTTAGACGCATTTATTGCACCATTTGGAATTTCTTCTATAGGAAACCATTCTTTACCCATTGGTGACATCTTACAATCAAAAGGAGCATCAGGAGAAATAAATTTTGCGTAAGGTAAAACCATTGAAAATGGTGATGAAAGATCTATGAGGTCTGCTCCATCAGCGCCATATCCATGTATAAAAAAAACTATTTGTTTAGGTGACGTTCCTGCGGTTGGCGATTTTGTATGAATTTTTCTTTCTTGCATATGTAATTATTATGTATACTTGTAATATTAATATTTTATAGAATTAAATTAAATTATTTTTTTGTTAATTAAAGGATAAATTGTGTTAAATCAATTAATCGATCCATTTGGTAGAGAAGTAAACTATTTAAGAGTGTCAGTCACAGATAGATGTGATTTTAGATGTACGTATTGTATGTCTGAAAATATGGCTTTTCTTCCAAAAAAAGATATTCTTTCCTTAGAAGAACTTGAAACAATCTGTAATGTATTTATAAAACTTGGTACAAAAAAAATCAGACTTACAGGTGGTGAACCATTGGTAAGAAAAGGAATATTAAATTTAATTAAAAACCTGGGGAAAAAAATTGGGAATGGGTTAGATGAATTGACTTTGACTACTAACGGAAGTCAACTTCAGAAGTATGCAGAATTTTTAAAAGAAAATGGTGTGAACAGAGTAAATGTTTCTCTTGACCATTTAGATCCAAGTAAATTTAGAGAAATTACTAGATGGGGAAATTTAGACGTAGTATTAGCTGGAATTGAAAAAGCAAAAAATGTTGGAATTAAAGTTAAAATTAATACAGTTGCATTAAAGGATTTTAATGAAAAAAATATTATAGAAATGATTGAATGGTGTTCTTTAAATGAGTATGACATGACATTAATAGAAGTAATGCCAATGGGAGATATTGGAAGTGAAAACAGGTTTAATCAATATTTACCGCTCTCAGAAGTTAAGGAAAGACTATCAAAAAAATTTAATTTAATAAATATTCCAAAAAAAACTGGTGGCCCAGCTAGGTATTATAAAATAGAAGGTAAAAAAATTGATTTAGGATTTATAACACCATTAACTCATAATTTCTGTGAATCTTGTAACAGGGTAAGATTAACTTGTACTGGAATTTTGTATATGTGTTTAGGTCAAAATGATAATGTTGATTTAAAAAATATTTTAAGAAATAAAGGGTCCTCTTTTCTAGAGGATAGTCTTTTCAAAGCGATTTCAAAAAAACCTAAAGGGCATGATTTTAATATATCAAAAACTGGAATTAACATATCTTCTAATAGACATATGTCTGTAACAGGCGGTTAAATAATACAACTTTAATGAAAAATTTAATTACAGATATCGAAGGAATTTTAGTTGGTTGTGCAGAGGATCATAGATTTTCTACCGGTGTAACCGTATTATCTGGACCAAGCCCTTTTACAGCTGCAGTAGATGTTAGGGGTGGTGGAGCTGGAACAAAAGAGACTGAAATTCTTAAACTTGAAAGTTCAATTGGAAGAGTTGATGCTATTGTTTTATCAGGAGGTTCAGCATTTGGACTAGATGCAAGTACTGAGGTTCAAAAACTTTTACTTGATGAAGGAAAGGGTTACAAAGTTAAAGATCATTCTATACCTTTAGTATCCTCTGCTGTAATTTTTGATTTAATTCAATCAGATGATTATTGGGAAAATAATGTTTCAATATGGAGGATTTTAGCTAATAAAGCATATAAAAATCTTTCAGATAATTTTTTACTTGGATCTAAAGGGGCAGGTTACGGAGCAAATACTGCAACTGTAAAAGGTGGACAAGGTTCAGCTTCCTGCGAAGTTAAGTTAAGTAATGGGGAAAAAATTAAAGTTGGATCTTTAGTTGTAAATAATGCTGTTGGAAATCCTCTTTTAAATGATGGGCCAAATTTCTTGTCTGGTCATCTGGAAGTAAATAATGAATTTGGGGGATTAACTCTATCTGATCAAAAATATGATGGTAAAATAAGAGCAAAAAGAATTACAAATGATTTTGAACAACTTAATACTGTTATCGGAATTATTGCTACAGATGCTCCTTTAAATAGAATGCAGCTAAAAAGAATGTCTATTATGTGTCATGGCTCTATATCAAGATCAATACACCCATCTCATACACCAATGGATGGAGATACTATTTTTGCAATTTCTACTTCAGATAAAAGTCTTAATGTTTCTGAAGAAATTAGTAAATTAGACTTAACTATTATAAGTTCAATAGCTTCAGACACATTTTCAAGAGCTATTAACCGAGCGATATTTGAAGCTAAAAATATAGGAGGCAAACCTTCTTGGAAAGATTTATTTGAAAACTAATTGTTTATATTATTTTTTTCAAATTTTGATCTTAATCTATAATAGAATATAGGTGAGATAAGTATTGTAATAATGTAAATAAGTACTAAAAGTGTAAAACCTTTTGTAGGATCGCTTATTATATAATGACTCAAAATTCCAAGAAAAATCAAAAATGGAATTACAAATTTCCTTGGTACAAGCATAACTTTTCCAGAAAAAGTTGGTAAATTACTTACCATTCCAATAGAAATTAGAGAAATCCAAATACTAATATAAAATTCTGTTTTAAATTCATTAAGATCAAATATTTCTAGACCTGTAATTGGCAAAAGAGCTAAAAATGCAGCTGCTGGCGTTGGAATTCCACTAAAATAATTTTTTGCATAAGTTGGTTTATCTGAGAGCTCAGAATTAAATCTAGCAAGCCTTAATGAAGAACATATTATAAAAAGAACTACCACAACCCAAAGATATTTATTTTCAGTTCCTCCCATCCAAAAATAAATCGTAATTGGAGGAATTGTACCAAATACAACAAAATCAGATAATGAATCTAAATACATGCCAAAATTACTTGTTGATTTTAAGAGTCTTGCCACCCTTCCGTCTAACAAATCAAACACAGCAGCTATAATTATAAAAATTATAACTAAATTCCAATTTTCTAATAATGCATGATAAAATGCTTGTAACCCAAAAATCAAAGCACATATAGTTAAGAAGTTTGGCAAAAGCCAAGTTATCGAAAATTTTTTAGGCCGATCAGAAAAAGCCTTCCTAGCTAGTTTAATACCTCTTATTTTCATAGTCTATTTTTTTTTTGAATTTATCTCAGCAAGAATAGTTTCTCCAGCAATTGAAGTTTGTCCTTTTAGAACATTAATTTTTGATCCTATTGGAATATAAACATCTACTTTACTTCCAAATCTTATAATGCCAAAAATTTCACCTGTAACAAGTTTATTTCCTTCTTGAGCTTCATTAACAATTCTTCTTGCTAATAGGCCTGCAATTTGTACAAAAGCAATTTTAATTTTGTTATTAACATTCATTACCAAAGACAGTCTTTCATTTTCTTTAGATGCTTTGTCTAAACTAGCATTGAAAAATAAGCCTGGTATATAATTTCTCTTAGATATTGTTCCAGACATTGGAGATCTATTTACATGAACATTGAAAACATTCATAAATATTCCAATCTTTGTATATTTATTTTTAGGTAAACCTATTTCTTCGTCAGGAGTGATATCCTCTATCTCAATTATTTTGCCATCAGCTGGAGCTATTACCAAATTATTATTGATATTTTCTGGGGTAACTCTCTCAGGATTTCTAAAAAAATATATGCACCATAGCGTTAAAATCAGTCCTATAAAAAACAAAGGAGCCCAGATCCAACTAATTATCAAAGTGATTAAACAGAATATAATTATAAAAGGCAAACCAGATGGATGAATTGGAACTAATACACTTTTTTTAATTGAATCTAATATTGACATTTTGTTTAAAACCCACGAATATTGATGTATAGTATTATAATGTTTAATTCTGAAGAAAACAAGCTTGATAAATTGGAACAAGAGTTATTAGATATAGAAAAAGTCGCTAAAAATTTAGATTTAAATTCTAAGGACGAAGATCGAATGGTTTTAACAAATATTGTTTCCGAAACTCAAAATGTTCCAAAAGATCAGAGTAAAAATGATCTAATTAACAGTTTAAATAATATTAAGTTAAATCTTAACCAACAAATCAAAGAAATTAATGACATAATTAAAAGTTTTGATAAATAAATATTTTGTTGATTAAAAATAAAAATATCTTATTTTAGAGATTGATATAAAATAGTATTATTATAAATTTGGAGATTTTAATGTATACATATTTAGCTAAATTATGGGGATACACTTCATTAGCAGCAATTGTAATTATTGGAACTGCAAATTTAAATATTTCTTTTGCTGGAGGCGATCCAAGCATTAAAGATAAAAAAGTTTATAAAACTAAATCTAATATTAAACAACATGATCATAGTAGCACCTACAAAACACAAAATAAAAAAGAAAACTTAAATAAAAGTAATAATAGTTCAAATTCAAAAAATACTAAAAAAAATGAAGAATCAACCGTTTCTGGATTTTCAGCAGTAGAAGATGAGCCTCTAATTGTTGATTTATCATCAGTTATTGACTCAGACGGAATGGGCCAAGTAAGTGTTCAATGGCAAATATCAGATGCAGGAAGTAATTGGAAAAATATAAGTAAAGAAGTAAGTCAATCTTTTACTCCAAGAGAAATTCATGTAGGTAAGAAATTAAGAGTAGTTATTTCTTACGTCGATGGACAAGGAAATTTGGAGACGTTAATCAGTCCACCTTCATCTACTGTAAAAAATGTTAATGATAAACCTACTGGTTCCGCTAGACTTATTGGATCTCCAGTAGAAGATAGTGCTCTCGTTGTTGATACATCTAGTATTTCTGATGAAGATGGTATAGGTGGATTTGAAATTTCTTGGCAACGTTCTTCATCACAGTCAGATTGGGAAGCTTTTCCAGCAGAAACTTCTGAAGTTCTTAGATTACAACAAGAACATGTAAATTATTCTTTTAGAGCCGTAGTTTCATATGTTGACAGCCATGGAACTAGAGAAGTGTTATATACAAGTCCATCAGAATCTATAGATAATTTAGATGATCCTGTCCAAGGTGATGTTACTATAAATGGATCACCTAAAGAAGGTTCAGTTCTTAAAGCAATTTCGAATTCATTGTCAGATGAAGATGGTATAGCTTCTATCAATATTAGCTGGGAAAAATCGAAAGATGGACGTAATTGGATAGCTCTAAATAGTATTAGTGGTCCTTCACTTAATCTTAATCAAAATTTAGTTGGTTTTCAAATAAGAACAAGAGTTGCAGTTGTTGATAATTTTGGCATTGAAACAAATCTCTATAGCCTAGCAACAAGAACTGTTGAAAATGTAAATAATAGACCCTCAGGAAGAATAATTATTCGTAGGGTTGGTCAATAATTTAATGATAAACATATAATTATAATTGTAATCAAATTTAATTTTATGTTATTAATGGTTAGGTACTTTGATGTCAGCTAAAAATAAAAAAACAAATTCAAATATTATTAATTTCAATAATTTTAAGAAAAAAAATAAAAAAATAACTTCTACAATAGCTGCTATAATTGCTGTAAACGTGGAACATTCTGAAAATACTTCACCTGAAGATGTATTAATCGATAGTCTTGAATTTAACAAAAATATTGAACTTGTTGCTTTTGAAGATGCATTGGAAGATTTGATTGACAATTCTCAAATTGATAATTCTAAAAACTCCAAAAATTTTGTAAATGATGCTTAAATAATTTTTACTGGTAAATTTTTTTTCCAGTTTTGATTATTCTCATTATCAAATCCATCGTATATATTAAAACAATGTTCAAAACCAAATACAATTGCAAATTTTGCTGCCATAAGTGATCTTGAACCAGATCTACATATAAAAAATAGACTATCTTTTTGATTAAAACTATTTAAGAGAAATTTTTTATATTGTTCAAAAAAAGTTTGATCTAGAACTGGTCCCCATTTTATTAAATTCGCTTCTTTATTTATTGATGATAAATCTGGTATTCCTGTAGTTTTCCATTCTACATCTGATCGAGTATCAATTAAATGAGAATTAACTTTTTTTGATAAAAAGTCAAAGGCGTCTATTGCTTTAATCTTAATAGGTTTCAATGTATTTATTCAATTTATTTAGATATTTTCCAAATATAGGGGGTGATTATCCCAGCTAAAAGCAATTTATAAAAATCACCCAATAAAAAAGGATAAAACCCTTTTAACAAAGCAAAATTAAACCCTTTTAAGAGTGCTAATTGAAAAATTCCTAAACTATAAATTACTAACATGCCTATCAACATTGAAACTATTGACAATAAAACCTTTTTTCCCCAACCACGATCAGCTAAATGTCCTACTATAAAAGCACTTACAAAGAAACCCAAAATAAATCCTCCAGTCGGACCCATTAAATACATAAAGCCTCCTCCAAATGCAAAAACTGGTAGTCCAATGATACCTTTAAATATATATAAGCCAACTGTAAGAGTTGCTAGTTTTCTTCCAAATAACATTGCTATCATCAATACGGCCAAAGGTTGCAAAGTCATTGGAACAGGATAAAGAGGTACTTTAATTTTTGCAGATGCTATTAATAATAAACTACCTAAAAAAACAGTAATTATTGAAAAGAGTATTTTTATATTTTTGTTTTCAGTATTCTTACCTATAAGGTTTCCAACCCAAGTTTCAGTATTCATAGCATTTGATTGATTTAACATTTATAAACAGCCTTGTTTGTATTTATTGTTTAATGATAATATCAATATAATATAACAAAATAATAAATGAAATAAAATATGAATAATTTAGATGATATTATCACACCAACTTTTAACTGGTTAAAAGAAAAAAATAAAGTTGCAATTGCAACTGTTATTTCTACTTGGGGGAGTGCTCCTAGACAAGTTGGTGGTCAAATGGCTATTAACGAAACCGGCGAAATTATAGGTTCTGTATCTGGAGGATGTGTAGAAAACTCTGTAATAACAGAAGCTCTTGATTCATTAAAAGATAAAAAACATAGAATCAAAGATTATGGGATTACCAATGATTTAGCATGGGAAGTTGGGTTAGCATGTGGAGGTAATTTAAAAATATTAATAAACCCATTAGAAGATAGTGACAAAATTATTTTCAAAACAAAAAACATGATGCAAAAAAGGGAAAGAGTTATAATAAAAGCGGATTGCAAAACTGGAAAGAGAGAAATTATTTCAAAATTAGATCAAGAACAAAATAAAACTAGTTACCTAGATTATAATGAGAATATTTTTTATCATATAATCGACCCAAAACCACGTCTTTTTATTATTGGAGGAGTTCATCTATCACAAGCACTTTCTTCATTAGCAAATATATGTGAATATGAAGTGATAATAATTGACCCAAGAGAATATTTTGCAAATAAAAAAAGATTCCCAAATGATTTAATTATTAACAAATGGCCAGATGTTGCATTAGAAAACTACAGTTTTAATTTTTCAGACAATATAGTTACACTGACCCATGATCCTAAAATAGATGATCTTGCATTAAAAATAGCTTTAAAGTCTGCAGCTGGTTATATTGGTTCCCTTGGAAGCAGAAAAACTCATGCAAGTAGAATTGAGAGACTTAAAAGTGAAGGCTATGATTTAGAGGACATTAAAAAAATTCATGCGCCAATTGGATTAAATATTTCATCTAAAACACCACAAGAAATTGCCCTTTCTATTATGGCTGAGATTATACAAGTAAGAAGAAGTTTTTGAAAAATAATAAGATCATAAAGGTTGTTTTAGCTGCCGGATTAAGCAAAAGATATGGATTAAAAAATAAAATCTTAGAAAAAATTAATGGAAAAACTGTTATTGAAACTATTTTAGATCGACTTATTCAAATTGATTCAAATAAAAATAATATAGTAGTAATTGGTGGAAATAATTATAATTCTTTAAAAAAAACATTGAAAAAATATGATGTAAAACTTTTTTATAACAAAAATTATAAAAAAGGTTTGGGGAGTTCAGTATCATTTATTTTTAAAACTAAAATAAGTAAAAATGGCATAATGTTTATTCCAGGAGACATGCCTTTAATTTCTAAAAAAGATTTTAAAAAACTAATTAATACTTTTGTTCAAAAAAAAAATAAAATTATTTCCCCATGTTACAAAAAGAAAATTGGTAACCCTTTAATAATTCCAAAGATCTATTTTAATTTGTTAAAAAACCTAAAAAATGACGAAGGTGCTAGAAAATTTTTACCCTCTAAAGATTTTATCTACGTGCCATGTGGCTATGGTACTATTTTTGACATAGATACAAAATATGAGTTGTTAAAAGCAAAACTATTAAATAAAAAATTAAATTATTTAATTTAATTACTTTTTTGATATCTGAAGGCTATCATTAATAATGGAGGGATCATAAAAAAAGTAAGTAACATTGACATTGTTAAACCTCCAAAAATAACTGCTCCAATACCTCTGTAAAGCTCAGATCCCGCTCCCGGAAATAGAAGTAAAGGTGTTAAACCGAATAAACTAGTTAAAGTAGACATAAAAATAGGTCTAATTCTATTCTTAGTAGCTTCTATTATACAATTTTTAAGTGTTAAGTTTTCATGTTTTTTATGCCAAACGGTTTGCTCCACCATTAAAATTGAATTATTAACAACTACGCCTGTTAATATTACAAAGCCTAGCATAGTTAACATGTCTAAAGGTTGTTTAATAAACAAATTTATAATAATTAATGCCATAATTCCACCTACTGCTGCAGAAGGAACAATAACTAAAACTATTAAGGGTAATGTAAATGATTTCATTAAAATTGTTAAAAGAATAAATATTACAAAAATTGCAATTAAGACATTTTGCTGCATGCTATTCCATGTTCTTTCTAATTCACTTGCAGCTCCAGATATATTTACAAATACACCTTTAGGAAGTTTACTATTTAAAGGTTTAATTAATTTATCATTTAAAATTTTAATTGATTCCTCTAATGAAATCTCTTCATTAGGTCTTAATAGTATGGACAAAACTCTTTTACCTGAAAGGCGTTGTATTTGATTGGGAAGACCTACTATTTCTAAATCAGCAACCTGAGACAACGTTATATTTTCTCCACTATTTGTTACAAAAGAAAAATTCTCTAAATCATCAATTTTATTAAAGTTTCTTTTGCTAGATAACAATGTCATATCAATTAATCTTCCCTCAAAAGGAACTTCAGAAACTCTTAAACCATCATTGTAAACATCCAAAACAGTTGCAAATTCTCTAGCTGAAATACCATACTCTGACAATTTCAAGTTATTTGGCTTTATTATCACCTGAGGAACACCATTATTTAAAGTTGGTATGGAACGCACCTGATGACCATCTGATGGAGGAAATTCCTTTCTAATACCTCTAAATAAATTTTGTGCAACTGGTTTTATCTGTTTAAGTGAAGATCCTGTAATATTAACTCTTATTGATCGAGAACCGCCAACAGATCTTCCAAAAAGTGATGCTTGTTGAGCAAATGCCCTTGCACCAGGTTGAGCTCTAACAGGATTAGTTAAAATTGGTAAAATTTCTTTCACTCGTTTAGCATTTTCGGTCGCAGCACCAGCAAAAGCACCTCCTGAATATGCCACAAAAAAGAACCTAGATATTTTTGGCTTTTCACCTTCAACATCAGTTTTCTTTTCCCATAATGGTTGAGCTGATTTTTCCATTGCTCGTGCTATTTCTAATGTAGCCTCTTTATTATACCCTGGAGGAACAATTATTCTTGCAAATACAAAGTTTCTATTTCCGTCAGGTAAATAATCCAAAGGAGGGATAAATGAAAAAACAAAAATAAACGATATTAAAATTATGCTAAATATTACTGTTAAACCTCTTTTTGATGATACAAGGGACCATTCAATATAGTTTAATATCCATGTTTTAAAATTATTAGCTAAGTTATCAATAATAGGTATTTTAAATATTTTGTCTTGATAAAGTTTATTTCTTCTTAATGAAATATTAGCCATTGTAGGTATTAACGTTAATGATACTAAAACAGAAATAACTACAGAAACAGATATGGCAACAGCAATATCTCGAAATAATTGTCCAACAGGAAGATCAACCATTAAGACTGGTATAAAAACAACAACAGTGGTTAACGCAGAACCTAAAATAGGTTTCCATACTTGCAACGCACCATTTAATGACGCTTTTTCTGAATTTAAACCCGATTGATTAAGTCTATATATGTTTTCTTGGCTAACAATAGAAGCGTCAACAACCATACCAACAGCAAAAGCTAAACCTGCAAGAGAAATTACATTTATTGAAAGTCCCAAGGAGGAAATCATTACGAAAGTTCCAATGACTGAAACTGGAATAGAAAACATAATTATAAGAGTAGGTCTTAAATTTCTTAAGAAAATCATCAAAACACAAATAGCTAGAATTCCTCCAATGATTATGTTTTGTTGAACTAAATCTATTGCATTGTTAATGTAGACGGTTTCATCATACACATTATACAAGTCTAAGCCTTTGTTGTTTAAATTTGTTTTATTTAAATTTTCTATTTCTTCATTTAATAATTCCATGGTTTTGACAACATTCGCTCCTGGTTCTCTTAAAACCGCAAATGTTATTGCATCTTCACCATTAATTCTTCTAAAGCTAGTTGGGTCTTTGTAAGAAATAAAAATATCAGCAACATCACCTAATTTCACTGAAGTACTGCTAGTGCTAGATGAATTATCAGTTTTTATAATTATATTTTGAGCACTTTCAGGAGTATAAGCAATTGATTCAGCTCTAAGAGTATATGTTCTTTTACCCTCAATTAATTCACCTGCCGTCAGTTGGGCAGAGCTGTTTTTAAGAGAATTAACTAAACTATTGATATTAATACCAAAATTAGAAAGCTTTTGCATATCTACACTAATTTTTAATTCTTTTTTACTACCTCCTCTAAATGTAACTTCAGAAATACCTTCAATTCTTGATAAATTTTCTATTATTTCAAATTCAACTAAATCACCCAAAGTGGTCATTTCACCAACTTTAGAGTCTTTCGTTTTGATTAAAACTAATCTTGATATAGGACTGTCTTCTGAATTAGATGTCCTAACTACAGGTTTTGAAGCTTCTTCTGGAAGTCCATTAATTGTTGAAATTCTGTTCAACAATTTAATTGTAGCATTATCTATATTTTCTCCAATGTTATATGTTAAGGTAACTCTACCTGAACCGTATCTACTATCTGATTCTATTTTTTCAACCCCTGATAAAGAACTTATTGATCTTTCTAATCTTGTAATTATTTCTCTTTCAACATCATTGGGTGAAGCACCAGGCCAAGACACACGAACTTGAAGAATAGGTTTATCTATGTCTGGAGTCATTTGTATTGGAATTTTTTTAAGAGCAACAATACCAAAGACTACGGTTAACATAACCAGTGCTAAAATAGCTACAGGGTTTAGTATACAAAGCCTTATAAAGTTTTTCATTTTTTGTTTTTCTTAATTTTTACAGATTGATTCGGTCTAATATTTTCATTACCTTTGATAACAACTAAATCACCCTCATTTACTCCAGATTTTATTTCAATTTGATCTTTAAATGATTGTCCAAGAGTAACAGTTTTTCTTTTAACTTTATTTTTATCAACTATGTAAACTAATTTTTCAATCCCATCTGCAATTAAGCCATCTTTAGGTATAATTAATCTAGATTTACCATCATTTATCGGGACTCTTAATTCAATTCGTTTGTTTGGAAAATTAAATTCTATTGGAAGAGATTTTGGTAATTTAATTTTCAATAATCTAGATCCAGTTTTTATATTTTCTGATGCAATTATAGCTCTGATTTTAGAATTTAAAATTTTATTATCAATTATAATCTGTACAGGAAAATCTGGCTTTAACTTTGAGGCTAAATCAGATCTTAAGGATGTCTCTATTTCATTATTTGTTGGATCTAATATTGAACCAATGTTAACTCCTTTATTTAAAACAGAACCCAATTTAACATCGAATTTAATGAGATTACCATTTATAGGTGATTTAATTACCGTATTATTTAAATCATCTTTACTTGACAAAAGAAGATAAGATAATCTCTTTAAATCAAATTCAACTTTTGAAACCTGTTTATTCAAATTAATTTTCTTTATTCTCAAATCATCAAATAAATCATTCGAAATGACTTTATTTTCTTTTAGATTCAAAAATCTTTTTAGTTTATCATTAACAATTGATAGTTCTTCATTTAAGAATTTGAGATTTTCTTTGCTGTATAAAATTTCAGCTTCATATCTAGCAATAAGCCTTTTTATATTTTTATTTTCTAACTCAATTAGTTTCTGCCCTTTTACAACTTCAGCACCTTCTAATACATGTATTATTTTTACCTCTTCATTGATTTTTGAAATAAGTGAATAGGGTTCTAAAGAAATAATTCTTCCATAAGATGGTGTCAAACTATATAGTCTAGTTTTTTTAGCTTCGATTACTTCAACAGGCGTGGCTCTATTGCCCCAACTTTTTTTTGATTGTTTTTGTTGAGCATATACTTCAATTTGTGCACTAATTAATAGTAAAACAATTAAAATAATTTTCATAAATATTAGATATATATGTTAAACTTGTGGTCCAAATTTTACTAAATTTTTGCCATCTTCGCCATCACAGAATTGATCAAAATTGGCAATAAATAATTTAGCTAATTCTGTAGCTTTATTTTCCCAAGCTATATTTGAGTCCCAACTTTTTCTTGGATCAAATATCTCAGAATCAATGTCATTTAATTCCGTCGGTATTTCTAAATTAAAAATTGGAATATTAGTTGTTGGTACATTATCGATTTTGTCATTTAAAATATTATCAATTATTGATCGAGTATTTTTTAAAGAAATTCTTTCACCTCTACCATTCCAACCCGTATTAACAAGATAAGCTTTAGAATTATTCATTTTCATTCTTTTTGATAGTACTTCAGCATATTTAGTTGGATGTAAAGTTAAAAAAGCAGCACCAAAACAAGCAGAAAAAGTTGGAGTTGGTTTATCTACACCTCTTTCAGTACCAGCTAATTTTGCTGTAAAACCTGATAAGAAATGATATTGAGCTTCTTCATTACTCAATATAGATACAGCTGGCAAAACGCCAAATGCATCTGCGGTTAAGAAAATAACTTTATTAGCATGACCAGCTTTTGAAATGGGTTTAACAATATCATTTATATGGTAAATCGGATAGGATACCCTAGTATTTTCAGTTAAAGATATATTTTCATAGTCCACTTTACCATTATCATCAACAATTACATTTTCTAAAAGAGCATCTTTTTTTATAGCTTTAAAAATATCAGGTTCTTTTTTAGGATCTAAATTAACTGTTTTGGCATAACAGCCCCCTTCAAAATTAAATATTCCATCATCATCCCAACCATGTTCATCATCGCCAATTAAACTTCTTTTAGGATCTGTAGACAAAGTTGTTTTTCCAGTTCCAGACAATCCAAAAAATAAAGCAACTGTATCGTCGTTGATACCTTTATTGGCAGAGCAATGCATTGAAGCTATACCTTTTTGAGGTAACAAATAATTCATAACAGCAAACATACCCTTTTTCATCTCACCTCCATACCAAGTACCCCCGATAAGTTGTATCCTTTCGGTTAGGTTGAAGGCTATAAATGTTTCAGAATTCATATTATGTTTCTTATATTCTTTGTTACTAGTCTTAGATCCATTAATTACATGGAAATCTGGAACAAAATTTTTAAGTTCTTCTTCTGACGGTCTAATAAACATATTTTTTACAAAATGAGCTTGCCAAGCTACTTCCATTATAAATCTAACTTTTAAGCATGTGTCTTTGTTAGCTCCACAAAACGCATCAATTATATATAATTTTTTATTTGATAATTGTTTTGTTACATTAAGTTTTAAATCTTCCCAAACTTTTTGTGAAATTGGTTTATTGTCATTTTTTCTCTCACTTGACGTCCACCAAAAATTATCTTCTGTGGTTTCGTCTTTAACTATATATTTATCTTTAGGAGACCTACCAGTATAAATTCCAGTTTTGACGTTCAATGCACCATATTCTGTTTTTTGAGATTTTTCGTAACCAGTTAATTCTGGAAGAGTTTCCTCTTCATATAATTTATCAAATGAAGGATTATAAATTACTTCAAGAGGGTCGGTTATACCTATTTTTTTAAGTTGGTCAGAAATCATTCTTTGAGTTTGTAACAATATGTAACAGTTAAAAAAAGACAATTTAACAACTATTTATTTATTGCCAAGAAAAAAATAAAAAAATTGTACTTTTTTATGTTTATTTTAAATTAATTATTTAAATTAGTTAAATGAAGAAGATTTTAATAATCGGAAATAGTTTATCTGCATGGTCTGTTGCTAGTGCATTTATAAATCAAAAAGTTAATATTACAATAATTGGAAAGAAGAATAACACATTTGGAGCACAACAATTATCTCCTAATGGGTTCAGAGCCTTAAAAAAATTAATTCAAAATGATGATGTTAAAAACATTGTTTATGAAATAATTAAGTTTCAAATAAATAGTTACAATAATAATGAAACTAAAAACTTGAAAAATTTTTATTTTAATGAATTTGATTTAAAATATTTTTCTGTAAGCAGAGAAATGCTAATTAATTTTTTAATAAAAAATGTAAAAAACAATATTCAAATAAATGAAATAAATAAATCCTGTGTTGGCATAATTCATAAAGAACCAGGAAAGCTTGAAGTTTTAACAGATGATAATGAATATATATTAGCTGATATAATAATTGGTTGCGATGGAGTAAATGGTATTACTCGAAAATATGTATGTGGCACTACTAACATAGTCAAAAAACAAGTTTTTCGCGGAATATCAAATGATAAAAAAAAATTATTATTAAAACAAAAAACACTTGAATTAAATTTTTCAAATTATGGACATTTTGTTTCTTATCCGTTTATTAACAATGACAAAACCTATATTAATTATGTTTTTATCCCTAATAGACTTTTTCAAAACTCAAATGAAATATTAGATAAACTAAAAAGTATTTCAAAATTTTCGCAAATAGATTGGAATGATGGGCATTTTTATTTTTACGAAGATGAAATTCAAACAATTCACAAAAATAATGTTTTGCTATTTGGAGAAGCTGGATTTTCTTTTGAACCCCATTTAGCCCAAGTAGGAAATAATATAATTGAAGATGCAAATTATCTAAAATTCTTAGTTGAAAATACTAATTCATATGATGAAATTTTTGAAAATTTCTCAAGAAATACTTGTAAAAAAAAGAGAAAACTCAAATCTATTTCAAATATAGTTGGAATTACTTTTGGAATTAGTACTTTAACTAAATTAAGAGATAGTTTAGTTTCTAATTTTTCAGATCAACTCATGTGTAATTTTCTTAAAAAAGTTTGGTATGATTAGTAAAAGTTTTTTAATTATGCTATTTACTTTTTTTATGAGCATAACTTTTCCTGCAAATTCTGACTTTTATGATTTAAGTTTTGAGAGTATTAATGGAAATACTATTTCATTAAAAGAATTCAAAAACAAACCAATAATAGTTGTAAATTCAGCTTCATTTTGCGGTTTTACTTATCAATATGAACAATTAGAAACCCTTTATCAAAAATATAAAAAAAAGGGACTTGTTATAATAGCAATTCCATCTAATGATTTTGGAGGACAAGAATATAAAGATAACAAAAAGGTAAAAGAATTCTGTGAAGTAAATTATAATATCTCTTTTCATATTACTACAATAACTAAAGTCAAAGGAAAAAGCCGACATTCTTTTTTTAAGTGGGTTGAGAAAGAAGCTGGATATTTGTCACTTCCAAAATGGAACTTTTATAAATATTTGATAAATAAAGAGGGAAAATTATCGTCGTGGTTTTCTAGTGTAACCAAACCTTCATCAGAAAAATTTTTAAATGAATTAAAAAAAATTATGTGAAATAAAACCCATCAATATTAAGATGGGTTTTATTTATTAATTAATTACTCACGATTACCAAGTAATGATAATAAAAATTGAAACATTAAAATAAAATCTAAGTATAAAGTTAAAGCACCTATTATAGATTTTTTTCCTGCTGTTTCACTATCATCAGCGGCATAGTACATATTCTTTATCTTTTGTGTATCATAAGCTGTTAGGCCAGCAAAAATTAATACACCTATGACTGAAATCATAAAGTCTAAACCTGATGAAGCTAAGAAGATATTAACAATTTGAGCTATTATAAGCCCAAAAACGCCCATAATAAGAAATGACCCTAGTCCACTTAATGACTTTTTTGTAGTATATCCGTAAATTGATAATCCAGCAAATGATGCAGCAGTTATAAAGAATACTCTTACAACTGATTCACCAGTGTAGACTAATAAAAGGGATGACAAAGACAAGCCCATCAAACCTGCATAAATATAAAAAAGGTTTCTAGCTTTTCCTGAGCTAATACTTTGCAATTTGGCCGATATGTAAAACACCATTCCTAAAGGTGCTAATATAACTACCCACTTAAGAGGGCTTAAGAAGAAAAGTTCACCTATTGGAGTCAACTGACCATTAGAAACTGATAGAAAGTTTAATCCTAATGCCAATAAACCAGTTAATGCAAGTGCTGTAGTCATATGATTATACACGCCTAGCATGTATGATCTTAGACCAACATCAATCTGAGCAGCCTGCGCTTGTGAACTCGACATGAAACGATTATCATTCATAATTTATCCTTTTGATTTGTTTTTTTATTAATATAGTTATTAAAGTTTATGAAAGCAAGAACATCATGTACTAAATATATTGATTAATTCATAGTAAATATTAATGAATTGAAGATAATAGAAATTTTTTTCTTTTTTCAGTTTTTGATTTAAGTTGACCACAAGCAGCCAATATATCATCACCCCTTGTTGTTCTTATTGGAGTGGGATAGCCAGCTTTCATAATTATATTAGAAAAAAGTTTAATTTGTTCTGTAGTAGAAGTTTCATAAAAAGTTCCAGGCCAAGGATTGAAAGGAATCAAATTAATTTTTGAGGGTATTCCTTTAATTAAACTTAATAAATTGATAGCATCTTCTTTTCTATCATTAATATCTTTTAACATTACATATTCCCAGGTTATTCTTCTAGAATTAGATAAACTTGGATATTTTTTACACGCTTGTAAAAGAGTTGAAATATTATATTTTTTATTTATTGGTACTAATTCATCTCTAAGCTTGTCATCAACAGCATGAAGAGAAATTGCTAAATTTACATCAAGATCTTTTCCACATTGCTCAATCATTGGTACAATCCCTGACGTAGACATTGTTATCCTTCTTTTTGAAATACATAAGCCATTAGAAGACATAACTATCTTTAACGCTTTTTTAACATTTTCATAATTCAGTAAAGGTTCGCCCATCCCCATCATAACTAGATTAGTTACTTTCCTATTTGTCTTACTCATTGGCCAATCATTTAAATGGTCAATAACAGTAAAAATTTGTCCTAAAATTTCGTAAGCAGTAAGGTTTCTTACTAATTTTTGAGTGCCAGTATTACAAAAAGTACAGTTCAAAGTACACCCAACTTGGCTAGAAATACAAATTGTTCCCCGCTTGCCTTGTGGAATAAAAACTGTTTCAATTAAACTTTTATCATCCATCTCCAACAACCATTTTATTGTTCCATCGTTACTTTCATGAACACTATTTATTTTCGGTCTAAATATGAATGAGCATTCATTTAGCAATTCTCTAGTTTTTTTATCTAGATTTGTCATTTCTTGAAAATTGGTTTTTCCAAAACAGTATATCCAATTCCAAATTTGTTTAGCTTTAAAGGTTTTTAAACCTAATTCTAAACAAAACTTCTCTAATTCTATTATAGATAAATCAATAATATTTTTTCTTTGCATAAAAAATTAAGAACAATTTTTGTCTATTAAAGCTAGTGCTTTTGTAAAACCACTTAAGGAATAATGGTCTACTATTACATTTCCAGGAGATGATGTTCCTTCAATAATCAATTTATTTCCCTTTTTCATTTTTCTAACTAAGGTTTTATCAACTTTAGGGGATTCTGACCATGCTCTGTCGTCTATTGGAAACAATAAAGTAGTATTTTTATCTATAGTAAATTTGACCTTAGTATTCTTTTTATAATTGAAACCTGCAACAACTGAAATTTCATGATTTGTTCCATTTTTTACATTAGTTACAAAAACATATGTTTTGCCTCTATTACTTTTATTATATTTTCCAGAAGACTTAAGTGGTTCAGAAGCTATAAAGCAAGTTTTACCATTTTTTTCTTTGTTTGAGTAAGCTGTCCAGTCTTTATGTGTGCCAATAAATTTAGTTTTTGCTGAAGTAGAACTTACAGACGATATTACAAGGACTAGGGAAAATAATATTTTGTTTAGTAGATTAAACATTACTATTGATAATATAATAGTAAATCATCAATGTTACAACCACTACAGTCAAAAATCTTCTAAGTAAAATGTACCAATTGAAATAAACTTTATGCTTAAATAATATCTCATCTAAGGTTTGACAAATTAAGAAACCTACAACAAGAAAAATAATATTTAAATAATTTGAAACTATTACCGCTATGACAGCAAACATAAAAGGAATAATTGATAAAACTGGTAATAGATAATTTAATTTTGAATTACTTTTAATAAGGATACTAATTGATAAGCCCCAGTAAATACCACTTAAGAAACATAATATAGTTATTCCATACCAAATAGTAAGATCTAAAATTTTAATTTCAAAAAAATCTACTAAACCATTTTTTTCCATTAATGGGAGGCCATAAGGTATCAGGCCAAGCAGACCAATTATTATTAAAATATACTTATTATCTTTATGAATTAAATTTTTCATTTAAATGTACTAATATTTACAGATAGTTAAAATGAACAGAAAAAAACAAAAATTAATAGAAATTTTTTTGATTACATTTTTTTTCTTCATTTTTATTATATTATTCCAACTTCAATCTTTTGTTATAGTTATACTCTTAGTGGCAAGCTTAATAATATGTTTACGCTTCAAAAATGATATATTAGAAATTATTCTTCCAAAAAAAAAACACTTTTTATTTTTTGTTTTTTTTGACATTTTCTTAATCATCTCAATGATAAAATCATTTGGAGATGAATTTTTTCTAAACCATCTTGATTTAAAAAAATATTTTTTCACATCGTTTTTACTTCTATTTTACTTACTTTTTTCTGTCATACCTCAAGAAATAATTTTCAGATTTTTATTTTTTTTTAAATATAAAGATTATTTTAGAAAATTCGAAGTCCTATTACTTAACTCCTTAGTATTTTCTTTTTGCCATTTAATATATTTTGATATTTATATATTATTATTCTCTTTTTTTGGAAACTTATTGTTCACATTTAACTACATGAAAAATGAATCTTTGTTAGTGGTAATAATAGAGCATTTTTTACTCGGACAAACACTTATAATTTTAGGATTTTTTGATAATTTTAATTTTTCTCTTATAAAAAAACTTTATAATTTAGCTCTTATCAACTAAAGATATAATTATGGATATTAAAAAAGTCGTACTAGCTTATTCAGGAGGATTAGATACTTCTGTAATATTAAAATGGCTAAAAGAAAAATATAATTGTGAAGTGATTACTTTTACAGCTGATATTGGACAAGGTGAAGAAGTTGAACCTGCAAGACAGAAGGCAAAGCAACATGGTGTTAAACAAATTTTCATTGAAAATCTTAAAGAAGATTTTGTTAAAAATTATGTTTTTCCAATGTTCAGAGCTAATGCTTTATACGAAGGCGTTTACTTATTAGGGACATCTATTGCAAGACCTTTAATTGCAAAGCGACAAATTGAAATTGCCAAAGAAGTTAATGCTGAAGCTGTATCTCATGGAGCAACTGGGAAAGGTAATGACCAGGTAAGATTTGAGCTCGCTTACTTAAGTTTAAACCCAAACATCAAAATTATTGCACCTTGGAGAGAGTGGGATCTTTCAAGTAGAACTAAATTAATAGAATATGCTGAAAAAAACCAAATTGTAGTTCCAAAGGATAAAAGAGGAGAGGCTCCATTTAGCATTGACTCTAATTTATTACATATCTCAGCTGAAGGAAAAATTTTAGAAGATCCATGGATGGAACCAAGTGAATTGGTATTTTCACGTACTAAGTCACCTATAGATGCTAAAGATGAAGTCTCTGAAATCCATCTTAGATTCGATAAGGGAGATCCAGTAGAACTAAATGGAAAAAACTTATCTCCTGCTGAAATGCTACATCAATTAAACATTCTAGGTGGTGAAAATGGTATAGGAAGAATTGATATTGTAGAAAACCGGTTTGTTGGAATGAAATCTAGAGGTGTTTATGAAACTCCTGGAGGTACTATTTTATTTCATATGAGAAAAGCTATAGAATCAATTACTTTAGATAAAGGCGCATCTCATCTTAAGGATGAGTTAATGCCCAAATACGCCGAATTGATTTATAATGGGTTTTGGTTTTCTCCAGAAAGACAAATGCTTCAAAAAGCAATAGATGAAAGTCAAAAAAACGTTAATGGAGTTGTTAGAGCAAAATTATATAAAGGAAATGTTATAATTACAGGAAGGAAATCGCCAAACTCTCTTTATGATGAAGACTTAGTGACATTTGAAGAAGGTTCATTTAATTATAACCATCATGACGCTGAAGGCTTTATTAAATTAAACGCCCTCAGACTCATGATGAATAATATTAAACAAAAATAAATTTTAATTACTACATATTTCTCCAACGGAACCATCATTAGATTTTTGTTTAAGTATAACTTTACCAGTCGGGGCTAATACGTAGCTTTTATTATACGGACCTGATTTACATGATGTTGCTTTTACAAATTGATATTCTATCTTATTATGTTTATTAGCTTCAACTAGAAAGTTTTTTACATTTTTATCATTTATAGTAAATAATGAGTATAGTAATAAAATACCTGCTTCCATTTAATTCTCCTTTTAATATAATCAGAATATTATATATTAAGGTGACTATAATTTGATCAAATTAGGCATTTTTTTGACTATTAATTCTGTCTTTACATTGAATCAATTAATATTAAAATTATTAGTTAATAATTAATTAAGAGATAAAATTGAATAAATTAAAAAAACCAAATGATACAATGAAAGCTGTTGAAATTGTAAAATTTGGAGGACCTGAAAATTTGAAATTGAAACTTAGAAATATACCTAAGTTGAAAAAAGGGGAAATACTTATAAAGGTTCATTATGCTGGAGTTAATAGGCCAGATATACTTCAAAGAGAAGGTAACTATCCAGTCCCAAAAACCGCAAGTGACATTCCAGGCTTAGAAGTCTCTGGTATAGTTGTAGATAGAGAAAAGTCTGCTATCAAATATCCAGTTGGTTCTAAAATATGCGCTTTATGTCATGGAGGTGGTTACGCTGAGTATGTAGCAGTTAATCAAGATCATTGTTTGCCCATACCAAAAAAAATAAGTTTAGAGGAAGCAGCTTGTATACCTGAAACTTTTATTACAGTATGGAGCAATGTATTTTTGAGAGGTGGACTCAAAAAGAATGAGAGTATTTTAATTCATGGTGGAGCAAGTGGTATTGGTACAACAGCAATACAACTTGCTAAAATTTTTGGAGCTAAAGTATATGCAACAGCAGGTTCTGCAAAGAAATGTGCTGCAGTTAAAAAACTTGGTGCAATTGAATGCATAAATTACAAAATGGAAAATTTTGAAAAAAAAATAAATTTATTAACAAAAGACAAGGGCGTTAATTTAATCCTAGATATGGTTGCTGGAGACTATGTCAAAAAAAATTTGAAATGCCTTTCAGAAGATGGAAAGCTTATCATAATAGCTGTACAAGGAGGTTTAAAAGGTAGCTTAAATTTTGGATATCTAATGAGAAAAAGATATACTATTACTGGATCAACTTTAAGACCTCAAGAAGATAAAGTTAAGGCATCTTATGTAAGAAGTTTAATTAAACATGTATGGCCTTTTTTAGAAAAAAGACAAGTAGTACCAATAATTCAAAAATGTTTTGGTTTATCTAAAGTTTCTTTTGCTCATAAAGCTCTAGAAAAAGGTGACCATGTTGGTAAATTTGTTCTAAAAATTTAGATTATATTAAAATTTTTTAAAGCAATTTTACAATCATCAAACACATTGGGATTTTCGACTGTTGGTGGCATAGTCCATTGTTCTTTATTAATTATACTTCTAATTGTTTTTCTAAGTATTTTACCAGATCTTGTTTTTGGAAGAGCTTGAACAATAGCTACTTTTTTAAAAGAAGCTACAGGACCAATTTCTTTTCTAATCAAATCAATAATTTCATTACAAATTTCAGAATGTTCTCTGTTACATCCAGCATTCAAACAAGCTAAACCTACTGGCACTTCTCCTTTTAATTCATCTTTAACACCAACAACAGCGCACTCAGCAACGTCTGAATGGTTTGAAACAACTTCTTCCATTGCACCTGTGGATAGTCTATGACCTGCCGTATTTATTACATCATCTGTTCTTGACATAACAAAAATATACCCATCATCGTCGATATAACCTGCATCACCTGTTTCGTAATATCTTGGAAATTTAGATAAATATGCTTCTATAAACCTATCATCAGCGGCCCAAAGAGTTGGAAGGCAAGATGGTGGCAGTGGTAATTTTATGCATATTGATCCTAACTCATTTGATGATAATTTTTCTCCATTATCATCTAAAATATCAATCTCATATCCCGGCAAAGAAACTGTTGGAGAACCTTTTTTAATTGGTAGCAATTCAATACCAGTTGGATTTGCAGCAATAGGCCAACCTGTCTCTGTTTGCCACCAATGATCAACAATTGGTATATTTAATTTATTTTCTAACCACAGAACAGTATCTGGATCAGCTCTTTCTCCTGCTAAAAACAAAGTCTCTAATGATTTAAGCTTTTCTTTATCAATATATTTACCGTCATTATCTTCCTTTTTTACAGCTCTTAAAGCAGTAGGAGCAGTAAAAAATGACTTTACCTTATATTCACTAATAATCCTCCAAAATGTGCCTGCGTCTGGAGTTCCAACAGGTTTCCCTTCAAATAAAACTGTTGAACAACCATGAAATAATGGAGCATATATAATATAGGAATGTCCTACAACCCAGCCAATATCTGAAGCTGCCCAGAAAACTTCTCCAGGATTCATATTGTAAACATTTTTCATAGACCATTTCAATGAAACGAGATGGCCTGCATTATCTCTTACCACACCTTTAGGTTGTCCTGTAGTACCAGATGTATATAAGATATATAAAGGGTCATTACCATTTACTGGAACTATATCAGCAGGCTTAACATCTTCAACTGCCTCATTCCAAGAAACATCTAAATCTGCATTTAATTTTACACTTAATTGTTCTCGTTGAAAAATTATACATTTTTTAACTTTATGGTTTGACAATTTTATTGCCTCATCCAAAAGAGGTTTGTACTCCACAATTCTGCCTGGCTCAATACCGCAGGAAGCAGAAATAATAAGCTTAGGTGAACAATCATCAATTCTTACTGCAAGTTCTTTAGCTGCAAATCCTCCAAAAACAACAGAATGTACAGCTCCAATTCTAGCTATTGCTAAAACAGCTATAATAGCTTCAGGTATCATAGGCATATAAACTATAACTCTATCACCTTTTGATATATTATATCTCTTTAAAGCACCGGAAAATTTTTCAACTTTAAACTTTAATTCATTATAGGTTAGTTTTGATTTTGAGTTTGTTATTGGACTATCGTAATAAATAGCAACCTGATCTCCTTTTCCTTCTAAAATATTTTTATCTACAGCATTGTAACATGTGTTCAAAATACCGTCTGAAAACCATTCATAAAAATAGTCACTTTTCTTTTTTAAAATTTTTTCAGGAAATTTAATCCAGGAAACATCTTCAGCATTTTTTTTCCAAAATTCTATTGGATTATCTCTCCATTCTTTATAAATTTTAGAATATTTCATTTTTAAACAATCCTAGATTTTCTATAATTATGCATTCTTTTTAAATGATCAGTTGTATTTTCAATTACCTTATGAGCTGCATCAACTACTGAGGACCCTGGTCCAAAAATCTCAGATACTCCAGAATCATAAAGAAATTGATAATCTTTTTTAGGTATTACACCTCCACAAAAGACTAGAATATCATCTGCTTTTCTCTTTTTTAATTCTTTAATTAAATCAGGAATTAGAGTTTTATGACCTGCTGCAAGAGATGAAACACCAATCACATGGGCATTTTTTTTTAGGGCTTCGTCTACTGCTTCAGCAGGAGATTGAAACAAATTGCCTACTTCAACATTTATACCAAAATCAGAAAAAGCAGATGAGATGACTTTAGCTCCTCTGTCATGTCCGTCTTGTCCTAACTTAGCCATATATATAGTGATAGTTTCATTATCTATTTGCTTGAATTTATCTAAAGAAATTTTTATTTTTTTTAGTTCATTTTGATCATCAAAAGTGTTTGCATAAACTTCTGTAACTATAGATTGTTTTGTTTCATAGCGAGTATAGACCTTTTCTAAAGCAAAAGATGTTTCACCTACTGTTGCTCTATTTCTCATAGCTTCAACAAATAATAAAAGCAAATTTTCATTTTTATTTTTAGCTGCATTAGTAATTTTTTCTAAAGACTGCTTTACCAGGTTATTATCTCTTTCAGATTTAATTTTATCTAATTTTTCAATCTGTTCTTTTCTTACTTGAATATTGTCAATATCTAAAATATTAACATCATCTAAATGATCTGATTTGAATTCATTTACACCAACAATAATTTCTTTTTTAGAATCTATTCTTGCCTGTTTCTCAGTTGCTGATTTTTCTATTTCTGATTTTGGAAAACCACTTTCAATGGCTTTTGTCATTCCACCCATATCATTAATTTTCTCAATAATTTTATTTGCATTTTGAATTAACTCATTTGTTAAATTCTCAACATAATAACTTCCTGCCAAAGGATCTACTACATCAGTTACCCCTGTTTCATTTTGAAGAATTAACTGCGTATTTCGAGCGATTTTAGCTGAAAATTCAGTAGGCAATGCTATTGCCTCATCAAAAGAGTTTGTATGCAAAGATTGGGTTCCTCCTAGAACACCTGCTAAGGCTTCGATTGTAGTCCTGACAATATTATTATAGGGATCTTGTTCTTGAAGGCTTGCTCCAGATGTTTGGCAGTGCGTTCTTAAAATTTGTGATTTAGGGTTTTGATTATTAAATAATTTTTTTACCCAATAAGACCATAAATATCTAGCAGCTCTTAATTTTGAAGCTTCCATAAAAAAATTCATACCAATAGCAAAAAAGAAAGATAACCTAGGAGCAAATTTATCAACATTCAAGCCTCTGTCGACTGCAGCTCTAATGTATTCCAAACCGTCAGATATTGTAAAAGCCAACTCTTGAACTAAATTAGCTCCAGCTTCCTGCATGTGATAACCGGAGATTGAAATTGAATTAAATTTTGGCATCTTTTCAGATGTGTAAGAAATAATATCTGATACTATTCTCATTGAAGGTTCAGGAGGATAGATATAAGTATTCCTAACCATGAATTCTTTTAAAATATCATTTTGAATTGTTCCACTCAATTGTTCAACAGGAACTCCTTGTTCTTCACCAGCAACTATAAAACTAGCAAGTACAGGCAAAACCGCTCCATTCATGGTCATAGATACAGACATTTTATCAAGAGGTATTCCATCAAAAAGAATTTTCATATCCTCAACAGTATCAATAGCCACACCAGCCTTGCCAACATCAGCACTAACTCTTTCATTATCTGAATCGTAGCCTCTATGGGTTGCTAAATCAAAAGCAATAGATAATCCCTTTTGTCCAGCTGCAATATTTTTTTTATAAAATTTATTTGATTCTTTAGCCGTAGAGAAACCTGAATATTGCCTTACAGTCCAGGGTCTTGATGTATACATAGTTGCCTTAGGACCTCTTACAAATGGCTCTATGCCAGGTAGAGAATTCACATGATTTAAATTTTCTAAATCATCTTTAGTGTATAATGGTTTAACTTTAATACCCTCTGGAGTTTCCTTAATTAATCGATCCGTTTTAATTCCTTTTAGTTCTTCTAAAGCAATTTTTTCCCAGTCATTAATATTAGATTCTTTACTCATAGTTTGATATAATACCTAAAACTCAATAATTATGTCATCAACTTTTAAAAGATCGTTGACTTTAAAATTTATTTTCTTTACCTGTCCTTTCAAAGAAGACTGAAGTGTGTTTTCCATTTTCATAGCTTCAACTATGCACAAGTTTTGTCCGACCTCAATTTGATCTCCTACTTTTACAAATAATTCAATTAGCTTTCCAGGCATTGGGCATATTAAACTATTTTTATTTTCTTCATCATCAACTTTTTTCATAAATTTAGATAATTCTAGAGTAACTGAATCTCTCGTAACACCTTTTACTGATGATCCTCTAAAATCAATCTGATAATAGGGAAAGCAATAATTTAATTTTAAAAAAGTACTTAATAATATTTGATCATCTTCATAAATATTAATGTTTATTAAATTTGTCTGAAAATCTATCTGATGATTTACTCTTAATTTATTATACATTTTATCAAGAAAGTATATATTTCCATCTAATTTGCTTATTTCAAACATTTTGTTTTCTAATATTACAATGTATTCATCTGACACATATTTTTTGTTATCAAAAGAGTCACACAGCTCTACAAATGTTTTTTTATTAAATGTTTCAAGATTTAGATTTCTAATGTCATTTTCTGCACTTAAAATAAGAATGATTATTTCAAACAAACTTTTATATTGCTTTATTGGAAGACCTTTAAATCCGTTTACAAATTCTTTTTCAATAAATGCAGTTGATATATCACCATTAACAAATTTAGGGTTCAAATAAATTGATGAGAGAAAAGATAAATTATTTTTCAATCCACTAATACAAAATTCATCAAGTGCTTTTTCCATAGATTTAATTGCACTTTTTCTATCTTTTCCCCAAGTTGATAATTTAGCAATCATAGGATCATAAAAAATAGATATTTCATCACCTTCTTTTACACCAGTATCATTTCTTATTTCGTAATCCATAGACTTTTCTTCAGATGGAGGACTATATTTTGTCAATCTGCCTATGGAAGGTAAAAAACCTTTATAGGGGTCTTCTGCATATATACGACTTTCAAAAGCCCAACCATTCAACTTTATGTCTTTTTGAGAGAATGATAATTTTTTATTATTTGCTACATTGATCATTTCATGTACTAAATCAAGTCCTGTTATCATTTCTGTCACAGGATGTTCAACTTGAAGTCTTGTATTCATTTCTAAAAAATAAAAATTTTTATCTTTATCAACTATAAATTCAACTGTCCCCGCACTTGAATATTCTACTTCTTCAGCAAGCATAATGGCTTGCGTTGACATATCTCTTCTCAGCGTTTCATCTAAAAAAGAAGATGGAGCCTCCTCAATCACTTTTTGATTTCTTCTTTGAATTGAGCATTCTCTCTCTCCAAGTGAAACGACATTTCCATAATTATCTGCAATTATCTGTATTTCTATATGCCTGGGCTCGACAAAGTATTTTTCTACAAATAACCTTTCATCTCCAAAACTATTTTTAGCTTCACTTGAAGCTCTCAAAAAAGCTTCCTCAACATCTTCCTCACTATTAACAATTCTCATTCCTTTTCCACCACCACCAGCACTAGCTTTTACAATAACTGGAAAGCCAAATTTTTTAGAAATTTCTCTAGCATGATTTACGTTATTTATCTCACCAATAAATCCTGGAACAACATTTACACTTGCTTTTTCAGCAATCATTTTTGATTTGATTTTGTCACCCATTGAAATTATTGCGTTCTCAGATGGGCCAATAAATATAATTTTGTTCTTAGTTAGCTGTCTTACAAAATTAGGGTTTTCAGACAAAAAACCATACCCTGGATGAACGGCATCAACTTCAGCCTTTTTACAGATTTCAATTATCTTTGATATATTTAAATAACTCTTTGAGGCCTCTGATGGACCTAAATAATAATTTTCATCTGACATAAGTACATGTTCAGCATTAATGTCCGAATCTGAATAAATTGAAACAGTTTTAATTTTAAGTTTCTTTGCCGTTTTTATTATTCTACAAGCTATTTCACCCCTATTAGCAATTAAAATTTTTTTTATCATTTATGTCCTTATAAAGGTATATTTCCAAATTTTTTATTTGGATTCTTTAATTTTTTATCTTTTAATTTTGAAAAAGCTTGAATGATTCTATACCTAGTGTTTTTAGGTATTATTATATCATCAAGAAACCCTCTTTCAGCTGCTATAAAAGGATTTGCAAACTTATCTTCATATTCTTGTGCTTTTTCATAAATAAACTTCTTGTCATCAATTTTTTTTCTATGCAAGATTTCAACTGCACCTTTTGCGCCCATGACTGCAATTTCTGCAGTAGGCCAAGCATAATTTGCATCACCTCTTAAATGTTTTGAACTCATAACATCATAAGCTCCACCATAAGCTTTTCTGGTGATTAAGGTTACTTTTGGAGTAGTTGCTTCTGCATAAGAAAATAATAATTTTGCTCCATTTTTTATAATTCCACCATATTCTTGTGCTGTACCTGGCATAAAACCAGGAACATCTACTAGAGTGAGTAAAGGAATATTAAATGCATCACAAAATCTAACAAACCTTGCTGCCTTCCTACTAGAATCAATATCTAAACAACCAGCTAAGACAAGTGGTTGGTTAGCAACAACACCTATAGTCTCACCATTCAATCTGATAAATCCAATTAAAATATTTTTAGCATAATTTTTTTGTAACTCAAAATATATACCTTCGTCAGCGATGCTGATTATTAATTCTTTCATATCATAAGGAAGATTTGGATTATCTGGAATAAGAGTGTCTAACGAAGCAGTCTGTCTTCTAATACTATCTGTTGTATACCTAGTAGATGCTTTGGAAATATTTGAAGAAGGTAAATAGGACAAAAATCTTCTCATTTCCAAAAGTGCATCAATATCGTTTTCAAAACAACCATCTGCAACAGATGATTTTGTTGTATGTGTTAACGCTCCACCTAATTCTTCAGCTGTTACTTCTTCAGAGGTAACAGTTTTGACTACATCTGGCCCAGTCACAAACATATAACTTGTATTTTTGACCATGAAAATAAAATCTGTCATTGCTGGAGAATAGACTGCTCCACCAGCGCAAGGCCCCATAATTAGTGAAATCTGTGGTACAACTCCCGATGCTAATGCATTTTGTAAAAAAACATCTGCATATCCACCAAGTGATTCTACACCTTCTTGAATTCTTGCTCCACCACTATCATTCAAGCCAATCAAAGGCGCCCCATTTTGAATCGCTAATTTCATAACTTTTACAATTTTAGAAGCATGCGCTGATGACAAAGACCCACCAAAAACAGTGAAGTCTTGAGCATAAATATAAACTAATCTATTATTAACTTTTCCTGATCCTGTGATTACGCCATCACCTGAATAAGTGTTATTTTCCATACCAAAATCTTTTATCGTATGAACAACAAACATATCAGTTTCTTCAAAAGTATCTTTATCTAAAAAAATTTCAATTCGTTCTCGGGCTGTTAATTTTCCAGTGTAATGTTGCTTATTTATACGATCAACACCACCACCAGCTCTAGCCTCAATTCTTCTATTTTGTAATTCTTCTATAATTTGTTTACTTGTTTTTCTAATTGTTTTTTCCTTTAATGAAATAAGGTTATAATAAACATAAAAATATATTAAAAATAAAGTATTACAATTAGTAATGAAAGAATTAAATGGAAAACAAAAATAAAAAAATTAACCATATTGCAATTGCAGTCCCTAATGTAAAAGAGGCTGCATTAAAATGGCAACAAGCATTAAACATGAAAAAGAGTGAGATAATAATTTTAGAGGAACATGGTGTAAAAGTTGTTTTTTTAGAATTTTCTAATTTAAAAATAGAGTTGCTAGAACCTCTTAATAATAAAAGTCCAATATCAAAATTTTTAGAAAAAAACCCCAAAGGCGGGATGCATCATATTTGTTTCGAAGTAGAAAAAATTACAGAAACTATAAATTCATTAAAAAATAAAAATATAAATATTTTAGGTGATGGAAATCCTAAAATTGGAGCTCATAACAAACCCGTTGTTTTTCTTCATCCTAATGATTTATCTGGTACATTAGTTGAATTAGAAGAAACGTAATTCTTTTTGTACAAAACTTCAGATCTACAAATTTTACATATAAGGTTCTGTTTTCTTCTATAACATTTTTGTTCCCAACAAAAATTTGAACAATATTTTATCCACCCTGGATTTGAAAAATTTAATGAATGGTAAACTTTACCAGTACATCCTATTGATAGAGCTTTTTTCTTCCAGATGTTATTATGACCCTGATTAGGCCCAACAAGAGCATGCGATATTTCATGTAATAACGTATCATTCAAGTCAAAAGAAGACGAATTTCTTAAAAAATATATTGAAAAAGAAAGTTCCTTTTTGGAATAAATACAAGCACCAGCTCTTCTTTTTGCGTAATCAAAAGTTACTTTCCAATCATTTAAATTAAATTGTTGAAGTTTTGAATTTGCCTCATCATAAAAATTTTTAAACTCAGATTTATATTCTTCAAATTTATTCTTTGAAATATTTTTTTTTTTATTTTTTATTAATTTAAATCTACTATTTTTAATTATGTTAAAAATCATGTTAAAAGCTTTTTGATCTAAAATGTTAGAAATAAAAGATATTACATTTAGTTTTGATAAAAAAGAAAAAAAACCTCTTATTAAAAACCTAAGCTTTAAAGTTAAAAAAGGTGAAATACTTTTTATTTCTGGCAGAAGTGGCCTTGGCAAATCTACATTGCTAGATTTGATTTCAGGATTTCATGATAATAATTTAATTTGGACAGGTAAAATATACCTTAATAAACTTGATATAACCAATGCTTCAATTCAAAATAAAAAAATTGGATATATGTTACAAGATTATTTTTTATTTCCTCATTTTAATGTCAAAAATAATCTAATTTTTTCTTTACCAAAACAAACTAGAAACAAAAAAGAACAAGCATTGGATTATTTAAAACAAATTAATATGGTTGAATTTTCAGATCATTACCCATATGAGCTTTCGGGAGGTCAAAAAGCAAGAATAGCTTGTCTAAGAGCTATTGTTTCAAATCCTGATGCTTTGTTATTAGACGAACCTTTTTCATCATTAGATAAAAAAACCATAAAGTCATTTCAGAAATTTTTATTTGAATATGTTAAAAAACTCAATATTCCTTGTGTAATAGTATCACATAGGCTGATAGAAAATTTAAATAATTCCATGGAACTTAACATTACAAAATTCGCATAAAAGTAAATTTCTAATAAATCAGTTGTTTTGGAATGTAAGTATGTTACGTTTCTAATAAAGTATACCAAAAGGATTAAAAGTTATGTCTTCATATTCATCAATTACTAAAGCTTTTAAAAGTGATGATGTAAAAAAAAAAGTGACAGTTGAGGAAGCTGAAAAAGCTGTTGAAACACTTATAGCATGGATCGGTGATGATCCTAAAAGAGAAGGTCTTTTAGAAACACCTAAAAGAGTTATTAAATCATTCAATGAGCATTTCGGAGGTTATAAAGAAAATCCATCAGAAATTCTATCTAAGACTTTTAAAGAAATTCAGGGTTATGACGATATTGTTGTTTTAAAAAAAATAGATTTTGAGAGTCATTGTGAACATCATATGCTTCCAATTATTGGCAATGCAAGTATCGGGTACTTACCTAATAAAAGTATTGTAGGAATATCAAAATTAGCAAGAATAGTTAATACATTTGCAAAACGTCTTCAAACACAAGAAATAATGACATCTCAAATTATCAATGCAATACATGATAATCTAAATCCAATTGGAGTTGGAGTAGTAATAGAAGCCGACCACCATTGTATGAAAACAAGAGGTGTTCATAAAAAAAATTCTTTGATGCTAACTTCACAGTTCAAGGGATCTTTTTTAACCGATGAAAAGTTAAGAAACAGATTTTTGGACTTTATAAAAGATTAAACTTATAATTAATTATGAAATTTCAACCTGTCATTAATTTAATAGGCTTGTTACTTTGCACTTTATCAGCATTTATGCTGATACCTGGATTTGTTGATTATATACTTGGAGACGAAGATTGGGCTGCGTTTTTAGTATCATCATTCATAACTTTATTTGTTGGAGCGGGACTATATCTGTCTTCACGAGAAAGCAATCCTGAACACCTAGAACTTAGACAAGCTTTTCTTCTAACTAATAGTGCGTGGATTTCTATTTCACTTTTTGGTTCATTACCTTTCTTATTCTCAAATCTAAACTTAAATTTTATTGATGCATTTTTTGAGTCAACATCTGGAATTACAACAACAGGATCAACTATAATACCAAATCTTGAACAAGTTTCTTACGGGATACTTTTATGGAGAGCCCTTCTTCAATGGCTAGGCGGAATTGGTATAATTGTAATGGCTGTTGCAATTTTACCAATGTTATCAATCGGAGGCATGCAACTCTTTAAAACTGAATCTTATGAAACACCAGATAAAATTATTCCTAGAGCCGCTATTTTTGCTAGTGGCATAAGTGTTGTTTATATCGTTTTAACATCCACATGGGCTTTAATGCTATGGCTTGCTGGAATGCCAATATTTGACTCTATAACACACGCAATGACAACTCTTGCTACTGGTGGATATTCAACGAAATCAGAATCCTTAGGTGCATTCAACTCAGTAAATATAGAAATGATTATTGTACTTGGAATGATAGTTGGGTCCTTACCTTTTATACATTATTTATCAATTTTAAAAAACGGCTGGAAAAATTTAATTAATGACCAACAAGTAAAATGGTTTTTACTAATTTTATTTTTTCTAATTTCAATCGTCACATTCAACCTATATATAAATGGTCAGAATTTTTTTTCATCATTAAGAGTTTCAATTTTCAACGTGGTTTCAATTGTAACTGGCACAGGCTTTGGCACTGATGATTTTAGCCAATGGGGAGGTTTTGCAACAACCTTACTTTTAATATTAATGTTTATGGGTGGATGTGCGGGCTCAACAACTTGTGGTTTAAGAATGGCTAGAATTCAAGTTTTAATAGCTAATGCAAAAACACAAGTATTAAAACTTTTAACACCTCATGCAGTAATTATTCCTTATTATAATAAAAAACCTATTCCAGAATCTGTTACTGAATCTGTTATGGGATTTTTCTTTTTATATATACTTGTTTTTATAATTATCTCATGCCTGCTTGGAAGTTTAGGATTAGATTTCATGACTTCTTTATCTGGAGCAGCATCTGCTATAGGGAACGTGGGCCCAGGATTAGGTGAAATGATCGGACCAAACGGCACTTATGCTGAAATACCTAATTTAGGAAAATTAATTCTTTGTTTAGGAATGGTATTAGGAAGATTAGAAATATTCGCAATATTAGTAATGTTTACAGCATCATTTTGGAAAAAATAGCTATTTCAAATCTTGTTCACTGTAAACTCTTTTTGTCTTACAAAATTCACAAACAACTTCAATTGATTTTTTTTTATTAAACAAATATTTTATTTCTTTTTTATCCATTGACTTTAAAGTATTTAAAACTCTTTCATTTGAACATTGACAATTATTATTAAGATTTATTTCATCGAAAATTTTTATTTCGTATTGTCCAAATAAGTTTAATAAAATTTGTTTTGAAGTTTTATTTATATTTAAAAATTCTTCGGAATTCATAGTTTCCAAAAACATTAATATAGTTTTCCAATCTTCATTTGGTTTTTCGGTATTGTTAAAGTCATTAATCTCAGGCATTAACTCTAATTTTATTGCACCAGCAATATAATTGCTCTCAGGTTCGTATTTTGTAAGATTAAAAATGTTAAATAATTTAAAAAAAGATTTAACTTGTTCAGATGAATTGAAATAAGTGTCGATAGCATCTTTTATAGATTTACCTTTAATTTCAACTAAGCCTTGGTAATTTTTAGAAAACTTACCTTCTTTAATATTTAAAGCCAAAATTCCATTTGATATTAGCTTTTCGAAAGGAAGATTTTCAATATTTTCAAAATTATTTACTGATATATAACCCCGAACTGATGAATTATAATTCAAGTCAACAAAAATTGTTTTGATTACCCCCTCACTATGAGCCTGAAAACTAAAAACACCATCATTTTTCATTCTCGATCCAATTGAAGCAGTAATAGAAATAGAATCAGCAAATATTGAATTTATGTTTTTAGGATATTTATCATTGATAATTTGAGATGCTACAGAGCTTAATCTTACAATAGTACCTTTGATTTTATTATTAATCTGAAAAGGAATAACTAAATTTTCTAAAACCACAATAAAACTTTTTAATGATTATCTCTACAACAGTGTTTTATTATAGATTTTTGAGCATGAACTCTATTTTCAGCCTGATCAAAAACAACTGACATTTTAGAATCTATAACTTCATCTGTAACTTCTATTCCTCTATACGCAGGTAAACAGTGCATAAAAATTGCATCTTTTTTAGCTAATGACATTACATTTGAATTGACTTGGAATGGTTTAAAATGATCTACATATTTATCCTTTTTATCTCCCATAGATATCCACGTATCAGTCATTATACAATCAGAATTTTTAGCAATATCATTAAAGTTATCTGAAATAATCAGATTTTTGTTATTCTCTTCAAACCATTTAATTGTATTTTTTGAGACCGATACTTCACTTGGACAAGCAATAGAAAAATTTATGTCTAAAAGTGCAGCTGCTTCTACCCAACTTTGAGTTACATTATTATAATCTCCAAACCAAGACACTTTTTTATTTTTAAAATTTCCAAACTTCTCTTTGAAAGTAACTAAATCAGCAATGACTTGGCAAGGATGACTATGATTTGTTAAAGCATTTATAATAGGTTTTGAAAAATTACTTTCAACTTCTTTCAAAATTGAATGCTCAAAGGATCTGATAATCATGAAATCCACGTATCTATCAAGAACTTTAGTACTGTCATAAATACTCTCTCTTTCACCAAATTTAAATTCATTTGAATTTAGAATTAGAGAATTTCCACCTAAATCATTAATACAAACTTCAAACGAAACTCTTGTTCTAAGAGATGGTTTTTCAAAAATCATTAATACATTTTTATTTTTAAGTATTTTGTCACATCCATTTTTTTTTATATCAATTGAATCATCAATAATTCTTTCTAAATCTTTTTTAGAAAGATCTTTTATATCAAAAAAACTAGTCATTTTTTTTATGCAACTCTTGAGATATCTCATTTAATTTTAAAAAAGCTAAATCAATCTCTTCAAATGATGTATTAAGCGGTGGTAAAATTCTAATGGTATTTTCTGCTGCACCAACCAACAAAAGGCCTTTTTTTCGTGCTTCTGAAGAAAAATCAGCAACAGAAACTTTTTCTGATAGTTCTACACCACGTAAAAAACCATATCCCTTCTCTTTTAAAAATATAGGCTCATTGTGATTATCTAAATTATTTCTTTCATCTTTAATAAGAGAATTAATTTTATTATCCAAATATTTAATTTTCTCATTAAGAGTTTCTAAAAATCCATCTTCAGTGATTAAATTAATTACTACCTCTGCAGCTCTCATTGCTAAAGGGTTGCCACCAAATGTACTTCCGTGAGTTCCAGGGACCATAGCATCACCAACTTCAGATTTTGCAAGAACTGCTCCAACTGGGAAACCTCCTCCCAATCCTTTTGCAAGTGCAATTATATCAGGTTCGATATTCTCATTTTGATAAGCAAATAACTTTCCAGAACGACCCATTCCAATTTGAACTTCATCAGATATTAGTAAAGATCCATTTTGTTTTGTTAATTCCTCAACTTCCTTTAAATAATTAATTGGTGCTTTTCTGGCACCACCTTCACCTTGAACAGGCTCGATCAATACAGCTGCTACTTTGTTATTTAATTTCTTTTTTAAATCTTCAATATTGCCCCACTCAGCATGACTAAACCCTGGAACTTTAGGTCCAAAACCTTCTCGAAAGAGAGGTCTATCATTAGCTGCAAGCATAGCTAATGTTCTGCCATGGAATGCTCCTGTAACACATAAAATCTCATCTCTTTCAATATCCTTTTTAGACCAAGCATATCTTCTTGCTACTTTTACAGCACCCTCCGTAGCCTCAGCACCAGAATTACAAAAAAAAGCTTGATTTGCACATGAATACTTTACGAGTAAGTTCGCTACTTTGTCTTGTTCTGGGATTTTATAAAGGTTTGATACATGCCATAATTTAGAAGCTTGGTCTTGCAATGCATGTATCAATTTTGGGTGAGAATGCCCAAATGCATTTACAGCAATGCCAGTTGCATAATCAAGATATTTGCTTCCATCCTCAGAAAATAGAAAACTACCTTTACCATGTGTAAATGCAATATCAATTCGACCATATGTTTTCATTATGTCTGGACTTAAAGCCATTTTAAAAATCCTTAATTAAAAAATAATTATATTAATCTAATTTATACAAAATGTTTAGATAATTTTAAACCTTGGGATTGATAATTATTTTTGCCTTTTATATCACCATATAATTTATCTGGGATATTTGACATGGGCTCATAAATTAATCGACAAATAGTTTGTCCATCTTCAATTATAAACGGAACATCATGCGATCTTACCTCAAGTACTGCTTTAGTGTTATTAGCATTTAATTCTGGAGAGCCAAATCCAGGATCAAAAAAGCCTGCATAATGAGCTCTGAATTCTCCGATATTAGTATCGTAAGGTCGCATTTCAGCGGCTAGATTTTTTGGAACTGAAACTGATTCCTTACTACACAATATATAAAAAGCATCTGGACTTAAAACTAAAGATCTATTTTGGTTTTCTTCAGAGATTATTAAATCATCAATCGTTATCTTCTCCCAAAAATAGGAGACCTTATAATTTTTAACTTTATCACAATCAATTAACTTCGAATGTTTTTTTGCTTTATATCCAACAACACCATCAACACCCTTTAAATCAACTGATAAAGGTAATCCATTTTCTAATTTATCTGATAGTTCAGATGATTCATTATTTTTTATCAAATCATGTTTATATTGAAGTTCAGCCATTTGTTTGTCTGTCAAACTTGTATCACCAATTGAAAACCTTAATTGATTTAATCGAGTGCCAGTTCTAACAACAACTGAAAAAGTTCTTGGAGAAATTTCTAAAAATAGCGAACCTTTATACCCTTTTGGGACATTTTCAAATTGCTGAGTTCGGTCAACAATTAAACGAGTAAAAACATCTAACCTTCCAGTTGAGCTTTTTGGATTAGCCATGCCAGATATATTTTTAGGTAAGTTTAAAGCTTCCAGTAATTTAACTATGTACACACACCCACATTCTAATACCGCACCATTTGATAAGCTAAATTCATGCATTGCTATTTGATTTAACTTTTCTTCAACTGTACTTTCTTTGCCAGGCAAAAATGATGCAGGAACTCGCCATGCTTTAAAACCTAATCTTAAATCAATTGATGCTGGTTGAATTAAGTCTTCATTTATATTCTCATTACTAAATATAAAGTTTCTATCAATTAATTCTTTAATGTATTGAGAAGGTAATACACCATTTTTTTCATTATTTAAAAAAACCATTTTATAAACCGATAATTGTTATGACTTAAGCCTATAGCCACTATTAAGTATGTACCAAGCAGAATAACCTAAAATAATATTGAAACCTAATAATATTATTAAAGATGTATATGGAGAAACATCACTTAAACCTAAAAACCCATAACGAAATCCATCAATTACGTAAAAAAATGGATTTGAATAAGCCAATGGTTTTAAGAATTCTGGTAATCTATCTATTGAATAAAATGTTCCAGATAAAAAAGCGAGAGGTTGAACAACGAAATTTGAGACAATAGATAGCTGATCAAATTTTAAGGCCCATATCCCAGCAATCATCCCAATCGAAGATAAAGCAAAACCACCTAAAAATAGAAATAAAAATGTCCATAAAAAATTAATTGGAAATTCTGCAATTCCTAAAAGAAATAAAAGTATAAAAGATGCTACAAAAACTAAAATCCCCCTCGTAATACCAGCTAAGGTATGTGCAAGAAAAATTTCAAATGAACCTAATGGGGCTAATAATAAATCTACAATTGATCCGGTAACCTTAGCGGTCATAAACGCTGAAGACACATTAGCAAATGCATTTTGTAAAACACTCATCATCATTAAACCTGGTATTAAAAACGTTATATAAGTAACGCCTTTTATTCCTGCTGATCTGTCAATTGCAACTGAAAATACAACAACAAATAAAAGAGTTGTTATCATTGGAGCTGTGACTGTTTGAAGAAAAACATTTGTAAAACGCTTTACTTCTTTAAGATACAAAGTATATAAACCAAGCCAATTTACAATATTTATGTCTCTACGAACATTTAAGTATTTGTTTTTATTTTTCATAATTATTAGTATTATTTTTAAATACAATTTATAAAAAAAATCAAATTTAAAATGAATAATGAAAATGAAATTTTAGAATTTCTTAATACCAATGGATTGAGATATTTATCGAAGTTTGAAACAACAGAATCTCAATTTAAATCTTTTTTAAAGAAAAAAATTGATATTTTCGAACCAAATTTAAGTACTTACAAAAAAAATGAATTTATTCATTTAATTACTGAGAAAATGAAAAAGCTGAATTATGTAAATGATTTAAGATATTCTGAAATCAAAGGTCAAAAAATTTTTAATAGTGGTGGTTCAAAAAAGCTTCTTAAATTTAAGTTAAATGAGAAAGGCGTCGATCATGACATCATTGAAAAAATTACACATAAATTTTTTTCTAACAAATTAGACGAAATTCAATCTGCTTTAATTTATACAAAAAAGAAAAAAATAGGTCTATTTTATCAAAAAGATTTAAATAAAATAGACGCTAGTAATTTGAAAAATAAATGGTTTGGAACTCTTGCAAGAAGAGGTTTTTCATATGAAACAGCTAAAAAAGTTTTCGAGATAGATAATTTGTCTGAAGCAGAAAACATTATTAATAGAACAGTTTAAAAATTTATTATATTATAGTCTATCTATAAGTTAAAAAAATAATTTCAAAGGTAAAGCAATGGACGATTTGTATAAACCAAGTAATAAAATTGTAGAAAATGCTCATATTAATAAATCGAAATATGAAGATATGTATAAGGAATCAATTTCAAACCCAATTAAATTTTGGAGTAAACATGGAAAACGAATTGATTGGATTAAAAATTATGAGAAAGTAAGAGATTTTTCATATAACCAAAAAAACTTATATATAAAGTGGTTTGAAGATGGAACATTAAATGCCAGCTATAATTGTATTGATAGGCACCTAAAAAATAATGGTAATAAAACTGCAATTATATGGGAAGGTGACAGCCCAGATGAACAAAAATCAATAACATATAAAGAACTATATAAAAACGTTTGTAAGTTCGCTAATGTTTTAAAAAAATTAGGCGCTAAAAAAGGTGATAGGATAACTATCTATATGCCAATGATACCAGAAGCAGCTTACGCTATGTTAGCTTGTACTAGGATAGGAGCTATTCATTCTGTTGTTTTTGGAGGGTTTTCACCTGAAGCTCTTGCAGGAAGAATTGAAGATTGTAATTCAAATTTGATAATAACTGCTGATGAAGGTATTAGAGGTGGTAAGACAATCCCTTTAAAACAAAACACTGATGAAGCATTAAAAAAAGCATCTTCATGTAAAAAATGTCTTGTTATTAAAAGAACAAATGGTGATATCAATTGGGTTAATAACAGAGATTTTTGGTATCATGAGTTGTTCGAAGAAGTAGCAGAAACTTGTGAACCTGAAGAAATGAAAGCAGAAGATCCAATGTTTATACTATATACATCTGGGTCTACAGGAAAGCCAAAGGGTGTGATGCATACAACTGGCGGTTATATGGTTTATACATCTATTACTCATGAATATATTTTTGATTATAAACCAAATGAAGTTTACTGGTGTACAGCAGATGTTGGATGGGTTACTGGACATTCATATATAGTTTATGGACCTTTATCAAATTGTGCTACCACTCTAATGTTTGAAGGTGTTCCAAATTATCCAACTTCTAGTAGATTTTGGGAAGTCGTTGATAAGCATAAAGTAAATATTTTTTATACAGCTCCTACAGCACTTCGAGCATTAATGGCCGAAGGGGAAGCTCCAGTAAAAAAAACAAATAGAGGTAGTTTAAGAATTTTAGGTACAGTTGGAGAGCCAATAAATCCAGAAGCATGGAATTGGTATAACGAAATTGTAGGTGACAAAAGATGCCCTATCGTTGATACATGGTGGCAAACAGAAACTGGAGGGATACTTATTACACCACTTCCTGGAGCAATAGATACAAAGCCTGGTTCTGCTACAAAACCCTTTTTTGGTATTAAACCAGTATTAGTTGATAATGAAAATAATGAGTTATTTGGTGAAGCTGAGGGAAATCTATGTATTGAGATCTCATGGCCTGGTCAAATGAGGTCAGTCTATGGGGATCATCAGAGATTTGTTGATACCTATTTTAAAACATTTCCAGGACGATATTTTTCTGGTGATGGTTGTCGTAGAGATAAAGATGGATATTATTGGATAACTGGAAGAGTTGATGATGTAATAAACGTTTCTGGTCATAGAATGGGTACAGCCGAGGTTGAGTCAGCTTTGGTTGCTCATACTGATGTTGCAGAAGCAGCAGTTGTTGGATATCCACACGATATAAAAGGACAAGGAATTTATGCTTATGTTACTTTGAATATTGGTGTAGTTTCATCAGATCAATTACATGCTGAATTAAAAAAATGGGTTAGAAAAGAAATTGGTCCTATAGCTACTCCAGATTTATTACAATTTTCTCCACAATTACCAAAAACTCGTTCAGGTAAAATAATGAGAAGAATTTTAAGAAAAATCGCTGCTAATGAATACCAAGATTTAGGTGATACATCTACATTAGCTGATCCTTCAGTAGTAAATGATTTAATTGATAATAGACAAAATAAATAAAATTTTGTGAAATATAATAAATTTGAATTTTCAAAATCTCAGGGTTTTGTAGCAATAATCTATATGATATTATCAGGATTTTGTTTTGTCATAATGCATGCGGCAGTAAAATATATCTCTGAAGAAATTCATCCTTTTGAAATTGCTTTTTTTAGATGTGCATTTGTTATTATAATTTTGAGTCCAATGATATTATATCAAGGGAAATCAATTTTAATTACTAAAAATCCTAAATTACAAATTTATAGAATAGGATTAAATTCAATTGCACTACTCTGTTTTTTTTATGGGTTAAGTAAAATTAATTTAGCAGAAACAACTGCTCTAGGTTTTACAGTTCCAATTTTTACAACAATTTTTTCAGTTTTATTTCTTAAAGAGATAATTAGGATTCGAAGAATAACAGCTTTGATAATAGGATTTATTGGGACACTTATAGTTCTAAGACCAGACATTACTATTGAAATAGGGTCCTTAATGGTAATCCTATCATCTTTACTTTGGTCAATTTGTCTTATTATTATTAAGAGGTTAACTATTACAGATTCAGTATATACAATATCTTTATATGCTGGTGTTGGTCTGATTCCTGCAACGTTCTTTCTAGCATTGCCAGTTTGGACTTCACCAACATTAATACATATTTTATTTTTTTTGTTTATTTCGCTTACAGGAACATTTGCACAAACTTTAATGAATAGCTCATTTAAAAGAGCAGAGGTTGCTATGCTTTTACCATTTGATTTTTTAAGATTAATTTGGTCAGCTTTACTTAGCTACACAATTTTTAATGAAACACCTGAAATAACTTTATGGATTGGTGGAACCATTATACTTAGTTCAACTTGTTATCTCGCTTATAGGGAAATGATTTTAAAAAAAACTAGTTAAACCATAATTTTTTTGCGAACTGTGGATAAAAATTTAATACCTTAGGAGCAATCAAATTACGTAAAATATCAATTCTTTTTTGGGAGGGCATAGAAAAATATTTTAAATTTTTATTAGTTTTAAATTCAAAACCTGTACTTTTAATTACCTCGTCTAATGTAAATTCTGGATTTATTTTTTCAATTTTAAAATTTTTTTCCTTTTTGTTAAAACTAAATAAAGCTCTATTTGTGATTAAATATTTAGGACCACCTGGTCTATATACGTTAGGTGGTGAAATACCAGGAGCAGAAATGAAATCAACTTTTTTTACTAATGTTCTGGGCGTATGTTCTTCACGAAATAGAATAATTTTGGGTACTACAAAATACATTAATGCCGAACCAAATGATCCTGAAAAACGTTTATCCAATTTTGGGTAACGACCAGTTCCAACTAAATTTATGTTAGCTTCACCATCTATTTGAACTCCACCTAAAAAGAAAGTGTCTATTCTACCCTGAGCTGATGCATCAAATAATTCTCTAGAGCCATCAGTAAAATTATTAAATTTTTGTGAATGTAAAATTGTTACTTTTAACTTTAAATCAGAGTTTTTTCTTTCTTCTTCAGCTAAAAGAGCTGCTGAACCAGGTATTGGAGATGCTGCTCCAATTGCGACATGTCTATCATCTCTTAATAAATTAGATATTTCACTTATTAAAATTTCGGGTTGTAAAACTTCAGTCACTAGATTCAATTGTTTGAATAGAAACTCTGTGAAATGAAATTTTTCATATATGCATCAAATGTTTCTTGATGTTTTGCGGCTTTAGCATACTTGTTCATTTCTTCACTATCTAATGTGTAATAGTCAGTTAATCCACACGGCCAGGCACCATTTTTAGACAGCGATATGCCGTCAATATATAAAGATGGTAATGTTGCTGAAGCTTTAAGTTCGCATTCAAAAAAATCTTCGTTTACAATTTCTTCTACAGTTACATAAACTTTTTTTGCAGCATGAGCAAGTGTGGCTAATTCTCTTCTTCTACCTATTTGAACATTACCATTGATATCGGCTTTAGCTGCATGAAAAATTAAAACATCTAATTGAACAGCTGGCAAAATAACAATTTTTTCATCATCTTTAGAATGGGTCTTCACTGGGTTATCAATTACTGACCAATCTTTCCTATTATGATATAAGTCTGATCCTATAATTCCTCTTAGTGGCATGAATGGCACTGATTTTTCTGTAGCTTGCAATTGCGCATGCAATGCAGGACAAGTAGAATCTTTAATCTTAATTTTATTATTTTCGATAGCATCTTGAAACCTAGGTGCTTGTCCATATTCTCCAAGTGTGACTGCTGCAGTTTCTATTTCTTTAACACATCCAGAGCCAATTAACATATCGCCTTGTATTGTTGTAAGAGGAAGACAGTAAAGTCGCAAATTTCTTTTTTTTCTTTTGATAATTTCAATTGTCACAGACATGGGAACTCCCGAATAGTCCGCAGGAATACCAATTAAACTATTATCTTCAACTTTTGAAGCAATAGCTTCGACTGTCATGAGATCAAAATTAACCATAAATCAATATGAACTTTTTTTTCCTATTTTTGCATTTTCTATTGATTTTTTTAGTTTGTCAAATTCAGCACAACCTAAAAAACAAATCTTATCTAAAATTTTTAAATTATTTTCAGCATCTTTAATTTGATTAAGTGTGATAAACATTTCACCTTGATATTCAAGTGCACCTTTATGTTTAGGGTTTATTTCGAGTGCTTTTTTATAATAATTTGAAGCTTTATCTAATTGATTTATTTTTCTATATGAAAATCCTAGGTAATTATATATATCTGCATCTTTATCATCAAAAAATAAAGCATCGTTAAGTTTATCTATGGCTTTCGAAAATTGCTGATTCTTAATAAATTTTTCTGCTTCATAATAAGCAAGAGATTTTGATTTTGTGCTTTTTGAATCTGAACTAGATCCTGCAGAAAAAACAATACTAGAATGAAAAAAAGTGATCATGATTAATAAACTTAATTTAAAAAAATTCATTTTGTCCCTCTTTAAAAAAGAAATATAGTTGTTAAGATATAGATATGGTTCTAAATCATAATTTAAAGAGACTAAAATCTACAATATTCGTACTTATATCAACTTTACTTCTAATTGTTTATTTTAATAAAATATCTAATGCTGACATTAAGCCAAATGATAAATTCAGTCCTCAAGAAGTTGTCGAAATTCAATTAACTTCACTTCAAAATAATAGCAACAATAATTTAGGCATTTATCAATGTTGGTTATTTGCTCATCCAGACAATAAAAAATATACAGGTCCCTTAGATAGATTTACTTCAATGATCGAATCAAACCCTTATGATGTATTACTCAATTCTTTTTATTTTAAAACAAAATTAATTTTTCAAAACAAAAATGATGCAAAAGTAGAAGTTTTATTAGATAGTAAGAATAAAAATAAATATAAAATTTTATGGTCATTAAGTAGAAGTAATATTAGCAATGAGTGCCGTAATTGCTGGATGACAATAGGAGTATCACAACCTTACAATTTAGGTCCAATTATATAAATGATTAAAGGAGAAATTAATGAAAACAGCTCAAGACTTTTTAAAAGAAGCTAATGATATTGTCAAAAGAATTGATACAAATGAAGCAATAAAAAAACATGGTTCTGATGAAACAATATTTATCGATGTTCGTGATAGTTCCGATATTCAAAAAACAGGAACTATAAAAGATTGTCTTACAATCCCAAGAGGATTTTTAGAATTTGCAGCAGATGATAAAACACCTTATTTCAACCAAAAGTTAAATAAAAATAGTGAAATAATTTTAGTTTGTGGCGCTGGTGGACAAGCTGCTCTTGCAGGAAAGACTTTAATAGATATGGGTTATACTGATGTTAAAAATGTTGGGGGAATTGGAGATTGGGAAAAAAATAATGGTCCAATGAATAAATAATCTGATTTATGATAAAAAAATCTAAAATTGGTATGTTAATGCCTGGTGATATGGGGTATGGAATTGCTAAAGTATTAATTGAAAGTGGTTTTGAAGTATTTACCTTTTTAAAAGGTAGAAGCAAAAGAACAAAGTTATTAGCAAAAGAAGCGAAAATAAAAAATATTGAAAATTTTACATCTTTCTTAAAAGAAGTTGAAATCATTCTATCTGTAATCCCTCCCGAAAAAGCTTATGAACAAGCTGAAATTGTTGCAAAGTATAATTCTGATTTATGTAAAAAAATCACATATGTTGATTGTAATGCTATCTCACCTGAAACCTGTAGAAAAATAGAAAAGCTTTTTGAAAAACAAAAAATTGATTTTATTGATGCTGGAATAGTTGGCTTGAATCCAATTATTGAAAAAGGGAAAACTAGATTATATTGTTCAGGACCTAAAGCAGATAAATTAAAAATACTTAATAAAAATGGTATGATTGTTAAAAACATTGGAAAGAAAATTGGCCAGGCCTCAGCCTTTAAAATGATATATGCAAGTGCTACCAAAGGTACATTTGCACTTCATGCTGCAGTTATTACAGCTGCGCATAAATATAACTTGTTTGATGAATATGTTGAAGAGTTAGAGTTTAGTAAACCAGATATATTAAAATCAATGGGAAATATGGTTCCTAAAATTCCACTTGATGCCAAAAGGTGGGAAGGTGAAATGTACGAAATCATGAAAACTTATGAAAATATTAACTTAACATCAAAATTTCACGCAGGTTCAGCAGAGATAATGAAACTTGCACATAAAACTCCAATATCTAGAGAAACTAGACAAAATTATAATCAAAATAGAACCCTAAAACAAGCAGTTGAAATGTATGCAAAGGCTGTCGACAAAAATTAATTTAACATTTAATTTAATTGCTTAAAATTTAATTAACATGTAAAGTAATTTGCTATGCTTTTAACTAAAACAAAATTTGTAAATAACATTAATAATAATTTTTTTTATGGTTGGATAATTGTAGTAATTGGGGGTTTAGGAATTTTTACAAGTGGGGCAGGACAATCACATACATTTAGTGCTTTTCTCCCAATAATTACAAAAGAACTAGGAATATCTAGCACTTCTATTTCAACTGCATACATGATGGCAACGTTAGTTGCAGCATTTCTACTACCCAAAATTGGTAAGCTAGTTGACAAGTTTGGACCACGAATTGTTTTAATTTTTACAATAATATTATTAGGATTTGGATGTTTATTTTTTGGTGCTGCTTCAAATTTTTTAATGCTTGCTTTAGGATTTGGATTTTTAAGATTTTTTGGACAAGGTTCTCTCATGCTTTGTTCATCAAATATAGTAACTCAGTGGTTTGATAAGAAGAGAGGACTAGCTCTTGGTTTGATGGGATTAGGTTTTGCTTTATCAATGGGTTTACATCCTCCTATATCTAATTTCCTTATAGAGAACTATGGCTGGAGAATAGCTTGGGCTATTATTGGTTTATCAACCTGGATAATAATGATACCTCCCTTAATTTTCTTTGCTATAAACAAGCCCGAAGACGTTGATTTAATGCCAGATGGAATTAAATTTGAAATAAGTGAGAATAACAAAAATCAAATTTATGGATTAACTTTAGATGAAGCACTTAAAGAGAAATGCTTTTATATTTTAGCCTTTTCTTTTTTTTCTATATCAATGTTAGTGACAGCTATTCATTTTTTTCAAGTTACAATCCTAAAAGATTATTTTGGATTATCAAATAAAGTTGGTACTGCTTTATTTATACCTACAATGTTAGCAATGATAGTTTTTATTCCAATAGTGGGAAAAATGTTAGACAAGTTCAAAACGCACTTGATTATTTCTATTGCTTTATTAGTAACGGCGTCATCTTTAATTTTAATTACATTGGCAACCTCTTATGTAAATGCAATTATATATTCAATAGTTTTTGGAATTAATAACGCGTTTAGCATCTCCTTATTTGGCTACATTTGGGCAAGATATTTTGGTAGACTTCATGTTGGTAGCATTCAAGGAACTGGTCAAATGATATTGGTGGTTGGTGCATCTATAGGACCCATACCTTTTGCGGCAGCAATAGATCTTTTTGGTGACCCAATTACAACTATCAGATTATCATCAACATATCCCTTTTTTGCTTCAATCGTATGTTTCTTTTTTTTAAGAGAACCAAAGAAGATGTCACATTTTAAATTACAAAAAAACACACAAGATTAAATTTTGGAATTAAATATTAATAATAATTTTAAGGCTATAACTGCAATGGTTCTTGCAGTAATTAGCGTTACCTTGATGAGTGCTCAAGCTAAATTAATCGGAACTGATTACAGCCCTATCCAAATTGCTTTCATAAGAGCAATTACTGTAATGATCTTATTATTTCCTATTATTTATAAACTTGGGGGAGTAAAATTTCTTAAAACAAAGAAACCCTTTCTACACTTTTTTAGATCAATTGCAGGTGTGATTGGAAATGTACTATTTTTTTATTCTTTTCAGAGATTACCTATAGCTGATGTAACTGTAATCTCAATGGCTGTTCCAATATTTAGCTCAATTTTAGCTTTAATTATTTTAAATGAAATCATTGGATGGAGAAGATGGACTGCTATAATGTTTGGTTTTTTGGGAGTTATTATCGCACTCGATCCATCTATCAACATGAAATTTTCTTCCATCACTGCTTTATTAGCCACTCTAATGTGGTCAATAACTATAATTTTTTTAAGAATTCTTGGTTCTACAGAACATCCTATTAAAACTGTTTTTTATTTTATGTTTGTTAGTTTCCTTGCAACATTATTTTTTCAGCCATTTGTATGGAAAAATCCATCTTTATATGTTTGGTTTCTACTTATTGGATTAAGTATTTGTGCATTTTTTACACAAACCTTAATGACATACGCACTTCAAAAAGCAGAAGCATCTATAGTAAGTCCTTTTAATTATACTGGAATTATTTGGGCTATCATTTTTGATTTACTTATTTGGAATGTGTTACCTGTTAAAAGTACAATTATAGGAGGTTTAATTATTACAATTTCAGGAATATATATTTTTAATAGAGAAACTAAAAGTTTAAAAAAAAAATCTAGAAAAATACCATGACAATAAAAAACCTATAATTGATATCATTAACATAGCCATTGTTAACGGAATATATTCACCACATAGCCCTATAAAAATGCCTCCTAAAGATAACGAACCAAATGAAATTGTTGACCACCATGTTAAAACACGAGCTCTATATTTTTCTTCAACATTTAATTGAATAAGAGTTTGAGTTCCAATTCCAATTAAAGTTGTAGAAAATCCAATTAAAAGAAAAGATATTGTTAAAATTAACAGATTTGGGAATAAACTAATAATTATACAATTCAAAAACCCTATGACTAACATAGGTTTAAAAAAATTAATTAAATTTTCTTTTAAGTACTTTCCAGACCCTAAAATTATCGCTCCAAAAAGTGCCCCAATTCCAGCACTAGTAGTTATAATTGATAAGCCAGTACTACTTCCAGACAAAAGATCTCCAGCTATTGTGGGTTGTATTTCTAAAACACCCCTTATAAAAAAAGCATTCACAAAAACTAACGATAAGTTTTTTAATATAAATGAATTATTTAATGCAAATCTTAATCCTTCTATTAATTTTTTAAAAAAACTCTTTTCTATTTTTTTTGATAATTTTCTATCTCTTAGTGGCAAAAAAAATAAAATTAAAATAACAGGTAAGTAAAATAAAGCGGATATCAAAAAAGCGGTTCCTAGATCATAATAATATATTAAAAAACCTGCTATTGCAGGACCTAAAACTCTTGATCCATTAAATGACGCTGCACTTAAACCTATTGCACTACTTAATAAAGATTTTTTAATTAAAACCGAAACAAAAACAAGTCTTACTGGATGGTATAACGCACTTAAAACACCGTAAACAACAGACAAAAAAGCTAAAGATAAAACAGTATGAAGTTCAAAAAATTGTAAAATATATATAAATATAGAAATCAAAAACATTGCAAACTTTAAAATAATACTGGCTTTTCTCATGTTCCAATTTTCTGCCCAAACAGCAAAAAAAGGTCCTAAAATTCCAGCTGGAACCATTAAGGCTAAAGTTACAAAACTTGTCCAAAAAGTTGATTCTGTAATTTGCCAAGTCAACCAACCTACTCCAACTTTTTGCATCCATAATCCCAATAATGAGAGTGAATTTGTAGTGAAATAGAGTAAAAAAGGTTTATATGAAAATGCTAACATTTTTATTTTAAAAATTTATGCACTGTATCATTAAATAATTCAGGTTTTTCACAATATGGTGCATGACCTGCATCTTCTATATTAAAACGAATTGAATTTTTTATTTTTTGATTTAAGAAAATAGCATTGCCTTCATTACAAACTACATCCTTAGAAGCCGATATAATCAAAGATGGACAAATTATTTTTTCTAATAACTCAGTAGCATCCAAAATCTGCATAGCTTCTCCACCACATAAAATACTATTTGTAGAAATTTCTGAGCTAATGCTTGAAAGAATTTTTAAGATTGATTTATTTTTTAAATGAGGGACCATATTTTGAGCTCTTAATTTTCCAAATTCATCATCTGACATTTTTTTTCTTTCATCTAACCTTTTAAAATAAGGGTCTCGAAGAGGTTTTCTAAATGACATTGCAAACCCTTGATGAGTACATGATAGGACAAGTTTATTTATTTTTGATGGATAATAAGATGCAATTACTTGACCCAACATACCTCCCATTGAATGACCAATAAGTGAAAAATTATCAATCCCCAATCTAGCAAAAAGCCTGATGTATAAATTTGAAACTATATTCATGTCTATGTTTTTTATAGGACTTGATGCACCAAATCCAGGAAAATCAATAGCTAGAACAGAATAATATTTAGAGAAATACTCAAACTGAAAAACCCAACTTTTACTTGATCCGTTATACCCATGTAGAAAAACTAAATAAGGTTTGTTTGATTTTTTTTTTATTCTATATGAAATATTAATATTGAGATTATTATCAATCCCAATTTCCAAATCAGGTAATTTTTTTAAAATGTCTTCCATCTTATTTCATATATTATTCAAATGATAATTAAATTTTTAATATAAGGTATGAGTTATTTATAATAGTTTTATTAAGAATGATATAATATAATATTATATAAACTATGTGTATTGAAAAAGAAATAACCCAAATTTTTCCAAAAATGAAACAATGGAGACAGAAAATTCATTCGTATCCTGAAATCGCTTATGAAGAATTTAAGACGTCAGAGTTTATTGAACAAAAATTAAAATCATTTGGTATAAAAGTATATAAAAATTTTGGAACAACTGGCTTAGTTGGTCTTTTAGAAGGAAATAAGTCATCTTCAAAATCTATTGGGCTTAGAGCTGATATGGATGCGCTGCCAATGAGTGAAAAAACTAATTTAAAATATCAATCAAAAAACGAAGGAAAAATGCATGCATGTGGCCATGATGGGCATGTTACTATGTTACTAGGAGCTGCTTATGCTTTATCAAAAAATCAAAATTTTTCTGGAAAAGTTTATTTTATTTTTCAACCTGCTGAAGAAGGTGGCAGAGCAGGTGCAAAGTCAATGATAGATGACGGTTTATTTAAAAAATTTAAAATTGATAATGTCTGGGGCATTCATAATTGGCCAGGAATTCCAATTGGCAAGGCTGTAATTCATAAAGATTTTACGATGGCAGGTGGAGATCTTTTTGAAATCAAAATTATTGGAAAAGGTGGTCACGCAGCACAACCTCAAAATGTTTCTGATCCTGTTGTTGCTCTAGGGTTTATATTAATCGCAGTACAGACAATAATCTCCAGACAATTAGACCCATTTAGTAATGCTGTAATTTCAATAACAAAAATTAATGCTGGAAGCGCTTTCAATGTAATTCCTGATGAAGCATACATTGGCGGAACTCTAAGAACAACTAAGAAAACTGAAAGAAATACACTTCTTAAAAAAATTAAAAAAATGGCAGAAGAAACTGCATTAAGTCATAATTGTAAAATTGATTTTAAAATTAATCCTGGATACCCTCCAACAATAAATAATGAAGAAAAAAGTTTAATTGCAAGTAGCGTTTTTAAAGAAACATTTGGTAAAGATATGGTTTTAGATAATGAGAAGCCAACCATGACATCCGAAGACTTCTCTTACATGCTTAAGGAAAGACCAGGAGCTTATATATGGTTAGGTGCTGGAGAAAATTCTGAAAAATTACATAGTCCTTATTTTGATTTTAATGATGAATTACTGCCAATTGGAGCTCAATTTTGGAAAAGTTTAGTTCATCAAGTGCTAAACTAATGATTAAACCATTTTCATTTGCAGTAGTAATTCTTGCAGGTGGAAAATCATCAAGAATGAATGGCATAAACAAAGCATTTTTATATATTAATAGCCAAAAATTAATAAATACTATTTTATGTAAAGTTATAAATTTAAAGTTACCCGTTGCAATTAATGCAAACCAGCACATTAATAGATTCAAGCAATTCAATAATAATGTAATTAAAGATAAAAATTATATTGGTCATGGTCCATTGTCAGGTGTCTATACTGCAATGAATTGGACTAAAACCCAAAATCTGAATTGGGTTTTAACTTTACCATGTGATGTTCCTTTTTTTCCAAATGATATTTTTTTTAAGGTTGAAGAAAAAATTAAACATATAAATAAAAACATCAAAATTATTTCTTTTTCATCAAACGAAAAAAAACATCACATAATATCTGCATGGAACCTGTGTCTAAAAAAAGAATTAAAATTTGCTCTCGAAAATGGGGTAAGAAAAGTAGATACTTTTGTATCTCGGTTTAAAAATGTATATTTAAACTATAATTTTGATGAAAAATCATTAGATCCTTTTTTTAATATAAATTCAGAAAATGAAATTAAAAAATTAGAAAATTATAACATAAATTAATAGTGTAAAAATTAATTTTTTTTATGTTTTAATCTATTTTTTTTTATTATAGTTTTATTAATTGGTAAAAAATGGAAAATTTGTGGTCGTTAAAAGCGAGTGAAATATCTAAACTTTATCTCTCAAATGAAATATCTTTAGATGAAATTATTAATTCTGTGGAAGAAAGGTTTAACCAAGTTAACCCAAAGATTAATGCAATTCCAGAATCAACATTCGAATATGCAAGAAAACAGGCTAAACTTTTAGATGATAATAAAAAAAATGATAAACCATTAGGTTGTTTGGCTGGTGTTCCAGTAACTGTTAAAATTAATACTGATCAAACTGGCTTTGCATCAACAAATGGCTTGAGATTAAACAAATCCTTAATCGCACATAAAAACAGTACCGTAATAGATAATTTAGAAAAGGCAGGTGCTTTAATTGTTGGTAGAACAAATACCCCAGCATTCAGTATTAGATGGTTTACTAATAACTCTCTTCATGGCCATACTTTTAACCCACATAATAAAAATATAACACCGGGAGGATCCTCTGGGGGTGCTGCTTCAGCAACTGCTAGTGGTATAGGTTGTATAGGTCATGGGACTGATATAGCAGGCTCCATAAGATATCCTGCTTATGCATGCGGTATACATGGAATTAGACCAAGCCTTGGACGAGTTCCAATGATAAATTATTCTGCTCCTGATAGATATATTGGTGGTCAAATAATGGCTGTTTCCGGCCCTCTTGCAAGATCAATTAAAGATTTAGAGTTGGGTTATGATGCTATGAGACAATCAAATTACGATGACCCATGGTGGACTCCATTATCAAACGATTTACCAACTTTAAACAAGAAAATTGCATTGCTAAGTGAGATTAAAGGCATGAAAATTTCTAAAGAAGTTAAATCAAATCTATTAGATGTTGCAAAAAAATTAGAAAAAGAGGGCTGGATTGTAGATCAAGTTGAAGGACCAAACTTTGAAGAGATTGCCCATTATCAAGCTGTACTTTGGCTTGCTGAATTTAGAAGATCTTCTGGCAAAGCTATTTTTGATGAAAAAGATGAAGAAGCTATATTTGTTTTTGATCAAATGTCAAAAAAATGTCCTGACACCTCTATAGAAAAATTCATGGATTCACTTCAAAATAGAGCTACCTTAGGACGAAAATGGGCTCATTTTTTTGATAAATACCCCTTGATATTATGTCCAATCTCGGGAGATCTTCCTTTTGAAGATCTTAAAGACACAAAGTCTGAAAAAGATTTTGATGAAGTTTTTACATCCCTGCTACCACAAATTGCACCTCCTTATCTAGGTTTACCTGGATTATGCTTTTCAAATCATGTTAATGAAAAAAAAATACCTATAGGTGTACAATTTATTAGTAGAAAATTTAGGGAAGATCAGTTATTTAAAGTAGCATATGATTTAGAGAAACTGTTTCCAGAAATTAACCCCATCAATCCAAATTATTAGGTGGAAGATTAATAAATGTTAAAAAAATCAGTCAAAATTACATATGCTGAACCTTGGTTGCCCCTTCATCACAGATTATTTATTGAAGTCGTTGAAACTTGCTCTGCAAGGTTTGCTCTAAAAAAAAGATACGATAGTTATACAAAAAATGTTCAAAATAAAATTGGTAATGATTGTTGGGATTTAGCCCTAAATAGTTTAGGGGTCCAATTTCCAAATTTAAACTTACCAAAAAAAAATAAAAATACAGGATTAATTATTGCAGCTAATCACCCTTATGGCGTGACTGATGGAGTGATACTTTCTTGGTTAGCTTCACGATATGATTCTAATTTTAGAGTAATAGCTCATGGTATATTGCAAAAAGAACCATCGTTAGCACCAAATATATTACCAATCGATTTTAGCAATAATAAAAATGCAATGAGAAATAATGTTAATATAAGAAAAGAAGCAATAAATATTTTAAATAATAATGGTGTTATTGCAATATTCCCAGCAGGTGCAGTAGCTTGGTCTAGAAAAAAGGGCGAGCCTATTAAAGAAGAGTATTGGAAACCAATGATTGGTAAACTATTAAACTCATCAGCATCGGATCTTTTGTTAATAAAATTTAAAGGAAGCAACTCAAAAATTTTCCAGACAGCGTCTAGAATTAATCAAACAATGAAACAAAGTTTATACCTTTATGAAATTAAAAAAAGCTTGGATAAATATATTGATCTAGAAATATGTGAATTTATCCAGAATAAAAATTTACCAAATTTAAATGATAAAGAATTAGCACTATTTCTTCAAAGTAAAATTGAAAAATTTATTTTCTAAATAACTCACCACTACTTGTTTTTAATTGAGGTGGGGCTGTTGGTCTGTTAAAAAAAGCTGCAGCCTCATTTGGATTCAAAAATTTTAAACCAGCTTTTTTGATTTCTTTGTCTTCAAGTTTTTTTATAGGAGTATAATTAGGGTGATGATGCTTAATAAATGGATTATTATCAGCTATTTTTTTTGCGCTGAATTTAAAACACTGACCATATATAATTAATCTTTTTTTACAGTATTCCTTTTTTCATTATACCTTCTTACAGCACTTTCTGGTATGTCTTCGGTAATTTCACAAAGATCATAATTCAATCTTTTCATAAAATTTTCTGCATCTTCTTTTTCATTCCAGCATTGCACAACGAGCTCTTCGGGATCTCTATAAAGAAACCAATCATCCATTTTACGTTTAATAGGTATAATTTTTATAGCATACATAATTAATCAATATGTAATTTATAACTATTTTAAAAATAATTTTCAATAAAAATTATTTTAATCGTTATAATATGCTCTTTCACCATGTGATCGTAAATCTAAACCTTCTATCTCCTCTTGTTCTTCAACCCTTAAGGAGGTAAAAAGAGAAGTTATTTTTAGGGCAACATAAGTAAAAATTAATGTCCAAACAACAGTTAAAATTACACCAAATAATTGAGCTAGAAATTGAGAATTTACTGACATTTCTTCTGCTAAACCGGCACCAGAAAAAGTTTTTAATGTAAGAAAAGATACCATTAGTGTACCTAAAATCCCTCCAACACCATGTACAGCAAAAACATCTAAACTATCATCAATTTTAAGTTTAGATCTAATTAAATCGACGGAAAAATAACATATTATTCCGCCAGACAGCCCTAAAATTAAACCTCCGGGTACCCCTATAAAGCCAGAAGCTGGAGTAACTGTTGCTAAACCGGCAACCATTCCAGTTACAATGCCAACAAGAGAAGGTTTATCAAATCTAATCCATTCAATTATCATCCAAACAATAGCTCCCATGGCGGCAGAAATATGTGTTACTAATATAGCCATCCCAGCGTTTGTACCAGCTGATAGCGCAGACCCTCCATTAAAGCCAAACCAACCAACCCAAAGCATAGACGCACCTATCATTGTTAAAACGGGGCTATGTGGTGGATTAATAGAAGTTGGAAATTTTCTTCTACACCCTATAACTACTGCAGTTACCAAGGCTCCAACACCTGCTGTCGCATGCACAACGAGACCACCTGCAAAATCCAAAACATTCCATTTTGATAAAATTCCTCCTCCCCATACCCAATGCGTCACAGGTGCGTACACAATTATTATCCACAAGGATAGAAAAATTATCACTGCCAAAAATTTCATTCTTTCAACAAAAGCTCCAATCATAAGAGCAGGGGTAATTATTGCAAATGTCATCTGGAAACCAATAAAAGTACTTTCTGGTATTGTTCCATTGATATCCTCATATTGAAGATTAGTTAAAAATATATTTGAAATACCACCAATCCAATCATTTCCTTCAGAAAATGCTAAAGAATAACATATTACAACCCATAATACAGATGCTAAGCATGCAATAGCGAAATGATTCATCAAAACCGAGACTGCATTCTTTGACTGAACAAGTCCAGTATAAAATAAAGCTAATCCTGGCAATGTCATTAATAAAACTAGAGCTGTAGATGTTAGTATCCATGCTGTATCACCAGAATTGACTTCAGCAAAAGCATGATTTGGAACAAAAAACAGAAAACAGAATGATAATAAAAATTTCATAAAAAACTCCCCAACGTAAAATTATAGAAAGTTGTTGTAAATGCTATTATTATTGTCAGAATTTATAATTATAGTATTATTAATGATTAAATTTTAAGCATTATTTTTTATTCTCCAAATTAATCTTTTAATTGCACTCTTCTCAAACTGATGTATGTATAGCTTTGACTAATTAAGATGCGTTTTTACAATCATAAATCATCAGCTATATTCGATATATATTTAAAATTATATGATAGTGAACTTAGTTTTGAAAAAAAGAAACTAATATTTAAATCTTTGTTAGTTGGTGAATCATGGTCATGGAAAGTTACTGGCATTTCAAAATTATGTCTTGAGAGCTTTAAAAAAAATAAATTTGAAAAATCTAGAAAAATCAAAACAAAGCGTAGAACTATAAAAAATGTAGTGAGACATCAACTTACAAATATTGATGATACAATTAAAGATATTTTTTTTACCAAAAGAACTAAAGAAGAATGGTGGGATAAAATTTTAACCGAAGAAAAAACACATCTGGTAACAAAAGATGAATTGAAAGATGAATATTATTTATTCACAGATATTCCAGAGGATGGTGGATATTTTATTAATGGCACAACTGGATACCTTTATAGTGATAAAGAAAAACTTTTATTGAAACATATTAGTAAAACAAAAATTTTGTGGAAAAGAAGTAATGATCCTTTAATGCAATAAAACATTTTCACAAATTGAGTATCTTTTCGATGAGTATTTAATATGCAACTAAATTAAATTTTGATTTTTATTTGATCATTTTTAAAATTTTTTATAATTAAAAATAAGTATTATCCCAATTTAAATTTAAGCTTGATAAAAACATCACAAAGTGAGGTTAATATGTTTCAAGCCATAATATCCGTATGCAATTTAATTAATTTAGAATGTGTACTTCTGAAAGATAAAATAGGGTTAATAAGTACACATAAAGAGTGTTCAATACGTGCTGAAAACATGCGTAAAGACTTTATTGACCTATATAAAGGCCCAGTAATAATTGAAAAAAATTGTATAAAAATTAATAATTATAAAAGTATTTAATATTATTAATGGCAAAACTATTATTTAACATTACTAATGGCACAAATAATCCCACAAAAGCTTCTCTAGGATTTATGCTGGCAAGAACAGCTGTGGAAGAGGGCCACGAAGTACAAGTTTTCTTAAATGCTGATGCAGTAAGTTTGATTAGGAAACCTGTTTTAGACAGTTTAGTCGGTTTAGGAACTGGGAAACTTAGTGAACATTTTGATATTTTAGTGGATGCAAACGTGCCAATATATGTATCTGCAATATCTTGTGAGATTAGAGGTGTTACAGAAAAAGATTTAGAAGAAACAAATTCAATTAAAGTTTTTCCTAAAACTCTCCTTAATTTATCTTTACAGTCAGATAGAACATTTGTTTACTAATTATTCTATAATCCATTTGAAACTACTATGCAGAAAATTTTAATACTCTTAGTAATAACAATTTTCATAATAGGTTTATTATATCCTTACATAAAAAAGATTGGATTTGGACAATTACCTGGTGATATGATATTTAAATAAGGAAACTCAACATTCTTTTTTCCAATAGTAACTTGCTTAATAATTAGCTTAATTTTAACAATAATAATTAACTTATTTAAATAATAACGACTCCTAGTTATTTACTTCTAAAAAGTAAAAGATAAAAATAATTAGTAAAATAATGATTAAAATTTTTAAATAGTCTTGTTTTTTTTCTTCAACCTCTACTTCATTACTTTCAGTAAATTCTTTTTTTTGCAACTCAATTATTTTCTTTAGCTTTTTTGTTTTTTTGTAAAAATAATAATTTAAACACATAGATATAAGAAAAAATAAAGGACCTATAATTACAAATAACCAAATATTAATTTCTTCATAAGTAATGCCAAAGAGATCGGCAACTACGTATAAAAACTTTACACACCAATCAAATGTAATATCTACCCAATATATGCCAGAATTTGCCAAAATTAACCTTCTTAAAACTAATATTTGTTATGGCGGAGAGAACCTCCTCGTTATTCCATTTTAATCATCTGATTTACTTATATTTTATAGACTAATAATTTTTCAGTCTACAATTTAGTCTACAAATAAATTTTCTTTAATTACTACTTTTAATTGTCTTAATAATTTCTTCATCTACTTGTTTCATTACTTCTTGATTAGCAGTTGTATTACCTTTTCTTCTTGGACAATTTTCACTAAGAAACTTAAAGGCGTCATTGTCAGTAGGGTTTAAGATTGAAGAATTTGTTGTGAATATTTTTTTATCTTTAAAATCAAAATTTAAACCACAGTTATAAGTACTTACCATATTTTGAGGCCATCTATGTTTGTGATGAGCTAATCTCCAAGGTCCTTCAGGTTTACCGAACCAATCCATTCCTTCGGCAGAACGCATCGAGTCCCACATATGACCTATACTTTTAAATTGGCTTCCTTTAAAAACCTTAATAGAAGCATTTACACCTCTTTTTTTATTGTTTGGATAAATGTCTTACATGCTTTTTCTTCATAATTTGAATCATCTGTTCCAATAAAATGTTTATAAATTGTTTGTTTGTATATCTCATTATTCGTTAACTGGCATGCTCCATACAAATTAATAAACCCCTTAAAATCAATATTTGATTTTTTAAAGTTTTTAGTAAAATTTTCATCCAAAGATAAAGTAGCTAAAAATCCTCCTAAAGAAAATCCTATAAACATGATTCATTTATATCTATTTCATTGAAATCACTTAGATGAAATAATGCTCCATAAGCATCATGCATTCTTGAACCAGCTCCTGCTATTGCGAATTTCATGGACCATTTCTGATTATGTGGAATATCTCTAGATGCATAAGTTCTTACTCCTATGCAGGCAATTCCATTTTATGATAATTTTTCACACATTCGATTATCTCTTCCTCTTTGACCTCCTAATCCAGGAACAAGTATAGCTAATGGGAATTTTGAACTATTAGAGGCCTTTTTTGGAAGGTATAAAATTCCATGAGTAGTAATAGGTTTAACTTTTTTACCCCATAAATCTTCTCCATGGTATGAAGAAAAATCAATTCTTTTACCATCTTTATCTGAGTAAAGTTTTCCAAATGAATATGAAGTTTTAAGTATTAAAACAAAAACTAAAATTAATGAAAGCTTATGCATGGTTTACAGAGACAACCTTCTCGTTATTCAATCTTAATCATCTGATTTTCTTGTATTTTATCGACTAATAGTTTTTCAGTCTACAATTTAGTCTACAAATTATATTAAAGATTACTGAATTATTGGCACTAAAAGTTTTTTTTTTAATTAAACTGCACAATTACTCTATCTTTATCACCTTGTAGTTCATTTGTTCACACTACCAAGTATAATTTTATTTGTGAAGTATTTGGATGTTTATTAAAAACGTTCCTTAAAGGACATTTAGACGATATGTTAAATATAAAATTTTGTTTGTGCAGAAGATTAGGTGCTTTAAAATTAATTAAAATATTTTAGCACTTTACCACCAGACGATAAAAATTCTTTTTTCTCGTTTACATTAATACGAAAAACACGTTGAACATTTGGGTAACCATCTAATTGTAAATTTTTTTTGAAGTAATCACAGTTTGTCAACTCCAGTTCATTACACTTTCCTGCAGTTCCAACTTTTGCAAAATAAATTTCTATATCTTTTGGGTTTTTTGTTTTATTTAAACCAATTCGCTATAAACCAAACTTAAATGAAATTGTATCCGCACCAAATGAGGTTTTTCCACGATACCTAATAATTTTTTTATCATCTATTCAAGCATCATAAGCACCTTTGTCTTGATTAGACCATATTGCTCTGCTAACAAAATTAACCCATCTATTAGTAAATTTTTTTATAGGCCCAATAATTATATTTACATCTATTTTATCACAGAATGAATTTTCTCCATCTCCATCTTTACCAATAACACAATCATTTTTATCAAAATTATGTTTGATTTTTAAAATGCTGCCTTTTCCTTCATCTCTTATCGCAAGGTTTAATAAAGGACCAAACTGTTGATTGTTTCTTATCTCTTTAAGGTCAAACAAAGCTGTTTGGTCTATGGAGACAGTATCTTCAGGGAGCCAAAAAACAATACGTGTCCATATCTCTTTATCAAATTTTTGAGTATATTGTTTTTGTTCACCATATTCAAAACGTTGAGCATATCCAGTTACTCCGTTTCTAACCCAATCATCTTTTGCACCCTTCATGTTCATGCCTAATTTAAATTTCGCAGAATACAAACCTTGATGTTCAATCATTTTAAAAGCTTCATTATGGGAAACGTTTCTTTCATCAAACTTATAACCAGATTTTGCATCACCAACCATAATTGAACTAGTATCTTTTTTGAAACTGTCACTTGTAGGTTTATCTTTTGAACAATTAAAATTACATTTTGCATTTACACTTGAAGTTAGCACGAGTGATAGCAAAGTTATAAAAATTAATCTCATTATTATACCTTTTAGTTTAATTTTAAATATCTTTTTAATTATTAAAAGTATTTAATTTAGTTTAGATTTGAAAAATTTAATTGAACTATCAATAACTAAATTTAAATCTTCTCTAGATTTTCCTGAGCCACCTGTCTTGGTAAAACATTTTTTTCTAATAATTTTTGGATTTGCCTTACCACCATCAAGAAACTTCAAACTATTTCCAATTCCAATGACTACTGGATTATCACCACAGCCATTAAATGCAACTCCTTTTACAACTTTACCATTATGACTGAAAAAATGATTTGATTTTGGAAAAATTTTTAATTCAGTATCTGCACCAGCTGAAGCGTATAAATCAATCATAGTTTTACAAGGCTTTGGTTCATAATGACTTTGTCCACCTTTAAGAACAAGAATGGGTGTTACAAAATTTCTATGTTCGTGAAAAATGTTACAAGGTGGTTCTAAAGATACAATACCTGCCCATTTTTTATCACCCCCAAATTTTAAGTCATTCATTATCATTAACGCTGCATGTCCTCCATAACTAAATCCAGTATAAAAAAAATTATTTGCATCTAATTTAGAATCTTTTGAAAAATGTGATGCTACTTGCTTTGCATAGATATGCGCATCTGGAAATTTAGTTTTTTGACTACCTTTAATATTTTTTTTATAAAATGCGTCAATTATCGCAACAGCAAAACCATTATTT
>SGYL01000009.1 GCA_004213885.1 Alphaproteobacteria bacterium
AAAATAGATTTCGCCTTAATTTTGCTATTTTTTAATATAATAAAATAAGAATGAAAATTTTTTTTTTATATTTTTTATTTATATTTCCATACCTTTTTTATTCCAACATAAGTTTTTCACAAGAAGTTGGTCTTAAAGGCATTATAAAAAAACAACAAGATAAAATTCAACTTATTGAAAATAATCTTAAATCTTTGATTGGTACTCTTGAAAATAAAGATATTAATAAATCAATTTCAGATCAGCTTAATAAAATTGAAAATGATCTATTAAAAATTACAAATCAATATCAAAATTTGTCTAAATATGCTTATGAACTCGAATTTAGAATTAGTAGAATTGAAACTAATTTAAAATTACCTCCAGCTTTAAAATCAAAATCTAACGATATTAATAAAGACATGTCACTTCAAAGTGATATTAAACCAAAGACAAAAATAAAAACTCAGGGATTAAATTCAAAAACACCTGAAGTTCTAGGCTTTATTAAAACTGATGAAGAAAAATCAGATAAAACAAATGAAAATGAAATTGAAAAAAAAGTTGAACAAAAAAAAGTGGATAAATATCCAAGTAACCCAAATGAACATTTCAAATTAGCCGAAGGTTACTTGTTGAACGATCTTGATAAAGCAGAATTGGCATTTAAAAATTTTATCTCAACTCATAAAGATAATGATAAAGTTGTTGATGCTGAATACTGGTTGGGTAGAATTTTATTTATGCAAAAAAAATATTCACAAGCAGCGTTAGCATTTGCAGAATTCAATGCAAAATACCCTGATGATAAAAGATACGAACAAATCTCTTTATTAATTGCTGAAGCTACCGTTAAATACGCGCCAAAGGACTTCATTTGTAAAATTTTGATACAAACATTTGACTCGATCGATAATCCATCCGCAAAATTCGTGAAAAGAATAAAGCAACTTAAAGAATTAAATTCTTGCTCTAATGAATGATAAGTGATTTTAAAAGTTTATTTAATCAAAATTCTATTATAATCAATAATGACGTGGTAGTTGGACTATCAGGTGGTTCAGATTCTATATTTTTACTCTTTTATATTAAGCATTTGAAAGAACATTTTGGTTTTTTGGGATCAGTATTTCCAATTATAGTAGATCATGGATTAAGAATAGAATCTAATAATGAGGCTTTAAAAACAAAAAAAATAGCTGCAAAACTAGGTTTTGATCCAAAAATTATTAAAATCAAAGATAAATATACTTCTGGAAATCTTCAAAATTGGGCAAGAATAAGAAGAAGAGATATCTTATACAATGTCGCGCAAAAACATTCAGCAGATATTGTTTTAGGGCATCAATACGATGATCAAATTGAAACAATTTACATGAGATTAATGAAATCTTCTGGGTTCGATGGTTTAATCGGTATAAAAGAGGTTACAAAATGGAAAGAGATAAAAGTTTTAAGGCCTTTGTTAAAAATAAAAAAAAGAGAGATATTAAATTTTCTTACAAGAAAAAAAATTCCATATGTAACTGATAAATCAAATTTTGATTATAAATTTGAAAGGGTCAAATCAAGAAAATTTCTTAACTTATTAAAAAAAAATGAATTTTGTAATATTGAAAAAAATTTATATAAATTATCAACTATTTCAAAGCGTTTTACAAAATCTTTAAATGAATTTGAAAATATTTGGAAAATTGATAATGTGAATTATTATTCACATGGTTCTATTTCAATAGATTTAGAAAACTTTTTCCTGCTTTTTAAAAAGAATGATATGTTTAGCTCCTATCAACTTGGAAAGTTAATTAAAAACGTAGGTGGTAATGACTTTTTGCCAAGAAAATTAAATTTAATTAAAAAATTAAGAGATTTTTTTGATGGTAAAATGAATAAATTTACGATCAATAATGTTATAATTTTTAAAAAATTAAAATGTATTAATTTAATTAGGGAAAATAGAAATATTCAATTTGGGTTAGAAGTATTAAAAAATAAAACATTTTTTTTTGATAATAGGTTCTTAATTTTAAGTAAGTTTAATGGTATACTAGTTGCTAACAACGATCATTCAAATATTTTAAAGGATTTTGGTAATAATGAATTAATGTCTAAATCTTGTAAATATATTAGTTCTACAATCCCAAATTTAAAAACACTTGAAGGTAAGATAATAAAACCCTATTTATATATGATGGGTAATGAAAATATTAATTTTAAATTAAAGATAAAATCCGATTATGATTTAATCTTTATCAAAGGTAAGATCTAACAGAATGAAAAATTTTAGTAAAAATATATTTATATGGATTATAATCTCTTTAATCTTGGTCGCTCTTTTTAATGTATTCGACAATACATCAAGTAGTAAAACGGGTAATGTAATTGCCTATTCTGACTTTGTTAAAAGAATAAATAGTGGCGAGATCAAAGAAGTTAAAATAGATGACGATAAAATTAGTGGGAGCACTAGTGATGGCATCCCATTTTATTCTTATGTGCCAAAAAATACTGAACTTGCTAATGAATTATCATCTAAAGGTATAAAAGTAATTTCTGAACCACCTGAATCATCAATGCCAGGCTTTTTAAGTGTGCTCATATCTTGGTTCCCAATGTTGTTGTTTATTGGTGTTTGGATATTTTTTATGAGACAGATGCAAGGTGGAGCTAAAGGTGCTATGGGGTTTGGAAAATCCAAAGCTAAACTTTTAACTGAGCATAAAGATAAAATTACATTTAAGGATGTTGCAGGGATTGATGAAGCGAAATCTGAATTAGAGGAAATTGTTGAGTTCTTAAAAGATCCATATAAATACGAAAGATTAGGAGGAAAAATCCCAAAAGGTGTTTTATTAGTTGGTCCTCCTGGAACTGGAAAGACTCTGCTAGCTAAAGCTATTGCTGGAGAAGCTGAAGTTCCATTTTTTACAATTTCAGGTTCTGACTTTGTTGAGATGTTTGTAGGTGTTGGGGCATCAAGAGTAAGAGACATGTTTGAACAAGGGAAAAAAAGTGCACCATGTATAATTTTTATTGATGAAATAGACGCCATGGGCAGGCATAGAGGAGCTGGCCTTGGCGGTGGAAATGATGAAAGAGAACAAACGTTAAATCAACTCCTTGTAGAGATGGATGGTTTTGGAACTAACGAAGGTGTGATTTTGATTGCGGCAACAAACAGACCAGATGTACTAGATCCAGCACTATTAAGACCTGGTCGTTTTGACAGGCAAGTAGTTGTTCCAAACCCTGACATGATAGGAAGAGAAAAAATATTGAAGGTTCATATGAAGAAAGTTCCCTTAGCTAAGGATGTTGAGCCTAGAGTAATTGCTAGAGGTACGCCAGGGTTTTCAGGTGCTGATTTAGCAAACTTAGTTAATGAAGCTGCCTTGCTTTCTGCCAGAAAAGGTAAATCAGAAGTATCCATGGAGGAATTTGAACAATCTAAAGATAAAGTTATGATGGGTTCAGAAAGAAGATCAATGGTTATGACTGAGGATGAAAGAAAGCTAACAGCATACCATGAAGCTGGTCATGCTGTGGTGGCAATAAATTCACCTGCGAGTGACCCTATACATAAAGCTACTATAATTCCAAGAGGAAGAGCGTTAGGTATGGTAATGAGATTGCCTGAGGGTGATAGAGTTTCAATGCCAATGAATAAACTCTATGCTGATTTGAGGGTTGCGTGTGGTGGAAGGATAGCTGAAGAAATGATTTTTGGTGAAGATAAAATTACAACTGGGGCTAGTTCAGATATTAGAATGGTATCTGATATAGCTAGAAGAATGGTTACAGAGTGGGGAATGTCAGAAAAACTTGGTTTTTTAGCTTATGACCCGAATGAACAAGAGGTTTTTTTAGGTAGATCTGTTTCACAACAAAAAAATGTTTCAGATAAAACAGCATCCGTAGTTGATGAAGAGATAAAAATGATAGCCGATGAGGTGTATCGAGATGCAACAAAAATACTAAAAAAATATAATAAACAACTTAAGGTTGTAGCTGAAGCTTTGTTAGAGTATGAAACATTGACTGGAGAAGAGATCAAGTTGCTATGCCAAGGGAAAAAAATCAATGTTTCTAAAAGACTTAAAAAAACAACAGATATAAACTCGAAACCTAAAGCCAAGAATCCTAACAAGAAACGTGCTGGTATACCGCTTAGTGCACCAAATAGCTCAGTTGTTACAAGTGATAAAAGTGATGATTAAATATTTGAATGAAAGTTATTGAGACAGACGATATTATACTTCCATTATTTTCTGAAAATTTAACAACCTATGTAATTCCGATTCTTGGAAACAAAAAAAACTTAAAATCACCTATAAAACTTGCTGATGGGTGGAGATTTTTTGAAGATGTTGCAATTTTACAAAAAAATAAAAGTAACATTTACAAAAAGATTTTAAATTTTAATGAATTTATAGAGTTATCAAAAAGTTGTCAGGATTCAAAAAATAAATCAGAAGAGATATACCATAATCTAATATGTAAGAGAGAATCAAATATTAATTTAGATTTTTCTAAATGCAATTTAATGTCAGTTTTAAATCTTACTCCTGATAGTTTTTTTAATCCTAGCAGATTTGAAAGCCTAGAAAATTTAAGAAAAAAAATTGAAAAATTGAAATTGCAAGAAGTTGATATAGTTGACATTGGAGCGGAATCCACTAGACCAGGAGCAAAAAAAATCACATCTGAAGAAGAAATTAGGCGTTTAAAACTATTCTTTGATAATATTGATGTTGGCCAATTAAATTTAAAATTATCATTAGATAGCAGAAATTTTAAAACAGTATCCTCATTTATCGATAATGGTGTTTTAATAATTAATGATATTTCAGGATTTAAAGACAAAAAGTTTTTAGATTTACTATTAAATAATAATGTATCTATAATAATAATGCATATGCAAAATAACCCGGAAAAAATGCAAGAAAATCCATCCTATGAATTTCCTGTAATAGATATTTTTGAATTTTTTAAAGCTAAAATTAAATTTTTATTAGATAATAGAGTTAAAAAATCTCAAATAATTATTGATCCAGGTTTTGGATTTGGAAAAAACAAAAACCACAATTTAAATTTGTTAAACTATTTTCCTCTATTTCACTCTCTTGGATACCCAATATGTGCTGGGTTAAGTAGAAAATCGCTAATTGATAATATTTACAAAGATAAATATAAATCAGATATTTCAGCTAATGAAAGACTTTCTGGTTCATTATCTTTACAAAATATTGCGTTTTTAAATGGTGCTCAAATAATAAGAACACATGATATTTTTGAGGTACAGCAGTCTTTTGCTTGTCTAGAAGAAGTTTATATATAAATATAATAAGATAATGAAATCGAATCATAAAAAATTATTTGGAACTGACGGTATTAGAGGAACAGTTAATGGTGACAAAGTTAACGCTTTAATGGCTGTTAATATAGCTATGGCAGCAGGCGAATATTTTTATGGTAAAGCAGGTACAAAAAGACCAAGAGTTTTAATTGGAAAAGATACAAGATTGTCAGGATATATGCTTGAACCTGCTTTAGTTGCAGGTTTCACTTCTATTGGAATAGAGGCAATAACAACTGGACCTCTCCCGACTCCAGGCGTAGCACTTTTAACAAATGTGTTAAGATGTGATTTAGGCGTTATGATTTCTGCTTCTCATAATCCTTACCAAGATAATGGTATAAAATTGTTTAATTCACAAGGTTACAAATTAAGTGATGAAGTAGAATATGAAATTGAAAAATTGCTGTATAAAGGCCCTACTCTAACTAATGCTAAAAATTTAGGAAGAGCAAGAAGAATGGAAGATGCAATAGGAAGGTATATTGAACTAATTAAATTAATTCTTAAAAAAGATGAAAATCTTTTAGGTATGAAAATCGTTTTAGATTGTGCAAATGGTGCTGGTTATAAAGTTGGTACTGAAGCATTATTTGAGCTTGGTTGTGAAGTTGTTTCAATACATAAAGATCCAGATGGAACTAATATCAACAAAAATTGTGGAGCTATGTTTCCTAATGAAATGGCTTTAAAAACTAAAGAAGAAAAAGCTGATTTAGGAATAGCTCTTGATGGAGATGCTGATAGAGTTGTATTTTCTGATGAAAATGGAAATCTTATAGATTGCGATCAAATATTAGGAGTCTTAGCATTAAATTTGTATAACCAAAAAGAATTAAAAAATAATACCGTTGTAGGTACAATTATGACAAATATTGGATTTGAAAATTTTTTAAATGATAATAATATCAATTTAAAAAGAGTTAATGTTGGTGATAGATATATCCTAGATGAAATGCTCAATAATAATTATAATTTAGGTGGTGAGCCTTCAGGACACATCATTATGTCTGATCATACTAAATCTGGAGATGGATTACTTACAGCAATTAAAATAATATCTTTATTAAAAAAGTCTGGAAAAAAAGCTTCAGAATTTCTTAGACCATTTAGTATAATTCCTTATAAAATAAAAAATCTTAAAAAAATCAATAATTATATTCTTGAAACCGAAAGTGTAAAAAACTCATTAAAAAAAATACATTTAGATCTTAAAAATAAACATAACGGAAGATTATTAGTAAGGCCATCCGGGACAGAACCCATAGTAAGAATTCTTGTAGAATGTGAATATAACGATAAAATAGACCAATACATTTCAAAAGTTCAAGATTTACTTGTAAAAGAAAATTCTTCTGAATGAATAAACACAAAACACCAAGAGTTTTAGTTATAGCTGGTTCTGATTCATCAGGTGGAGCAGGTATTCAGGCTGATATAAAAACACTCACAGTTTTTAAAGTATTTTCAATGACAGCGATAACTGCCATTACAGCTCAAAATACAAATGGAGTTAGTAGTGTTGAGTCTGTCTCACTAGATCTTATTAAAAAACAAATTGAAGACTGTATATCTGATATTGGTGTTGACGCTATTAAAATTGGCATGGTCAATAAAGGCGAAATATTTGATTTAATTTTTGAAGCTATAAAGAAACATAAAATTATTAAAAAAAGTATTCCAATAATTCTAGATCCAGTGATGTTTGCAAAAGGAGGATTTCCACTCTTAGAAAATCAAGCAATCTCAGCATTAAAAGAATTTATTCATAAAGTAGATTGTATTCTTACTCCAAATATACCTGAAGCTGAAACTCTATCAGGAATAAAAATTTCAAATAAAAACGACATGACAAAAGCAGTAAAAACTATAAAAATTAATGGAACATCTAGAATTTTATTGAAAGGTGGGCATTTAAATGAAATTGATCTATGTGATATTTTATATGATAAAAATAAATTTTTTGAATTTTACTCAAAAAAAATTGATACAAACAATACTCATGGCACAGGTTGTACCATTTCATCAGCAATTGCAGCAAATTTATCAAAAGGGTTTTCTCTATATGAATCGGTTTCAATTGCACATAAGTACGTTTACAAATCTATCCTAAAAGCTCCTAATTTGGGAAGTGGTCATGGCCCTTTAAATCATTTTCATGTAATTCCAGACAAGCTATAGTCTATTTAATTTTTTTATGTTTAAAAACCATTTATGAATATTAGGTAAGTTTTTAAATAAATTTTCAGAACTACATTTTTCAGCCCACATGAAGTTGCCAAAAAATATAAAGTCTGGAAGACCAAGATTATTTCCATTAAAAAATTTATTATTTTCTAAAATTTTTTCGAAAGTTATTAAAGATTGAAATAGTTGAATTTTCGATTTTTTCTTATCACTTAACAAGCTTTTCAGAGGTTTTTTTATTCTATCTTCACGAGATTTTATAAAATATTCTTTATCTTCTGCATTTAAGATTTTTGGAATATCATTTGCAATTAATTTAAAAATAATTGGTAATAAAGATTTTGATGTCCAGAAATATAAAAAATGTGAAAAAACTCTTGTTTGTTCATTGGGTATTAATTTGATTTCTTTAATTTTATCATTTAACCAAACAAAAATATTCCAAGAATCAGAAATGATTTCTTCATTATATTTAATGATTGGTACTAATGTTTGATTGGAAAAATTTATTTTTTCTTTTTCGGTAAATCTAATTGGAATAGTATCAAAATCAATATTATTATGAATTAAACATAATTTAACATTCCAACATGGTGGGCTAAACCTAATATTATTTTTTCCACTAAGATCGTATAAAATAATTTTATTTTTCATTTTTAATTTGTTGACTTTATTTGTTTAATCATTATTTAAGTACTGGGTGCTGTTTCCCAACAAGCAGTAATATATAAATGAGGTTATTATGATTAAACCTGATGTCAAGCCTGAGAATAACAATTTCTCGTCTGGGCCATGCTCTAAGAGACCAGGTTGGAACTCCAGTGTCCTCAATAAAGCAATACTTGGTAGATCGCATAGATCGATTAAAGCTAAATCTAGAATAAATTATTTAATTAAAAATATTATAGAAATTCTTTCGATTCCTAATGACTATTATGTTGGTATAGTTCCTGGTTCAGATACTGGTGCAGTAGAAATAGCGTTATGGAATTTAATCGGAATTCAACCAGTTCAAATGTTAGTTTGGGATAGTTTTGGAAATGATTGGGCTAAAGACTTAAAAGAACAACTTAAAGTCAATGGTTTAAATATACTGAAAGCTGATTATGGCTTTATTCCTAATTTTGATAATATTAATTTTAATGATGATATAATTTTTAATTTTAATGGAACAACTGGTGGAGTTAGAGTTCCTAATTTAGATTGGATACCACAAAATAGAAATGGGTTAACAATTTGTGATGGAACATCAGCTGCTTTTGCGATGGAAATGGATTGGTGTAAGCTAGATGTTTTAACTTTTTCTTGGCAAAAATGTTTAGGTGGTGAAGGCGGACATGGTATTTTAATACTCTCTCCAAATGCTGTAGAAAGAATAAACACTTACAATCCATCTTGGCCAGTTCCAAAATTGTTTAATTTAAAGAAAAATAATAAAATCAATAGTTCTATATTTGAAGGATCTACTATAAATACACCATCACTTCTTTGCATTGAAGATTTTATAGATGCATTAGAATGGGCAAAAAAAATAGGTGGTTTACAGGGGTTGATTGAAATATCTAATAATAACTTAAAATTAATTAAAGGTTGGGTTAAAACAACTGAATGGGTCGATTTTTTAGCTCAGGATGAAATAACAATTTCAAATACTTCAATTTGTTTAAGATTTTCTGATAAAATTTTAAATGAGCTAGATGTTCAAAATCAAATGTTACTTGAAAAAAATATTGTTAAAATTCTCGAAAATGAAAATGTAGCATATGATATAGGTAGTTATAGATCAGCTCCGCCAGGTTTAAGAATATGGGGTGGTCCAACTATAAATCCAAAAGACATCAATCTTCTACTTCCATGGTTACAATGGGCTTTCGAAGATGCTTACAAATTAGTAAAAAAAGGGAATTAAAATGGCTAAAGTTTTAATAAGCGATAAAATAAGTGAATCTGCTATTCAAATTTTTAAAAACAATAAAATTGAAGTTGATTACAAACCCGGGATTTCAGAAGATGAATTAAATTCTATCATTCATGATTATGATGGATTGGCAATTAGGTCTGCTACTAAAGTAACTGAAAGTATAATTGAAAAAGCTGAAAAACTTAAAGTTATTGGAAGAGCAGGAATTGGAACTGACAATATTGATAAAAAAGCTGCTACAAAAAAGGGTATTATTGTAATGAATACACCATTTGGCAATGCTGTTACTACCGCAGAACACGCTATTGCCTTGATGATGTCATTAGTAAGGATGATACCATCTGCGAATGAATCCACACAGTTAGGAAAATGGGAAAAATCATCATTTAATGGTGTTGAGGTTACTAATAAAATTTTTGGTTTAATTGGTTGTGGAAATATTGGATCTATTGTAGCAAGTAGAGCCATTGGATTAAAAATGAAAGTTCTTGCTTTTGATCCATTTTTAAAAGAAGAAAAAGCTAAAGAACTAGGCGTAAAAAAAGTCGATTTAGATGAATTGTTGAGATTGTCAGATGTTATCTCATTACATACACCGCTAACTGAAGAAACAAAAAATATAATTTCAGCAGATGCAATTAATAAAATGAAAAAAGGATCTAGGTTAATTAATTGTGCTAGAGGAGGATTAGTAGATGAGAACGCATGTCGTGCAGCTTTGGAAAACAATCATTTAGCTGGAGCTGCCTTTGATGTTTTTGTAGAAGAACCAGCTCATAATAATGTTTTATTTAAAGCTCCAAATTTTATTGCTACTCCACATCTTGGAGCTTCGACAAAAGAAGCACAAGAAAATGTTGCTCTTCAAATTGCTGAACAAATATCAAATTTTTTAAATGATGGTGCTGTTTCAAATGCATTAAATTTCCCTACTCTTACAGCTGAAGAAGCTCCTCTCTTGAAACCATATATAAGGCTTTCATATTTGTTAGGTACTTTTTTAGGTCAGGTGACATCTGAAAATATCAAGAATATTAGATTAGAAATGGAGGGCAAAGCTGCTTCTTTAAAAGATGAACCTATTATAGCTAATCTTTTGACTGGAATTTTAGAACCAAATTTTAATGCTATTAATAATGTAAATTCCAGAGAAATTGCAAATTCAAAAGGATTAGATTTTTCAACTGTTAAACATGACAGAAGATGTGATTATGAAACTTTACTAACAGCATCTATAAAACATGAAAAAGGAATTAGAACAATATCAGGAACACTAATAGGTGGTTATATGCCAAGGATAGTTAGTATTCAAAATATTCCAATTGAGTCAAGTTTCCCTTATACTGCTTTATACTTAAGAAATTACGATAAACCAGGTTTTATAGGTGATCTAGGACAACTATTAGGACAAAATAATATAAATATTGCTTCCTTTCACTTAGGAAGAAGAGAAAAAAGTGGTGAAGCAATCGCATTAGTTGAAATAGACCAAATTATTGATGAGATTGTATTAGATAAAATAAAAAATTTACCTCAAGTTGTAAGAGCTAATATAATTAATTTTAGGTAATCAATATAAAAATATTTCATTATTTTTAAATTTATTTATATTAACAATCATTATGGATAGAGACACATTACTACCTGCAGGTTTTTCTGATAAAATCTTTCCTAAGTCACAAAGAAATTCATTAATTATTGAGAATATTGTAAATTTTTTTTTAAATTATGGTTATTTAAGAATATCACCACCTTTAATAGAATTTGAAGAAACCTTGTTAAATCAAGGGCCTGGTTTAGCTTTACAAAATAATTCATTTAGAGTTATGGATCCTATTTCAAAAAAAATGATGGCAGTAAGATCTGATATGACCACACAAATTTCTCGGATTTCAAGCAAACGACTTGCTCATTATCCAAGGCCATTAAGGTTATCTTATTCTGGTGAAGTGTTAAGAGTTAACCCATCAGGTTTAAAACTTGAAAGGCAGATTGCCCAAGTTGGAGCTGAAATAATAGGTGATATCACTTTTGGTTTGGAAACAGAAATCATAGTTATTGGTTTAAAAATATTAAAAGAACTATATATAGAAGATTTGACTTTAGATCTCAATTACCAAAATCTAAGGTTGAGTTTTTTCAAAAGTCTCTATGAATTACCTGATAAAAACTTATTAGTAAAAGCAATAGAAAAAAAAGATATTAATTATTTAAAAAATAAAAATTTTCCAAATAAAACTAATATATTAAACATCATTGAAGCTTCAGGACAATTTACGAATAAAAGTCAATTTCTTGAAAAATTAAATCAGGATAACAAGAAAAATAATTACCTTCTTCACTTACTAGAAGTATCAAGTTCAATTCAAAGTATTTTTAAAGATTTAAATATTGTAATAGATCCTCTAGAAAAAAGTACATTTGACTACCATCATGGTCTTACATTCACAATTTTTTCAAAATCTTTGCAAGGTAGCATTGCAAAAGGTGGTACCTATAAAACAATTAATAAAGAAGATGCAACAGGTATTTCATTATATGTTGATTTATTAGGTGAAATAAAAAATATTTTTTTAGAAAAAGAAAAAGTTTTAGTAGAACAAAATGATTTTAAGAGTGCTGAAAATTTAATAAAAAAGGGTTATCAAATAATTTTTTTAAAAAATTTAAATAATGATATAGAGAATTATGCTAAATCTATAAATTGTAAATATATTTTTAAAAATAATAAATTAATACAAGTTTAGGGTTCAAAATGACGAGTTTAGTTATAGTTGGTACACAATGGGGTGATGAAGGTAAAGGTAAAATTGTAGATCTCCTTGCATCTTCTGCGGATGCAGTTGTAAGGTTTCAAGGTGGACATAATGCGGGTCATACACTAGTAATAAATTCGAAAACATTTAAATTATCATTGCTACCAAGTGGAATTGTTAGGCAAAAACTTTCAATTATTGGTAATGGTGTTGTTGTGGATCCAATTCACCTAGAAAAAGAAATTAGAGAAATAACTAATCAAGGCATTGAAGTAAATACTTCAAATTTTGTTATATCTTCAGATTGCTTTTTAATTTTACCAATACATAGATATATTGACTCTATAAGAGAGAACCTGAAACAGGGTAGTAAGAAAATTGGAACAACCGGAAGGGGTATTGGTCCTGCGTATGAAGATAAAGTGTCTAGACGTGGTATAAGATTTAGTGATTTTAAAAATCTTAAAGAATTAGAAGAAAAGTTTATTTCAATTTATAATCATCACAACGTTTGGATTGAAAAATTTGAAGGAAAAGAAATATCTTATCTTGATGACTTTGAAATAATCTTAAAATGTTATCAAAGTCTGTCAAAATATATTGAAAACACTTGGTTACTATTAAAACAGCTAAATGATAAAAATAAAAAAATTTTGTTTGAAGGAGCACAAGGTTTTTATTTAGATTTAGATCATGGGACATATCCTTATGTAACTAGCAGTAATACAGTTCCTTCTAATGCATCTATTGGATCTGGTGCTAACCCTAAGTATTTAAAAAGGATATTAGGTATAACCAAAGCCTATACCACAAGAGTTGGTAATGGACCATTTCCAACAGAGGAGAGCAATGAAATTGGAGAAAAATTAGGTAAAATTGGAAATGAATTTGGAACAGTTACTGGAAGAAAAAGAAGATGTGGTTGGTTAGATATTTTGATGTTAAAAAAAGCTATTACTGTATCAGGGATAAATGGTTTAGTTTTAACAAAATTAGATGTCTTAGATTCTTTTAGAGATTTAAAAATATGCACAAGCTATAAAATTAATAATCAAATAGTCAAAGATTACCCTAGTAACATATCTAGCAATCATCAAGTTATTCCAATTTATGAAACTTTAAAAGGATGGGAAGAGAAAACAAAAGGTATCACGAAGTTTGAAAAATTACCATTGAATGCTCAAAATTTTATAAAAAGAATAGAAACTCTAGTGAGTTGTAATATTGATATTATATCAACTGGACCAGAGAGAGATGAGAATATCATTATAAATGAGGTATTTAGTTAAATTATTTTAAGTTCTATAGCTTTGTTTTTTACAATTTCTTGAAGCTTTTCAAATGCTCTAGTTTCTATTTGTCTAATTCTCTCACGGCTGACACTGTATTCTTGTGACAAATCTTCAAGAGTTTTAGGGTTTTCTGATAATCTTCTTTTAACAATTATGTCTTTTTCTCTGTCTTTTAAAAAATTTAAGGATTCTTCCATCAATTTTTTTTTCTTATTTAATTCTTGTATATATGCAATTGTTTGTTCTTGATCTTGTCTTTCATCTGCCAATAAATCTTGCCATTCTCCAGATTCACCATCATTTTTACCAATAGGTGCATTTAAAGATTGATCATGGTTTGTCATTCTTCTATTCATATCCACAACTTCTTCATTAGAAACATTTAATTTTTTCGCAATATGTTCAACTTGTTCTAAGTTCATGTCGCCATCTTCAATTGCGTTAATTTTGTTCTTAATTTTTCGTAAGTTGAAAAATAATTTTTTTTGACTAGCTGTTGTTCCTAATTTTACTTGTGACCAACTTCTCAAAACAAATTCTTGAATGGCAGCTTTAATCCACCACATAGCATATGTTGCAAGCCTAAAACCTTTTTCTGGATCAAATTTTTTAACAGCGTGCATCATACCAATATTACCTTCGGCAATTAAATCTGCAATAGGTAGTCCATAACCTCTGTATCCCATAGCTATTTTTGCTACTAATCTTAAATGGGAAGTAACTAATTTATGCGCAGCTTTACTGTCACCTTTAATATGCCAAGCTTTTGCTAACATATACTCTTCATCTTTTTCCAACATTGGAAATTTTCTTATCTGATCTAGATATCTTCCGATATTTGTATCTGAGCTTAAAGCCGGTAGATTTATATTATATGCCATAATATTGTTATAATAAATTTTTAATAACTTTCAATAAAAATCTTACTTTATAGAATTTATTAATTTTTTAATGTCATTGGGTAAATCAATATCAAAATGCATTTGTTTTTTTGAAATTGGATGTTTAAATGTAAGAGTTTTAGAATGCAATGCCTGTCGAGAAAAACTTTTACATTTAGTTAGTATACTTTTTTGTATACTGTTTTGTGTTTTATTTTTTTTTGGAAGACCTCCATAAATTTTATCTCCAATTAGAGAATGTCCTATTGAACTCATATGAACTCTAATTTGATGAGTTCTTCCAGTTTGTAATTTACAACTTATTAAACTTACAAGATTTGAAAAAGTTTCCAAAAGTGTCCAATGTGTAACAGCTTTTTTTCCATTAAGGTTGATAGCCATTTTTTTTCTATTAAATTTAGATCTTCCAATTGGTTGATCTATAAGACCATTTGAATCAGGTACATTCCAAACAAGGAGTTGATAATTTCTTTCAATAGAATGATTTTTAAACATATCTGACAAACTTAAATGAGCTATTTCCGTTTTAGCAACTAACATTAAACCAGAGGTATCTTTGTCTAGTCTATGTACAATCCCAGGTCTTTTAATTCCCCCAATTCCAGATAATTTGCCTTCACAGTGATATAATATTGCATTTACAAGTGTTCCTGAATTATGGCCAGGGGATGGATGAACAACAAAATTTGGTTCTTTATTGACAACTAAAAGATGTTCATCCTCAAAAACAATGTCAATTGGAATGTTTTCAGCTTTTAAATCATAATCTTTAATTTTTGGCAAATTTATAACAATTATATTATTAGGATCAATTTTGTATGAAGGATTTTTATTTATCATACCATCAATTGATATATTTCCTGATAATATTAAATCTTTAATTTTAGTTCTTGAAAAAAGAGTTTTAGCTTTAATATCGTCCTGATATGATGAATTTAATAAAGAAAAAGCTTCAATAATCCATTTGTCAATTCTTCCATTTTGTATAGGATAGTCACTAACTTTTAACTTAATTATATTAGAATGAAACATGTCAGATAATAAAATAACAGACTACACAAGTGTAAGTAAATCAAATCATAAACTTTTAAAAATTATTACAATAATTTTATCAATTTTAATTGTTATTTGTATAATTTTTTTAATTATTGGATTTATTAACAAAATTGGAAAATTGGAAAAAAAAGAAAAAATTTATAATAAAGAAATAAAAAAACAATATTCTTTATTTTATCCAAAAGAAAGCCAAATTATTTCAGTTAATCATATTGAAAACAATCAATTATTATTGAGATATCAATTGGATGGAGAAAATAAATTAATATTAATTGATCTTATAAATGAAAAAATTTTAACAAACATTAATTTTAAAAAATCAAAAGAGTGGAAGATTGAATAGTACAGATAGATATCCACTTCTTTGTGGTACTGATACTGCGGGCGGAGTCTCTAATAAAATTTTAAAAAAAATTGTACAAGCAGGAAAAAAGAAAAATAAACCTTATGGGGATGATGATTTTACAGAATTAGCTAAAATTGAATTTAAAAAAATTTTTAAGAATAAAAATTTAGAGTTTATTCCTATGATATCAGGTACTGCTAGTAATGCTTTTGCTTTGTCATTAATGACAAAAAAAAATGATTATGTCATTTGTCATAAGGAAGCCCATATTTTTACGAGCGAATGTGGTGCGCCAGAATTTTTTAACTCTGGAATTAAATTAATAACTATCTCTTCAAATGATGGAAAATTAGATCCTACTTTAATTAATGATTGCTTAGTAGATAATATTGATAAAAATATTGTTGGGATTTCAGTATCACAACTATCTGAAAATGGAACGAATTATAGTATAGAAAGTTTGAAAGAAATTGGAGATATTTGCAAAAAAAATAATTTATTTTTTCATATGGATGGCGCAAGATTTTCAAATGCTGTGTGTAATCTTAAAGTAAAACCCTTTGAAATGACATGGAAAATCGGATTAGATTGTCTTAGTATTGGCGCAACTAAAAATGGTGCATTTGCAGCCGAAGCTATTATTTTTTTTACTAAAAAAAAAATATGCAATTATAAATTTTTTCAAAAAAGAAGTGGTCATGTTATAGCTAAAACAAAGTTTATTTCATCTCAATTCATAGCATGGTTTCAAGATGATCTTTGGTTAAAGCTTGCTAAAAAATCAAATAATATAGCCAAATCATTTAAAAATTATTTAGTTCAAAATAAGAATTTTGAAATTTTGTTCCCTATTGATGGAAATGAAGTTTTTGTTAGAGTGCATGAATTATATTATCAAGAGATTATGAATAAAAATGTATTCCCTAAATTATGGAGTACTTCAAAAAATAAGTTTGTAATTTTAAGATTTGTTTTTAGCTTTGACTTTACAAAAAAAGATTTAAAAAATTTAATATCAAGAATTAATAAAATTAAAATAGATAGTTAAAATTTAGATAGAAAATTAGATTTTTTTCTAAGAAAAAAACATAAATTCCTATATTTTCAAGGCCAGAAAAAGCTGGTACGATATAAAACCTTATAATGAATATTAACCATACCAAATATAATGAAATTAATGGATATGGTAAAAAACTTGGAATTATTCTGTTAACTTTATTATAAATGCTATTTGTTATAGAAAAAAAATTAGATACAAATTTTACACTTGTTTCATTTGAAAAAAACAAATGTAAAAAAAACTTAATAATGAAAATCCAAAATAAGAGGCCAAAAAATATATCAAAAATAATAATAAATAATGGGTAGTAATTGAACATATAATTTAATTTGAGAAGTATATTTCTATAAATTGAGAAAAATTATTTTTATTTTTTTTTAACAATGGTCTCATTTCTAACTTTTGAGTTTTAATTAATGAGATTTTTTCAATTTCAACATCAAGTATTTTATTTTCTTTTGAAGAAAGTTTCCAAGTTATATCAAGTTTTTTTATTTTTTTGGTATCTATAGAACCAGTGACATAAACTAGTTTTTGACCTCTTAACTTTATAGATTTTTCTTGAAATTTAATTTCTTTAAAATCTTCGAGATGTAAATCAATAAATTGTATAAATTTGTTAAAAAGTTTTCTTTTGAATATAATTTTTTCACTATCATCAACTGTTTTCCACTGTTTACCAACAGTTACTTTGGACATAAATTCTAAATCTACCATATCTAAAAGTTGATCAGACCTTTTTATTTTAATTAAACTATCTTTTTCAGAAGCAAATTCTTTTATCGTGTTAAGAAAATTAGATACTTGTTGGCTTGCGTTTATTTTATTATCTGCGTTAGCAGAATTTAAAAAAAAGACACCTAAGATAATTATTAATTTGCTAATCCAATAATTTTTCAAATTCATCTTGTTCATCTTGTTTTTGTTGTTCCAATAATTTAGTTGAAGAAATAGAGTTAAATCTGTTTTCAGTATATAATATTTTTGCTTTTAAGTAGGGATCCTGTGCATTATAAATATCTTCTATTACATTAGAATATGCATTCCTATTACTTAATATACTCATAGGAAGAGTTGTTGAATTATATGAATGATTTTTGGGTCCATTTGATACAGATTGGTCTATAATATTTCCAGAAAAGTGCCTTAGTGATCTTGGGCCTAGAATTGGTAAAACAATATATGGACCAGAAGAAACACTATAATTTGCTAGAGAGCTTCCAAAATCACGAGTTTTATATTTTGTTTCTGGGTCTAAATCGTAAAATCCTAAAGTAAGTGAATTTAAAAGAAATTTTATACTCGAAGTCGAAAAGTTTTCTGCTTCAAGTTGTATTGCACTATTTACTATGGTTACAGGTGTTGATGCCCATTTAGCATGATTTGAAACACCTTTTTTGACATTTTCAGGTAATTTTTCATATTCAGTGTTTATTGGTTTGAAAACGTATTTATCAAGTCCTTGGTTAAATTTAAATACAGATCTATTCATACTCTCTAGAGGATCATGAATTTCTTTATTTGCTGAGTTTTGAGCGCATGATGACAGAAATATAAGCATTAATTGGGCTAAAAATAATTTAAAAATATTTTTATTATTTAATATTCTGTTGAACATGTTATTTATAATTCCAATTTAACATACATTATATAATATAAAAATATGTCAGATAAAGATATAACTAGGTTAACAGATTCGGTATTTACTGGAAAGCAAATTCAAAACAACTCTAACAACAATTTATATTTTAAAGAATTAAATCAAAATCAAAAAAAAGCAGTAGAAACATTGGATGGTCCTCTTTTGGTTTTGTCCGGTGCTGGGACAGGGAAAACAAGAGTTCTTACTGCAAGAATTGCTAATTTATTGTTTTCATCAAAAGCTAAACCATGGAATATACTTGCTGTTACATTTACCAATAAAGCTGCAAAAGAAATGAGAGAACGTTTAGAAAATTTAATAGGTCCAAGTGTGAATAATATTTGGTTAGGTACTTTTCATTCGACAGCTGCACGTATTTTAAGAGAAAACGCTGAGTTAGTTTCGCTCAAGAGTAATTTCACGATTATCAATACAGATGATCAAAAAAGATTATTAAAAGAACTTATTATTTTTGAAAAACTCGATGAAAAAAAAATAACTCCACAATTTGTACTTCACCTAATAAATACTTGGAAAGATATGGGGCTAACTGTTAATGATATATTAAATTCAGAAAAACAATATTTAATTGATGGCAAAGCTGGTGAATTATTTAAAAACTATCAACAGCGTCTGTTAGATATGAATTATGTAGATTTTGCAGATTTACTTTTACATAATTTAAATATATTTAACTCACATCAAGATGTTCTCGATAAATTAAAGATTAAAATTAAATATTTCTTAATTGATGAGTACCAAGATACAAATACAGCTCAATATTTATGGTTGAAAATGTTAGTTAAGCCAGAAAATAATATTTGTTGTGTTGGAGATGATGATCAATCTATATATGGTTGGAGGGGAGCGGACGTAAGAAATATACTCAACTTTGAAAAAGATTTTAATGACGCAAAAATCTTAAGACTTGAAGAAAATTATAGATCCTCAAAATATATATTAAGTGCTGCTAATACCTTAATTGCTAATAATAAATATAGACTTGGTAAATCATTAAAAACTTCAATAGAAACTGGTGAAAAAATAAATATTGTACAAGCTTGGGATGGTTTAGATGAGGCAAGAAAAATTTCTACAAAAATTGAAACATTAATCAAACAAGGGGTAAATTTTGATGAAATTGCAGTTTTAGTAAGAGCTGGTTATCAAACCAGGCTTTTTGAGGAAAGATTTGTTCATATTGGATTACCATATAAAGTTGTAGGTGTTAAATTCTATGAAAGGCTTGAAATTAGAGATGCACTTGCTTACTTCAGGCTGTTAATACAAAAATCAGATGATTTAGCTTTTGAGAGAATAATTAATAGCCCTAAGAGAGGTATTGGGCCTCAAACTATAAATTTTATAAAGAACTATTCAAGAGATAAAAGTAAAAGTCTATTTAATTCCATCAAAGATTTAGTGCAAACAGATGAGTTTAGACCTGGAGTTAAATTAACATTAAAAAACTTTATTAAAAATTATGACATTTGGGAAGATGATTTAACTAAAATTTCACATGTGGATTTAGCTATGAAAATATTAGAAGAATCTAGTTATATACAAAGTCTTAAAGTTGAAAAGTCTTTAGAATCAGAAGGTAGACTTGAGAATTTAAAAGAACTTGTCAATGCTATGTCAGCATTTGACAACATGATAGGCTTTTTAGAACATATTGCGCTAGTTAATGATAGTGATGCTGAACACAAAGATGGTCAAATTTCTTTAATGACATTACACGCAGCAAAAGGTTTAGAATTTTCAGCTGTTTTTTTACCTTGCTGGGAAGAAGGAAGTTTCCCCAGTCAACGGTCAATTGATGAAAAAGGTAAAGAAGGATTAGAGGAGGAGAGAAGATTAGCTTATGTTGGAATAACTAGAGCAAAAAAACATTTATGTATAAGTTGTGCATCTAGCAGACAAATTTATGGGAATTGGCAAAACGTCATTCCATCTAGGTTTATAGAAGAATTGCCTGAAAAAGAAATTATTGGAGCTGACTTTAATGTTATTAACAATACATCACCTCACTTTGAGGACTATGAATTTAATCAAGATTATAATAACAATGAAAAATTTCGTAATATTATAAATTCAGGCAGTTCTTATAATCAAATTAATGATCAGTATAGACTTGATGAAGATTATAGCTCTAATTTTAAAATAGGAGAAAAAGTTTTTCATATTAAGTTTGGTACGGGATCAATTATAGATATTGATGAAGATAAATTTGAAGTAAATTTTGATAAGGCTGGAATTAAAAAAGTCATTGGATCTTATTTAAAAAATAAATTTTAAATTTATGAAGGATAAAATAATTTATTTTACTCAAATTGTATTTTACCTAGAAGATAGTATTAAAGAAATTTTTATTGATTATATTGAAGAGGATAGTGAATTTTTAAGCATAGATTTTAGTAAAGTAGAGGAAAATCATTGGTTCTGTAAATTGATTTTAAAATCAAGAAACATAAAACAGAAATTTTTAAAAAAAATTAATGATTTTCGAAAAAATTTTAAATTATTAAGCTTAAAATCTTGTACTGATTATAACATAAGTATAAATGAAATCTATTTTGAAGAATTTGAAAATAAAGATTGGTTAGAAGAAAATGTTCAAACACTCAGACCAATTAATATTAAAAATTTTATTATTTATGATAATGATAACTTTAAATTATTTAATCCAACAAAAAAATTATTAAAAATCAATGCCTCTTATGCATTTGGAACAGGTTATCATTCCACCACTAGATATTGCATTGAAAATATGTACGAGTGTTCTAAGTCGAAAAAATTTCAAAATATTTTAGATTACGGTTCTGGAAGTGGGATTTTAGGTGTTGCTGCAAAAAAGCTTATGCCATATTCAAAAATTACCTTGATTGACATTGATAATTTAGCTGTAAAAATGTCAAAGTTTAATTTAAAAAAAAATAATATAATCTCAAATAATAATGTTTTAGAAGTTTCGCCAAAAAAGAGAAAGCACATAAAGAAAAATTTTTATAATTTGATATTTGCAAATATTCTATTACCTCAATTAAAATCTTTGATAAAAGAATTTACATACATTTTAGATCATAATGGATTTTTAATTGTTTCAGGAATATTAATTTACCAAAAAAATCAATTAATTAATTTATATAGAAAATTTAAAATTTATCCTGTTAAGATATCAGAAGAGGAAAAATGGATTACTATAACTTTTAAGAAAAAAAAATGAATAAGCTTGTTGAATTTAAAAAATATTTAAGATCAAAAAATATAGATGCTTACATCATACCTAAGTATGATCTTTTCTTTTCTGAAGAACTTATGGAAAGTGACGAAAGATTAAAATTTATTTCAAATTTTTCTGGTTCAGCTGGATGGGCTGTAATTATAGCTTCCCAAAAGTTAAAATCTGCAGTCATAAGTGATGGAAGGTATCAGGAACAATTAAAAAAAGAAGTTTCTCAAAAGGAATTTGTTATTCTAGATGGAGGTTTAGATAAGGTAATTGAATTTTTAAACTCACATAAACAAATCAACATTGTTGGCATTGACACTAAATTGATAACTATTAATCAGTTTAAATTGTTAGAGAGTGAATTAAAAATTAAAAATATAAAGTTCATTCTAAGTAGCAAAAATTTAATCGATGAAATCTGGAAAAACAAACCCACAATATCAGGACACAAAATTATTGATTTAGCTATAAAGTACGCTGGTGAGAATTCTATAAGTAAAATAAAAAGACTGACTAAGATTATTTTAAATCATTCGTCTGAGGCACTTATAACATTTAAGCCAGATGCAATTAGCTGGTTGTTAAATATAAGGGGTAATCAATTAAAATATACTCCAGTAGTTAGATGTTTTGCATTGATACATAAAAGTAAGAAAATCTATCTTTTTTTTGAACATGACTTACCTCAATTAAGTAAACTAGATCATAGTGAGATTATGTTAACTAATATTAAAAAATTTGAATCTATTTTAAAAATGTTTGCTGGTGAAAGTTTTCTTGTTGATTATAATTCAACACCAATGTTTGTTTTATCTGTATTAAAAAAAAATAAAATTAAATATAAAAATGTATCTTGCCCCATTTCTTCTCTTAAAGTAATTAAGAACTCTATTGAACAAAAAAACTTTAAAGAAGTTCATAAAGTTGATGGACTAGCCTTTATTAAATTTTGGAGTTGGTTTGAACAATTAGATAAAAATAATATGTTTGATGAAGAGTATCTAGCTAAAAAGTTATTTGAATATAGAAGTGTAAACAAACTATTTAAGAGTAACAGTTTTCCTACTATATCAGCTTTTGGTAAAAATGGCTCAGTCATACATTATCGGTATCCTAAGGGAAAAAGTAAAAAGATAAAGAGTAATAATTTGTATCTTATTGATTCTGGGGGTCAATATTTAAATGGAACAACTGATGTAACCAGAGTATTAATACATGGACAACCTACTAATGATATGAAGACTAAATACACTATTGTTTTAAAAGGTCATTTAAGTCTTTCAAATCTATTATTCCCAAAAGGAACTTTAGGAAATGAGATAGACACTATTGCAAGAGCAGCTCTTTGGCAAAATAAAATGGATTATGCTCATGGTACTGGTCATGGGGTTGGATTTTATTCAAGCGTTCATGAGGGGCCAGTATCAATAAGCAAAAAAAATTCAAATGAATTAAAACCAGGAATGGTGATTTCAAACGAACCTGGTTATTACGGATCAAAATTTGGAATTAGAATTGAAAACCTAGAATTAATAAAAAAAGTTGGAAACTTTTTAAGTTTTGAAACTTTAACTCTTATTCCATATGAAAAAAAGTTAATTGATAAAAGTTTATTATCAAAAACAGAAATAAATCAGATTAATAAATATCATAAATTAGTTAATGAAAAGATAAAACCTTTCATTATTAAAAGAGATGGTGATTTAGTTAATTTTTTAAATAGAAAAACTTCAATTTTATAAATTATCAAGAATCTCATTGAGTTTTTTTTCATCTATGATTTTTATGTTTAATTCTTGGGCTTTAGAAAGCTTGCTTCCAGGGTTTTCTCCATATATCACTAAATCTATATTCTTGGAAACTTGACTTACAAATTTTGAGCCTAATGAATTAAGTTTTGTTTTAATTTCATCCCTAGTAAAATTATTTAAAGTTCCTGTAATTACGACTTTTTTATTTAAGAAATAGTTATCAACATTTAATTTTTGGTATGGTTTTATACTTAATTGTTGAGATAATTTATCTAATTCATCAAGATTTGCAGAAGAATTAAAAAAGTTAATTAAATCTTCTGCAACACTCATTCCTATTTGATCAATATTAACAAGATATTGAAATTCATCAGAAACTTTATCAGTAGCTTTTTTAATGTTATTTATTAAATTAGGCAATTCTATGTAATGTTCAGCTAAAATTTTAGCAGTATTTTCTCCAACTTGTTTGATGCCTAAAGAAGTTAAAAATTTATCAAAATTCACTAATTTGGCTTTGTTAATATTTGAAAGTAATTTATTTACAGATAATTCTCCAAAACCATCATAACTTTTCAACTCATCTTTCTTTTCATAGAGTTTAAAAATATCACTATATTTTGTTACAATGCCTTTCCTAAAAAATAATTTTATTTGTTTGTTGCCAAGTCCATCGATATTCATTCCATTTTTCGAACAAAAGTGAATTAGATTTTCAATTTTCTGAGCTTTACAACCAGTATTTATACATTTTCTTGCAGCCTCGTCTTCTTTTTTGAGAGTAATTTGACCGCATGCAGGGCAGTATTTTGGGATAAAATACTTCTCAGACATTTTTGTTCTTTTTTCTGTATTCACACTCAAAATATGAGGTATTACATCACCAGCTCTTTCTATTAAGACCGTATCACCAATTCTTATATCTTTTCTTTCTATTTCATCTTCGTTATGCAGTGTAACGTTTGATACTTCAACACCACCAATTTTAACTTTTTTTACCCTTGCAACAGGTGTTATTGTTCCAGTCCTTCCTACTTGCAAATCAATTTTTTCTATTATGGATTCTTTAATTAAGCTTGGTAGTTTATGAGCAATGGCCCATCTTGGGGCTCTGGACATTTCGCCAAGTCTTTTTTGTAATGCAAATGAGTTTACTTTATATACTAGTCCATCAATTTCATAATCAATCTTATCTCTCATTTCTAGCATGGTATTGTAATAACTTGATATTTCATCAAGTGTTTTTAGCAATTTAATGTTTTCTGGTATATCAAATCCCCAATATTTAAATTTATTTAAAAGATTAATTTGTGTGTCAAACAGATTTTCATCAGATATTTTGCCTACTGTATAAGCAAAAAACATTAAATTTCTTTTTTTTATTTCATTACTATCTTTTTGTCGTATTGATCCAGCAGCAGCATTTCTTGGATTTGAAAAAACTTTTTTATCACTAGTTAATTGTTCTTCATTAAGTTTTTCAAAGTCATCCTTTGAAATAAATATTTCACCTCTAACTTCTAAAAATTCAGGATAATCAATAATTTTTTTTGGAATGTTATTAATTGTTAAAATATTTTCGGTTACTAATTCACCTTCATAACCATTGCCTCTTGTAAGAGCCTGTCTTAATTCACCATTTTCATACAATAAGGATATAGATAGACCATCTATTTTTGGTTCACATACAAATTCAATATTATCACAACTTATGTTTAAAAATTTACGAGTTCTTTTTATGAAATCGTCGATATCATTCATGTTGAAACCATTGTTCAATGATAACATTGGTTTACTATGTTTGATTTTAGCAAATTTTTCTAATGGTTCAAAACCAATATCTTCTCTTTTCGTAAATCCTAAATTTGGATTTTTGACAACTAAATTATCGTATTCAACGCAAATATTATCAAACTCTTTATCCGATATCACTGGGTCATCATGGCCATGATATAATTTATTATGACGTTCTATTTGGCTTTTAAGAAATGATAAACGGTTATAAACATCACTGGGCATATTAAGTCAACAATTTTAAAGCTGCATTTCTTGCTTCATCAGATATATTATCTGCTGATATCATTCTGGCTATTTCTTCAATTTTCTCTTGATGATTTAGTTCAAATGTTTCAGTAATTGTTTCATTTTCAATTATACTTTTTTTTATTAAAATATGATAATTGCCTTTTGCCGCTACCTGAGGCGAATGTGTAACAACAATAGTTTGTTGATTATTCCCAATCTTTAATAATTTGGTTCCAATTGCGCTTGCAGTAGCACCACCAACACCACTGTCAACTTCGTCAAAAATAAGCGTTTTAATTGTATTATCTTTTTCTATAACGAGTTTCATAATAAGAAGAAACCTAGACAATTCTCCTCCTGATGCAATTTCAGAAATTTTACCTAATTTTGTATCTTTATTTGTCTGAGCATAAAATTTAACATCATCAATTCCTTTGGACGAAAAAAGGGTATCTTGAAGATTACTTATTAATATTGAAAATTTTGCATTATCTAATTTCAGTGCTGGAAGTTCATTATTCACTTCGTTAATTAGTTTCTGACTTACTTCTATTCTATTTTTAGATAACTTTTTTGCTAACTCCAAATATTCATTATAAGCCTCATTTGTTATTTTTTTTTGATTATCTAATTCAAGAGAAAAATTTTTAATTGAGTTTAATTTTTGTTCTATTTCAATTTGTTTGTGTGGTAATGAATCTATCTGACAATTATGTTTTTTTGATAAATTTCTTAATTTATATAATCTATCATCAATTACATCCAAAGCATCATCTTTATTTTCATATAGAAATTCGCTTTTATTAATCAATAGAGATAACTCTTCTAAAGTAATATAATTTTCATTCAGAAGCTTACAAATTTGATCAACGGATTTATTGTTATAGCTCTCTAGTTTTGAAAATAAACGTATTAAATTTTTAATCAGAGTATTTAAACCATTTTCACCGTCAATTAAGTATTTAGCTTCATTAAAAGTTTGGAAAAATTTATCTCTATTTATTAAAGCTTTTCTTTTTATAATGAGTTCATTTTCTTCATTGCCTTGTGGTTTTATCTCATTAAATTCATTGAGAGAAAACTCTAAATAATCGCTATCATTCTTATTTTTTTCATTCAATGAAATTAAATTACCTAATTTATTTTTGTTTGATTTATAATTTTCCCAAGAACTAAAAACTTTTTCTTTCAATTTATTGTTAACATAATATTTATCCAGTAAATCAATATGATTTTTTTCAATTAATAGAGTGTGATTATCAAATTGACCTTGTATTTCAATAAAATGACTTACAACTTTTTTTAGAGTATTTATAGAAATAGGAGTGTCATTTAGATATGAAAAAGATTTGCCATTAGAATGAATTTCTCTTCGTATTATAAATTCATCATTTATATCAATATTAATTCCATTTAAATAAGAAATAATAGTTTTATCGTTAAAGTTCTGAAAAATAGCAGTTACAGATCCTTGTGTTTGACCTTTTCTTATTAAATTAAAATTTGCTCTATTTCCTAATATTAATCCTAATGAATCAATTAGTATAGATTTCCCCGTCCCAGTTTCTCCTGTTAAAACTGTAAAACCTTCACGGAAATTTAAGTTTAAATCTCTTATTAAAACAATATCTTTAATTATAAGCTTAGATAACATTTGGGGTTAGAAAATCGAAATCATTTTATTCATTATATTTTTCAAATAACCTGGTTCTTCAATAATAATTTTTTTTCTACTAGTTATTTCTTTAGTCCATTTACTTTTTGGAAAATTATATTTTAGAATTAAATATGTTTGATCGGATTTATCCTCTAATTTCAACATTTCAAAAGCTTCATACATTCTGTATAAAGTTTGAGGTATAATACTAGATCCCTGATAATCTCTTATTACTATTGAGAATCTATTTATAGCTGGAGACGGAGCATTATTTTTTAAATAATACATCCCAACCTCAAACTCTTTTCTAGCTAAATAATTATTTAAATATTCTAATTTAAATTTAGCATCTTTTGCATATTTTGAATCTGGATTTGATTTTATAATTTTCTTAAACTTTTCTATTGCGATTTTAGTGAATTTACTGTCTCTGCTTGGGTCAGAAACTTTGATATAATAACACATAGCTATAAGATATTCAGCATATTCAGTAAATATACCATTAGGATTCATAGACATATAATCAGTTAATAATAAAATTGTTTTATCTGGTTTATTAAGTTCAAAATTTAAATAAGCGTTATAAATTTGTGCTTGACTAGAATATTTTGAATAAGGAAATTCATCGTTGATTTTTATAAATTGGTCAATACTTTCCTTAAATTTTTTTTCTTCAATTAATTGTATGCCTTTTTTAAATATATTTTTATCATCTTCTTGGGTAATTGTGATTACCTTTTCATTTGCCGAACAAGAAAATAATAATAGTAGAATTAAAAATTTGAAAATATGAGCCATAATTAAATAAATTAATCTTATTAAATTAGCTTATTTTTAAAATTATTCCAAATTATTAATTAAGCAACATTAACATTATTTAGAGTGTTTTCTTGATAAGAAATAGGTATGTTATATTGGTTAGATTCTATAATTTCATAGTTGCTTTTATTTTGAAAAATCTTTTGAATTAATTTATTATTCAATTCATGGCCTGGTTGTATCGCATGAATGCTTCCTAAAATAGGTAACCCAGACATATAAAAATCTCCAACACAATCTAATAATTTATGTTTAACAAATTCCTTGTCACACCTGAGACCAGTTTCATTCATTATTTGGTTATCTTTAACAACAATAACATTATTCAAATTACCGCCTAAACCAAAACCACCAGCTCTTAATTTCACTATATCTTTTGAAAGACAGAAAGTTCTAGCATAACAAATATCTTCAATAAAATTTTGAGTATTATGAATATACAAATATTCATCTTTACCAATTAAGTTATTTGAAAAATGTATTTTAACCGAAAATGATAAGTGAGTAGATGGCAAAACTTTTATTGATCTCGTGCCATCCTTAATGCTTACTTTTTTGAGAATTTTTAGAACTTTTTTTGATTTATTTTGAATTTGCAAACCAACTTGCGCAAGTTTTTTTGTAAACTCATAAGAACTTCCATCCATAGCTGGTAATTCATTTGAATTAATTTCAATTAGTAAATTATTAATATCAAATGAATGAAGTGAGGCAAGAAGATGCTCTACTGTATTTACACAGACTCCATTTTTATTTTTTAACCTAGAACAATATTTTGAAAAGTCGATATTTTCTGGAATTACTTTGATATAGTTGTTTAAATCTAAATCTATTCTTTTAAAGACAATACCAAAGTCTTCATCAGCAGGATAAAGTGTCATATTTACAGCTTTACCACTATGAATTCCAACTCCACTAAAAGAAATAGGTGAACATATGGTCTTTTGGTATGAGTTATTGTTTAAAATTTGTGAGTTAATTATATTCATGTTTTTTATTAACGAATATATTTGATTTATTTACTATATCAAATCAAATATAGTTACTAAATGTTTCATAATATGAATGACGTTTAATTAAAAAAATATTCTCTTAATTTTTTAAAAAAACTATATAGCCATTTGTTATTTTGCTCTCTTGAACTTTTCAATACTAAACCAGTTAAGCAACTAAAGCTTGGAGATTGAAGTAAGTCAGGTGCATTTAGGAGCCCAATAGGTTTACCAATCCTTATGTTACAATTAAAATAAGATTTTGCAATATTACTAATTCCATTAAGATTTGATGTTCCACCTGTAATAATTACTTTTGAAATTTTTGTATAATCTGGATAAGAATTCTTTAAATTTTGGATCACTAATTCAAAAAGTTCTTCAACTCTAGGCTTGATAATTCCAATTAACATAGATTTAGGAAAATTTTGTGAAGTAAGCTCACCTTTCTCATTAATTAGATTAACATCAATGTTTTTAAAATTATCTAATTGGTTTACTTCTGTTGACCCATGTAAAATTTTAAGCTTTTCAGCTTCTTCTGATTCGGTGCCTAGTCCTTTTACAAGGTCACTGGTTATATGAATTCCTCCTATTTTAATAAAACTAGAATAAATTAAACTATCTTTCAGATAAATGCCGATAGAAGTTAAGCTTGCACCTATATCAATGATAATTGCACCAAGATCTCTTTCTTCTTTGATCATCGTAGATATTCCATTTATTTCCGGTGTTATATAAAATTGATTTACTGTTAAATGACATAATTCAATTGATTTATTTAAATTTGAAATAACGTTTTTATTAACATAGGTATTGATTGCCTCTAAAGTTAAAGTTTTACTTTTAAGTCCAATCGGATTACCAACTTCTTGACCATAATCAATTTTAAAAGCCTTGGGTTTTCTTCTAATTTGAATATAATCTTCATATTTTGATTTATATTTATCTAAGTTTAAAAGGTTTAATACATCTTCTTTTTTTATTATATCATTAGTGATTTCTATATTATCGCACGTAATTTTAGTAAATGGTAAACCACCAGTTATATTGCATGTGATATTTGAAATTCTTAAACCTGCCATTTCTTCCGCCTTTTCAACAGCTTTAGAAATAGCATTGGACAATTTATGTAAATCTATGACTTCTCCTTTGTTTAAACCCATAGAAATGTGTTGTCCAAATCCTAATACTTTGATTTGTATATTGTTGTTATCTACAGATTGACCAATCAAGCATGCAATTTTACTATTACCTATGTCTAAGCCAACATGAATTTTACTTTTGTTATAATTAATTATTTCACCTTTAATTTATTTTTGGTTTAAGAAAATACTTCCCATAAATCCTCAAATCGATTTCAATAAAATTACCATTTAAGATGTTATATTTTGAAACCACTTTGTTTAGTAATTTAAGTGTATCTAATACTTTAGTTTCAGGTAATAAAATTTTTACTCCATTTTTCAAACTAATATTCCATCTTCTTTGATCAACAAAAGAAAAGGATAAATAATTTAGATTTATATTAGTTTCTTTAATTAAACTTAATATAACATTAGCATTTTTATTAGAGTTTTTACCAACAAAAACAGGTAAATGAAATAAGTTTGGAGTAATTTTTGTTTCTATTATATTATTAAACTCATCTATAAGATAATCATTATTTTCAATATTTAGTAAACCAATTATATTTTTTTCTTCTATTTTGATTGTTATCAAATCATTAGAGGTTTTAGTAATAAAAAACTTTTTTATTAAATTTTTTTTCTTTAATACATTTGAGATGAGACCAAGGTTGTTATAATTGTTATCTTTATCTAATTCTGTTTGTAATTCATTAACTAAAGACTTTGTATCAATATATTTATTTCCTAAAACAATTAAATTTGGTGTAGTATCATTATTAAATCCCATCAAAAGTCTTTCTTTATTTAATGCAAGTTGCTCTACAATTAAATCTTTATATTTGAAATAAGATAAGTATGTAATTAACAGAGTTGAAAGTGTTAACAAAGTTATAATTAAAGTTTTGATATTAAAAAAAAGAATAAATTTTTTAATTTTACTGAACCCTCTCAAATTTTGCTTTTGAAATTAATTTATCAACTAGTTCAGTTAGACTTATTCCACAATATTTAGCTTGTTCAGGGGATAATGAAGTTTTAGTCATTCCTGGTTGAGTATTTATTTCAAGCATGTATATTGTATCATTACGATCATCATATCTAAAATCACTTCTTGAAATCCCTGAACAGTCTAAAAGTTGATGAGCAAGTTTAGCCCATTTAATAACTTTATTGTAAATATTATTAGGTATTTTTGCGGGTATTATATGTAAAGATCCATTTGAGGTGTATTTTGAATTATAATCGTAAAAAAAATTTTTTTTTGATATAATTTCTGTGACGACTAATGGTTTGTTTTCTAAAACAGACACAGTCAATTCTCTATTACCAACCAAAGGTTCTAATATGAATTGATTACTAAATACTTTATCTTTAAAATGATTTAAATCATTTTCATTATTTAATATATTTATTTCAACGGAACTGCCGCCACTTATTGGTTTTAAAACTAATGGCAAAAATTTTTTATATTCATTGAGTGATTTAAAACTATATGTTTTTGGGAAAATAATTTTTTCTTCTGTATTTTCAGAAAATTGACTTAAATAGTTTTTCGTTAATAACTTATTCATTGCTATTGTAGACGCATTTGCTCCTGAATGCGTATATGGCATCTCAATTTTATTTAAAAAAGATTGAATTGTCCCATCTTCACCAAATGAACCATGCAATGCATTGAAACAAACATCAGGTTTAATAGTTAAAATTTGATCATAAAAGTTTTTATCAACAATGATTTTAGTAGCATAATATTTTTCTTTATCAATAGCATCATAGCAAGCATTTCCTGAATTTAATGAAACTTCTCTTTCAGAACTTAAACCTCCCATCAAAAAAGCAACATGTATTTTGCTACTTTTCATTTTTCACCAACAATTTTAATTTCCCATTTAAGTTTTTTTCCTGTTTTTTCAAAAACTTTTTTTCTTACAATTTCTCCAAGTGTTTCAATATCAGTTGCTGTAGCATTTTTTTCATTAATTATAAAATTACAGTGCTTATTGGAAATAACAGCACCACCATTTTTTAATCCTCTACAACCAGAATTATCTATAAGTTCCCACGCTTTAAAATTCTTTCCATTCATAAATGTACTCCCACCAGTTTTTTGTCCCGTTGGCTGGCTCATTTTTCTAGATTGAATTATTTCTTTCATCTTTTTTTGAATTTGTTCTTTGGAGCCATTATTTGACATAAATCTTGCTTTTAAAAACATCCATTCATGACTCAATTTATTTGTTCTGTAATCTAGTTGAAGATCTTTAGCTGTGAATCTTTTTAAAATCCCATTTTTATTTATTGCAGTAACGTCAATTAAAATATTTTTAATCTCAGATCCGTATGCGCCTGAATTCATTTTTATGCCACCACCAATAGTTCCAGGTATGCCAATTAAGAATTCCAGTCCAGTTTTTGAATGATTTCTTGCAAACCTGGCAACATCAGCATCCATGGCACCACTATAGGCTGTTATAATTCCTTGTTTATCAATAAAAATTTCTTTCAATTTATTAAAATGAATAATTATTCCATTAAAACCTAGGTCTCTTATGATTATATTAGATCCTGCTCCTAAAGGATATATTGGTAGATCTAATTGATTATCTTTTAAAAAAGAAACTAAATTCTCTTCAGATGAAGGTTGCAAATAATATTTAGAGCGTCCGCCAACACCGAACCATGTTAAGTTGCTCATTTTTTTGTTCTCGACTAATGGGGTTGTGCTAATCATATTACTTATTATTTACTTAAAATTTCTAATTCTTTTTTTAGATTATTTGCTATTTTAGTTATATTACCAGCTCCTAAAAAAATAATAATTTGATAATCATTTATTTTTTTTAAAATAATTTTGAAAATATCTTCATCATTTTTTATTGAGCTAACATTTTTATGACCATAATTTCTTATTCCATTTTCAAGATCAACATTATCATGATTTGCTATTTTTTTTTCACCTGCAGCATATACATTTAATAAGACAACATCATCAGCATCGTTAAAACAAGAGCAAAACTCGTTAAAGTGATTTTTTAATCTAGAATATCTATGTGGTTGAAATATTGCCAAAACTTTGCTTTTTTCAGCTATTAATTTAGTAGCGCTTAAGGCTGCTTTAATTTCCTCTGGATGATGGCCATAATCGTCTATTATTTTTGTTTTTTTATATGTATCTATCAACTGAAAACGTCTTTGAACACCATTGAAGTTTTTTAATGCTAATTTTATTATGTCGGGTTTTATCTTTAATTCTAAAGCAATAGATATTGAAGCTAGAGCATTTTGTATATTATGAAGCCCAAGCATTGAAAAGGAAATATCCTTAATTGTATAATTTTCTTCATTAGTTTTATTTTTATAGATGACATCAAAGTACATTTTTTGATTTTTTACTATAATGTTATCAGCTTTAACATCTGCATTTGGTGATAATCCATAAGTTATAATTTTTCTATTTTTTAAATTTGAGAATATTTTTTGCACTCTTGGGTGGTCAATGCAGACAGAACAAAATCCATAAAATGGAATTGAAGATATAAAATTTATAAATGCATTTTCTAAATTATTTTCATTTTTATGAAAATCAAGGTGTTCTAAATCAATATTCGTAATTACTGCAACAGTAGGCATTAACTTTGAAAAACTACCATCACTTTCATCCGCTTCTACAACCATCCATTGACCTTGACCTAATTTTGCATTGCTTGCCAAAGAGGAAATAATGCCACCATTTATTATCGTTGGATCCATTTTATTAGTATCTAGAATTTTTGAAATTAGAGATGTTGTTGTTGTTTTTCCATGTGTACCTGCAATAGCTATTGACTTTTTAAGCTTCATTAATTCGCTAAGCATTTCAGATCTATGAATAATGGGGATGAATAGTTTTTTCGCCTCTACAATTTCAGGGTTATTTTGTTTAATTGCAGACGAATAAACTACTATACTTGCATTTTTAATATTATTTTTGTTATGCCCTATGAATATTTTAACACCTAAAGAAATTAAACGATCAATTATCTTTGATGAAGATACATCACTTCCTTGCACGTCATAACCAGATTTTATTAAAATTTCAGCAATGCCACTCATTCCAATGCCACCTATGCCAACAAAGTGAAAAAAACCAAAATTCTTAGGTATATTAATTATCATTTTAATTTCATTTTATTATATGTTTCGTGAGAATTTCATTAGAAGATTTAAATTTCTTTTTTATATCATTTTTGTTTTTATATTTTTCTAAATTTAGCTTTATTTTATCTAAATGTAAATTTTTGGTAATTATGTCCTCAATTATTTTTTTGAAAGTGTTATTTTCAAAATTATCTTCATCTATTACCCAACCAAGTTTATTATCATTAATAATTTTACTATTAATTGCTTGATGATTATCCATCGAATTTTTTAATGGTATTATTATGCAAGGTATTTTCAAATGCAAAATTTCAGCTAACGTTGAACCTCCAGCTCTGCAAATAATAAGGTCTGTGTTTTTATAATATTTTTCTATATTTGGGAAAAAAGATTTAACTTCAGACATTACATTGTTAATTCTATATAATTGTTTTACCTTTTTTATTTTTGAATTTATCACCTGATGGAATATATATAATTTCTTCTTAACTTTTGGGTTTAAACTTATTAATGAATTCACTAATGAAATTGAAAAGAACTCAGAACCAAGACTTCCTCCAAAAACAAGAACATTTAGTTTGTTGTTATTTCTTTTTTTTATTTTTATAGACTTAATTTCTTTCCTTATAGGTGTACCTGAATAAATTCTTTTATTGAAGTGTTTTAAAGGTATAATCTTATCAAATGGTATAAATGTTTTTGATGCAAAAGTTTCTAAAATTTTGTTTGCTCTTCCCATTATTGCATTTTGTTCATGAATAAAATATTCAACTTTAAAGAACATTTTTCCTATTAAACAAGGTAATATAGTGGTGTAACCACCAAAACCAATTTGAGTTTTTGGTTTATGTTTAAAATAAAAATGTGTTAATTTAATGAAAGAACTTATAAAAAAATATAAAAATTTAAATTTATTTATTAAACCTTTTTTAAAAGGACTAATTGCATCTATAATTATAATTTCAAAATGACACTGATTAAGTAGATTTTTTTCATTTAATATGTAATTGTATCCTCTTTCGTCAGTTATGAAAATTACTTCATTTGTTTTTTTTATTTCGTATAGGATAGCTAAAGCAGGGTAAATATGGCCGCCTGTTCCTCCTGCTATCAATGTAATTAAATTGTGTTTTGATTTTATACTCATTTATAATCTTCTATGTCTAAATTCACTTCGCTAAAATCAATTTGTTTTCTTGTTAAACTTAGTAAAAAACCAATAACTATTGCTGCAGAAATTGTTGATGATCCTCCATAAGATAAAAATGGTAAAGTCATGCCTTTTGTTGGAATTATAGATAAATTACTTGATATATGTATCAATGATTGGACACCAATTAAAGCTGATAAACTAGATAAACTTAATATTTGGAAAATATCTTTACAATTAAAGGCAATTATAATTGGCCTTAAAATAATAATTGTGTAAATTAAAATTATTATTAGACATACAATTAAACCAAATTCTTCAGCTATCACTGAGAAAATAAAATCTGTATGTGCATCAGGCAAATAATTTTTTAAGGATCCTTCGCCAATACCTTTCCCAAAGTAACCGGCATCATTAAATAATTTCAATGCTTGGTTAGCTTGAAAATTTGTGCCAAAAATAAAATCATTAATTCTTATATATACATGAGAATAAAAATTATAAGCTAATAAAATTACTATTGGAATTACAAATATTAAAAAAATAAAAAAAAGGATTGGAATTCCTGTTATCAATAATTGAAAAATCCATATTGTTGTTATTAATAGAGTCATACCTAAGTCAGGTTGCAATAATAGCATTATATCAATTGATAAGATTGATAAGATTGATAAGAATAAAAATTTATTTTTTTGGGTTGATTTCCAGGTAGTTAAAAGCCAAGCATTAATAATTATAAAAAAAGGTTTTATAAATTCACTAGGTTGTAATGATTGACCAAATACATCAATCCATCTTTTAGCCCCTTTAATGTCAGAACCATATTGAAGACAATATAATAACGCAGCAAGAAGTAATCCAAAACCTAAAAGGGATAAGAATTTAATTTTGTGAAAGTTTAATTTACTCAAAATTACCGCTGTCAAAAAACTCAATATTACAAAGATTGCATGTTTTATTGAAAAATAATAACTTTCTTTGTTTAGTTTTAGTTCTAATGAGCTTGAAGATGTAAGAATAAATATCATTCCAAGTAATAATAAAGTAAAAAAACTAAAAAAAATCCATTTGTCAATTGTCCAAAGCCAAATTGAAAAACTTGATCTATCAGAACGTGAAAGCATCATTTATCAATACTCTTTAGTTGTTTAAGTACTTCTTTTTTAAAAATTGTTCCTCTTTCCTCAAAATTTTTATATTCATCAAAACTTGCGGCGGCTGGTGAAAATAGTATTGTAAATTTGTTATTTTTAATCTTAGGTATTTTTTCAAATAGATATTTTATTAATTCATTTAAATTCTTAAAAAGAAAAATTTTTCTTTGAAAATTTGTTTCTTTTATTTGTTTGTAAAATCTTTTTTTTGAGCTTCCAAATAAATAGATTGCCTCAACTTGCTGTAAGTGTTTAATTGCTTTTCCTAAGCCATCTTTTTTTTCAAGCCCACCTGCAATCCAATGAATATTTTCATATGATTTTAATGCAGCTGAAGCAGATTCACCATTTGTAGCTTTACTATCATTAATAATTTCAAGATAACTTGATTTGTAAACAACTTCCATTCTATGCGGTAATGGAACAAAATTAAAAATTGATGATTTGATTGATGTTCCTTCGACACCAATCTTTTTCAATATTAAAAACGAAATCTCAAAAAGAATTTTGTTATGTTCTCCCAAAAGATTATTACATTTTATTTCTTTTCCATATGTATTAATTACATTAACTTCATTAATGTTTCTTAATTTTTGTTTAATTTTATTTTTTAAAAAAACATCTTTATGATTTACAACTAAATACCCATCATCTTTAATAGCTTCAATTAATCTTAATTTTGCATTTAGATATGCATCAAAATTACCATGATAATCTATATGATCATTTGATATATTAGTTATAATACCGAAATCTATTTTTAAACTAGGAATTGAGAGTAATTGATAACTAGATAATTCAACAATAACTATATTTTTATCAGAGGGATTAACTAAGCATGCAGGATTGCCAAAGTTTCCACAAATAATATTTTTAATTTTATTTTCTGATAAAATATGAGAAATTAATGAAACTAATGTCGATTTACCATTTGTACCTGTAATCCCGATAATTATCGATTTAGGCTTTTGTTCAAAATATAGCTCAATTTCATTTTGCAATTTAACTTTATGCTTTTCAGCAAATTTAACAATTGGATGTTTGTTTTTACCACTAATTTTTATTCCTGGAGAAATAATTATTCTGCTTAAATTATTCCAATCCCAACTAAGATAATTTTTCCAATACTTTTTAAGTTTAAAATTTGGTTTAATTTTATCGTCAAAAACTACAATATTTTTATTTTGTTTTTTTAATAATTCAAATGCAGCTAAACCAGATATTCCTAAACCAAGTATTCCCGTTAAATCTCTCATTTTAATTTATTCGATCAAGTATTATCTTAATTTTAATGATGAAAGGCCAATTAAAGCTAAAATAACTGCGATAATCCAAAATCTGATTACTATTGTTGATTCTTCCCAACCTTTTTGTTCAAAGTGATGATGTAATGGTGCCATTTTAAAAATTCTTCTGCCCGTGAGTTTAAATGATATAACTTGGATAATAACGGAAACAGTTTCTAATACAAAAAGGCCACCTATAATTATTAGAACAATTTCATGCCTTACAGCTAAAGCCGTTGATCCTAAAAATGCACCTAAAGATAATGAACCAGTATCTCCCATAAAAACCATTGCAGGAGGTGCGTTAAACCATAAAAATCCCAATCCTGCTCCAATTAAAGCTCCTGCTAAAACAGCTAATTCTCCTACACCTGGCACATAGGTTATTTGAAGATAATTAGAAAAGTTTATGTTACCCACTAAATATGAAATCAAAGCAAATGATAAACATGCAATCATAACTGGTACAATTGCTAGACCATCAAGCCCATCAGTTAAATTAACCGCATTGGAACTTCCTACAATAACCAAAATACCAAAAGGCAAGTAAAAAATTCCTAAATCAATAACTAACTCTTTAAAAAAGGGTAAAGAAACAGTGTTTGTATAATCCATTGGGAATTGTTGGTTAATTAAATATACAGCTATAAAAGCTGTTAAAATTTGTAATATTAACTTATATTTTCCTCTTAGTCCTTTAGTTGATTTTCTTTTTACTTTTAGCCAATCGTCGCAAAGTCCAATAAGGCCAAAAATTGATGATGTTATTAAAATTATCCATACCAGAATATTATCTAATTTAGACCATAAAATTGTTGAACATAAAAAAGCAAATAAAATTAATAATCCACCCATTGTTGGGGTTCCTTTTTTTTTAATCAAATGACTAGTTGGACCATCATCTCTTATAGGTTGACCAATAGATTGAAATTTTTTTAAATTTTGAATTAAAAAAGGACCTAGTAAAAAACTAATTATTAAAGCTGTTAAAGTTGCTCCACCAGTTCTAAATGTTATATATCTAAATACATTAAGTGGTTGAAAATACTCTACATAGTTTAAAAACAATTCAGGAAACAATTTTATTCTCCAAGTTCATATTTTTTTTCCAAATTTTTACAAAATTTATATAATCCTGTACCATTTGAACCCTTAACAAAAACTGTGTCATTATTGTGAACAAGTTTGTCAAAATTTACTTCCAATAATTTAATATTTTTAAAATGTCTACAAACAAAATTATTTTTTAAATTATCTGTTAAAATTTTAGATATATTTCCAATTGTAAATAAGGTTTTTGGGCTAAGTTTTTTTAAAAAAGGAACAATTTTTTTATGATAGGTATAAGAATTGGGTCCTAACTCAAGCATATCACCTATGATTAAAACGTATTTATTTGAATTATTTTTATATAAATTTGTTAAAGAAGTCTCTAAAGAATGTGGGCTTGAGTTGTAAGCATCGTTAATTACAGTTATAGTTTTATTAGCGTTTATTTTTAATTTAAACTGATTTCCTCTGCCATCTGAAGGTGAAAGGTATTTAATTTTTTCTTTTATTTTATTTAAATCAAGTTTCAAACATTTTACTAGAGTTAAAATACTTATTAGGTTGAAAGCTAAGTGATGCGGTAGGTGGTTAAGGTTAGTTTTGAAATTTTCTGATTTAATTAAAAAACTATCTTTTTCTTGAAAAACAGAAAAAATAGATTTTTTAACTCCAAATGGTATTACTTGATCTGTATAATTCAAGGCAATTTTTTTTAGAAAACTATACCATTTATTGTCATAGTTAAGAATTATTTGTCCATTTTTTATTAATCCATGAAATATTTCACTTTTAGCTAATGCTATATCCTTTTCTGATTTAAAATTTTCTAAATGATTATTTGAAACATTACTAATTATAATTAAATCAGGCTTTGCAATTAAAGATAGTTTTTTCAATTCATTTTTTTTGCTCATACCTAGTTCTAAAATACAATAATTAAAATTAGATGGTAGTTTCATTAATGAAAGAGATAACCCAATAATATTATTACTATTACCAGGAGTGGCAAAAGTTTTACCAAATTCACTAAAAATAACTTTTGCCATGTCTTTTGTAGTTGTTTTTCCGTTTGAACCAGTAATACCAATTGTTTTCCCTTTAAATCTATTTCTGCTAAATTCTGCAAAATTTATTAATGCTGCATGTGTGTTTTTTACAAATAATCCATTATATTTTAAAGCACTATCTTTACGTGATACAATAACTCCTGAAGCTCCTTTTTGTATTGCTTTTTCTAAGAAGTCGTGCCCATCAAAATTTTTACCTTTTATTGCTATAAATAAATCATTTTGTTGAATAGAACGTGTATCTATACTTATCCCCGAAATTTTTTTGTTATTTAAAAATTTTGTGGTTAAATCCTTGCCTTTTGAAGCACTTATCAATTCATGTTTTGTCCACAAAATTTCATTTATAGAACTATTACTCACGGATTAAGTCTATCCAATGTATTTTTAACAACTGAAACATCATCGAAAGGTAAAGTTTCAATCCCTATTGTTTGAGTTTGTTCATGACCTTTTCCTGCAATAATCAAAATATCATCATCTTTTAAAAAACTAATAGCTTTTTTTATTGCAACGTCTCTTCCAGGAATTTCAATAGCTATTGGGTTATTGTTTATAATGGATTTTCTTATTAATGATGGATCTTCTGTTCTAGGATTGTCATCAGTAATTATAGTGAAATCAGAATTTTTAAAAGCTACTTCACCCATTTTTGATCTTTTTTCATGGTCTCTTTCACCTCCACAACCAAATAATGTATATATCTTTCCACTAAAATTCATTTTTTTTACTGCTAATATTGCATTTTCTAAGGCATTTGGAGTGTGAGCGTAATCAACAATTATCGTTGCTTTACATAAGGGATGATTAACTATTTGCATTCTTCCAGGAACAGTTTGTAAATACGATAAAGATTTAAAAATAGAATCTTGTTTCAATCCAAGACCTAAACAAATGGAAGCTGCGGCTAATGCATTATAAATTTGAAAATGTCCCACTAAACCAATGTCGGTTTTGTATAATTTGTTTTTATATAAAATTTCTAACTGCCAAATTTTTTCAATTTTTTTTATTTGGAGTAATTTGAGTTCACATTTTTCATTAAATCCAAAATTAACAAATTTGAAATTTTTGGTTTTAATCTTATTATATAGTTCCATGCCATACTTATCATCTAAGTTAATAGAAACACAAGTTCCATCTTTTAAATGTTCAGTAAATAATTTCATTTTAGCACTGAAATAGTTTTTCATATTTTTATGATAATCAAGATGATCATGAGAGAGATTTGTGAATACAGCTCCATTAAAGTTTATACCATCTAAACGATTTTGATTTATTCCATGAGAGGATGCCTCTAATGCAACATATGATATTTGTTTGTCATATAATTTTGATAAATGTTTGTTTAATTCACTTGAATCTAAAGTAGTTAGGTTATTTCTTATCTTATGGTAATATTGTTCTGAAGTGTCTTTTATCCCTAAAGTACCAATAGATGCTGATTTTAAGCCGTAAAAACTCCATATTTGACGACAAAAATCTGTTACTGAAGTTTTACCATTTGTTCCTGTTACAGCAATTATATTCCTTGGTTTTTTATTGTAAAACGATGAGCATAAATGCGAGTAAATTTTTAAATAATCTTTATTTGTTAACTCTATTACATCTTTACCTTTTTCCTCTTGAGATATTACAATTGATGCACCATTTCTTCGAGCCTCATTAATATACAAATTTCCATTAGTTTTATTTCCTGTAAACGCAAAAAATATAAATTTTTTTTTTATATTCTTACTATTGTTTGAAATGCCATTAATCTCAATCTCTTTAAAATGATCTTCTATGTTTTTAAAATTATCTTTTAAAAAATTGCTTCTATTTATTAATTCCCAAAATTTCATTTAAAGAGTTGCTCCTCTTATTTTATATTTTTTTAAACCTAATTCAGAAGGTTCTAAATTTAATGGTTCTATTTTTAAAATAGGAGCTATTCTATTTACTAGTTTTCCTATGATTGGTGCAACAACCCACCCTGCAGTATTTCTATAAGCTGAGAATTTTTGAGGTTTAGGTCCATCTATAACAATTGTTAAAACATATTTGGGTTTGTTAATTGGAAATCCTCCTGTAAAAGCAACAATATTTTCGGTTTCAGAATATCTTCCATCAATTAATTTCTTTGCAGTCCCAGTCTTGCCTCCTATTGGATAATAGTAACTTTTAGCTAATTTTCCTGTACCATATTTGTCATTTACAACCAGATAAAGTATACTTCTTAATTTTCTTGAAGTTTCAGTCGAAAAAATTTGTTTATTCTGGTTTTTAAAAATTTTCGTTTTTAATAAAGTAGGTGTAATTGATTTTCCTCCATTTAATGCTACTGATGTTGCTTTAGCTAAATGAAGTGGTGATATTTGTATTCCATAACCATATGATTTAGACATAAGTGAAGAAATATGGACTTGTTTATTAATGCTAGGTAATGAAGTCTCTACAATTTCAATATTAACTTTTTCAAGAAAACCTAACAAATTAAAATATTTATCTTGAACTGTATGCCCTAGTGAACTTGCTATTTTTGCAGTCCCAATATTACTAGAATGAACAATAATTTCCGGTAGATTAATTGGAAAATTAATTTTTTTAATATCACTAATCGTTTGTGATTTGCTAATAAAAATAGGTGAAGAAACGTCTATTAATTGATCATCTTTTCCATTTTCAATAGCCATTGCTGCAGTAAAAATTTTTAAAGTTGACCCTAACTCATAAAGTCCTTTTGTTGCATTATTGAAAACTTGTTTTTCTGAAAGATTATTATTTATATTATTATCATAATCTGGAAGGGAGATTATACTCTTAATTTTTCCATTACTCGCATTCATTATTATTCCTGCTCCTCCAGAAGCTTGAAATTTAATGATCTGTTCTAATAACAGTTGTTTAAAAATATTTTGAATGCCGCTATCAATAGACAAGTGAATGTTTTTTGAGGATGAAAGTTCATTATTTAGCTTTTTTTCAACTCCAGATATGCCTTTTCCATCCACGTCTACTTTCCCAATTACATGAGAAGCTAGGGATTTTCCAGGATATTTTCTAATATAGCTTTCTTCTATTTTAACCCCTGGTTCTCCAATCTTAAGAATTTTATTAAAATCCTTGAGTGAAATATTTTTCTTGACTTTCAAATATTTTAAGTTTGAATATAATTTATTTTTAAGATTAATATTTATGTCATAGCCAAAAATTTTTTTTAGTTCTAATTCAAATTTTTTAGGGTTTCTTAAAACACTTGGGTTAACAATAAGGTCGTGTTTTCTTATTGTTGTTGCAATCAAATATCCATTATTATCATAAATATTTCCTCTTATTTGTGATTTGTTTTCAGTGATTTTAAGATTTGATTGTTTATTTATTTTTTCTTGAGGCTTTATCAAAAGCATTGAAAAAGCAACCCCGAAATAAATTATAAAAAAAGATGAAGAGCATATTAGGAGCTTAAACTTAATTTTCTTTATGTTTTCCATTTGTCAATTTGCTTGCCTTCTTAAAAAAGCTGGAATTTCTAGTACATCATCTAAATTATCACGCTTCTCATTTTCGTTTATGTCAAGTAAGCTAATTTGTTCGTTATTATTTTCTGATTTAATTGGATTTTTGTTAAGATTAATAAGAGGCTTTTCTTCATCATTCTTCTCATTTTCAACCACATCTTTTAATGGATAGACTTCATTATCTTTTTCTAACTTTTCTAAAATATTTTTATTTTTATTATTTGAAAATAAATTAGAAATTTTTTTCAAGAATTGATTTTCTTCTGTTACATTTTCTGTAATATCATTTTTTTTATTAAAAAAAGCTGATAATTCTTTTTCTTTAGTTTCTAAAAATGTCAAAGAATCTTTTTCAGGTTGTGCTATGGTTTTTTCTGAATCAGAGATTTTATTGAGATCTGCTATCTTTGATTCTAAATCTATTTGTCCTTCAATTTTTGAACTATGATCATCAATTTTACTTGTCTCACCTTGATTTATATTTCTATCAATTACCTCCTCGGATTTAATTGATTGATTGATATTGATACCTGTAGCCACTACAGAAACGTTAATGATTCCATCAAGGCTTTCATCAATAGACGAACCAAAGATGATATTCGCATTTTCATTTACTTTTGCTCTGATTAATGATGCTGCTTCATCAACTTCAAATAATGCTAAATCTAAACCACCTTTTATATTTAACAAAATTGATGATGCTCCATCTATTGAAGAATTATCAAGTAATGGATTGTTTAGAGCCATTTCTGCTGCTATTTTAGCTCGATTTTCTCCTGAATGCTCTCCAGTCCCCATCATGGCTTGTCCTTTATTTTTCATAACGGTTTTTATATCTGAAAAATCTAGATTTATCATTCCTGGTGAAGTTATCAAATCAGTTATTCCTATAATTCCCTGGTAGAGGACATCATCAGCTAATTGAAAAGCTTCTGAAAATGTTGTTTTATCATTTGCTATTCGAAAAAGATTTTGATTTGGAATCACAATTAATGTATCAACTGAATTTTCTAATTTTTCTAGTCCAATTAATGCTGTTTCCATTCTTTTTTTACCTTCAAAATCAAAAGGTTTCGTAACAACTGCAATAGTAAGAATACCTTTTTCTTTTGCTTTTTGAGCAATAATCGGTGCGGCACCAGTTCCTGTTCCTCCTCCCATTCCTGTTGCAATAAAAAGCATGTTTACATCCTCAAGCTCCATCATAATCTCATCTATAGTTTCATGAGCAGCTTGTTCTCCAATAGTGTAATCAGAACCTGCTCCCAATCCATTGGTAAGTTCTTTACCAAGTTGTATTTGTGTCTTTGCCATGCTTCTCGATAATGCTTGTCCATCTGTGTTTGCTACTAAGAAGTTTATGTTATTAACTTTCGAGTTAATCATTGTGTTAACTGCATTGCATCCTGCTCCTCCAACTCCAATTACTGAAATTTTTGGTTGAACATTTTCAATATTTTGAGGTATTGATAAATTTAAATTCATATTGATGCTCCTTTTCTAATTTTTTTCAAAATATAATTTTGAGATATCGTTAATATTCCAGATATCTGAGGGTAAAATTTCTTTCATATTAAATTGTTGCTTTGCGATTGATTGAAGTCTTTCAGGTCTCGATAAATAAGCAAGTTCAGCCTTTATAAGTTTTATATTTTGTGTTTCCTCTGAAATTAAATTATTCAATTTTAAAATTTCTTTTTCTTTTTGATGATAATTTTTTTTTATCTCATAATTAAAAAAAACCACACCTAATACAGAGATTAATAATAATATATGATTTGTTTTAATCATGCTGCGGCCTCATGCTTAAAAACAGGACTAAACTTTGTTCTTTTGGCAATTCTTAATTTTGCAGATCTTGCCTTACGATTAATTTTAATTTCACCATCAGAAGGGAGTATTGGTTTTTTTGTAATTATTTCAAAACTTTGTCTTAAATTTTCCTTAGGAGGTAAAAATTTTGAAATAACCAACTTAGATTTACCCTGACATTCATTAAGAAAATTTTTAACAATTCTATCTTCTTTAGAATGAAAAGATACTACACATAAAATGCCTCCATATGTTAAAAACTTTTCTGATGCAATTAATCCTTTGTTAAGCTCAGTTATTTCATCATTGATGAACATTCTAATTGCTTGAAAAGATTTTGTAGCTTTATCTATTTTTTTCTTTTTACCAGGTATGGATTTTCTGATTATGTCTGCAAGTTCTAGAGTAGATGTAATTGGTGTTATTCCTCTAAATTTTACAATGTTTCGGGCAATTCTTCTTGAAAAAACTTCATCTCCAAAGTTATAAAAAATGTTAGATAACATTTCAGCACTATAATTATTAATAACCTCAAAAGCTTTAATGCCTTCGTTTGACATTCTCATATCTAAAGGACCATCAAGTTTGAATGAAAATCCTCGATTTTTTTTTGTTAATTGTAAATTTGAAACACCTAAATCGAATATCATGGCTCTGATTTTCTTTTTAGAATGATTGGGTTCTGAGAGCATATCATCAATTTCTGAAAACTTTTTTTGGAAAAATTTAAATCTATTTTTGTATTTCTTTTTCAATTTATTTGCGTATTTCAAAACTTCTGGATCTCTGTCAAATCCATAAACATCACAATTAGTATTTTCTAAAATAGCACTGCTATATCCACCTAATCCAAAAGTGGCATCAATAATGACACCATTAGTAATCTTAAATTTTTTTAAATTTTCTAAAATCTTATCTAGTAATACTGGGACGTGTTCTAGAAAATTATTCATTAGTGACACCTACTTTTTTATTAAGTATTAATTTAGGTGGTCCGCTAGAGTGTAAGATTTTTTGGGTATTTTGATATTCTTTTTCATATTCAATATTTGACCAAATCATAAAAGATTTACCGATTCCTGCAAAAACAGCAATATCATCAATACCTGCATAAGATAAAAGAGATTCTGGGATATTAATTCTGCCCTCATTATCGTATTTGATTTCAAAAGAGTCAGCCATCATCATTCTTAGTATAGATGCATCTTTTGACATAGTGTCTATTTCATCAATAGCTTCCACGTATTGACTAATTCTTTTAAGTGTAGTGCCTTCTATACATTTCAATTGTAAACTTTTAAATAAAATTAATGAGCCTCCTTCTAAATCAAGATATGTTCTAAAGTTTCTAGGCACAGATACTCTGCCTTTTTTATCAATTTTATTATAAGAGGTTGATAAAAACATAATAATTTCATAATTTGATCACAATATTAATATTTTGGGATAACATGGGATTTATTGGGAGTCAATGGGAAATTTAATTTTTTTAAAGAGAGCTTATAAGCCGGATTCTGTTTAATGTGATAATTCATCTTAAAAAGTTTTTACAAACTTTTTTTAGCGGCCTACCCAGAAACGTTCAGGAAAAACATAGTTTCTTCTATTTGGCCTTGCTCCAAATGGGGTTTACAATGCCAATTGTATTACTACAATTGCGGTGAGCTCTTACCATCACCTTTTCAACCTTACCTAAATGGCGGTATATTTTCTGTTGCACTATCCCTAGGGTTTCCCCTGCTGGGTGTTATCCAGCATTTTCTTCCTGTGGAGTCCGGACTTTCCTCTGCAACGCAGCTATCACAAAGCTCTCTTAAGTTAATTATTATATATTATTTTATAAAATGCAATTTTTGTGAATCATTATTTATTATGATTTTTTTTAATATATTCCCATGACTTATTTATCATTTTTACGTAATGATTGTTTTTTTCTACAAATTCTAGTGGTTGTCCTTTTGCTATTAAAACATCAGGATGATGTCTTTTTAAAAGAGTGATCCTTTTTTTATTAATTTGATCTATCGGATCATTAATATTTGATTGCAAAATAGTATATGGATCATTTTCGTTATTTGAGTAAATTTCTATTAATAAATTAAATTTTTTTTTGTCAAAACCGAATATATTAGACACTTTTTTGAGAAACTCTGTTTCTTCAACTGTGATTTTGCCATCAGAAATTGCTATTGAAAATAACAAATGAATTAGATTTTCAAGTATAGAAGAATTTGGTTTAAATAATTTTGCAAGTTGTTTTGCATAGCTCTCAAAACCATGAACTGATTGTTTTGCAAAATTCCAGACTTTTTCAACATTCTTTAACTCATTCTGATTTATAATTAAGCCCTTTTTAAAAGCATCTAGTTCTTGATGTGAAACAATTCCATCTGCCTTGGCCATTTTTGCAGATAATGCAATAATCCCAATTGTAAAATTAACTTGTTTAACAGCAATACTCTCTGGTAGTTTTTTTGTACTAAATTTATCAATAGCATGACCAGCAAAAATCCCTAATAGTCCACCTAATGGTCCTCCAACAACAAAGCCACTAGTTCCTCCAAAAATTTTTCCCCATATACTCATTGTAATAATAATTATACCATTTAACTTGATAACATTATAACAAGTTTAATATCATAAAAGTAAAATTAACTGTGGAGTAATTTTTGAAAAAATCAGATTTTACTGGATTAAAGTGCCCACTTCCAGTTTTAAAAGCAAAAAGAGTCATTAAAAAAATGAAACAAGGAGAATCTCATCAATTTCTTTCTGATGATCCAGGAAGTCCAATTGATTTTTCACACTTATGTGAAGTTGAGAATTTAGAATTGAATTTTGTGAAAACACATGGGATATATTCATTTAATATTAGGAAACGATAGAAAATGGTAATTAATATAATAAAGTCAGTTTTATTTAACTTACATTTTTATATACTAACTTTTTTGTTAATTGTAGTAATGTCACCAGTATTAATACTTCCTTTTTGGTTTATTAAAATTATTGCAAAAATTTGGGGTAAAATTTTAGTTTTTGGAATGAAAATTTGGTTAGGTTTAAATTTAAAAATAATTGGAAATTACAATAAAAATAAACCTTGCATTATTGCAGTCAAACATCAATCTGCTTGGGAAACAGTGCTATGTACAAGTATATTTGACATGCCTTCAATTGTATTAAAAAAAGAATTAATTTATCTTCCAATAATTGGATTATATTTCCTAAGGGGGAGAGCGATACCTATCATCAGAGAAAATACAATTGAATCTTTAAAAAAAATAGTAAAAATGGCAAAAATAAATTTAAAAAAGGGTTCTTCCATTTTAATTTTCCCCCAAGGCACAAGAGTTCCTTTGTATGCTTCAACAAAAGATTATCCATATCAATCAGGCATTTATTTTTTATATTCTCAATGCAATATCCCAGTAATACCAGTTGCTCACAACGCTGGTTTATTTTGGCCAAAGAATAGTTTTTTAAAATATCCAGATAGACATATTACAAAAACCGTTACTTTAGAAATAATGGATGAAATTCCATCAGGGTTAGATAAAAAAACATTTATGGATAGATTAGAAAAAAGTATTGAAGATCAAACTAGAAAACTAATTCAAGAGGAATGTGATGGATGACACGTATCATAGACGAATTAATCATCAACTAAATGTTTTTAATAAACCTTTGCAAAGTTGTAATTGCAATAAAACTCTTATTGAAAGAAAAAAATTGACTGGAATTTACAGAGATGGTTACTGCAAAACAGAAAAAAATGATTTTGGGTTACATACAGTTTGCTCAATCATGACTGATGAATTTTTAGAATTTAGTAAATCTGTTGGTAATAATTTATCAGATCCTGTTCCTGAATATAATTTTTCTGGAGTTTCATCAGGTGATCGATGGTGTTTATGCGCCGAAAGGTGGAAGCAAGCATATTTTTCAAATAAAGCACCCAAAGTAATTTTAGAATCAACAAACATTTTAACTCTTTCAGTGATAGAGTTTGGTATATTAAAGAAATTTTCTTATTAGAAACAATGAAAGGTAAAAATTATGCATTTAGATCAAGTTGTTAATGTACATTGTACAGATACAGACAAGGAAAACAAAGGTAAAGTTGTTAGAATGCATCCTAAGGGAATTGATGTCGAATTAAATGATATAATTTTAAAATTTAATAAATTAAAACCAAATTTATATGTTTGTAATTATTCAGGATTAGAGTTTGTTATAAAAACTTAAATCATTTTTGGTTAGAATTAGCTATGTCGATAACTTTATCGTCTATTTGTTTTTCTCTTCTTTTCATTCCAGCAACATCAATAATTCCGCCTTCAAATACAGCTAATTGATTATATGTGATATCCCCAGATATTTTTCCATTTTCCATGATAATTATATTATCAGCATCCACTTTTCCATTAACAAATCCAGAAATTATCAATTCTTCAGTTTTTAATTCGCCTTCAAAAATGCCATCAGTATCTACAATGGTTTGATCTGCTTTCAAGCTACCAATAAATTTATTTTTTAAAACTATAGTTCCAGAAGTTGCATATTTTCCTTCAAAAACTCCATCTCCATCTAATTGAGAGCAAGTATCGATATTTTTAATTTTATCCTTTAATGGGGATGATATCCTACTAATTTTAATCATAATTTATATAAACAATTTAATTTTAAATCTGCAAGTTAAATTATAAATTTTTTTATTGTTGATAGAGATTTATTCATAATATAAAAGTTAAATCCTATGGAAAAGATTTACTATAATAACCCGCTTTTAAAAAGATCATCTGAATTAAGAAAAGATGAAAATTTTTTAAAAAATATTTTAAATAGCGAAAACGTAAATTTTATTCCAATGAGAGGTGATGAAAATTATTTCATATCAGGAAAAGAGGAAATTAAACCACTTATTCTTAAAAAACAAGAATTAGAACTTTGTACAAAAGAAATAAATTTAGATAAAATGATCTTTTTAGGAAAAATAAATGAAAAATTTTATTTTTCTATCAATATAAAATCTAAAATTGAGAAGAATAATTTAGAAATTGATCAGGGTGATATTATTACTGATCAATTAAGAAATGTAATTGGAAGTTTAACAGAATTGGATAGCTCATATCTAGCACTGGCTAAAGGTATGATTTTCTGGCACGAAAGAAACAAATTTTGTGGAGTATGTGGATCAAAAACAAAAACGGAAGAGGCTGGTTTTGTTTTAAAATGTGTAAATAAAAATTGTAATGAAAGCCATTTTCCAAGAACAGATCCAGCTATTATAACACTTGTTTCAAATAAAGATAAAGTTTTGCTGGCACGTTCGTCTAGGTTTCCACAAAAAATGTATAGTACTCTTGCTGGATTTGTTGAACCAGGAGAAAGTCTTGAATTAGCTTTAAAAAGAGAGGTCTACGAAGAGGTTGGGGTAAATGTCAATAAAATTGAATATTTTCAGTCTCAACCTTGGCCATTTCCAGCATCTTTAATGCTCGGATTTTTTGCCGAAACAGAAGATACTGATTTAAATGTAGATAAAAATGAAATAGAAGATGCAAATTGGTTTGATATTAGTCAATTAAAAGATTTAACTCATCCTGACATTACGGATGGATTTAAACTCCCTAGATTTGACTCTATTGCAAGAAGACTTGTTAATGATTGGATAAGAAGACATGAGTAAAAATAAAATTTTTGAAAAAATTAAAATTAAAGATACTGAATTTTCTAACAGAATTGTTGTATCTCCAATGTGTCAATACTCTGCAGAAAATGGTTTGATGAATGATTGGCATTTCCAGCATTTATCACAATTTGGTTTTAGTGGTGCAGGCCTAGTGATGATTGAATCAACAGCTGTAGAGAATATTGGAAGAATTACTCATAATTGCACAGGAATTTATAATGATGATTGTCTTTCATCAATAAAACACACAATGGAAAAAGTTAAAGCACTATCATTAAATGAGGTTAAGTTTGGAATTCAGCTTGGTCATGCTGGCAGAAAAGCATCTACCCAGAGACCTTGGGAAGGAAGATCTTATCTAAGACATAATCAAAATTCTTGGAAAACAATTGCGCCATCGGCAATTCCATTTGACAAAGATTGGCCAATTCCTAAAGAGATGAACGATGATGATTTTGAGAGGGTAAAAAGAGCTTTTATTGATGCAACAAGAAGAAGTGTTAAAGCTGGATTTGATTTATTAGAAATTCATGCTGCGCATGGATATTTGCTGCATCAATTCATTTCGCCAATATCAAATCAAAGAAAAGATAAATATGGTGGGAGTCTTGATAATAGAATGAGATTTCCTTTGGAAGTTTTTGAAGAGATAGTTAAAGTTTCAAATAATTTGCCTATTGGAATGAGAATTACTGGAACAGAATGGGAAGAAAATGGAATTGAAATAAAAGATGCGTTAGTTTTTTCTAAACAACTTAAAAACTTAGGTTGTGATTATGTTTGCGTTTCAAGTGGTGGCAATACACCAAGTCCTAAGATACCAGTTAAAGAGCATTATCAAGTACATTTATCGAAACATATAAAACAAAATTCAGATATTTTAACTAGAACAGTTGGAATGATAACAGACCCAATTAAAGCAAATAAAATACTTGAAAATGATGAAAGTGATATGATTGCAATGGCAAGAGCATTTCTATCTAATCCTAGATGGGTTTGGGATGCTTCTGATATTTTAGGTGCTGATATTGAAACTCCTAATCAATATGCAAGACGTTTTAAAAAATCTATTTAATATTTTTTTTTCCTTCAGATAGCAGTTTCATCAAGGATTTAGAATGTTCTTCTGACAAATTTAATTCTTTACGTAAATTTTCAATTTTTTGTGCTTCTTCGTCAGTAATAATCCCATCTCTAAGAGCCTCATTAATTTCTGCCTCAAAAAGGGCTGACTTTCTAGACCTTAAATTGGCAAAAGAAGTAGCGACTATTCCTGTCAAAAGGGCTACAGTACATATTCCCATTATAGCTGTTAAAGCTCCAATTACTTTTCCTAAAGGTGTAACTGGAGAGACATCACCGTAGCCAACTGTTGTTAATGTAATAAGTCCCCACCACATTGTTTCAGGTATCGAGCTAAAGTTATCAGGTTGTACCTCATGTTCTGCAATGTACATTAAAGAACTAGATAAAAATAATGCGATCAGCATTAGATATAATGCTGCTGAAAATGATTGCCAATCTTCTTTTATAGCCGAGAAAAAATCTTCCAAAGCTGTAGAATAATTTGATAATTTAAGAAGTCTTAACAATCTTAGTACTCTTAACCAACGTAAATCAACACCTCCAAAAAATATTGGAAGTATTGAAGGTAAAATAGCTCCTAAGTCAATAATTCCATTAAAACTAAAGATATATTTCAATCTTTTTTTAATTAAGTTTTTGGAAATTGTCTCTGCATTTGCGCTTGCTGACCAAACACGTAAAAAATATTCGATAGAAAATATAACAACAGATATTGTTTCAAAAATAAAAAATTCGTAACCAAAACCATCTCTTATTGATTTTACTGATTCTAAACATACTGCAGTTACATTTAATAGAATGAGAATAAATAAGAAAATATCAACAAATCTACTTTGCAAATCCGTGGAAGAGCCTCTTGAGAGTAATTGGTTAGTCCTAATTTGAATTTTTTGATATTTATTCATTATTCTTATTTATGGTGTGGTTGCTGTTAAGCCTCCATCGACTACAATCTCGGTACCTGTAATATATTTTGCTTCATCTGATGCTAAAAATAAAACTGCATTCGCTACATCAAATGAACTCCCCATTTTTTTCATAGGAACTTGATTATTTCGTGTTTTAACGAATTCCTCATATTTCCCATCAGCATATTTATTTGCAAGTCTTTCAACAAGAGGAGTGTGCATTAATCCAGGAACAACACAATTTAATCTTATTTTGTTTTCTGCATGTATAATTGCTGTTGTTTTAGTCATTTGCATTAAGGCTGCTTTAGATGCACTATAACCAACCTGAGGTTTACCCACATATCTCATTCCAGCTACAGATGAAATGTTTACAATAGATCCACCACCAATTTTTTTCATTGTTGGTATAATTTGTTTGATTGCAAAAAAAGCAGTATCTAAATTTGTACTAAATTGTTCTCTCCAAACATCATAATCCATAACTTCTGGATCACCTGGCTCAGATCTGCCTACATTATTAACTAAAATATTAATTCTTTCATGCTGCTTTATTATATTTTTGAAAAAAGAGTCTACATCTTTTTCATTAGACATATTTACTTCATGAATTTCACATTTATTTTTTTCTTTAAGAATAAAATCCTGCGTATTTTTCGCTGCTTTATAATTTAAATCTGTTCCTATAACTTTTGCTCCTTGCCTTGCTAACAAAGTAGCAATAGCTCTACCGTTTCCCCAGCCTTCACCTTCAGATCCACATCCTGTGACAATGGCAGTTTTTCCATCTAAAGTTAACATAATTTTTTTCTTTCTAATCTTATGTTTTAACTCTAACATAATTATAATAAAATCTTAAATTTTTATGATTGATATCAAAAATCTCATTAAAAGTAGATATGCACAAGATAGTGATTTGAAAAAATCTTTTGATATGCCTAATTCTATATCTAAAAGAATATTAAGAAAATCTTGTCGCAAATTTAAAAAATCAAAAATTTCAAAAGAAATTTTGTTATCACTAATAGCCTCGGCTCAAGCGGCCCCTTCAAAGTCTAATCTTCAGCAATATTCTATTTTATTAATTAAAAATAAAGAAATGAAAAATCAATTAAGTAAACTTTTGGGGAAAACAGCATGGGCTTTAGAAGCGCCTTTATTTTTTCTTTTTTTAGCTGATATTAGAAGAAATAAAATTATAACAGAACATAAAGGCTATGAGTATAAAAATAATAGTATTGATTATTTTATGAATGCTGTAATTGATACTTCACTTGCTATGCAAAATTTAATTAATAGTGCAGAAGAATTTGGATTAGGAATTTGTCCAATAAGTATGGTTAGAAATCACTTGGAAGAAGTTAAAAAAATGTGTCATTTAACCGAAGGTGTATTTCCAATAGCAGGTCTCAGTGTTGGTTGGCCTGATGAAAATAATCAAGTATCAATTAGGTTACCTATGAAAGTAGTTTTTCATGAAGATTTTTATAACGATAAAGATATTATAAATCAAATTGATGATTATGATAAAACTATTCAAAGTTTTCAACCTATACCAAAATCAAAACAAAGACATGTAAATGTTTATGGGTTTAATAAAAAAAATACGTGGTCTGAAAATATTTCAAGACAAATGTCATTACCAGAGAGAAAAGAGTTTAAAAAGTGGTTAAAATCTCATGGGTTTAATCTAGATTAATTAATTATTTCTTTTATAAGTTTATTAAAATTATCTGGTTTTTCATACATAATCCAGTGGCCAGCATCAATCTCAACATGAATTCGTATATCCTTACAAGCTGCTCTAAATATAGAAATCCTTTCTTCTAAATAAGGGCCTACTGTTGCGTCTTTTTCTCCAAAAATAAGATAAGGAATTATATTTTGTTTTTCTAATATTTTTATTAGAGTATTAGTAGCTGATATAGGTCTACTTTTAAGCCTATGATTATTTGTGTTTTTTAATTGTATATATAAGGATAACTGATCAATATATTTTGGGTTGTTAATCATTAAGATTTTTAGATTTTCAAAATGTGCTCTTAAAATTTCTTCAAAAGACATTTTAGATGTTCTTCGAACCATTTCTCTCATTGGTCCTCTTTTTGCACCTGTTCCACCAGGTCCAACCAAAATTAAATTTTTTAATTCAATTCCTTTTTTTAAAAATTGATAAGAAAGATGTCCTGAAATTAAACCTCCAAATGAAAACCCAACTAAATTTATATTATCTAAATCAGTAATTTTTAGTTTCCTAAAAGTTTGATAGAGATTTAGAGATATATTTTCCGGTGTGTGATCAGATTTTAAATCTGAAGACTCTCCAAATCCAGGCATATCAGGGGCTAAAATTTGATAATCTTTTGATAAGTATGTAACTTGTTTAATCCAATGCTTCCAAGACCCATAACCACCATGTAAAAAAATAATGGGTTGTCCTTTACCCCAAATTCTCCAACAGATAGTAGTTTCATCCGTACTGATAAAAATTTTTTTTGAATCTTTCTCAAATTCTTCAATTTGTTTTTGTAATTTTTTTTCGTTAAATTTTTCTATTTGCATAATAGTACCATGTGATAGGGTATTATTATTGATATAAATCAATTTTTACAATTAATTAATTATAATCTAAAGGATATCGTATGCCTCACATTTCAGCATCAGAAGCATTATCACATATAACTGTACTCGATCTTACTCGTGTTAGATCAGGTCCAACAGCTGTAAGACAATTAGCTGACTGGGGAGCTAATGTGATCAAAATTGAACCTCCTGAGAGTATTGAACCAGATGGGTCTTTAGGTGCTTCTAGAGACACTGCTGATTTCCAAAATTTGCATAGAAATAAAAGAAGTTTAACCCTTAATTTAAAAGATAAAAAAGCAATTGAAATATTTTATAAACTTGTTGAAAAAAGCGATGTTGTGGTAGAAAATTTTAGGCCTGATGTTAAAGATAGATTAGGGATTAATTATAGTAAATTAGAGAAAATAAATTCTAAGATTATTTTGGCTAGTATATCAGGTTTTGGTCAAGATGGACCTTATGGGAAAAGACCTGGATTTGATCAAATTGCACAAGGGATGGGTGGCTTAATGAGTATAACAGGAGCGCCTGGCGAAGGCCCTATGAGAGTAGGTGTCCCAATAGCTGATTTAACAGCTGGATTATTTTGTGCAATGGGTATACAAACAGCATTAATTGAAAGAGAAAAATCTGGCAAAGGACAATGGGTAACAACTTCATTATTACAGGCACAAATATTTATGTTAGATTTTCAAGCTGCAAGATGGTTATGTGAAAAAACGATTCCAAAACAAGCAGGTAATAATCATCCAACAAGTGTTCCAACAGGAGTTTTTAAAACATCTAATGGAGCTATTAATCTTGGTGTTGCAGGGGAAACTATTTGGAAGAGGTTTGCAGAGGCCGTAAATAAAAAAGAATGGTTAGAAATGCCAGAATTTTCTAGTGCCAAGGCTAGATTAGAAAATAGAGATTATCTTAATGGTTTAATTGAAGAAGTAACCTCTAAAAAAACAAGTGAAGAATGGGTTGATGAATTAGAAAAAGTAGGTTGTCCATGTGGTCCAATATATTCAATTGATGAAGTATTTAATGACCCACAAGTTAAGCACTTAAATATGGCTAAAGAAATTAATACTGATCCATTTGGCAAAACATGTCTTGTTAATCAACCATTCAATTTGAATAGAACTCCAAATGAATTTAAACAAAAGCCTCCCAAAAAAGGAGAACATACTAAGGAAATATTAAATGAACTAGGTATTGAAGATGGTGAATTAATTTCTTTAGAACAACATAATATTATTTAAATAGAGGTATAAGATGACAACAAATAAAATGATTTTGAATATTAAGAGTAATGTTGCTTACATAACTTTTAATAATCCAGAAAAGCATAACGCTGTATCTTTGGACATGTGGGATAGTTTAGAAGAAATGTTAAATCAATGTGAAAAAGATCATAATGTTAGAGTTGTTGTTTTAAATGGTGCGGGTGGAAAATCTTTTGTATCAGGTGCTGATATTTCAAAATTTGAAAAAGAACGATCTACAAAAGAAGCGGTATTACATTACAATTCTAGAACTCAAAAAGTTTATGAAAGGTTAGAATCATTTCCAAAGCCAACAATTGCAATGATTGACGGCTATTGTATAGGCGGCGGACTAAATGTCGCTGTTTGTTGTGATATAAGGTTATGTTCCAAAAAGTCACAATTTGCAATGCCTGCAGCTAAACTATCATTAGGTTATCCTTTTTCATCTATTAAAAGATTGTTCGATATAATGGGTCCAGGGATGTCAAAGCATTTTATGTTTACTGCTGAAAGAATATTAGCTGATGAAGCTTTGTCCTGTGGATTGGTTCAAAAACTTGTAGAAGATGGAAGTCTTGAAGAATTTGTAAATAATTATGCTGAAAAAATTGCTGGAAATGCTCCATTGACTATTAAAGCAATGAAAAATATTGGAATTGAAATTTTAAAAAATCCAAGTGATAGAAATTTAATGGAATGTAAAAAATTAGCTGAAGCTTGTTTTGACAGTAATGATTATATTGAAGGAAGAAGAGCTTTTATGGAAAAAAGAAAGCCAAATTTTAAAGGAAATTAAATTAGTTATCTTTTAAAATTATACTTGAAGCTTTCTCTCCTATCATCATTGCGCCTGCATTTAAATTAGCAGACAACATTGTTGGCATTATGGATGCATCTACTACTCTAAGGTTTTCAATGCCGTATACTTTAAGTTCATTATTAACAACTGCTGTTTTATCTGCACTTGGACCCATTCTACATGTACCCATTTGATGATAACAGGTTAAACCTCTCTCACGTGCTATATCAAGTAATTCATTAAAACTATCTCCTACTCCTTTTCCAGGATAAAGTTCATGGTCTAAATATTTTGATAGAGCGTTGCTGTGCATTAATTTTCTAGATAATCTTATGCCTTCAACTGCAACTTTTTGATCTTCTGGAGCTGAAAGATAATTTGGTTGAATAATTGGTTTTTCAAAAGGGTTTAAACTTTTAACATTAACCCATCCAAGACTTTCTGGTCTTTGTTGCCACGCTGCTATAGAAAATCCAGGCTCGGTATCTAGGCCTGCCTGATTTCCTTCTGGGTAACTTGCTGGGGTAAATGTCATTTGTAAATCATGATTTTTAATAGTTTCATCAGAATGCCAAAAACAATAAACAAGAGTTGGTCCTAAACTTAAAATTGAATTACCATTCCAAAAGTACTTTATAATTTCTTTTATAAGAGGTAGCCCTCTTGACTGTTCATTAATGGTAGAAATATTTTTAACCCTGCCAGTCAGCCTGACATTGTAATGATCCCTTAAGTTTTTTCCAACTCCATAAAGATCATGAATAATATTGATACCATTTTTTTTGAGAATATCCGCAGGGCCTACACCTGAAATTTGAAGTATCTGTGGAGAGTTTATCGCTCCAGCAGATAATATAACTTCTCTATTGGCTTTAATTTTAATCTTTTTTGTTTTGTTATTTGATAAAACGTATTCAACACCATTTGCTATGTTATTTTCTATGATTATTTTTGTAACATGCGCATTTGTTAAAATTTCTAAATTTTTTCTGTTTTTTATAGGATACAAAAATGATCTAGCTGAACTCTTTCTCAAACGTTTGTGAGTAGTTCTTTGAACATAAGATACTCCTTCTTGTCTTTCACCATTGTAATCTTTATTAAGAGGGATACCATATTCCATAGCTCCGTTTATAAATGCATCACATAAAGGATGTCTCCATTCTAAATTAGAAATAATTTGCTCTCCATTGTCACCTCTAAATTCTGAATCTGCATCCCCAATTTTTTTCTCCATATTTTTGAAATGAGGCAACAAATCATCATAAGACCAACCTTTGTTTCCTTTTTGAGCCCAAACATCAAAGTCCATGCTTTGGCCTCTATTAAAAACAACTCCGTTAATAGAACTTGAACCACCAAGTGTTTTACCTCTTGGAATTTCAATGGATCGATTTTTAGTTCCCCAACAGGGTTCAGATTGATACATCCAGTTAAGATTTTTATTTTTTAGGTTATACATAAAACCTGCGGGTATATGTATTAGTGGATTCCAATCTTTTGGGCCAGACTCAATCAAACATACTTTGTTTTTAGGGTTTTTAGTTAGCCTATTAGCTAACACGCAACCAGCGGAACCAGCACCAATTATAATAAAATCAAATTCATTCATTTTAATTACATTAAATGAAACAATGAATAAATAAAGTAATTTAAAATTAATTCATAAGCATTATTCTATTTATATGTGTGGAAGGTTTACTTTATATGACTTGTCTAAGTTTAATATCAATATAAATTATGAATTTAAACCAAACTTTAATATTTCGCCCGGTTCAAGTATTTTAATTCTAAATGAAAATAAATTACCTATAATTATTAATTGGGGGATAACAGCTAATTGGTCTGAGAAAGTAAAAATTTTTAATTCACGTTCTGAAACGTTAATGGTTAAGAAATCATTTAACAATACAAAAAGATGTATTTTTTTAGCTAATGGTTATTATGAGTGGAAAAGGATTGGTCAAAATAAAATACCATTTTATCATTTTTTATCAGATGAAATTATGTTTTTTGCTGGAATTTATAACGATGATGGGGCATGTATTGTTACAAGAGAAAGTTATTCAAAAATTAATCGAATTCATTCAAGACAACCTGTTTTACTGAATTATGATAATTTTAATACATGGTTTGATAAAACTCATGATTTCGAGTGTCAATTTTCAATAGAAATGAATATTTATGAAGTCTCAAAATCTGTCAATTCTGTTAAAAATAATTCGTTTAAAAATATTCAAAAAGTGAAAAATTGATTTTATATGAGCAGTGAAAACATAAAAATATCTGTGATAATTCCAACTTATAATAGGTCTAAATTGTTAAATAGGTCTATAAGATCTGTTTTAAATCAAACTTTTCAACCTAATGAAATCATTGTTGTAGACAACGGGTCTACTGATAATACACGTGAAATGGTATCTAAAAATTTTAGAAATATTTGTTATATTTATCATGATAAAAAAGGTGTAAGCTCAGCAAGAAATGCAGGCATCAGAATATCCAAAAGTAATTGGATATCCTTTTTAGACTCTGATGATGAATGGATGAAAGATAAATTATTTTTACAAAAGGAATATATTTTAAAAAATTCAGATGTTGATTTTCTTCATACAAATGAAATTTGGTTTAAAAATGGAAAACATTTAAATCAAAAAAAAATCCATAAAAAATATGGTGGTTATATTTTTAAGAATTGTTTAAAACTTTGTTGTATTTCACCAAGTAGTACTATCATTAAAAAAAAATTATTTAATAAAATAGGATATTTTGATGAAAGTTTTGAGGTGTGTGAGGATTATGAATTTTGGTTAAGAGTTTCCTCTAAAATAAAAATTCATTTTTTGGAAGACAAACTTACTATAAAACATGGCGGTCATGATGGACAATTATCAAAAAAATATTGGGGTATGGATAGGTTCAGAATAATGGCAATAGAAAAAAATATATTAAATAATTGGTTTAATGAAGAACAAAAAAATTATGCTATTGATGATTTGATTTCAAAAATTAAAATTATTTTAATTGGAGCAAAAAACCGTAATAACCAAAAATTATTTAGTGAGTATCATAATAAATTATTAAAATGGAAAAGTTAAATTCAACTGATAATAGTTATATTTGCGAATATTGTTTCATAGTAAACAACATATCTGAGGCTCAATTTTTTATTAATAGATTCAATCTTAAACCTAAAAAGAAATATAATTTATTTCCAATATTTTCTAATCAAAAAAAAGATATATGGCTTGCAATTAATCAGGATACAATTTCTCCAACTGTAATACCTATTTATTTAAATAATTGTGCAAATGCTAATGAACAAACAACATGGATTTTTTTTTCATTTTCATTTTTATCTAATTTAAATTCACCACATTTTTTCATTATTGATGAAATAATAGACTCAAGTTCAAAAAATAAGCTTTATCCTTCAGTAACTTGTCTAAAGAAGTTTCAAAAAAAGAATGCTCTATCCAAAGAACAAACCTCTCACAATCAAGAATTCATAACTTTAACAAATATATATGAGATATATAAAACATTAGAAAAATTGGTTAATAAGGCATTGATATTTGTTACAACTCTATCTATGCCAGAAAAGTATAAACTATTAGATTTTGATAAAAAAATAATCAAATCTGAACAAAAAAAATATATCACAGAAATAATGAATTTATCTCATGAAATGAAGATTACCATTTTTCCAATTTCTTACGTTTTGAATTTTTATAAAAAAATTGAAAAAGAATTTAAATTTTCAGCTTACGAACAGAATGTTTTAAAAAATCTTTTAAAGAAGTTTAATCCTAATGATTTAAAACATAATTTAGAATTCATTAAAAAATTAAAAAATGGAAAACTAGTAATAAATCACTTAAAACAAAAATTATTGTAGGAAAAAATATTGATCAATACTATTTATGTTGAAAATGAAATTAAAGACTATTCAAGAACCTTGTCTATTCTATCTAAATTTAAAAGGTCGAGAATAATATATATTAACAAATATTCTGAAATTTTTAATAAAAAAAATCAAAGTTTTAGATTACAAAAAAAAGATCCTTTGTTAATTCTAGCAAAAAAAAATAATAATTTTGTTTTAAAAGCTCCAGAAGGATTTGGATTAGGTGCCAGTAAAAATTATTATTTTTCTCATATGTATAATTGTATTTACGATTGTAAATATTGTTTTTTACAAGGTTTATATTCTTCCGCTAATTACTTGGTTTTTGTTAATTATGAAGATTTTTTAAACCAAATTAATAATTTGGTTATTAGAAATAAAGGTAAGAGTATTACGTTTTTTTCTGGGTATGACTGTGATTCATTAGCAATGGAAAAAGTAACAAGTTTTGCAGATTTTTTCTTAAAAAACTATTTAGAAAATAAAAAAATTACATATGAGTTTAGAACAAAAAGTTTACAAATTAATCCTTTTTTAAAAAATAAACCGTCAGAAAATATTATAATTGCTTATAGTTTACTCCCAGGTGACTTAGCTCAAAAATTTGATATTAAGGCCCCAGCAATAAATCTAAGAATAAAATCATTAAAACAACTTACATCACTTGGGTGGAAAATTGGTCTAAGGTTTGACCCGTTAATATATAATAATAATTGGAAGATTTCTTATAAAGAATTGATAAGTACAATTTTAGATGAAATTAATACAAATTATTTACATTCAGTTAGTTTTGGTTCTTTAAGATTCCCAAAACAAATCTTTAATACAATAAATAATATGTACCCTGGAGATGAATTATTTTCGCATGATTTTAAAAAAAAAGATAATGTATATTCTTATAAGGGTGAAATTGAAAAAGAGATGATTTCATATTGTAAAAATATAATTCATAAAAAAGTTAAAAAAGATGTACATATTTTCTCTTGCACTCCATATTAACTTACATGCTATCCAATAAAAATATTATTGTTACCGGAAGCTCAAGTGGAATAGGTTTATCCATAACTAAAGCTTTGCTAAAAAACAAAGCAAATGTATTAGGTGTTTCAAGAAGAAATCCAAATTTTTCTCATAAAAATTATTATCATATTGAATTTGATTTATCAAATATTGAAAATGAATATGAAAAGTTAAGCAGTTATATAAAAGAAAAACCTATTAGTGGATTGATTAGCAACGCTGGTTCAGGAAAACTAGATAGTTTAGAGAATTTTTCTCCAAAACAAATATCTGAATTTATTAAATTAAATCTGAATTCTCATATAATAATTACAAGACTTTTATTGCCATATTTTAAAACAATTAATAATGGATTTTTAATTTATATTGGATCTGAAGCTTCATATAAGGTTGGCAAATATGGAAGCATTTATAGTGCTTGCAAATTTGGTTTGCGTGGGTTTGTTAAATCAATAAGAATTGAAACTTCTTTAAACAACATTAAAGTCACTCAAATTAATCCAGGTATAGTTAAAACACCTTTTTATAATAACTTAAAAATATCTCCTGGTAAGGAACATGATGAATTTATTGAACCTAATGATATATCAGATGTTATTATTGATGTTCTTAAGATGAGGAGAGGTACTGTAATTGATGAAATTAATTTAACTTCACAGAAGCAAGTTGTTACATTTAAGAGGAATGAGTGAGAATTTTACTTTTTTTATTTATTATATCTATTAAGTTTGTAAATGCAGAGGTGATTGACATAGATAACAGTGAGCTCAAAAATTTAATTGAAAAAGACATAAATATTATAGACGTTAGAACTCAAAATGAATGGAAGTCTAATGGTATAATTGAGGGTAGCATTTTAATATCCTTATTAGATAAAAAGAACAAATTTATTTTTGAAAATTGGTATGAAGACTTCAACAAAAAAATATCTAAAAATGAATCTGTAATATTTGTTTGTGCTTTAGGAGTAAGGTCAAAGTATATATCAAACTTAATTAACAAAAAAAAACCAGACCTTAAAATTTATAACCTTAAAAAAGGAATAAATGATTGGATAAGATCTGGTAATAAAGTTTCTAGATTAAG